>NZ_LN829119.1:0-1182500 GCF_000981545.1 Candidatus Filomicrobium marinum
CCCCCACCCCTATCCTCCCCCCCGTCCCGTCCGACCGAGGGCGCGGCGCGAACTGGGCGTCGTGGTTCGGGGGCTGCACGTGGGAAGCCGGTACCCATCAGCTGGACAGCGGGAATTGCATGGCGGCTTCGCCTCAAGGTCGAGGCGGGGCGACCGTGGGATAGCGGGATGATCTCGCGGGCCATGCCGTAGAGCGCGTGCAGCGCGGGGTGGCGTGTGCCCATCCCTTGTTTTTTGGCCTCAGGCCCGCCACCCCGTCCTTCGGGCTTGGTGTTCCCACGCGCACTTGTCGTGGTGTCTACATTTAAACGCGGCGCGAGTCGTCGCATTACGATCTGCTGGCACGCCGGTAGTCCTGTTCGACGTAGCTGGTGCATCGTCAACGAGGTCAACGGCATTAACCGCGTCGTCTACGACATCACCTCAAAGCCACCGGGCACAATTGAGTGGGAGTGATCTGCCAGCTGATATAATTGTGCAGGTCATGTGTTCTCGTGTGGGAACGATGTTGAGATCGTAAGCGGATTTCCGACCGGGAGTCGATGAAACCAGGAGGCGTTGATGATCCGGGGCTTTTTGAATGAGGGCGGCCGCTTGAGAGCGGTTGAGGAGGTGTCAACGCTTCCAGAAAGTATGGTCTGGATCGATCTCGTTAGTCCTACGCATGAGGAGGAAAAAGAACTCGAAAAGAGCCTTGGCATCGATCTGCCCACCAAGGAGGAGATGGAGGAGATAGAAATTTCTTCGCGCCTCTATCATGAGAATGGCGCGGCGTTCATGACAGCAATTCTCCCTGCACGCGCGGATGGCGATGATCCGGATATGCAGCCTGTGACGTTCGTTCTGACGGAGACCCGGCTGGTGACCATTCGGTATCACGAGCCGCGAGCCTTTACGACATTCCCCATGCGCGCCGAAAAGGTTCCGATGGGATGTGAAACGGGCGAGGGCGTATTGATCGCTCTTCTCGAAGCAATCGTCGATCGCCTCGCTGATATTTTAGAGCGGGATGGTCGCGATATCGATGCCATTTCGCGTGATATCTTCCAGCGCAAAGGCGCCAGGCCGACCAAGAGCAAAGATTTTCAGAAGACGCTTGAGACCATCGGTCAAAAGGGGGACTTAACCTCGAAGATACGTGACAGTCTTGTTACGCTTGAACGCCTGATCGGCTTTCTCGGGCACTGCACGATTCAACGAAAAAGCGGCAAGGAGACACGCGAGCGGGTGAGGACCCTCGCGCGTGATTTACGTTCGCTCGCAGACCATGCGAGTTTTCTTTCGCAGAAGATCACGTTCCTGCTCGATGCCACGCTCGGCATGATCAACATCGAGCAGAATGCCATCATCAAGATTTTCTCGGTCGCTGCGGTCGTGTTCCTGCCGCCAACGCTCATCGCTTCTATTTATGGTATGAATTTCAAATTCATGCCCGAGCTTGATGAGGCTTACGGATATCCGACGGCACTCGCATTGATGGTGTTCTCAGCGATCCTGCCCTACGTCTATTTCAAGTATCGTCGCTGGCTTTAGGCCAAGACCTGATCGCTCAGGTCTGGCCACAAGAAACGTGGAAATTTACGATGTCGGTGGAATATCGAGAGCTGGTTGATAGCTGAGGACTGCAAGTTCTCGTGAGTTGGTTTCAGGGCTGAGGGAAAACCAGACACGATGACAACGGATAAACAGCGAACCCCTTACCATGCAATTTCCGTCGCCGATGCTCTGGCCGCTATGGGGGTGTCGGCTGAAGGCCTGAGTGCACAAGAGGCTGAGCGCCGCCTGGAGCACTACGGGTTCAATTGCTTGCCGGAGCCGCCGAAGCGTAGCGCCTTGGTGCGCTTCCTAAGCCAGTTCAACAACATTCTGATTTATGTGTTGGTTGCGTCGGCTGTCGTTACCGCGGCCTTGCAGCATTGGGTGGATACAGGCGTCATCCTGGCGGTGGTGCTGGTGAATGCGGTGATCGGCTTCATTCAGGAGGGGCGCGCCGAGCAGGCAATGGAGGCGATCCGGGGAATGCTGGCGCCGCGATCGGCCGTGTTGAGGGACGGTCGGCGATGCAGTGAGGACGCCGATCAACTGGTGCCAGGCGACATTGTTCTGGTCGAAGCGGGCGATCGCGTGCCGGCGGATCTACGGCTGATCGAAGCCCGTGGGCTTAATGTGGACGAGGCTATTCTTACCGGTGAATCTGTTCCCGTAGAAAAGACAACGGAGCCGGTTTTGCCTGAGGCCGCGTTGGGTGACCGCAGTTCAATGCTTTTTAGCGGTACGCTCGTGACCGCTGGTACTGCGCGCGGGCTTGTCGTTGCGACAGGGGGATCAACGCAGATCGGTCGGATAAGTGGGATGCTCTCTACCGTGGAGATGCTGACCACACCGCTCGTGCATCAGATGGATATTTTCGCCCGCTGGCTCACGATCTTCATCCTGCTGATTGCTTCCACCCTTTTGGTTTATGGCTATTTTGTCGGCCACCTCCCATTTTCAGAGCTTTTCATGGCTGTGGTGGGATTATCGGTTGCGGCAATTCCCGAAGGGCTGCCTGCTGTGCTGACCGTCACCCTATCGGTTGGTGTGCAGGCTATGGCGCGCCGGAACGCGATTGTTCGCCGCTTGCCAGCCATCGAGACGTTGGGGTCGGTATCGGTGATTTGCTCGGACAAGACCGGTACGCTCACCCGCAACGAAATGATGGTTGCCGCGCTTGCTGCGTCCGGACACGTCTATTCGGTTGCCGGCGAGGGATACGCGCCTAAGGGCGCGGTGCGCTTGCGTGAGGCCGAGGTCCATCCTCCGGAACATGTGGTCTTGATGGAATTCGCGCGCGCCGCCGCGCTGTGCAACGACGCGATGCTCCACAATGTGCAGGACGGATGGCGGGTCGAGGGTGATCCGATGGAAGGTGCCCTGTTGGTGCTCGCGGGGAAGATTACCGGTGATGGTGCCGAACCCTTTCGCGGCTGGATACGTACGGATGCTATTCCCTTCGATGCGGCGCATCGCTACATGGCCGTGCTCCATCACGATCACGAAGGCCATGCCAGCATTTACGTTAAGGGAGCCCCTGAGGCTGTGTTGGCGATGTGTACGAACCAACGGGCTCTTGATAACGGTATCGCCCCGCTTACCCCGGGCTACTGGCATGACATGGTGGAAAGGCTCGCCGCAGAAGGTCAGCGCGTGATCGCGGTCGCTGTGCGCGAGGTGGCTCAGGACCACACGGTTCTCAACACATCGGATCTCGACGGTCAGATGACGTTGATCGGTCTGATCGGGCTGATTGATCCGCCCCGTGCCGAGGCCGTCGAGGCTGTGGCCGCGTGCCATGGCGCAGGTATTCGCGTGAAAATGATCACAGGCGATCATGCCGCTACCGCGCGTGCGATCGCAGCCCAGATCGGGCTCAAGAACGCCGAGAACGTCTTGACCGGTTCGGACATTGAGACAATGGACGATGCCGTTCTTGCTGAAGTGGCTGTCTCAACCGATGTCTTTGCCCGCACATCTCCGAGGCACAAGCTGCGACTGGTGACCGCGCTGCAATCGCGTGGGCTGACAGTCGCCATGACCGGTGATGGGGTGAACGATGCTCCGGCGCTCAAGCGCGCGGATGCGGGCATCGCGATGGGGCGCAAGGGTAGCGAAGCCGCAAAAGAGGCCGCCGAACTGGTTTTGGCTGACGACAATTTTGCTTCAATCGTAGCGGCGGTGCGTGAAGGCCGGACGGTCTACGACAACATTAAAAAGGTCATCAGCTGGACGCTCCCCACCAGTGCGGGTGAGGCGATGACGATCATCGTGGCGTTATTTGCCGGGTTGGCGCTTCCCATTACGGCGGTGCAGATACTCTGGATCAACCTTATCACGGCCGTCACTTTGGGATTGGCGCTTGCCTTCGAGCCGAGTGAGTCCGGTACCATGCGCCGTCCACCTCGACCGCGCGATGAGCCGCTTCTCACGGGCGGGCTGATTTGGCATATCATATTGATTTCGATGCTTTTCCTGGTCGCGGTCTTCGGTATCTATGCTTACGCGACCAGTCGGTCCTATCCTCCGGCGCTGGCGCAGACGATGGCGATGAATACGCTTGTCGTGCTGGAGATTTTCCATCTGTTCTTTATCAGGAATATCTATAGCACGTCACTTACGTGGGCCGCCGTACGCGGCACGCCGATTGTCTGGGGTTGCGTCATTACCGTAACGGTCGCGCAGTTTGCGATCACCTACTTACCTGTGTTCCAAGCGGCTTTCGGTACGCAGTCGGTATCATTGCAAGATGGCATGCTGACCGTCGCTGTCGGCGTTGTGTTCTTCATGCTCATCGAAACCGAAAAGCAGATGCGGCTCGCCTTCCGGAGGCCAGCGCCAGGTGAGGGATCGCAGGCGAGGGACTGATAGCGAGATGATCCCTCTAGGGCCGGTGGGCCTGCAATAGAGGTTACAGCGAGATTTTTTCCAGGCGATGACGAAGCTGCCGTCCGGCGAAATCAAGAAAGCTGCGCATTTTAACGGGCAGGGCACCTTGGCCTTGATGGAGTAGGTAGACGGGCAGAGGTTCGGATTCGAACGCGGCCAAGGCTACGCGTAATTTGCCTTCCTTCACCGCATGTTCAGCCTGATATGACAGGACGCGAGTGACGCCAACGCCGGCGATGGCAGCGTCTAGCGCTGCCTCCGCCGTATTGACCGAAAGACGAGACTGAACACGAATACTACGCTGGCGGCCCTTTGCGCGACCGCCGAACGTCCATGCATCTGAGGCTCTGAGCGTATCGAAGGTGACGCAGGGTATGTCGGTGAGATCGGCGGGGGTTCTTGGCCGCCCATATGTCTCGAAATAGGCGGGGCTGCCGCAAACGACATAGCGGACAGCTCCAACGCGTTTGGCGATCATCGAACTGTCAGCAAGCGTGCCGATGCGCACAGCCAAGTCGATATCGTTCTCAAGCAAATGAACGTTTCGATCTGACAGCCACATGCGGATGTTGATGTCGGGATAGGTTGCGAGAAACGCATTCACTACCGGCAAGACATGAAGGCGACCGAATACGATTGGTGCGGTGAGGACGAGTTCCCCCCGCGGTGCAGTTTGTTCGCCTGATGCTTTCCTTTCCGCATCGTTGACCTCGTCCAGGATTTGTTTGCAGGACTGGTAGTAGTCGGTACCGGAGTCCGTCAGCGTTAGTTTGCGCGTCGTACGGGTCAGGAGACGAACTCCAAGGTGATCTTCCAACTCGGCGAGCTTCCGGCTGACGGTCGGTAGCGGCATATTCAATCTGCGGCCGGTGCCCGTGAGGCTTCCGGTTTCGACAGTCGTCACGAAGATAGACATCGCTTCGAAGCGATCCATTTTTTCTCTCAATATTTGAAATAGTATATCTCAAATATAACGTATTCTCTCATATTTGAGAAGCTCTCATCTTGTCGTTGCCGGTCTTCAGAGCCCAGTCACGAGCAAGAGAGGCAGCCGCTATGGTCTACGGATTTCTCGACATTGCTATTACGCCGAGCGTTCGTGCTGCCCAGGCTGAGATGGGAAGCGACCACCTTTGGCAGGATTTTCGCGGGCACCGCACATTCGACCGGTTCACTCCGAACGAAGTTGCTTTCATCGTGCAGCGAGACAGCTTCTACATGGCTACGGTATCGGAAACCGGCTGGCCCTACGTCCAGCATCGTGGCGGGGCGGCGGGGTTCCTGAAGGTCATCGACGAAAAGACGCTGGCGTTCGCGGATTACCGGGGGAACCGGCAGTACATCAGTCTCGGCAACCTCAAGGCGGATGATCGCGCAGCGCTGATCCTTGTGGACTATGCGCGCCGGGCGCGTCTCAAAATTTACGCACGCACTGAGGTGCTCGGTCTCGCAGACGATCTCGCCCTTACCGAAGAGGTTCTCGATCCGGCTTATCGGGCGAAGCCTGAACGACTCTTTCGACTTCACCTTGAAGCTTTCGATTGGAACTGCGCGCAGCACATCACCCCACGTTTCACCGAAGCCGAGATCACGACGGCGATCGAGCCTCTGCGTGAGCGTCTCATGATGCTCGAAACGGAGAACGCCGAACTGAAGGCGCGGCTTGGTGAGTGAATTATGCCCGTGAGGGGCAGTGACCTAGGAGAACGACAAATGAGCAGTATTCATTATCGCAGCACCGACGTTGACGGTGTGAAGGTTTTTTATCGGGAAGCTGGCTCGGAGGGCGCTGAGAAACTTTTGCTGTTGCACGGGTTTCCGAGCTCAAGCCACATGTTCCGAGACCTGATCCCGCTGTTGGCCGACCGCTATCACATCATTGCTCCGGATCTGCCGGGCTTTGGGCAGTCAGACAATCCGAAGGTGAATAGCTTCGATTCCATCGCGGATACGATCGAGCGCTTCACTGAAATCGTCGGGTTCGATCGCTTCGCTGTCTACGTGTTCGATTACGGCGCTCCCACTGGTTTCCGCCTTGCGGTTCGCCATCCCGAACGGATCACTGCCATCATCTCCCAGAATGGCAATGCGTATGTCGAGGGACTGAGCGAGGGATGGAATCCCATACGCGCCTATTGGGAGGATGCGTCGCAGGCTAATCGCGACGCGCTTCGGGCACTGCTGACGCTGGAAACGACGCGCTGGCAATATGTTCACGGGGTCCCGGATGAGACGGAGGTTTCCCCGGATGGCTACACGCTCGACGACTATTATATCAGCCGCCCCGGAGCCGGTACGGTACAGCTTGATCTGTTCGGTGATTACAAGAACAACGTCGCGCTTTACCCGATGTTTCAGGAGTATTTTCGTACCCACAAGCCGCGCTTTCTCGCGGTGTGGGGGCGGAACGATCCTTTCTTCCTTCCGCCTGGGGCTGAAGCTTTTAAGCGGGATATCCCAGATGCGCGGGTGACCTTTTTCGAGACCGGTCACTTCGCATTGGAAACGCATGCAATAGAAATCGCGGCGGAAATCGGTGAGTTTCTTGGGTGAGTGCGGGGTGCGGAGGGGCCATCAAGAGGGATGGCCCGCTCTTTATTCGTCTCGCAGCTTGACGATGTCGTGCATCAAACCGCCGGTGCCGTTGTGGATCGTCAGGCGTTCGACCCTGCCGGCAATTGCTTCCAGAGCCTCCAGCTCCTTCAAGCGCAGCATGACCGGGTTTTCGGCCATGACCTTTGCGGTGTTCAGAAGCGAGCGGGTTGCGTTCGTTTCTTCACGCCGACGGATCACGTTGGCTTCGGCCTGCTTTTCAGCCGCGACGACCTGGTTCAGGATCTCGCGCATTTCGCCCGGCAATACGACGTCCTTCAGCGCGATATCCAAGACCTCAACGCCGATTGCAGCCATGTCTGCCTTCACCTTGCCGGCGGCCTCCTCGTCGATGGTCACCTTCTTCTCAAGGATTTGGTCGAGGCTCAGTGCGCCAAGGGTCTTGCGGAAGGCGAACTGCAAGGCGCGGTAGAGGCTGTCCGAAAAGTCCTTTACCGCTGAGACAGCGAGAACCGGATCGGTCACACGGTATTCCGCCGCGAGGTTGATGCGGATCGTCACGCGATCCTTCGTCAGTACCTCTTGGCCGGTGACGTCGACCGACTGCCGCTTCAGGTCGATTTGCTTCACCGTTGCTGTCCGTCCTGCCTTCCAGAAGCCGTAGACGCCAGGTTCCAACGTCTCGACGTAGACGCCGTCGATGAAGAGCAATCCGGCATGACCTTCGGCCACCGTGGCGCCGGTGATGATGTTCATCTTGCCGGCAAGCACTAGTCGCCGCAGGAGGTCGGGATCGATGCGCAAGTCCGTGGAGATGTCGATGTGCGTCGCGCTCCACGGACCGGCGTCGGCCCATACGGTCAATTTGCTATCTGGCGGAAGAACGTCGAAGGGACGACCGTCGCGTTCGATGACAGCAACTTCGGTACGGCCCGTGCGAAAGACGCTCAGGTGCTTAGCTGCCACGTCCGGGAGCTTGTCGAACAAGGGCTTCTCGTACGGAGATTTGAACACCGCACCAGTGATGATGTCGTAAGGTACGACCTCCAGGCTCTTGCGCCAGTTCGGCAGGACATGTTCGCCCGGTCCGGCAATGCTCAACAGCTTGCCGTTCTGGAAGACGATGGCACGTTGATTTTCCTGCACCCGAAAGCGCATGCGGCCCATAAGTTCGTCGAGAAGCTTCATCAGCATGTTCGTTACTCCTGTCGGGCATGGCTATGGCATGCGTCGATCGTCCTTTCGTTGTTTGAGCCTTTGTCCCGCATGGCGCGGGACAGGTATTTTCGATGCCGGTCATGAAGCCGGGGACCGCTGGCATCTACGCGCAGCGGATCGCAGGGAGCGGGCATCGCGGCGGTTGCACGGACCTACGGACCAAAGCCCGCGTGCTGGCGCAAACGCGTCTTAGCCGTCACCTGAAATCAGGCGGCGCATAAACGGCATGGGACCTTCCGCTTCGTTCGTGCCCGAAGGTACGAGCGTTGTTTTCAGTCCTTCCGCATTCCGGTCCCCGGCCCCGTTTGGACAACACCTTGGAAGGGTGGAGCTGGTTTTTGAGGCCAGCAGTGGAGAAGGATTCGAACCTTCGACGGTCAGATTATCAGTCTGATGCTCTACCCAATTGAGCTATCCAATGGTGAAGTTTGCGGGAGTCGAACCCACGACCTCCGGACAAATGTCCGGTGCTCTACCGCTGAGCTAAAACCCCAACCGATCTTCCCGTCGTGGCTCCGTACACAGGGCTGGCAAGGCCGCCTGCGCGGGTGGAGTTCAGGAACTCCAGCCGTTGTGCTCACGCCGGTTTTGTTGACCGGGGAGCGCGCGTATAGGTCTCGAATACGCCTTTCACAAGGCAGAATGTCAGATAGCTGCGTAAGCCGCGCGAGACTTGGAAAGTTAGAGCTGTTTCGGTTCCGATTACACTCCACCGCCAACGCGGAGGACGGTTGCCGTCACATACGAGGCTTCGTCTGAGAGAAGCCAGAGCACGGTTTTTGCGATTTCTTCAGGTTGGGCGATGCGCCCGATAGGGACGCGCGCAACAATGCGCTTTGGACGATCAGGGTCGCCGCCTGCGCCATGAATATCCGTGTAAGCTGTCCCTGGTGCAACCGCATTCACGCGGATGCCTGATGCGGCGACTTCCTTGCCGAGGCCGATGGTCAGCGTGTCCACGGCGCCCTTCGTGGCTGCGTAGTGGACGTACTCTCCGGGAGAACCGAGGGTTGCCGCGACCGAAGATATGTTTACGAGGCGTCCGGGAATGGATGCAGCTTGCCATCTGCGGATGGCTTCTTGGGCCATGAACATCGTCCCAAGCAGGTTCACGTCTATCGTGCGACGCAGGATGTCGACAGGGACCTCGCTAAAGGCCCCAATCCGCCCGGTCATTCCGGCGTTGTTTACAACGGCGGTCACAGGGCCGAATTGGGCTGACGCTTCATCGAAAAAAGAAGAGGTAAAGCTCGCGTTGGCGACATCGCCCTGAATGGCTTGGAGGCGCGCGCCTTCGGCGGCAAGTTCGCCGACCAACGATTGCGCTGATGCTATATCCGACTGGTAGCTGAAGCCTACAGCGTAGCCCCGCGCGACTGCTTCACGCACGATCGCGGCGCCGATGCCACGGCTTCCGCCCGTAACCAACAGAACATCGCTGTCGTGAGTTTGAGCACTTTGCACCGCCGGCAAATGTTTTCTCCCTCATTTTTTGGGGAGTTTGCCAATATTATTGTGCCGCTCCAACATATTTATTGTGTGGGTTGACCAGAGAGCTATTCGCCTGATGTTTCATTTGGATCGACATCAGGTGTCGTTTCTCCGGTGGCAATAACCTTTCGGGAAGGTGACGCTGTCTCGACGGAGAATTTTCCAGCTGCGGCTGCCGCTTGTTGATATGCGGCCCCGGGTAACGTGGACATCCCGCTCCCAACTTTTACTTGCTCGTTTGTCTCAGTATTTCTGCTTGTCATCCGCTCAGGCTGAGTGGATTTAAAAAGCGACAACGCTGCGTTGTTAAGTGAAGAGATTGTCGTCATTTTTCCCGGCTCCTGGAACGACGAGTTATTTTTGGCTCGTGCGAATCAGATCAATCTTTTGCCGGGCGTGATTAGATCAGTTCCCTGATAGAACGCATACATCTCCGCGCATATGCCTGTGGAAGAATCACTCGGTGTGCGGTGGCGTTTTGTACGAGACGCGATGAGCTATTTGGTGGTCTTTGCCAATCGCATTGCGATGCGACGCTAATTTCTCAAGCGTTTTCATAAACGACCGCAAGACGTGCGCATCGTTTGCTGAGCTTATTTCCGCACACACGTTCGGAAGAAGCGGGATATCTCAAAAAAATCGCCGGCTCATGTCACACCGAGGTCTCCGACCTCGTCTTTGAGGTTGAAGCGCAGCGATTTACCCATCGGTGAGTGAGAGAAGTAGCTATGAATAGATTTTTGTTTGCTTTGGTTCTTGCGGTGGTTTTCGTGGCTCCGGCCAAAGCTCACGGCGAAAAAGCCAACGTTACGGTTGTTTACGAGCACGTTCTGCCCAATGTTCCAGGCAAGAGCATCAAGGCGGTTCTTGTCGAATATGGCCCGGGTGGTTCCAGCCCTGGTCATACGCATGCAAGTTCGGCCTTTATTTATGCAACCGTCCTTGAAGGCGCAATCAACAGTGCCGTCAATGGCGGGCCTGTTGTGACCTATCGTGCTGGCGAGAGCTTCTCGGAGAATCCCGGAGATCGGCACGATGTTAGCTCCAATGCCAGCGCCACTGAACCTGCAAAGCTGTTGGCCGTCTTCATCGTGGACACCGATGAAAAAGAGCTCACGACACCTTATCGCGACTGACTCTTTCAAAAAAGGCGATGCATCATGTCACTTCCGTTGGTGCTGCGTCGTCAACTGGGCAGAACCCTCGTCCAAGATTGGAGATGATCATGACACCGCGTTTGAACGACCCACATAAAGCCGCTCCCGCTGTAATCAAGGCGATGGTGGGCGTCGAGACTGCACTGAGAGACTGTGGGCTTGAACACAGTCTGCTCGAACTTGTGAAATTGCGCGCTTCGCAGATCAATGGCTGTGCTTTTTGTATTCATATGCACACCACCGACATGCGTAAGAACGGTGAACCTGAGATGCGCCTATACATGCTTGATGCATGGCGTGAGTCTTCTCTTTACACGCCGCGCGAGCGGGCGGCGCTTGCCTGGACCGAAGCGCTCACGCGGTTGTCGGATACGCATGCACCCGATGCTGACTATGAGCTGGTGAAGGCGGAATTTACCGAAGCTGAACAAGTGAACCTGACGCTTGCCATTGGTGCCATTAATGTCTGGAACCGGCTTCAAGTTGGTTTCCGAGTCGCTCACCCCGTGGATAATGCGCGTGACGCAGCCTGATAAGAGTACAGATCTTTTTGAAGCGCAGCGGCCGCGGCTGCTGCGCATCGCTTATCGCATGCTTGGGTCGATGACAGAGGCCGAAGACATCGTGCAAGAAGCTTGGCTTCGTTGGGCGGGTGTGGATGGAACGAATGTGCGCGAACCTGCGGCCTATCTCAACCGGACGGTTACGCGGCTTTGTCTCGATGTCATGAAATCAGCTCGGGCTCGGCGGGAAACTTATTTCGGTTCATGGCTTCCTGACCCTATCGTCGAGCCGGAGAATGACGATATGCGGTTTGACGAGTTGACGTTGACGCTCATGTTGGCGTTGGAGCGGCTGTCTCCGCTGGAGCGCGCGGCGTTTCTATTGCACGACGTGTTTGGGGTTCCGCTTGACGAGATCGCGGAGACCCTGAACCGCGAGCCTTCCGCAATACGCCAGCTTGCGGTACGGGCGCGGCGTCACGTTCAGGAGGACCGGCCACGCTTTAAAGTGGCGCGGGAGGATGGCGACCGTATTGCACGGGCCTTCTTTCATGCTTCAACGAACGGCGACCTTGAGGGACTTCGTGCCTTACTGACACACGATGTCGTCATCAGGTCTGATGGTGGGGGTAAGGTGTTGGCATTCCGCAATCCAATCGTTGGGATCGACCGTGTTCTGCGCATGTTTGCTGGGCTATATCGGAAACATGTATCGCAGTCGGCGATTTTGATCCGGCCTGTCTGGATTGACGGATTACCCGGTTACATTAGTCGGGAGCATGGTAAGTTTCTGCAGACCACAGCATTCGAGATCGCGGATGGACGGATCGCTGCGATCTATATCACTCGCAATCCCGACAAGTTGGCTCATATCGCTGAATTGACGTGAAAAGATTCTGGAGTTTGAGATTCGAGCTCCGGTTCTTGAAAGCGCAGCCAGCTTTGGGGGCTTAGCCTTCAGTTGGAATGCCGAAAATTGCAGCGGCGAGTGAGATAGTCGCAAGACTTCCGAACCAAACCAAGCGTGCTGGGCGACGCGTTACATCTGGCGCCGCAAAGGTCACGAATCCCGCAACGACGCACTGCAGAAAGTAATAAAACGCGAAAGCGCGCGAGGCGTGCGCAATTATTTCGAAAACGCTTCCGCTCCAGACAAGGGCAATCGCCACGGTTGCGATCGCGGGATAGTAATAACTGAGCGGGAAACGTTCGGGGAGAGTTGCGTGAAGGAGACCGGCAGCTCCGATCGCGTCGGCGATGGATGCCGAGAACTGCGATGCGACCGCGGCCCCTGTCAGCATGATCGGTAGCACGAACGCCAGTTTGCCGACAATGTCGATGATGGCTGCAACCTCGCCCTTCGCAAAGTGGTTTTGAAACATGACGGTCGCAAGCGCGAAGAATGCGAGATAGATCGCGCCGGAAATCAATTGCGCGTTTCGCATCGTGCGAACACGGAGGGCCGGGGGGTACTGGCCCGCTAAAAATCGGGATGTTTCAAATCCCTGCACGACGATGACAAAGCCGCAGAGTATGCGGATCGCTTCACTATCCAGGTGCGTTGTCAGATCTCGGAGGTGCCAGGTGCCCGTCGTGCTAAGGTGAATGTTGTGAAGGGCGAGGGCGGCGAGGATGGCTGCGATGACCGCGAGCTTGAACCCCACCGCATATTCTTCCAGACCTTCAAGTCCCCGGAGGCCGCGGATAAATCCAAAGCCGCCAATGAAGGCGAGGAAGAGTGTCGTCATGCTGCGCGCCATCAACGGGTCGTCGATCCCCACACCTTTCAATAGGAAAATCGAGAGGAGGGAGAGGTAGTAGGCGACGGAGACAAAGTAGGCTCCTGCGAGCACGACGTGGGAGATACGTTCGGAGAGATAGGCAAGTGATCCGGCTCCGTTGCGTGGACCTGTCCTGAAAAGTGGTTCACCGTGGAGAATATTGAAGCGGATTGCGCCTCCTACGCAGTATGCGAAAACGATCAGCGCGGTCATGCCGAACAGCGCATAGTTGCCCAACACGCTGGCCAGCAGAGGAACGGAGACGAGAAATCCCGAGCCAATAATGGAAGCAAGCGGGGTGACGGTGGCCCGGTAGGTGGGACTGTCTACCAATCGCTTGGAAAAGAGGATTGTGATTGCTACGGCGGTCGTCAGGATCAATGCCACGTTGAGGGCGATCGTCAAAAGTCAAATCCTTTCGTCAAGCGTAGCGGTTGCTGGCTGCCGCGATGTCCTTGGTAATCACCGATACGTGGCCGCGTGTCAAAGGTCGGACGCGTTGTTGGGGTAGGGCGGAAATGGATGTGGAATGAACGCGTGATGTGTATCGGGACGAGGGTTTCTGCGGCATCACTGACGTGATGAATTTGGTGCAATCGCGCGAGGAGGGCGTTGATGGCGAAGTCTGTCACGATATACGGGATCAAGAACTGCGACACGATGAAGAAAGCGCGGGCCTGGCTTGATGCGCATGACGTTGCATTCTCTTTTCATGACTACAAGACGCAGGGCTTTGAAAAGAGCATGCTGGAAAAATGGGTCGGCAAAGTTGGGTGGGAAATCCTCTTAAACCGGTCTGGGACGACATTTCGTAAGCTGCCGGAGGCCGACAAAACCAGTCTCGATGAAGCGAAGGCTGTCGCGTTGATGCTTGCTCAGCCGTCGATGATTAAACGGCCGGTTCTGGATGTGGGCGGTGGGAAGTTGATCGTTGGCTTCAAACCTGAGACATACGCCGCGCAGTTTCGCTAAGTTTCATCCAATTTTTTGAGCCTTTCGATCATGGTCATTGCCGCTGTGGGATTTCGTTCTTTGTAGCCGCTGATGAAATAGACGAAGACGTCGTGAGCTTTCGTGCGGCCAGTCTTTTCGGATTGCGGGGTGACTGTGCTCAGGCCGTCGGGCACTTCGCCTGTAGCCCAGGTGCGTACCCGTTCCGTCCAAGCAGCAATGGCCTTCTTGGAGTAGCCCGCCGGTTCCTTTTCGCTCGATCCCATGAGCCGCGCGTAGATGAACGGCGCGGTGATGTCGGCGATCTGAGGGTATTTGGAATCGGCTGCGGTGATGATGGCGACGGCATATTTCTTGGCGAGGGCTACGAACTCTGGTGTTTTGAAGCTATCGTGGCGCACTTCGACGGCGTGACGGATCGGATGCCCGCCGATGTCTTTCGGCAAAAGCTGCAGGAAGGCTTCGAAGTCATCCGGGTCGAATTTCTTCGTGCCCATGAATTGCCAGTTGATGGGACCGAGCTTCTCCTTCAATTCCATGACACCGCTGGTGAAGAACCGCTCAATGGATTCGCCAGCTTCGGCTAGCACGCGCCTATTGGTGGTGAAGCGCGGGCCTTTCAGCGCGAAGACGAAGTCATCCGGTGTTTCGTCATACCATTTGGCGAAGGTCGGCGGTTTCAGCGAGCCATAGTAGGTGCCGTTGACCTCGATCGACGTCAGGTGACGGCTCGCATATTCGAGTTCGCGCTTCTGTGCCAGGCCGTCGGGATAGAAAACACCACGCCAAGGTTCATACGTCCAACCACCGATACCGACGCGGATGTCTGACTTTGCTCTTTTTGCCATGTGCCGTTTCCGTTGGTTAGGTTCTCGATCGCGTTTCGGAGAATGTGAGTCTTTTTTCAGATGCCAGATGTCGCTGTGTCTGCCCTGTGAGATTTCAGATTTTTGGGACCTTTCCGCGGAGATCAGACGATCGTGGCTGAATTGCATCTTGTTCCCAGTTGTGGCGTTTGGACCCGTTATTTGCCCCCTGCTCGTGGTGAACCAACCCGATGTGTGGCCGAGGCTCAACTGCAACATATCCACATCTGACGTGTTGCACGGCTCTATGATGCAGCTTGCTATGTGATCAAGGGTTCTGGCATGTTCGCGCGTATCTGTATGGGCACAATTTTTCCGCTCTCGAGGGAACTGTAATGTTAAAAATGGCAGGAAGATTTATTGCGTGCGGCGGGCTTTTGGCAGCGGTTACCTTGGGTGCGCAAGCCGCCCATGCAGCGCCCGACCTTGTAATTCAGAAGTCGGATTCAGAGGTTAAATTTGTAGGTTGTGAAGAAGGCCAACCGCTCGCGACGGGGCGTTTGGTAATCCGCAACGAAGGCGACAGTGACGCCAACCTGCGTGGTGCAAACGAACTCTTCCGCAGTTTTGTAGCGGTCTATGTTCCTGAAAACATCGACCTCATCGAGAAGGACACCAAGCGCACGAAGATGGAGCCGCGAGAGCAGCGGGCTATCGAGTTCACGCTTGGCGCTGGGAAGGTCAAGAAGGGGCGTAATTACAACGCCTTGCCGAACGGTGACAGCAGTTCGGCGGCCGATCCGGCAAAGGATGCAAAGCTCGCACGAGACATTCAGGCGTTCCTCAAGTCACGCGGCTATGTTGTTTCGGTGGACGGCGATTGGGGTGCCGGGTCAAAGCGTGCGCTGAAATCATTCCAAGAAAACCAGAAGCTTAAGGCCACGGGTGAGTGGAACGCTGAAACGCAGGCGGCGATCGAGAAACTCACCGGCGTTGCTGCCGGCATGACGGTTGATAACGTGAAGGACGCCCAAGGGCGTACTCGAATCACCATTTTCGCTGTTGTTGATCCCTACAACCTCATTGATGAGAGCAACGAGCGCAATAACATCGTTACCTATACGGGTTATCTCGCCTGCGACTGACGCTCAGCCAGTAGCTTCCGATTGTGGTGACCAGATTGGTAAGGCCGGAGTCCTCGTAAGGGACTTCGGCCTTAGCGTTTGCTTGCTTAGCGCCGCCAGTTCGTGAGCCGTTTTACGGCTTCTTCCATGTCGCTGGTTGCGCCTGCGTAGGAGAAGCGCAGATATTGCGCACCCCTTTCGGTATCAAAATCCAGTCCGGGCGTGGCCGCTACTCCGATATCGTTCAACATTCGGGCTGCGAAGGAAGGGCTATCGTCCGTCAGATGACTGACGTCACAGTACAGGTAGAACGCGCCGTCAGCCGGAACGATGCGATCAAAACCAACTTTGGGAAGGCCGGCCAGCAAAAGTTCGCGGTTCTCCGCATAGACGCGTTTGTTGGCTTCGAGTTCCTCCATACCGTCGAAGGCGCCTAAAGCGGCGATTTGGGAGGCGGCAGGGGCGGAGATGTAAAGGTTCTGCGCTAAGCGTTCGATTGTGCGGACAAGGCGGTCCGGGACGACCATCCATCCCACGCGCCAGCCGGTCATTGAGAAGTATTTTGAGAAGCTATTGATGACGATGGCATCGTCATTGTGTGCCAGGGCCGTTGCGGCGGGCGCTTCATAGGTGAGCCCATGGTAGATCTCGTCGGAGATGAACCAGAGGCCGAGGCGTTGGCAGGTCGCGCAGATCTCAGAGAGGCGCTCCGGCTCAAGCATCGTGCCGGTGGGATTGGCTGGTGAAGCGATAAGCAGACCGCGTATCCCTTTTTCGGAATGTGCGGCTTCAACGGCTTCGGGCGTCGGCATCCAACGCGTATTCGGCCCGGTTTCGATCATGACCGGCTGTTGACCCAAGGCCCGCAGGATCTGGCGGTAGCAGGGGTAGCCTGGTGACGGCAACGCGACCGTGTCGCCATGATCGAAAAGGGCTAGGAAGGCTAAGATAAAGCCGGCCGAGGAGCCTGTTGTCACGATGATCCGTTCTGCGGGGACGTCGACGCCGTATGTGTCCTGATAGTGCTGCGCAATGCGTGCGCGCAAGGGCTCCATTCCGAGTGCCAGCGTATAGCCGAGACTGTTGTCATCGAGGGCCTGACGCAACGCTTCACGCGCTGCTTTGGGGGCTGGGGTTGCGGGCTGCCCGACCTCCATGTGAATGACGCGCTCGCCGGCGGCCTCTTTTGCAGCCGCAGCGCGCATAACGTCCATGACGATGAAGCTATCGATCTCACTACGTCTCGCAGCCGCCAGCCGTCCAGGGATGGCGTCGCGAACGGTACTTGCGGGCATGGGCCGCACGTTAGAGGCCGATTTCAGGTCGTCACCGCTCATTGGGTCTTTCCAGAAAAACTTGCAGGAAGGCTTATGCTCACTACCTTGTTGATTGATTGCCGTGCCTTGATCATGCCCCATTATCGCGTGCTGATCGGTCTATGTGGTTTGGGTCCTCGGGGAATAACCATTCGACCTCGTCTATCGAACGATCATAATCCTCTCGAAGCTGGTGAATTCGGTCAGTGTCGCCAGCAGGGACCGGGCGCAGCTATAATCGGTGTGACGAACGCATGCCAGCCCAATCTATCATGGTATAAGCCGTCGCAACGACGTTCGAATCCGGGTCAAGGGGGACGAGTTTATGGGCCTTAGAGCAGCTTCGGACCTTGCTTTCAAAACGTTGGCAGGGACGGTCTTGGGGCGCGGAGCAGCGGGTAGGATTGCGCGCGTTGTGAGCTTGGCTGCAGTTGTGCTTGGCGCCAACGTTGCGCCGACGATGGCGCAGGGCTTGCCGCTCATTCGCGATACCGAAATTGAAGATCTTCTCAATGACTACGCACGCCCAATCTTCAAGGCTGCAGGCCTGGGAACCGGGCGGGTGCAAATGCGCATCGTCAAAAGCGATTCGTTCAACGCGTTTGTTATCGATGGCCGTAACGTGTTCATCCATACTGGCACGCTTATGCAGGCGGATACGCCCAATCAGGTTATCGGTGTTATCGCGCACGAAGCGGGTCATATTGCTGGTGGCCATATGGCGGCTCTCCGCGCTCGTATCGCTAAGGATCAGACGCGGGCTTTGCTTATGCAGATCCTTGGCATCGGCATCATGGTGGCCGGCGGTGTTTCCGGAGACAGTAACGTAACCGGTGCTGGTACGGGGGTTCTCTACGGCGGCAGTGATATGGTCATGCGCTCGCTCTTGTCAGAGCGCCGATCGCAGGAGTCGGCTGCAGACCAAGCCGGGTTGTCGTACCTCAATGCTACGCAGCAATCCGGTCGCGGCATGTTGGAGACGTTCGAGCGCTTTGCTCAGCAGGAATACATTTCCGACACGCACAAGGACCCCTTCGTTCGGAGCCACCCTGTGGCGACGGATCGTCTTAATCAGCTGCGGCGTTTGGTAACTGGTAGCAAGTATTACAGCCAGTCGGATACGGCGGAGCTCCAACTTCGCCACGACCTTATGCGCGCTAAGTTGGCGGGCTATCTCGATCCTCCAGCCGCCGTGTTTAACCGCTATCCGGTGACGGACAAAAGTCTGCCGGCGCGCTATGCGCGGGGCTTGGCCCGCTTTTTCCGCGGCGGTCCAGGAGGTCTCGAGGGCGCTCTTACGGAAATCGATGGACTTGTTCGCGAGCGGCCAAACAATCCCTATTTCCACGAGGTAAAGGGCGATCTGCTGATGCGGTCGGGTAAGTCTCGCGAGGCGATCCCGCACCTGCGTAAAGCGCTGCAGTTGACGAATGGTTCAAGTCTTATCCGGGTCCAGTTAGCGGCGGCAATCCAGAATGCCGGAGACAAGAGTGGCCTCGCGGAATCTGTGAGCCTGCTGCGCAAATCCCTCGTAGAGGACAAGAATCCCCGCGCCTATCGCTTGCTTGCGACGGCGTATTACAATCAAGGTAGGCGGCCGCAGGCGGATGCGATGACGGCGCAGGCATATTTCCTTGAAGGAAACCTGCAGCAAGCTCAAATCTTCGCGAAGCGGGCGCAAAGCCAGTTGAAGCCGGGCTCGCCAGAATGGATACAGAACGACGACATTCTGACGTACAAGCCGCCAGCTTAAACCCAGACCGCTGCGGTGCCGTTGGTCTAGATCCACTTCACCCCTGTGCCGTGACATTATCGGTCCTCGATCAAGGAACTCACATGACCACCAACTTCGTGGATAAAGCGCTGAACGGATTGCTCAGCATTAAAAGCCTGACCTTAGCGCTTCCCCTTGCTGCTGCAGGCGGCTTGGCGTTAGCCGTGATGACGGGTGAGCCGGCAGCGACTGCCCAGACAAAAGATGCGGGCGCGGCTGAAGCTAAGGCTGGCGCTCAGTCTGAGGCGGCGAAGGTCTTTTCTTCGGAGCAGCGCGCTGGCATCGAGGCTATCGTCAAAGAATATCTGCTTGCTCATCCGGAGTTGTTCCTGGAAATCCAGTCGGCTCTTGAGACGAAGCTTGAAGCCATGCAGGCGGAGCAGTTTACGGCTGCGATCGCGGACAATGCTGAGGCTCTCTTCCGGCGGGCAAATGCGCCGGCTATCGGTGATCCAAAGGCTGACGTTACTGTGGTCGAATTCTTCGACTACAACTGCGGCTTTTGCAAACGGGGTTTTCCGCAGCTGGCGAAGCTGATCGAGAACGACAAGAACGTTCGGGTTGTTTTCAAGGAGCTTCCAATCCTGTCTGAGGGATCTCTGGAAGCCTCACGGGTTGCCCTGGCGGCAAAAGCCCAAGGCAAGTATTGGGAAATGCATCGCGCTCTTATGGCCGCGAAGGGCACCATGAACGGCGAACATGCGCTAAAGATCGCTGAGAAGCATGGTCTTGATGTTGCGAAACTGAAAGAAGACATGAAGTCTCCTGAAGTGACCAAAGAAATCGAGAATGTTCGCGATCTTGCTCAGAAGATGGGCATAAATGGAACGCCTCACTATCTCGTTGCCGACAAGTCAATCGCAGGTGCGCCAGAGAATCTATATGAACAACTTGTTGGATTGGTAAAGGAAACGCGTGACAACGGCGGCTGCAAAGTTTGCTGATCTGCGTTTTTGCGACGGTATGCTTGTGTTCCCCCTAAGATGGCCTTTCTTCTAGGGGTGGGACGATTCACAGTTGGAGCCGCGGCAATAACTCCATCGGGAGCGTTGCTGCGGTTCTTTCTTTGGGCTTTTCCCCGACGCAGTCTTGCCGTTGCAGGGCCAGACTTTCGTTTGCCGGTGAAAACTGTTAGACCCCTTCGCAGTATTCATAGAAAGGACCTTCCGGGGGCAGGTGCACTACCGATCCGGAGCCATCGGTCTTATCTTCTCGCGCACATAGGATATGGCCAAGCCAATCTACGTCCTTAATGGACCTAACCTCAATTTGCTCGGGCGGCGTGAGCCCTCCGTTTATGGCACCGATACGTTGGATGACGTGCGGGACTTAGCGTCTGCACGCGCCAAACAGTTGGGCGCAGAAATTGTTTTCCGCCAGTCCAACCACGAAGGCGAACTGATTGACTGGATTCAAGAAGCACGTGAGGCCGCTCGCGGGATTATTCTCAATGCAGGCGCTTTCACACATACCTCGATTGGCATTCTCGATGCGCTTCAGGCTGCTGAACTGCCGGTCATCGAGGTTCATCTTTCTAACATCTTCAAACGTGAAACCTATCGCCATCATTCGTATGTATCGCTCGGTTCAACCGGTGTGATCTGCGGCTTGGGCGCCAAAGGTTACGAATTGGCGCTTGAGGCGATGGTTCAGCTCACAAGCAAACCACAAAAGCGATGAAACGAAAGGGACGGCCCGAAAAGCGGCCGCAGAGCAAGGGACAGATTGGCATGAGCGCCAAGGACGCAAAGGGTACGACGAGCGCGGAGAGCCAGCTCATTCGCGAGCTCGCTGAATTGCTCAACGAAACGGGCCTTAGCGAGATCGAGATCGAAAAGAGCGGCCTGCGTGTGCGCGTGGCGCGGCAGATTAACGTAACGTCGGGTCTCGTAGCTGCTGCGGCCCCTGCAATGGCAAGCGTTCCGACAGCTGCTCCAGCTGAAGCTGCAGATAGCCCGGGGCTTGATGCCAGCAAGCATCCTGGCGCGGTTAAGTCACCGATGGTGGGCACGGCTTATCGTGCATCTGAGCCCGGTGCGCCGTCATTCATCGAAGTGGGTACGCGTGTTGCCCAGGGTGATACGTTGCTCATTATCGAGGCGATGAAGACGATGAACCAGATTCCGGCACCGAAAGCTGGAACCGTTGCTGCAATCCTCTTTGAAAACGGTCAGCCCGTCGAATTCGGCGAGCCACTCGTCATCATCGAATAGCTGCCGGAGCAGCCTTCAGCGAGTGCATAGCCATGTTCGATAAAGTATTAATCGCCAATCGCGGTGAGATCGCCCTGCGGATCCAGAGAGCCTGCAAGGAACTCGGGATCGCGACTGTCGCTGTCCATTCGACTGCCGATGCTGACGCCATGCACGTGAAGCTGGCGGACGAAAGTGTGTGTATTGGACCGCCTCCGGCATCCGATAGCTATTTGAACATACCCCGCCTGCTCGCCGCGTGTGAGATTACCGGGGCAGATGCTGTGCATCCCGGCTATGGGTTCTTGTCCGAGAACGCGCGTTTCGCTGAAATTCTCGAAGAACACAACATCACATTTATCGGACCCACGTCTGAGCATATCAGGATCATGGGCGATAAGATCGCTGCCAAGGAGACCGCGAAGCGGCTTGGAATTCCGGTGGTTCCGGGGTCGGATGGCGGTGTCTCCAGTGAAGCGGAAGCCATGAAGGTCGCCGAGGCGATGGGTTTCCCGGTGCTGGTCAAGGCTGCCGCCGGCGGTGGTGGACGCGGTATGAAGGTTGCGATGACCGCAGCTGAGCTTCCGCTGTCCCTGTCAACAGCTCGGACAGAGGCTAAGGCGGCCTTTGGCGATGATGCTGTCTACATCGAGAAGTATCTGACAAAGCCCCGTCATATCGAGATCCAGGTCTTCGGTGACGGACAAGGCAACGCTATCCACTTGGGTGAGCGCGATTGCTCGCTTCAACGGCGCCACCAGAAAGTCTGGGAGGAGGCGCCTTCTCCCGCGCTCAACGAAGCGGCGCGCGCGCGGATCGGCGATGTCGTGGCGAATGCCATGCGGGAGCTTAAATATCGTGGCGCCGGGACCGTAGAATTCCTCTACGAGGATGGTGAGTTCTATTTTATCGAGATGAATACGCGGCTTCAGGTCGAGCATCCGGTTACCGAAGCGATCACCGGGATTGATCTCGTTCTGGAGCAGATCCGCGTGGCCTCCGGGTCTCAGCTCAGCCTGACGCAGGATGACATCACATTCGCCGGGCATGCCATCGAATGCCGGATCAACGCGGAAAATCCGCGTACTTTCCGGCCCTCGCCAGGTCAGATCACCTACTGGCATCCGCCAGGAGGTCTGGGCGTGCGCGTCGATTCCGGTGTTTATCAAGGCTACCGAATTCCACCCTACTACGACAGCTTGATTGGGAAGCTGATCGTGCATGGTAAGACGCGTAACGAGTGCCTGATGCGCCTCAAACGCGCCTTGTCGGAATTCGTGATTGATGGCATCGAAACCACGATCCCGCTATTTAACGAGTTGATTCGACAGCCAGATATCGCAAATGGGCTTTATGACATTCACTGGCTCGAAAAATTCCTCGGAAAGCCCTAATCTTTTGGTTTGATTGAAAGCGATGACGTTGTTCTGTTGTCGCTGAGAACCAAAGGAGGTCGCCCAACGGTGACTTCACACGACGACATAATGATTGAGATTACGCCGCAGGTTTTGCTGAAGGCCTACAGCTGCGGCATCTTTCCGATGGCCGAAAGTGCGGCCGATCCGGCGTTGTATTGGATTGAGCCCCAACAGCGTGGGATTTTGCCCCTGGATGAGGTGCATGTTCCGAAGCGGTTGGCCCGGACGGTGCGGGGCACGCCGTTTGTCGTTAGAATCGACGACAATTTCGAAGCCATTATTTCGGGGTGTGCAGCGTCCAAGCCTGGGCGGCGCTCTACGTGGATCAATGCGCGTATCCGCACGCTTTATCGCGAACTCTTTGAACTGGGGTACTGCCACACAGTCGGTGTTTGGCGCGATGATGAGCTGGTTGGCGGGCTATACGGTTTGGCGCTGGGGAGTGCCTTCTTCGGCGAAAGCATGTTTTCGACGGAGCGCGACGCCTCGAAGATTGCGCTCATACATCTTGTCGCGCGATTGATTGCGGGTGATTTCACGTTGCTGGACACGCAGTTTGTGACGGATCATTTGCGCCAGTTCGGTACCATCGAGGTTGACCGGGGCACATTCCAGGAAACGTTGGAAGAGGCGCTCAGTAAGCAAGGCAATTTCAATGCCTTGCCGCGTCAGGTTGACGGGGCGACGGCGCTTTCAATTATCAACGACGCGACGGCCCGCGGATGAACATTGCCGGGCTGTTTCCTAGGTAACAGCGCTGGTGTCGCGTTCGCGCGAGTTTCGGCCGAGCGGAGTTCGGCGGGTCCCTGGTCGTTTTCCTGCGAAGCTAAGGTGCCTCCCCCCGTGCGGGCCAATCCCCAGTCCCTAGGCCTCCGGTCCTGAGGCTATTGGCTCGTGGCACCCGCGAAGCGGCCCTTTGGCATTTCCCACCGATGCCAAGGGTCGTTTTGCTTTGCGTCTTTAATGGTGGGTCAAACAAAATCGGGCTGATCTGAGATCAGCCCGATTGCTCTCGCGATTTAGAGGCGGGACAGCTTAGCTGTCGCTTCCCAGAAGTTTACGTTGCCACCAGCCTTTGCGCGCGGGCTTATCTTCGGATGGCTCCAAGGTCGCATCGAGGCCTGTTTCTACGGAACGGTCTGGCCCCATAATTACACGCTGCAGACGCAGCCCTCCATTCGGAGCCGGTGTTGATTCAGGGGCTCTAGGTTCTTCAGCAGCGACGACGGGAACCGGTTTATCCTTCGTGGCAACCGGAGCTTCGGCCTCGACTGGCGGCGTGGTTTCGGGGGCCTGGACTGACGCGGCAGGTTCGTTTTGCGTTTCGGTGGTGACTTCTTCCGTAACGGATTGCTGTAGTTCAGCCGGTGGTATTACGGCTTCAACAGTTTCCGATGCGGGCTCCGTCACCCTCATGACGGTTTCTGATGATGGCTCGGCCTTCTCACGCACCGGTGTGGGTTCAGCCTCTGCACGCGGTTCGGTCGAGATTTCGATAATCGAGGGTTGGGGGCCGAGGCCGGGAATTTCGCTGGCGGCATCTTGTGTACCGTCTGAGTGTTCGCCTTCGCCTTCTGCCGTTGTCCGGTTGCGTTCACGGTTGCGGCGGCCACCGCGGCGCCCGCGACGACGACGACGTGAGGGGCGTTCCGAGGACCCGTCAGCAGACTCTATTGTGGTGTCATCGCTGGCTTCGCCATCGTCTGATGTGGACGTATCCTGCTCGTCTTCATCCATATCGTCTGATGCTTCGACGAGGTTCTCGCTGGCGCTTGTGTCGGCTGCGTTGGCCAAACGTTCGCTGCCACCGCGGCGCGTCCGGCGCCGACGCCGCCGTTTGCGCCGGCCGTTGTCCTCTTCGCCCGAACCGGTTGCTTCGTCGTTCCCATCTTCATTGTCGAAATTGTCAGAAGCTTCCGTGACGACCTCGGCCTCGTCGAAGTTCCAATCCATCTTGACCGCGCTGCGATCCGCGCGCCGTGGGGTCGGGGCCTGCGCGGGGGCGGAGCCTTTCTCGACCGTGAAGTTGGCGCCGGCCATTTTTTCCGAAGCCTGAACGAGGATTGGGAAGCCGTGGCGCGCTTCCATGTCGATGATGAAGTCGCGCTTGTTGTTGAGAATGTACAAGGCGACTTCGGCCGTGGTGTTCGCGATCAACGATCCGCGTGATTTGTTCATCACAGCGTCTTCGAGGGCGCGCAGAACAGCGAGTGCAATCGATTCAGTCGAGCGGATGATGCCGGTGCCTTGGCAGTGCGGGCATTGCGACGTGGAACCTTCGAGAACACCTGTGCGCAGGCGCTGACGGGACATTTCCAGCAAGCCGAACGGGCTGATACGGCCGACCTGAATGCGGGCGCGGTCCAGCCTCAACGCCTCTTTGAGCCGACGTTCCACGGCCCGGTTGTTGCGCTTCTCCTCCATGTCGATGAAGTCGATAACGATCAATCCGGCCAAGTCCCGCAGCTTAAGGTGGCGGGCGATTTCATCGGCTGCTTCCAAGTTGGTATGGAGCGCCGTTTCTTCAATCGAGAACTCGCGGGTGGAGCGGCCCGAGTTCACGTCGACAGCAACCAACGCTTCGGTCTGGTTGATGACGAGATAACCGCCGGAACGCAATGTGACGAACGGGCTGAACATGGCGTTCAACTGACGTTCGATAGCATAGCGTGTGAAGAGAGGCTCGGCGTCCTTATAGAGCGTAACGTTCTTGGCGTGGCTCGGCATCAGCATGCGCATGAAGCTTTTCGCTTCACGGTGCGCATCTTCACCTGCCACGACGACCTCGTCGATCTCCTTATTGTAGAGATCGCGGATCGAACGTTTGATCAGGTCGCCTTCTTCGTAAACGAGGCTTGGAGCTGTTGATTGCAGTGTGAGTTCGCGCACGCTTTCCCACAGACGCAGCAGGTATTCGAAGTCACGCCGGATTTCCTGCTTCGTACGTGCGGCACCGGCCGTGCGGATGATCAGGCCCATTCCTTCCGGAACTTCGAGCTCCGTGGCGATGGCCTTCAGCCGCTTGCGGTCTTGGGGATTGGTGATCTTGCGTGAGATACCGCCGCCCCGTGCGGTATTCGGCATCAACACGGTGTAGCGGCCGGCAAGTGACAAGTAGGTCGTCAGGGCGGCGCCCTTGTTGCCGCGTTCTTCCTTCACGACCTGGATCAGCAGGACCTGACGACGCTTAATAACTTCCTGGATTTTGTAGCTACGGCGCGAGCGCCGCGGCCTGGAGGGCAGTTCCTCCAAGGCATCTTCGCTGTCGCCGACGTTTTCGATTGCGTCCGTGTCTGCGGATGCGGTTGTCGTATCTCCGTCGGTGTCGTCGTCCGCAGGTGCCGTTTCTTCGGCTTCTTCGGGAGCAGCAGGGCTTGCGTCTACCTCTGTGTTCGGACGCGCCTCTGAGACGGTGGCGGTGAGAGCCTCTGCAACATCAGCGTCCACCAGAACTTCCGTTCTGTCGGAGCTTTCGCTGTCGCCTTCTGTGGCCAACTCTTCCGAGAGGCTTTCGTCGCGCGCCATGTTAATGGCGATCGTTTTCGGACCATTTTGTTGCCCGGAGTCTTCATCCGACGGAGGGTCTACCGGGTCGTCTTTGCTTCCGACACTCTCTGCTTGGACGGCCTCTTCCGAGGTTTCATCCGCAGTGACAGCGTCAGCATCATCGGCGACGGAAGCTTCGTTGTCGCCGTCCTCGCCATCGTTGTCCCAATCATGGTCGTCCGACGACGCGGCATGGACGTCTTCCGCTTCGTCGGACTCGTCGTTCGTATTGTTGTCGTCGTCGTTATCCGAGTCCTTTGAGGGCGTCGCATTCTGGCGGCGGGCGCGGCGTGCTGCCATGCGTTCGGCGCGCGCGTCTGCTTCAGCTTCTTCTTCCGCTTCTATTGCTGCTTCCTCTTCCAGGAGAGCAATGCGGTCAGCAATCGGAATTTGATAGTAGTCCGGATGGATTTCGTTAAAGGCAAGGAAGCCGTGGCGATTGCCGCCATAGTCAACGAATGCAGCCTGCAGCGCCGGCTCAACGCGCGTTACCTTGGCGAGGTAAATGTTGCCGCGCAGTTGTTTGCGAGCCGCTGATTCGTAGTCGAATTCCTCTACGCGACCTCCGCGAAGAACCACGACCCGGGTCTCTTCCGGGTGCGCGGCATCAATAAGCATCTTGTTTTCTGACATTGAAGATTTTCCTGGGCTTGCCCGCTTGGCGGATCGGCCGTCATGGATGAATGGCCAGCGCGGTTCGATCGCACGGGGGCGATGCGCGCTGTGGCGATTAAGTGGTTGGGGTTAGAGGTGGAACGATTGTCGCGCGTCCGACCCGGGCCGAAATCATTCCGGCAGCAGCTGCTGAGCGCCGAGCGGCGCTCTTGAGCATTCAGGTTGGTCGTGCGTGCATTAGGCATTGCGTAGCTTACTTAGCTTTATGAACCGGCTGCCGCGCCACGAATTGCGACGCCGGGCTGAAACGAGTCCCCTTTTGAAAAAGGGGGAGGAAAGGGCGGTAATGCTCGGGCATGCCCACCAGAAGACAGGATCTGCGAAGCCAATGGTCCTGGCACGCGGCAGACCTTCGCAAAAAAAGCACCATCTTCGCCTGGGGCGCTGAGCGATCGTCCCTGAGAAACGTTGCAGGCCTAAATAACGGCGCAAAAACGGCACCGGCCCAAATTAAACGGTCACACGGGTCGATACGGGAGCGCACCACGGAGGATGCCACCACCGGTTGTTGGAAATGCGCGGCTACTCGCTAAGGTCAGCGCCAATCCGCTATAAAGGGTGGGCTGCAAGCGCCGTAACTGCCGTAGTTGCGACCCGAGTCACATCCCGTCTGTCGCATTCCGAACGACCATTACAATTCTTTATGACGAACAGGCGAATCGCGCAAGGCCTTCAACTTGATCTTGGGCCCGCCTGAGCCATGAAGTTATAGGCTCTAGCTTGTAGTCTGCGGGCAAATAATCCGTTAATGCATGTCGTGTTGTTACATATGGGGAGATACTGCGGTGGCTTGCACGAGTCACCGCAGGCGGTGATTCGATCGCGGATTTGCGAAAGACAGTGGGCTCGGGGGAGCCGATTGATTTTTAAGGTTAAAGGTCAGCCGGGGGGCTAACTATTGCGCATCGCGAGGCGCAGCGGACTTAGTATGATGTGGGCGCTGGTGGCCATTGTGCTGGTGATAGTTGTCAGCGCGTTGCCAGCGGCGGCGAGTGTTGTTGCGACCGACGCTAAAGTCGAGGGTGATCGCGACGAGACCGTTTTCAGCCTGACACTGTCAGCTGGCGTTCCTGCCGAAGTGTTCACTTTGGCCAATCCTTATCGGGTCATCATCGATATGCCGGACGTTTCGTTTCGGCTGACCGCTGATGCAGGCCATTCCGGGGTAGGGCTGGTAAAGGCCTTTCGGTATGGGCTCTTCGCACCGCGAAAATCCCGCATCGTGATGGACACCGAACTCCCGGTTGTTATCGCCCGGGCCGAGATGATCAATGTTCCGGAAGGTGAGGGGGTACAGCTCAATTTGCTTTTGCGCGCAACGGACGCAGCTACGTTTGGCACTGGTACCGGCGGAGCGCGCAAACGGGAGATGAGCCGTTCTAGGCCTGCGGATGACGCCGAAGCGGTTCACCCGCGAAATGCCCAGCCGGTCATCGTTATCGATCCTGGGCATGGTGGTGTCGACCCTGGCGCTCTCGGGGGAAGCGAGATCTACGAGAAATCCGTCGTTCTTGAAGTTGCCAAGCAGCTGCATCGAGAGTTGACGAAGCGCGGCGGCTATCAAACTTTTATGACGCGAACTGACGATGTTTTTGTATCCCTTGATGATCGTTTGATGTTTTCGTCAGAGAAAAAGGCGGACCTGTTTATTTCTCTGCATGCTGATGCTCTCGCCGATACCGATTCAGCCAAGTACGTAAGAGGGGCGACCGTCTACACTCTTTCAGAGCGAGCTTCGGATGCTATGGCGCGGCGAATGGCCGAGAAGGAAAACAGCGCTGATGCGGTTGCGGGCCTGAACCCGGACGAGTCGGAGGGCGCCTTCGAGGTTCGCAGTATTCTGGCGGATTTGCTGAAACGCGAGACGGCCAATTTCTCAGCGGATTTTTCTTCGACGCTTGTAGGAGAGATGCGACAGAAACTGCGGTTGGCGCGGTCTCCGCAAAGGTCGGCTGCGTTCAAGGTGCTCAAGCAGACCCGCACGCCTTCTGTTCTTATCGAGCTTGGATACCTCAGCAATACAGAAGACAAGAAAATGATGCAGTCTCAAAAATGGCGTGAATCTGTTTCGGTATCCATTGCTGACGCGGTTGACGCTTTCTTTGAGCGCCGTTCCCACTGAAGGTTGTACCCAGCATTTACCAATCCGTGATCTATACTGCATGGGACATGGCGCGGGCTTGCGATCAGGCAGGTTTTTTGTCACACGACAATGATTGATAACGTGGCGTTCATTGCGTGTACGTATCTCAAATTCTAAGGCGGCGACGACGTGATGCCACAATGCATGTTAAATTCGTCTCCAGCCAATGAAATGTCGGCGGTTGCGTTGAGCAGGGCCGACGCGAGCAATTTATGCAGGTCTAGGAGCTGATGAGAGCGCCGACCATACCCCCACCCGCGCCGCGCCGAAAGACCAAGAAGCGCCGCGGGCGGAGCCTTTTATTGAGCGTGCTGGGCTTTGGCTTCGCGGCGTTTGTGGTCGTTTTTCTCGTTGCTTCGGCGGGTGCGGGGTACGTCTTGATGCGTATCTCGGATGATCTGCCCAACTACCAAAAGCTTGCTGAGTACGAGCCGCCCGTGATGACGCGGATTCATGCGCATGACGGCTCTCTAATCGCGGAGTATGCGCGAGAGCGGCGGATCTTTGTGCCAATCAACACAATACCGAAGCTCGTGATTGCCGCGTTTTTGTCCGCGGAAGACAGCCGATTCTACGAACACGGCGGCATTGACTTCCAGGGTGTGGCCCGTGCTGTCTTCAAGGTGGTGGAGGCTAAAGCACTCGGTAAGTCGGTCCGCGTGCAGGGTGCTTCGACGATTACCCAGCAGGTCGCCAAGAACTTCCTGTTGACGAGCGATCGTACGATGGAGCGCAAGCTCAAAGAGGCCATTCTGGCCATACGTATCGAGCGCACGTTTTCGAAAGACAAGATTCTCGAACTCTATCTTAATGAGATCTATCTCGGCATCGGCTCCTATGGTGTTGCGGCTGCAGGCCTCAATTACTTCTCTAAGGAGCTCAAGGATCTGACCATTGAGGAAGCGGCTTATCTGGCTGCGCTGCCAAAGGCACCGAACAACTACCATCCGTTCCGTCATACCGAGCGCGCTGTTGAGCGGCGGAACTGGATTATCGGTCAGATGCTGGAGAATGGTTATATCTCTCAAGAACAGGCGGATGAGGCCAAAGCGAAATCGCTAAAGGTCAATATTCGCTCGTTTGGCGCTCACATCTTCGCCGCCGATTTCTTCGCCGAGGAAGTTCGTCGCGCGCTTCTCTCGCAATACGGAGAGGACAAGCTTTACGGTGGGGGGCTATCGGTGCGCACGACGCTCGACCCCGTGCTTCAGAAATACGCGCGCCGGTCTCTCATGAGCGGCCTTGTTACTGTAGATCGACGCAAGGGTTGGCGCGGTCCGCACGCTAAAATTGATGTCGCGGGTGATTGGGGTGCGGCGCTTAATAAGGTCGATGCACCTGGGGATCTTGCGCCCTGGCGGATCGGCGTTGTGCTCGATACGCAGTCCTCAAAGGCGATCGTGGGCTTGAAGCCAGAGAAGCACCAGGATGGGTCGCTTGTCGATAAACGTGAGGCGGTTGAACTCAAGTTCGATGAAGTCAAATGGGCGAAATCGAATGGTTCGGCGCCGAAGTCGGTAACCGACGTCTTATCTGTTGGCGATGTCGTTTTTGTCGCTCCCAAGGACCCGGATGACATCACCGGCGTATGGTCGCTGATGCAGATTCCGGAGGTGGGTGGCGGCATTGTCGCGATGGATCCACACACTGGTCGTGTGCTCGCAGTTGTTGGTGGATTTTCGTTTGATATCAGTCAGTTTGACCGGGCGATACAAGCTAAGCGGCAGCCGGGTTCCGCCTTCAAGCCGTTTGTTTATGCGGCCGCGATTGACAACGGTTACAAGCCGACAAGCATCGTCCTGGACGCTCCAATCGAAATCGAGCAGGGGCCTGGGCAGGATATCTGGCGGCCTGAAAACTACGACAAGGACAAGTCCTACGGACCGTCGACGCTGCGTATCGGTATTGAGAAGTCGCGAAACCAGATGACCGTGCGGCTGGCTCAGGACATGGGCATGCCGTTGATCACGGAGTATGCGCAGCGTTTCGGCATTTACGACTCTCTGCTGCCGGTACTCTCGATGTCCCTTGGTGCGGGTGAGACGACGCTTCTGCGTATGGCGACGGCCTACAGCATCCTGGCTAACGGCGGGAAGAAAGTTTATCCCACGCTTATCGACCGCATTCAGGATCGTTGGGGTAAGACCGTATGGCGGCATGATGCGCGCCAGTGCCCGGATTGCACGGCGCGGGCTTGGATGGGGCAAGAAGAGCCGGAAATCCCTGATGATCGGCGTCAAATCATAGATCCGCATACGGCGTATCAGATGACGTCAATTCTTGAAGGTGTCGTTCAGCGCGGTACGGCAACGCGGTTGAAGAAGCTCAATCGTCCTCTCGCGGGCAAGACCGGTACCACGAACGAGGAGAAGGATGCCTGGTTCGTAGGTTATTCGCCGGACCTCGTCGTGGGTGTGTTTATTGGCTACGACACGCCACGGCCGATGGGTAAAGGCATGACTGGCGGCCAGGTGGCGGCCCCTGTGTTCAGTGACTTCATGGAGTATGCGTTGCAAGATAAGCCGGCGACGCCGTTCCGTATTCCGCCCGGCATCAAGCTTGTGCTCGTTAACAGAACTACGGGACTTCGGGCAGAACCGGGTGACGATCAAGCCATCATGGAGGCTTTCAAGCCGAACGAAGAGCCTGACGACGCCTATTCCATTATTGGATTTTCCGATCCCGATGGTGGGGGCGCCTATATGGGCGACAGCCAGAGCAGCGGCTATAGTAGCCGTCCTGCACCGAGCAGTTTCGGCTCCGGACGCGGCGGGTTCTGGTAACCCGGGCAATATTCCCGTGAATGGGTCGCGTTTACAGGCACGGTGGGCGTGACTATATCCACCGCCAGATTCAGAACAATTCAACTCACTTGAGGCCGCAATGCGCGCTGAACCGCAAAAGCACGTTGATTCCATCCAAGAGGCGCTTTCCCTCCTACGGAGGCATCTTTGACTGGGATACAGCCAAAGACCGTCTCGATGAAATGAATCGCCGGGCTGAGGATCCCAACCTCTGGGAAGATCCGAAGCGTGCGCAAAAAGTGATGCGCGAGCGTCAGACGCTGGAGCGGGCGATCAATTCGTACGAGAGCCTGGAGCGCGATCTCGACGACTGCGTGACGCTGATCGAACTTGGCGAGATGGAAGACGACGCGGGGACCGTTGCCGAGGGAGAGGCGGCGCTCAAGAAGCTTGATGAGGAAGCGCAGCGGCGCAGCGTTTCCGCGCTGCTTTCGGGCGAAGCCGATGGCAACGATACCTTTGTCGAGATCCATGCCGGTGCTGGCGGCACGGAAAGCCAGGATTGGGCAGAGATGCTCACGCGCATGTACATGCGTTGGGCGGAGCGCGCCGGCTATCGCGTTTCGTTGATCGAGGAGAGCCCGGGCGAAGAAGCAGGCATCAAGTCGGCGACCTTAGAGATCAAGGGCGAGGATGCTTACGGCTGGCTCAAGACGGAGTCAGGCGTGCACCGGCTCGTGCGCATTTCACCGTATGACTCCAACGCGCGCCGGCACACCAGTTTTGCGTCCGTGTGGGTTTATCCGGTGGTCGATGACGATATCGATATCGATATCAACGAGAGTGATTGCCGGATCGATACCTATCGCTCGTCGGGCGCGGGCGGGCAGCACGTCAACACAACCGACTCGGCTGTGCGCATCACGCACATCCCAACCGGCATCGCCGTGGCCAGCCAGCAAGAGCGTTCGCAGATCAAAAACCGTGCGATTGCCTGGGCTATGTTGAAATCGCGATTGTATGAGCTTGAACTCAAGAAACGCGAGGAAAAGGCCAACGCGGAAGCTGCTTCCAAAACGGAGATCGGTTGGGGGCATCAGATCCGCTCGTACGTTTTGCAGCCCTATCAGATGGTCAAAGATCTGCGGACGGGTGTGCAGAGCGGCAATCCGAGTGCGGTTTTGGACGGGGAGATCGACCTCTTCCTTGAAGCGGCTCTCGCGCAGCGGATCAAGGGTGGCGGGCCTGTAGAGGTCGAAGACGTCGAATAATCTGTGAACCATCCGGATTGGCCCGCGGCGTCAACCAACTGGCCAGTTCCGCGGGCTATCTCGCTTGTCGATCCTACGACTGAGGGATAGGCTTCGCACTCGAACCTGTGATGTCGAGGCGGAAGATGAGCGAGCCGGTGATTGATATCGGTGTTCTTGAGCGGGTGGGCGCAGCGGCTGCGCAGTTTGCGCCTGGTGAGCGGATTTTCGTGCAGGACGACGGTGGCGACTGCATGTATGTCGTCCGTTCAGGCCGCGTCAGCATCAAAGCCGGTGGCATGGTGTTGGAAAACATCGAAGCTAACGGCGTGTTCGGTGAAATGAGTTTGATCGATGGCTCTCCGCGTAGCGCAACTGCCGTTGCAGAGGAGCCAACCGAGGTTCTCCCAATTGACCGCGCCGCGTTTCATGAACTCGTGCGGCATGATCCGGAATTCGCTTTGAGGCTTATGCGTCTATTAGCGGGCCGTATCCGTCGCACGAACGAGAGTTTGTAGCGGTGCTACAACCGCTAAACTGAAAGAGCGTGTGTTCGGACGGATTTGGCGGGAGGCGCCAACTTGGCGTATCCATCGGTCTGTCTTTGGAAGAGACGTCTTTTCGTTTTGTGTCATCCCGCAGCTTACCCACGTTCTTTATGGCAACTTCTCCTGACCGCAATTCGCTCGAACTGATCGTCACACCGGGGTGCGAAGGCTATGAGCTTTTGGACTCCGGCGGTGGGCGTAAGCTTGAGCGGTTTGGAAGCGTGATCGTTGATCGCCCCGAGCGGCAGGCGCTGTGGAAGCCCGCGCTTGGGGCGGACCGTTGGGGGCGCGCTCATGCGGTCTTTTCCGCGTCGGATGAGGATGAGGAAAAGGGACGATGGCGCATCGACAAAGCTGTGCCGGATGGTTGGCCCGTCGATGTGCTTCAAGCGCGCATGATCTGCCGCCTGCAGGGCTTGTGGCACATCGGTTTGTTCCCCGAGCAGTTACCGCATTGGCAATGGATGGGCGAACGAATCGCGCGTGTCACCGCGCGCGGTAAAGAGCGACCGCGTGTCCTCAATCTATTTGGTTACACCGGCGCGGCATCGCTGATTGCGGCTGCGCAGGGAGCTGAGGTTACTCACGTCGATGCCTCGAAAAAGGCGATCGGGTGGGCGAAGGAAAATCAGTCGGCTTCCAAGCTTGAAAATGCGCCTATTCGTTGGATGCTCGATGACGCGGCCAAGTTCGTTGCGCGTGAGGTCCGGCGCGGCAACACCTATCATGTCATTCTTATCGATCCACCCAAGTTCGGGCGTGGCCCGAAGAACGAGACGTGGGATTTGTTTCAGAGCCTTCCGGGCTTTCTTGAAGACTGCAGCCGCTTGTTGGCACCAGAGAATTCCGCATTCATATTGACGGTGTATGCCATCCGCGCGTCTGCGTTGGCGTTCGGTCAACTTGCAGAACAGGTCGTGGAAGGATCTGAGGGGCGGTTTTCCATCGGTGAGTTGGCTATCTCTCCCGTACATGGAGGTAACGCCGTGCCGACTTCGCTCTTTGTGAGATGGTGGCGGGATGACTGATCGCGCGTACGGCCGTGAGGCCTCTCGTCCCCGACCAATCACCAGCCTACAGAACGACCGCATCAAGGCTGTGCGAGCTCTCGATATGCGCAAAGCGCGGCGCGAGACGGGACTGTTCGTTGCGGAGGGTGCGTCGATCCTTGTGACCGCCCGACAGGCGGGTTTCAAAGTGCGGACCTTGATCTACGAACCGCAGGAGGCGAGCGGTTCGGTTGCGCGCGATCTCATTAAGTCGGCCCTGGCGGATCATGCCGAGGTTCTGGAAGTTTCCTCAGCGGTGCTTGCGAAGGTTTCGTCGAAGGACAATCCTCAGGCCATGCTCGGCGTTTTCGACCAGCGCTGGGGTGTCGCGCCTGACGCCAACACACAAAATGCGGATGATCTTTGGCTTGTGCTCGAGGAGGTTCGTGATCCTGGAAATCTCGGGACCATGATCCGGACCGTGGATGCTGTTGGTGGGCGCGGCATTATCCTGGTCGGCAATTGTTGTGATCCTTATTCGCGAGAATGCGTACGCGCCACGATGGGCTCCATTTTCTCCACGCCGCTTGTGAAGATGCAGCGCGAGGAATTTTTGGCGTGGCGCGTGCAGTGGCCAGGAGACGTTGTCGGCCTGCATCTGCGTGCGAGCGATGATTTCCGCAACGTTGCTTATCGCGGGCCGGTCATGGTTGTCATGGGAAGCGAGGGGCCAGGGCTCTCAGCAGAACTGACGGAAGCCTGTTCCCGGCGCGTGAAAATTCCGATGGCGGGGAAGCTCGATTCACTCAACCTGGCTATTGCTACGGCGCTGACCCTTTATCAGATCCGTGGCCCTCATCTGAGCATTTGACCTGATGCGCATCGAATATCACCGTACATTGATCGCCGATACCGTTCGCAACGTCGCCTTTCATCGCGCGTTGAAAGCTCTGATCGAACCGGGGGAAACGGTTGTTGCCGACATAGGAGCGGGGACCGGGTTGTTAGGTGTGATGGCGGCGCAGCTTGGTGCGAAGGAGATCTTTCTCTATGAAGTCGGCGAGGTGGCCAGCGTCGCCGAGCGAACGATTGCGCGTAGCGGTTTTGACAACTGTCACTTGATGCCGTGCCATTCGACAGAGATGTACGATCCGCCCAAGGTAGATCTGATCGTCAGCGAAACGCTCGGCAACTACGCCTTTGAAGAAGACATTATCGCGACCTTGAATGATGCGCGGCGGCGGTTCCTCAAGAAGGGGGGCAAGATCATACCGCGCGCGATCTCGCAATTTGTGCAGCCCGTGATTGGTGCTCGTTTGCATCGGGAGCTGACGGTTTGGGGCGAAACGGGAAAACGCTTTGGGCTGGATTTGACGGACGCTCAGCTAATGAGCCTCAACAATGTCTATGTGCGGCGATTGCGCGAGAGCGAGTTGCTTGAGGGCGGACAGCGGCAATGGGATCACGTTGATCTCAGCAAGCACAATTCGGCAAACCGCAGCGGTGAAGCTTCTTGGAGCGTGAGTAAGGAGAGCACTGTTTACGGGTTTGCTGTCTGGTGGCAGGCAGAATTGATTGAGGGTGTGAGCATCTCAACGGGACCAGGAGCTGCAAAGACCCATTGGGAGCAGCTTTATTTTCCACTGGAGCGGCCACTTGAGGTGCCTGCGAAAGCACAGCTGAAGTTTGCTATCGGTTCGAAGACTTCGCCGCAAGCCGGGACTCACTTGAAATGGCAGGCCGACGTTTTGTCCGGTACTGGCTCACGCCTTGATCGCGTCACGATGGATCTCGACAGGGGCTATCTGCCCTAACCGGTTTCAGTCTAGTCGCCACCGTGGTTTGGTCAGCGCAGTTCGGGTGGGTTCGCTAACGGCCGGAGCTTCCAAAGCGGCGTTTTTCCGGAAGGCAAATTTTTCGTTGCCTGGAATTCCAAACAGGATCGCGGCTGCGATCGAGATAATAAAACCGCCTACGATGATTGTGATAAGCCAGGACGCGATACGGCGAAGGCCACGATTGCGCCGCGCGCGTCGCGCGGTGAGCAGCCAGTTCGTATTCTTAAGATCCGATGATCTAGCGCCCGCATTTTTTGTGTTGGGCCAAACCTCTTCCTCTGCGTACTCGTCTACGAAAAAGAGGCTGTCTGTCTCTCCCGTTTCCTCGGTCGTCTGATTCAAGGTTGAAGGATGCGGCCCGACGAAGGGCAATGTACGCGGTGGAGGTTCGGGGGCTTCGATGTCTGCGTAGGCGTGCGAACGTTCTGTCTGATCGTCGAAGTGACGATGTCTCATCGGTCGACGGGACAAAACAGCAGATAATTCCTGCTCAAGGCGCCATTCGACGTCAGAAGGTACTGTTGGCGTCGGGGGGTGTTCGGCCTGTCGCTGTAATGGATTGAGGCGGCGACGCATGCGAGGCGGGGCGGTCGCCCGTGCCTTGGTTTCCTCGTCGGATCGGGCTGAGCCGCGGAACAGGGACATCATAGCCCCTCCTCCGACCGGCGATCGGTGAGGAGTCGGCAGACCACGGCGCATCCCGTGGCTTCGGGTGAGCGAGTACGCACGAACACCGTTCCCGGCCCATCGCCGCCGCAGCCCGGGCCCTAGCTTATTGCCACATAAACCACGATTGGGTCCCTCAACCCTCCCGTGAGGTGAAATTATACTGCATGTCGCATTTCGGCAATACGTGTAGATTTCCACAGCTTATCCGATTGCCGTGAAGAAAAGGTGGAGGCAGCTTTTGCGGCAGAATTCAGGTATTCAGCCAAGGAATTACCTGGAGCTTAATGACGGTGGACATGCATCGCCGCGTCTGATGTGCGTTTCTACACCGTGTCTCGATCGAGGGGAGAACACTGACGATGATGCTGCTGATAGCCGGGCTTGCGCTTTTTTTTGCGATCCATCTGGTGCCAACGAACCGCCCATTGCGCGATGGTCTCGCAGTGAGATTTGGCGAGATGGGCTACAAGGGAGTGTTCTCCATTGTGGCCCTTATCGGTTTTGTGATGATCGTTCTCGGCTTCGCAAAAATGCAGGCCATGTTGGGATCAAAGAACCCGATACTCTGGTATCCGCCCACATGGACGCGGCACGTGGCATTCACCCTCATGCTGCCAGCGATGATCCTCCTCGTGGCCGCCTATATTCCCTCACGCATTCGGGCGGCGGTGAAGCATCCCATGCTGGTGGCGATCAAGATTTGGGCTCTGGCGCACCTGTTGGCCAATGGGGATGTCGCTTCGATCGTCCTATTCGGCAGCTTCCTGGCGTATGCCGTTTACGACCGGATTAGCCTCAAACACCGTGGAAACATGGGGGCAGGTGGCGCTAATGCGCCGGTGATCAACGATGTTCTCGTGGTTGTGTTGGGCCTTGGGCTTTATGCGGCGATGCTGTTTTGGGGACATGCGTGGCTAATCGGCGTGCCGCTGGTTGGTGGGGCAGGCGGAACCTGAGCGGAAGCGGGTTCTGGGTGGCCGCTCACGTGGCGGCCACTGAGCTCTTAACGGAACTCTACGATCAAGTCCGTGTACTTGCCGGTTTCGTAACTTCTGCCTTCATCAGTAATGATGATGGAGGAGCCGGGCTTTAAATGTTCGGCGAGTTGATCACGGATTTCCTGGGGAATGTTGACCCGTTCGATTGCGTTCCCTGGTGTCTGCTTTGGAAGGTTGGCCGTCTGGATTACTTCGCCTTTCGTCTTTGACGATTTCCTAGAGACGCTGCGTGTCGTTGCCGTCACCGCATGCCACTCCAAATCCGCACCGTCTTCCGTATAAGCCAGCGCCGTAAAGACGTGCGTGCCGACCGGCGCATCCGGATGCTGAAATTCAATGGCAGCTTCGAAAATGTCGTCGTAGCCCTGACGCACATACATCTTGCTGGCTTTCCGGCTCAGTAGGATTGAGATCGGCTTATCACGACGCGCATCAGCTTTCTTGGCCTTGTCCAGCGCGGCTGATGCTGCGACTGCCGCTTTGCGGGCAGCGATGTGCCGTCTCAGAATGCCGTCACGATGGTCTTTGGCTTGACCGGCAGCCAACCGCCGGTCACCGATCAGGCGTCGCAAGCTTTTTTCATCACTTAGAGCAAGCTCGTAAGTGGCAATCTGTTCCAACATTTTTGTTTCGAGGGTGTCTTCCTCAGCCATCGCTTTTGCGATGGCCTCCTCACCTTCGACCTGAGCGTTCTTTGTCATGAACGCGAGCATTTCATCGGCCGTTTTGCTTTTTGCTGATGCGGTCGCATCGATGAGACCATGGACGTTGCCCAGTTCCACTTCCGCGGTTTTTACAGCCTCGATGGCGGAGCGCAATGCGAGATTGGCTGACGTCAATTCGGCTCCGATCTCCTGTTCTTCGTTGCGGCACCGGGTGAGAGTCGCTTCAAGATCAATCAACTCCTGTGCACGGGCTGCGGCGACGGATGCGCGGGTGCGTTTTTCACTGCCAAGCGTTTCGGCTGCATTTGCCGCCGTTACACCAAGGAGAAGATCTGTGCTGTGGGGCGTCGCGCCAGGGCCAGCAGTTTGAACCAAGCTAGCTGTTTGTACGGTGGCTGGCGGGTTGCCTGGCGGCAAGGGTTTCAGAAGCGCTGGATGGGCGATCCGGACCGGGGCCACCGGTTCATCCGTCACGATAACGCGACCACCGAGATTTGTTAGGCCGAAGAGATATCTGGAAAAACTGCTCGGAAGTCGAATGCAGCCGTGTGACGCTGGGTATCCGGGTAACGGGCCGGCGTGGAGAGCGATGCCCGACCACGTCAGACGCTGCATGTTGGGCATGGGCGCGCCACCATACAGGTTCGAATAGTGACGGCGACGCTTTTGCAGGATCGTGAAGATGCCTTTTGGGGTGCGGTAGCCTGCGCGGCCTGAAGAGATAGGCGCAGAGGAAACGAGCCCTTTTGCGTCGAAGATGTGTAGCCGTTGTCGGCGTAACGAGACCACGATCGTTAATGGCCCGGAGACTTCTTCAGCCGAACTTTGCGGCGTGTTCGAGCGCTTTTTCGCAGTAGCATCAGTTATCGGAGCAATGCCAGCTAGGAGTGCCAGCGTTAACCCTAACAGGAGCCCACGAGGCTTCCAGTTGCGCCGTGTCGGCGACCCCATCCCCGTCATAAGCAAATCAACCCATCTCAAAAAAAGCGAACGCAAAATATTACTGGCAGTATAGGAATCCGATGGCTAACCGTCGGTTACTGCTCGCACCTTTTTTGGTTATCAGGCGGCTTGGCGATCATGCAACTCGATCCTCATTCTGAATGTCAGGTCGCTGGCAACATGTTGCCGAAGTTCAACGTGCCGGCTCCGGACTGCTCAATTTTCAGGCGTACGCGTCAAAGTCTGGTATACCAGGGGGCGACCTGATTGACGGTAAGGCGTATGTAACGTCTCGCCTCGACGGGTTAGAGTGAATGGGGTTTGAAGAGGAATGCGTTAGCGGCGACCGTGATCGCCATGCTTTCAAGGCCCAGTCACCATCAAAGCGCAATCACGATGATCCGACACCGGAGTAGCTAATTTATGTCTTCGCAATCTTTTCCCGGGCAGGGCTCGGTTAAACGGCTGATGGCGCCAGATATCGCGAACCTGAAGGGACAACGGCCGATCGTATCGCTGACGTCCTATCATGCGCACACGGCCGCAATTGCCGACAAATATTGCGAGTTCCTTCTGGTGGGGGACAGCCTTGGCATGGTTATGCACGGCTTCGAGACAACGGTACCGGTGACGCTGGATCTGATGATCATGCACGGTAAGGCGGTGGTGCGCGGATCTAAGCGGGCGCTGGTTGTCGTAGATATGCCTTTCGGTAGTTATGAAGAAAGTCCGCAGATCGCATTCCGGAACGCGGCGCGGGTGATGAAGGAAACAAACTGCGGAGCAGTGAAGTTGGAAGGCGGGCGCCGGATGGCGGAGACGATCCGTTATCTGGTTGACCGCGGTGTGCCGGTGCTCGCGCACATCGGCCTCACGCCCCAATCAATCAATGTTATCGGCGGCTTCAAGGCGCAGGGGCGCCAGCGGGAGCAGTGGGAGGTCCTGGAAGACGACGCCCGCGCGGTTGCTGAGGCCGGGGCTTTCGCCGTGGTCCTAGAAGCCCTTGCGGAGCCGCTGGCCCGGCGGATTACGGATGCCATTCCCATACCGACCATTGGTATCGGCGCTTCCGCCGATTGCGACGGTCAAATTCTCGTTATGGAGGATATGTTGGGGCTGTCGCCGCGTGTTCCTAAATTCGTTAAGGAATTCGGCAGGGTCGGGGAAGCGATCGAAGGAGCGATTGCGGCTTATGCCGATGAGGTCCGGGCCCGCAGTTTTCCGTCTACAAAACACACCTATGAGATGAAGTCCGGTGCGACGGGCGGTTCTCCGGAGGTTGTTGGGGGAGAAGGCTCGAACAATGCCAAGCGAGGTTAACCCAAAGAGCCACGAAAAAGCCCAAAAACCCAACCACCTAGTGGTGAATGTGCTTGGGCTGACTTAGGGTTGCGGTATGCCTGAGCGTTGTGGTCCTTGAGTGGGATCAAACGGATCTTTGGTGCGACAAACCCCAGCGTTGTCACGACGGTTGGTTGTGTTGTTGCCACGGTGCGGTATTTATGCCCAAGTCGGGTGTATGTATCGGATGCGCAAAGTTTGATCGCGCGTTCGGCAGAAGCAGTGATCTCAACCCCAAGGGCATAAGCGATAATGGTCGACAGTAACGACTCCTTTTTGCGCGAAATCAAACAGGAGCTCGAGCGAGAAAAGTTCGAGCGGATCTGGCAACGCTACGGCATCTTTATAATTGCCGGTGTGGTTTTGGTTCTCGCCGCTGTCGGTGGGTACCAGTGGTGGCGCGCTCATACGCTGTCGATCGCCCAGGAGGCCGGGGCACAGTACGAGGTCGCATTGGAACAGGCGACTTCCAATAAGCTTGATGAAGCTGCGAAAGACTTCGAAAAGGTCGTCGAGACTGCGCCCAAGGGCTATGCCACGCTCGCTGAATTGCAGCTCGCTGCAACGCATCTAGAAGCGGGTAAAGAGACGGAAGCTCTCGCGACTTTTGAGAAGGTGGCCAACGACGCCGGCGCTGATACTCTCCTTCGGGATTTCGCTCGCTTGCAGGTTGCCGCAATTCAATTGGGGAAAGCGGACTGGACCGAGATGGAGAATCGGCTCACCGACTTGACGGGTGCTGGCAACGCTTGGCGCCATAGCGCACGCGAATTGCTTGGTCTGGCCGCGCTCGGTGCCGGGAAGTCAAAGGAAGCGCGCGAATATTTTGAGTCTGTCCTCGGGGATCCCGAGGCGCCGCCTAGCATTCAGGAGCGCGCCCGTATCCGTATGGAGAGTATCGTTGCTGAGGACATGAAAGCGTCAAAGCAATCGGATCCTGTTACGGAGGGTCAGGGTAAGGCAGCTGGCGACGACAAAAAGGCCGAGGAGGCCAAGTCGGTTTCTGACGGCCAGGCGAAAAGCCAGCCGGAGGAAGCAGGCAAGTAGGGGACTACGGAATGATCGGTCGTGCACTTGCGCTCATTATTGCAGGCGGCTTCGGGCTTGGCTTGGCCGGGTGCGCGGATAGTATGCCGAGCTTACCGAAAATCTCGGAACTCAATCCCTTCTCTGAGAAGCAGCAGCCTCTGCCCGGTCGACGTTTGCCTGTCTTGAACGCTCAGGAGAAGGTTGTCGGTGAGCTTGCGTCCGCTGATACCCCTGTCGCCTTGCCGCCGCCGCGCGTCAATGAGGACTGGGGACAACCTGGCGGAGACCCTAATAACTCGCCTGGCCATCTTGTTCTTAATACCAGCGTCAAGCAGATCTGGACGGCGGATACGGGTGACGGATCGAGCTCCAAGGGGCGCGTCACGGCGAGCCCTGTCGTTTATCAGGGGCGCGTCTACGCGTTAGATGCTAGTGGGAACGTCAGCGCGTTTGCTGCGACGGGTGGCTCTGCGATCTGGCGCTATTCCCTGGTTCCAGAAGCCGAAGCCAATGCGGGCAGCGGTTTCATGTCGGCGTTTGCGATGTCTTCAAGTGCGCAGGGCGGCTACGGTGGCGGTATCGCGGCTGAGAATGGCCGCCTATATGCCGTCAGCGGTTTTGGAAAGATCGCCGCACTCGATCCGGCATCAGGTAAAGTGATCTGGGAAAAAACGCTCGGTACGCCGGTTCGTGCGGCGCCTACGGCATCCGGGGATCGGCTATTCATCATCAGTATGGATGGTCGGTTTTATTGCCTGTCGGGTGCCGATGGCAGTGAATTTTGGGCTGTTCGTGGCTTGCCGCAACAGGCAAGTCTCGTCATGAACGTTAGTCCGGCGGTAGATGGCGAGATTGTTTCCGTTCCCTATCCATCCGGTGACTTGATGACGTTGAAGATTGCCGATGGGTCGTTGTTGTGGACCGAGAACTTGGCGCGTACCCGCGGGACATCGCAACTCGCATCGTTGAGCGATACCGCGACACCGGCAATTGATACGGGGACAGTATATGCCATCGGGCATGCCGGGCGTATGGTTGCCACCAGTGCGACGACGGGGGAGCGGTTTTGGTCGCTTAACATCCCGGGCACGCAACGTCCCTGGGTCGCGGGTGACAGTGTTTTCGTTGTGAACACGTCGGGACAGCTCATGGCCATCACGCGGACCGATGGCAGTGTGCGTTGGACTACGAAGCTACCTGGTGCCAAAACGTGGTCTGGCCCGACACTTGCCGGCGGCCAGCTGTGGCTAGCATCCGATAAGGGATTGCTTGTTAGCGTTGATGCCAAGACCGGCAAGGTCAATACTCAGCAGAGCGTTGGTGGCCCCGTATTCATTGCGCCGGTCGTGGCTCAGGGACGCATGTTTATTCTCCGCGACGATGCGCATCTGGTGGCGCTGAATTGATTTCTCGTAGTGATCGAAGTTTTTTGGTATTTGAGCATTACTCGACCGTGTCCGGGGTGTTAATCCATCGGTGCGGCCTTAATCTTGTGGCGTGTGTACCAAAAGCCGGGTCCGTACATAGTAGGCCGGTGCAGGAACGTTGATGGCGGACCAAATATCTACCAATGCGCCGGCTATCGCTATCGTTGGCCGTCCGAACGTCGGTAAGTCGACATTGTTCAATCGGCTTACGGGGCGAAGAACTGCGCTTGTTTCAGACATGCCTGGCCTGACGCGGGACCGCCGAGATGGTGTTGCGGACTTTGGCTCCCATACCGTCCGGATAATCGATACCGCGGGATTGGAAGAGGCCGGCGCCGGTTCCATTGAATCACGCATGCGCGAGCAGTCCCAGCGTGCGATTGAACTGGCGGATGTCGTGCTGTTTGTGATCGACGCACGCGATGGTGTGACGGAAGCGGATAAGGCATTCGCGCAGATTGTTCGCCGGTCTGGGCGCCCCACGATTTTGGTTGCCAACAAATGCGAGGGACGTGCGGGGCAAGATGGCTTCTTCGAGGGCTTCGAACTTGGCTTGGGTGCGCCGGTACCGATTTCGGCCGAGCATGGCGAAGGGATCGCTGACCTTGTCGATGACGTGATGTCGGCGCTCGGCCTCGAAGCGAATTTTAAGACCCGAAAGGGTGAGCGTGGTTCTGAGCCGGAGGTGGCAGACCTGGAGCGACCGCTAAGGGTTGCTATTGTCGGCCGGCCAAACGCTGGAAAATCGACTCTGGTCAATGCGCTGCTCGGTGAAGACCGCATGATCACGGGCCCTGAACCGGGGCTTACACGAGATACCATCTCAAGCGATGTCACCATTAATGGCCGGAGCATTCGCCTATTCGATACGGCGGGTTTGCGACGCAAAGCAAAGATCAATGAGTTGGCCGAAAAGCTGTCGGCCAGTGATACGATTCGGGCGATACGTTTTGCAGAAGTCGTTGTTTTGATGATCGATGCGGAGCGTCCGTTCGAGCATCAAGATCTGACGATTGGGGATATGGTCACGCAGGAAGGCCGGGCGCTCGTCATCGCGGTCAATAAGTGGGATCTCGTTACGGACAAACAGGCCCAGCTCAAAGCGCTACGTGAAACGGTCAATGAACGTCTGTCGCAGGTGCCAGGCGTTAAATTGGTCATGATATCAGCGTTGGCGGAACGCGGGCTCGACAAGCTGACACATGCGATTTTTGAGACTTATGCGACCTGGAACCGGCGAATTGGTACGCCCGATTTGAACCGTTGGCTGCAAGAAGCGTTAGCTCGTCATGCGCCGCCGGCAGCCGCCGGACGTCGCATCAAAATTCGATTCATAACGCAACCGTCGGCGCGACCACCGACGTTTATTGCATTTTGTTCACGGCCAGATGAGTTGCCGCGCAGTTATCTGCGTTACCTAACCAACAGTCTACGTAGTGCGTTCGACTTGCCCGGAGTACCTATCCGCCTCAATCTCAGAAAAGGTGAGAATCCGTATGCGCCGTCCAAGAAGCGTTAGAGGCGCGGGAGTTGTTTACTGTGGGCGTTGCGTCGAAGAGCTGAGTTTGTGAGTTCTACGCCAGGGGAAGATCAATCACGTGATCTTCGCATTGTGCCGGCGATGCGAAGTCAGAACAGGTGCAGGTAAAGGATCGACACCATATGAAGATATTTGCAGTTCTATCGAAGATGCAGTTTGCCCGATCGGCGGGTTTGGCGATTGCTGGACTAGCCGTTGCAAGTGCGGTCTTCGTAGGCAGTGCGGAGGCGCGAAAAGTTTCGGACGCCGTGAAAGTGGCGTGCAGCGGTGATTACAGTCGCTTGTGCAATGGCTACGAAGTCGGATCGCAGAAGCTGGACAGCTGCATGCGTACGAATGGCAAGCGTTTATCGCGGGTGTGTGCAGATGCATTGCACCGTGAAGGTCATATGACGCGCGGCGAATATTCGAAGTGGCGGAAGTCCAACAATCAGTGAGTTGATGCCGGCGGATCAAATCGTCGGATTCTAGTTGGAACGAGGGTTTAACGGAACGCAGTGGGCGGGAGCCCCGGGAGCGCAAGCGCTTCTCCGAAGGCTCGCCGCCCACACGGACGTCAGCCGAGTGTCTGGCGCCGTTCCGGACATGGTTAAATAGTTTATACTCCGGTCCCGTTCAAGAGCTGTCTAGCCAGCTCCACGGCGTCGTTCGTTGTTTTCAGTGGCTGTTTGAATGGCGTCGCGTAAGACTGGGTGAAGCTCATTTTGATCGGTAAACGGCGGGGCGGGCGCGGCTAAAATCGGAACTGAAGTTCTATTTTATCATCTGGAGCGTCAGCCTCTTGAGCGGGTGTTGCCGAGCTTGCTTGAGAAGACGATCGAGCGTGGCTGGCGCGCTGTGGTCCAATCGGGTTCAGAAGAACGGCTCGAAGCCCTGGATCTGGCGCTTTGGACTTATCGCGATGACAGTTTTCTGCCGCATGGGCGCAGGGCAGATGGGCACAGCGAATTACAGCCGATATATCTGACGACGGATGATGATACGCCAAACGGCGCTGGGGTTCGTTTTCTTGTCGATGGGGCGAGCGCGAGCACATTTGATGGTTTTGTTCGCATCGTCTTTATGTTCGATGGTCGGGACCCCGAAGCCTTGGACCACGCGCGCGGACAGTGGAAAGCTGCAAAATCAGCGGGGTGTACAGTGACCTACTGGCAGCAGAACGGCGATGGCCGTTGGGAAAAGAAAGCCTGATACTTGGCCATGGTCGTATGGTTTGGGGAGCTTCTGTTGCGGAAGAATGCGGCGGGTTGGTTGTCGTCCTCCCATGAGATTCTTGCCGGTATAGAACGATGAATTACCGTCACGTTTATCATGCGGGGAATTTCGCCGACGTCATCAAGCACGTGACGCTCAGTCTCGTCATTGAATACCTGAAACGAAAGGCTTCTCCGTTTCGCGTTATTGATACCCATGCGGGGATTGGGCAATACGATCTCAATTCGGAGGCTGCCGGCAAAACCGGTGAATGGCGCGAGGGTATCGGACGGTTATGGGGGCAAGATCTTCCCGACGGCATCAAAGAACTTCTTGCGCCCTATTTCACAAGCATACGGTCCGTGAATGGAGACGGAGAGTTGCGTTGTTATCCCGGCAGTCCATTGGTGGCGCGGGGGTTGATGCGCGCGCAGGACTCTCTGGTCGTCAACGAGTTGCATCCTGAGGATTACGCGGCACTCGTTAGAATTCTGCGTGGCGACATGCGCGTGAAAATCTTGAACATTGATGGTTGGATTGCGCTGCGATCTCTGTTGCCGCCGAAGGAGCGACGGGGCGTCATCCTGATCGATCCACCGTTCGAAGTGGCGGGAGAGCTTGATCGGCTCGTGAGCGGGTTGAAGGATGGACTCAGGCGCTTTGCGACAGGCACTTATCTGCTGTGGTATCCGATCAAAGGGCTGCCGGCCGTTGAAACTATGAAGCAGCGGGTTGCTCAGCTGGGTATCGACAAGCTTTTGTGCGCGGAGCTTTTCGTGCATCGGCCCGGTGACGAGCAGCGCTTAAATGGTAGTGGACTGCTCATCATCAATCCTCCCTATTTTCTTGATGCACATCTCGGGAAGATATTGCCTTTTCTGGCCGAGAGGCTTGCGCAGTCTCGTGAAGCGCGTTCTCACCTCACTTGGCTGGCTGGCTCTAGCAATTAAATAGCCCCCATTTGCGCTAAAGTAATTAATCGAAATAATCCCTTTTTGATTGTTATTTAATCTTGCGTCCCTTGTGGCGAGGGCGGATACTCAAAAAGTTTTGGACTAACCCCAAGAAACACACGAATTGAGCGTCGGGAGGGTCTTGTGCCTGCTGCCCAATTTTCAGTTTCTTATTCTGTAATTGTTTGGGATCCATCCGCTCCGTTGTTCTGTAGTAATGCGATGGGCCAATTAGAGTTGATTTGTTTCCCGCGTGTTTTGGTCGGGAATTTCATTCGGGCTCACCTGCTACATGCGACGATAATCGCGTTCGGTTCCGAATAGGTGGTTCGATATGCGGCAGACTGGGACAGTGAAGTTCTTCAACGGCCGAAAAGGGTTCGGTTTCATTATTCCGGATGAGGGGCAGGCTGACGTGTTTGTTCACGTTACCGCGGTGGAGCGCTCTGGTATTGGCCAACTCGGCGAAGGCATGAGGGTGTCGTTCGAGGTGGAGCCGGACCGTCGCGGCAAAGGCCCCAAAGCGATTAATCTGCAAATGGCTCAGTGAGCCGGGTCCACTCGATGTGGTCCCTGGTTCGACGTTGTCTCAGACGCTCCAGACGGCGCCTGAAAGAGCGGCTCTTGTTACTCTTGCGAGCCTAATGGGGCGCGGCAGCGCTTGTCGCATGTGCGCAACGCGCGTGATGAAAAGAGTACTCCAACCACCGAAACGTGTGGGCATGCGATGTGCAACCGACCGCACTTCATGCAATGTGACTGGTTGTGCGGACGTGTTTCGCAAACATCAGGAGAGACGAGTTATGACAAAGCTCAGGCAGTTCGCGATGGCGTTCTCTGCCGGCGTCGGATTGATGGTGGGGATGAGCCTATTGTCGGCTGACGTGGAAGCGCGTGAGTGCTTCAAGAAGGCCGGACAAGGTACCGCCGGATCCCTAGATGGCGCCAAGTTCCAAGTTGATGAAGTGCTGCTTCAGGCAACGGATTGGGGCGCATGGGCCGAGTGGATGGCAACCGGCAAGACGAGTGGCTATGATTTTGGCCCCCGTAAATACAAATGCAAGCAAGGCGGTCTTGGGTACGAGTGTTACGGCACCTCGACCATTTGTAAAAAGTAAGATCTCTAAAACGATACGATCAATACATCCCATATGAGGTGGGCTATGCGGATTCACATTCTGACAGCTGCATTCGTTTCAATAGTTTGCTGTGTGAGCACCGGTGCTCAGGCGGGAAATTGCGTCCGCGCCGGTGGTGAGGCGACCATGATCACAGAGGATCTGGCGAAGTTCATGGCCAACGCCGCGCTAAAAAACCAGATCAGCGCCAATAGCTGGAAACCGGCGGGGCAGGTGAACATGACTTGCACAGAGGCTACGTTCGGTACGCATTGTGTTGCGCACCAAAAAGCCTGCAAATAGTTGGTGAAATTGATTTCACAAGAGAGCGGGCGTTTCTCTTTCCGAGAAGCGCCCGCTCTCTTTTTTCTGCCTATGCGCTACGTGATGTTGCGTTGCGGATCGCCGCGATAATTCCCGAAATGATGGCGCCGCTACCGGCACCCATGCCCAATTGGCTCAAGATCTGCTGCCAGTCAACGGAGCCGGCAAGATCAATGGCCTGTGCGGGAATGCCAAGTTTGGGGAGGACATAAGCGCCAATCGCGCCGCCGATAGCTCCCAGAACGGTGTTGCCGAGCGTGCCTGTTGAGAGCGCGCGTGAGAGCTGACCGACGATGTTTCCACCGATAGCCCCACCTAGTGCTTGAACGAGCAGAGAAACGATATCCATAATTCATGCAACTCCCGAAAGAGCTTGAGGGTGACGATGTTGGTTCGGATGAAGATTCGTCTGAACCAGCAATCGTCGAGTAAACGCATTATGCGACAGACAGATAACGCATTAATGAATTATAATTCCTATGGCAAATATGCTCGATTCGGGCCAGCCCCATATATGCATGGAGACTGTACAACCTGGAACCGTAGACATTGTTTCCGGTTCTTTACAGAGTGCTGACGAGTTCCGGTTTAGTGTGGCGGCTAAACGTCAATGTGAGTGAGGTCGAGTTATGATGCGTTTGTGTGTGTTGGCGGCATTGCTGTGTAGTTTTGCCGTTTTCTCAGTGTCCGCAGAGGCCGGTTCGCGGTCTCGCTGGTCTAGCGCTGAAGGCGCTCACCCAAAGTCGAGCTACTATCGTGGCGGTGGTGTAAAGGTTAAGGGGTATGTGAAGCGCCGTGGCGGCTACTCATACAACTATAGCGACACTGTAAATACCTACGGCAATGCCCGTTCGATTTTCGGTAGCGTTAACAGCTATCGTGATCCTTCCGTTGATCAGCAGAGCGTGATGGGGCCGTTCGATCACGGGTTTTTCTTTGATAGCCCGGCTGCCTTTCATGGTGGCGACTCGCCGTATATGAACTGATCTGCCGGTTTCAGACCTACAAAGCGCCGCTATCCTGGTATTGGGGAGCGGCGCTTTTGTTTTCCCGCTAGGATTGAGCTGTTGTCCTGCTGCAATTGCCATGGGGAAACCCGTTTGGGCCTCTAGGCACGCCAAACGCTGGCGTCTATAGGAGATGAACAGGGTTAATTTTTCCAGGGTACAGCCATGTCCACGCGTGCATCGATGTTGTCGGCCGTCCTGGCGACGATCGCACTTTCCTTCATTGTCGTCGCTCCCGCGCAGGCCAAGTGCACGCGCCTTGCGTTCTCGGTCAATGATTATGGCAAAGACGGGCCGACCAAAGACGCTAAGGATCTCCTCGACAAGTACATCAAGGAATGGACGAGTGAACGGGGCATCTCAAAATATCGCACGGGCAAAAAGGACGTGTCGTGCGAGCTGTTCCTGGACTTGATTATCTTTGATGAATACACGTGCCGTGCCGAAGCCGACGTTTGCTGGGACGGCTGATCTGCGGGCTTAGGCTTCTTTCTCGAGACGGTCGAGGCGCAAACGGTGTCGATTGTCTGAGAGGAGAAGCGCGGCTGCATAACCGGCTATGACAACGCCGAGGGCCGTCGCGCCGGCAATAATGAACATGATCATGATTTGATACTTCGCCGCCTCGATGGGGTCGAGGCCGGCGAGGATTTGTCCCGTCATCATGCCTGGTAGGCTGACGACGCCAGATGCCGCCATTGCATTGAGGATTGGCATCGTTCCGGTTCGCAGGGCCTGTCGTAGCGTTTCGCTCAGAGCTGTGAAGCGGCTGTGACCCAAGGACAATCTGGCTTCTATTGCTGCGCGGTCGCGGGCGGCCGATTCTGTCAGCGTGTTTAGTGTTAGGGCAATGCCGGTCATGGTGTTGCCAAGCACCATTCCCAAGATTGGTAGAATGTAGCGCGGGTCGTACCATGGATTTGGACCAATAATGGCCGCGACCGCGTAGATCGTGGTGAGTGTGCCAACGAATAAGAGCGTGCCCGAGCCGAGCAGGTAGCTCGTAAACCCCGTAAAGCGCCGGGACTGGCGTGCACGGATTTCGTATCCAGCGACAGCGATCATGATCGCGGCGATGAGTGCAGTCCACAGCGGGTTGGATTGGGCGAAAATCCAGCCAAGCACGTAGCCGATCAACGCGAGCTGCAGCACCATTCGCAAAGTGTTGAAGGCCAGCGTGCGCCCCAGTCCCAAATGGAAGCCCCATGAGATGGCGGCGTTCAGCAATATAAGCGCGGCGGCGAGTGCTAGGTCCCAGACGCTAAGATCGATGTAGGTCATTGCGGACCCCTCAAGGCTCGTGCCTTCGTATTGTTCGTAGGTCCGAGTTGAAGGCGCGCATCGGCGAGACGTGCGATCTGAGCGTCGTCATGGCTTACGATGATCACCGCACGATTGCTGATGAGCTGGTAGCGTATCAGTTCCTCAACGAGTGCTGCATGTCTGGCATCAAGAGCCGATGTCGGTTCGTCCAGGAGCAGAACTCTCGGTTCATCGACGAGTGCGCGCAACAAGGCCAAACGCTGCCGTTCGCCTGTCGAGAGTTGAGAGATGGGGCGGTCGATGAGTTCCGGGCCCAGGCCCAGGCTGGTCATCGCGCGTTCAACTTTTTCCAATGCGCCTTCGTCAGCGGGGAAGGCCTGACGCGGCGTTGGTGTCCACCAGGCCGGTTCTGCCGCGACGTAGCGCACCATCGAACGCCACCTTGGTGCCGGCATCTCACCGCGTTCGGCTCCGTCCAGGAAGATCTGCCCAGGCGTCGGGTCAAGATCGGCTATGGCGCGCAGCAGTCGTGTTTTGCCTGAACCGGACGGGCCTTCAACCGCGAGGCAATGCCCCTCCGCGACGATGAACGTCAGGGGCGGCAAATCCGGGATCTTTAAGTGCTCGACGCGTAGCACGGCCAGGCAAACCTCGGGTGAAATGCTGAGGTCGTGAATTAGCAGTCGTGGAACGACAGGGCTAGGCCGATTTCCTCTACGGATAGGGATAGCGACGAGGATTTGTTTCTGGTCGGAGTGTCGTACTTCAAGTGGATGCAAGTCTGGCTTGGGCAAACTGATCGAGCTTTGCCGTCAGTGTCTGCCGATCAAAGGGCTTGAGCAGGAAATCTGTGATGCCGGCGGCATGGGCGCGTGTCAGATCTTTGATGTCGAATTCGGTCATCATGTAGAGGATCTGCGGGCCGCCTGCAGGGCAGAGCCCACGCAGCCCTTCAAGGAATTCATGCGCGCTCATTCCTGGAAGCTGCCAGTCCAAGAGGATAAGGTCAGGCATCCGAGCGGTGCAGGTCTGAAGAGCTTGTTGAGCGTCTTCAGCTTCGATCACCATATAACCCGCACGCTCGAGGAACTGACTCGCGACTCCGCGAACGAGTTCGGCGTCATCGATGATCAGACAGCACTGCATGGATGAAATCTCAGCATCAAGGGGAACGCCACGCCTAGCGGCAGTATCGAAGGCGCGGCAATGCTCTCGGCAAATGGTTAAGTTTAGGTTTTGTTACGAACAACCTGCGCCCTGGTTCGCCTATGCCTACGGTACCGCCGAAATGATGATGTCGTCGCCGTCCTTGATAATCTCCAGTCGCATCATGGTGGCTTCAGACAAGCGCCACGTGTAGTACGCCTGGATATTGAGAGCGTTGAATTCGGTGGGCTCTTCTCCGGCGACGAACTCGGTCAGGTATTGCGGCGGGCGTGCGCCGGTACCTGTGCAGCGCAGTGCGAATGCTGGTTGCTCCAACTCTCCTTCGATCGAAACGCGGATCTCTCCACCGCGCGGCAGAACGGTGATTGCCGAGGAGATCATATTAAGGAGCAGTTTGACTTTGTCCTTGGCCATATGGCCGGGCGGTCCGACCCAATTCAGGACGTGCTTGCGTTGACCGACATAGGCGCGTGAAATCTGCTCGGCCGTCCGCAGATCAATCTGTGCTCCGGCTGACCCCGCAGCACCAAATGCGAAACGTGCAAATTGCAGGCGCGCAGAAGCCTGTTCGGTCACATTGCGAATGACATCGAGCGCGTAGGACTGGGCTTCGGCATCATCGTCTTCGTCGAGTATTTCGAGGCCGTTATAGATTGCGCCAACCGGACCGATGATGTCATGACAGATCTTGCTGGAGATCAAGGCGGCAAGCTCAAGATCGGTTGGTGTCTGAATTTCACCCATTCGGTGCCCCCTCGTCGGCCCGTTTACCGCGGGCATCGGTGATCAGTTCTGGAGTAAAGCGGCGGCTCGCCAGCGTATCAGAAGCGTGGCGACGCGAGCCAAACGGGGGCCGCTCGTAAATCCTATAGAACCGCAGAAATACACGGCGTTGCGCGCCGATGCAAAGGCTCCGCAGGGTGCGAATTGTCCGTTCCTGCGGTTTCAGGGTAGCTCGGGGGCGAAACCCAGGCTGGTGTGGCCCCCCGGCATCGCGCTCGGCCACACTTTGGTAACAACTTCCGAGCAAAGATTCATTAACGCTATTGGCTGCGTCGTTCACTATAAGTCGGCGCGCGTTCAATTGCTCATTGACCCAGATCTATCGGATTAAAAAGATGCTTGGATATTGGACGGCGCGGTTCGCGACGTTAGCATTGGGTTTCGCGCTTGCGTTCGCTTATGCGGGCGCCGCCGATGCGCAGGATAGTTATTCGGGTTCCCAGTACGACGTCTATCGAGAGGCACCCGATCCTGATGCCGTCGCGGCTGATTCGCGGTATGGCACGCCGACTCAGGGACCGTCGAACCGAAGTTATTCAAACGGGGGCGGGTATTCCGGAGATGGCGGCGGCCAGTCGTATGGATCCGGCGAGGCGTACCGCCCTAACAACACATACGGCTCGAACGATACTTACCGATCGAACGATGCATATCAGTCTCCACAATCGGGTGGCGGGTATGGTTCGGGGAGTGCGTATAACAATGGTCCGGACTATGGCAGCCGGACAAGCCGTTACGATAGCGGCGGCCGTGATTATCGCGACAATGGTCGCTACGATAGCGGGCCTGGCCAGTATGCCGACGAGCCTTATGATGACCGTGCTCCCCGTAACTATCCACAAGACGACGGTGGTGGAACCTACAGCCAGAATGAAATTCTTGGTGCGGGGCATCAGTTTTTTGGTTCTGTGAGCAAGGGGCTGGCCAACGTCATAGAATATGCATTCAAGCAATCGGGCCGCCCTAACGGCTATATTCTTGGGGAAGACGCAGGCGGCGCATTCGTTGCTGGTTTGCGCTACGGCGAGGGGCGTCTACACACGCGACGTTGGGGAACTCACAAAGTCTACTGGCAAGGGCCATCCGTCGGTTACGATTTCGGTGGTGACGGTTCCAAGACAATGGTGCTCGTATACAACATGAGAGACCCGTCGGATATTTATCATCGTTTCGGTGGCGTACAGGGGTCGGCTTATGTGGTTGGCGGCGTCGGTATTCAGTTCCAGACTTATGAGCATGTCACGATGGCGCCTATTCGCGCGGGAGTGGGGCTTCGGCTGGGTGCGAATATTGGGTATCTGAAGTACACTCGGTCGCCGACTTGGAATCCATTCTAAGGGTGTGACCGTCGCGATTTCCTCTTTCCACATGAGGCTGTATGGTCGTACTGGAACACGGTCCCATTTGGACCAGTAGCCGGTGGGTTGCGGGGAAACACGTGGAGTGCCTTCGCTCATGATGCCGAGGCGTTACGAAGTTGATGTTGAGAAAAAGCCGAGGATGAGCGGGTGATATCGATCCAGTCGTTCATGCTGATCGCGCTCGGCTTTCTGATCGCTGCCCTTATCGGATTGCTGATCGTGCCGGCTTATCGGCGCCGTACCGAGCGGCTGGCGGTTGATCGTCTCAAGCGCGCTATGCCGCTAACCGAAGCAGAAATTCGCGCCGATAAGGACCGGTTGCGTGCGGACTATGCCCTGACCATTCATGAGCTCGAGTACAAGCTTGAAAAGGCGACGCTGGCCTCGGCACGGCAGCGTGTTGAGATCAACCGTAGGGATGCCGTTATTAGCGGGCTTGAGGGCGAAGTTGAACGCTTCCATACTTCGCAGGAAGAGTACGAGAATGCACGGCGTGTACTTGAGCAGACAATCATGGATCGCTTGCCCAAGGTCGAGCAGCGTCTCGCAGAGGCGCGTAAGCTACTGATGCAACGTGATCGAGAGATTGGCGCGCTTGCGCAGACAACCCAGAAGCAAGCTCGCTCACTTGAGGACGCAACGCATCTCAATTCGCAAACACGAGATGAGGTGCATCGGCTGACAGCAGCGTTGAACGTGCGCTCTCTGCGTGGTCGCATGGGCCTGGGGATGCGCAAGTCGTCGGATGTCGAGGACGAGGTTGCACTGCGGACCGAGCTAGAGGCGCTTAAGGCCAAGACGCGTGATCAGGCCGCTCAGATCACACGTCTTGAAGGACTGCTTGCGCGCGCAGGTAATGCGATGGGTGCAGGATCGGACGAAGGTGCCGATATGACCCCGGTCAAGGTCCGCCGCGCGGAGGAGGAGATCAGCCGTCTTCGCAACGAGCTGGAGGAAGCGGAGACGGCGCTGCGGTCGTCGAAAAGTTCTGCCGAGGCCGGGAAACAGGAGCGTGCACGGTTTGAAGATGAGATCCGTGCGCTGAAGGCTAAATCAGAAGATCAAGCTGCTGAGGTTGGCCGTTTAAGGGCCGGGCTGGCCGTCTATCAGGAAGCGGAGAGGGAACACAAGTCTCTGGCTCAAAGTAAGGTTGCTATGCAGGCGCGCATTGCCACGCTTGAAGCGCAAACGGTGGATCAAGAACAGAAGATCCAGGGACTCAAGTCGGAGATTGCGGCGGCCAATGAACGCACAGCGTTGCAGGCTGCGCACTATACGGAGGAGATGCGGCGTCTCGGCGCCGCGCGTGGTGCATCGGCGGGCGGAGAAACGCGTCGTGCGGCTAGCTCTTCTTCACCATCGACGTCTGAGGCTGCTGCTCGTCGGTCGTTGAGTGACCGTATAGGCAGCCTGAGTGTCAGTCCTGATCGTAGTAGCGAGGCAAGCGGCGAAGGGTCATCCAGGAGCTCTGGTGACATGTCGCGCGCTTCGGGATTTTTGAAAGCATTGGGCGGTAACATACCTCGTCAACCGGCTGAGGTTTCGATTACGAGGAACAATGGTTCGGCGGAGGATCATCATCAGGGTGACGAGGGCGCGAAGACAAATGCTGCCTCTGCCGGAGCGTCCGATATCTCAACGCAGGATGAAGGTACAGAAGGAGACCGTCCAAGGGGCGGTCTTTTGGAGCGTATTACCCGCCTCGACCGCGCAGACTGACCGAGCAAACAGCTTCACTCATGCCGCAATTTAAGGAAGCCCACCTTGGAACAAGGTGGGCTTTATTCATCAACGTTTATGCCTTCAGTGGTAGCCTTCTCCAGGCCGGACCTTTCCGCGAAATGTCCAGTAATTGAAGATCGTGTAGCCGAGGATCAACGGCAGCATGATCATAACACCGACCAAAGTGAAGATTTGTGACTCAGGTGGTGCAGCCGCCTGCCAGAAGGTTATTGACGGTGGTACTAGGTAAGGGATGTTGGAGATCCCCAACCCGATAAGCCCGAGCATGAACAGGGCAATCGTCGCTATAAACGGCGTGAGCTCGTCGCCCGTTACGAGGCTACGCCAGCAGATCCATGCTGCGAATGCTGTCAGGATGGGAACAGGCGATAAGTAGAGGATGTTGGGCCAGGAGAACCATACCTCGGCAACGTGTTCGGTTGCCAAAGGAGTCCACAAGCTCACGATCCCCATCGCTACGAGTACGATCGGTAGCAAAGCCTTGGCTTGCTCGCGTGCGCGGCTCGCGACTTCCCCCTCGGTGCGCATTAAGAGCCAGGTGGCTCCCAGCAACGCGTATCCTGCTATCAGGGCAAGGCCGATAAAGATCGGGAAGGGACGCAGCCAGTCTAAAGCGCCGCCCGCAAAAGCATTGTTCTCGACGGTGATGCCCTGGAGGATCCCGCCCAAGACAACGCCCTGAGCAAAGGTGGCGACGATCGAGCCGCCGGCGAAAGCGACGTCCCATACAGAATGATGATCGGGTTTGGCGACCCAGCGGAATTCGAACGCGACGCCCCGGAAGATCAGGGCGAGCAGCATGATGATGATCGGCAAGTATACCGCAGGCATAATAATGGCGTAGGCCATCGGGAATGCGACGAGCACTCCTACACCGCCGAGAACCAGCCATGTTTCGTTTCCATCCCAGAAGGGTGCGACGGTGTTCATCATCACGTCGCGATGCTCTTCTGTCTTATAAAATGGAAAGAGGATTCCGAGGCCGAGGTCAAAACCGTCGAGGATGACGTAGGCCGCGACGGCAACGACGAGAATGGCGGCCCACACCACGGGTAGCCAATATGTCATGTCACCCATAGCTATTGCCCCGATTCAGTTGTTGCTTCGCGCGCTGCGCCCGTGGCGCCTGAGAGTGGCCGCGAGGGAACGCCGGGAGCAGTTTCATCTCCCGAGATAATGGAAGGTTGCGGACCTTTCGCGATCAGGCGGTTGATGTAGTAGATGCCTACGGAGAATACGCTCGAATAAACCAGCACGAACAGGATAAGGCTCGTCAGGACCGTTGTTAGTCCGATGGGCGAGACGCCGTCCGCGGTGCGCAGAATGCCTTGTACGAGCCAGGGTTGACGGCCGGTTTCGGTGACCCACCAGCCAGCCAAAATGGCGATGAAGCCCAGCGGCCAGCAATGTTGTACGAAGCCGAGATACCAGCGCGATTCAAACAATCGGCCCCTGTACCAGAGCCAAGCACCTACAAATCCAATTGCGATCATCAGCAAGCCGATGCCCACCATGGCGCGGAATGCGAAAAAGACGGGTGTGACGGGGGGGCGATCCTCAGGTTTGAAATCCTTCAGACCCGGAAACAAGCCATCCGGGTCGTGGCGAAGAACCCAGCTTGCGCCTCGTGGGATCGAAATTTCGTAATCGTTGCGCTCCTCGGCCTGATTTGGCAACGCGAACAGGACCAAGGCGCCGGGTTTCGAACCATCCCAGTGAGCTTCCATGGCGGCGATTTTTGCCGGCTGATGTTCCAGCGTGTTCAGGCCGTGCATGTCGCCGATAATGAGCTGTAGCGGAGCAAGGATCGCGACCATGCCAAGCCCCATGCGGATCATGGTCTTTGCTTCTTCTATGTAGACGCGTGCCATCAGGTAGCGCGCGCCGACCGCGAGCACGACGAGCGATGTGGTGAGGAAGGCCGCGGTGAACATATGTGAGAAGCGATAGGGAAAGCTTGGATTGAATATGATCGCCCACCAGTCGACGGGTGAGGCGATCCCGTCCTTCATGACGTGGCCGGTGGGCGTATGCATCCAGCTGTTGGCTGCCAGAATCCAGAAGGCAGAGAGTGATGTCCCCACTGCGACCAATATTGCCGCTGTGATGTGAAGTTTCGGCGGAAAGCGATTCCAGCCAAACAGCAAGATTCCGAGGAAGGTTGCTTCAAGGAAAAATGCTGTCAGGACTTCGTAGCCGAGCAGGGGGCCAATAATATTGCCGGCCCGGTGCGAGAATTCGCTCCAGTTTGTACCGAATTGGTAGGATAGCACGATGCCGGAGACGACGCCCATCGCGAAGGACACGGCGAAGATTTTCGTCCAGAAGCGCGCGAGTTGGTAAAGATAGTCGCGCTTCGTCCAATGCCAACGGATCATCAGCGTCGCGATAAATGCCGCGAGCCCGATCGTGAAGGTGGGAAAGATGATGTGGAAGGCTACGGTGAACGCGAACTGGAGCCTTGCGAGGAAAAGAGCGTCGAGTTCCATGAGAGCTTCCCATCTGTCTGCCGCAGACGAATTCTCTGTCCTAGGCTACGCCAAATTCGTCACGGATCAATGACTAATAGTGAGGTGGTTAGGATGGGCGGGTTTCATTGTTAATCCTGTGTTTGAAATTCTTTATGGCGTCCCGATTGGATTGGAAATCGGATGCAACTAGAGGGAGACCGGATGTCGATCATCGTGAGAGAAATGGCATTGGCAGAAGTCGATTTGGTCATTGAGTATTTTCACGGATCGACGCCGGAATATCTGGATCTTCTTGGTGTCGATCCGACGCGCCTCCCCAGTCCGGACGTGTGGCGCGAGCGATTTCAAACCGATCTCCTGCTGCCCTTGGATGAGCGTGCCCGGTACTTTTTGATATGGTTGCAGAATGGTAGGCCGATTGGCTTTTCAAGTTGCGACAAAATCGTTTTTGGGCAGCGTGCGAACATGCATCTGCATATTACGGAGGCGGACCTCAGGCAGCGGGGTGTGGGCTCAGGGTGCGTTCGTCTTAGCGTCGATACCTATTTCGAGAAGCTCAAGCTCAAGAGCCTCTTCTGCGAGCCAAACGCGTTTAATGTTGGTCCGAACCGAACGTTGCAGAACGCTGGATTCAAGTATCTCAAGACGCATAAGACAGTACCGGGAATGCTGAACTATCATCAGGCGGTTACTCAATGGGTTATCGAGCGCTAATCTCGCAAAGTGTTTGGCCGTGTGAGGTGTAACACTCACGTGCGTTTTGTTCGAAACGCGCGTCATGATGCTTCGTCAGATAGGTATGGCTTCATGTCATTGGGCGTGAGGTGTCAGCTTGTCTAACATCCAACTTCCTGCCTTTCCGCCGTCCGAGGCACGCCAGTTTGACAAGTGATCGTTCCAGGCAAGACCGAACGTAGTCGGTTTTGTCGGTTGGACATTTCTCTAGCGGCAACCCAGGGCGTGCTCACAACGGGGAAAGCTTCATCAGCATGTCAGAAAATTCCGCGAGTTCTCCGCAAGAGGTTGCGAGGACTACTCTTAGCCGTTCGGATTGGTTTGCGACGATTGCCGGTTTGTCGGCGAATTTCGTTTCAATCGGTCTTGCCCGGTTTGGATACACGCCACTTATTCCTGCACTCATCGATGCTAACTGGTTTTCCTCTGCCACAACCGTTGCGCTTGGCGCTGCGAATTTGGCCGGGTACCTGATCGGAGCTTTCGCCGGCAAAGGTATGGGCACGATGTTGTCCAACCGGCTCGCGCTGCGGGCGTCCATGATATTGGCTACGGCCGCATTTTTTGGGTGTGCCTATCCGCTCTCGGTGTCATGGTTTTTCGCATGGCGCTTTCTTTCAGGTTTTGCCGGTGGCGCCATCATGGTGCTGGTGGCGACGACGGTGCTGCCGCACATTCCAGTGCTCAGACGCGGTTTTGCCGGTGGCATGATCTTTTTGGGCATAGGTCTTGGCATCGCGTCGTCCGGCACTCTCATCCCCGCACTGCTTCAGTTTGGAGTCCGCGAGACCTGGATCGGATTGGGCATTTTATCGATCATTCTGACCGCGATCAGTTGGTTTGGGTGGCCTGCATTTACTCCCCCTTCCACCACGGAGGTCGCAACGGGGGCTGAGAAGGCGAAGGAGCGCATCGCCCTGCGTGTTCTTTATGCGCAATATGCGTTGAATGCCCTCGGCATTGTGCCGGCGATGATCCTGCTCGTTGACTATGTTGCGCGCGGACTTGGCCGTGGAGCGGAAATCGGATCGGTATATTGGGTCGCTTATGGGCTGGCCGCGACAGCAGGACCAATAGTCTGTGGCTACCTCGCGGATGAAATCGGATTTCGGCAAGCTTACCGTGTGGTCTTAGCACTACAGGCCATAGCTGCGGCGTTCCTTGCCTTTAGCGAGCATTGGCTGGTGATCGGTGTAACGGCTGTCATTCTGGGTGCCTTCACGCCTGGCATTGTGCCGATCGTGTTCGGTCGGGTCTGTGAGATCTTCCCCCATAATTATGCTGCGCAACGCACCGCATGGGGGCGTACGGCTATGGCATACGCTTTGTTTCAGGCTCTTGGTGCTTACGGATACGCATTTCTGTTCAGTCATACCGATGAGAACTACAGCCTGATCTTTCTCTGTGGCGCCGTCGCACTTGTCATGGCGTTGCTGGCTGACTTTGCTTTGAACGTTCTAATGAAACGATTTCGTTAAAACGGTTGTGGCTGCATTGGGCAGCTTAATGTCTGCTTTTCCATAAAAAGGGTATGTAAGCTTCACAAAATGGGGTTCGTGATAAACCGCTTCCCACGTTGTGATGCCAAGTCCGACGAGGCTTTAGAAAACTCCAGCTGTCGTTAGCGTGTGACCACGCTTTTAAGGGAAACCCCTATGGTTCGATTGTTCACGATTTTTATGTTGTCTGCTTTGTCGATGATGACGGCTTTTTCTGCGATGGCTGACGAAGGCCATGGCCCCTCTGTAGGCGCCAAGGGTATGGCGGGTGCCTTGGGTGTTTTCAGTTTCAAGCCTGATGATTGGAAGCGGGGCGAGATGACTTACTGGTCCGATACTGACGGAGTAAATCCTGGTGCCGCAGGCTGTCACGTTGGAACGGATAAGGACGGGAATCCAAACGGCAGGATGTTCGGCGAAGCTTGCCTCTCGGATACCCTGCTTGTTGAATCCAATCCTGGGGTTGATGTCGTTCACGCGCACAGCGATGATGTTGGCCACCCCGACAAGTTCGACTGTGATGTTTGGTGTAAGGGACAGGGCTCGGCTAAAGGCATCTGTGTTGCCGCTCCGGCCCCTCCATGCGCAGCTTCAGCAAAGTGCTCTTGTGAGTGAACGGCTCGTATTTTTGGAATAGCATCTCGCTTATCCAAGGGCTGGAAACGAGGCTTAGAGTATTGCATTGTGGAAGCGGTGTGAGACGGGGCTGAGAGCGCTAACGAACTCGATTGAAGGGTGGCGCCTAGCATCGCCGCCCTTTTTCCGTGTGAGGCAGTCTGGGCTGCAGATTCGCGCTGGCTGTTTCTCAGGTTGCGAATTCAAAGTTGAGACGTTGGTCAGCAGCGCGCATTCGCTGAGACAGAATTCTCGGGTAGCATGCAGATTCCAGCATTTCCGGCCGTAACGTGCGGTATAATCGTCTTTTTTGTCGGTGCGTTCTTGACGCGTCGCGTCCCTTTTCTGCGCGACTACAACATTCCCGAACCCGTGGCGGGCGGCTTGATGGCTGCCCTTGTCACGTGGGTGTACTTCTTGGTCTCCGGCACGCAGATTACGTTCGATCTCATCGTGCGTGACCAGTTGCTCGTGATTTTCTTCGCTACTCTCGGTCTCAATGCGCGTTTCTCGGATCTGCTGGCCGGCGGTCGCCTTCTCGGGATTTTGCTCGCGCTTACCGTGATATTCATCCTGATCCAGAATGCAGTTGGTCTCCTGGGCACGAACCTTTTTGGTCTGCCCGCGAGCGTCAGCGTGCTTGTCGGTTCGGCTTCGCTTATCGGGGGACACGGCACCGCTATCGCGTGGGGGCCAACAATCACCTCCGTGTCTGGTTTCGCTGCGGCCGAGGAAATCGGTATCGCTGCGGCTACGCTCGGACTTGTGGCTGCGGCGCTTATCGGAGGACCGCTTGCAAAGCACTTGATTGAGCGGGACAAGCTTGAGGCGAGTGACAACGATACTCTTATTGTTGGGCTTCCTGACGAAGATCCGGGGCCAGGGGAGCCGGATATCGACCACATTGAGCTTATGCGCGCTATCCTGGCTGCGCACGTTGCCGTGCTGCTCGGCTACCTAGCAAATCAGTGGATCTCTGACCTTGGTTTGACGCTTCCTCTCTTTGTGCCGTGCATGCTTGTCGCCATCGTAATGGCCAACACTATTCCGTATCTCTTTCCGACGTTGCCATGGCCAGGAGGCACACGTGCGCTTGCAGTCGTCTCTGACTACTGTCTTTCCGTATTCCTGGCGATGTCGCTTATGAGCATGCAGCTTTGGACGCTCGCAGGTCTGGGTGGGCCTTTGGTCGGGATTTTGATCCTACAGGTCGTGGCCGCGATGGTGTTTATTTTGTTCGTCGTGTACCGGTTCACCGGAGCCGATTATACCGCTGCGGTTTTGAGTGCGGGCTTCGCCGGGTTTTCCCTTGGCGCAACGCCCACTGCGATCGCAAACATGTCGTCGGTGACGAAGCATCATGGACCGGCGCCGCTCGCGCTCATCATCTTACCGCTGGTGTCGGCCTTCTTCGTGGATCTGGTCAACGCGATGGTGATTCAGTTTTTTGCAGGTCTCTAGCGCTTCATGGACCTCGTCGCGACGTGCTAAAGACGTTTACGTCAGGCGCGTCAGTTCCTCGGCCAGGATGTCATAGACGACCCGGATCCGCCGGCTTGTGCGCAGCTCGCGGTGGGTTACTAGCCAGACGGGAACCTTTGCGGCTTCGGTTTCGGGAAATAGTTCGACGATGCCCGTGGTGCGTTCGGCGATCTCGCGCATCATGGCGCTAATTCCCAATCCGCGTTTGACCATTTCCCAGACGACGACCGAGTTTTCCGATACGAGCCGAAATCCGTCTTCCGTCGCAGGAATGCCGATGCCGCGCATGAATTGGGCGAAGCGTTCGGTATCTTCGAACCCGATGAGGTACTGAGCTATGTCCGCCATGGATTTGGGGCGTTCATTGCGTGAAAGCCAAGATTGAGATGCGTAAAAGTTCGCTGTGCTCTCGCGAACAAGTTTGCCGACAAGACCGTCTTCGTCGGGCCGTACGTGGCGGATGGCTATATCCGCTTCGCGCCGGCGCAAGTCGCTCAATGAGTTGCGGGATATGATGACGAGCGTGATCTGCGGGGCTTCCTCGCGAATACGTTCTGCGATGTCTGGAAGGATATAAGCGGCGTACGCGTCACTGGCGGAAATGCTGACGCGGCCTTCGATCGCTTGAGTGTGCCCGGAGGCAGCGAGGGTCAAAGCGTTTGCGGCTTCACCCATGGCGCGTGCATGCTCCAGAAGGCCCATGCCGGTTTCGGTCAGAACGAGTTTCTTGCCGACCCTTTCGAACAACGTTGCATCGAGTTCAGCTTCGAGGGCGGCAACCTGGCGGGACAGGGTCGGCTGGGTCAGTCCGAGCTGTCGTGCGGCAGCCGAGAGCGATCCAGCTTCTGCGGTCGCGAGGAAAGCCTGAGCTCGGTTCCAATCCATCGTCTTCATGCATTTTTGTATATGTGACTTGCAATTTTCCGCAATTTCAAAATTTCACGCATATGCTAGTGAGCGGCGGCTCACAGGAGGCTGCTCATGTTCCGTACCCTTAACAATGCCCGCTTCTGGGATCGTGCTGCGCGCAAATATGCCGCCGGTTCGATTTCCGATATGGCAGGCTACGACCGGACGCTCGAGCGTACCCGCGACTACCTGAAAGATACCGATGTCGCTTTTGAATTCGGATGCGGAACCGGGACGACGGCGCTCAGGCTTGCTCCTTCCGTGGCGCAGATCGCCGCGACCGATATCTCGAGTGAAATGATCGCGATTGCGCGCGAGAAAGTTGCGGTCGAGGGCGTCTCGAATGTGTCATTCGATGTGGCGACACCTGATGATCTGCCGTGGCCGGATGAGACCTACAACGCGGCTTTGGGCTTCAATGTTTTGCACCTTCTCGATGAGCGCGAAGCCGCGTTGAAGAGCGTGCATCGTATTCTGAAGCCAGGAGGGCTCTTTATCTCGAAGACGCCGTGCCTCAATGAAATGAGTTCGATTGTTCGTTTCGGAGTCCCTGTCATGCAGCTCTTCGGGAAAGCACCCTACGTCGCGTTTTTCTCAGCGGAGGAGTTGGAGCGCGAGGTTGCTGCGGCGGGATTTGAAATCATCGAGCGTGGCCGTCACGGATCGGGGCGGAAGGACCCTCGATTGTTTCTCGTGGCGCGGAAGCGTTAGCGTGTGGTCTGAGTCTGCCAGCGCTTAATGATTTGATCGGCGAGGTCGCTCAGATCTGGCGCAATCAGATCAGGGATCGGCACTCGTGCCGCCGGCAGAACGGCATTGTGAGGGCGTGTAATGAGGGCGCCACGACAGCCAGCAGCCTGCGCACCAATCGTATCCCAGACATGGCACGCGATGAGGCAAATGTCAGATAGCTCGACGTGCAATTTTTCAGCGACCAGTCGGTAGACTTCGGGGGCTGGTTTGAATTTTTGAACCGCGTCGACGCTGAAGGAGCGTTCAAAGAATTCGGCGATACCTGCACATTCAAGTGGTGTTGGCGAAGCTGCGCTCGCTGAATTTGTCAGTGTCACAAGCCGAAATCCTGCATCGCGTAGCCGTGCTAGCGCTGGCACGACATCGGCATGCGCCGGCATCGCGTTCATCCGCTCTTTCAGTTCATCGATGTCGCTGTCGACGAGCGTCTTTCCGTGAATTGACGCGAGCATGCAGAGCGCTCCCACGCCCAATTCGCCAAATGGCGTGTACAGGCCCGACAGGGTCATGGTCTGGGAGTAGAGGACAAGCTGCGCGAACCATTCTCTCAAAATCGCCGGGTCGTCGAAGACGCGATCAAACAGAGGTTCGAGCGTCGTGATATCGAGCAGGGTTTCATTCACGTCAAATACGAGAATGGAGGAAGGTCCATTGTGGGACATGGGCTATCTTTCGCAGCCGGACGACAAGCAGGAGAAGGTCTCCGATTAGAATGTCTTGTGAATTTCCGAATTGCTCTCAGGGCTATAGATCCTGCACTGGCGCATCGGTGACATCAAATCCAACCGTGGTGAGAAAAGCCAGCACGGGAACTTATCCATGTTTCCCGCTCACAATCGAAGCGTAATGACTTTCTTGGCTCAGTTATACTTTTGGGATTGGAAGCGTCGAACAACAACAATTGGGTCGCGAACGACTATTCTCGAATCAAATGGCTCATCTGCAAAACGCAAATCAAGCGCTTTGAGTCAGTTATCCCAAAAGTCGTTTTCTTGAATTATATATTTGCGTCGACTATTAAAGCCACACAGGCATCCACCGCCTGTGTGGCCTATAGTATCCCGCCGGTATGACCCGGCAGCGGGAATCCCTGTAAGGACAGCGACACGTTCCGCATTTTCGCTTGGGCCGTCAAGACCGGGTCGTTTAAACTCCACAAGGAGCACGGCTATGGCTCTTTATAAAGACCCTAGCGAAATGACCAGAGTAGACGACCCCGCCTTCGACAAATCATACGCCCCTGGATCTGTCACGCCATCCTCAGGGATCTATATGTGCGTCAATTGTCGAGACGAGGTGGCTGTGAACGCCGGCAACCCACTACCTCCACAGAACCACCGCCAACATAGCAACCGGACACTTCCAATCCGGTGGCGGTTGCTCATTAAGACACAGAGTGGTCCGGAGCCAAATTAGCACCTTCAGTTTATGCCCCCACTGGTTTGGTGGGGGCATTATTTATTGCACAGGAAAAAACGATATGATTGAGCCAGAGGATCTTGAGCAATTCCAGCACTGTTCCGACGATGAAAAGTTTTACAAATTGGAACGACTTGCACGCAGTCGGCTCCTAGAAAGTAGAACCCAATCCGAGTTGTATGATGGTCCTGCTTACGACGAGTTCGATTATATGGCGGCTGTGCTAGCTGCTGCACAAGAGTATAAGATTGAAGAATTGGCCGACCCATGGACACTGCCCACGCGTGGCAACGATCATTTCTACGAAACTTGCCGAGCATTCAGAGATGACGCCACCCACGTCTCACAGCGATTGATGTACCGCTGTTCGGGAAAGAATAGGGGTATCGCGTTAGACGAACCGACCAAGATGCGTATTTCGCACCTGCTGACGCAACTTCGCCAGATTGTAGAGAAAGCAGATGTTGCTGCTGAGAAGAAGGATCGGCTGTACGCTCTGATCAACAAGCTTCAGGCAGAAGTAGACAGAATGCGCACTCCGCTTCACGCGGTCGGAGAATTGTACGTGACACTTTGTGGCTACCTCGGAGACGGCAGCAGAGAGCTTGAGCCGTGGACGGAGACGCTTGAGCGCATCGGGAGAGCTTTTGGCCTCGCAAAGGATAAGGAAGAGGCACAGTCGCGTTTGTCCAAGGATGCTGACCCAAAGCAACTGGAAGGTCCAAAGCCTCAAGATTATGAAGATATTATAACGTTTTAGGTCTCGGGACAGGAACCTCGTTCCCCAGCTTCCGCGAGCGAGCCGCTTCAGCGTAGCAAAGGCTTGGGAAACCGACGTCCAACTCGGGTGTCAATCAGGGTGTTTTAGGCCCGCACCGGAGAAAAAATCAATAAAATCAACAGCAATGGCGCCCCGTACGGGACTCGAACCCGTGTTTCCAACGTGAGAGGCTGGCGTCCTAGGCCACTAGACGAACGGGACGTGTGCACTGTTGGCAGACGGCTCGTATAGTTTAGGCTGCTTCGCTGATCAAGGAAATAGAATCGACACGTCGCGTTCTGTTCTGGCGCATGATTGAAAAAACATCCGGCTCACGTGGCGTGCGCGTTACGTGTATCCGCAGGTGAAAGAGAAATTCGTGAAGGTGGATGAAGACAAGACGGCGGAGAGCGACGTGCGCGAGTTTTTCGCTTCAGCCGAAGACGTCGGTGAGCGGATCGATAAGTGGCTTGTGGGGAAGCTTCCAAACTTCAGCCGCTCGCGTATCCAGGCGCTCGTGCGGGAGGGAGCGGTTTGGTCCGGTGGACGGATTCTCAGCAATCCCGGTGAGCGTATCAAAGCCGACGAGGCATATAGAATTATAGTGCCTGACGCTGTGCCGGAACCCCCGCGTGCTCAGCCCATTGCGCTGAATATCGTCTATGAAGACGCGCATCTCATTGTCGTAGACAAACCGGCCGGACTCGTTGTGCATCCTGGAGCCGGACATTCCTCCGGGACGCTGGTTAATGCGCTTATCGCGCATTGCGGCGAGAGTCTCTCTGCTGTTGGCGGGCCAGAACGGCAAGGGATCGTGCATCGGCTCGACAAAGATACTTCAGGGCTTTTGGTGGTCGCAAAAGACGATGCAACTCACCAAGGTCTGGCTGAGCAGTTCGTGTCTCATGGACTTGATGGGCGGTTACGCCGTTCCTATATCGCGTTGTCCTGGGGAGAGCCCGATCGCAATCGGGGGCAAATCGAGGCGAATCTGGGCCGCAGTCCGCAAAACCGCACAAAAATGGCTGTTGTCGCACCTGAGGAAGGTCGGCACGCGGTGACCCATTATGAGGTTCTGCGGACGTTCGATGCTCCTTCTGCGCCGAAACTCGTTTCGCTGATGCGTTTGGTGCTCGAAACAGGCCGCACACATCAAATTCGCGTGCATTTGGCGCATATCAGGCATCCAGTTCTGGGGGATCCGGTTTATGGTAGTGGCTTCAAAGCGAGCGCGCGTCGGCTAGGGCCAGCAGCGCGAACGGCACTCGAGAGGTTGGGGCGACAAGCTCTACACGCCGCAGAATTGGCGTTTGAACACCCGGTTACCGGCGAACAGCTCTCATTTGAGAGCCCTTTGCCCGACGATATGGTCCGGCTTGTTGAATGCCTGGAAGCCGGAAACTGAACCTGGAACATGGCTTAAAACAATATTGGGGCTAAGCGACCGTGCGTGCACGGACGCTGAAGTTCGTGCTAGAATGAATTCCGCTGAAATGGGATTTGGCGAATAGCCATTCCCGGCCGCTACTCGACCGGCAAATGGCAATTCTCGCAGATGTCGTCAGCTACAGATTAGCTTATCGGTCCGATCACTTCTTGAGAGGGAACCGAATGCGAAGAACTGCGTATCACTTCAAGGAGTTGTGACGGCTTGTTACGTCAATAACACGGCAATGTTCATTGCTGGGCGCGCGTTGCTTGGATAAGCACTTAAATACATTCCAGGCCGTTGCAACGGACTGGGCGCCTTCGAAACGTTTGCTAGAGCCGACAATGGTGGTCGGCGGGCATTGGAAAGTGGGGTTACGCGATGGCCAGTAAAACTCTTCCGACAGTCAGCGGCGGATCGGTTGGACTGTCCCGGTACATGGAAGAAATCCGCAAATTCCCGATGCTCGAGCCGGACGAGGAGTTCATGCTCGCCAAGCGGTGGCAGGAACATGAAGATTCCGAAGCGGCTCACAAGCTCGTCACGTCGCACCTTCGCTTAGTTGCCCGGATTGCGATGGGCTATCGCGGCTACGGTTTGCCGATCGGTGAGGTGATCTCCGAAGGCAACGTCGGCTTGATGCAAGCGGTGAAGCGTTTCGATCCGGATCGCGGGTTCCGCCTCGCGACCTACGCGATGTGGTGGATCCGTGCTTCGATCCAGGAATACATCCTGCGTTCGTGGAGCCTTGTGAAAATGGGCACCACGGCGGCGCAGAAGAAGCTCTTCTTCAACCTGCGCCGGGCCAAGAGCCAGTTGCAGGCTCTGGAGGACGGGGACCTGCGCCCTGACCAGGTGAAGGCGATCGCAACGAAACTCGGCGTTACCGAAGAAGACGTCATTTCGATGAATCGGCGTCTGGGTGGCGATGCTTCTCTCAATGCGCCGCTCCGTGCTGAACCGGATTCGGGTGAATGGCAGGATTGGCTCGTTGATGATGCTCCGGATCAGGAAGAGCAGCTTGCGGAACAGGAAGAGCTCGGCATGCGCCGCAACTATCTGTCCGAAGCGCTTTCGACTCTCAATGAGCGGGAGCGGAGGATTTTCGAGGCCCGGAGATTGGCTGAAGATCCTTCGACGCTTGAAGATCTGTCTGGTGAGTTTGGCGTGAGCCGCGAGCGTATTCGACAGATTGAGGTGCGTGCCTTCGAGAAGGTTCAGAAGGCGGTTCAGAAAGCAGCCCTAGAGGCTGAGCGCGAAGAGGCTTAAATGCCTGCCGCGGCCCTATAAAAAAGGGCTGCGGCCTTTACGCGCCTGCGGTGTTGATCAGCGTGCGCCGCACAATGCCCATGAAAATACGGGGCGAATCATTTAAGTTGTTGACTCGTGAGGAGTTAGTCCTTGCCACCGCTGTGTGGTGGCGCCTGCGAGAGTGCGCGTTAAGGACAAAAGGGGGGCAATTGCCCTTGTTGTTGCCGTTAACAGGCCGGCACAAGTCCGGCTGGCACTTGCCGAGCGCGTGGTGGGTACGGATGACCCCACCCGAGGGAGCGTTCGGCAGCCTTACAGGCACTGCCTTCTCACAATCGCATCCTGGATCGCCTCGACAGCCGAATTTCAGACATTGTAGTCGTCTCCATGCCAGCCGTCCCCGGCTGAGCGGGGTGGAGCGTGCGCTGCGATGCTGCCGTTTGGTCGCCCTTGGTTGGGCCTCGGTCGCGGCACCTTCACGAAGATGGAGTGGCCCATGCTGACGCGCCTTCATCCACGTCTGGTTCCGCTGAGATTTGTTTCACGAGTTTTCCAGATCCACCCGCGTCATCTCGAATTCGACTGGTTGTTACTCCTCTGGCGTCTCAAACCGCATTACCCTCCAAGTCCCGCCTAACTGAGCCTTGCCGGTAAGCCAGTGCGAGGGTAGGCCGGCCAGATAAATTCAAAGGGCTGATCGATGGACGATCAGCCCTTTTGTTTGTTCGGTATGTCTGTAAATCGACTGCGCGTTACATCGGGATCTTTGCGATGCTCAAGGCGAAGTAGTTGTCGACGGCCTCGGCGATGGAGTCAGATACCTTCCGGCGCCAGCTTTCAGACATGAGCAGCTTTGCGTCACTCTTGTTGGTGACGTAGGCCAGCTCGATCAGAACTGAAGGTACAAGCGCAGATTTCAGAACCTTGAAGGCAGCTGTCTTGTGAGGGTTGCTGCGCAGGTTGGTCGAGTCCCCCATATATTCGACGACGGAGCGCGAGAAGAGGTCTGTACGGTGGTGCGTGACCTCGACGGCGGCGGTTGCACGGTCGGCAAGCATGCGTTTGACGATGTCAGAATCCCGTGCGTCGATTGCTGCGAATTTGCTTTCGGGGATGTCGATGTCGGAGGCTCGCGCACGTGCGCTCGATTTCAGCCGCTCGGCGACAGACGGACGAAGCGAGTAGATCGTTGCCCCGCGCGCCGATGAACGCGCGTAATCCGCGTGAACCGCGATAAAGAGGCTCGCATTGTGCTGTTCGGCAAAGGCTGTGCGGTCTCCGAGCGGGATAAACTCATCGGTTTCGCGAGTCATCAGTACGCGGTAGCGGCCCGATTCTTCGAGCTTCTTGCGTAGGGTATGGCTGAACGCGAGGACCACATCTTTCTCAACGACACCGTTTTTCTGGGCGCCGGAGTCATGTCCACCGTGTCCCGGATCTATGACGATGAGCTGCTTTGCGGTGCGCTTTTCGATGGCATCCGGCCGTTGTGCAGGTTGCGGCGGGCGCGGCAAGAGGTCGGAGGCGCCCAATCCGAATGGTTTATCAAAATCGGGTTCGGGTTTTGGAGCCGGAGCTGCGCTCGCGGTGTGCACTGGTGTGACGGGCGCCGAGGCGAGCGAGACGATATCGAGAACGAGCTGGGGCTCCTTGCCGTCTTTCATCTCCAGCTTCGCCGTTTCGACGAAGACCGGCTCTGTGACGCGGATGATAACCTTTGACTTCTTGGGGCCGGAGCGGCCTCCCCGAAAGCCGCTTACCAGACCTACCGGACCGTTTTTCGGAAGCGGTGGTAGGCGAAGGCCGACGGCGGGCAGCTCCACGACCACGCGATTAGGATTGGCCAGCGAGAACACCTGATAGGTGCTGCGGCGTTCCAGCGCGATGATGAAGCGCGTGCGTTTTTGGTCGGGGTGTGGAGCGGATTGCGCAGGCGCAGCCTGGTTTGCAGGCGAGGCTTGTGGCGCCGCTGAAGCCGCCGCGCTTAAGAATATTGAAGCTACACCAAGAACGAGCGCACACGCAATGGAGCGCTCAAACCGTAAACCCATTTCGGCTGGACCCCCGTCTAACGCGATACGGTTCATTTGGAATCGAGACCGGTAATATTCCCGCTGAAGATGGCTATTTCCGGGTCTTCATCGGGTTTTTACTTGTCTTAACGTATGCGGGTTAACGAAGGCTTAACGTTAATGGCTGTGCCAAAGCCAAACGGATTCGCTGACTCCTTAAGCCGCTGATTTCGTTCTTGTTTTTAGTTAATGTTAGGTAATTACTTTGCTGGGTGTCTGCCAGCGAGCTGCAGCCTTGTCATCGGATTCGCGCGCATCAACCCATTCACCGCGCCCCTCATCATCGGTCTCTTTTTTCCAGAAAGGTGCGCGGGACTTCAGGTAGTCCATCAGGAATTCGGCGGCCTGGAAGGCTGCCTGCCGGTGGGCGGACGCGGTGATGACGAGTACGATGTTGTCGCCCGGCTTCAACGTGCCGTAGCGGTGAATGATAAGACTGGCAGCTAGTGGCCAACGGGCTGCCGCTTCCGCTTCAACACGCTCGAGTTCGGTTTCCGTCATGCCGGGGTAATGTTCCAACGTCATCGACGAAATCGGGGTATCGGGTGTGTTTCCGCGCACTGTACCCGTGAATGTCACGACGGCGCCGATGTCGGTGCGCCCTTTGGTCAACACCTTCGTTTCGGCACCGACGTCGAAATCGTCAGTCTGGACGCGGACGGCCATTAGGTCAGCCCCCTGTCACGGGCGGAAAAAACGCGATTTCGCGGGCACTGGCGATGGGCGCGTCGGAGCGGGCGTGCGTGTGGTCGATTGCCGCGCGGATTACATCGGCGCGTTCGAAAGCGGCGGCATACTCGGGACCGCGGCCCTTGAGCCAGCCCATGAGATCGCCGACCGTTGCGATATCTTCGGGTGGTTCGATGTGTTCTTCGGCGCGGCCCACCTTTTCGCGCACCCAGGCGAAATACATGAGTTTGATGGGTTTTGAATTTTCAGTCATTTCGTTCACTCGTTGCATGCCGGATTGCGGCACTTAGGTAATCACTGCCTGTCCAGAGGGTAAGTATAGCCGCCAGCCATAGCAAGACGAGCCCCGCCTGCATGGTGAGCGACGTCGGGCCGCCCATGGCCGGACCGGCAAGCAACAAGGCCAATGCCACCATCTGCAGGACCGTCTTAAGCTTGGCTAATTGCGTTACGAGTACCCTTACCTGAAGACCGGCGAGAAACTCGCGAAGCCCGGAAACAAGTATTTCACGGCACAAGATGATCACGGCGGCGAATACGGCCGTTCCGGAAAGCGTGCCATCCGCGATGAGCATCATGAGGGTGGCGCCCACCAGCAACTTATCCGCGATCGGATCGAACATTGCGCCGATGAGCGATTGTTGGCTCCAGATGCGGGCCAGATATCCATCCAGCCAGTCCGTAATTGAGGCCAGCACGAAAATTGCGAATGCCGTCCAATGAGCTGTAACTGGATCAAGATAGTAGAGGGCCAGCACCAGCGCAGGCACCGCAAGGATGCGGGCGAAAGTCAGACAGTTGGGAATGTTCAGCACAGTGGCGCGCGACGCAGAGTGAAGCATGAAGCTGGAAAGAGCATCACCTGAAGGCGACGTCAATGGTGAGGCGCTCTCTTCGTCAGTTCTCTCCAGCTGGGAGGTCGTTCTGAGCGGCCTGAATATCTGTAGGTGCGTCTGAGATAGTGGTGCATAATTTGGAACGGGGAGGTGGCGAAACGGCTTTAGAACCTGAGCAGTTGCAAGCGAGGTTTGGCTATGAGCTCTTTCATGTCCCGAATTCATTCATTGTATGTTGCCGCGATCTACGCCGTGGTTGCGTTATTTGCAATTACCGCGGCGGCGCCAGCGCAAAGCCGCAAGTCTGATCTGGGTGGATCCTGGAACGGTGTGGGGACGGTCATGCTGCCCTCGGGGGACTCCCAACAGGTCCGGTGCCGCGTACGTTTCAACCGCTATTCCAGTGAGAGCTATAATATGCATGCCGTGTGTGCGACGCCGTCAGGGCGTGCTGTGCAGACGGCCGTTATCCGGCGGGTCGGATCGAACAAGTATTCCGGTAGCTTCCACAATGCCGAATACAACTATTCGGGTTCCATCTTCATTACCTTGCGCGGCAGTCGGCTGAGTGCGTCGCTGGATGGTGGCGGGGCGTCCGGCTATATGCGCCTTAGCCGCTAGCAGAGCGCGAAGACCCTACCTAGAAGGTCGGTCAGCTGCGGCGCTCGTGAAAGAAGTCATAGATCTTTTGGGCCATCTCAGCTGAGATGCCTTGAACCTCTTTGAGGTCTTCGACACCCGCGCGGCTGACAGCTTTGGCCGATCCGAAGTGCGTTAGCAGGGCGCGTCGCCGCGTTGGTCCGATGCCGTCGATTTCATCGAGCGGGTTGGCGCTGAGGGCCTTCGCGCGTTTGGCGCGGTGGGTGCCGATGGCGAAGCGGTGGGCCTCGTCACGCAGTCGCTGAACGAAGTAAAGTACAGGGTCCCGCGGTTCGAGCATGACCGGTGGACCTCCCGCAGGCTTATGGAAGTGTTCGCGGCCGGCATCGCGGTCTGGACCTTTGGCCACGCCGAGCAGTGCTATGTCGTGGAGGCCCAATTCCGCCAAGACTTCGCGGGCGACGGCGAGCTGGCCTGCCCCGCCGTCGATGAGAACGAGGTCGGGTATCTTTTTTTCGGCGGCGGTCCGTTCGTCATTCTCCTCTAACGTGGCTTGAGGTTCTTCGGCGTGCTCTGGCTCTCCGTTTTGCGCGCGCAAGGCGGCGAATGCCAGAGAGTTGGAACCGCGTTCTGCAAGCGGCATGGGATCGGGCGCGCGTATGCGTGTACCAGGCTCTTCGACGATGGAATCTTTTGTTAGCTCTGTGGTTTTCTCGGCTTCAGCGGTTGTCCCAGCCGGGTCAACGAGCCTTTTGAAGCGTCGGGTCAGCACCTCGCGCATCATGGCGTAGTCGTCACCAGGTGTGAGCGTGTCCGACTTGATGTTGAACTTCCGGTACTGGGATTTCGAGAATCCCTCAGGTCCCGCGACGATCATGGCGCCGACGGCGTTGGTGCCGGCGATGTGGGAGTTGTCAAAAACTTCAATTCTGGTCGGCATGGAATCGAGATCAAAACGTTCGGCTAGTCCCTTCAGCAACTCGCGCTGGGATGCCGTTTCGGCGACTTTGCGGCCGAGAGCTTCCTTCGCGTTCGCCTGGGCGTGGGCCACGAGTTCGACCTTGGGGCCGCGCTTCGGCGTCAGGATCTCGATTTTCCGTTCGGCCTTGGTCGAGAGGGCTTCTGTGAGCAGGTCGCGTTCGGGCAGATCGTGCGAAACCAGAATCATGCGGGGGATCGGCTTGTCATCGTAAAACTGAGCGATGAAGGCACCTAGCACCTCATCGGCCTCGAGCGATCGGTCTGCTTTGGGATAGTAAGCGCGGTTTCCCCAGTTCTGACCAGCACGGAAGAAGAAGACCTGAACGCAGGTCTGTCCTCCCTCCTGATGCGCGGCGAAAATGTCGGCTTCTTCGATCCCGGCAGCGTTGATGGACTGATCAGCAGTTACGTGTGCCAAAGCCCATAGTCTGTTGCGGTAGGTCGCTGCGCGCTCAAACTCGAGCTTGTCGGATGCTTCCTGCATCAACGCCTGATACATCTGACGGACGGTTTGGCTTTCACCGCGCAAGAAGCGCACCGCCTCATCAACCAGCTTTTCGTAGTCTTCGAGGCTGATTTCTCCGGTGCACGGCGCGGAGCAGCGTTTGATCTGCCAGAGCAGGCATGGCCGTGTGCGACTCTCGTAGACGCTGTCGGTACATGAGCGCAGCAGGAACGCGCGTTGGAGCATGTTGATGGTGCGGTTGACCGCGCCAGCGGAAGCGAAGGGGCCAAAGTAGTCGCCCTTACGATTTCGCGCTCCGCGATGTTTGAGAATTTGAGGAGCTCGGTGGTCGCGGGCGAGCAGGATGAACGGAAATGATTTGTCATCGCGCATAAGCACGTTGAAGCGGGGCCGGAAGCGTTTAATCAGGTTGGCTTCCAGGAGCAGAGCTTCTGCTTCCGTGCGTACCGTGACGAATTCCATCGCAGCTGTGGCGGCGATCATGCGCGCGATGCGATTCGTGTGGCCGCCGAGACGCGTATAATTGGAAACGCGTGACTTTAGAGAACGCGCCTTGCCGACATAAATAACCTCCCCGTGTCGGTCCAGCATGCGGTAGACGCCAGGTGCCGCGGGGAGCGTTTTAAGATATTCAGCGATGACTTCCGGGCCGGAGCGGTGCGTCGGCTCGCTGCCGGCCGCTCCGCCTCCGCCCTGGGATGCGTTCTGATTGGGCATGCAGGCAACATTGGCTGTCGCGACGCCGGCGTCAAGCGCGTGTGATGATCGATAAATTCGTCGGTATTCTCTGCCGGGTGGCGAGCAAATTTCATTATTTGAATTACATCAGCAACACTAAGTCTCTTGTGTCCCTTTTTGATTCTGAAGTTCGCCTATTAGGCTCGCCTTAAACTCCGGTGAACTTCGGACCTGGGCCAGTAAGCCAGAAGTCTGATGATGCCGGTGGGTGCAAGTCTTGCCGATCCGCGAGATACCTGCGATTGGGAGGGATGCGTCGGCCTAACAGAAACGCGGAGATGGCACGGATATGAGCGACAATTCCAATAACAATGACGGCCAAGTTACATTGGAGGTTCGTGATGGCATTGGTTGGGTGACGCTGTCGCGGCCGCAGGCGCGCAACGCCATGACTTTCACGATGTATGCTCAGCTCCAAGCCATTTTCGAAGGGATTGTCCCAGGCGGCGACGTCCGGGCGCTGGTTGTGACCGGCGCGGGGGAAAAGGCGTTTGCAGCTGGAACCGATATTTCCAAGTTTCGCGATTTTACGACGCCGCAGCATGCGCTCGATTACGAACGGACGATGGATGTCGTGTTGGGGTCGATCGAGCGCTGCCCGGTTCCAACGGTTGCGGCTATTGCCGGGGCTTGCACCGGGGGCGGTGCCGCTATTGCTGCCTGTTGCGATCTGCGCATTGCCTCGCGGGATATCCGGTTCGGCTTTCCGATTTCGCGGACGCTCGGCAACTGCCTTTCCGTGGCCAATCTTGCGCGCCTCTCAGATCTCATCGGGGTAGCCCGGACCAAAGAGATTATTTTTACTTCGCGTTTGATTGAGGCTGATGAGGCTTTGGCGTCCGGGCTCGTTTCCGAGCTATTGGATGATCACGCGAGCCTGATGTCGCGCGCGGCTGCGCTAGCGAATGTTGTCGCAAGTCACGCCCCCTTGACGCTTCGTGCAACCAAAGAAGGTTTGCGGAGGTTACGGACGGCCTCCCAGGTTCAGGACGATGATCTCATCGTGAGCTGCTATATGTCCGAGGACTTCCGCGAGGGTTTGGAGGCGTTTCTCGGTAAACGTCCGGCCAATTTCAAAGGCCGCTAACGTGATCTCGCGGCAAAGAGCCACAAAACCGCCATTGGTGCATGTGCAGTGAAAGGCCTTGCCGATATCGGCAAATCCTGCTGTCCATAATCGCCGGGGGCTTTCGTTGCAGGTTCTCAACGCGGTTCGCGCAGTGCGTTTATCTGCGATCAGGCCGTCAGAAAAACAGAATCCAGTGTCGCGCCGATTGCTGCGACCCGTAAGGGGGATACGGCAATCGTGGGTGCGCAGAGCGGTCCTATTGCTATTTGCGGGGCTTGCCGGATTGTCAGCTGCTGCTGGACCTGTGTCGAGCGAGGGCATGCGCGGCACGCAACGTTCGCTCGCGTCCGATCCCTTTGCGACGTCTGAAGGCGTTCTCAAATTCATCAATGACTATCGCGAGAACAAGCAGCCATCGAAGGTTCCAGCCGCGGTCCATGCGATGGTCCGGCACGGGCTTTTACGCGATCCGGAAAAGGCGGGAATCTATACGGGGTTTATTGCAGGCGTTATCGGCAGCAACCGGGTAAAGGCGACCGACCTGATCGCCGAGATGTTCCCCATGCCGCCGGTGGAACAGGTCGTTCTGGTTAAGGCCATCGCCTATTCGGGCTTACCGGACTGGCAAGCCTTTCTCGTCCAGTTCATAGAGCGTATGCCGGCTCGGAAGGTGCTCATCAAGAAGTACCTCTATGGAGGTGGCAAGACTCTCGACAAGCTGGAGCTAGATGATCCCTATGTGATTGATGTTTTATGGGGTTTTTACTTCGCCACGGGAGAGTGGGACCCTGTGATCCGCATTGTGTCGGTTCTTAAATGGGCGGAAGAGAAGAATGACGTTGAAAAGCTGACCATCGGCGCGATGGCCAAGTGGACGTTCGCCAGCAATGCGGCACGCGATAAGAACTTGCTCGATCTGGCCAAATCCCAGATGGACCATGAAGACGAAGCTGTGCGCCGGCAACTTCAGGAAGTGATCGAGGCAGCAGAGCTTTATGAATTGAGCAGTCTGCGCGAAGCCGCTTTGAAGCAAATTGATGAGATTAAGACGAAGGGCCCCAAGTGGAACCGGGATTGGGGGACGTGGGGCCAAGCTGGAACAACCGCCTTGGCGCTGGGCTGTGTCGCGGCAAGCGTACTTGGCCAACTCCAGTTCGGAATCCCTTGCGTGCTTGGCGGCGCACTCTCAACTGCCGCGGTCAATTATATGTCCAAACCGGCGCAATAATTCAGGCGCAAAAGCGCGAGCTGCTACTTTTCCGTCTGGGGTTCGCTCGCCTCTTTCGCGGCGCCTGCTCGACGTCCACGCGCTTGCGTCAGCTTGGAGTAGCTTAGGGGCGTCTTGAAGAGAATGAACGTCAGATCGCCGATCTTTGAGCCCCACAGGTTCGTAAAGAATTCTTTATGTATCCGTTTGGCTGCTGTGATGCGGTGACCGCCGTCGATGACCACCCAGTTTCCGAGGGCTCCGACCCGGCAGATGATGGGATCGAGGCTGCTGTAGCCCTCACGGCGAATGGCTTGAAGAACCGCGTTAAGGCGTGGGCTGTCGAGGCGTTCGTAGTTCTTAATGGGCATCTGATCGAGCAATTCGATAGGCACTTCGACCTCGGCGACACCATCGACGAATTCAATGCCGTCAATGTCGCGCGGAGATTTGATCCGCGTGAGCTTGGGAATGCGTCCGACTGTATAGCCGCTGTAGTCCATTCGCTCAGTTTCCTAGAACCAGAATTGCGGGTCTCCCTTGCAGGGCCCCGTGCATCAGGAACTTGTTACGCACCGACGTGTCAGAAAGATCTAAAGAGCCTGCGCGGGGTGTGATTGCCCTGCTTCGCGGCTCAGTTTGACTATGAAAGTGACATGCGAAGGCGCAATGTCAACACGCTGCCGGTGACCCTGGCGATCACGGTACTCGGGGTAGGGAAAGACGTGCCGGTCTATCCTTTAGCCTTCAGGGCAAAGTTGGAAGGCCTTATCGAGAGCGGCGGAAGCGCTGGAGAACTCTTCGAGGGTTTCGCCTCCCTTGGCGTAGGCCGCGATGTAAGCCTCGGCTTCGCGTTTCTCTTTGCCGGCATTGACGTCCAGAACCGTGTAGTTGACGACGTCGTTATTGACGGCCTTGATGATGATGGCCTTCGCACCACCGTAGCTCGCAGTCCATACGCGGCATTTGTCTGGCTCGGACTTTGCGGGCGCTGCTTTCTTTGCTTCGTTCGCGACCATTGCGGTCTTGGTCGGGGCGTTCTCTTTCGCGCCCGGAGAATTGAGCACTGTTACAGATTTCGCGTCCGCTGCGGGTGCGTCGGGACTTAGAGTTGCTGCTGGTGCGGGCTTGTTTGATGATCCGCCAGCGGGAGGTGCGCCCAGTCCTGAGGGGTCAGCAGCTTGAGCGCGGTTACGGTTGATAACAGATGCTACTAAGTCGGCGCTGCTGGCCGTCGCGGGCTTCTGAGTGGCAGGCGGTGTTTTGGCTGCGGCCGTGGTCATCTTGCCACCACGCGCAAGGGCGACGAGCTGAGGTTCGGGATCCGGTCTATTGCACTCTCCCTGATAGAACAGGTCGGCAATTGATTTGATGTCGTCGGAATAGCCGCGATCGCTCGGCGCCCACTTGGTGGTCAGGTGAGAGAACGTCATGGGGCCGCGAATGCTGCGCTGCCAGGATGTCAGGACATTCCATTCCTGAACCTTCCGAGTGCGCTCCGCGACGGGATTTTGGATTGTTTCGCCAGTGTACATGAGTACATGTTCGAGATGCGCGCGCACGCCGCTGTCGACGTCCCGGAAACGTTCGCCTTTTACGCCGCCACCGGTTGCGCCAAGTCCGGCGAAATTATTCTGTGATGCGTCCACGTCGCCTGTGTAAGCAAGGTTCGCCGTTTCAACGAGCATCTGAAAGAACGCAATATCCCACCGTATCCCGAGTTGTTCGCCATGACGCATGTAGGAGACGGCGATTTTGTCATAGCGCGGGTTCATGCGGGTATTGCGTGATCGCAGGAATGCCATGAGGCGCCCTGGTGTCGCGCAGGCTGGCACCACGTTGTTGGGTGCCACTTTAATCCCCGGCAAACGGGCAGCAGATGCTGGCGCCGTGCCGTATAGGACAGACATGGCAATGAGGGCCGGGATTGCGAGACGGGTTAGCATATCAAACACCTTCGGGCGTTCTGGCTTCTTCTTGCGAAGGGCGTTGGCGGCTTACACGCCCATGACAAAACTATCTATTCCGTTAACGTTAAGGGCTGGTTGACGACTGGCCTGCTTTCCGCCCCTCAACGTCCGGTCTTTGGATTGTATCGATCAATAATCCGGCATCAATTTGGGTAGTGCAGGGAAGAAATAAGGCGATCAGAGGGCTGATCTATTACAAAAGCGCGGCAACTACCCTTTGTTGGGCTGAGTTACGCCTGAGCGAGGCTCATTCGCCCATGTCAGATGCTGGCCGCCGTCTAGCGCGATCATTTGGCCTGTTAGCGCCGGTGCGGCCAGGATGAAGCGGGCGGCCGCAGCCACTTCTTCCGGGGTTGGTCCGCGGCCGAGCAATGTGCTCTCTGCTTCAGCCGCGAAGTCAGCATCTGTTTGATGTATGCTTTTGAGGACCGGCCCCGGTCCGATCGCATTGACGCGGACGCGCGGCGCCATGGCTTGAGCAAGAGTACGTGTTGCCGTCCAGAGCCCGGATTTGGAAATCGTATATGAGAAGAACTCGGGAGTCAGGCGCCAAACACGTTGATCAATAATGTTGATGACATTGCCCTGTTTATCGGAGGGAAGATCAACATAGAGGGCACGCGCAAGAAATACTGGCGTCCTAAGATTTATATCAAGATGTGTGTTCCATATTTCTTCGGTCATCTCTGCAACCGAGTCCGGAAGGAATGCCGACGCGTTATTGATCAAGCATACCGGCTGAGCGAGGGCATCCGCGCAGCGCGGTATCAACTTGGCAACGGCGTCGCTGTCGGCAAGGTCGCAATCCAGAACCGCAGCTGAGCTCCCGAGAGTTGTGATCTCGTGGGCCAGCTCCTCAGCCTCGCCGCGAGAATGGCGGCAATGGATAGCCACACGCCAGCCATGACGTGCAAGATCAAGCGCGAGGGCGCGTCCGATCCGGCGCGCTGCGCCGGTAATTAGTACAGTATCCGGTGTGCCGGTCGCGGTGGTGCTCATGATGAACTGTCGTTCCTTTGGCGGGATAGGCTCGGTTAAGCCGCCGTTGTCGTGCGGAGGATCATATTTGCCAAGTGCGACGTGTGAAGCATCTACGGATGGTGAGGGCGAAGAAGTTCGGTGCTTTGTGACGCGTCGCAATGAAGAATGTGTTGGGACTCTGTGGGTAGATCTTGCGGTCTTGGCGAGGGAGCGAAAAGCTGTGGCTGCGGTGCCTCTTCTTGAGCCCGAATCAAAAATGAATTCTCGTCTATTTGATGTGCACACTGCCCAATAAACAGACTTGCTTCATTTCAAAATTGCACTGCTCGCAGTCGAGTTATGCGCAATTGTTGTTCAGTTAACTGTGCGTGTTGCTCCATCAGCACAGTTTCCACTCAAGCGTTGTGTCCGGATCGACTTAGGACTTGTTTCCTCCAGCTGATTTGCGCTTCCTATCCATCATGGTCGCGGCAGATTCAATGGAGGATCGGGCCGCAGTGAACCCGGGGGGTGTAACCATATCATGACGACGACTTCGAAATTTGTTCGCACGGCAGCCGTGGCGGCGTTGGTACTCGGGATCGGTGCCACAACGGCTGTTGCAGGTGGTTTTGAGCGCTATGAGCGCGACGGAAGCATTAAGGATGCTCCTGTCGCAAGCGAGGGCCGGAAATTTGAATGGTCCGTCAATGGCGGCTTGATGTCCGACTATGTTTTCCGCGGCGTTTCGCAGAGCGGTGAAGATCCTTCGTGGTTCGCTGGTGCGGATGCGTCCTACGGAATCTTCTACGCTGGTGTTTGGGCTGCAAAGGTTGATCAGGCCTTCACATCTTCAGATGCAGAAGTCGACCTGTACTTCGGCATTAAGCCGGTCCTTGGTCCGGCAACCTTCGATTTTGGTGTCATTTACTACGGTTATGCTGGTCAGACCGCTAACGTTGACGTCGACTATTGGGAATTCAAGGCTGGCGTCAGCGGCGAAATCCTGCCGAAGTTGAGTGCTGGCGTAACCTATTACTATACGCCAGACGACACGTTTGAGATCGGCCCTGGCCACGCTGTCGAGGGTACCCTCGGTTACGCGCTGCCAAAGGTCTGGATCTTCGATCCATCCATCAGCGGTACGCTTGGTTATAAAGAGAACGAGGACGTAGCGAACTCCGACTACACGTATTGGAACGCTGGTCTCTCGCTCGCTGTTGAACAGCTGACTCTCGACTTCCGCTACTGGGGTACGGACACCGACCAGTTTGGTGATCTTGGCGATGACCGGTTTGTCTTCAAGGCAACGGTGGCCCTGCCATAATCTAAGATACGTCTCCTGTTAGAACGCGACGCCCGGTTCTTCCCCGAGAGCCGGGCGTTCGTTTATCTAAAGCCTGATTTGTGGTGGGCCTAGACGGCATCGCCGTAAGTCTTGCCCGCCAGATAACCCGGCCGAGTTATGCACCGGCTCAGATGAAGGGTGTCATGGCTTCATGGAGTTTCCGGCGGTGTTGTCAATCTGTCAAACTACGGGCTTATATTCGCCGTAAATATCAGACTGCAGACCGTTAGGTGCGATGTATTAAGAAGCGACGTATCGCGCGTTCCGGTTTGGTGATCGGGTGGTCTGCGTCTATCGCCCTCTCTCTTGGCGCCCACTCGACGGAGGCCAGCTCTGTATCTGCTGTCGGCTCTCTAACCCCGCTGCCGGGCGTGGCTTGGAGCTGGTCTCCATCACACAGCGTGCTTCGCCAGACGAATCAGCTATCTCTCCCGTCATCGACGCGCTCTCACGTGGTCGACTCATCCCCAGTTCTCGCTTTCGCATGTATTGCCGTTTGCGAGATGGGCGCATTAACTAGCCGAGCGCAGCCACGCGAGGGTGGGAATGGTCGTCGCATTCGTGATTGCAGGCTTCATTGTCGCGACAATAACAATCGCGGCAGTGTGGGTTGCGCCGAAAATGCTGCCACAGGTGATCGTTTTTGAGAACGACCCTGATGCCCCGAAGCCCTTCGGCTACAAGATGGCGTGGCTTGCTATCCACTCTACTGACGTTGAGCGCGTTGCTGAACTTCTTGGTTTCAGCGACGGTGAGAAGGCGAATTGGAACGCTGGCATCGGTACGGTCTACGATGATCGCCTTGGTGCCACCCATTTATTCCTCAGTCCTCCGGTTGAGGGATGGACATTCGTCATCGGTCTCACGCTCCCGCATCCGGTCGGGCCCGCCTTTGTCGATAAGCTGACGCCGTTGATGTTGCGATTGGGTCAGTCGTTTGACGATGTGCAGTACTTCTTCACCTATCCGTTGCTCGATTTCTTTGCCTGGGGGCGGGTGCGACAAGGCAAGTTGGTACGTGGCTTTGCTGTGAGCGACGAAGGCGTGGTCTGGAACAAGGGACGTGTCACCCCGGAAGAGCGTTCCTTGGGCTTACGCCTCTTTGAACTCAGAGGCGTACGAGAAAGGAGTGGTGATGCGGGCGGAGAGATGGTGCTCTATCCGACAGAGGACCATGTCTTGCAGATCGCGCGAGGTTGGAGCCTCGATCCGATGCAGCTTGAACGCATGCAAAATGCACCAGGCCATGGCTACGTGGTGCGTGTGCCGATAGCGTGGTGCGCAGAGCGCTCGGGCAAACGCGCGGCGGCATAAACAAAAATCGGCGAAGAGACAAGGTCTACGCCGATGAGGGTTTTTGTTTCGCTTTTCTTTATTAGTTCTTTGGGGCTGTGTACGTCGACCAGCGGCTTCCTGTTCCAGCCGGCGCGCGTGCCTGTTCCACGGCAAAATTCTCGCGTGTGCCTTCGGGATTGTGCGGCAGTGAACGTTCGGCTTCGGTGCAGGGACGGCTCAAGATTTCGCCTGTAGCGCGGTCTCGTGTGAAGCTGGCACAGTTCGTTTGCCCTGGAGCCGTTGCCTGGCCCTCGTTTCCACCCAGTCGTTCGGCGTTCTTTTCTAGCGAGATTGCCCCGGTTGTGATGGGAGTCGCTTCACTCGGCGGAGTGGCCTGCGAGATGGCACGGTCTATCGCGTCGGCGAATGTTCCTGAGCTTTTGTTTGTTGGCTGAGCATCGGCAACGTTCGACAAGCGATCATCGGTTCCCTGGTAGACGGTGTTTTGTACAACAGTCCAGAATCCGACGGCATGCCAGAAGACGATACCTGCTACGAAGCCAGCGACGCCGAAATAGACGGCCTGCCGTTTTGGAAGCGCGAGGTACGTCGGGACTTTGTGATCACCTGCAGCATCGTCTGCCACGGGTTCAATGCGCAATTCGATGCGTGGCTCCGAACGAGGTTCAACGCGAGGTTCTGGGCGTGGCTCAACGCGAGGTTCAGAACGCGGCGGAAGCGGCGGAGGAGTCGCCGGATCGCGAGGCGTGGCGTTGGCTTTGCGCGGATCTTGCATTGATACGTCCCGTTAGTGGTTCAAGTGGAATCACTGGGGAAGCATCGCGAAAAAGTGAGGCGTTGAACTAGGACGTTAACGCCTCACTGATGGAGAACGCACCGGCTATCCACAGGTGCGCCACCTTTTCGATTCGCCAATTGTGACTGGCTGATTTTGCAAGCGAATTCGTGGCTCGCTGGGCCGCAAATTTGGTGTCCGTGTCAGCGTGGGCCAGGCAAAGGCGAATCTTGCTCGCGCATAGATTTTTTGTTGTTTGTGGAGGCCGCCGCCGTCGCACGGACAGGCGGGACATACATGCGTTGAGCCCGGCACATCCGATGCTGGTTCTCGTTTGCGCCGCACGGTCGCAAGGAGCCTGATTTCGAGAAGCAGATGCGGACCTCACGTAGGCGATTTCCAGCCCCTCGGCAGGAGATGGCCAACATGTCGTGCTTCATTCCTGGGTTCGCTGCGACGAACTCGTCAATAAGGTCATCTGGGGAAACAAGCTGCGCTTCCATCGGCTGGATGTAGCGCGCCGGGATTTTGATCGACTCGAACATGCGACGCGAGAGGTCGTAGTACCCGCGCGCATCTAAGCCCGAGCAGGTTCCGTGCTTCTTGTATTCGTGTATGACCAGCGCGGGACTCGGCATGATGTCCAGCATCTGATCGATGACGGGTTTGGGGACCCAGGGCTTATCCCTCGTCCAACAACGTTCGGGATAGCCGCGATTATGTTGGGGCCAAAGGCCATGCAACACGAATGCGTACGGCCGGGCTGCACGGATGTCGCATTGACGTTCGTACCGATCGCCGGTGCGGTCCGCGCAGTATGTCGGGCTCCAAGATAGGACGAGCGCGTAGTAATCGAAGTCACCGGGGCGATCCTGCCTCGTCCGATTACTCTCATAGGTTTGGCGCTGCGCCTCTGCTGTCGCGGACAAGCACGTGGCTAGGATCACGGCGCTAAGCAGCGTGAACGTTAGGGAACGGCGTTGCGTCATCGTTCTATTGTCCCTCCCTCAGTGAGCGCTCAGGCGGCTTCCGCCAGCCGGTCAAGGATGCGCGCCCAACTCCGTGTACCCTTCTTGAAGCTGCGGAGATTGTACTTCTCATTCGGCGAGTGGATTCGGTCGTCTTCGAGACCAAAGCCAACCAACAAACTGTCCATCCCGAGAGCGTCCTTAAAGGCGGTGACGATTGGAATAGATGCGCCGCAGCCCATGAGTACCGCCGGTTTGCCCCACTCGTCTTCGAGAGCGGAGGCTGCGGCTTTGATGGCCGGCGTGTCAGTATTGAATGCAATCGCGCTGCTGCCATGACTTCCGACAAATTCTACGCTGCAGTCAGAGGGAAGACGTTCGAGTACGAATGCATGCAGAGCTTCGATGACTGCTTCCGGGTCCTGGCCCGGAACGAGCCGGCACGTTATTTTTACGGACGCTTCGGCCGGAATGATGGTTTTGAATCCTGCTCCCTGATAGCCACCCTTGATGCCGTTGAATTCCAACGTTGGGCGGGACCAGAGCTGCTCCAGCGGTGAGTGCCGTTTCTCGCCAGCGGGCGTGTCGAGGCCGATCGATCGCAGGACGTCGCCCGCGTCGAAATCTATCGCGGCCCACTGTTTGAGCTGACGTGCCGAGGGCTTTTTGATGCCGTCGTAGAAGCCAGCGATCTTTACGCGGCCGTTTGCGTCGTGCATGGCGCCGCAGATGCCGGTAAGAACACGGATGGGGTTCGCGGCTATGCCACCATAGAGGCCCGAGTGGAGATCGCGGGCGGGGCCGCGGACTATGATTTCCGTTCCGGCCAGACCCCGCAGCATTGTGGTTATTGCAGGAGTGTCGCGGTCCCACTGCCCGGTATCGCAAACCAGGACGAGGTCGGATTTAATTTCGCGGCCATGCTTTTTCAGGAAGCCTGGTAGCGAGGGTGAGCCGCATTCCTCTTCACCTTCGATGAGGACTGAGACGGCAACGGGCAGTTCGCCATTCACCTCTTTCCAGGCGCGCGCGGCTTCAAAGAAGGTCATCAGCTGACCTTTGTTGTCTTCAGCACCGCGGGCGACGATGACCTTGCCGTTTCCTTTTTCCGTGGCAATGCGTGGCTCGAAGGGTGGCGACTTCCAGAGCTCAAGCGGATCGGGCGGTTGAACATCGTAGTGGCCGTAGAAGAGAAGGTGGGGTTTGGATTTGTCACGCTTGGGACGGTCGTGGGCGACGACCATTGGATGACCGGTTGTCTTTTTTACATCTGCGTCAAAGCCAGAGTCTGCGAGCGTCTTTGCACACCATTCGGCGGCGGTTTGGCATTGTGCCGCATAGGCCGGATCGGTTGAAACGCTTGGAATTGAGAGCAACTCGAACAGGCGTTTGAGTTGTTCATCATGCGTCGCATCGATGCGTTTGAGGACTTCTGGCAAGGCGGAGGTCATCGGCTAAACAGTCCCAGGGTTGATGTAAGGGGAGAAGGGGTGGGATTTGCCGTGAGTTTAGCGCAATTGCTCGCGGAGGCCTATTCGCAAAGAGGCCGAAAGCTGTCGTGTCCTAAACGGCCAGACGAAAGTGAGATTATCAGCCGAACCCTCAAGGAGTATTACACGAATAACATCGACCATTTGACGAGCCCCAACATGTGGTCGCAGACCAAATGACAAATTACAGACTTCAATCAAACGCCGTGCGCTGCTAGGCAGTCTTCCATCCGAGACAGACCGGATTTTCGTGGTGTGTCTGCCGCCCGCCTTCCTCTCGATGTTGCTTGGAGCAAGACCATGAACACTGCGCCCACTTCTGCGCCTCGCTGGGTCTATTTGTTTGGTGCTGATCGCACGGATGGCGATGCAGGAATGAAAACGCTTCTCGGAGGGAAGGGCGCCAACCTCGCGGAAATGGCAAACCTCGGTTTGCCGGTGCCGCCCGGCTTTACGATTTCGACGGACGTTTGCACCGCTTACTACGAGGCGGGGCGGAAACTGCCGGAAAGCCTTACTCCGCAAGTCGACGAGGCGTTGGAAACGATCGGGCGTATCGTTGGGACGAAATTCGGCGATACGGATAACCCGCTGCTCGTGTCTGTGCGCTCGGGCGCCCGGGCCTCAATGCCTGGTATGATGGACACTATTTTGAACCTCGGGCTCAATGACGAGACCGTGGAAGGGCTCGTGCGGCGCTCCGGCGACCGGCGATTTGCGTACGACAGCTATCGCCGGTTCATTCAAATGTATGCAGATATCGTGCTCGGGGTCGATCACGGGGTGTTCGAGGACATTCTGGAAACGTTCAAGAACCTCAATAGCATGCAGCTCGACACCGAGCTGACGGCGGATGATTGGCTGGAGATTATTGAATCCTACAAGGCGGCTATCGCCGATGCTATCGACCGTCCTTTCCCGCAGGATACGGGGGAGCAGCTTTGGGGTGCAATCAGCGCGGTATTCGGCTCCTGGCAGAATGCGCGTGCCAAAACCTATCGTTTCCTTCACGGCATCCCCGATGATTGGGGAACGGCCGTCAACGTGCAGGCCATGGTGTTCGGCAACATGGGCGAGACCAGCGCAACAGGTGTGGCTTTCACGCGCAATCCGTCCACGGGGGTGAAGGAGATATTTGGTGAGTTTCTTGTCAACGCCCAGGGCGAAGATGTTGTTGCCGGAATCCGGACGCCACAGCATTTGACGGAAGCTGCACGCATAGAGGCGGGCAGTAGCCAGCCGTCGTTAGAGGCTCTGACGCCTGGGACGTTTGCCGAACTCGTTGCTGTCTTCGATAAGCTCGAGACCCGTTACCGGGATATGCAGGATATCGAGTTCACGATTCAGGACGGCAAACTTTGGATGCTGCAGACGCGATCGGGTAAGCGCACGCTGGAAGCTGCCCTCCGTATCGCGGTGGAGATGGCCGAAGAAGGGCTCATCAGCCGGGAAGAGGCCGTGATGCGGGTGAATGCAGCGGATCTTGATCAGCTTCTGCATCCGACAATCGATCCGGACTCTGAGAAAAATGTCCTGACCAACGGTTTGCCGGCATCCCCCGGTGCGGCAGTCGGTGAGATCGTCTTTCACGCTGAGGACGCCGAGGCGGCCAAGGCGAAGGGGATCGATGTTATTCTCGTGCGGGTTGAGACGAGTCCGGAAGACATCCACGGCATGCACGCTGCTGCAGGCATCCTGACGGCACGGGGCGGCATGACCAGCCATGCCGCGGTCGTGGCGCGCGGGATGGGTCGGCCGTGCGTATCGGGCGCGAGTGCGCTGCAGATCGATGCGCGCGCCCGCACATTGAAGATTGGCAGCACCCTTCTGAAAGAGGGTGATGTCATCACGATTGATGGCAGCACGGGGCAAGTGTTGCACGGGCGTGTGAAGATGCGCCAGCCGGAAATGTCCGGGAACTTTGGAACGCTCATGTCATGGGCAGACGAGTTTCGCCGGCTCGGGGTTCGCGCCAATGCTGATACGCCGCGAGATGCTGAGCAATCGCGCATCTTCGGTGCGGATGGCATCGGGCTTTGCCGTACAGAGCATATGTTTTTCGAGGCCGACCGCATTTTGGCGATGCGGGAAATGATCTGCGCTGAAGACGAAGAGGGGCGCCGGGCGGCGTTGGATCGCATTCTGCCGATGCAACGTGGCGATTTCGAGCAACTGTTCGAGACGATGGCTGGTCTGCCTATCACGATCCGTCTGCTCGATCCTCCCTTGCACGAGTTCTTGCCGCATGAGGGCAGTGAGTTGACCTCAGTTGCGGAGGCTCTCGACATCAGCGTTGAGAAGCTTCGTGCGCGTGTGCGTGAACTTTCGGAGTTCAATCCGATGTTGGGTTTTCGCGGGTGCCGTATAGCGATCCGTTACCCGGAAATCACCGAGATGCAGGCGCGAGCCGTTTTCGAAGCGGCTATCGCGGCGGGTAAAAAAACGGGTGCTCCCGTCAAGCCTGAGATCATGATCCCGCTCGTCATATACCGTCGGGAGTTCGATATCCTTGCGGATGTGATCCGAGGGATCGCGCGGGAAGTCGAAGCGGAGCATGGCGTCTCGCTTGATTATGAGATCGGCACGATGGTGGAGCTGCCGCGATGCGCGTTGAAGGCTGACGAGATCGCCGCCGGAGAAGAAGGCGCAGCGTTCTTCTCGTTTGGTACTAACGACCTCACACAAACCTGCCTCGGATTATCACGCGATGACGGCGGGCCGATCCTGCAAACTTATACGTCGGCGGGTATCCTTGAGATGGATCCGTTTGTTTCCATCGATGTGTCTGGAGTTGGTGAGTTGGTCCAGATTGGGACCGAACGTGGTCGACGTGTGAAGCCCGATTTGAAGATCGGTATCTGCGGGGAGCACGCGGGGGATGAGGCCTCAATCCGTTTCTTCCATGAAGCGGGGCTCGATTATGTTTCCTGCTCGCCTTACCGGTTGCCGGTTGCACGCTTAGCGGCCGCGCAGGCTGCGCTTCGCGAGAAAGGCGTCGGCTAAGCTCCAGATTGCAGGGAGAAGCAGCTACCAGTGCTTCTCCTGTTCGTCGAGGGTGGGGCGACGAGGCCGCTCCCCTTTGAAGCGGGGCAGGAATAGCAGAACCAGAACTAGAGGTGGTAGCAGGAACGACCACGCCATCCAGAATGAGTAGTCCCGATTTTTGACTGCTGAGAGGATGCCCGCCGCTGCGGAAGCGGTAATGGCGATTATCGCCCATCCGACAATCCAATAAAGAATATCATCCATGATTCATGTCTGGTCCGCTTAATTGATCACAGCCTGAAGCCGGTACACGCCTCTCAAATGGACGGCGAACATGGCAAAAAAGCAAGCGTTGGAAGCGTAGCTTACGCGTCGGAATAACCCATATCTAGGCCTAGATCGAGTACCGGGGCCGAGTGTGTCAAAGCCCCGACGGAGATCAGATCTACACCGGTTTCCGCGATCGCGCGCACCGTCGTTAGATTAACGCCACCCGAGGCTTCCAGTAGCACGCGTCCGCAAGCAATCGCGACGGCTTCACGTAAAATTGCAGGGGGCATGTTGTCGAGGAGAACGGCATCAATGCGATGTGTTATCGCTTCGCGCAACTGTTGAAGGGTGTCTACTTCCACTTCGATTTTGACCATGTGACCAGCGGTGGTGCGAGCCCGTTCGATAGCCGCTGACAGACCGCCAGCGGCCACGATGTGATTGTCCTTGATCAGAATTGCATCGAATAGACCAAAGCGATGGTTTTGGCCCCCGCCGCACCGCACTGCAAATTTCTCCAGCGCACGCAGGCCTGGCGTCGTCTTGCGTGTGTCCACGATGGTGGCGGAAGTCCCTTCGATGGCATCGACGTAATCGCGCGTGAGGGTGGCAATGCCGCTGAGCCGGCCCAGGTAGTTCAGGGCAACGCGTTCTGCGCCTAATATAGCGCGGGCATTTCCTGACACTTGAGCTATCGGCGTTCCGGGAAAGACGCTGTCGCCGTCGTCTGCTTCGATCCGAAAATCGATTTCAGGGTCCAATGCGCGAAAAGCGTATTCGGCTAGGCTGATGCCGGAAATGACTCCTGGCTGGCGCGTGGCGATCCAGGCGGCAGCCTGCGCAGATGGCGCGATCGTTGCGATGGATGTGATATCGCCAAGCAGCCCGAGATCTTCAGCCAGGGCAGCGTCGACGGCTTGTGCAATCGTTTGATGGGGCAACGGCCCTGGTGTCGTCATGGGGCCGTCAACCGCTCATTTGGCAACTTTGGTGGAGCCGACCGTTTGTCAACGTGGCTCCGTCCGGCTGACGGCTGATGTCGGTAATGGTTGCCGTCTTATCCAGGTCCGTTAAGCGCAACAGTGAATGTCGAGCCATAGGGGATGTGTCCGGGAAATCGCTGCGCATGTGTGCGCCGCGGCTTTCCTCGCGATTAAGCGCGGCGGTCGTGATCAGACGAGACGTCAGTACAATATTGGCCAACGTGATATCGCCGCCGGCTTGGTCTTCGACTTCACGGAGAACCCGGAGGGCGTGGTTCAGGCCGGACTGTTCACGGACAACCCCGACCTCGCCGGACATCGTGCGCCGTAGACGTTTGATCAGGGCCGTGCGCAACGTGGGCTCCACGTTCGAACCTTCGCGCATCAGGGACGTCAGTTTGATGGGCAGTTTTGTAGGCGTGGTTATCTTAGCAATGTCTTCGGCGACGTTTCCGCCCACGACGATAGCTTCAAGCAGCGAATTGGATGCAAGGCGATTGGCACCGTGCAAGCCGGTGCAAGCGGCTTCACCAACGGCCCAGAGCCCCTCCACGGTCGTGCGTCCATTCATGTCGGTTGCGATACCGCCCATGTGATAGTGTGCGGCCGGTGCGATTGGGATCAGATCGTTGACTGGATCGAGACCTGCTTCCCGACATTTTTGATACACGCCGGGGAAGGCGTCGGGGAAGCGCAGGCCTATTGTCTTGCGGCAATCCAGATAAGCGCCACGCCCCGCCGCGATTTCGGAAAAGACTGCACGTGCGACGAGATCTCTAGGGGCGAGCTCTGCGTCGGGATGAAGGGCTTTGAGAAAACGTTCACCGGCGCGGTTGACGAGAGTTGCTCCTTCCCCCCGCAAGGCCTCCGTCGCGAGAGGAGCGGGGTCTCCCGGCACGTCGATGGCAGTGGGGTGAAACTGCACGAATTCGGGATCGGCAATGACGGCCCCAGCACGGGCAGCAAATGCGAGGGCTTCTCCGCGCGAATATGCCGGGTTGGTGGTGATGGCATAAAGCTTTCCGACGCCGCCGGTGGCGATGACGACGGCGGTGCCGGAGATCACTTCATAATCCGCGTGGTCGGGACCATCGTTCCGCAGCAAGCGGACACCGGTTACGCGGCCGTCACGAATTTCGAGATCTTTGGCTTCGTAGTTTTCAAGAATTTCTATCGATGGCGTTGTGCGTGCCGAAGCAATGAGCGCTTGCATGATGGCTGCGCCCGCACGGTCACCACTCACCCGGACGACGCGCTTTGCCGAGTGTGCGGCTTCGCGCGAAAGAACGAAGTGTCCGGCCAGGTCGCGGTCGAAGGGTACGCCGTAACTGAGAAGCTCGCGGATGCGCTGTGGTGCGGCCTCAGTGATGATACGCGCGACTTCTTTATCTACGAGGCCACTACCGGCCAAAACGGTGTCGGCTGCATGGGCTTCGGGCGTATCGCCTTCGCCTACGGCGGCGGCAATACCACCCTGAGCCCATGCACTGGACGCGCCTTGGCCGAGTGGTGCGGCTGCGATCAGGACGACCGGGCGCGGCGCCAGTCGCAGTGCGGTGAACAGACCGGCAAGACCGGCTCCAACGATGACAATCCGGCCGCTGAGTTCGCAAGAAGGATCTTTGAAGCCAGCAACCGGACCGGCATGTCGAGATGATTGGGTCATTTCGGTGTGAAGCCTTTCCGGGAATTGTCCCCCTGGCTATCAGACGTCGACGATGATTGCCGCGTCGAAATCGGCTGAGATGGATCAGTTTGTTAAATTGACCATGCGCTCAACGGCACGACGTGCACGTTCGGCAATCTCAGGATCAACGGTAACCTCATTCTGCATGTAAACGAGGCTATCGAGAATCTTTTCAAGGCTGATGCGTTTCATGTGCGGACACAGATTACATGGCCGGACAAATTCAACGTCCGGTGCTTCCGCTGCTACGTTGGACGACATCGAGCACTCTGTAACCAGAATTACCTTATTAGGCTGGTGGTCCTTCACCCAATTGATCATGGCCGCCGTTGATCCGGTGAAGTCCGCCGTGTTGATGACGTCGGGCGGGCATTCGGGATGCGCGATGATCTTTACTCCGGGATCATCGCCACGCAGAGCCTCCAGTTCGCTCGCTGTGAAGCGTTCATGGACTTCGCAGCGGCCTTTCCACGCGATGATTTCCACGTCGGTCTGAGTCGCAACGTACTTTGCGAGATATTCGTCGGGAATGAGAAGTACGCGCGGTGCGTTGAGGCTTTCGACGACTTTCACAGCGTTGGATGAGGTGCAGCAGATATCGCACTCGGCTTTTACGGCTGCTGACGTGTTCACGTATGTGACGATGGGGACGCCGGGATAGGCTTCGCGCAGCGCCCGTACATCCTCTGCGGTGATGGATGATGCAAGCGAGCAGCCGGCTTCGAGATCCGGGATCAAAACCGTCTTGTTCGGGTTCATCAGCTTGGACGTCTCAGCCATGAAGTGCACGCCAGCTTGGACGATGACATCGGCGTCGACGTTTGCAGCTTCGCGCGCGAGCTGAAGGCTATCGCCGCGGAAGTCTCCCACGCAGTGGAAGATTTCCGGCGTCATGTAATTGTGAGCGAGAACGACGGCGTTGCGCTCTTTCTTCATCACGTTGATGGCCTTGATCAGCGGCGCGTAGTGCGGCCACTCCATCGGGGTGACGACATGCTTTACCTTTTCGTAGAGCGGTGCCATTTCCGCGGCGAGTTCCGGCGTGAATTGGAATTCAGGCCGCGGAACTTCCGAAAAACGCTCATTTGTGGTGCGGACCAGCCCAAGGTCCGGGGCGTTAAGGTTTGCCATGATCACTGCTCCTCCTTCATCATCGTCGATTCGATGTGCTCACATTGAGTATTTTCAATGTAGCTCACGACGCGCGAAGTGCTTTTTGTGTCTTATGCTCGCAACGAGCATTGTCAACCAAGTGTAATATAGGGGAGGTTGCGCGGAATTTGAAGGAGAAATGAGAGTTTGCGGTGCGCTTTTTGCGTCAGGTTCGCACGCTCAAAAGCCGCCGAGAAAGTGGGCGGGCCACCAATTTTTCCGTGTGAAGACAGCCTTTTACAGTTCTGTATTGTGGCTTTCTAAAGTTAGGAATGGGCCATTGGAGAAAGCGCAAAATTTAAGAAGGTCGTTTCGGCTTTTCGTTCTCTGCACGTTGGCATCGGAGATAGATTGAAGCTCGCTGCGTTGCAGCAAAACTATAACCTTGTATGAGGCCGAACAGATGCTTGCGTTGACCGGCCCCAACGTCTAGAACCCGCGTTTTCCTGAACGCTGGGAGCAGCGGGCGGTGGGAGCTTAAATTACTCTCCGTACGTGCTGCTAATGGGACGATGAGCGCGCAAAACCAGGCAGGCCGACAGGCACAGGTCGGTATTATCATGGGAAGCCAGTCAGACTGGGAAACCATGAAACGTGCCTCGGCGCTGCTTGATGAGCTTCAGATTCCCCATGAGGTTCGGATCGTTTCGGCTCACCGGACGCCGGACCGCCTGTACGACTATGCGCGCAACGCCCAGTCCCGTGGTCTCAAAGTTATTATTGCGGGTGCTGGTGGGGCTGCGCACTTACCGGGTATGGTCGCGGCGTTGACGACGCTTCCGGTGCTTGGCGTGCCAGTATGTTCCAAGGCGCTTGCTGGCTTGGACAGCCTTTATTCAATTGTTCAGATGCCGGCGGGGGTACCGGTCGGTACACTGGCAATTGGCGAGGCGGGTTCGGCGAATGCTGCCTTATTGGCGGCACAGATCCTGGCGCTTGGTGATGAGGCTCTTGGTGCGCGACTGGCAGCATGGCGCAGAGCTCAGACGGAAGCTGTGGGCGAGGTTCCGGAGCGCAATGACTAACCAATTTGATGCACCTGATGACGGCGGTCCAACCGGAAGGGCTGCGCTATGACCGGAGTACTCCCACCGGGATCGGTCATCGGGATCCTGGGTTCGGGGCAGCTTGGGCGCATGTTGGCGGTCTCTGCAGCAGAGCTCGGCTTTCGCGTGCATGTTTTTGGGGACACATCCGGGCCTGCTTTTGACGTTGCCGCTTCGACGACGGTTGGCCCTTATGAAGATCTCGGGGCCATTACGGCATTTGCCGAGACCGTCGATGTCGTTACCTATGAGTTTGAGAATGTCCCGCTTGGTGCGGCTGCTGCGGCCGCCGCAGTCCGTCCGGTTCGCCCAGGAGCGCGCGCACTTGAAGTTGCGCAGGACCGGTTGGTCGAAAAGCGGTTTCTGTCCGATATCGGCCTGCCCGTTGCTCCTTTTGCCAACGTCGACAATTTGAATGACCTGGAAGATGCCCTGGCGACCTTGGGGACACCGGCGATCTTGAAGACCTGTCGGTTCGGCTATGATGGAAAGGGGCAGGTCCGGATCACGTCGGCGGAAGAATCGGATTGGGCGCTTGATGCTATTGGGCGTGCGCCTGCCGTGCTGGAGGGCGTGGTACCGTTTGATTGCGAGATTTCTGTTTTGTGCGTTCGCGGTATCGATGGTCGGACGGCCGTCTACGACGTACCACTCAACAGTCATAAGCACGGAATTCTGGATACTTCTACGGTTCCTGCACCGGTTCCTGCGGAGGTATGTGAAAAGGCTCGTGCTATGGCAGCGCGGGTGGCTGAGGCGCTCGATTACGTCGGCTTGCTCGCGGTCGAAATGTTTTATCTGGGGAAGGACAAGCCGGAGCCGCTCATCATCAATGAGATCGCCCCGCGGGTTCATAATTCCGGACACTGGACGCTGGATGCGTGCGGCGTCAGCCAGTTTGAAAATCACATTCGCGCCGTGGCCGGCTGGCCTCTCGGGAGCGTTGCGCGTCACAGCGATGCGGTCATGACAAATTTGATCGGTGCTGATGTGGAGCAATGGGCCGAGCTGGCTGCTGAGCCGCAGGCCTGCCTCCATATCTACGGGAAGAACGAAGCAAGACCGGGCCGCAAGATGGGCCATGTGACCCGTCTTTCGACACTTTCAGGCAAGTAAGGTGCGTGGTGGAAGTTGTTGCCGTCTTGGTGGACAAAGCGGTGTCCGTCTGCTACCAAACGGGTTAAATTCGTGAAGCAAGTGCATGGCCCGGCCACGACTGTCCGGGCTTTTTGCCTTGTTGAAGTTTAAAAACTCTGACCGCACAAAAGGATAGGGATTCGCGTGCAGGTTCTCGTTCGCGACAATAATGTCGATCAGGCTCTCAAGGCGCTCAAGAAGAAAATGCAGCGTGAGGGCATCTTCCGTGAGATGAAACTCCGGAATTATTACGAAAAGCCATCCGAGAAGAAGGCTCGTGAAAAGGCTGAAGCGGTGCGTCGGGCTCGTAAGCTGGCTCGTAAGCGCGCTCAGCGCGAAGGATTGTTGCCTGGTAAGGTTGCGCGTCCCGCTCGCTAAGCGGGTTGTATCGCGCGAGAACGCCTGACAACGGCCCTTAATGGGTTTTATACAACATAACGGGCACCGGTTGACTGTAACCGGTGCCCGTTATTCCGTTGGCGTTTGTGCGTCGCGTTTTAGCTGTTATCCGGCGACGCGGTCTTCCTGCGCCGATATCGATGGTTTGACGGCTATGCGGTCGATCCAATCATTTACCACGTCGTAGGAGCCGTATTTGCCGTGGTCAGTGTGGCCCGCGCGGCGGAATGTGACGATTTCGGTTGGGCCGGAGGCTGATTGCGCGACTCGGCGACCCATTTCTACTGGAATGATCGCATCTTGTTCGCCATGGATCACCAAGAGTGGTGTGTGCACGTCGCCAATATAACGCATTGTTTCATAGCGATCCCGCATCATCAGGCGCGCGGGGAGATACGGATAGCAGATCTCTGCGACGTCAACGATTGATGTGTAGGGGGCGTCCAGGATCAAGCCTGCAGTGGAATTTTCGGCAGCGACGCGGACGGCAATGCCGGTTCCGATTGACTCACCGTAGATTACGATATCGTCAGCCGCCACACCCTTATCAATCAAGGTGTCATAAGCCAACTTTGCGTCCGCGATATTGGTTAGCTCCGACGGCCGTCCTGTAGAGCCGGAATAGCCACGATAGGCCATCATCATGATTCCGCGCCCACGTTTCGTGAACGCTCCGATACGTTCGGCCCGATCCGCTAGGGTTCCGGAGTTGCCGTGGATATAAAGTATTGTCGGCTGTCCCGGCTCGGCTTTCGCATACCAAGTCACGAGGGTATGGCCATCGGGGGTGTTGATTAACACTTCCTCAACGTTCGGAAGGCCCGCGGAAGCGGGACGAACACGGTTACCGACCGGATGATACATTAGTGCGCGCTCAACGATGGGAGCGCCCACCATGACCACTACGGCCAGCACAGCGATAATTGCGATGGTACTCAGCACAAAAGACATGGATTCATTTCGCCTGGGATTCTGTCACAGCTCAAGCAAGCCAGTACGCCCAGCAAGCTTGAGTGTGCGGGTGGGAATTCTTATTGCCTAGCCTCATCTTCACAATGCGGGCAGTGCCTGCAAAAATCTCAACGCACAAACATCGTTTTTTGTTCACTTCTGAGGAGTAACGGCTCCGCGTTATCAAAGCACTCCAGCAACGATTGGGCGCGGCGGGGACCGGGTAAATGTCCGAAGCGAGACCCTTTACTCGCCGCTAACCAGGGTGCGAAATCGGCCACCTCTTGGCGGCGAAAAAGGCCTGTGTCACGGCCGTAACGGATGGCCCAACAGTCGGCTTCGATCTCGTTGTTCACAGATGGCGTGTACCAATGCCCTAAAATATGGTGCGCACATTCGTGTGCGTAGAAAAATAGCTGTAACTTTACGGGCAACTGCATAAGCAGATGGGAGTCCATGACAATGAATGGCGTCATGTTCACCACCCAGGCACGTCCGACGTCGCCCAGTTCATCCACCTTCAGAGTTGTAACGTGTCTGCCTCGGAAATCCTGACACTGTACCGTCAGACCTGCGATTGTGACCTCATTTGGAGCCTTGATCGCAGTCTTTCCGGCGACCGCTCCAGACGCCACGAACAATATGGCGATGAGCACGGATGCCGTTGCAGCGGACAGAGTTCTCTTCAATTGACCTCCTCGCTAGTTGCCGGCCTCGTCTTGCAACGCTGCCAACGCTAGAGGATACATCAGTCGAGCGAGTCGAGAAGATTGTATGTGCTAACAGTAAATCAAACATGGTTGATTTCACTGCATTCGTTGTCGCACCTGTTGCAGAAACGACCAGATGTGGCTGTAAAGACCGTCTTGCACTAGTGACACGTGAGTGCTGCCAGGCATACTTACGAAGGTCTTTGGCTCGTTGGCGCGGGCGTAAAGCCGCTGTGCCTGCTCATAGGGAACCGACTTGTCCTGGTTTCCATGAACGATGAGGAGCGGCATTTTGACGTTTTGGATCTCATCGTAGGATCTGAACTGGTCGACCATCAAAAAATGAACGGGTAACCAAGGGTAACGTTCGGCGGCAACATCCACGATTGCTGTAAAGGGCGCTTCCAGGATCAATGCGCTGGCTGGAACCTCCGTCGCGAGGTGGATAGCGACGGCTGTGCCGAGTGAATAGCCGTGAAGTACGATGTCTTCAGCGGCATGTCTTTCGCGAAGCCAGTTATAAGCGGCGAGGGCATCCAAATGTAGACCGGATTCGCTCGGTGCGCCTGTTGAACCTGGAAATCCGCGATACGAGAACGCGAGGACTCCGGCGCCGTGGTCGCGAATTTTGCGCCAGCGTTCGTCGCGTTGTTCGAGTTCTCCTCGCTTGCCGTGCATGAAGAGGAACACGGGCTGATCAGCTTGAGGGGCCAGATACCAACCAGCGAGTTCCTCGCCGTCACTCGTCTTGATGACAATACGCGTGCTCCCCTCGATGGCGAGCGTTCCGGCTGTCGCCAGATTGCCGGTATCAACGGTGTCGAACAGGATGTTGCGTTGAAGAAAGAACATGCCTGCAGCGGCCGCGGCATAGCCCACGAGAAGCAATGCGACCAAAATTGAAAGTGGTCGTTTGAGCAGGTGCATGTGGCCTACCCTTACGGGGCCCTTTCGTCAGTCGATCGCTTTGACGATTTCTTCCGTCATCTTTTTGGCATCACCAAGGAGCATCATGGTGTTGTCACGATAAAACAGCGGATTGTCGATGCCGGCATAACCGGAGGCCAACGAGCGCTTGTTGAACATGACGGTGCCAGCCTTCCAAACTTGAAGCACGGGCATACCATAAATGGGTGATGAGGGGTCATCTTCAGCAGCCGGATTGGTGACGTCGTTCGCGCCGATGACGTAAGCGACATCAGCCTGCTGGAATTCGGAGTTGATGTCCTCCAATTCGAAAACCTCGTCATAGGGGACGTTGGCTTCAGCGAGCAGGACGTTCATGTGACCCGGCATACGACCGGCGACAGGATGGATTGCGTATTTAACCTCGACGCCAGCTTCTTTCAGAGCGTCCGCGAGTTCGCGCAGCGCATGCTGAGCTTGCGCGACGGCCATGCCATAGCCCGGGACGATAATCACCTTTTGGGCGTTCTTCATGATGTAGGCCGCGTCCTCAGCTGAGCCGAGCTTCACGGGCCGCTGTTCGCCGCCTCCACCTGCAGGGCCAGCAACTTCACCGCCAAAGCCGCCGAGAATGACCGATATGAAGGAGCGGTTCATGCCCCGGCACATGATGTAGGACAGGATCGCGCCAGAAGAGCCAACCAATGCGCCGGTGATGATGAGAGCAATATTGCCCAGAGTGAAGCCGATACCTGCTGCGGCCCACCCCGAATACGAGTTTAACATTGAGACGACGACGGGCATGTCCGCGCCGCCGATGGGCACGATGATCAGCACGCCGAACAGTAGCGAGATGACGGTGATGGCCCAGAACAGCTTATCGTCGCCGCCGGAAACCACGAACATGTAGATGAGCACAACCAGGGCTGCGAAAAGACCTGCGTTGATGACGTGGCGCAGAGGCAGGATAATCGGGGCGCCTGACATTCTTCCGGACAACTTCGAGAATGCGATGACGGAGCCGGTGAACGTAATCGCACCGATGGCAACGCCCAGAGACATTTCCACCAGACTGGCGGCCTTGATGCCGCTATTCGGATCGCCTGCAACTTGAAGAATGCCAAATGCGTCTGGTGCGTAGACAGCTGCTGCCGCGACGAAGACAGCTGCAAGGCCGACGAGCGAGTGAAACGCGGCAACCAATTCCGGCATCGACGTCATCGGAATATCGCGGGCAATTTTGCCGCCGATTACGCCACCGATTCCCAAGCCGAGTGCAATCAGAACCCATGTCAGCAGCTGATCGCCGCCTTTAAGCTGAGTGAGCGTCGTCACAATGGCAATGGCCATGCCGATCATGCCGTACAGGTTGCCACGGCGTGACGTTTCGGGGTGCGACAGGCCGCGCAGCGCCAGGATGAAGAGCACGCCGGAGATCAGATAAAGAATCGCGACGAGGTCGGTGGGAATCATCGGTTCGGACATTTTAGGAAAGCACCCAAGAGGTTATCTGCAATCGCACAAGGTGCGTGAAATCAACGCTTCGGCTCTTTCTTCTTGTACATGGCGAGCATGCGGCTTGTGACGAGGAAGCCACCGAAGATGTTGACGGAAGCCATCGTGAGAGCGAGGAAGCCAAAGATCTTTGCGGCTAGTCCACCGTTGGCGATGCTTTCGATGCCGACAGCGAGCAGTGCACCGACGACGATAACGGAGGACACGGCGTTGGTGACCGACATGAGCGGCGTGTGCAGGGCCGGTGTCACGCTCCAGACCACATAGTAGCCGACGAAGATCGCCATCACGAACACCATGATCTGATAGACCCATGGTGCGACGTCGCCACCTCCTGCTGCCGCGGCGGGGAGAGCTGAGGCGGAAAGCGCGAACACTGCAAAGGCGAGCGTAAGGGTACTGTTCCGGAGTGCTGAGATGGTGGGCTTGTGCATCGTCTAGTTCCGTTCCCTAGGCTGTCTTTTCCGTGAGGCTGGGATGGACGATTTCACCGTCCTTGGCGATCAACGTGCCCTTGATGAGCTCGTCATCCCAATCGATTGCGAGTGATTTGTCTTCCTTGGAGATCATCAGGTCCACGAAGGCGGCTAAGTTCCGCGCGTAAAGGTTGGAGGCATTTACGGGAACGGTGCCGGCCAAATTAATCGGACCGATGATCTTTACGCCGTTTGCCGTGGTGATGGTCTCGCCCGGCTTCGTGAGTTCGCAGTTGCCGCCACGTTCCGCTGCGAGGTCAATAATGACGGCGCCAGGTTTCATGCTGGCCACCATGTCGCTCGTGATTAGACGTGGGGCTGGGCGGCCAGGGATCAACGCGGTGGTGATGACGATGTCCTGGGTCTTCACGTGATTTGCGACAAGTTCCGCCTGCTTTGCCTGATAGGCCGCGGACATTTGCTTTGCATAGCCGCCCGCTGTTTGTGCCTGGAGGAATTCCTCGTCTTCAACGGCGATGAACTTGGCGCCGAGAGACTGCACTTGTTCCTTGGTCGCGGGTCTGACGTCAGTTGCGGTAACAATGGCGCCGAGCCGCCGCGCGGTCGCGATAGCCTGGAGACCAGCAACACCAACGCCCATGATGAAGGTTTTCGCCGCTGGCACGGTGCCTGCGGGCGTCATCATCATCGGCAGTGCGCCGCCAAATTTCGAAGCAGCATCGACGACGGCCTTGTAGCCAGCAAGGTTTGCCTGACTAGAGAGAACGTCCATGGCCTGCGCACGTGTCGTGCGCGGCATCAATTCCATCGCGAAGAGGGTCGCCTTGGTGGCGGCCAACGTCTCGATTTCAGTGCGTTGTCCGTAGGGATCAAGCATCGCGACGACGATGGCGCCTGGTTTGAGCGTATTAAATTCTTCGGGTGAGGGACGCCGCACTTTCAGGAGGATATCGGCGCGCGGTAACGCATCATTGGGCGACGAAACTATTTCTGCGCCTTGTGCTTTGTATGCGTCGTCGGAAAAACTCGACCTCAATCCGGCACCGCTTACGATTGCCACCGTACATCCAGCAGCAACGAATTTTTTCACCGTATCGGGGGACACGGCAACGCGGGGTTCATTTGAAGCTTCTGGTGTGACCGCGATGGTGACCATAAAAAAAGTCCGATTGTGCTTGGGTGGCCTTTTCGGCGATCCCTTCCGTATAAAAAACAACGGGCTCGCGTGGAACGCGAACCCGTCATGGGGTCCTCGGTTATTGAATAACCGACTAGCGTTTATCCCTCTTCATTTGCCAAACCATATAGGCAAAATCTAATGAAGGCTAGACCAGGAATATCGCCATACCGGCCAACAAAAGTACTAGAAGTACGACCATAATCTGGGTTGCACGGAGGAATGCGCGGTACGTACGCGCGTGCTCATTGTAGTCCATGTCCGGATGGCCACCCGCACCAGAAAGATCAATGCTCATTCTCATCCCCTCCTACTGGGTTCTACCTGCCGTATTACGGCGCTTTGGATCACTCGTCGCACGCGTTGGATTTCGCGTCACGCGATTGTACCGGCGCATGCCGGCCGATTGCCGCCAGTCCGCCGCTTTTTCGAGGTCTAGAGCGTTGGCGAGAAACAATCAAAGGGTTTTGTGATGTCCCGGTCTCAGTCGTGTGTCAAGCAAGGCTCACGTATCGCTCAGTTGATGGCTTTTGGCATTTTTGTTGGTGCGTTGGCTGTCCGACCGGCGGTGGCTCTCGAAGAAACCGACGATGAAAAGGACGGCCGCAAAGCCTGCGAAGCCCAGATATGTCGGCTTATCGTTGATAAGCCCAAGGAAAAGGGTGCTCTCAAGTGCGACCTTGGGAAGACGTGGGGCAAGGCTAAGATCAAAGAAGGCGCCGATTCAAAACAGATCAAATGGTCGTTTGGTGATGCGCGCTGCAAAGTGAGCGTGCGCATCCCGAAGCGAGTTATTGTTAAAGCCCTGACGCAGCCTAAGTTCACATTCGAAGCACGGCCGCATGTTGTGCATTGCGATGTGGAGACCGGAAACGGGATCGAGCGGGTACGCGCTGTTTTGAAGCCGAAGCTGAAGTTCGAGGGGGGGCGCGTGAAGAAGGCCTGGGTCGGATTGAAGGAGCTGGACGGTCCGACGCTGCTCAAGGGGCTCGTTTGGACGACAGCAAAGCTGGAAGATACGCTCGGGATCTTTCACAGCGAAATGGTCAAAGAGATCAATAAATTTGTCCACAAAACCTGCCCGGCGGACTACGGGCCTGAAAGTGAAAAGGACAAAAAGAAAAAGGGTAAGGACAAGAAGGCCAAAGATACTGAAAACGATACGAAGGTCGTAAAGAAACCCGACCCTGATAAGAGCGCTGAAAAGCCGGAAACATCTAAAGCGGATAGCAATGCGAAACCATCCAAGGAGGATGGAGGAAAATCCGAGGCGGAAGGGAAAGCCGCGTCTGACGCAACACCTAAAAAAGACTAGGAAATGGGTGTGCGCGTGTATGAAGGCGGCAGAAAAGACGCGATTTTGTCGCGATATAAATTTGAATAACAACGCCGTCACGCGACAGGCGATGGCTGCCATGTAAGTGGCAGGCCACTACAACGCGGACAACCATTCGAACGGGATCAGGCGCGGTCCGATGAGTCCATCAAAAGGTTTTCCCGGCCGAGCGCTTTGAAGGCCGTTTCCACGATGCCTGCCGCGGCCAGCCCAGCGTTCGCATACATTTGGTCAGGTTTGGCGTGATCGACGAAGATGTCGGGCATCACCATTGGCCGGACTTTCAGTCCACTGTCGAGCAGGCCGTTTTCGGCCAAGTGCTGCAACACGAAGCTGCCGAAACCACCAACGGAGCCTTCTTCAATAGTGATAAGCACTTCGTGATTGCGCGCGAGGTTATTCACGAGGTCTTTGTCAAGCGGTTTGGCAAAGCGTGCGTCGGCCACGGTGGCTGACAGGCCAAATGCTGCAAGCTGTTCGGCGGCTTTGAGAGATTCCGCGAGCCGTGTGCCGAGCGAAAGAATCGCAATCGTCGAGCCTTCGCGCAGGATGCGACCCTTGCCAATTTCGAGCGGTATGCCGCGCTCGGGAAGTTCAACGCCGACGCCGTCTCCGCGTGGGTAGCGGAAGGCAGAAGGCCGATCGTCGATTGTCACCGCGGTGGCGACCATGTGCTTAAGCTCGGCCTCGTCGGCTGCGGCCATGATGACGAACTCAGGCAAGCAGCCGAGGAACGCAATATCAAATGAGCCGGCATGGGTCGGACCGTCAGCGCCGACGAACCCTGCACGATCGATCGCAAAACGCACAGGCAACTTTTGGATCGCCACGTCGTGCACGACTTGGTCATACGCGCGCTGAAGGAACGTCGAATAAATCGCGGCGAAAGGTTTGAAGCCTTCTGTCGCCAGACCGGCGGCGAAGGTGACAGCGTGTTGCTCCGCGATGCCGACATCGAACATACGGTTCGGGAATTCTTCGCCGAACAGGTCCAATCCCGTTCCGGAAGGCATGGCCGCGGTAACAGCAACGATGCTTGGGTCTCTGCGTGCTTCCTCGACTAAGCTTTTGGCGAAGACCTTGGTGTAGCTCGGCGCGTTGGACTTCGGTTTGTCCTGTGCTCCGGTAATGACGTTGAACTTGCCAACGCCGTGGTACTTGTCCTCGGACTCCTCAGCCGGCGGGTAGCCTTTGCCCTTCTTGGTGACGACATGCACCAGGATTGGGCCCTGGCGTGCATCGCGCACGTTTTTCAGGACGGGGAGCAGCTGGCTCAGATCGTGACCGTCAATGGGGCCGACGTAATAAAAGCCGAGCTCCTCGAACCACATCCCACCCTGCCACAGGTGGCGGGTGTACTCCTCAACGCGCGCCGCGCGACGTTCCCAACTTTTTGGGAGACGTTTCGCCAACTGCTTGGCGATGTCACGCATGTAGAGGTAGGTGCCACTGGATGTGATGCGGGCGAGATACGATGATAGCGCGCCTGTAGGCGGCGCGATGGACATATCGTTGTCGTTGAGGATGACGATCAAGCGCTCGTCGCTGGCGCCGGCATTGTTGAGCGCCTCATAAGCCATGCCCGCCGACATCGCGCCGTCGCCGATAACGGCGATGACATTGTTATCTCTGCCTGCGAGATCCCGTCCCACGGCCATGCCGTGGCCGGCAGAAATCGACGTTGAGGAGTGGGCGGCGCCGAATGGGTCGTAAGGACTTTCATCGCGCTTGGTGAAACCGGACAGGCCGCCAGGTTGGCGCAGTGTGCGGATCTGGTCGCGGCGCCCGGTCAAAATCTTGTGGGGGTATGTCTGGTGACCAACGTCCCAGATGAGGCGGTCACGTGGCGTGTCGAATACCCAGTGGAGGGCAACGGTTAGCTCGATTACACCCAGTCCGGCACCCAGGTGGCCGCCGGTCACCGAGACGGCGTCGATTGTTTCCTGTCGGAGCTCGTCGGCGACCTGGTTGAGGTCGCTTTCTGGAAGCGCCCGTAGGTCCTCGGGGAACTTTATGAGATCGAGTAACGGTGTCGTTGGCACGCTCTTACTACGCTTCCTTGCTTAGTTTGCATTCAAACGGCCGGTTTAAAGCATTTGTACCGGCATAGCACGATAAGGTCTTTTAGGTTGCGATCTTTGCTAACGAGAAGCGGAGCGAGCGGATCGAGCCGGCTTTGCGTCGAACGGCCACACTATCTGTGCTGAGCGCAGATGAAAAGCACGTGGTCGTGAGCCGATCGCCGCGGACTTTCAAGCTCGGTTTATGTGGGATCGAGCGGCTCGGTGCCGGCCGGATTCCCGTTCGTGTCCAGAGTGATCTTCTCAACCTTCGCTTCCGCTTGCCGCAAAAGCTTGTCGCAGTGGGCTCTCAAAGCCTCTCCGCGTTCATATATCGTGATGGACTCTTCGAGTTCCACATCCCCGCGTTCCAGTCGGCCGACAATCGTTTCGAGCTCCTTGAGGGCACGCTCGAAGGTCATACTTGCAATGTCGGCTTGCGGCTCTGATTTCTGATTGGTGGTCATGGATGTCCGGTTGTTCGTCCTTAAACTTGGGGCGTTTTACGTTGATTCGGGAAAACGTCGTTTATTCAGCCGCGTCCATCAAGGTGCGAACGTGGACTGCGACGGAACGGGCGAGAGCTGTCAGATCATAGCCCCCTTCGAGAAGCGAAACGATCCGACCATCGCAATGGCGGTCAGCCGCTTCGGTGAGTTTCTCTGTAACCCACATAAAGTCGGCTTCCACGAGGCGCAAGCTCGCCAGCGGGTCGGCTTCATGGGCGTCGAAGCCCGCGGAAATGATGATCAGGTCCGGCGAGAAGTTCTTCAGTGCCGGGAGAATACGGCTTTCCATGGCTTCGCGGAATCGTTCGCCACCATCGCCACTGCGTAAAGGGGCGTTCCAGATATTGCCGACTCCGGTCTCCGAGAGCGCGCCCGTGCCTGGAAAAAGCGGCATCTGGTGCGTTGAGGAGAAGAACAGGTTTTTGTCGCTCCAGAAGATGTCCTGAGTGCCGTTGCCATGGTGGACATCGAAATCGACAACGGCGACGCGCTCAACGCCGTGTTTCTGGCGTGCATATTTCGCGGCGATCGCGGCATTGGCAAACAAGCAGAAGCCCATGGCCTTGTCCGTTTCGGCATGGTGGCCGCAAGGACGGACCTGACAGAAAGCGTTCTTGATGTCTGACGCTGGGTCCATCACTTCATCAACGGCCATTAAACCGGCTCCAACGGCCCGCAAAGCAGCTTCCCAACTTCCCGGCGACATCAGCGTATCGCCGTCGAGGTAGATGCGTCCTTCCCCCTCTCCGGGCCGCTGAGCGCGGATATGGGCCAAATAGCTCGTTGGGTGCGCCAAAAGGATTTGTTCTTCGACATCGTCGCGCATGGGGGCTTCTTTACGCGTCAAGTCGGTGAAGTACTCATGGGCGAGTACTTTATCGATCGCGCGCATGCGATCGGGACGCTCGGGGTGACCGGGGCCCGTATCGTGATTGAGAAACGAGGGGTGCGTAACGAGGAGTGTCGACATGTCGGCGAGCGCTGTCCTTTGAGGAACCTGTTCGTTTGGCGGGCGAGGCTTCAGGCCATGCTAGACTAAAATTACGTCCAACGCGAAGAAAGCCAGTCGTTTCGACCTTTCTAGGCTTTGGTTCCTAGCTTTGAAAGTATGGCGGCGGGGGCGATGTTCACCCCGGGCGGCGGCAAGGATCTGGCCGGTACAAAGAAATCCGGAGCGAGCATCTGGCCTGGCGTAACGCTGTAACCTTCGAAATCCGTTACATTGCCCGTTTCGTATAGAAACGTGTCGTCGATCAGGAAGTTGCCGGTGAATTCCGAGGCCGGCTGAGAGAAGATCAGGTGAGCTGCATCCGCCAAAATGTCCGGGGTGCGGCTCATATTGATCAATTGGTCGCCTCCGAGAACGTTGCGGATGGCAGCGGTCGCGATGGTGGTGCGCGGCCACAGGGCGTTGACTGCGATCCCATCGGGCGCCAGTTCGCGCGCCAGCCCGAGAACCGCTAAGCTCATGCCATACTTGGCTATGGAATAGCCAACATGCCCGGCAAACCACTGCGGCTGCATGTCAAGCGGTGGCGATAACATCAGCACATGCGGATTGGCAGCAAGCTTGAGGTGGGGCAAGCAAGCTTTAGTGACGAGCAATGTCCCGCGCGTGTTGATGGCGTACATGAGATCGAGACGCTTTGCCTCGGTCTCCGCAAGCGGTGTTAGCGAGATCGCCGACGCGTTATTTACGCAAATGTCGATGCCGCCGAAGGTTTTCGCGGTGCGCGCGACGGCTTCCTCGATCTGCTCTTCACTGCGGATGTCGCATTGGATCGCCAAGGCTTTGCCACCTGCCTTTTCGATTTCTTCAGCGGCTGAGAAGATCGTGCCTTCGAGTTTCGGATGGGGCTCAGCCGTTTTGGCGGCAATGGCAACGTTGGCACCATCGCGTGCTGCCCGTAACGCGATCGCCAAGCCGATGCCACGGCTGGCGCCCGTTACAAATAATGTCTTGGAATGGAGGTTTGCCATGGCTCGTCTCTAGGATCACATCCGCCCCATTTGTTATTGCGGAGCATGGGTTGCTATTGGGCGTCGCCGGTTCGCCTGAAGCCGAATATCCAGGTCAGAATGCGCCAGGGCAAAGTTACGATGGCCCAAAGCTGCTGTATTATACTCACGAGAGCCGCGGGCACGCCAACGAGGGGCATAAACGCAATCAAAAACACCACCAGTTTCAAGATCCGCGTCGCATAGTAGCCCGCGGTGTTTGCAAAGCTTTCCCGCTTCATTTTTGGCCAGACACGGGCCCACCAGTCTCGGACGACATTAAACCCAATCAGTCCGGCGACTAGGCTGAAGAGATAAGCGAACTGGATCGTAGAGGGAATGTTCGGGATGATGCGCAGGTCCAGTTCCGTTTGCCGTTCCCGTGAGTTTACGTGTGCTTCGACCGCGGCGGTGGCGACATTTCCTGTCACGTTTGAAACCACCTCTCCAAGGATGTCGCCGAACATATCTTGCGTGCCGGGGGGGTGATCGTATGGAACGGCATCGATCCGAATGCGTGATGAACTCTGTTTGGTTGCAGAGAGCTCAAGCTTTCCATGCTGGGCGCCGAGGGCATCAAGAAAATCAGCGTATGTGGCTCGTTTCAGTGCGTCGCGCAGGCCGCTCACCTCTATTGATTGCCAGAACCAGTTGCGGCTGCCTGGCTGTGCGGGAGACGACGTTGCGAGCACGACGAGATTGATGTCGTTTGCTGCGGCTGCCGACTTCAAATTCTCCAGCGGAATGTTGCGTGAGATGCCCGAGATCGGTTTCACGTTGAGCATGTTGCCCTCGACGCGCCCCGTGACGACGACCGTCTGCCCCCGCAATGCATCAAGGCTCGTGATGACGTGATTGGGATCTATAGGTTCGACTAGAACCGATCGTCCGGCTTTGTCGAATTTTCGTGATGCCCCTAAAGTGCGTGGGCCGGCTTCCGTCATGGACAGAATGCGCACGTCGGCTTTCGACAGGTTCCGGGAGAGCTGCCAAATCGCTTCCTTGAACAGCGTTCGGTCCTGCGCTTCGAGTACGACGTTGGGGCGAACTTCAACTAGGGCGGAATCCTTTGGCCCCACCCGGCGCAACACAGGATAGGCTTTTCCATCCACCACGACATGGAGCTTTGCCTTTTCGGGCAAGTCTCGAAGCAGTTGGCGCTGGGTGAAGAGCGTTTCTTCGGACAGATAGAGTGCGAGTCCCGGGCTGCTGCCTGCCAGTTCCGGGGCGAGTGCGGGGACAACACGGGTCATCTCGTCGGCGTTTCCGGCCGTGAAGATTTCGCCCTTGCGATTGACAAATTTCCAGTGGCCTTCGGGTGTCGCGTGGGTCGCGAGCGCGACACTTCCGGGTGCGTGGGGGAGTTTTGAGACGACGGACGCGGCGTCATCGAGGGACGTCACGGCGAGCTTGCTCCCGATGCGGCCGGCGTCGACGCCAGCGTCACCGGCCTCCTTCAAGAGCTTGGTCAGCCAGTTGGCGCCGGCGTGATTGACGGATGCCGTTAACACGAGGCCGATGACCATGACTAGGCTCACAAAGTGTTTCAGGCGCTTCAATCTCATCCCGCTAGCCATATTCCTCTCTCTCCCTCAGGCTAGCACTTCCGTTGGGCTATTTTCAGCCGAATGATTGTTACTTTGAGAAATTTGGCGGCCGTTTTTGTGTGAATGTTGTCAGCGCTTCAACAGTTTCGGGTGCTTTGAGGCGCTCAGCGAAGTGTTCGGCTTCCTCTCGGATGCGATTTTGGACGGTGGTTGGATTTCCCCGGAGCAGGCGGCGAGATATCGCGAGCGCGTGAGGAGGCTTTGCCGCCAGGCCCGCAGCTGCTGCGAGCGCTGCCTGTTCCAGTTCATCCGGCGGCACGACGGCATTGATGAGACCTGCTTCGCGCATTCGTTCAGAAGAGAAGGGTTTGCCAAGAACGAGAAGTTCGAATGCACGCGCGTAGCCCAGCTGCAGTGGTCCGAGCAAACTTGATCCTGCTTCGGGTACGAGACCCAAATCAACAAAGGGGGTTGAAAAGGTGGCACGGTCGCTGGCGAACACCAGATCGCAATGGAACAGCAATGTGGTTCCGATGCCCACCGCGAGTCCGTCAACGGCTGCGAGCAGCGGTTTGCGGATGTGGGGCAGGAGGTGAATGAAGCGCAGTACCTCGGCCATGGCGTCATCGCGGTTCTCATCGGTCTTCAAGAAATCCGTCAGGTCGTTGCCTGCCGAGAACGTGCCTTCGCTGCCGACGATGACATGGACCCTGACATCGTCCGACGCATCGCCGTGTTCCAAGGCGTCAGAAAGAGCGCGATACATTTCTGCATTGATCGCGTTCTTCTTCTCTGGCCGTGAGAGACGCAGCACCTGGACGTGATTTGTAACCTGACCTTCGACGAGTTTGCTCATGCGGAGAGCGCGGTCGGTTCAAGGCCGAGCACAGCATCGCATCCTGCTGTAACGGTCAATGCGAGACCCGGGGCTGTTGTCGCGATCTGTTCGGCGAAGAAGCGCGCGATTGCGACATGGGGGGAACTTTGAGTGCCATCACGCGCAGCGGCTAACGCGCCTTTTGCAAGATAACACCCGCCTGCGGTGATCCCAAATAAGCGTAAATACGTCGTGGCACCGGCGAGGGCTTTCTGCGGATCCTGGCCAAGCTGTTCGCCCATCCAGATGGAGGCTTCCGTCAGCGCGGTGACGGCTTCCTCCAGCCGCTTTGCCATGGCGCCGAATTCGGGCTGGTTCGATGCGGATACGGCTTCCACGATCTGTTTGAGTTCAGCGAGATACGCTTTCATGACGCGGCCTTCGCCGAGCGGCAATTTGCGGGTGACGAGGTCGATTGCCTGGATACCGTTAGTGCCCTCATAGATCGGCAGGATTCGTGCATCACGGTAATACTGCGCGGCGCCCGTCTCCTCGATGAATCCCATGCCGCCATGAACCTGCACTCCAAGTGAAGCGACTTCGCAGCCAATATCGGTCGAAAATGCTTTGGCCACGGGGGTGAGCAATGCTGCGCGTGCGGCGGCCTGCTCGCGCTCTTCTGGCGTTGCTGCGCGATTGGACAAATCGAATTCGCGCGCGGTGACGAGGCAGATCGCGCGGGACGCCTGCGTCATGGCCTTCATGGCCAGGAGCATTCGACGTATGTCGGCATGCTGGATGATGGGGACCATCTCATCGCGATTTTGCGGACTGCGGCCCTGTCGACGTTCCTCTGCATAGGCAATGGCCTGTTGGGTTGCGCGTTCAGCGACGGCGACACCCTGAACGCCAACGGCGAGGCGTGCGGCATTCATCATAATGAACATGCAATTGAGGCCGCGGTTCTCATCCCCGACGAGGTAGCCAATCGCACCATCCTGTTCGCCGAATGTCATGATGCACGTCGGGCTGCCGTGAATGCCAAGCTTGTGTTCCAAGCCGGTGCAGATGACGTCATTGCGTTCACCGAGTGATCCGTCGTCATTGACGATGAACTTCGGTACGAGGAACAGAGAGATCCCGCGTGTGCCAGGGGGCGCATCAGGCAACCGCGCAAGGACAAGATGAATGATGTTGCCGCTCAGCTCATGTTCGCCGTACGTGATGAAGATCTTTGTGCCGAAGATACGGTACGTGCCGTCGTCTTGGGGAACTGCGCGCGTTTTTATGCCAGCCAGATCGGACCCAGCTTGCGGTTCGGTCAGGTTCATGGTTCCGGTCCATTCCCCTGAAACGAGTTTGGGTAGATAGGTTTCCTTCAGCACATCAGAGCCGCCAGCCTCAAGAGCTCCGATGGCGCCCTGGGTCAGCAGAGGGCAGAGACCGAAGGATAGGTTGGCGGCATTCCAGATCTCGCTTACCGCCATGGAGACGATTTCCGGCAGGCCTTGGCCCCCATATTGTTGAGGCCCTGGCAAGGCGCTCCAGCCTGCGGCCGTGAACTGCTGATAGGCTTCGTTCCAGCCCGGTGGCGTCGTGACTTTTCCGCCATTCAAAGCGCTCGGCTTATGGTCCCCTTCGCTGTTAAGGGGCGAGAGAACCTCCGAACCGAAACGGCCCGCCTCCTCCATGATTGCGCGGATCGTGTCGGCATCGAGATCATCATAGAAATTGCGCTCAATGAGGTCATCCAGACCGACTGCCGACTTGAGGACGTGCATGATGTCGTCTACTGGAGCCTGATAGGTCATGGGCAGCCTCATGGAGTGGTATGGATATCGCCGTGTCGGCGACGTGTCTTGCCGCGAGCTTATTCGCAATGACCGGATCGGCAAGACTGGAGGCGGAGCTGTGGGACAATTTAGTCGATGAATATCGAGAAGGCCGACGCACAGGCCGTCGCAAAAGCGGGTGCCGTGCTCCGCGCGGGTGGGCTTGTGGCGTTTCCGACCGAGACCGTCTACGGACTTGGCGCAGATGCAACGCAAGCTCATGCTGTCGCCGCCATTTTTGCTACGAAGGGCAGGCCTCGGTTTAATCCGCTGATTGTGCACGCGGTGGATGTCGCCACGGTAGAACGCTACGCAATAATGACGCCTGTCGCGAAGGTCTTGGCCGCCGCGTTCTGGCCAGGTCCGCTGACGCTGGTACTTCAACGGCGCGCGGACAGCGGCCTTTCCGACCTTGTGAGCGCCGGTATGGATACGGTTGCCATTCGCGTACCGGGCCATCCGCTTGCGACGGCTCTTCTTGCGGAGGCTCAAGTTCCCGTTGCGGCGCCTTCTGCCAATCGGTCGGGGCGGGTTAGTCCGACGTGCGCAGCGCATGTTGCAGCGGATCTTGGTGATGACGTCGATCTGATCCTGGACGGCGGGCCTGCAACGGTCGGACTTGAGTCCACCATCGTCGATTGTTCTGGAGAGGTTGTTCGACTGCTCCGCCCTGGGGCGATTGCTACCGATCTTATTGAGGAAACGATTGGGTCGCCGATCTCGCGGGTCGAGGGCGCAACGGAAACGCCGACGTCGCCCGGCCAGTTGGAGAGCCATTACGCGCCGGCTGCTCGGGTTCGACTCAATGTGGAGCGACCCGAAAAGGGTGAGGCGCTGTTGGCGTTCGGCCCCAACGTGCCCGAACATAACGGGCTAGTATTAAATTTGAGCGCGCGTGGAGATCTCACGGAGGCGGCCGTGCGATTATTCGCGAGCCTGAGAGAACTCGACCAGCCCGGGGTCTCAGCTATCGCTGTGATGCCTATTCCCGATACCGGCTTGGGTGAGGCCATCAATGACCGGTTGACACGAGCCGCTGCGCCGCGACCGAGGGTGTGATGCTCAATCGCTACGTCGACGATGCACTGTCCTTGATGGCGCGTAGTTCTTCTTCGGTTTGCTTTACCGGGTTTGGCCAGCTTGCCGCGAGCCAGTCGTTTGTGCCGAACAGCCAATACCAGAAGCGATTTCGGCGATGATCGCGTTCCAGCGCTGCGCGATGTAGATCGTCGACGCGTTGAGACATGCGGTGAAGCTGCGCGACCGGGGCCTCGTTGCTGGCGTCGATACGCGCGAGGCGGGTTTCGATCGCTTGGACATGTTCAACGCTTGCGGAACGGAAGGCCTGGATGGCCATAGCCAGCGTGTGCTGGTTCTCATTCAGCGTCATGATGGCCTGATGCACTTCATCAAGCTTGAGCAGGTCAGCTTGGCGTGTGTCATCGATTGGCTGTGTCTGCCGCGAGAGTAGTGTCTCTATGGCTTCGAGACGCTGGGCATTTTTTTCGCGGAGTGCCTGCGCGGCTTCGCGGCTTGTCGTAAGTCCGGCGAGGCTGCTTTCAATTACCGATAGAACGTGGGCTCGAGCTTCCAATTGGGTGTTGGTTGCGGCATTGGCCCGTTCTTCTGCTTCTGAAAGCTTTGCGACTAAGGTCGCTTCGAGTGCATCAATCCGCGTGGCCGTATCGGTGTCGCTGCTCAGGCTCAGGAAGGCGGATTCGATTTCGCCAAGCCGGTCTTCTATTGGGCCCAGGTCAACGCCTGTGTCGCGGTTATCGGCGATGCGATTTTCGACAGATGCCAATCGCGCGGAAACGGCTGCGAGCGACCGTCCTGACTCGCCGGTTTCTTCTCGCACCACTTGTTCCAGTGCATCAAGGCGGGTGGCAATCTTTTCAAAGATACTTTCAATAACGGTAGATGACGCACCGGACGTTGGTGGGTTTCCGAGGTCTCGTTGCAGTTTTTTGAAGGTAGACGTGAGATTGTCGCGGTCTTTTGCAAGGTCGTCGCTCAACGTCTGGATCATGCGTACGAGAGCGTCCAGGCGTGCATTTTGTGTGTTGTCGTTGAGCGGTTGGGGGATGTTGTAGCGAACCGCACTGGCGGACGGAAAATGCTCGTCTGGATAACTTGGTCGCGCTGGGCGGCGTGGACGCTCCCGCGGCGTCGAATAATCGTTGTAGTCCGGCTCGAAGGCGGATGAGCGCGAGCGATAGTAGTCGCGATTGTTGACCAAGCTAAAGCGATGGAGGAGGTCGAGGCCTGGAAGATCCGGTCGCAGATCAACGAAGACCTGTAGGAGATCGGCAACGCCCGCCGGGCTCTTCCGGCGGAAGGCCAAGTGTGCTGCGGTTCGGAGCGCGTCTTCAAGGGCTGGCTGGCGCCGCGGCGCGCTGTCTTCTCCGTCCAATCCAACGGGAAGCTCGACAGCTATAACGATGCCACACTCGCGGCGAAGGCTGGCCACCCTGATGCGATAGCTTTCCAGAACTTCAGCGGCTTCTTCGACGCGGGTCAGGGCGTAGAGCAGATGCTCGATACGCACTTCGCCCGAGCGGTGGGCGAGCGCGATTTCATAGGCGTGGTTACAACAGGTGAGCAGGAGGTCATCGACCCATATCGGACCGTGGCCGTCAGGTGGGGATGCAAGAGGATCCAAAATCGCGTCGGGGCCGGCTGTGTCAGAGTCGCCTTCACCTCGACCACTCCAGGTTCGCGTCGTGCGCAAATCCAGGTCTTCGCCTCTGTAGCCCATACTCACTCTCCCGATACGCGGGGTTCTGCTCGCTTACATCAAGCAATGCGCCCTATGGCCATCGCTCTAATCGCCCTGAACTCACTCGGTAAATTGCGCGTCTGGGCCGTGGCAGATTAACCGCACTCGAATTGGGAAGCGAGGGGGCAGACAGTATTCGCAATTGATTTGTTCAATTTACCAAGCAGGTGTGGCGAATGTGGCGGTGCCAAGCGGGCTGCGTCCTTACAATAACGTGTCAGGCATGTTGCGCTGGACTTCAGGAAAGTCGTTCCTGGGATTGTTCAGGTCTTTGGAAACGAGCGTAATCTCCAGAGACCTATCAGGAAGCGGACTTAGCAGCTTTTTGGCTTCCTGAGACCGGCCTGAACGACAATCGAGCCACTCATCGAATTGATCGGGCGTAAGAATGACCGGCATACGTTCGTGGATTGCCGCCATTTCGGCATTGGCCGTTGTGGTCAGAATGGCCATCGTTTCCAGTTCGCTGCCATCGGCGCCCAGCCAATGTTCCCAAAGCCCGGCGAGAGCAATGAGCCCGCCGTTTTTTGGTTTGATCAGGTGGGGTTGTTTGGCACCAGCGCGTCCGGTCCATTCGTAAAATCCGTCAGCAGGCACAAGGCAGCGGCGGTGACGGAGGGCGCTGCGGAATGACGGTTTTACGTCTGCGGTTTCGGCGCGCGCATTGATGAGCATTGCAAAGTTCATCGGGTCCTTGACCCAGGGTGGGATCAACCCCCACCGAACCAATGCCAATCCCCGCTGACCGCGCAGGCCATGACGGACAATCGCGACCGGTTGCGACGGCGCGATATTATAGCGGGGTGGAAAACCTGCATCGTTCGCATAACCAAAAAGGGTCCGAACAGCTTCAGGCGGTGATGTCAGGGTATAGCGTGAACACATGGTTTCGTATGGTAGAGTCGCATTAGAAAAATACCATGCCTGCTGCGATTGCGTCGGGTCAAGGAACGTAGGCTAGAGCGCATGTCGGTGCCGCAGAGAAAAGTCGTTTTGGCGGCTAGTGCCGTTATTTTCGAGGGCGGATCGGTTTTGCTCGTCGAGCGTGCGCATCCGCCTGCTGCAGGGTATTGGAGTTTTCCCGGTGGTCATATTTGTGCCGGGGAGGCCCCTCAGGCTGCGGCTATCCGCGAAGTTCGCGAAGAAACCGGTCTGGAACCTGAGATTTTGGGGTGCTTCTGTGAGCGTGAGATTGAAAGCCTCGGGCCGGATGGAAGCCGATCGACTACATATCAGCTCAGCGTGTTTGCGGGTGTGATAAGGGCTGGAGCAGTGCCGGTTGCGGCGAGCGATGCTGCACAAGCTAGGTTCGTTCCCTTTGCCGAACTCGAACAGTATCGTCTGACGAGCGGAGCGGAGGATGTGATTCGGTCCGCGTGGACGTATTTGTATGATGAAGTGCTTCAGGCGGGGTTACGCTGCGGGGAAAGGTGATCCGACTTCATGGAGGGACAAACGCAAGTGATGAGGTGGCGCTTACGGAGTGCGGCGATCCTTCTTGCTCTCGGTGTTGTTGGGTCGGCGGGCTTTGGGACACACGCAGCGGAAGTGAAACCTTATGACGACAAGCTGATGAGGCTGTCCGAAATACTGGGTGCGGTGCACTATCTGCGCGAGTTATGTGGCGCCGGAGAGGATCAGCTCTGGCGAGACAAGATGCGTGATCTCATTAATGCTGAAGGTTCGAGCGCGCTCCGCCGCGCACAGCTAACGCGCAGTTTCAATAAAGGCTACAATAGTTACAGCCGCACTTATAATGCTTGCACTCAGTCAGCGAAGACGGCTGTTGATCGCTTTCTTGTTGAGGGCGTGGAGCTCTCGGAGAGCCTTGTGAAAGCTTATCCCTAACACGTCGCTTGGTCATCAGCATGGGCGGTTTCTACATCAGCGGTTTACAATGAATTGTTTTGCCAACTCCCGCCGACAAAGCGGCGTGCTACAGCCATACGAATGTCGGTCGCGCAGCTCCGTGTGCTCGCGGTCCGGTCATTGCGACGGTTAGGGGAGCCGTTTGCCAATTGCAGTAACGGGAGGACACAAGCATGCCGACAGCAGAATGGACTGACCCAAGTATCGATACAAGTGATGATACCGTGCGGGCATTGCAGCTAATTCTGACTGCGTGGGACGAGGGTGAGGAAAGCGGGGTTGCCCCCGAACTGATGGCTTACGCAGCTATCTTTGCTGCGATGACAGATCTCGTAACCTTGTTTGGCGAAGATGCGGTCGCAAAAATGGCCGGATCACTGGAACAACGTGTCAAGCTCGGCGAGTTCACGCTTCGCCAATCACGCCACTAATGAATTAGCGCGGTTATCAATTTAAAGACGATCTCGCCGATCAAAACGAGGCCGAATCCCATGAGTAGGATCCCGGCCCAGAGGTTGATGCGCGTGAGATGCTCTGGCTTGAAAATGTTACGTATTCGGCCGACCATGTAAGAGAGCCCGATCCACCAGGACAGGGAGCCAAGCATGACGGAGCCGACCATCAGAAAGGCCTCGCCGGGGCCGCGGACTTCGACGAACGTGCTCGCGCCGCCAAAGATGGCGAAGAGACCTAGGACGGCGCCTGGATTCGTTACCGTCAGAAGAAACGTTTTCGGGATATCCCAGACGTAGTTGCGCAGGGGACCGCCATTGGGCGCGCCGTTCTGGGGGCGTGTATAAGGTGGCGCATGTGCGTAAAGCCGCCAACCAAAATACAGTAGCACCAAGCCGCCGATGATCTGGATTGCCGCGCGATGGTAATCGACGACGCCGGTAATTGCGCCGACGCCCAACGCTGCGAATAGCGCAATCAGACCGTCGCCCAGCATTGCGCCGATGCCGGCAATGATTCCCGCGGCCATACCATGGGCAAGTGTGCGCTGAATGCACAACACATTGACCGGTCCCACCGGAGCGGCCACAAGAATGCCAATGAACATTCCGATCGGGATGATTAGCGGATTTGGGATAAAGCTCATTGGGTGGGCCACCGAGGAACGCCACAGTGGCAGTGCGCGTGTGCGGGTATACTGTCGGTTGCCACGGAGCGTAGGCGCGAAGCCGTCACACTTAAGTGGGGGAGTAGTTGATTATGTGCAGATCTATGTCGCGTTCTTCCAAGAATGTTAGTGCCTGTCGTGTAATCCCTCAATCGCTGTTCCTCCCGATATTGGCCGCCCAGTCCCCCTGGCGTAGGTTTCGACGGCTATTCCTAGTTGGGCTGTCTAGCATTGTCTATTGTGCGGGCCTTACGGCGGGCGTATTGGCGGAACCTACAGCGGGCGTCGCGGCGTCTCAGAAGGCCGAGATGCCACAGTCCGAGGGGGAGAAAAAGCCAGAGTTAGTGCGTGTTCCTTTGGGGGAGTTGCCCATTGCCGTGCAAGAAATGCGGGATGCGATCCTTGCAGGTGTAGTCCGCGGCGATTTTGACGAACTCAGAACGGCTATCGAATGGAACGAGCTGCGTCCGGACTTTGGTCTGGATGCGAACAGTGATCCGATCGCATATTGGAAGGCGAACATGGCCGGGGACGGGATTGAGATCCTCTCGATACTTGGCGAAATACTGCAAGGGCCGCCCGCGAAGCTTCCTATCGGGCCGGATCTTGAAAACAATGCGGTCTACGTTTGGCCCTACATGTCGGAGAAGCCGCCCGCTCAATTCACGCCGGGTGAAAAAGTTGAACTTTATAGGATGGTTGGTCCAGAGCAGGCTTCAGCAATCATCAAATCTGGCAAATGGACGTGGTATCGCCTTGCCATTGGGGCTGATGGCACGTGGCACACTTTTGCACAACATGACTAAAACTGTCTACGCCCGATCTCTCATGGGCAAGTAATCAATCTATATTTGCTTGAGCGCTCAAGATGCGGATACCGATCAATTTTTTGGGATCGGAACGTTCCTTGCGGGCATGGCATTTTCCCCCCATCTTTATGCAGGTTGTCGGTCATCGGAGGGAGGCTTGTCTGCGCTCTGTCGAGATCGGCGCAACGAGTAAGATGGAGAGTTCCCGTGCTGCAACGCCGTTTCGCAATTGCTGCGATCGCAGGATTCGCATTTAGTTCTCCGGTAGCGGCCCAATCCGGCATCACGTGGGAGAATGGCCAGCCGATTTTTCACTCATCTCCGCAGTATCAGGGTGCATATCAGCCGCCCAGATATAATTCGTACGGCGGGTATGGTGGGTATTACGACGACTATTATGGCGAACCGCGCCCAAAACGGCGACCTTCAAATGAGGTCCGTTCCGGGGGCGCGCGCCCACACATAGCCGCCAAGGCTCCACAGACGACTTCTTTCGTCAGTGATGAAGAGCCTGGCACCGTGATTATCGATACCAAGGCGCGAAAGCTCTACTACGTGCTGTCGCCGACTGCGGCCTACACCTATCCCATATCAGTGGGCCGGGAAGGCTTCTCGTGGACGGGTACCGAGCAGGTCAGCCGTGTTGCGGCTTGGCCAGATTGGCACCCACCGGCTGACATGCGGAAGCGCCAGCCCGAATTGCCGAAAAAGATGCTTGGCGGGTTGCGTAACCCGCTTGGCGCAAAAGCGATCTATCTTGGTAATACGCTTTATCGAATTCACGGGACCAATGACGCGAAGTCCATTGGGCGGGCGGCTTCATCAGGCTGCTTCCGCATGATGAACTCGCATGTGATGCATCTCGCGACGTTGGTCGGTGTCGGGACGACGGTAAAGGTCGTTAAGCATTGGCCGCCTTCCGGGAAAGGCGTCGTTGCCGTCGACAATCCTGGTGGTCCGTCCTAACGGACCACCACGTTCGGGCAAGGTTCAATCGCAGCGCGTCTTAAACGCGCTGCGGTTTCACTCTGACGCCCGGAGCAGGCCGTTCCAGTAGAACTTCACGACGGAAGCTGAAGAGTTTGGCGGGACGCCCACCGGTCCGCGTCTTCATTTGACCTGTCGGTTCGACGAGGCCGGCGCTTTCGACGAGGCGTCGGAAGTTTTGCTTGTGCAGATGTGGGCCAAGAATAGCTTCCACAGTTTTCTGCAATTCGAAGAGCGTGAACTCGTCGGGCATCAGTTCGAAGATGACCGGCCGATATTTAATTTTTGCGCGTACACGACCGATCGCTGTTGCCAGTATACGGCGGTGATCAAAACGCATCGGACTGCCGAGCGTCCGCTCGGGCACGTTCATCAGCGACGCTGCCTCGGGGCGATCCCTATGAGCTTCGGCAAGGAGCCCAGCTTCGTAGAGGAGTTCGAGGCGCTCCAGAACCTTTTCTTCGTCCCAGGCAACGCCATCAAAACCGAAGCATACGCGTATGCGTTGATTGCGGTCGAGCGGACGAGCCGATGATGGTCTGCCCTGGTTGCTTTGGGCCCATCGGCGGAGTTCCGGTTCCATGACACTGTCGAGAATTTCAGGGCGGCCTTTGCGCCAATCCTCCCAAGGGAAAAAATGATACCAGCTTCGCCAGATTCCAGACTGAAGACCTTCCGCCTGGAGTGCGCGCGTTAAGGCGAGATAGCCGATGGATACGACAGGAGGTCTTGTGTCGCCGACCTGTGCGTGCCGGCCTCGATCCCCGAACGTGTACAGCTGTTCGACATAACCGAGTTCCAGGCCTGTTTGATCTGCGACCCACGAGCGCAAACCGATTTCTAACGTTCTATGATCGATGGGTGAAAATGGTCCAAATGGCAAACCTTCTGTTGCTCCGGCAGCGTCGGCCGCGTCTTTGACCGTCAACACAACGGGCTCATCGTTCGTGACGGCGATGATAGCTGCGTTGAGTTCGATCTCAACGGTCGACTGCTCCAGGTGCATCGAGGTTCGCAAGGGACCCCTCGGTACCGAGGTGGGCATCTCTGGGTGGCGCAGGTTTGCCTGAGACGTCATATGAGGCTCTCCGATGCGGTCTCTCGCATTCTTGTGATTGGGTCGAGCTAGAGGCCGATCATGGCGTTTTTCAGAACAGGTGTTTTGTACAAAATGATGCTAACTCGCTGATCATGCGAGTGTTCCCAAATTGTGCCTTAGTTCGTCGTGGCGGTATTCGCTCGATACCGCGGTATGTTTATGGCGCCGACTTGTCGTTTTGTAGGACTAAGTTGCGCAGTACAACGCAGATATGCTGTCAGCTCAGCGTGGCGTTGGATGCTTCGATAATAGTGCAAAACGGCGCAGGAAAAGATCTTGTGCTTCGGCGGCAGGGAAAGGTGTGAGTTTTTCCAGACGCATGCGTAGAGCCGCGGAAATACCGCTGGGCTTTCCAAAAAATCTCACCGCTTCGTTTCGCTCAAAGCCAGCAAGAACCGTTGCTTCGAAATAGGCCGCGATCCGATCAGCAGATTTTATTTCCGTGGCGACTTCGTCCGGTAAATTTGGTGGTAAGCCAAAGCGAAGGTGAATAGCTTCGTTCAATCTTATCTCAAAAGCTTTGTAGTCGAGACCGATCGCGGTCTTGAAGGGGCTAATGAGGTCGCCGACAACGTATTCTTGCGCATCATGGAGCAATGTCGCCAGCTTCCATGCGGATGACCACTTTGGATTTCGATTGGTGGCGATCTCTTCGACGATCAGCACATGCTGGGCTACCGATAGCGCGTGGTCTCCGATGGTCTGACCATTCCAACGCGCGACGCGGGCGAGACCATGGGCGATATCCTCGATCTCGATATCCAATGGTGAGGGGTCGAGGAGATCCAGCCGACGGCCTGAAAGCATGCGCTGCCAAGCGCGTGGAGGCGGTTGAGAGCTGCGTGAGATCGCGGTCTTCGCTGTTGGGGTTTTCTTGGGCTGTTTTGGGGTCATTCGTGTGCAGGCTAGCGGTTCTTGCTGTTGAGGGCGCGTTGTAGCTTCGCGCAGGGTGCATGCCGATGGCAGGAGACAAGGTGGTCGTTGACCATGCCCACCGACTGCATGAACGCGTAGACGGTCGTTGGGCCAACGAAGCGAAACCCTTCGGTTTTCAGTGCTTTCGAAATGCGTTTCGAGATATCGGTCTGCGCTGGGACATCTCCGAACTCGGTGTGTTTGTTGATGATCGGCTTTCCGTCGACGAATCCCCAAAGGAAATCCGACAAGCTCTGTCGGCGGCTTAATTCAAGGTACGCCCTTGCATTGGATATCGTGGCTTCAATCTTGCTGCGGTTCCGGACAATTCCTGCGTCGGCCATCAGGCGGCTAATGTCCGAGGATCCGTATGCGGCGATCTTCTTGGCGTCGAAGTCATCGAAGGCGGTCCTAAAGTTCTGTCGCTTCCTCAAAATGGTCAGCCAGGAGAGGCCGGCCTGAAAGCCCTCCAGTACAAGCTTTTCGAAAAGCTCACGGTCGCCGAACTTCGGTACACCCCACTCTTCGTCGTGGTAGCGTGTATATTCTGCGTCTTCGATGCCGACCCAAGGACAGCGCGTTGTTTGTTTCGCCATTTCAGCTTTAATCCGCAGAGGCCGCAATTTTGAACGTTGCCCAATCGGGAAGATCGATACGGATGTGGGTATTGCCTGAAAGCAAGGGTTCGCCCTTGCTAGCGGCCTCTGCCGCCCGGTCGATGCGCAAGAGTGCCAGGGCACGGTTGCCCGACGTGCTCGCCAGGGTCCCAATTGCCGCCGTGCCTGCGCGCACCTCTGAACCCGGATCAGGCAGATAGCCGTCAGCGACGACAGGTACGATACGCTTACGCGCTGTCCCCCGGTGCTGCATTCGTGAGACGACTTCCTGGCCCACGAAGCAGCCTTTCGAGAAGGACACGCCGTTGAGTTGGTCGAATAGCGCTTCGTGGGGAAACGCGTCGCCGAACTCGTAGTCTTTACCGCCTTCAGGAACGCCGAGTGTGATGCGATGTGCATCGTAATCTTCTCGGGGAGCCGGGTCTGCTCCGATCTCGGCTGGTATTTTGTCGTTTGCGAGCGTCAAGAGGGCCCGGAAGCCAAGCGTGGGCAGACGCGGGTCGAGGAACGCGATGACCGAACCATCCTTGGGCATCGCGTCAATGCCGTCGTCCCAGATCGCTGTGACCGTATATTCTGCGGAGCAGTCGGTTATCTCGACATTTGACCTTAGTTTGTAAAGGTTAAGCCGCTGGATCAACGCTGGGATTTGGCTACGTGCAACTTCCAGAATGTAGCCGCCTTCGATTTTGGTAACGAAGAAATCGAACAGGATTTTTCCTTGCGGCGTTAGCAGGCCGGCATATATCGCCTGCTGGGTCGCCAGGAGACCCATATCGTTGGTGACGATGCCCTGTAGGAACGTCTGTGCGTCACGTCCGACAATGCTGACGACGCCCCGATCGGGTAGGAAGGCAGACTTTAATTGAGCCATGGTATGTCCAGGGTTGCGGTAATCTAGCAGTTTACGTATGCGGGAGGACGGATCGGGGCAAGTCGGATGCTCTCAATCTTCCATTTATATCGCGGTCTCAGGAGAAGCGCATGCCAGCAATATACGATGTCGTTGTGCGAGGGGGCACCGTCGTCAACCACGACGGCGAGAGTGTGCGCGACATCGGTATACGCGACGGGCGTATTGTCGAACTCGGTTCGATAGCGGCTGATGCCGCTGGCGAGGTGATCAACGCAAAGGGGCTCACGATTCTCCCTGGTGTTATTGACACACAGGTGCATTTCCGAGAGCCGGGTCTAACGCACAAGGAAGATCTTGAGACGGGTAGCCGCGCGGCCGTGATGGGCGGAGTGACTGCCGTTTTCGAGATGCCAAACACCAATCCCCTGACGACAAGTGCCGAGGCCTTGGCTGATAAGGTTTCGCGCGCGCGCCACCGGATGTTTTGCGACTTTGCTTTCTTCGTCGGTGGAACACGGGAAAATATCGAAGATATTCCTGTGCTTGAGCGATTGCCGGGTTCTGCGGGCATCAAAGTCTTTATGGGCTCCTCGACGGGCAACCTCCTGGTCGAAGACGATCCTTCGCTTGATGACATTATTGCCAAACTCAGCCGGCGCGCGTCGTTTCATGCTGAAGACGAGATGCGGCTCAACGAACGCAAGGATCTCAGGCTGGCAGGTGATCCGAGTTCGCACCCTGTCTGGCGAGATCCGGAAGCCGCTTTGATGGCGACTAAGCGACTTGTCGCGTTAGCGGAGAAGCACAAAAAACGCGTGCATGTGCTCCATATTTCGACGGCCGATGAAATGGCTTTTTTGGCAGACCATAAGGAATGGGCGAGTGTCGAAGTCACACCGCATCATCTGACATTGGTTGCGCCTGATTGTTATGAGCGTCTTGGTACGTATGCGCAGATGAACCCACCGGTGCGGGACGATACGCACAGACAAGGGTTGTGGCGGGGGTTGGCATCCGGTGTCGTTGATGTGCTGGGGTCAGATCACGCCCCGCATGCTCGCGAGGAGAAGGATCACGCCTACCCCGCGTCGCATTCCGGCATGACAGGCGTGCAGACTTTGGTTCCCATGATGTTGGATCATGTGAACGCAGGGCGTTTGTCGCTGCAACGTTTCGTTGATCTGACGAGCCATGGTCCGCAACGTCTTTTCGGAATTCGTGGAAAGGGCCGGATTGCAGTTGGATACGATGCCGACCTAACAATCGTCGACATGAAGCGGCGGGAGACAATCCGGAACGATTGGATCGAAAGCCGGTGCGGTTGGACGCCCTATGATGGCGTGACGGTCACGGGTTGGCCCCTCGGCACGATCGTGCGCGGACATCGCGCCATGTGGGAAGGGGAGCTTGCTCCTGCCGCATCCGGCGAAGCTGTACGCTTCTACGAAGGCTAGCCTCGTTTATCGAGCGATGGGGCTTTCAGAAGCGATTGCGCACGTGACAGCGTATCCGCTTCGCTGACGGGCTTGTCCCAGCGTATGCGCGCGATGCGGGGAAAGCGCATCGCGATGCCGGATTTGTGTCGCGTTGATTTCTGCAGTGCGTCGAAAGCAACCTCGAGCACAAGTTTGGGGGAGACAGCGCGCACGGGACCGAAGCGGTCGGTCGTGTTCGATCTGATGAAGCGATCCAGTTCCAAAAGCTCTGCGTCGGTGAAACCCGAGTAGGCTTTTCCCACGGGGACGAGTTCTGCTCCGTCGTCGGGGGCGTCCCGCCAGACGCCGAACGTGTAATCGGAATAGTACGATGACCGTTTGCCGGAGCCGCGCTGCGCGTACATCAGGACACAATCGAGGGTGAGGGGGGCTCGCTTCCATTTCCACCAATGGCCCCGGGGGCGTCCGGAAAGGTAGGGGCTGTCCTTGCGCTTCAGCATCAATCCCTCGATGCCTTCGGCGCGCGTGTTCTGCCAGAGGTGGGTGAGTTCATCGAAGGTGTTGAAGGGGACGAGCGGGCTCAGGTCTGTCGACAATGGTGGATGCGCTCGATGCCAGTGCTCAAGACGTTTGCGTCGTTCGATGAGCGGCAGGTCGCGCAGATCTTTTTCGTCGATTTGGAGTGAATCGTACAGGCGGATGTGTGCCGGGTAGTCGCGCACCATGCGCGCTGAGACCGTCTTGCGATTGAGGCGTTGCTGGAGATCGTTGAAGGGGGCGACTTCATCCTCGCGGACAACCAATAGCTCGCCGTCCAGAATACAGTTTCGCCCAGTAAAGGCTGTCACAATGTCGGGAAAGCCTGCAGAGATGTCATCGCCGGTTCGGGAGAAGAGACGGACCTCTCCCATCTGGGCTGCGACTTGAACGCGGATTCCATCCCACTTCCATTCTGCGAGCAGATCGTCGGGATCAAGTTTCGTGCGGTCTTCATCCTCGATCGGGTGTGCGAGCATCATCGGGCGGAAGACGGGACGTCCGCCCGGGTCGGGGCGTGGTCCATCGCCGTTTAGCCAGTCGAACAATGCGAGGTAGGGAGCGTCAACTGCGTGCCAGGATTCCTCGATTTCAGAAACGGGCTGCTCGAAGGCTTGGGCTAATGCGAGTTTTGCCAAGCGCGCTGATACGCCAACACGCGGGGCGCCACCGAGGAGTTTGAGAAGTGCAAAACGGCTGGACGGTTCAAGCGCGTCAAGCAGCCCTTTCAGGATTTCTGCGTGGCTCGAGTTGGGTGCGGTCGCGAACGCAGTGACAACGGAGTCAAGAGTTACTCTCGCACCATCGCGTTGGTATTCCGGCCGATCCGGCCATAGCAGTGCGACCGTTTCGGCCGTGTCGCCAACGTAGTCCCGCGACAAGTGATACAGGACCGGATCGACTATATCGGCCAGGATTTCTGGTAGGATCCGCCTTAGTGGGACCCGCAGAGGGAGCCCATCCGTTAGTGCGGCGAGTGCCCAGCCTCTGTCGGGGTCGGAGGTGGTCAGAAAGTAATCCGTCAGCAGAGACAGTTTGCGGTTGCGGCTTTGCGTGAAGGCAAGGCTGTCAACGAGGTTGGCAAAACGCTGCATATGCCCCCTACTCCGCTTCGTCCTCGAAGCCAACCAAGGCGAGCGCCTTGGCCTTGACCCCCATTTGAGACAATTGATGCACGAGGGCGTCATCGCGTCCGTGCGTGACCCAGATTTCCGCGGCGCCGGTTTCTCTGATGGTTCCGATCAATTCCGGCCAATCCGCATGGTCAGATATGACAAGCGGCAGTTCGACGCCGCGTTGCCGGGCCCGCGCACGGATCCGCATCCAGCCACTGGCGAAGGCTGATACCGAATCGGGAAAGCGACGCGACCAGCGATCTCCGAGCGCAGATGGCGGGCACATAATGATGCCTTGTGCGGTACCGCCCGGTTTTTCCGTATCGACGACGCGTAAGTCGCCGAGATCGTGGCCTAGGTCCTTATAGAGATCGCAGAGGCTGACGAGGGCGCCGTGCAGCCATATCGGATCATCGTAGCCTTCTTCACGCAGGAGCTTGATTACCCGCTGGCATTTGCCCAGGCCATAAACGCCTACAAGGTGCGGCCGGTCGGGTTCCAAGCGCAGGGATGCCAGCAATCGTTGAATTTCCTTTTGCGCTACTTCATGACGGAATACCGGAAGTGCGAAGGTCGCTTCGGTGACGAAAACATCGCAGTTTATGGGCTCGAATGCTTCGCACGTCGGGTCTGGGCTGCGCTTATAGTCTCCCGAAATAGCAATGCGACTTCCTTGATACTCGAGTACGACTTGGGCGGATCCCAATATGTGGCCCGCGGGCACGAGTTTCAGGTCGAGACCATTGATACGGTGTGTTTCGCCGTATGCGACCGTTTCGAACCGGCCGACGGCATCGGGACCGTAGCGGAGGCGCATGATCGCTGCGGTTTCGCTCGTTGTCAGAACAGCGTCATGGCCTGCACGGGCGTGATCGGCGTGACCATGGGTGATGACGGCGCGCGGAGTGGGGAGATGGGGATCGATGAAGAAATCGCCGGGTTCGCAATACAGACCCGCGTCCGTTGGATAAAGCCAACGTTCTGCGATGTGAGCCGAGTGTGTCATTACCGAGGGACCAAGTTTGCGTATCAGGCGTCTTGGCTCACTAAACGCGTGAGAGATGCCGGTGGTTCGGTAATCTTGAAACGGATCTTTAGGCGATGATGTCGGGCAGTAACTGATCTTCGATGACTTGGATGCGATCCTTGATTGCGAGTTTTCTCCGTTTCAGCCGTTTGATCAGAAGTTGATCGACCGCAGCCGAGCTTTCGAGCTCAACGATTTCCTCGTCGAGTGCCCGATGTTGCTCTCTCAACTGCACAAGTTCCTCGCGGAGTTCTCGTTCGCGTTCCCGCTGCATTTCACCACGCCGCTTGAGTTTGCCGCCATCAAACACGGCGCGCGCAATATTGTCGCGTTTGCACGATTTCGCAAGCCGTGAACGCGGTTTCTGAGGGGGACCCGAGGCTAGCTAAAGCAGCAATCCGGTTGGGGATAATGTAGGTGCCACCTCCCTTTCGGCGTATTTCGATAGAGACGGGCAAAACTGTTTAACGGCAATTAACGGGAGCGGTAGGGTGGACATAGACAACATGTCACCTATCTGTCACGATAACCATGCCTGAAACCTCAAACGGAGGGTCACGATGTCGCTTGAAGGTCATCTCGCTGAGCTCACAGAGAAGCACCGCCTGCTCGACCGACAGATAAGTGATGAATTGGGGAGACCAGGGTCTGATGACCTGCAGATCAGACGCCTCAAGCGCGAAAAACTGAAGATCAAGGAAGAGATCGAGCGTTTAAAACACGTTACACGCCATTGAAGTTCGAAGCCCCTGTGCGATGCGCCGGGGCTTTCTATTTTTTGCGGATGAACTGATGCGGGGTAATGGTTGCATCGGTTGAATTTCGCTATCGTGCGGTGAGGCGAAGCTGGCCGACATGTAGCGCGTAGCGTCACGTGGGTTCGTTGTGCCTGACGACTGCCCGGTGTGATCGGCTGGCGCTTGCAATCGCTGTGTAATTCGGAATGCTCCTTCAAGAGCGCGCTGTTGATTCGTGGCGCGCGTCAGATGGATCTTGAGGGATGCCGGCACCCAATCCAGTTCGACAAAGAGCGGCTCGCGATAAGCTTGCCGGCCTGTTCGCACACCCATCCAGTGTCTTCATCATTCACTATGCTTGTCAGAGTTTCGATGCGGAAGAGGCGCTGGGGTCACCGTGTGTTACAGCCATAGCGGCTCGGCATCTGGAAAGCGGCGAAACTAGCGTCTTTTCGATTCATATCGAGGCCGAGCTACGAAGGCTTGGTCCGATCCAGGTTCTGAGTCGGATCGAAGAGCTCGAATGCGCGATGCTTGCCAAGTTTTTCGATTTTCTGGCGACCAATCGCATGATGCGGTTCGTGCACTGGAATATGCGCGATGCGATGTACGGTTTTGCCGCTGTCGAACATCGCTATCGGGTGCTCGGGCGAGAACCGTTCTGCTTGCCTGAATCGCAAAAGCTCGATTTGGCTCGCCTTCTTATTGATATGTACGGCAGCGCTTATGTCGAGCGGCCTTATCTGGAAGGGCTTGCGATACGGAATGATCTCGCACTTCAAGGCTTTCTGTCCGGCCCGATCGAAGCAGAGGCATTCGAGCGGGGCAACTATGCGCTCGTTCAGCGTTCTGTGTTGGCCAAGGTGCGGTTGCAGTTCGATATCCTGCATCTTGCCCACGATCGGACGCTAAAGACACGCGCGAATTGGTGGACGCTGAACACGGCGCGCTTGCGAGAGGCCGTTGAGCTGTTTGAGGACAACCCAGTGAAAGCTCTGGCGGGCCTTGGCTTTGCGGGATTAAGCGCGGGGTTTCTGGTTATCTGGCGGCTGTTCTAGAGACCGCCAGTTAGTCAGCCTTCGCAATATCACGCAGTTTGAATTTCTGGATCTTTCCGGTGGGAGTCTTCGGGATTTCAGAGAAGACGACGTAGCGCGGGCACTTGTAATGAGCGAGCCGCTCGCGGCACCATGCGATGATGTCTTCCGCCGTGGTGGATGTCTCCGGCTTCAGCTCAACGAATGCGCAGGGCGTTTCACCCCATTTTTCGTCGGGCTTCGCGACGACGGCGCAATACGCGACAGAGGGATGTTTGTAGATCACGTCTTCGACTTCAATCGAAGAGATGTTTTCGCCGCCGGATATGATGATGTCCTTTGAACGATCCTTCAGCTGGATGTAGCCATCGGGATGCAGGACACCAAGGTCGCCCGAGTGGAACCATCCACCAGCAAATGCTTCTTCGGTCGCTTCGGTGTTTTTCAGGTAGCCTTTCATGACGATGTTGCCACGGAACATGACCTCGCCAAGCGATTCTCCATCCGCGGGAACCTGTTGCATGGTCAGAGGATCGAGCACCGTGAGTCCTTCGAGCGCAACGTAACGGACACCCTGGCGTACGCGCTTTTGTGCGATGGCTTCCGGGCTGAGATTATCCCACTCAGAATTCCACTCGTTGATTGTTGCCGGCCCGTAGGTCTCGGTGAGCCCATAAAGGTGCGTTAGATCAAAGCCTGCTTCGACCATGCGGTCGAGAACTGCCTGTGGTGGAGGTGCTGCGGCGTGATTGAAGGCGACGCGGTGGGTAATTTCGCGCTTTTCATCCGGGTTTGCGTTCAACAGCGTCGACATCACAATCGGAGCGCCGGAGAGATGAGTGACGCGGTGGTCGGCGATGGCGTCGTACATACCTTTAGCGCGGACCCATCTCAGGCAAACGTGCGTTCCTGCAACGGCGGAAAGCGACCACGGGAAACACCAGCCGTTGCAATGGAACATTGGCAGGGTCCAGAGGTAGACGGGATGCGCCTGCATGCCGGTTGCCAGCGTGTTTGCATAGCACATCAGGGCGGCGCCGCGATGATGGTAGACGACGCCTTTGGGGTTGCCGGTGGTGCCAGATGTGTAGTTGAGGGCGATGGCGTCCCACTCGTCGTCCGGCATCTTCCATTGGAAGCTCGGATCACCCTTCGCGATGAATTCCTCATAATCCGTATAGGACAGAGGCTCGCCATCCTGGGGGAATTCCAGATCGTTGTAGTCGATGACAAGTGGTTTCACTGTTGCGAGCGTCAAAGCTTCTCGCGCTACGGCAGCGAACTCGCGGTCGACAATCAATACCTTGGCTTCGGCATGGTCGAGTTGGAACGCAATAACGCTGGCGTCGAGCCTGGTGTTGATCGAGTGAAGGACGGCGCCGATCATTGGGACGCCGTAGTGTGCCTCAAGCATTGGCGGCGTGTTGGCCAGCATTACGGATACAGTGTCCCCCTTGCCGATGTAGCGTGTTGCAAGGGCGGAAGCGAGTTGCCGGCTACGGGCGTAAAAATCGGCATATGACGTACGTTGCTTGCCATGAATGATGGCGGTGTGCCGGGGATAAACGAGCGCCGCGCGTGACAAGAATGTGAGCGGCGTCAGCGGCTGGTAATTGGCTGCATTCTTGTCGAGGTTCTGCTCAAAAGGATTGGCGGACATCTTTCACCAGGGTCAGTATGTTCGATTCAAATAAGCCCAGTTATCTAACCGAGCATGGACAGGGCGTTCCGGCGTTAGGGGCGTGTGGTTTTGTCATTCACCCGTGGAGTTATCAATGCACGAGGTGTCGTTTTCCGGCAATATGACCAGTGCATTGAGCGTCTCTTCAAGGTTGGGGTGAGGCGATTGAGGACACGTGCGATAAATCTGTGATATACATTTCCATACTCTCAAGGTGGCAATTGCCGTGTTATGAATACGTGATATTTTTGGAATTGTGCGCGTCGGCTTAGGATGGCGGAGACGTAGCAATGAGCAGTCCGAGCAGATTAGACAGCATAGGTCTCTGGATACTTATGACACTTATCGCTCTTACCCCATTGCTCATTGAGTAATTTGGAGCGGGTTGGCGGCCTTGAGTGTGATGAATGCAAGCTGGTTGCGCTGTCTGATGGTCTTTCGCCTGACAGGCGTTCGTCAAAGCAGCGCACTGACGGCATCCCAAATCAGCTTAAGCGAAATCAAAAGCAGGCATGCATAGGCGATTCGGTAGAAGGGCTCCTGTGGAATTCTGCGTGTCAGCCATACACCGATAAGTGTCGCTATGGGGGCTAACGGCAAGAGCACCGCCATTGTGGACATGTTTGCCAAGCTGAATTGGCCTAGAGCTGCATAAGGGATGACCTTCACGAGGTTCACCGTCGTAAAGAACATGACGGAAGTCGCCACAAAGACGGCGTTCGGCAGCCGTTGTGGCAGCATGTAGACCTGAAACGGCGCCGAGCCAGCGTGACTGACGAAGCTGGTGAATCCGGCCACGACACCCCAAAATGAACCCTTGAGAACGTTCGGGCCTTTGGCTGATTCTGTGCGTCTATGCAACTTTATCCAATAGTCGAGGCTAAAGACGAGCCCTACGACTCCAACGATAAGCCGCACATGAGATTCGGTTACGATGGCGGCAGTGGCCCAACCTATGCCGACGCCAATTACCGCGGCCGGTAGCAGGATGCGCAAGTTCACCGGGTCGAATTCTCGCCTGTAGGCGTAGACGCCGATCAAATCCATGACAATCAGGATTGGAAGCATGATGGCAGCAGCTTCGACGGGAGAAATGGCCAAGGCCATGATCGGCACTGAGAACCCGCCGAGGCTGCCTAAGAAGCCGCCCTTGGCGAGCCCCATCAGGAAAACTGCGGGAATTGCTACAGCGTAAAAGTAGGGGTCGGTGATCATCGGCTCTTGGCGAGGCGGCACGTGTGCCTGAGCATTGGGTGACGTATCTCTGGGTGTGCGTGTTGCGACGTCGGGAAGGCGCAGAAATTATTGCGCTTGAGGGGTGCGCAGTGCTCTCATAGCGGAATAATCAAACAATTCCCATGGGAGCGCGCCGTAATGACATCCTCGCAGAGCCGTTATTTTGAGGTGTACGACTCGTGGAAGAGGGATCCTGAAGGTTTTTGGGCCGAGGCAGCCAAGGACATCTCCTGGTATCGTCTTTGGGACAAAGTACACGATCCCTACGCGGGGCATCATGGGGCGTGGTTCGCTGGGGCCGAGTGCAATACCGCTTACAACTGTCTTGACCGTCATGTCGAAGCGGGACGCGGTGATCAAACGGCTCTCATCTACGACAGCCCGGTTACGGGAACCGTCAAAACGTTCTCCTACACTGAACTGACGGCAGAAGTTGCACGCTTGGCGCATGTCCTCATCGAACTTGGGGTCAGGACCGGCGACAGGGTCGTCATTTATATGCCGATGATCCCGGAAGCGGTTATCTCCATGTTGGCGTGCGCCCGCATCGGGGCTGTTCATTCGGTGGTTTTTGGCGGTTTCGCAGCGGCTGAATTGGCAACCCGTATCGATGATTCCAAACCTGTTGCTATTCTCTCTACGTCCTGCGGGATCGAAGGCAGCCGTGTTGTTCCCTACAAACCGCTTATTGATGCTGCGATTGAACGTGCGCAACACAAACCGCGTTATTGTCTCATTCTCAAGCGGCCGATGGCAGAAGCCACTTTGGTTCCCGGTCGCGATCTCGATTGGCAGGAAATGCTCGAGCGTGGGAATGGGGCGACTGTCGGTCCCGTCGCAGTAAAGGCGACCGATCCGCTTTACGTACTTTACACATCCGGTACGACTGGAAAGCCAAAAGGGGTCGTTCGCGATAACGGCGGCCACATGGTGGCTCTAAAATGGACGATGCCCAATTTCTACGACATCGCACCTGGTGAGGTTTTCTGGGCGGCTTCCGATGTTGGCTGGGTCGTGGGGCATTCGTACGTCTGTTATGCGCCGCTGCTTCACGGTGCGACGACGCTGGTCTATGAGGGCAAGCCTGTCGGGACACCGGATGCGGGTGCTTTTTGGCGCGTGATTTCCCAGCACAAAGTGTCCGCTTTGTTTACGGCTCCGACGGCATTCCGCGCAATTAAGAAGGAAGATCCGGAAGGCAACCTTGTTCGGGACTATGATCTCTCAAGTCTGCGTACTCTCTTTCTTGCCGGCGAGCGAGCTGATCCGGAAACCCTGAAATGGGCTGAAACCAAGCTGCAAGTTCCTGTGATTGATCACTGGTGGCAGACGGAAACGGGTTGGGCGATTGCCGGCAATCCGGTTGGGCTCGGACTGTTGCCAGTCAAGTATGGTTCTCCGACAGTGCCGATGCCGGGCTATGCTCTCGACGTGTTGGACGAGGTGGGAAATTTGCTACCGTGCGGCAAGCAAGGGACTATCGCGATCAAACTGCCGTTGCCCCCAGGATGTTTGCCCACGCTTTGGCAGGATGATCAGCGTTTTCGCAGCAGCTATCTCACGCAGTTTCCGGGGTACTATTCGACCTCAGACGCCGGGTTCCTTGACGAAGACGGTTACGTTTATGTGATGGCGCGTACGGATGACGTTATCAACGTCGCTGGGCATCGTCTCTCGACGGGACAGATGGAAGAGGTCGTCGCGCAGCACAAAGATGTTGCCGAGTGTGCGGTGATTGGCGTTCAAGACTCGCTCAAAGGGCAACTTCCCGTGGGGTTTGTTGTGTTGAACGCCGGTGTGGATCGGGAGGCTTCCGAAGTGGAGGCCGAGGTCGTCCAACTCGTGCGGGACGTCATCGGCCCGGTCGCGGCTTTCAAGACCGTAATGGTGGTCAATCGTCTTCCGAAGACGCGTTCGGGCAAGATACTGCGCGGAACGATGCGGCAGATGGCTGACGGACAGGCCTGGGCGATGCCCGCCACCATCGATGACCCGGCGATCCTTGAAGAGATAAAAGCTGTTCTGGAGCTGCGGGGGCTAGCGCAGGCCAAAATTGTTTAGGCCGCAAATATCGACCGCTTTAAGGAACTCACGAATCGCGAGGCTCTGAATCTTCTTCATCTTCTTCTTCAGTCTCTGAATCCTCGTCAGTCCCTGAGCCCTCATCAGAGGAAGCTTCGGGCGTTTCCTCAGATTTTTCGTCTTCGCCCTCTTCTTCTTCGTCTTCGTCGGACGTATTGCCGCCGGAGAGCTGTTGAAGCTTCGCAAACATGCGTGCCTCTTCCTCGCTCTCGGATTCGTCGGCTGGAGCCGGAGTCTCGTTGAGGTCGGTCGTTTCGTCAGTCGGCAACAGGCTGCCACCTGGCTCCAGCGGAAGACCGGCGGCTTCACGTTCCTTAGCGGTGCGTTTCGCGGCCTTCTGGACCTCATTGTCGAGATCGATCTGGGAGCACAGGCCGAGGGTTACCGGATCCTGCGGAACCAAGTTGGCCGAATTCCAGTGTGTGCGATCGCGAATCTGGGCGATGGTCGGCTTAGTGGTGCCGACGAGGCGCATGATCTGGCTGTCTTTGAGCTCCGGATGGTTGCGCAATAGCCAGAGGACGGCATTCGGCCGATCGTGACGACGCGAGACAGGTGTATAGCGCGGACCTTTTTTTCGAGTCGCGACCTGCGGCATGTTGACCTTGGGTTCAGCCAATCTCAGGCGATGATTGGGGTCCTCTTCGCCGCGCACGATCTCATCGCGCGTCAATTGGCCGGAGGTAATGGGGTCCATTCCCTTGATGCCCTGCGCCACATCGTCGTCGGCAATGCCCTTGACCTCGAGCACGTGTAGTCCGCAGAACTCGGCAATCTGCTCAAACGTCAGGGCGGTATTGTCGACCAGCCAAACGGCAGTGGCCTTGGGCATCAACGGCTTACGATCGCTCATAAGAGTTTCTCCGGTCCGCGCGCGGTGGAGACGTCCGCGCGGGCCAATAGGCTGAATGAATTAACGGGAGGATCTGCACAATACATTGAATACTTAGCGCATTGCAACAGCTGGCGTCGGAGGTGGATGCAACAGCACGCCGCGCGTTGCCTGTGAGACCAAACCCAATAAGCGGAAATATAGTGCGGAATGGCCCTTTGTGCCTATTCCAGCTCTGTAACTTTTTTGGTCAATGACGTGTGAATGAGCGTGTTGCTCGTATGCGAAGCGGCCATTAGGGTGCGCGGGCTAAATCGCGGTGCGAATGCATCGACAGCTAAGGTGCAGGCACCGAAAAGGGCATTGATGACGGTGGTGACACGAAAAGCATATTACTTCGAGGACCTCGAGCTCGGCATGGAGGCCACCTTCGAGAAAACGGTTCAAGAGGCTGACATCGCGGCGTTCGCGGAGGTCTCGGGCGATCGCAACCCGGTGCATCTGGATCGTGAATACGCCGCCACAACAATCTTCAAAGAGCCCATAGCCCACGGGTTATTGACGGCCAGCTACATTTCGACGGTCTTTGGCATGGAGATGCCCGGGCCAGGCGCGATCTATGTCTCCCAGACGCTCAACTTCAAAGCCCCTGTACGGATTGGTGATACCGTGACGGCGAAGGTCGTCGTTGTTGATCTCGTCCCATCCAAGAAGCGCGCGCGATTCGATTGCACCTGTTCTGTTAACGGCAAAGTTGTTCTCGATGGCGAGGCGATGATGATGGTGCCGGGACGCCCGGAGTAGTTTGCGTCCCCACAGCGGTGACGTGCTGTAAGGGTTATTCACGCTGACGCGCACATTGGTGTGCTGATGAATGGGAACAGGCCGCATGCTGGTGGTTCACGGTAGTCTTCCGGTGCCGGACGTTGCACGAGGCGCCGTGCTGGCGATCGGCAACTTCGACGGCGTGCATCGCGGACACAAGGCGCTTCTTGCAGAGGCCGTGAAGACGGCCAAGGCGTTGTCGCGGAAGGCGGGTGCGGTCATCTTTGAGCCGCAGCCGCGCGAGTTTTTTCATCCCGAAGAGGCGCATTTCCGCCTGACACCGCTCTCGGAAAAATTGCGGTTGCTTGAGCTGTTCGGGCTCGATCTTGTCGCTGTTCTCGACTTCAATGCTGAGCTCGCCGGCTTGTCGGCGGATCAGTTCGTCGAAACAATTCTCGTCAGGACTTATGACGTCGCGCATGTGGTAATCGGCTACGATTTTCGCTTCGGCAAGGCCCGTGCGGGCACGCCTGAGTCATTGTGTCAGGCTGGGGAGAAACACGGATTTGGCGTGAGCGTGATCAATCAGCAAGCCGAGGAGGGCGAAGTTTTTTCTTCGACTGCCATTCGGCTGCATCTGGCTCAAGGCGATGTTCGTGGGGCTGCGCATGCGCTGGGCCATTGGTGGCGCGTTGCCGCACCAGTCATCAGTGGACAAAAGCTTGGGACCGAGCTGGGATTTCCGACGGCAAACGTTGAGTTGCCGCGCGGGACAGCTCTACGACACGGCATTTACGCCGCGCGTGTGGTCATCGGTGACGAAATACACGATGGCGCAGCTTATTTCGGAACTCGACCGAGTGCCGATGACGGTCCCGTTCGGCTAGAGGTCTTTATCCTGGATTTTCAGGGCGATCTTTATGATCGTGAAATTGCCATCGAGTTCGTTGATTTCATACGTGAAGATAAGCGGTTTGAAACCTTCGATGCGCTGAAGGCGCAAATTGTCGAAGATTGCGTGCAGGCCCGTGCGATCCTGTCGGCCGTGCGTGAAAAGCCGCCGATTATTTAGATTTTTTAGATACATAAGGAATGCGGGTCACGTGGAAGACCAGCTCCCGTTTTTGTTGGCGATCGCCATCATCACATTAGCGGCCGTTACGGCCGGTCTTTTTATGGCTTGGCTCAAGCAGCCGCCGATGGTGGGCTATATTCTGGCAGGCGTAGCGCTTGGTCCGGCTGGTGTCGGATTTATGCCGCAAGTGGATGCGGTGCCCTTGGCGGCTGAATTCGGCGTGCTGTTTCTCCTGTTCGTCATCGGCATGGAAGTCAGCCTAAAGGCGTTCATCGATGATCTTCGGCCCGCCGTTTTGACGGTGGCGGGGCAGATCATCGTAGCATTCGGTGCGCTAGCGCTTTTTGGCGTTATCCTTGAGTGGCGTCCCGAACAGATCGTTCTGATGACCTTTGTTGTCACCATGTCATCGACGGCTGTCGCATTGAAGCTGTTGGATGACCTTGGCGAATTGCGCACGGACCTCGGGCGTATCGTCGTCGCGGTTATGATCGCGCAGGATATCGCCATCGTGCCGATGTTGGTCATCGCGAACTCGTTCGTACCTGGGGCGTCGTTGGAGCTTTCAACGCTCCTTAAGGTCGTTGGTGCGTTCGCAGGGTTGGCCCTTTTCATCCGCATATTCGGCAAGGGCGGGAAGCTGCCGTTCCCTTGGCAGGAGAATATCCTGGGGCGCGTAGAGTTGGTTACGCTTGTTGCGCTCCTCATTTGCTGCACAGCCGCCGTGCTTACGGGCGTTGCGGGAATGTCGCCGGCTTATGGAGCGTTTCTTGCGGGGTTGCTGATCGGCAAAACAACACTTCGCACAGAGGCGATACGCGCGATGGAGCCGATCCAAGGCGTTCTGATGGTGTTGTTTTTTGTGGCCATCGGCCTCTTGCTCGACGTCGAGTTCATCATTGAGAATGCCGGTCTGGTAGCGGTCTTCGTGGTTGGGACGCTTCTGCTGAAATCCGTCGCCAACATTGTCATCCTTCATCGCGTCGGCTTGCCGTGGAAAACGGCTTATCAGGCCGGTCTCGTGATGGGCCAGATCGGAGAGTTTTCGTTTGTGCTGGCCGCTGTTGGCTTGGCGAATCAGGTTTTCGATCCTGTCGGCTACAAGCTTGCTATCTCGGTTATTGTGCTCTCACTCCTGTTCAGTCCGCTTTGGACGTTTGCAGTGCGTCGCGTGCACGAATCAACAGAGCGACGCATTGCGACGCTGGGATATGGCGTCTTTCACCCGACTGCGCGGGACGGTGGTGACATGGAAGTGAAAACCGATTGGGCCGTGCCGTCGCTCGACCTCGGACCGGTCAAAACCCGGCGCGGTCGCTCAGGCCCGTCTCCGCGGCGTTGAACCGTGCGATTTACCAAGCGAATTCCTAATGTGCCGATATGGTGCTGGTACAGCGGCGGCAGCGTTGCTAGAAGGCGGCTAACCCATAAACACTGGAAAGAACGCCGCCCGGCGTGAAGGACAAATGGCGAAACAGACTGGCCAAGGCGATAACGAAGGCGCGACGACCACGGAAGCACGCGACTGGTCGAAAACACTCTATCTGCCGAAGACTGACTTTCCCATGAAGGCGGGCTTGCCGAAACTTGAGCCCCGATTGCTCGAGCGTTGGGAGCGGATCGGGCTTTATGACAAGCTGCGCGCGGAGGCGAAGGAACGGCACAAGTTCGTGCTGCACGATGGCCCTCCATATGCCAACGGCAACATTCATATCGGGCACGCGCTGAACAAGATCCTCAAGGATCTCGTGGTCAAGAGCCAGCAGATGCTGGGGCACGATTCGAACTATGTGCCGGGCTGGGACTGCCACGGCCTGCCGATCGAATGGAAGATCGAGGAGCAGTATCGTGCCAAGGGCCGGAACAAGGACGAAGTGCCGGTCAATGAGTTCCGTGCTGAATGCCGGGCCTTTGCTGCGAAGTGGCTCGACGTGCAGCGCGAGGAATTCAAACGACTGGGCGTGATCGGCGATTGGGAACATCCCTATTCGACGATGGCGTTTCCCGCTGAGGCGACGATCGCCAACGAGTTGATGAAGTTCGCGCGCAGCGGTCAGCTCTATCGCGGCTCGAAGCCGGTGATGTGGTCGGTCGTCGAGAAGACGGCGCTCGCGGAAGCGGAAGTTGAGTACCAGGACTATCAGTCCGACACGATCTGGGTGAAGTTTCCGATCATCAGTGTTGGGGAGTCTGGAGATGATCCCGTCTCGCAAAAGCTGCTGTCGTCATCGGTCGTCATCTGGACAACAACGCCGTGGACGATTCCTGGGAACCGCGCGATCTCGTATTCGTCGAAAATCGCATATGGGCTCTACGAAGTTACGGCAGCGCCGGAAGGCAATTGGGCCAAATCCGGTGACACGTTTGTACTTGCGGACAAGCTTGCAGCTGACGTGATGAAGGCTGCCAAGGTTGAAAGCTCTGAACGGCTCGGTGACGTGGATTTTGCCAAATTGGGTGGTGCGCAGATTTGTGCGCATCCGCTTCGCGGCAAGGGCTACGATTTCGATGTCCCGCTGCTCGATGGTGACCATGTTACCGATGATACAGGAACCGGCTTCGTACATACGGCGCCGGGACATGGTGCGGACGACTACAACATCTGGACGGCGCGGCAGAAGTCTCTACGGGACCGCGACATCGACACGACGATCCCGTTCACGGTCGATGCGGACGGTGTGCTGACGGATCAAGCGCCTGGGTTCACGGGCAAACGTGTGCTCAAGGAAAACGGCGATAAGGGCGATGCCAACGACGCCGTCATCAAAGCGCTCGCAGAGGCGGGTGCGCTGATCGCGCGCGGCCGCCTCAAGCACCAGTATCCGCATTCGTGGCGGTCGAAGAAGCCGGTCATTTTCCGCAATACACCGCAGTGGTTCATTGCCATGGACCGACCTCTTGCGGCTGCCGGCAACAAGTCGTTGCGCGAGACGGCGCTGGAGGAGATCAAGCGCGTTGAGTGGGTGCCGGCTGCTGGTGAGAACCGCATCACAGGCATGATCGTCAACCGCCCGGATTGGGTGGTTTCGCGTCAGCGCGCGTGGGGCGTGCCGATCACGGTCTTCCGCAACACGGAAACCGATGAAATTATTCCCGGCCCCGGCTTTGCGAAATCGGACGAACTGCAAAAGCGGATCGCCGATGCTTTTGCGGAAAAAGGCGCGGACGTCTGGTTTGAAGAGGGGGCGAAAGAGCGTTTCCTCGATGGTCTCGTCGACGATCCGAGCGCGTGGGAGCAGGTGCGTGACGTTCTGGATGTGTGGTTCGACTCCGGTTCCACGCACGCGTTCACAATGGAAGACCCCGTGCATTTTCCGGGACTCGCCAATATCCATCGGGCTTCCGCCGGTGGCCATGATCGTGTGATGTACCTTGAGGGGTCGGATCAGCACCGCGGCTGGTTCCATTCCTCGCTTCTGGAAAGCTGCGGTACGCGGGGGCATGCGCCTTATGACGTCGTCCTGACCCATGGCTTCGTGCTCGATGAGAAGAGCGCGAAGATGTCCAAGTCGGCGGGCAATGTAACCGCGCCGCAGGACGTCATGGACAAGTCGGGTGCTGATATCCTGCGCTTGTGGGTGGCGGCTTCGGACTATTCCGACGATCTGCGTATTGGTCCCGAGATCCTCAAGACATTCTCTGAGACCTATCGGAAAATGCGCAACACCATCCGTTGGATGTTGGGGGCGCTCTCGCATTTCCGCGAGGAAGATCGCGTTGAAATTGCCGATATGCCCGAGCTCGAAAAGCTGATGCTGCACCGGCTGTCCGAGATGGGGCCAGAGGTGCGGACGGCTTATGCGGAGTACGATTTCCGGAAGGTTGTTTATCTGCTCGCGCAATTCCTGAACACGGATCTATCGGCATTCTACTTCGATATCCGGAAGGATGCGCTTTACTGTGATGCGCCTTCCAGTATGCGCCGACGTGCGGCTCTCAGTGTTATCGATGAGATCTTCAAGGCGACGACGCTTTGGCTTGCTCCGATCCTGTCGTTTACGGCGGAGGAAGCTTGGTTGGAGCGGTATCCGTCCGAAGACAGCTCGGTTCACCTGCAAGACTTTCCGATGATTTCGCGGCTTTGGCGGAATGAAGCGGTTGATGAAAAGTGGGACCACATCCGAAAGGTGCGCCGGGTGGTGACAGGGGCGTTGGAATTGGAGCGCGCGGCGAAACGCATTGGCTCCAGTCTCGAAGCGGCTCCCGTCGTCTATGTCGACAACGCGGATACCTTGGCTGCGCTGCGTGATGTAGACCTCGCGGAGGCCTTTATCACGAGTGGGGCAGAACTGGTCAGTGGTTCAGCGCCGGAAGATGCTTTCAAGCTCCCCGACGTTGCCGGTGTGGGTGTCGTGCCGAAGCGTGCTGAGGGACGCAAATGCGCGCGCTCATGGCGTATTACTGACGATGTCGGATCTGATCCTGCCTATCCCGATCTTTCGGCGCGGGATGCCGCCGCGATGCGTGAGATAGATGCTGCTGGCGCAGGCCAGAGTTAGGTTAGGGCGTGTGGTGATGACGGGCGATCAACACTCCGGTGGATGGTTTTGGGGCGCGTTCTCGCGGTGGACGCTGTGGGCGGCGCTCATCACCTTGGTGGCCGACCAAGTAAGCAAGTGGTGGATTATCGCCCACTACAACCTAGAAGAGCGAGGGCGGGTTGTCGTGCTCCCGTTTCTCGATCTGGTCTTCGTGAAGAATACCGGTGTGAGCTACTCTATGCTCGATATGGCTCATCCGGCTTGGCAGGCCACTTTGGCGGCATTTGCTGCCGTGGCCAGCATAGCGCTGTGGATATGGTCAGCGCGTTCCACCGGGAGCGCCGTTCTCGCTCTAAGCCTAGGTCTGATCATCGGAGGAGCGATTGGAAATGGCATCGATCGGCTGGTGATCGGGGGCGTAGCCGACTTTGTTTCGCTGCATGCCTTCGGCTTCTACTGGTATGTCTTCAATGTCGCAGATGTCGCTATAGTTGCTGGGGTAATCGGCCTCTTGTATGATTTCTGGGCAACGAGTCGCAAAGACGCCGCAAAGACGTCATAGCGCTCGATGCTGCAGAGGTTGGGCCGGGGCTCGCCTAACGCGATCCACCTCTTGCGGCCAGGGAGATTCGGAAATGAGATCTGTCGGACGGATCAGGGCTTTACTGACCGCACTGAGCGTTTTCGCTGCCGCTGCTTTGGCTGGCTGCTCGCCAGGCGATGTCCAGTTCGAAGGTAAGATCTTCGATGCAATGGGCATGAACGCGCCTACGACCCGTACAACGCCTAAGATGGAATCGCGGAGCCCATTGGTCGTGCCTCCGGATTTGGCCCGTTTGCCTGATCCCAATGCTCCAGCTCAGACACCGGAAGATATCTCTCTTGCTGCGATTAACGATCCTGACCGAGCCAAAGTGGTCGACCAGGAAATGTTGAAGAAGCAGCAGGAAGAGTATTGCGCGAAGCACTATGATACGGCTGTTGCCATGGGACGCGCCGACGCAGACTCGGTCTCTGGGCCATTGGGTCCCTGCCGCAAGTCGGTTCTTTCAGCCATGAAAGAGTGGAACGCGCAGTAGGGCATTCTGGCCGGCGTTCTGACCCCAGATTATTTTGCTTGGCATCGTGGGGCGTCATGGCGCGTGGTTGAGGTGCTCATGCTAGGTAACGCAGCGCATCGTTATCAAATAATATTTATTCAGTTAAAATAATCTCTTATGCATGTGGCGTAGCTATGTAGCAGCGCCAATTCCGTGGGAACATGGACGCGTTGTCATTTGACAAGGCAGGTCTGAATGCCGACATCCTCGGAGGCTTCGACTCGATAGGTGCACGGTAAATCGGTTACGATTTGCTTCGCTTCCGTAGCCGGGTTTGAAATGCGCGTTTGGAGGTTGAGCTTGTCCTTCATAGCGCGCCGATGTCCGGACCTTTGAGGATCTGAACTCATGCGCATTCTGGCTTCGTGCCGCTTTCCCCTTTTGGTTTCCAGCTTAGTGACGGCTCTCATGCTCGCAACGACGTTGTCCGCTACTTCCGCCCACGCTGCTCCTCGTGCCAACGAATTCAAACTCGCCAATGGCATGCAGGTGGTTGTTATCGAAGACAAGCGTGCGCCGGTCGTGACGCACATGGTGTGGTATCGCGTCGGTGCTGCTGACGAGCCGCGCGGAGAATCCGGCATCGCTCACTTTCTCGAACACCTGATGTTCAAGTCCACCGACAAGATAGCGGTTGGGGAATTTTCCAAGATCGTGGCTAGGTTGGGTGGGCAGGACAATGCCTTCACCAGCCAGGATACGACGGCCTATTTCCAGCGCGTCGCGAAGGACCGACTTGCCAAAGTGATGTCGATGGAAGCGGACCGCATGGTCAATCTTCGGCTTACCGACAATGAGGTTTTGACCGAGCGCAACGTTATTCTCGAAGAACGCCGCAGTCGTGTCGATAACAACCCTTCAGCTATTTTGTCTGAACAGATGGATGCCACGCTTTATTATTCACATCCCTACGCCATTCCGGTGATCGGTTGGGAGCACGAGATTGCGCGGCTCGATCGGGAAGATGCTCTCAATTTCTACAAACACTACTATGCGCCGAACAACGCGATCCTGGTGGTCTCTGGGGACGTTGGCGTTGACGAGGTGCGCAAGCTCGCTGAAGAAACTTACGGTAAAATCCCTTCTAACCCCGAGGTGGGTGCAAATCGTCTCCGTCCTGTCGAGCCACCGCAGCTTGCAGCTCGCGAGCTGGTGCTTACGGATCCGCGGGCAGGTAAAGCTTCCTTCCATCGTTACTATCTGGCGCCTAGCTATGTGAAGGCGCAGAAAGGTGAGGCCGAGTCGCTCGACGTTCTCGTCCGGATACTTGCCAACGGGTCGACAAGCCGACTGTACAAGTCGCTTGTGGTCGACAAGAAAATCGCTTCGTCGGCGGGTGGCTGGTATCACGGTGATGGGCTCGATAGCGGCAAGGTTGCGCTCTACGCAATCGCGGCTGACGGCTCCGATCTTGATCAGGTAGAAGCTGAGATTGATCGGGTTATTGCAGATGTCGCGAAGAACGGCGTTACCGAAGACGAGCTGAGGCGGGCCAAGATGGGCCTGACGGCGGACTACGTCTACGAGAGCGACAATCAGTCAAATATGGCGCGGCGTTATGGCTGGGGCTTAGTCGTCGGCCAGAGCATCGAAGATATCGAGGAATGGCCAGCGGCCATTGAGCGAGTTACCGCGGCGGATGTGCAGAAGGCTGCACAGAAAAGCCTCGACATTCGGCAGTCTGTGAGTGGACGGCTTCTGCCCGAGGCCGATAACGATCCTGGCACGTCCAATAAACGGGCGTCGGCTACGGCATCGCCACGCGGTTGACAAGGGAACGAGAAGTCATGAGCCTATTGCGACAAGCCGGGTTGCGCGTTCGTGCTGTTGCCCGTGTCAATTTCGTAAATCTCCTCGCCGTTTTTTTTCTCCTTAACATCGTCGCGCTCAGCAGGCCTGCTCAAGCTATGGATATCAAGACCGTTAAAAGTGCCAGCGGCATCGAAGCTTGGCTCGTCGAAGAACACTCTGTCCCGCTCGTTGCGCTGCGCTTTGCGTTTACGGGCGGCAGCTCGCAGGATCCGGCCGACAAGGCAGGCGTTTCTAATTTTCTCTCGGCGATGCTCGATGAGGGCGCGGGTGATCTGAAGTCGGCGGAGTTCCAGGAGCGCATGGAAGATATCGCCATGCGCATGTCCTATGAGGATAGTCGCGACACGTTCTACGGCAGTGTTGAAACTCTCTCTGCGAACCGTCCGCAGGCGATGGAACTGTTGAAGTTGGCGTTGACGAAGCCGCGCTTCGATGATGATGCCATTGAACGTATTCGCGGGCAGCTTAAGGCGAGCATTGTTTACGCGTCGCGTGACCCGGATCGCGTCGCTGGCAACGCATGGTATGCCGCGGCTTTCCCGAACCACCCGTATGGCAAGCCTAAGGATGGAACGCTTGAGACGATCTCCAGTATCACGCGCGATGATCTTGAAGCCTATCGCTCGAGGATCTTTGCTAGGGAGAATCTAAAGGTTGTGGCAGTCGGCGATATTGATGCCGACGCGCTCGCCAAGCTGCTCGACGAAGTTTTTGGGGATCTGCCGCAGAAGGCGAAACTGAATTCCGTGTCGGATGTCGCGCCGCCTAAGAAGGGAAGTCTGACCGTTACGGAAATGGACGTTCCGCAGTCTGTTGCAGTGTTCGGTCTTGGCGGGTTGAAGCGCAAAGATCCAGACTTCATGTCGGCGTTCGTTTTGAACCACATCATCGGTGGTGGCGGGTTTGCCTCGAAGTTGATGGAAGAGGTGCGTGAAAAGCGCGGGCTTGCTTACTCCGTTTACAGCTATCTAAGCCCGATGGATCATTCGGCGATCTTCCTGGGAAGCGTTGCGACGAAGAACGAGGCGATCGCGGAATCTCTCGATGTCATCCGTGCGGAGCTTAAGAAGATGCTGGAAACCGGCCCGACCGAAGAGGATCTTAAGAACGCCAAGGACTACCTGACGGGCTCCTATGCATTGAGGTTTGATAGCAACGCGAAGATTGCCAGCCAGCTTCTGGGCATCATGGTCGAGGACATGGGCATCGACTATGTGAATACGCGTAATGCGCAGATTGAGGCGGTAACCTTGGAAGACATCAAGCAGGCGGCAAAACGGTTTCTCGACCTCAACGATCTCATCGTTACCGTCGTTGGCAAGCCGGCTGGTTTGGCCCCGAGAGGGTGAGTATTTTCTCTTTATTTCGCAGAGGGTTGCACGTTTTGTTTTGAGAGCGCGGGGCAATTTTCCCCGCGTTACTATCTGCGGCTCAGATTCCTGTGCCTTGGCGTGGCCGCAGAAACGGGCTAGGTGGACACACACGTTTCACCAATCCGGGATTGCTCGATGACCAACCCTGTTTCTCTCAGCAAGAATTCAGCATCAGCTGAAGGCTGCGCGCCCTTTCGTATTTCGATCGACGGCTGCATGGAGACGGTCATTGGCCGACATGGTTTGTCCGAGCATTTGCTGAGCCGGTATCTCAAACGTGCCGAGCCCGAACTCGCCAAGCTGAGAGACCACTACAAGACGGGGCGGCTGCCTCTTCTCAATATTCCCGAAGAGACGGCGGATCTTGATGAAGCCCATGCAGCTCTCGCGCGGCTCAGCGAGGGGGCCCGGCTGATTGTCTTTTTCGGGACTGGTGGTTCGGGGCTTGGCGGGCAAACTTTGGCTCAGCTTGCGGGATGGAATATTCCCGGCGGTGCAGCTCCCGATCAACGCAAACGGCCTCGGACGCGCTTTTACGACAATCTCGACGGCGCGACGTTGTCCGGTGCGCTGGACATCCTTGATCTAGAGACAACGCGTTTCGTTGTGACATCGAAGTCGGGTAGTACAACCGAAACGCTCGCGCAGGCCATTGCGGCGCTCAGCGCAGTCAAAGCGGCAGGGCTCGAGGCCCGTATCCCGGAGTTGTTCCTCGGGATTACGGAGGAGGATAAGCCGGGTAAAAGCAATGGGTTGCGTTCCCTCTTTGCGGCACACGGCATTCCGATGCTTGCGCATCATGACGGGATCGGTGGGCGGTATTCGTGCCTCACGAACGTCGGATTAATGCCGGCGATGGCGCGTGGGCTCGATGCGTTCGCTGTGCGGCAGGGGGCCGCCGATGTGGTCCAGAAGATGCTGGACGCACGCCGTCCAGCCGACTTCGCGCCGGCCGTATCAGCAGCGGCAGCCGTGGCGCTTAACAAAGAAAAGGGCGTTCGGCTTAGCGTCATCATGCCTTACGCCGACCGTCTGGGAAGGTTGGCAGATTGGTACGTTCAGCTGTGGGCGGAGAGCCTGGGTAAGAATGGCCAAGGCACATGCCCGATTGCGGCAGTCGGACCGCTTGATCAGCATTCCCAGCTTCAGTTTTTCATGGATGGGCCGCCTGAACTGTGGGTCACGGTTGTCCGTGTTGCCACCGTTGGCAATGGGCCGGTCGTGGATGCCGAGATGGCCCGGCAGGCTGGCGCGGACTACATGGCGGGCCGCCATGTTGGGGATATCGTGGCTGCGCAAGCGGCGGCGTTACCGGAAGCACTCGCGCAGGCTGGGCGGCCGGTTCGCACGATTGATGTGGATCGCCTCGATGAGCGTGCGATCGGCGGGATTTTGATGCATTTTATGCTCGAAACGATTCTCGCCGGGCGGATTATGGGCATCGATCCGTTCGATCAGCCAGCCGTCGAATTGGCGAAAATCCTCACGCGTAAACGGCTCGACGCCGGTATCTGATCCGCAGCGGCGTTCCGGGTACTCGACGAAGAGGGATTTCTCGGTTTGCCGATACGTCAGCTCTCGCCTGAAACAATCAATCGTATCGCGGCCGGCGAGGTCGTCGAACGGCCGGCGAGCGTCGTCAAGGAACTTGTCGAAAACGCGATCGATGCGGGTGCCCGCGACGTCGAGGTTGTGACCGCAGGCGGTGGCTTGTCGTTGATCCGTGTGAGCGACGACGGCTGCGGCATGAGCGCGGAAGATCTGGCGCTTTGTGTCGAACGTCACGCGACGTCCAAACTCAGCGAGGAAGATCTCTTCGATATTCGAACGCTCGGGTTTCGCGGGGAAGCGCTTCCTTCCATCGGTTCGATTGCGCGGCTGGAGATTGTTACGCAGGAGCGGGGCGGGAGCTCAGGCTGCGCTATCATCGTTGACCGGGGTGCCAAGGGTCCTATTCGGCCCGCAGCGATCAATTCGGGAACCCGTATCGAGGTGACGGATCTTTTCTCTGCGACACCAGCTCGCCTGAAATTCATGAAGTCCGAGCGCTCAGAGAATCTTGCAGTCTCCGATGTCGTCAAACGGTTGGCGATGGCGCATCCCCAGGTCGCTTTCACGCTGGTGACTGGCGAACGGGCCAGTCTCAAGCTGCCAGCGTGCAAGGCCGATGCGGACGGACTTTTGCAGCGCCTCGGCCGGATTATGGGGCGCGATTTTCTCGCAGACGCCTTGGAGATCGCCGGAGAACGGGACGGCGTTCGCGTGGCGGGATTTGCGGGACTGCCGACACTCAATCGCGGGGATGCTTCTCAACAGTTTCTGTTCGTCAATGGACGGCCTGTGAAAGATCGGCTGGTGGTTGGAGCGCTTCGCGCTGCCTACGGGGATACGGTGCCGCGCGGGCGTCATCCTCTCGTTGCGCTCTTTGTTGACGTCGATCCACGTGAGCTGGACGTCAACGTGCACCCAGCTAAGACGGAAGTCCGGTTCCGTGACGCTGGAACGGTGCGCAGCATCATGATCGGTGCGATTCGGCATGCTTTGGAAGGTGCAGGGCATCGTGCGTCGGCGCGGGGCGGGCAGGATACGATCGCAACATTGCGGCCCGTGGAACCGGCGGCACCGTCACGGACTACCGGGGCAGCGTGGTCTGGCGTTTCCTCACGCGTGGCCTCTGTACCTAGCAGCTCACCCCTATCGGACTTCGAGAGTCCGCAGGGCAGGGTGCATGGCTTTGCCGAGCCGGTTCAGGCAGCGTTTACTGCATTCTCGGCAACAGGTGCGGATGCGTCGGCGGACGCGGAACCTGCCCGGGCAGACCTCATGGATAGCCCGCTTGGCGCCGCGCGGGCGCAATTGCACGAGACCTATATTGTTTCGCAGACACGCGACGCCGTTGTCATCGTTGATCAGCACGCCGCGCACGAGCGTCTTGTCTATCAGAAGCTCAAGGCGATGTTGACGGAAGGTGGCGTGGCGCGACAGGGGCTTTTGATCCCCGTTATCGTCGAACTGGGCGAGGAAGGGGCTGAAACCTTAGCCGAGAAGGCGGATGAACTTTTAGAGCTTGGCCTTGTCGCCGACCGGTTTGGTCCCGGTGCGGTGGCCGTACGTGAAGTGCCTGCGCTGCTAGGAGACACCGATGTCGATGGTCTTGTCCGGGATCTTGCCGATGAGATCCTTAGCGAGTCGGATGACAGCGCTCTGAAAACCCGGCTGGAAGCCGTGGCGTCGCGGATGGCGTGTCATGGCAGCGTGCGGGCCGGTCGCCGGCTCACCGCGAGCGAGATGAACGCTTTATTGCGCGAGATGGAAGCCACACCGTTTTCGGGCCAATGCAATCATGGCCGTCCGACGTATGTGGAGTTGAAGCTCTCGGATATCGAGCGTTTGTTCGGGCGTCGCTAACGCGCGTTATCCGTTCGCCGTTGCGTCATTCGTGATAAGCGCGCTTTCGATCTCGGCAAACGTATCGTGTGCGCGCCAGTGGGGGATCGAGGCTACGGGGCTCTTGCGATAGCCCTTCGTGAACAACACGAATTTTACGCCAGCGGCTTGGGCTGTCGCAGCATCGACTTCGCTATCTCCGACGTAGATCGTTTCGTCCGGTTTGCTTCCGAGTTGCGCGATTGTAGCCAACAGGCCGCTCGGGTCCGGCTTGCGCGTTGGCAGCGTATCGCCCCCGACCACGACTCTGAATGTGCTTGTGAGGCCAAGGTCTTTCAGGACCGTGCGCGTTATCGCTTCAGGTTTGTTTGTGCAAATGCCCAGCCGGTCGCCGCGGCTCTGCAGCTTCGCAAGCAGGTCTTGCACGCCAGGGTAGATGACTGTGTGCTTTGCTGGGTCTTCAGCGTAAATCTCGAGAAAGTGAGCCACGGCTTGCTGTATGTCTTCAGGACTGGTGCTGGCGTGCGCATGATCGAGACAGCGCTGCATCAAGACCCGGACACCTTCGCCGACGAATGATTTCAATGTCGGAAGATCGAGTTCAGTGAGGCCTTGTTCGCGGAGGACGCGATTGGCCGCGGCGTGGATATCGAGGGCACTGTCGATGAGGGTACCATCGAGGTCGAAAACAACTGCGCGAACCATTCAGCTTTCCCGCCATTTTATTGAGCATCCCGCCGAGGGGATCTGTTCACGTGGGCCTTGGCCTGTTTCAGCCACTTGCTTCATTGCGAGGAAAAGGTCTCTGCGCAGATCGGCGGGGCCGGTTTCTTTCCGGGACGCATCCAAGCGGCCGCGATATTGAAGGCCGAGATCGGCGTCGAAGCCGAAGAAGTCCGGCGTACATACGGCGTCATAGGTCCGGGCGACGGATTGTGTCTCGTCGTGGAGATAGGGGAACGTGAAGCCGTGATGGGCGGCGAAGGTTTTCATGTTTTCGAATGAATCATCGGGGTATGCGCGCCAATCGTTCGCGCAAATTGCGACGCTCTCAATGCCCAGGGGCTTGAGTTCATTGGCATCGCGGACGATACGGTCGATCACTGCTTTCACGTAAGGGCAGTGATTGCAGATGAACATGATCAGCGTGCCACGTTCTCCACGCAGGTCGGCCAAGCTGTAGGTTTTGCCGTCGACGCCGGGTAGCGTGAAGTTCGGAGCTTTCCAGCCGAAATCGCAGATCGGGGTTTCTACCGCCATTGCCACTCCTCAACAGGGGATCGAGCGGGCGTTCGTTGCTGCGTCCCGGATCGCTTTGATGTTGGCCGCGTAGTGAGCAGGCGTGCCGCCTTTGAATACCGCAGAACCGGCGACGAGTGCGTTGGCGCCTGCTTCGACAATCTTGCCGGTTGTTTCCGGTGTTACGCCGCCATCAACCTCGATGTCGATCGGGCGGTTTCCGATCATCTGTTTGACGCGGCGGACCTTCTCCACCACGGCAGGAATGAAAGCCTGGCCGCCGAAGCCTGGATTGACGGTCATCAGCAGAATGAGGTCGAGGCGGTCGAGAACGTACTCGATCGTGCTTTCAGGTGTCGACGGATTGAGCGAGACGCCCGCGCGTTTTCCGAGAGCCTTGATTGCTTGCAGCGAGCGGTCGAGATGGGTGTCGGCTTCAACGTGCACCGTGATGATGTCCGCACCGGCTTCCGCGAACGCTTCGATATAGGGAACGGCCGGGTCGATCATCAAATGGCAATCGAAGACCTTGGGCGAGGCGTTGCGGATGGCTTTGATAATGGGAGGGCCAAAGGTGATGTTGGGCACGAAATGGCCGTCCATGACATCGAGATGGATCCAGTCAGCCCCAGCGGCATCAATGTCGCGAACCTCTTCGCCCAGGCGGGCGAAGTCGGACGATAAAATCGAGGGGGCTATGACGATTGGACGGGTGGCGGCCATGTATCTGAATCCCGGATGACTTTGCTGCCTGCTTCATAGCCCCCGACACGCTTACCTGCCACCCCTTATCGGGCAGGAATTTCGGAGGGGGCCGATTTGTGACGGCCGCTGATGACAATAAAGACGCCGACGACGCCGAGTAATATGAGCGGGATCAATTTCCAGTCGTAGTTCGGGACGGCAAGGATGCCGAACCCTGCGGCCAATGCTTCGAGCGCCAGTGCGCTAAACGGTGTCAAGGCACTGGTTCCCAGGAAGCTTTCTGTGCCGATTTTTACCACGGAGGAGAAGGTTAAATACGTCATGGCGATGAATACAGGCGCGCCGCAGAAAAGGGCCAGGGCAAGCGTTGGCACGTGCCAGAAGGCGGCGGGTTCAGGTGTCATCGGGTTGGCTGGGAGAATGCCATAGACGACCAGAAAGACCGAACAGATCAACGCTGTCGCTGCGATCAGCGTTGTCGCCAGCACGACCAAGCCTGTGACACGCAGTTTTTCGCGTACCGTTTCCGCGCGCCGGTTCCAGGGATGAAATTCGCTGGCGAATGTTTTTATTGAGACGACAAGTGCGCAGGCGAGTGCAAGTAACGTTGCGGAAAATATGCGCGCATTGTCCAAGCCCCAGAGGATCGGGATAACGGCGACAATAATTATGGCCGCACCGAACCAAATGCGGTTCGTCATGGTGCGAGAAAAAAACAGCCAGCCGATCACAAGCGACACGGGCACAGCCAAGCGCAAAGCGAGGCTAGCTTCGGCGGGTGTTAGGATACCCAGCAGGAGGAAATATAGGGCTTCGAGGCCGACGGTGGCGGTGCCGAACACCCAGCTCTGACGCGCCAGGATGACATCGCCTGCGTCTTTGCCCCACCCCGTGATCGCCAGCATTCCGGCAGCCGAGGCGGCCATCGTGTAGAAGATGAAGACAGACATATGCGCGCCGGCGGCCTGGGCAATTGCATAGAGTACGGTCAACGCGGAGATCGCGATGACGAACAGGGCCGCTTCGAGCCATCCGTTCAAACCGCCGTGCGTTTTATCCCGCCAGCGTATGTTCACGGGTGGATCCTCGTCATGCTGTTTCGGAGATTAGCCGGGCAAAATGAACCGTGGTGTCGCCATATGTACGTTCGTCGATAAGTTCGAAGGCAGATGGCAGATCGACTGTTACGCCTGCGCGTTCTTCAAGGACGATGATTGCGCCGGGAGAGAGCCAACCTCCCTCATGAAGGGCTGTGAGTGCGGCTTCGCCGAGTTTTTTGTCGTAGGGCGGGTCAAGGAAGGCGTAGGCGTAGCTGTCCCGCGTTGCGGCTGGGCCAAGCCGGGTGGCGTCACGCCGGAAGATGCGGGTTATGCCTTGCAGTCCGAAGGCTTCGATGTTTCTGCGAATAAGCCCGCGGGCATCGGCGTTGTCTTCGACGAAAAGCGCATAAGAAGCGCCGCGTGAAAGGGCTTCCACCCCAAGTGCTCCCGTGCCGGCGAAGAGGTCGATGACACGTGCGCCCTCCAATGGAGGGCCTTCGATGCCGTGCGTGAGAATGTTGAATACGGACTCGCGGACGCGATCCGAGGTGGGGCGCGTGCCTCCGTGCTGAGGAGCAACCAAAGTGCGCCCTTTGAGACGCCCGCCTACGATACGCATGGCGTCCCCCTTGAGGGTAGGCCATTCATTCCGACTGGCCTTTTGGTTTCGCTGCTTTGCCCTCGGGTTTATGGCCTCGGCCGACGCGGTCAGGGTCAGGTGCTGCGAGGCCCAGTTCCTCTGTCAATTTCGCGCCAAGCTGGTCGGCGAGGACGCGTCGCTTCACGGGTTCGGTGGTTCCGGGAGCAAGGTCGAGCAACTGGAACGGTCCGTAGGACACACGGATCAGGCGGTTTACATCGAGCGAAAGGCTTGAGAGGATTTTGCGCACTTCGCGATTTTTGCCTTCGCGCAGGCCAAGTGTGAGCCAGACGTTGGCACCCTGCGTTGAATCGAGCGTCGCTTCGACTGGGCCATAGCGAACCCCCTCGATTTCCACGCCGTCTTTCAGTTTGTCGAGGTCGGCTTGTGTTACGCGACCGTGCGCGCGTGCGCGATAGCGGCGTAACCAGCCCGTGGACGGTAATTCGAGATGGCGGGCCAGCGCGCCGTCGTTGGTCAAAAGCAGCAAGCCCTCCGTATTGAAGTCTAGACGGCCGATGGAGACAACACGCGGCAACTCAGGCGGAAGACTGTCAAATACTGTAGGACGGCCTTCCGGATCGCGATGCGTCGTGACGAGACCTTTCGGCTTGTGATAGCGCCATAGACGTACGGGCTCGGCGTCCGGTAGTGGGTTGCCGTCAACGACAATCTTATCCAAAGAGGTTACCGTTACGGCGGGGCTGTTTAGCAATTTGCCATTCAGCCGGACACGGCCTTCGGCAATCCAGCGTTCGGCTTCACGCCGCGAGCATAGTCCTGCACGGGCAATCGCCTTGGCGATGCGCATAGGGTCGTTTTGTCCTGCAGCAGGCTCCGGCGCGCGTCCTGGTCCACGCTGTTTCTTGCGGACCGGCGTGCGAGCGGGTTTGGCTGCGGTGGGGCGTTCAGCAGACTTGCGCGTGGTGGATTTTGCCGCGTCCGCGGAGGTTGGTTTTGAACGTGCCTCCGCCTTCACCTTGCGTGCCGGCTTGGCGTGTGTCTGCCGGTCCTTGCTGATAATGTTCGGACGTCGTTTTGTAGGCGCCTTAGGCATTTGCGATTTCTGTTCGAATTGAAGGACGCGCTGTTATGACATCGATGCGGGGCAGCCGCTACATGGAACGCGCATTGGCGGAAGCCAACGCTGCGGCTCAGCGTGGAGAAGTTCCCGTGGGAGCCGTTGTCGCTGCACCGGATGGTACGTTTTTGAGTGCGGCAGGTAACCGTATCCGCGAACTTGCCGATCCTACGGCCCATGCTGAGATCCTCGCGATTCGCGCCGCATGCGAGGCCTTTGGTTCAGAACGGCTCCTAGGCTGCGACCTTTACGTCACGTTAGAGCCGTGCGCCATGTGCGCTGGAGCGATTTCCCTTGCCCGTATCCGGCGGCTTTATTTCGGAGCGGGCGATCCGAAAGGAGGCGGTGTGGAGCATGGTGCCCGGGTGTTTGCTCAGGCTACGTGCAACCACGCGCCGGAGGTCTACGGTGGGCTTGACGAAGAGCGCACGGGGGCACTTCTACGCGATTTTTTTGCCGCGCGGAGATGATGCCGGGCCTTGACGCTAGCGGCGACCCAGGAGCCGTTCGGCTAGGCGGGCCCGCCTAGCGGGTTCGGGTTCTTCCAATTTAGGTTGGGGCTCAGGGTCAGGTTCGCTGACGTCGGCGGGTTCAGCAAAAAGAATGCGCTCAAGCTGTTGGCGAAGTCTCGCTTTGGCGGGCGCTGCGGCCTCAAGAACTTTGTCCAGTTTATGAAATTCGAGTACGTGGAAGTTGCCGACTTCGACATCGATCAGAATATCTGGCTTCCGGGTTCGCACTTTCTCGCGAACGATGGATTGCTGTAGAATTTGCAGGGATGTGACGATCGTCTCGAAGGCGCTGGGCTTGCCCTCACTCGCGACCCGACCGGCCCCCGTTACGTTGATTGCGATCGTGATATCTGTGTCTTCTGCGAGGACATCGAAGGGGAGCGGGTTGACGAGGCCGCCATCCAGCAGAATGGCACCGTCGATTTCGACCGGCGTGAACAGGCCGGGGAGCGCCATACTTGCCGCGACCGCCTGCAAGAGTGGTCCTTCCGATAAAACCATCTGTTTTTGTTCGCTGAATTCCGATGCGATCACCTTCAATGGGATCTCGAGCGACGCAAAGTCTGCCGCCGTTCGTGGCGGCATGATCAGGTCGAGCAATGCTTCCGCGTTGAAGATTGAGGATCGCAGTTGGAATACATTCATGAAGCGCTGGAGAGGCTCCTGGCGCGCGCTGAAAGCCTGGCGAAGGATCTCTAGCCGGCTTTTCAGGATTTCCTCTGTATGGGTGCGGATCTGCGCTGCGGTGTAGCCGGAGGCGTATGCCGCGCCGAAGATGGCGCCGATGGAGGTTCCGGCAATGAGCTGGGGGCGTAACCCCATCTCGTCGAAGACTTCCAACATAAGAATGTGCGCCAAACCTCGCGCGCCGCCGCCACCGAGCGCCAGCCCAATGCGCGGTGCGCGCGTCAGATCCCTGCTACTTAGAGAGGTTGTCACTTTGCTGCCGGTCTCATCGGGTGTCGGAACGTCATGACATTACTTTCTCGCACGATGGCGAGATGATGGTAGCTGCGCGGTTCATCAAGCCTCTGTGTCCGAAGTTTCACGCGCCAAAGCGCGCCAGCCGATATCTGATCGGCAGAAGCCGCCCGGCCAGTCGATGCAACTCACGGCTTCATAGGCTCTATCGTGTGCTTCGCGGACGGTTTTGCCGACGGCCGTGACATTAAGAACGCGTCCGCCGTTGGCGAGGATGCGCCCGGTGTCGTCACGGGCGGTGCCAGCGTGAAATACGGTCACACCATCGATTGCAGAAGCGGCATCAATGCCTTTGATCTCGCTGCCTTTTTCTGGAGTTCCGGGATAGCCGTTGGCGGCCAGGACGACCGTGAGGGCAACCGTGTCATGCCAGCGCAGATCGAAACGATCGAGGACGCCGTCTGCTGAGGCGATGAGAGCCGGAAGGAGATCGGATGTGAGCCGGGGCATTAAAACCTGCGCCTCGGGATCGCCAAAGCGGACATTGTATTCGATGAGTTTGGGACCTTCGTCCGTGATCATAAGCCCTGCGAATAGGACGCCCTTGAAGGGTGTTCCACGTCGGGCCATTTCCGCGACCGTCGGCTTGATGATCTCATCCATGGTGCGCGTGATGAGTTCATCCGTCATGACAGGAGCGGGGGAATACGCCCCCATGCCGCCGGTGTTAGGGCCTTGGTCGCCCTCTCCCACGCGTTTGTGGTCTTGGGCGGTCGCGAGGGCGAGGACGTGTTCGCCGTCAACGAGGGCGAAAAAGCTCGCTTCTTCGCCGGTGAGGAATTCCTCGATGACGACTTCGGCTCCGCTGGCGTTTCCTGTGAACAGGCTGTCGATTGCCGAGAGAGCTTCGGCCTGGGTCTGCGCGATGATGACGCCTTTGCCTGCGGCCAGGCCGTCAGCTTTGACAACGATGGGGACAGGTTGTTGTGCTGCGTAAGCTTTTGCGTCGTCAGCACTATCAAAGCGGGCATAAGCGGCTGTCGGGATGCCGATGGCCCGGCAAAGGTCTTTTGTGAAGCCTTTGGAGCCTTCAAGCTGGGCGGCGGCGGCGGACGGGCCAAAGCACTTAATGCCGGCGGCTGTCAGCGTATCGGTCAATCCGGCAACGAGCGGCACTTCGGGACCGACGACAACGAGGTCTATTGCTTTGTCCTTACAGAAGGTAACGACGGCCTCATGATCGTCGACCTTCAGATCAACGCACTGCGCGACATCTGCTATTCCGGCGTTGCCTGGAGCGCAATACAATGTGTCGAGCAGGGGGCTTGCTGATAGCGCCCATGCGAGGGCGTGTTCGCGGCCACCACCGCCGATGAGTAGGACGTTCATGTTCGTTGCGGGCCCTTAGTTTTTCACTTTTTCAGGATCGCTGTAGGTTCACGTCATGTGTTACCGAGCGTCTGCTGCCATTATTCAATGATGTATCATCGCTGATGCAGTTAACAAACCGGGACTGATTCGTGACCGAAACCCTGTCAGATAAGCGCTTAGGGGCGGGTAATGCGCCGGAGTTTTCCGTGTCCGAGTTGTCGGGCGCGATCAAAAGGTCGCTGGAAGACGAGTTTGAGCACGTGCGCGTGCGCGGAGAATTGGGCCGCATTTCCCGCCCGGCATCCGGCCATTTGTATCTCGACCTTAAGGATGATCGCGCCGTAATCGCTGGCGTCATGTGGAAAGGCGTTGCGCAAAGGTTAGCGATCAAGCCGGAACAGGGCATGGAGGTGATCGCTGTTGGGCGTGTGACGACGTTTCCCGGCCAGAGCAAGTATCAGCTTGTTATCGAGAGCTTGGAGCCGGCCGGTGTGGGCGCGCTCATGGCTTTGCTGGAAGCGCGGAAAAAGCAGTTCGCTGAGGAAGGACTGTTTGACGAGGCCCGTAAGGTGCCGCTGCCGTTCCTGCCACGCATCGTTGGTATCGTCACAAGTCCGTCTGGTGCTGTTATCCGTGACATGTTGCATGGCTTCGATGAGCGGTTTCCGACCCGCGCCATTGTGTGGCCGGTTCGGGTTCAGGGCGAAGGGTGCGCGCCGGAAGTCGCTGCCGCGATCCGTGGGTTTAATCAGCTGAAAGCAGGTGGGCCGGTACCACGGCCCGACGTGATCATCGTCGCGCGGGGTGGCGGCAGTCTTGAAGACTTGTGGGGCTTTAACGAGGAAATCGTCGTGCGGGCCGTGGCCGACAGTGCGCTGCCGGTTATCTCGGCGGTCGGGCATGAGACAGACTGGACCCTGATTGACCTTGCCGCGGATGCGCGGGCTCCTACGCCCACGAAGGCTGCGGAATGGGCTGTACCAAAGTTCGGCGATCTCGTGCAGCGGACGGCAGAATACGGGCTCCGTGCGCAGCATACGGTCCGCCGTTGCGTTGAGAGTGCACGGGCGCATTTGCGCGCGGCGGCACGTGGGTTGCCGCGCCGCGAGAACCTTCTTTTGTCGGCGCGACAGCAGTTCGACGATGTGGAGCGTCGCTTGGGTCGCGGATTGATCTCCAACACCAGCCTGCATGCGATGCGCCACGCCCGGATCTCCGGAAGGCTGGTGCCGCGCCTCGTCGAAATGCGGATTGCCCGAGATCGCGAACGATTGGCGCAGTGTGACAATCGCGCGCGTCATGCGCTTTTGCGTACGGCTGGCCAGAGGCGTACGCGGCTTGAAAGCGTCGGCGGGCGTTTGCGTCCTTCGGCATTGCGCAGCCGATTAACGCGTGGGCAAGAGATCTTTGTGGGGGTTGTCGCCCGCAGTCATGCTGCGTTCGCGAATGCGGTCGTTAACCGTCGTCGGATGCTCGATTCACAGGGGAAGCTTTTAAATACGCTTAGTTACCAAGGGGTTCTGGCGCGTGGTTTTGCGCTGGTGCGTGATGCAAAAGGTAAAACTTTGCGTAAAGCGGCCCAGATTGTGCCGCAGCAGAGCATCGAGATCGAGTTTGCCGATGGACGAGTTATGGCAAACGTAACAGGGGATCCAGGGCAAGCGGATAAGCCTGCGCCGTCGAAAGTCTCTGAGATGACGATTGAGAAACCGAAGGACGAGCGCCGGCCGTCACGCGCGGCTCGCAAATCTGATCAGGGAAGCCTATTCTAGCAATTCGTCGAGGGGGTTCCCAAGTTAGCCCTCACGCGAAAAACATGACCAGCACTGGGTCCTGAAGTGGTGCTTGCGCGAAAGGGACGACTTGACGGGTGTCCGACAACGGGCAATCAATCTGAGGCTTCGGCACCATTGCCGGGCAGGGAGTTCCAATGAACCGGTTTGAGAAGTTTTTCGGCCCGCGGGATGAGGCGAAGGTCAAGTATCAGGGCGGTGACTTTCAGGTCACTTCGCCGGGTGATTTTGTGCGTTGCGCTATAACTGGGCAGCCGATTGCTCTCAATGAGCTGCGGTACTGGAGTGTTGAGCTTCAGGAAGCCTATGCTTCTCCCGAGATTTCTTTCCGTCGCTATCTGGAAGTCAACGGCAAGGTCTGAGGGCGCCCCGGACATGATTGCTTTATGCGGGCAGTTTCCTGTCTGCGATGACGGCTTCGAGCAGCGCCCTCATGCGAGACAGATCGTTTTCCTTAAACTGTAGTCGGATGGGTAGTGGACGCGCTGACTGCCGTAGGCGGGCTATTGCCGAGTTCCCTTCTGGGGTCATCCGGACCAGATCTTTTTCGGTTGTCACCAACTGAGCGCCGCTTGCCTTAGCTTGCGCGAGCAATTTTTCCGCTTCGCTGTCAGTGAAAGTGTGATGGTCGCGATACGCCAACTTGGCGAGTACGGTTGCGCCCAATCTTTCTAGGAGCGAGAAAAAACGCTGCGGGTTTGCGATGCCCGCGAACGCGATGACGGGGGTGTCGGCTAGCCAGGAAATATCTCCCGCAGGTTCGGGTTCGGCAACGAGCACGGGGCCTAGGAAGCGCTGGCGCAAGCGGTCAAGAACTCCGGTTCCGGTATTTGACTGCCGATCGTCGTCGTGGGGCGGCTGTGATCCGTTCACGATCACAGCGTCGGTCATTGCGTATTGGAATTGGAGAGGTGCGCGTAGAGGCCCGGCCGGAATAACCCGACCGTTGCCGATGCCGCGCGCGCCATCCACGATCGCAAGGCGCAGGTCTTTTTCCAACGATGGGTTCTGCAGACCATCGTCCATGATGATGACCGTGGGACGCGGCTCACGTGTGAGGATGGCGCGTGCTCCGGCAGGCCGATCCCGGCAGATCATGGTTGGAGCTGAGCTGGCCAGCAGCAGGGGTTCATCGCCTACGTCGATGGCGGAATGCCGGTGAGGGTCCACCCATTCCGGGCCCGCAATGCGGCCAGCGTAACCGCGTGATAAGAACGCTGGGCGTTCGCCAAGTTGTGTCAGGAGTTCAGCCAGCAAGAGCGACATGGGCGTTTTGCCTGTGCCGCCAGCCGTGAAATTTCCGACGCAGATAACAGGGAGCTCGGAGCGGAAGGGTTGCGTTTTTTTGAAGCGCCGTTCGGCGGCCCAGCCGTAAATCCCTGCAACTGGTTCGAGCGCGTTTGCCCGCCAGTCGCTCGTTTGATTGCCATACCACCATGAAGGTTCCTCAAGAGGCACGCTTCATTCCTTCCTGGTCGGGGAGGTAGTGGAGTAATGCCGCGATGGTCTGGTCTAGGGCGCCTGATAACGTTCCGATGGCCAGATCGGCGTTCGCGCGCATGGTATTCAACTTGGCATCGTCGTGCATGAGTTCGGCTACGGCCGCAGCGAGTTCTTCGGAGGAACGCACTTCGCGCATCGCGTCGTGGCGCTTTAGCGCGTCATAGGCGTCGCGGAAATTGTGCCAGCTCGGGCCGGTGAGAACTGCTGCGTGATGACGGACGGCTTCAATCGGATTTTGCCCACCTTTGTCTACAAGCGAACCGCCGATGAAGGCGATCGGTGCGAGAGCATAAAGCGTGCCCAGTTCGCCGATCGTATCGGCGATATAAACATCTGTTCGCGTGTCCGGCAGCTTATTCTCGGAGCGTTGGGTGACGTTCAGGCCGTTCATTTTCAGCGCTTCGGCTATCGCTGTTCCACGTTCAGGATGGCGTGGGGCCAGCAATGTCAGGAAGCCCTCGAATTCATTGGCCAATCGGCGATGTGCTTCGCCGATGATTTCTTCTTCGCCTTCGTGGGTGCTGGTTGCGACATAGCCGCGGCGGCTGTTGACGGCTGCGGCAAGGGCGTCGAACGCGGCCTGATCTATTGGTGGTGGCGGTGCATCGATTTTCAGATTGCCGATCGAGCGGACGCGGCGTGCGCCGAGCTCCGAATACCAGCGCGCGAATTTGTCGTTCTGAGTGAGGACGAGATCGAATCGCGTGAAGAGCGCTGCTGCCATACTGGTATTGCGTCGCCAGCGCTTGAAGCTGCGATTGGACATACGCGCATTGACGAGGACGAGAGGAATTTCCCGGGCGTGTGCCTCCAAAATCAAATTCGGCCAAATTTCTGATTCCGTGAGTACAGCGACGTCCGGTTGCCATCGCTCTAGGAAACGGCGCGCATATTCTGGTGAGTCGAGCGGGAGGAATTGATGGAACGCGTTTGGTCCCAACCTTTGCGCCGCCAACCGTGCCGACGTCAGGGTGCCTGTGGTCAGTAGACAGCGTACGTCAGGGCGTAACGCTGTGAGGGTATCGACGACAGGCAGGATCGCATTGGTTTCGCCAACACTTGCCGCGTGGATCCACACTAAAGGACCTTCCGGCCGCGCTAGGTTCGATTGTCCGAAGCGCTCGTTGCGGCGTGTTGGGTCTTCTTTGCCCTTGTTTTCCCGGAACCGAAGAATGAGCGGTGCTACCGGCTGGATTATGCGTGTCGCGACCCGATACGACTTGAGTCGAAAACCGGCAGGGACCGGAGGTGTTGAAGGATCCGCTGCGCCGGGGGGGGTGGCGCGTGCAGGATCAGCTCCGGCCAATTCGTAGGCGCGTGCTGTTGCGTTATTGAGAGCCGTCTCCAGCCGTTGCCGTAGCTGTTCCATTTGCTCAGGGCTGGCATCGTCCGGAACGTAAATTGGGTCGCCCAATACGTAGCCAAATGTGGAGTACGGCAGATTGATAGTCATTCGGCTCCATGTGTCGAGGGCATGGTAGCGGGATGTGGCGGCCGCAATGGGGAGGATCGGGCGACCGGAAAGGCGCGCGAGCGTGATAATCCCCTGACCGCAGCGGCGCGCGGGGCCCGGTGGAACGTCGGCCGTCATTACGATGTTGGTATTGTCTGCGAGGGCCTTGAGGGAGGCTCTCAGGGCATGGGCTCCGCCGCGGTCTTTGCGGCGGTCCCCCGCGCCGGCGCCGCGGATCAGCTGATGCCCGAGGCGGCTCATAGCTTCGCCAACCAATTCTGCGTCACCGTGGCGCGCGACCATTGCGGCAAAACGCAGCTCTTTGGGGGCCGGGCTGGCCAGCATCATGAATTGCCCGTGCCAACAAGCCATAATTGCTGGATGGAGGGCACGCATGCGTTCTTGGAGGTCGGGAGGCTCGCCCACAAATGTCGAAGTTTGCTCAACAAGCCTTATGGTTCGGGCGATTATTCTGCCGCCCGCACGTCCCAGGGTTGTTTTCAATTTCGGCGAAAGTGCCATTAACCTGCTTGTCTTAGCTTGAGCGGAGTTGACAAACTCGTCGAGGTTGGCGGAGCGAAGACCCTTGCAGTCGCATCCTATAGCGCATAATACCGGCTGGTTAGCAATCGATGTTGCGTCGCAAAGCCTTTATATGATGCGGCTCAATATTACACGTGTTCGGTGCAAGCGGGGTTAGGTCCAGTCTTAGGATTGGGGCGGCGTGCCGGTAGTGGGCGTGCACCTGTGACTTTCTACAGGTGATCTGCTCTAATACCGGACGCGGTGGCTGACAATCGGGTTCTTTCGGAAGGCAGCATGGCAGGGTTGGCCAAACGTGCGAAACGCGCGGTCAAGCGCGTCACGATGGCTTGGCGCCACGGACTTATCGATCATTCTCCCGAATGGTTGCGCCGCCGGTTTGGCGCGCACGCGTCCTATCTCGATATGTTATTCATCGATCACGGTATTTTTCGCCTGATCTATTTGAACATGCATCGTTTGTCTCCCGAGGCATGGCGCAGTGCGCAGCCTGCTCCGCACGATTTCCGGCGTTTCAAGCGGATGGGCATCAAAACCGTCGTGAACTTGCGCGGGGAGCGTGTTTGCGGCAGCTTTTGGCATGAACGCAAGCAATGTGAAGAGCTTGGGCTCAATCTCGTGAACTTTACGATTCGTTCGCGGGCCGCACCCTCCCGTGAGGATATTCTCGCTGCCCGGGAGATGTTCGAAACAATCGAATATCCGATGGTCATGCATTGCAAATCAGGCGCGGACCGTGCGGGCCTCATGAGCGTCCTCTACAAGCATGTTCGCGGGCATCAGCCGATCGATGAGGCGCTGAAGCAGTTGTCGCTCAAATATGGACATATCCGCCAAGCAGATACGGGTATTCTCGATATGTTTTTCGAGCGGTATCTTGCGGATACCGCTGAGCGTCCGATGCCCTTCTTCGAGTGGGTCGAGACCGTTTACGACAGCGAAAAGCTTAAGGAATCATACCAGTCCAATCGCTGGGCCAACCGGCTCGTTGACCGCGTGCTCCAGCGTGAGTAAGCGGGTATTGGTTTCCTAGCCAGCTGCCGCTGGATCGTCGACCAAGACCGGGTCGGCCACCAACTGGGTTTTGGCGAGCATTGCGTAGGTGCCGTCTTGCGCCATCAGGTCTGTGTGGTTGCCCAGTTCGATGATTTGGCCTTCGTCCATAACGCAAATCAGGTCGGCATTCTGAACGGTCGAGAGCCGATGCGCGATCACCAATGTCGTGCGGTTTGAGGTGAAGTGGGTCAAGGCCTCCTGGACCAGACGTTCTGACTCTGTGTCGAGTGCACTTGTGGCTTCATCGAGCAAAAGGATCGGAGCATTTTTAAGGATGGCGCGGGCCAGAGCGAGACGCTGACGCTGTCCGCCCGAAAGACGTTGTCCGCTTGAACCGATCTGTGTGTCGTAGCCACTGGGCTGAGCGATGATGAAGTCATGGGCGGCAGCGGCCTTGGCGGCAGCGACAATGTCACTGTCGCTCGCATCGAGACGACCTAGCGCGATATTGGCGCGAATGGTGTCGTCGAAGAGGGTGACGTCCTGGCTTACGATGGCGATGTTGTCGCGCAAGGACGCGAGCCGCACCTGTTGAATATCTTGGCCGTCGATAGATATGGTCCCCCCGGCGAGATCGAAGAGGCGGGGGACTAGGTTGATAAGTGTGGATTTCCCCGCACCCGACCGGCCGACAAAAGCGACGGTCGCTCCTGCTGGGATATCGACATTGATGCCGCGGAGGGCGGGCGCGTCAGGGGCGCTGTCGTAGGCGAAAGCAACGTTGTCGAAGCGGATATTTCCGCCAGTTACCTTGAGCGTTGCGGCGTCCGGGAGATCAATGATCTTAGGCTTCTCTTCGAGCAGTCCATAAAGGCTTTCGGCACCCGCCAACCCTTCCTGGATCTTCCCCGACAAATTACCGAGCGAACGGATGGGCTGGGCGGCCATCAGCAACGCCGTGATGAAGCCCATAAAGTCGCCGACTGTCGAAATTCCGCTGGAGATACGCCAATAGGCGAAGGCGATGACCCCAGCGACGGCCAAGCCCCCAAGCGCTTCTAGCATTGGGTCAAGACGAGCGCGATTGCGCAACGCCTTCATGCGAAGTTTGAAGACCTCTTCAAAGCTAGAGTGCACTTTTTCGGATGCATAGTTCTCAAGCCTGAAGGTTTTGATCAGTCGCGATCCCGAAAGTTTCTCGGACAACAAGGATGTCAGATCACCGAGTTGGCTTTGCGTGCGCTTTGCGACCTTGCGAAGACGTTCGGAAATAATGGCGATCGGCAGCGCTGCAATCGGATAAACGCCCAGGACAAACAATGACATCAGCCAGTCGAGATAGAACATCGAGATAACGAGCGCGACGACCATCAAAACGTCGCGCACCGCCGTGTTCACCGTTGCCTGCACGGCTTGTTGTATCATGTTGATATCGTTAGTCAGTCGCGAGAGCAGGTGGCCTGGGGATTCTCGTGAAAGACGAGCAAAATCAGCTTCAATAAGGTGGGTGAACGCCGCCTTTTGAATGTCGGTGCCCATGCGCTGGACAATGCGTTGGGTCGATACCGTCTGCAGATACATGAAAATGCTGCGTGCGACGGTAATTGCGATAATGCCCAGAAGGATGGGTAGCAGCGTTCCGGTTTGCTCCTTCATCAAGGTATCGAACGATAGCTTGATGATCATCGGATAGCCTCCGGTGATCGCAGCGAGGCAGGCGGTCAATACAAGGGCATAGAGAAGGCTGCGCCAGCGGGGCCAGACCCAATCGTTGAGAAAGCGTGAGATCAGAAGACGCGAGTTCGCGTCGAAAGCGACCCGTTTGCGCGCCTTCGCTCCCTTCGGAGGCGTGCCGGTGCTGGCCTTGCTCACACGATCTCCTTTCGAGTGCGAACGACTGCGTTCGCAGTAGCGGCGTCGGTCTGACGATGTTCGGAACTATTATGCAGAGCTTGCATCGGGTTCGAGGAGGCGATGTAGGTGAACAACGAAATAACGCATTTCGGCATTGTCGACTGTGCGTTGGGCGGCGGCCTTCCACGCGGTGTGGGCCTCGGCGTAGTTCGGGTAAATTCCGACGATATCGAGGTTTTTCAGGTCTTTAAACTCAGGCTTATCTAGTGTGCTCACTTCTCCCCCGAAGACGAGGTGTAAAAGTTGCTTCGGCGTAACGGATTTGTCGGCGTTCATTGTCGAGAGATCCTTTGCGCTTGGTTAGACGGACCACGAAGCCAGTGAGCTTCTTTAAGATTTCTTCCTGCCTGAGCTGCGGGACTTGAGCAAGCCCCGCGGGGATGGGCTGTGAATGTGTTTGCCGCAAATCGGTTCATAACGGAGCGGAGAGCAGCGAATTTTAGAACGTTTCTTTAACTCGGTCTGAAGTGATCCGGTGTATGGTGTGAACATCCACCGCGGAAGACGGTGATGTTCGTCAACAGGACGGCGTAGGTGCGGCACGGGAGAACGCTTTCCCCGTGCCGCATTGCTTTTGGGGCCTTGAATTATAGGTCTAACCCAAGCGCCGCGAGGACGAACTCAGCCAGGATGCCGGCGAAAAATATTACGCCGACAACGCGATTTGCCCTGAACCGTTCAAGGCAATTGTCGCTGTCAGAAATATCCAGCGTTCGAACTTGCCAAATGAAATGTGCCGCTATGATTGCCATTGCGATCAGCGAAGCCGTGCCACCCCCAGAAGCGAGAGCGGCTGCCGTCCATAGAATGACGGTCAATGCGAACAAGGCGGCCAGCCAGTTGCGCGTGTGCTCTCCGAAGCGGATAGCGGTAGACTTGAGGCCGAGCATCAGATCGTCCTCCTTGTCTTGGTGTGCGTAAATCGTGTCATAGGCAATGGTCCATGCCACTGATCCCACGTACAGGAGCAATGGGGGCCAAGCGAACGAACCTATCGCTGCCGTCCAGCCGACGAGTGCACCCCAATTAAAGGTTAGTCCGAGCACGAATTGAGGCCAGTAGGTGTAACGCTTTGTGAACGGATAGAGCGCGACGAGTGCAAGCGAAGCGATGCCGGTGGCTACCGTCAACGCATTGAATTGGAGCAAAACGAGCAGGCCGACGAGCGATAAGGCCACGACGAAAACCAAGGCTTGGCTCGGGGAGACCTGCCCGGATGGGATTGGGCGTGATCGTGTGCGGGCGACCTGGGCATCGAAATCACGATCGACATAGTCATTATAGGCGCAGCCAGCGCCGCGCATGACCCAGGCTCCAATAGCGAAGAGCGCAAGGTGCCAAGGATTTGGATAGCTGGCGCCTTCGCTCAGTTCAGCGAGCGCCAGCGACCACCAGCAGGGAAACAGCAGAAGCCACGTCCCGATCGGGCGGTCGGCACGCGCGAGCCGCAGGTAGGGCCTCCACGCGGACGGCGCGTAGCGGTCGACCCAATTGCCCGGAACCGCATCCGCGACCGTCGGGTCTAAGGGAGGAATTTTTCCGGACGTTGCGTTGTTGGGCATGACGTTGTGGCTTTCAGGGCAAGGCAAGTGGTGTGCGCCGACTATAGCAATTGTCAATTCGGCGCGGTCTCGGGTATCACCCGCACATGGCAGTACATGATTTCAATGCAGAGCGTCTCTTTGTCGATGCGGCGCTCGCTCCTGGCGCGACCATTACCTGCACCAATGAGCAGGTGAACTACCTCATCAACGTATTGCGGCTCAAGAATGAGGATGAAATTCTCATCTTTAACGGCCGCGACGGGGAATGGCGTGCGGCTGTCAGCGGCGCTAGCAAGCGTCGATGCAACTTGATCGTGCACAAACAGGTCCGTCCGCAGGAGAGTGGGGCCGATCTCCACTATGTTTTTGCGCCGCTGAAGCGCGCGCGGCTCGACTATATGGTGCAAAAGGCTGTTGAACTCGGTGCCGCGCGGCTCAGACCGGTAATTACACGGCGCACGATTGCTGAGCGGGTCAACCTTGAGCGGATGCGATCCAACGTCATCGAAGCGGCAGAGCAGTGCGGCATCTTGGCGCTGCCGGCCGTCGATGAGCCGGTCAAGTTTTCAGATTTACTCGCGGGGTGGGATGGATCTCGTCGGATCATCTTCTGCGATGAAGCAGCCGAAACGGCCAGCCCACTTGCCGCGCTGCAGCAGATCTCACCGGGACCTGTGGCCGTTTTGGTGGGCCCGGAGGGCGGATTCGATGCCACCGAACGGACTCTTCTTCTGGGACGCTCTGATACAACTGCGATTTCATTGGGCCCAAGAATCATGCGTGCAGACACGGCGGCTGTTGCTGCGTTGAGCCTTGTTAATTCCGTTCTTGGCGACTGGGCCTGAAGTCCGTGCGGCTCAGACCGTGTTCGCAATCTCGTTAACACTGATTGTAGGGCTTGTGCGCGTCGCGGCGCCTCGTCATAACTCGCAGATTCCGACTTCCTATGGCGATGGTTTAAAGCCTGCGCTGGTACGAGGTCTCCTTCGTGCGCTCAGCGGGCGTAAGAATAGAAATGCGGAAGGCCCTTTATGTCGACCCGTCAGGACGCAGCGCCGAGCGAAACGATTAACTCACGCAATGATCTTGTCGCCTGGATTGCTGCCGGCGAAAAGCCGCGTGACGCCTGGAGCATAGGAACCGAACACGAAAAGTTCGTGTTTCATGGAGCGACGCGGCAACCCGTTGCTTACGACGGCGAAACCGGCATCAACGCGCTGATGTCCGGGCTCATGAAGTGCTGCGGATGGGAACCCATTATTGAAGACGGCAACATGATCGCATTGAAACGTGCGATTGGTGAGCCTGGAGCAACGGTCAGTCTCGAACCCGGTGGGCAGTTTGAGCTTTCCGGAGCACCCCTTCGTACCGTTCATGAAACGGCAGCTGAAACGCAGCAGCACCTGGAGCAATGCCACCGTGCCGGCGGGCCGCTCGGACTTGGTTTCCTGGGCCTCGGTTTTGCGCCGACATGGACCTTCGAGGACATGCCGCGGATGCCAAAAAAGCGTTACGGCATCATGACTAGCTATATGCCGAAGGTCGGAACGCGTGGCCTCGACATGATGTATCGGACCGCGACCATCCAGGCCAATCTGGATTTTGGATCCGAAGCGGATATGGTCAAAAAGCTTCGGGTTGCGTTGGCCTGGCAGCCGGTGGCAACGGCATTGTTTGCCTCATCGCCATTCACGGAAGGCAAGCCAAACGGCTTCAAATCAATGCGGAGCGAGATCTGGCGTCATACCGATCCCAATCGTACGGGCATGATGCCGTTCGCTTTCGAAGAGGGCATGGGATACGAGGCCTTTGTCGATTATGCGCTCAAGGTGCCGATGTACTTCGTTTACCGCGACGGACATTACATCGACGTCGCGGGCGCTTCTTTCGCAGATTTTCTCGCTGGTAAGCTTGTCGGCCTGGAGGGCATTCTTCCGACGCTGGATGACTGGTCGGATCATTTAACAACGCTTTTCCCAGAAGCGCGCTTGAAGCGGTTCCTGGAAATGCGGGGCGCAGATGGCGGCCGGGTGGAGATGATCAATGCGCTGCCAGCGCTTTGGTCTGGCCTGCTCTATGACGCTGATGTGCTGGATGCGGCTTGGGACCGCGTTAAAGATTGGACGGCGGACGAGCGTCAGAAACTCCGTGATGAGGTCCCCAGGCTGGCGCTTGAGACGCCCTTCCGTGGCGGACATGTTGCTGACCTTGCGCGTGAGATGGTTGAGTTGGCCGCTAAGGGGCTCGCCAATCGCAATTTCTGCGATTCATCGGGCGCAGATGAACGACAATATCTGGCGCCTTTAGAAGACATCGTCGATTCGCGTCGTACGGTGGCTGATCAGCTTCTCGAAAAGTATCACGGTGCGTGGGCTGGCGATATTTCGTGGGTCTTTGCTGAGACCGCGATGTAGCCCGTTCGCTTTGATACGGGCGAGGCTAAAGGCTCGCTGTGGGTTGTTGCATCCCCAGGTTGTGTTTGATTGCAAGTTCAGGTCACGTTCATCGAACCTGCGATATGAGTCATCCGCATGGGTGGCGCATTTCATTTTTGGCCTGCAGCTTGGCCGATGCGGTGTTCTTTCAAACCAAGATCTGATGAGGCTCGATTTGACACGACGCGCAATATTCTTGGGGCTCGCGGGGCTTTGCCTTTCAGCCGGGTTGGCGGTTACGGTTGCTAGCTTTGCTGAGACGGCTGCTGCCGATGGCTGCGCCAAATGTCATGAAGAGCACAACAAATGCCGCACCCGACAGGCCTCGCTCGACAGTTCGAAGTGTGACGCGCAGCTCATCAAGTGTCTGCGTTCCTGCAAGCGGAAGTAAGTGGCGTTCCGCGAAATCGATTAGTTTCAAGTGCGTTTAGTTTGTGTTGTCGATTACGACACACAGGCGCCGCGGACCGTGCGCGCCAATGACGATTTTTCCGCCGATGTCGGCAGTGCGGGAAGGCCCTGAAATAAGATTAAGCGTTCGCGGCATACGCCGCTCGCCGAGCAGGTGTCTGAGCCGAACGTAGGCGTCTTCGTAGCTTGCTACGATGTCAGAGCGGCGGACAACGACGATATGTGTATCGGGCAGGAAACAGAGGGTTACGGGATTCTCCGGCCCGGACAACAATGCGAGTGTGCCCGTCTCGGCAATTCCGCAAAACGCGTGGGATAGGCCGATGCCGTCTTGGGCAGCGGCGGGGCCATGTTGAAGCGCCAGCGTGGGCGCGTCGCGCCATTGCAGTCGTGTGAGCCGCGAATCTGAACCGCAACGTAGTGTTGGTGGGAGAGCGGCTTCTTGCAGGTAGGCCGCGATAGATTGAGGGATCGAACCTTGTGCCTCGATCACGTTCGCTGATTGCCGGCCCAACTCGTATTTGAAGACTTCAATCAGTTCCTGTGTCGGACGTGAGACGCGTTGCAATGGTGGTGCGCTACGCGACGGCTTGGCGACACGGGCTTCGGCGGCTGCTCGGCGCTGAAGCTGTGGTGTTGCGTCAGAGATCGCGGCTCGGACCTTTGCAAGAATCTGATCGCGGCTCATTTGGAGAGCTCCCGCTTGCTCTTGTTCCACAGCTGTTGGAACGTCCGGCCCTGGGGGGCTGGCATATCGCGGTTTTTTGTCCAACCTCCCGCACCGGGCAGATTGCGTACCGCACCGCGGCTTCCTGCGAGCAGGCGGAGAAACGAGGCCGCGAAGCGAGATGCGAGACGATAGGCCCACGGGCGTTTTGCGAAGGCAGCCCACAGCTTGAGGCCTAGTCGCGCCTGGAACGATGTCTTATTCTGTTCGAATTCGACCTCGCGCCAACGCCGCATCAGGCCGGGAAGCGGGATGCGCATCGGGCAGACGGATTCGCAGCGGCCGCAAAACGTCGACGCGTTGGGTAGGTTCGCAGCTTGTTCGATACCGATGAGGCCTGGCGTTAACACCGCACCGACGGGACCAGGGTAGACCCAACCATAGGCATGCCCTCCGACTGCGCCATAAACAGGGCAATGGTTCATGCATGCACCGCACCGAATGCAGCGTAAAATTTCGCGAAACTGAGATGCCAGCAATTCGCTACGGCCATTGTCTAGCAAGATGACATGGTAGGCTTCGGGGCCGTCAGGATCGCTCGGACGGCGCGGGCCGGTGGAAAAGGTCGTGTAGGCCGTGATGTCCTGGCCTGTTGCTGAGCGCGCGAGAAGGCGAAGCAGTACGGATACGTCTTCGAGCGTTGGAACGACCTTATCGATCGTTGCCAGGACGATGTGCACCTTGGCGAGCGATTGGGTGAGATCGCCGTTGCCTTCATTGGTCACGATGATTGAAGAGCCGGTCTCAGAAATCAGGAAATTCGCGCCCGTTATGCCGACGTCGGCGGTGAGAAATTTCTGGCGCAGGATCTGGCGGGCCTCGTCTACGAGTTCGGCAGGTTCCTTAAGGTCGCGGGAAGGTGGCAGGTCGCTGTGCTCGCGTCGAAAATCAGCTTCGACCTGTCCCTGGGTGAGATGGATCGCCGGTGCGATGATGTGGCTTGGCGTTTCCCCGCGGATTTGCAGGATGTACTCTCCTAGGTCGGTTTCGACGACTTCGAGACCCGCGTTCTGAAGCTCGTGATTTAGGCCGATTTCCTCGGACACCATGGATTTGCCCTTGGTGACGAGTTGCGCGTTCGCCTCCCGGCAAATTTCTAAAATTTTGTCGCAAGCTTCTTGGCCGGTCGCGGCCCAATGCACATGCGCGCCGGCTGCGATGGCATTCTTTTCGTAGATTTCCAGGTATTGATCGAGATGATCCAGCGTGTGGTTGCGGATATCGCGGCCGAGGTCTCTCAGCTCATCGAATTCCGGCAGTCGCGCGCGTGCCGCGGCGCGCTGTGCGACCAAGCCCGTGGGCAGCCCAGCAAGGGCTGTCTGTAGCTGTTCGTCGCCAAGGGCTTCGCGGGCGTTCGCTTTGAAGGTGCGCGTGGTTGGCTGCATGACAGAAGAAAGCTGTCCTAAAGCCCGTCCGCGGGCAACAAGACTTATTGGCTAGCCGGATTAGCGTGAAGGTGCAGCAATTACGGGATCGGATAGTTCTCCGGCAAGCACTTCGGCGATATGACGGCATCCGACGGGTGAGCCTTGTCGGCTCAGTTTACCCGCGATATTCATGAGGCAACCGAGGTCTCCAGCGAGAAGCAGTGGTGCTTGCGATGCACTTATGTTGGTGGTTTTACGTTCAACCATGGCATTGGAGATATCGGGGAATTTGACCGAAAATGTTCCGCCGAATCCACAGCAGGTTTCGCATTCGGCCATTTCGACAAGTTCCAGTCCCTCGACGGATTTCAGCAGGCGACGGGGTTGATCCTTGATGCCTAGTTCGCGCAACCCTGAACAGCTGTCATGGTAGGTGACTGTGCCGGTGTAGGCGCCTGGGACACTGACCATGCCGCGGACGTCGGACAGAAATGAGATCAATTCGTAGACTTTAGCGGCGAAGCGCAGGGCGTCGTCGTGTGCCGATGGATCGTCAGCCAAAAGGGACGGATAGTGGGATTTCAGCATGCCCGCGCAGGAGCCCGAGGGCGCGACTACGTAGTCACAGTCCTTAAATGCTTCGATCGTTTGCAGAGCGAGGCTTCTGGCTGTTTTTCGGTCGCCTGAATTATAGGCGGGCTGGCCGCAGCATGTCTGTTCGCGTGGGACGACTATTTTGCAGCCCGTGGCTTCTAAGAGCTTTACAGCCGCAAAGCCTACGCTGGGCCGAAATAGATCGACGAGGCAGGTGACGAACAGGCCAACACATGGCGCTGCCGGCTCGGGTGGGGGGCCCGAAAAATCGCGGTCACTGGATTGCTGATTCATGGACGTTGGTCGGGTAACGGAGCTGTAATTTCGACCGGCTCCCAAGGTGCGCGGCCAATGATCTCGAATGTTGCGAGGTAGGCGATCAGGTTGCGCCGCGCTTCCGCGTCATTCAACCCGATATAGGCCATCTTGTTTCCGGGAATGAACTTGGTCGGCGCAGAGAGATACTGATCGAGAAGATCACGGGACCAAATCAAACCTTCCTTCCCGGCCTCGTGCATGGCTTTTGAATAGGTGTAATCCTCAAGGACGGCGGCAGGTCTGCCTACGATGCCTGTTAAATCGGGGCCAACGCGTGTTCCGGCATCCTGGCCAATGTCATGACATGCCCGGCAATTTTTATAGACAACTGCTCCGCGTGAGATGTTCGGCCCTGGCTGAGAGGTATCGATTGCTACGGATTTCGCGACTGGCAAGGGGATCCATCGCGTGATGGCTAGGGCCGGAGTACAGCAGAGGGCAAAGGTCGCCACACCGATTAGAACGTTGGCGGCCATTTTCAAATGCATGCTGGGTGTTCCTGTCATCTATTCCGGCGTGGACGGCTCGCGCGTCCAATCAACCTCTTATGTCCATTTATGTTCCGGGTCCATTGTTCCGGGAATTTGCTGGTGGGAGCAAGGCCCTAATACGAATTGGGACTGGGTTGATCGGCTGGCGCAATGTAAATTTCTTGCTATCCTCAGGGTGTGGTAAACTTGCTGCCTGCGTGTGTGCGTGCAAAAATTAATACGCCGCGTCGTTCGACGCGACGGCAGGCCGCTCTCACAAGGATTTTCAGGGGACAGAAGTCGATCGGCGCAATTCCGATCGCGGAGACTTACGCATGACTCATTTGCAGATGCCTACGCCGGATGCTTCCGTGCTGGGGCGATCGCAGCAGATCATTAAGGACCTTACCGCTCTTGCTGGTGCGGAGGCGGTCATCGCCGATGAGGAAGGCCGGCGGACCTTCGAAACGGATGGTCTTACCGCCTACCGGTGCATGCCGCTGGCCGTTGTACTCCCCACGACGACCGAGGAAGTGTCCCGCATTCTCAAATATTGCCATCGTGAAGGGATCAAGGTTGTTGCGCGTGGAGCCGGGACATCCCTGTGCGGAGGAGCGCTTCCGGTGGAAGACGCGGTTGTTGTCGGTGTATCGCGGATGAACCGGGTTCTGGAGATTGACTACGACAACCGCTTCATACGAGTGGAAACTGGTATTACCAACCTTGGCATTTCCGGTGCTGTTTCTGCTGAGGGGTTCTTTTATGCCCCGGACCCGTCGAGCCAGTTGGCGTGCACGCTCGCAGGCAACCTGGGCATGAACTCCGGTGGGGCGCACTGCCTTAAGTACGGTGTGACAACCAACAATGTCCTTGGCCTTAAGGTTGTGCTCATGGACGGAGAAGTCATAGAGCTGGGTGGCGGGCATCTTGATGCCGAAGGTTATGACCTTATCGGCCTTATGATCGGTTCTGAGGGGCAGTTCGGTATCGTCACTGAAGCGACAGTGCGGATTCTGAAAGCCGCGGAAGGTGCGCGGCCAATGCTGATGGGCTTTGGTTCAAGCGAAGCGGCTGGCGCGTGTGTCGCCGGTATTATCGGTGCTGGCATCGTTCCGGTGGCTATGGAATTCATGGACAAGCCGGCCATTGAGGTTTGCGAAGCCTTTGCGAAGGCTGGCTATCCGCTTGATGTCGAGGCGTTACTCATCATCGAGGTTGAGGGTTCGGATGATGAGATTTCGGAAATGCTGGGGCGTATTCAAGCAATCGCGGAGCCTTTTGGTCCCACAAGCATCCTGATCAGTCAAAGCGCAGAGCAAAGCGCGAAAATTTGGAAGGGACGCAAGTCCGCGTTCGGCGCCATTGGTCGAATCTCGGATTATTACTGCATGGATGGGACTATTCCACTTTCGCGGCTTCCCGATGTTCTCCGACGCATTGGCGAAATTTGCGAGGGACATGGCCTGAAGGTCGCCAACATCTTCCATGCTGGCGACGGCAATCTGCATCCGCTCATTTTGTATGATGCCAATGACCCAAGTTCTTCGGAACGCGCAGAGCTTGCTGGCGCCGATATTCTCAGGCTCTGCGTAGAGGTAGGTGGATGTCTTACAGGCGAGCACGGCGTCGGCGTCGAGAAACGCGACTTGATGAACGATCAATTCAGCGCGACCGACCTAACGGTGCAGATCCGCGTCAAGACCGTGTTTGACCCCAAGTGGTTGCTGAATCCGGGCAAAGTATTTCCGTTGAACGACACTCAGCAGGCCAAAGACGTTGCATGACCGGTCACCCTCTTAAGAGGCGCCCGGTTTGAGGAGACCCCATTGAGTAAATTGATGCGACCCGCCGCCGGCTGGGAACTGCAGAACATGCTCTTACCGATGATCGATCGGCAGATGTCGGTGGAAATCGTCGGATCTGGCTCGAAGCGGGCTATTGGTCGGCCGTTCCAGGCTGCTGCTCAGCTCACGACCGCTGCGATGCAAGGGATTTGGCTCTACGAGCCGACGGAGCTTGTTATGTCGGCTCAGGCCGGTACGCCGTTGGCTCAGGTTGAGGCCACGTTGGCATCTAACGGACAGATGTTGTCATTCGAGCCTATTGATCTTGGCCCTACGACCGGAGGACCGCGCGGCACACAGACGATCGGTTCAATCTTCGCTTCCAATTCCTCGGGTAGCCGTCGGATCACCGCGGGGGCGGCTCGCGACAACCTGTTGGGCATTGAGGCGGTGAACGGACGTGCCGAGTTGTTCCACGCGGGTGGCCGCGTGATGAAGAACGTTACCGGTGTCGATCTTTGCAGGGGATTGGCGGGGAGTTGGGGCACGTTAGCGGTGCTGACCGCGGTTACGTTCAAGGTTCTGCCATGGCCTGAGGCGGCGGCAACATTAGTCTATTTTGGTTTGCCTGATGATATCGGCACTGAAGTCATGTGTGCCGCGATGCGGCTGCCTTATGAGGTGTCGGGCGCAGTGCATCTGTCGCAAGCGTTAGCGCGTCGCTTGGAACACGAAGGGCTTCGACGTCAGGGCCGCTCGATTACAGCGCTGCGCATCGAGAATTTCCGCAGTTCAATCGGCTACCGTTCGGAAGCGCTAAAAGATGCGCTCAAAGTTTATGGCGATCCGGCTGTTCTGGATACGACGGATTCTTTGAGCTTTTGGGGCGAGCTACGTCATCTGTCTGTGATGCCCTACAATCGCGACACGTGCTTGTGGCGCATCTCCACAGCTCCGACGGCCGGGCCTAAGGTTGTCGCCGCGATCAAGCGCCATATGCCGGCAGAGGCCTATTACGACTGGTCAGGCGGGTTGATCTGGGTCGAAGTGCCTGCAAGTGCCGATGCAGGCGCGTCTGATATTCGCCGGGCGGTAGCCGTGAATGGCGGACACGCCACGCTGATCCGTGCAGAGCCGGAGGTTCGGGCCTCAGTGGAAGTCTTTCAGCCGCAAGCTCCGGCGGTGGAGAAACTGATGCGTGGGTTGAAGGATGCCTTTGATCCCTATCGCGTGCTCAATCCCGGGCGTATGTACGCGAGCTTCTAATCGATAAGCCGGTCAAACCGGAAGCAGGACGAACGGAATGCAAACTAATTTCAGCGCGCAGCAGTTGAGCGACCCGCGAATTGCGGAGGCGGAACGCATATTGCGGCGTTGCGTGCATTGCGGGTTTTGTACGGCTGTGTGCTCGACCTACGTGGTTCTGGGAGATGAGCGCGATTCACCGCGCGGTCGTATCTATCTTATCAAGGATATGCTTGAGCAGAACCGGGATGCGGGTGCGCAAGTCCAGCATCACATTGACCGCTGTCTGTCGTGCCTTTCCTGCATGACGACGTGTCCGAGCGGTGTGGACTACATGCATCTCGTCGATATGGCACGCGTGCACATCAACGAGACTGGCACACGGACGCCGAAAGATCGGGCAATGCGCTGGCTTCTGTCCCGCGTCATTCCTTACCCCGACCGTTTCCGGCTTGCGTTGAAATTGGTTCCGTTGGGACGTCCGTTCGTCAACGTGATGCGGAAACTGGGCCTGAAGGAACTCGCCTCCATGATTGAGCTGGCACCTCAGTCGATTCCGCCGGCTCCGCGTTATGAGGGGCCCGGCACGGCTGCGACGGATGCCAAGCGGCGCGCGCGGGTCATCATGATGGCAGGCTGCGCACAACAGGTTTTGCGGCCAGATATCAACGATGCGACGATCCGCTTGCTGGCACGACGTGGTGTTGATGTTGTTGTTGCCAACGGCGCTGGTTGCTGCGGCTCTCTGGTCCATCACATGGGTCAGGAAGAGCAGGCTCTGGAACAGGCACGGCGCAACGTCGATGCCTGGCTACACGAAATGGAAAAGGCCCCGGTTGATGCGATCATCATCAATGCGTCGGGTTGTGGCACGACTGTTAAGGACTATGGGCACATGCTGCGCCATGATCCGGAGTACGCCGAAAAGGCCAAACGCATTTCGGAGATGACGCGGGATATCACGGAGTTTCTTTCCGGATATGAACTGGGTCCACCCAAGCGCTATTCATCTTTGCGGGTGGCGTATCATTCGGCCTGTTCGATGCAGCACGGTCAGCGTATTACGGATGAGCCGAAAGAGTTGCTGGTCAAGGCAGGCTATACGGTGACTGACATTGCCGAAGGCCACATCTGCTGTGGCTCGGCGGGCGTCTACAACATTCTGCAGCCGGAGATTGCCGGGCAGCTTCGCGAGCGTAAGGTCAAGAACATCCGAAACGCGAAGCCGGACCTTGTGGCGACGGGCAATATTGGCTGCATCTCGCAACTCGAAAAAGGTATGGATATCCCCATTGCGCATACCGTCGAATTGTTGGATTGGGCGTTTGGCGGCCCCGTGCCGCGTGGGCTTGAAGGACTTGCCAAATTCGTCTCTGATGTGCCTGAGCCGCCGCGCTATGTACCCGATGATTACCTGGAGGCGGACGCGCAATAGGTTGCGTTACAACGAAGCTTCAGCCATTTTCGTCGTACTGCTGTCGTCAAATTACGGCTGATTACATCAGCCTGTGCGATGTCGCGTTGAACACGTCTTACCTCTGTCATCTGCCCAAGCGTTTTTCTGTATGAACTTTCACCAGCCGGCTTCCGACAAGCGCTGCACTTCGGCGCGTTTGTTTTTCGATGCTGGGCGCGTAGTTATGTTTGAGACCTTGGGAGCGTTGATGAGCCCGCGTGCGAACCGGTTTACTTGTTTTTTTGATGGTTCTCGTTGTGGGACGTGCGGCGCCGCGAGGAAGCCGTGATGAAGATTACGATCCCAGACTTCTGTCTTGTTGTTGTGATAGCTGCTCCAGGGTCTGGGCCATCGGGGTTTGTACGGAGCCAGTTCGGGCTTTCGGAGGTTGTCTCGGTTGAGGACGGTCTCCTCCCGGGTGGCGTACTTCCTGAAAGCATCGAACAGTTTCTCGACACACGACTGCAACGACGCTGTTTGACGGTCGTTGAGGCTCGCAACGCTCTGCAGCGGGACGAGCGGGCCATGCTGATTCACATTGCCAAATCCCACTATGCGCAAACGGTCGCCATCGTGCTCGCGCCGGAAGATGACGACCAGGTGGTGAAGCAGGTTCAGCTTCTGCAGCGAAGCCTTCCTCAGATCAGCAAGGAAAGCTTCTTGGACGTTCATGTCTTACGTTCACAGGAAGAGATCGCTAACGCTTGCGTTGAGCGCGTGCCAACTCGCACCGATAATCGTGGTGAGCACGGTCCGTTCGATATCATCGGTGATGTGCATGGGTGTGTGGATGAGCTTATCGGCTTGATGAGCAAACTCGGCTACACCATCGAAATTACTGGTGGAGGAAGAGACCGTCGCGTCGTGTCACGCACGCCTGCGGGGCGGCGTGCGATCTTTGTGGGCGATCTGGTCGATCGTGGGCCGGCATCGCCGGATGTACTCCGCATCGTCATGCATATGGTCGCACAGGGTCAGGCCTTGGCCGTCCCAGGCAATCACGACGTGAAACTGTTGCGCTGGCTCAACGGACGCAACGTCAAGCCGGGGCACGGCATTGCTCAAACCATCAGTCAGCTTGAAGTCGAGCAGGATGAGTTTCGTGATGAGGTCCGCGACTTTATTGACGGGCTCGTAAGCCACTTGTGGCTGGAGAACGGCAGACTGACGGTGGCTCACGCAGGCATCAAAGAAGAGATGATGGGGCGTGTCAGTGGAGCGGTTCGCGAGTTCTGTCTGTATGGCGAGACGAGTGGGGAGACCGATGAATTCGGTTTGCCCATTCGCTATCACTGGGCTGCGGAATATCGCGGCGAGACGACCATTGTTTACGGCCACACGCCTGTTCCAGAAGCCGATTGGCTCAACAACACGTTGTGCGTGGACACGGGGTGCGTCTTCGGCGGTAAGCTGACGGCTCTCAGGTGGCCGGAGCGTCAAATCGTGTCGATCCCCGCCGCCAGGGCTTATGCGACGCCGATCCGTCCCTTCGCGCATCCGCCTCTGCGGCCTGGGTATTCACCTGAAGCCTAAGAGGGGCGCGTGCTTTGAGCGACGTGTTTGGTGAATCTCGGCCTAATTTTCCCCGTGTAGGCGAGAATTGGGCTAGCTAAGGCGAGCGCTAGGCCGCCTGCGGCTTTGCGCCATGCGGCGAGCCGTGATAAGCGAAGCCGCGATTGTAACCGTCGGTTTCCCTCCGCCTGCGCACCGATCCCCAGTCTCCAAGGTCTGAAGTCTTCAGAGTTGCGAGTGGGCCTGATCGGCACGCCTTTGTTCGTCTTCTCTTGAGGGGCGGGCAATGTCTGGCGCGGTGGGAGCGGGAAGTTGATGCAACCAATTGGAAACCGAAGAGCTAATTTCTTCTCATGGCCAAGAAAATTAAAGATAACCGCCCTGGCGCACGTCTGCCGAAGGGGCTTCGTGACATCGAAGCCGCTGAAATCCGGGCGCAGAATGCGATGCTGGCCAGCATCCGCAAGGTTTATGAGAACTATGGGTTCGAGCCGCTAGAGACGCCTGCGTTCGAATATACGGATGCGCTGGGTAAATTCCTGCCGGATAGCGACCGGCCGAACGAAGGGGTCTTCTCGCTCCAGGATGAAGACGAGCAGTGGCTCAGCCTGCGGTATGACATGACGGCACCGCTGGCTCGCTACGTTGCCGAGAATTTCGACCGCCTGCCGAAGCCGTTCCGTCGTTATGCCACGGGGCCGGTCTGGCGCAACGAAAAGCCAGGTCCGGGCCGGTTCCGCCAATTCACGCAATTTGATGCCGACACCGTTGGGACCGAAAGCGTCGCGGCAGATGCCGAGATGTGCATGCTCGCTGCGGATACGCTGGAAGCGTTGGGCGTCCCGCGCGGTAATTTCCTCATCAAGGTAAATAACCGCAAGGTTCTGGACGGCATTATGGAAGCCGCGGGAATTGCGGGTGAGGAGAATGCCGGACGCCGTCTGACGGTGTTGCGGGCGATCGACAAGTTGGACCGTCTGGGATTGGCCGGTGTCGAACAGCTTCTGGGCGAAGGTCGCCTCGATGAGTCGGGCGACTACACGAAGGGTGCTGGCCTTAGTAAGGACGCGATCTCAGCGATCAGAGCGTTTGTTGTGCCGGCAAAAGATGGACAAGACCCCTTCGCCGAACTCGATGGACTTCTCAAGAACAGCGAAATCGGTCGGGAGGGGCGTGCAGAGCTGGCGCAAATCGCAGAGCTCATCTCTGCGGCGGGCTATTCGGATCGGGTGAAGATTGATCCGTCTGTCGTGCGGGGGCTCGAATATTATACAGGGCCGGTTTTTGAGGCGGAGCTCACGTTTGAAGTGACGGGTGATGATGGCAAGCCCGTCCGCTTCGGGTCTGTCGGCGGCGGTGGTCGCTATGACGACCTTGTTGCGCGTTTTACCGGGAAGACAGTTCCTGCGACCGGCTTTTCCCTTGGCGTCTCTCGCCTACAAGCGGCGCTCAACGCGCTGGGCCGCGGAGCTGAAGGCGATGTGCCCGGCCCCGTCGTCGTGCTTGTTATGGATCGTGACCGCCTCTCGGATTATCAGGCGCTGACGCAACGTCTTAGAAGCGCTGGTATCCGCGCCGAGATGTATCTCGGGACGTCGGGCATGAAGGCGCAGATGAAGTATGCCGACAAGCGCGGTAGTCCTTGCGTCGTGATCCAGGGATCGGATGAGCGCGAAAAGGGCGAGGTCCAAATCAAGGACCTGATCGAAGGTGCGCTCGCGGCGCAATCGATTGCTGACAATAAAGAATGGAAAGAAGCGCGTCCGGCGCAATTCTCCGTTAGCGAGGTTGCCTTGGAAGAGGAAGTGCGCAAGGTGCTGGCGCGGCACTTTCCTCAAAGCGATTGATCGCCATCCGATGTCCTGTAACGAGAAAAAATAAAGCCGGTCGACAATGGTCGCAGAGACAGCACGCGAATTCGAAGCTCTCGAAGAGCAGGCCAGAACGCTCCTTGGGGTGTTTATCAAGGCGGGGCACGAGGCCGTCGCACCTGCGGTGATTCAGCCGGCCGACGTCTATCTCGATGTGATCGGAGAGTCGCTGAGAGGGCGAAGCTATGTGTTCCTAGATCCCGATGGCGATGAACTTTGCCTACGGCCTGATCTTACGGTGCCGACATGTCGGCTGCACATCGAGCGCCATCGGAATGGCGATCGTCCGGCAAAGTATTGCTACAACGGTACGGCATTTCGGTTTCAGCCAGTGGGCGCGGGTGCTGCACATCCCCGCGAGTTCCGGCAGGCGGGTATCGAGTCATTCGGTATTGCCGATCGCGAGAAAGCGGATGCCGCGACCTTGGCTCTCGTGTTCGAGGGCCTGCGCACGGCGGGTCTGAAAGACTTCAAGCTCCGGATCGGCGATCTTGGGCTATTCCGTGCTCTTCTCGAGGCGGCTGACATGCCGGCGCGGTGGCGGCAGCGCCTTATGCACCAGTTCTGGCGTCCGGACGCCTTTCGTACGGAGCTGATGCGCTTGACGCAATCGCCCGCCGACACGCCAGGCGGGGTGCCGAATGAGCTTCTGGCTCAGCTCGATCCCGAGAAGCCGGATGAGGCTGTCCAGCTTGTGTCGAATTATCTCGATTCCGAAGATATTGAGATCGTTGGAGCACGGACCGTCGGGGAGGTCACGGACAACCTTCTGATGGTGGTGGCGGATCAGCGTGCCGAACCCTTGTCTCCACGCACGGCGGCTTTGATCAGCAGTTATATCGGTGTGACGGCGCCTGCGCGTGCTGCGGGTGCTCGGCTCAAGGATCTAATGGGCAGTGAGGGCGTTGATATTTCGGATGCGCTCGATGCTTATCACCGACGCCTGCAATTGTTGACCGAAGCGGGTGTTGACGTCGTTCATGCAGATTTTTCTGCCGAGTTCGGCCGGACGCTTGAGTACTACACCGGTTTCGTTTTCGAGGTCATAGTCCCGATGCTTGGGGAGGCGAGCCCGGTTGCCGGTGGCGGTCGATATGACAAGCTCATTCGGATGTGTGGGGCGCCGCACGATGTGCCGGCTGTTGGTGGCGCGGTTCATACAGAACGCTTGTTGGCCGCGGTGCGGGGGTAGGCCATGGGTAAAGAAGGCGAGGCTTTGACTACACGCTTGCAGATTGCGCTGCCCTCAAAGGGGCGGCTCATGGAGCAGACCCTGGAGCTATTCCGCGAGAGCGGGCTCAATGTGCGCAAGACCGGCAATGAGCGCGGTTATCGCGGAGAGATTGAAGGGTTTGCTAACGTAGATGTCGCGTTCGTGTCAGCTTCAGAAATTGCGGCGAACCTCAAATCCGGCAAGGCGCATTTGGGCGTTACCGGGGAAGATCTCGTTCGCGAACGGATTTCCGATTGGAAAACACGCGTCGAGCTTCTTAAGCCGTTAGGCTTCGGTTTCGCCGATGTCGTTGTTGCTGTTCCTCAATGCTGGCTCGACGTTTCCACTATGGCGGATCTGGATGAGATTGCGGGTGGGTTTCGGGAAAGTCACGGCCGTTGGTTCCGCGTCGCTACGAAGTATGTGAATCTGACGCGTCGTTTTTTCTCCGCGAAGGGCTTCACCGACTACCGCATTGTCGAGAGTCTTGGGGCGACGGAAGGCACGCCTGCGGCTGGAAGCGCGGACCTCATTGTCGATATCACGTCGACAGGCACAACGCTACGCGCGAACGGCCTGAAGATTCTTGACGACGGGGTCATTTTGAAATCCCAGGCGAACTTTGTTGCCTCGAATGTTGCCCAGTGGACGCCTAGTACGCGCCAAGCGCAAAATGAGATTATGGCCAGGCTGGAAGCGTAAGCATTAAGCGCGTGGGTTCAGGCAAGTTCTGCCAGAATACATTTCAGGACACCGTAATCGTAGCGGCTGTCGAGCGCTGCATAGGCTGGTCCGAGCTTGCCTGTTTCCAGTGTGTCGAGACGGTCAAAGACGGCGTGGATCTCATCGATATCCGATGCGTCGAGCTCAAGTACGTCTTCGGCAGTCAGCAGTCCGGCTTCGATGGCGTCTGCGAAATGGCCGTGTACGGTCGCTAGTTCAATCTTGCGCTCAGCGGCAATCGCTTCTGGGGCGAGCCCCTGAATATGCAAGGCCAATGTTGCGTTGACGCTGGCACCCAGCCTGTTTTGCAGCATGGGATGGGGTTGGAAATTTGTAATTGTCTGGATCAAGGCGTCACCGTAGCGGCGTATCTTGCTGGCTCCAAGGCCGGTGATGTTATTGAGAGCGTCGAGCGTTGCCGGTTTTAATTGTGCGAGTTCGGCCAACGTACGGTCATGACAGATGACGTAAGGGGGCACTTTAGCCGCGCTGGCTAGGCGTATGCGCAGTGCCTTGAGCGCTTCAAACAACGGCTGGTCCGTTTCGGAGACCGTGAGCTTCGGTGCGCCTTGGCTGCTTCGAGATTTCGCTCGTGGTCGTGCGGGAGCTGCCGCGCGCATCAGGAACGTTTGTTCGCCGCGCAATAACGGACGCGCCTTGTCTGTGAGGGCCAAAGTCCCACGTCCTTCTTCGTCGCCGGTTAACAAGCCGGCAGCGACGAGTTGACGAAACAGGCCGCGCCATTCTGTAGCGTCCACATCTTTGCCGATCCCGAACACGGAGAGCTTGTCGTGAGAGAGCCGAATTGCGCGCTCTTCGGCTTTGCCTGAGAGGATGTCGATCAGGTAGCCAACACCGAATCTTTGGCCGGTGCGGTAGACGGTCGAGAGGGCCTTCTGCGCGAGAACGGTGCCGTCCGTGGTTGCTGGGGGCTCCAAACAGTTGTCGCAGTTTCCGCAGGGCTCGCTCAGCGTCTCTCCGAAATAGGAGAGCAGCGCTTGCCGGCGGCAACCAGGGCTTTCGGCCAACCCAATCAGCGCGTCCAACTTTCCCCGTTGAACTTGTTTGAAAGCCTCCGAGCCTTCACTCGCCGCGATCCATTGGCGTTGCTGGATGATATCTTGCAGACCGTAAGCCAGCCACGCGTTGGCAGGTTCTCCGTCGCGGCCAGCGCGGCCGGTTTCCTGATAATAGGCTTCGATGGATTTCGGCAGGCTGAGGTGGCCGACAAACCTGACGTCAGGTTTGTCGATCCCCATGCCAAAGGCGATGGTGGCGACAATGATAAGGCCATCTTCATTGAGGAAGCGCGATTGAGCACTGGCGCGTGTCTCGGCCGGCAGGCCCGCATGGTATGCGAGCGCTTCGCGGCCCTTACGCTGAAGCCACGCGGCGGTCTCTTCCACGGCACGGCGCGATAGGCAATAGACGACGCCGGCATCTTTTGGGTGTTCGGATTCGATGAAATTCCAGAGCCGTTCGCGAGCGCTGACCGAGCCAATTTCGGCGATACGGTAGCGGATGTTTGGGCGATCGAAGCTGGCGATGTAACGATCGGCCTTTTCTAGACGAAGCTCAGTGATGATTTCGTCGCGTGTGCGCTCGTCCGCCGTGGCCGTTAATGCGATACGGGGCACATTCGGGAACCGCTCGGCCAACACTTTGAGCTGGCGATATTCGGGGCGGAAGTCATGACCCCACTGTGAGACGCAGTGCGCTTCATCGATTGCGAAGAGGGCAATGTCGGCGCGTTCGAGAAGGGTGAGCGTACGGTCCTGAAGCAGGCGCTCCGGCGCAACATACAGAAGATCGAGTTCGCCTCGCGAAATGGAGGCCGCAATTTCGCGTTGTTCGGCAGAAGTTTGGGTCGAATTGAGGTAAGCGGCGTTAACGCCCAGGATCTTAAGGGCGTCAACCTGATCCTGCATGAGAGCGATGAGGGGCGAGACGACGACGCCCGTTCCGTTACGTGCCAATGCCGGGATCTGGTAGCATAGTGACTTGCCACCGCCCGTAGGCATGAGGGCCAGAACATCCCCACCGTTCAGCAACGTCCCGATGATCGCATTCTGGTGCGAACGGAAGTGCTTATAGCCGAACACATCTTCGAGGATGCGTTGCGCAGAGTCCATGTCGGGTGCATGAAGCGTTGATTTTGCGCTGGTGTGGGCGACAACCATGGGACTCGCAAAGGCGGGAGGTTCGGGATCGGAACCGATGGTGTACGCGATTCCGTCTCGCTATGAGATGCAACAAGCCGCTCCAGCTGTGGAACAAACATCGCGTAGTGCCTCAATTCCCGCCGTTTTTTCGCTTCAGGAGTAGCTGAGGGGAATTCAGTCGCGGTTCACATTGGCCGTTGTACTCTTGCCCATAACGAGGTGTTGCATGCTGGCATCAGTCGCCGCTGAGCTTATCAATGGAGCTGCCTTCAGCGCGTTTTGGTGGAGAAACGGGTTAGATTGGGCCACTCCGGTCAGCGATAAGAGCGAATGATGTACGGCAACACCGAGGAGTTCGTAGTGAACTCCACTATTACAACGACCGGGCGAGGATCACGGGATATGACTTTGGTTCGGATGACGACTGCATTTGTGATGAGTGCTATTGCGGCGGGGACGATGCTGTTACCAGCTGCCGTGCAGGCGCAGTCGAGCTGCAAATGGTATGCGGCAACTGCACTTAAGCAACAGCAGGAAAACGAACGGTTGAGGTGTGGTTTTACCGGCCCGGCTTGGCATTCCAACGTGCCTGAGCACATGCAATGGTGCGCCAGCGTTTCGCCGTCAGCGACGAAAGAATCGGCGCAACAGCGTGACAAGATGCTAGCGGACTGCGCAAAACGATGATCGCATTTATGTGAGACTTGGCGCCGTCACCGACGCTAGGATAGGAGTATACACTCTTATTCCCTTAGTTCAGCGGCACAGACAGCGTGGCCTTGCCGGTAGCAGCCTTGCTGGTTTCATCACCACCAAATCCTTCCAGGCTTCCTGAAAAGTCCAATTTGGCTTCAGGGGACGTGACAGCAATTCCGGCTTCTACGCGTGCACTGAGGCTTTCGTTTTTCAAAGTTTCCATCGCCTCTTCATCGATACTGATGTCTTCCGTTTGCCAAAGGGCTTTGACGGCGGCACGCGGCGTGACGCGCGTGGATTGAGAGGGGGCGAACTCGTAAGAGATTTGCGGACCGATGAGGAAGCGCTCGCTATCGGCTTTTGCTCGGATTGTTGAATCGCCGCCGACGACTTGATGGCCCTGTTCGGCAAAATGGCTGAATTGCGCGGTAGGGCTCAAGGTCCAATTGCCAGACTTCAAGTTCCCGGAGAGCGTCGCGTCGAGTAGCCAGCGGTTTGTTTCGAGGCCATCGGCCGTCAACGCGCTATCGGGTGATGCGAAGTATCTGGTTTCTCCAACGCCTCGCAAAGCTTTCAGGCTGACAAACATCTGGCGGTTGATTTTATAGCCGGCATATGGGCCCGCCATCCAGCCTTTACCGCTGATGTCGGGAGCGGATGCAATCGTCTCGGAATCGATATTGTTATAAGTGCCCATCATGCCGAGCAGCCAGCGTTGGTTGAGCCGATAGTCCGCACCAAGCGCGAGATTGGAGAATGCGTCAGAGGTGTTGTTTTGGGAATCGCGAACGTAACCCGCATTTCCTTCAATCCACCCGTCGAAGCGGGATCTTGCGACCGTGATGCCTTGCAAGTTCAAGCCGCTATCACGGATCTTCTCGCCTTGTTCGCGCGCCTTGGCGTCGGCCAGGTCGGACAGCGCGGTTGAAAATTTCGCGTTGCCGGCATTGCCGTCGGCGGTTCCCGTCAACGGAATCTGCAATGAAGATGTGCGCTGATTTTCTTCATTCGAGGATTGGCCCGTTGCTTGCGGGACCGGAATTTTGCGAACCATGGAGGCGGACAGACGCTCTGACACACGATTCGACGTAGCAGGCATGCTGCCCGCGATTGATGTTGCTGTTCGCTGTAGGGTCTGTTGGGTCAGAGTCGCTGTCTGATCTGTTGGGGGGGCGCTTGCGACCGTGGTGCTGTTCGCAAATGTGCAGGACACGGCGTCTTCAGAAACGATCGCTAGAACGGCCATACGTGCAGCAACGTCAGTGCTCGCGACTGCCCCTTCGCAATTGATATTTTCAAGATGAAGGTTTGGTGCGTCAGCCTGCGTTATTCGGAGCGTTCCCTGGTGAGACACCAGGAACGTCCGCGCGCCACTGCCGGCCTGCGTTGCCACGGAAACGTTGGTGGAGGTGGCGCCTGGTCCGGAGGACAGGCCGTAGAGCACTTCGGCATCGACTGGGTAAGCGAGGCTTTTCAGTTGTAACCTTACCTGGCTTGGTGCGTCAGCGGGCTGCGCGATGGCCGACATGGGGACGCTCGCGCATAGCGCCACTATAATGGTGGTTCTCCAAATATGATTGCATGCCATCGGACGCGTTCGGGCTCGGGGCAAGGGGGCTCGCGCGCGCATGTTCCTCAAGTCGCTCAGCACGTAATTTCTCCGGGGCATAATGTTTTTTTGTGCAGACCTACAGCTGTGTGCTGCCTAGGTCCCCGCTCCTGCCATAACCGCTGTTGACGGTCTTTTCAGCTGGCAAACCACGGGCCGGATTGTGCGGTGCAGCGGGGCGCTGGCATGGCAAATTTGTGGCGTTCTAGTGAAAACTGGATCTCGACCCGACGACAGTGGGGTGCGGGAAGATCAACATCGCGTGAGAAAAAAATGGCCGTCCGCAAGAGGTTCCTGCGGACGGCCAAATTGTAATGGCTCAGAAAGTGAGCGGGATGGACTTACATCATGTCCATTCCACCCATGCCGCCCATTCCACCCATGCCGCCGCCGCCATGGCTGTGGCCAGCGTCCTTCTTCGGAGCTTCAGCAACAGCAGCTTCGGTGGTGATCAGCAGGCTGGCGATCGAAGCGGCGTCCTGAAGTGCGGTGCGCACAACCTTAGCCGGGTCGATGATGCCCTTTTCGAGCATGTCGCCGTACTCGTCGTTCTGGGCGTCATAGCCGAACGACTGACCGCGAGTTTCGAGCACCTTGCCGACGACGATGGAGCCTTCAACACCAGCGTTGTCTGCGATCTGGCGGATCGGAGCCTGCAGTGCGCGGCGAACGATCTGGATGCCAGCTTCCTGGTCCTCGTTGTCACCTTCGACGTCGATGGCTGCGGATGCCTTGAGCAGCATGACGCCGCCGCCAGGAACAACGCCCTCTTCAACGGCTGCGCGGGTCGCGTTCAGTGCGTCGTCAACGCGGTCCTTGCGCTCCTTAACTTCGATTTCGGTCGCTCCGCCGACGCGGATGACAGCAACGCCACCAGCCAGCTTTGCGAGACGCTCTTGGAGCTTTTCACGGTCGTAGTCGGACGTCGTTTCCTCGATCTGTGCTTTGATCTGCGAAACGCGGGCTTCGATGTCCTTCTTCTTGCCTGCGCCGTCAACGATCGTGGTGTCATCCTTCGTGATGGTCACGCGCTTAGCACGGCCCAGCATGTCGATGGAGACGTTCTCGAGCTTGATGCCGAGGTCTTCGGAAATCGTCTGACCGTTCGTGAGGGTCGCGATGTCCTCAAGCATGGCCTTGCGGCGATCGCCGAAGCCGGGAGCCTTGACGGCAGCAACCTTGAGGCCGCCACGCAGCTTGTTGACGACGAGGGTCGCCAAGGCTTCGCCTTCGATGTCCTCAGCAATGATGAGGAGAGGCTTGCCTGTCTGCACAACCGTTTCGAGAACGGGGAGCAGAGGCTGGAGACCGGAAAGCTTCTTCTCGTGAATGAGGATATAAGGATCGTCCAGTTCGGCGATCATCTTCTCGGCGTTCGTAATGAAGTACGGCGAGAGGTAACCGCGGTCGAACTGCATGCCTTCGACGACGTCGAGTTCGGTTTCGAGCGACTTGGCTTCTTCAACCGTGATGACGCCTTCGTTGCCGACTTTCTGCATTGCTTCAGCGATCATCTCGCCGATTTCGATTTCACCGTTTGCGGAAATGGTGCCGACCTGGGTGATTTCGTTCGAGTCTTTGACCTTCTTTGCCTTTTTGCCGATGATTTCGACAACCTGGACAACGGCCTTATCGATGCCGCGCTTCAGGTCCATCGGGTTCATACCAGCGGCAACCGACTTCAGGCCTTCACGAACGATAGCCTGTGCGAGAACGGTGGCGGTGGTGGTGCCGTCGCCAGCGATGTCGTTCGTTTTGGAAGCGACTTCGCGCAGCATCTGTGCGCCCATGTTCTCGAACTTATCTTCGAGTTCGATTTCCTTAGCAACGGTGACGCCGTCCTTCGTAGTGCGCGGTGCACCGAAAGACTTTTCAATGACGACGTTGCGACCCTTGGGGCCGAGCGTGACCTTCACCGCGTTGGCGAGGATGTCGACGCCGCGCAGCATGCGCTCGCGGGCATCTGCCGAAAAGCGTACGTCCTTAGCAGCCATGTTTGCTGTCTCCTGGAGAGTTTGGTCCGGAACAGGCCGGAGGAATTGAATTCAAAATTTGAGGAGGGACCGGGCGCTTACTTCTCGATAACGCCCATGATGTCGCTTTCCTTCATGATCAACAGCTCAACGCCGTCGACCTTAACTTCGGTGCCCGACCATTTGCCGAACAGCACGCGGTCACCCTTCTTGACGTCGAGGGCGATGAGTTCGTTGTCATCACCGCGGGTGCCTGGGCCGACCGCGACGACTTCGCCTTCTTGAGGCTTTTCCGCGGCGGTGTCAGGGATGATGATGCCACCTGCAGTCTTGGTCTCGCTGTCGACGCGCTTTACGACGACACGATCGTGAAGAGGACGGAATTTCATATTGCGGAGGCTCCGTTTGCTTTGAAGCGGAACTCTTCAATGAGAGTTCAAAAAACGAAAAATGCGGCACGGCCTACGCCGTCCGGTCAACCCATCTGGGTGACGCTGTTAGCACTCACTTGCTTTGAGTGCCAGCAGGCGTGCCGTGAATAAGGGAGGCTGGGGAATATTGTCAAGAGCTTTGGCCGCAAGATTGCAGCTTTAATGGCCGTCTACCTGACGATTATGCCGATTTGAGGCCTAAGCTCGTAGAGGACAAGTTCGGTAAGGATGAAAGCTTAATTTTTTCCAACCTGGGAACGGTCGCGCCGCCGCCGGGCATTTGCTGTTCACGATTATTCTATTGTTCGGTATCATTGAACTAAAGAACCAGCTTCCTACGTCCCTCGGTGGCGAGACGTTCGTGGGCCATCCCGCGAGTCATCTTGCCGGAACAGTTTTTAGAACCAGCCGGGGATGAACACGATGGCTTCAGATGTCCTTTTCACGCCGACCCAACTCGGCGCATTGAAACTCAAGAATAGATTTGTCATGGCGCCCCTGACGCGCTCTCGTGCCAATGAGATGGGTGTGCCGGCAGATTTTGCGACCGAATATTATGCTCAGCGCGCGGGCGCAGGCCTCATCATTACGGAAGCGACCCAGGCCTCATTTCAGGGGATGGGCTATCCCCGGACGCCGGGACTACATACCAAGGCCCAGATGGTGCGCTGGAAAGAGATCGTCGATGCGGTGCATGGCGCAGGATCGAAGATTGTCAGTCAGATCTGGCATGTCGGTCGTGTCGCAGCTGCTGCTAATCGCGGCGTGAAAGCCGACGTGGTGGCGCCGAGCGTGGTGCCTGCTCCGGGGCAAATTTACACCGACGCCAGCGGCTTCGTCGCGCACGACGTGCCAAGGGCGCTCGCGACGGATGAGATTGGTGCAACCGCCAAGGAGTTTGCGACGGCGGCGCGTCATGCCATCGACCTCGGTTTTGACGGTGTCGAGGTGCACAGTGCCAATGGCTACCTGCTGCATCAGTTTCTCTCCACCAATGTCAACAAGCGTGCGGATCGTTACGGCGGTTCTATTGAAAACCGTATTCGGATGCCGCTTGAGGTTATCGACGCTGTGATCGCCGAGGTTGGATCCAACCGTGTCGGGGTGAGGGTCAGTCCGGGCCACCAATTCAATGGCATCGAAGAAGACGAGATGGTGCCCCTTTATGAAAAGTACATCGCCGAACTTGATAAGCGTGACCTTGCTTATCTGCATGTGATGCGGCCGACTGCGAACACGGTCGAGGAAGATGTGGTGGCGCTGGCGCGCGGATGTTTCAGCGGTCCGATGATCGTGGCTGGAGGATACGATGCGGACAGCGCTACGGCTGTGATCGCGGAAGGGACGGCGGCTGCCGTTGCGTTCGGGAAGAGCTTTATTGCCAACCCCGACTTGCCGGAGCGTGTGCGCCGTCGCGCGGCTCTCAACGCGCCGGATGAAGCGACGTTCTACACGCCTGGCCGCGCCGGATATACGGACTATCCTGTGCTCGCCGCAGAGGAAACTCGGGCCTGAAGACTCATCTCTCATGGCGCGTGACCCTAGGGCTTTCCGCTTGTTTGTCGAAACGCGGAAAGCCCGTCTCATTACCTCCGCTTGACGCAGAACGGCCATCATCGAGCCCCACTCTTTTCGCGTATACTGCGTAATTTCCTTCCATCGTCGCTTGATCGACAACGTCTGGATGGGAGATCTGCCATGTTGCCTGCCGCAGCGTCCTATGACCTCGTTATCGTCGGGGCCAGCTTCGCAGGTCTCGTCGCAGCGCGAACGGCAGCGATGCGCGGCCTCAAGGTGGCGGTGCTTGATGCCAAGCACGGCGCGGGCCATCGCGTGGCGACGACCGGCATCCTTGTCAAAGAAGCTGTCGAGGAAATCGACATCCCGCATGCGCTGACCCGTCGCGTCTATGGCGTCCGGCTCTACGCCCCCAATCTCAAGCACGTGGATCTTTTCGCGCCGGGATACTTCTTTCTGACGACCGACACGGCGAACCTCCTGAGGTGGCTGGCCGACGAGGCGCAACGGGCGGGAGCGCATCTGCTCTGGAAGACACGTTTTGAGGGCGCGGCTCGCGAAGGCGACGTCTTCCGGCTGAGTAACCTCAACATCTGCGCCCGTTATATTCTGGGGGCTGATGGATCGCGCTCGGCCGTTGCTCGGCACTTCGGGCTGGGGCGCAACAGCCGCTTTCTCACCGGTGTCGAGTATGAGTACGAGGGGCTCTGCGATATCGACCCGCGCTTCCTGCACTGCTTTCTCAACTCGGAGATCGCTCCCGGCTATCTGGCTTGGGTCGCGTCCGCGCCTACCGTCGTCCAGGCGGGTCTCGCTGTCGGACCGGGGCGGCGTCCCGACGTAGGAAAGTTCCTGAACTATACGGACCGCATTTTTCAATTCGGCAAGGCGCGTCTGGTGGGGCGTCGTGCCGGGCGCATCCCGTGCGGTGGATTGGTGCGGCCGTGGGCGGGGAACGGTGTCATGCTTGTGGGTGATGCTGCCGGGATGGTGTCACCAGCGACGGGTGGCGGCATTCGCCTTGCCTTTCACTTCGGGCGGCGCGCCGGTCAGGCGATTGCCGACCATCTCCTGCACATGGGGCCCGCGCCCGACGTTGCGCTCGCGCCGGAGCTGCCCGGCTTTCTGCTCAAGCGCGCGATGCGTTTCGGCCTCGATCAGCAGGTGCCCAACGCCCTGATCTCGGCGGCGCTCGGCACATCGGCCATGCGGACCTTCGCTCAGCAGGTTTTCTTCCATAAACGCGGCGCCAAAGGCGTCACCTTCTCCGAGTTTGAGGAACGCTTGGTGCGGCTGTCTACGTCCATTGCTTCAGGCGCAGAGGCTGCAGTTTCGCAGGGGAAATAAGTACCTGGGACGTTTACGGGTTTCCATTAAACCCCTCGAGCGTCCAGTCATAAACGGCGGTACCAGTGCGAATTGACCCGATTCTTGGGGCGCTGATGTCAAGTATGACAACGATGACTGCTGTCCAAACAGCTATCAGAATGCCGACAAGAAGGTGGGTCTTTTGCCCCTTTAAACCGAGCTGATAACCAAGCGCGCTCACCGAGATTAGCGCGAGCCCGATCAGCAGCCAGAACATTTGCGGTGGGTACTTTGCTTCGTGAGCGAAGCGTTGGGCGGTGCTCATGTCAAAAGTGTCATTGAGGGCTTGCATCAGTGCGGCAACGATTGGGTCGGTGCGCTCGCGCGAGATAGCGGCCATATCTTCCCAGATCTCAGCCTGCAGGTTCGATGTGCGTTTGTTACTTTCTTCAAGTTCGGCCGACTGCCGATGGGCTTGCTGAAAGCGCTTGCGCTCACGCGTGTATTCCTCGAGCCGTTTGGCGATCTCGTGTCCGCGCGGGTGATCAATTGCTTGGGCTCGCAGCCAAGCCGTACCTATTGCGTTGGCCTCCTCCAGCGTTGCGTGCCGCCGTTCCGCAAAACGCGTATTCGCATAAGACAGAGTGAGCGCCAGAACGAACGCAAGTAGGCCCAGTATGCCACCGACGATGAACCCGACGCCTTCAGCATCTCCACTAGAGTTCGCACGTTGACGCTGACCGAGCCGATATCCAGTGACGTAGGCAATAACTTCAACGACAAACAATAAGAGCGCAAAGACTAGCAGACTCCAATCCGCCAACTGCGCAATTAATTCCACGGCCGCCCTCTACTGTTCTGCATTTCGCAAAAGCATCAAACGAGCAACGTTGTATGATAACACGAGCGGTACGTTCATTCCGAGTGCAAACTTCGAACGTTTCCCCGAGGCGCGTGGTTTTGACGAGTGGCAGGAAAACCGCTCATGGGCGATCCCGCATGCGATGGGCATTGTGGAAACCTTCGTCAAATCCTTCGAGGGTTATCCTGCGCGTGAGGCGAGTTTTGACGCGAGTACCTCTGGTATCGTCGAGAAAATGATGGCGCCAAGTTCGCGATAGTGGCGAGGTTCGACAAGCTGCGCCAGTTGCTGATGAGGGCGCGGTCGCGAGGGAGGGAGTCCGCGATGAATTCTTCGCCATGGCGCGCCATGTTCGCTTCGGGACGTACAACCCGGCACTCTACCGGCTCATCACCCTCCTGACGATCGACGGGCTACTTTTGCCCGAAAGAGTCAGACCCAACGTCCTGTACAATGCGCTTGTCACACTGTTCGGTAATGGGGTGGGGGAAGTAGAGAAAGCTTAGTTCGAGTGTCGCGAAATGGACCCCTGATGGGTGCGAGGCAAAATGAGTTAGGTGATTAGTTTATACTTAGCGGCTTCGCGACGGCTCACCGTTTTGACCTCATTTCGCCCCATCTCGAAGGCGTTGTTGTAGGAACGGCCGTGTGCGAGCGCCTGATAAAACGCATAGGTGAACTTGGGTGCCGTTGCGTCATCGATAGAGTCGATCGAGCCAATCACGACTTTCACGTGTTTCGCGCAAGCCTGCGCGACCTGCTCAGTGAAACATGCGTGAAGTACGACGCACTCCAAATTTCCATATGTGTGAAGAATATCAGCAAGCACGTCGCCATTAAGTTCGGTTGTGCTCCCGTTGTGATCCTCAAAGAGCAGCACACCGGTATCACCGTGGCCGCTAAAGTGCAGTATTTTCGGTTCGTGATTCAAAAGTTCTTTTTGGATTTGGTCGAGCCGCACGGCGAAGCGTTGGACAACTTTCAAGTGTCGTCGCGGGGCTTTGACCATCTCAAGGCGCTCTTCAAGAAGTGCCGCCTCTTTGTCAGCCCTAATGCGCCCCTGATCGTCAGGTGTTGCGTTGAGAACGAGGACGTTCACTGAGTTCTGCAATTTTACCGCCTCTAACACTCTCTTTAGTTGGGCGTCTTCTTCTACGCCGAAAAGTCCCGACGAAAACGGGGACTTCCGTGATACGATCTCACCATATAGCGGCAGGCCTTCGGCTCCCAGCAGCACACGTTCCCGGAATGCATCATCTTTCTCGGTCAGTTCGAGTGCTTTGTCCCGATAACTTGGGGATTCCTCTGAGTATCGTGCGAAATGCTCTGCGAGTACGAGCTGGACACGCCGACTTTCTTCCGTGTCAAACCACGCGAGAGTTACGTCCTGAAGGCCATCATAGAATGTGAATGCCAATCCCTTTGAGAGCCCCTCGCGGGCATCTGCTGACCCTAAATTGCTGCCCTGAATGATTAGTGACTGACGCTTCGACAGATCGGGAATAGAGGCCGCGCCAAGTTGTAGCATCTTGGACTGGACATTAGCCGGTTCCGAGTCAAGTCGATGAAACGGTATGCCCAGATGATCCAGCCCTAGTAGGTTGTTCTCAATTACTGCCCAGACGCTATATTGTCGGACGATTCTATCATCGTGCTGGCCGAGTTCTCTGACGATTTCGCCGTTCTCGTGTCTAGGGTGCAATAAATTTTGTATGTCCTTGTTGAGCCCTACCACGATCAATGCAAGCTTGAGAACTTCTGCATCTGCTTTCGATAAATCGATGGCTAGCCCTCCAAGCTCGAGCATCGAAGGAGGTACAGTTTGCATTGCGGCAAGCATCTGGGTTTGAGGCTCGACATTCTTCAACGCGTTCAATCCAGGAATCTGCCCTCGGTACAATGACGCCAATGCAGAGACTGCTGCCGCTACAATCTCTGGATTTTCTTCGTGTTGTTTCAGCGCAAATTCTACGCTCTGCAACGTATTAATTTTTCTCCCGAATTGCGCGATGGAATTAAGGCACCAGCGAACGACTTTCTCGTCGCGACTGTTGACGGTAAGTCCTGCGATCAACATCTCAAATGAAATGCGTGTTTCGGGAGAAAATTGAGCACCGCCTCTATACAGCCGGCAAACATCTTGCAGCGCGGCCTTTTGACGTCTTGGATCGCCGCTCTGAAGCTCAAATTTAAAAAAGACGGTTTGTTGGTTTGTTATTGTTTTTCTTGCCAAATCCCCTCCGTTCCTTTGAGGGGCCCCAGCCCGCTAGTATCATTGCGCTCCATGGCTCAAAGTCTTTTAGGTCGTTGTGTAGGACGGATGTGCATAACCAGCGTGGTTCGTTGAGCGACAGTCTTCGTGTGGTTGGCTCAAACCAATCAGGGCAATTCCACGTGGTTACTATTACTAGGTCAATATCCGAACATCCATTCTCAACAACCATGACGCAGTCAATCTCAGGGCGTGTCGCGCTTTCGCCATAGAATGTGGAAAGCGAAAGATCAAGATCCTGAACAAGGACTGAAATTGAACAGTCCTCTGCACCAAGTGCATCGTGAGAAAATAGTGAGGTGTCGTCGACTGCAAGCGCTCCTTGGAATCCAACAGACCGCCTATTGGCGAAAGCATCTCGGTCGTCTCGGTAGCGTCCTATTCGGTACGCTAGAACGCAGTCATTACGGAAGACCATGGAAAATGTCCAAGTCGCGCAATAGTCGTGCCCAGCCATGTCATCCGGGTGCAAATAAGCTAGTGCTCCCTCGGCATCCGCAGCTCTGAAGAATTCATGGAAATCGGATTCACGCTTGCACCAGCGCTTCAAAAAAGATCTTTTTACTCCCAGCGTATTATCGCGCTTGAGGTCACGTGTGCGCCTCCGAGCTGGAAATTTGGTCTTCCATTCTTCTGGAATTGTTGGATCGTCAAGGAACTCAACCAAAAAGAATTGCCCTGGCTCGGTTCTGTAGAATGCTGATGTCTCGCGGTGATGAAGAATGTCCTCACTTAGCCGCGCTTGAAGCGTTTTTTGTTGAGTTTTTCCGTAAAGGTGGGGCGGCACAACACCTGCCTTATATGCAACATCTAGTATCGCACGCGCGCTCATTGGCCGGCGAGTTGACCTCAAGACAGCTTGAGCAACCTGCAAATACGAATCCAAGGTGCGCTCCGTCCCTAATATTCTGAGTCCTCGCAGAAGGTTACACGGCCAGGTTGGTCGTGGGAAGTTCCGACCCGAGAACGGGCTCTACCTGCGTCCGGGGATGGCCGATGTTGTGCATCTATCCTGCGCGGATCAGTTAGTGTCTAACAAAATACGACAAGTCTCATTTTCCACATGCAATTTGCAGCTGAGCCATCAAGGAAGCGTTGCAGAGGCTTAGTTGCGCCGGACCGCGAAGAAGATGTCACAACTGCGCACCCTTCAAGCTTTAGTCCGGCTCGCTCGGAATCGAGCGCTGTATGCAACGGCGATGTCAGCTTGAGGGATTTTTCGGAAGTGGTCGATGCCCAGTTGCTGTCGTAATCCGCGTCGATTCAAAAGATATGATCGGAACGGAGAGTACAATTTAACAAGGCGCACCTAGGAGTAGCAACGCATGGCGAAACATCGGATCTATGCAATGAGCTTCGCGAGCGTTTATCCGCATTACGTTGCCAAAGCTGAGAAAAAGGGGCGCACAAAAGCGGAGGTCGATCAGATCATCTCCTGGCTGACGGGCTATGGCCAGAAGGAGCTTCAAGCTCAACTGAAGAAGCAGACGGACTTTGAAACCTTCTTTGCCGAGGCCCCCGAAATCAATCCGTCGCGCGCCCTGATCAAAGGCGTGGTTTGCGGTGTCCGCGTGGAGGATATCGAAGAGCCGACCATGCGCGAAATCCGCTACCTGGACAAACTCATCGATGAGCTGGCGCGGGGCAAAGCGATGGACAAAATTTTGCGGAAGGAATGATCCCGCGTTTCACTGGTCGGCGGTGAACGCATCCAGAAGGCGCTGGAAGTCTTCTGGCGGTGGAAAACCTTCGTAGCTATAACGCGCGGGTGTTTCCACCCATGGCAGCTTCTCGGCTGTCATCGTCTCAATGAAGGGGCGGCTCCAGTTCGAATCATCGAACATCGTGGGGCGGACGTTGACGATTTCGGCCATGCCGACAATGCGTGTAAACATCCATGTCTTGCAGTCGGGACAGAAGTAGTGATCGAGTTGCGGGCCCTTGATGCCACCCTTCTCCGGTTCACCGGCTGTCACGCGGAAAGCTTGCGCCGGGACCATCGCTGTCAGGGAATAGGCGCTGGCGCTCATTCGCTGGCAGCCCCGGCAGTGGCACGCCGACGTCATGATGGGAGCTGCCGCGATCTCAATGTGGACGTTGCCGCAGCGGCACTTACCGGCAAGTGGAAATTGGGTGGTGTTCATCGATTTGGCGTCGTCCTTTCGTCCGTTAGCCAAAACGGGGGCCTTCTCGGAGATGGGTCGGGAACAGCGAGGCCGTTACCGGCCCCCTGTCGTGATCTGCGTCGCTTCAAAGATGTGGCCTGAAAGGCGGTTGCCTTTGCGGGAAGCGAGATACAAGGCGAGCGCGGCAACGTCCGGCTCTCCCATGTCCGACCATTCGTCGTCGTCATATTGGAAGGGGTCGACGGCCTTCGGCACGACTGAATTAATCCGGATCGCGTTGTCAGCCCACTTCGTTGCTTCCTGCCGCGTATAAGCTGCGATGGCGGTGCGCAGCATGCCGAGCAGCATGGTCATGCCCGGGTCGGTTGTTTGGGGCATCGCGATGACGTTGAGGATCGAGCCCTCGGTCAGGGTCAGGCGCATCCGGTTCGCTAGCACATGGCTCATGCGCGTCATGGCGGAAATCTTAGCTGCGATCGCATTCTCGATGTCCTCGAGATCAGTGCAATCGGCGAAGTCCTCACGGCTGACGGAGATGAGGTTGATCACGGTATCGAGGCCGCCAAAGGCTTTCTGCGCGGGGCCCTGGGTGAACACAACGGCGCCCTTCGCGTCCGCCGCGTCCGGGTCCGTAAACAGCCGAAGGTCCGCCGCCGATTGGTTCAGCAGCGTTGCGATCTCATCAATTTCAGGAGTTTCTTCAGCCGCACGTACGACGAGGCGGGCACTATGGTCGGCGAACGCACGCGCAATGTCGATACCGCACGAGCCACTCAATCCCGTAATCAGGACACGTGCCCCCTGCAACTCAGGATAGACGGCGTCCAGATGCAACTCGTCAACAACACTCATCAACATAGGGCTGTTCTCCTCCGTGATACGCCAGGACTTTTAAGAGTGCGCCCAGGCGTGACCATAGCACGCCGATTCGGCTAACGAGATCTAAATGAGGGGACGATTCTGGGCGGGCCTTGGCCACGGCGTGGCACGAATTGGGCAGAGGCCTGAGAATTGTCCGGCTGTATTTGCCTCGGCGGTTCAGAGAAGCCGGTAGGGCCCGCAAACACTGGCGTTACGTGAGGCTGACGGGGCGTGTGTCGTTGGATCATGACGACGAATTAACGGTGGATGGGTATTCCGCTAAGATCGCATATCCCACTTATCGTCATACTGCTAATTTCGATCCAAGATATTGAAGTGGGTGGATTTGGCGGCTCATGCCGTCCGCTTTCGTAACTCTCATGGATGATACGTGTGGCAGAGCACCTGAAGAATGAGCCGAGCGATCTTGCGGCCTATTGGATGCCGTTCACGGCAAATCGTGCATTTCAGCGCCGTCCGCGCATGGTCGTCAGTGCCAAAGGCATGCACTACACGACGAGCGACGGCCGTCAGGTCATCGATGCGACCTCGGGGCTTTATTGCGTCAACGCCGGGCATGGCCGCGAAGAGATCGCGGCGGCGATCAAGGAGGCGGCTTACCGCCTCGATTATGCTCCAGCTTTTCAGTTCGGGCATCCGCAGGCGTTTGAGCTGGCCAATCGGCTGACAGCGCTCGCGCCGGCGGGGCTGGATCACGTCTTCTTTTCAAATTCAGGCAGTGAGGCCGTGGATACCGCGATGAAAATCGCGCTCGCGTATCACCGGCAACGCGGAGAAGGCCAACGCACCCGTTTTATCGGGCGGGAGCGCGGGTACCACGGTGTCGGGTTCGGCGGCTTGTCGGTGGGTGGTGTGCCCGCAAACCGGCGGGATTTTGGGACGCTGCTCCCAGGTATCGATCATCTCCGGTGTACGTATGACCGGGAGCATCAGTCGTTTTCTATAGGTGAGCCGGAGTGGGGCCGTGAACTTGCCGATGAGCTTGAGCAACTCGTTGCGCTGCATGGCGCCAGCAATATCGCGGCGGTTGTTGTCGAGCCGATCGCGGGGTCGACGGGGTGCCTGCCGCCGCCCAAGGGGTATCTGGAGCGGCTGCGCGAGATTACCAAGCGTCACGGCATTCTTCTGATTTTCGATGAGGTGATCACGGCGTTTGGCCGCACGGGATATGGGTTTGCTTCGGAGCGGTATGGGCTTACGCCAGACATCATTGCCTTTGCGAAGGGCGTGACGAACGGTGCCGTTCCGTTTGCAGGCACGCTTGTGAGCGGGGATATCCATGCAGCCCTGATGACCGGACCGGAACACGCGCCTGAGTTCTTCCACGGATATACGTATTCCGGTCATCCTCTCGCGACTGCAGCGGCGATGGCGACGCTCGATATCTATCGCGATGAGGCGTTGTTCGAACGTGCCAGCACATTGGAAGAGGTGTTTGCGGACGTGATGATGGAAATGCAATCCATGCCCATCGTTCTCGATATCCGCCCGATCGGATTGATGTGCGGCATCGATATTGAGCCATCAGCGCGTGGTCCGGGCGTGCGCGGTTATGAATTACTGCAACGGGCTTTCCATGATCACGATCTTTATGTGCGCGTAATCAACGACACGATGATCGTAGCACCGTCGCTTATTGCGACAATCGACGAGCTGACGGACATTCGCGACCGGGCGCTTGGGGCTTTGAAATCTCTCTCCTGAGGTCAAGAGTAGAGCTTGGATTGCTAAATGCTCGGAAAGTGGTCTGTAGGCCGCATGAGTGTTGCACTTCCGCCAATCGGCGCTGTCACGTAGCGCAAAGGTCGCCGCTAGTTAAAGAAATCTGGTGACAGGGCTGATTAGGAGCGTTGCCATTTTTCACAGGTCTTCCGATGCTTCTAAGCAAGCGAATCGGAATTACGCGGTCGATGAGGCCTCAGGTTATGGAAGTGACACAGCAAGGAAGAAGGACCAGGCCGGCCGGCAAAGGGCGGTTTGCGGAAGCCCTTGTTCTCGTGTCTATGGCGCTGTTTACGTTTGCGTTGGGCACTGCAGCGCATCTGCACGGCGGTCTGGATGTGTGGACGTCACTTACGATGTCCGTGGTGATTCTCATTTGTTTGATGGCGCTGCACGCGATCGTGCGCGGGCGCAGGGCCGTCTATGCGATGAAGTCGCAGATTTCCCAACTGGAAGATCAGATTGAGCAGTTGGGCGCCAACTCAGTGGATGGTTCTCGCAACGCCAACCCCAGATTTTCGGCGAAACCTGTTGGTTCTCCACCCCGGCTTCGGCGCCGGGGTGATGGCGCGCCCGTGGATCGTCCGGAATTTGGCACAGCTGACTTTGCATTGCCGGAGTTTGCATCACGGCCAGAGCCACGCCGGGATAGTCCAGGTCATGGGGTGCGTGGTCATCAGCCCGTTGTGCCGCCCCCCTTATCGGCAGATTTGGCCAAGCCGCCTCCCATGCGCAATTCTCCTTCTCTCTCCTCTGATGATGGAAAATCGCGCGCGGCCGGGTCGTCTGACTTGGCTGCGTCGACGCCAGCAGTCCGTGCGCGGGAAGGCGACGTAGAAATGCTGCAGGCGATGATCAAGAAGCTTGCGGACGAGGTAAATGCTGCAGAAGCCGCGAACGGTGGTTTTGGACGCTGGCGTTCGGAAGGAGCCGTGAACCAGTCCGTCGATGCCTTGAAATCGGCAGCAAACTCGATGCGATCTACGGATCAACCTGTGCGTGGCGGAGCCCCTGCGGGCCGTGAGGTGCGTATTCAGTCGATTAAAGATGCTTTGGTGGCCGGCCGGGTTGATGTTCTGCTGGAGCCGATTCTCACCCTCAAGGACCGCAAGCCGCGTCATTTCGAAGTGTCCCTGAGGCTGCGCGATGAGCGCGGTGACGTGCTGGACGTCTATGACGACCGTGACGGTTACGCGGGCCGCGCCATTCTGCCGATTATTGATCGGGTCAATATTGAGCGGACGTCTCAGGTGGCCTTGCAACTTGAGTGCCGTGGACGGCAAGGATCGCTCTTTTCGAAGATCAGCGGCGAGTCCCTCAACGCGGACAAATTCCTGGACGGCGTCGAGAATGCTTACCGTGCCCGTGAGAACTTTTCCGGTCAGCTGGTTATGACCTTCTCGCAGGCCGATGTTCGTGCCTTCGGAGAACGGGAACGCGCGACGTTGGCTGATCTGGCCAGTCTCGGGTTCCGCTACGCGATTGGGTCTGTCACGGACCTCGATATGGATTTCGCGGAGCTCAAAGCTATCGGGTTCGACTTTGCCAAGCTTGATGCAAGTGTATTTCTCGATGGCTTGATGGCTGGCGAGACGCTTATTCCGGCTCGGGATATTTGCCGCCATTTGGCTGACATCGGGCTTACGCTCGTAGTTGGCCGGATTGACGACGAGCAGGTTGCCGCCCGCATCTTCGGCTTCGGCGTTCTGTTTGGCCAAGGCCATATGTTTGGCGGGCCGCGACCGGTGAAGCGCGGCGCGCTCGAATCCGGGAAGAACGGTCACGTCGCGGCTTGATCTTTATTGCAGTTCCAGGCTAGTGCGGTGGCGGCTTTTGTCGTCGCCGCACTCTGCGCGACGTGTCTTCTCCAAGTATCTCCGGTAACAGCTCTATGATAGCCTCGCCTCATGCGTCGATCTCTCTAATCAGATCGATCGAGCCCCTTGCTGCTGAAACGGACGCATGGCTCGTCGACATCTGGGGTGTCATGCACAACGGCGTTACGCCCTATGCGGAGGCCGTCACTGCGTGTCAGAATTTCCGACACCAAGGCGGGCTGGTACTGTTGTTGTCGAATTCCCCACGGACGATGGAGGGGGTTCAGGCGCAGCTCGATCAGATTGGTGTTCCACGCAATGCCTACGACGCGATCGTTACGTCGGGCGACGCGACACGACACTTGATCGAAGCGTTCGGTTCAAAAGGGATCTTCCATCTTGGACCCGAACGGGACCTTGGCCTCTACGGCGGGCTCAATGTTCAATTGGTTGACGCGGAAAGCGCTGAGGCCGTCGTTTGCTCCGGCTTGTTCGACGATACGAGTGAAACTCCGACTGACTATGCGGAGCTGCTTTCTGGTCTTGCGCAGCGTACGCTTCCGATGGTGTGCGCTAATCCCGATGTCAGGGTCGAAAGGGGTGGGCGTATCATCTATTGCGCAGGCGCGTTGGCGAACGCCTATGAGGAACTCGGCGGAGACGTGTCCTATGCCGGAAAGCCATTTGCGCCGATCTACAGTATGGCTGAGGAACGGCTTGCTGCGCTCAAGGGTCATCCGATCGCGCGGGACCGTTTGCTTGCTATCGGCGATGGCGTGAAAACGGATATCGCCGGTGCCGTCGCAGCAGACATCGCAGCGGTCTACGTTGCCAGTGCCGTGCATATGGAAAGGGGAGCGGTTTTGGATGCCGCCCAGCTCGAAACGTTATTTCCCGATCCTGCTGCCCGACCTATTGCAGCTATGACTGAGTTGCGCTGGTAGGCCCCCGTTGGGAGGGGCCACGTTTGCGACCCTCCACCTAGCTTATAGCGCCCGCTACACCGTCAGGACGACTTTGCCGATGTGTTCGCCTTGGTCGAGGCGCGCATGGGCTTTGCTTGCTTCGTTGAGAGGGAAGGTCGAGTCCATGACGACCTTGATGCTTCCGTCAGCCAATAACGGGAGCACGTTTTGTTCGAGGGAACGAGCAATGCGGCTTTTGACGTCAGTTGGGCGTATCCGAAGTGTGGAGCCGGTAATCGTCAGACGCTTCAGCATGACCCGCATGAAATCAACTTCGGCCTTTGATCCCTTCTGATAGGCAATATTGACGAGGCGTCCATCGTCTCCAAGTGAGGCGATGTTTTTGGCGATGTAGTCACCGCCGACCATGTCCAAGATGACATCGACGCCGCGTTTGTCCGTGACAGTTTTCACGACACTGACGAAGTCGTCCATTTTGTAATTCACCGCGGCATCCGCGCCGAGCTCGCGGCAGACTTGGCATTTGCTATCCGATCCCGCTGTGGCGATGACCTTCGCACCAAAGGCTTTGGCGAGTTGGATGGCCGTGACACCGATACCGGATGTGCCACCGTGGATCATGAACCATTCGCCGGCCTTCAGTCCGCCGCGTTCGAAGACATTGTGCCAGACCGTGAAGAAGGTTTCTGGGACGGCGGCGGCTTGGATCATGGGCAGGCCGTCAGGTATTGGCAGGCATGTCGCCTCCTCGGCAAGGCAATACTGCGCGTAACCGCCGCCGTTGAGCAGCGCCATGACTTTGTCGCCGGGCTTGAAGTGATGTGTGTTCGGGCCAAGGGCCACCACCGTACCAGCCGCTTCAAGCCCAAGGGTCTCACTGTGACCCTTGGGGGCAGGATACAAGCCCTGACGTTGTAAGAGATCGGGGCGATTGACGCCTGCCGCCTCAACCTTGATCAGCACCTGCCCTGGGCCTGGTTCCGGTGTCGGCATCGAGTCTAGCTTCAGAACCTCGGGACCACCCTTGTCGCTGCAGTTGATGAAGTTCATGGATTGCGGGATGCCGGTCATGCTGTGGTCCTTCGCGGTTCATTTGGTCTTTTCAATTCTCCTGGCAGGAATGCCCGAGCGCGATGGTTGAGGCAAGCCTTGCGGCATGCCAGCATGATGAGCCAGCAAGTCGCGCGTTATGAAGGAGGCGATGATGGATTGGGATGAAGCACAACGTCGGCCGGTCGAGGCGTTCAAACAAGATCTGACAGCACTTTCGATCGATGAACTTCAGGCGCGGATCACAGCACTGGAAGAAGAAATCGTCAGGGTTCGGACGGAGCTTGAAGTTAAGCGGGCGCACGAACAGGCGGCGAGTGCCATTTTCAAAAGCTAGTCGGAGTATGCTTATCGTGGGGGGTAGGTGAAAATTGAGGATATGGTAAAGCAATCGTTAGCAACGACTGACCTCTCAATTGAGTGATTACAGATAGTATCAATTTCGAACTCAGCGTTAGGCAGTTGTTAGGTATGGGGTGCCTATAGTTTGGCGCATCCAGTGCTTCTGGATTGAGTGGTACTGTCCACTCTGTTTGACGCCTCCCTGTTGACTTTTTGAGCCGCCCTTCGAGCGGCTCATTTTTTTAATCCACTCACATTTTTTGAGCCTGCCGCTATTTTGGCGCGGTTGTTAACTATGGCCTCACTACGTTTAGCGTTATAGTGACGTCATCAATTTGTAACTGGTTGTGTCAGAGTGTGTCATGAGCAACGGCCCTTATGCGTTCGATGCTGCTGAGTCCAGCGGCGTGACGGTCCTCTTTGGAGAGAAGTTTCAGGCTTCCCAACAGTTCGACCAAGTGTTCCGGCAAGGTATGAGGCTCGTAGAAGAAGCCGCTGCTTATCTCGACGGCGCTGGACGCATTGATGCCAAGGCTCTCAAGGGTACGTCCACGGTACTTTACGCGACCGAGAGCATGCGCCTGACGACCCGCTTGCTTGACCTTGCATCATGGCTTCTGATCCGCCGTGCACTGAAGGAAGGTGAGATTTCTCCGGAAGATGCGCGCAAGAAGCGTAGCCGGGTGAAGTTACAAGCTGTTGGTCGCCCTCAGCACACAAAGGGCTATGAGAATTTGCCGGAAGGCCTGCGCAATCTGATCGAAGCGAGCTTTGCTTTGCACGATCGGATTGTCCAGCTGGACCGTGCTATGGCGATGGACACGGCGGAAGCCGAAGCTGAAGAGGATGTGATCCCGGCCAATCCGGTGATTCAGCAGATGTCACGGCTCCGCCAAGCCTTCGGGAACTGATTTCCCAGTCGTACTCGCTATTAAATTAAAAAGCCCGGCAGCTTTTGCTGCCGGGCTTTTTGTTGAGTGGTGTCTTCAGACTTGCGCAGTCTTAGAATAGGCCGTCGAACTTCTTCTTGAAGCGAGACAGGCGGCCGCCACGGTCCGTGAGCTTTTGGTCACCGCCGGTCCAGGCTGGGTGCGTCGACGGGTCGATATCGAGGGCAAGCGTATCGCCTTCAGCACCATAGGTCGAATACGTGACGAACTCGCTGCCATCCGTCATGACGACTTTGATCTGATGGTAATGCGGGTGAAAATCGGGATCTTTGTTCATCGGTCTAGTCCAAATGTTCGCAGGCGCGGCATCCCAAAATGGGAGCTGCAAGGGCCATAGATCGGCATTGCTCAGGAAATTCGTGGGTCTTCATAATCCTTATTGCGGCCGTGCACAAGTCGTCGTTTGTGACGGCGACATGACGTCACCTGCGGCGCATGGGAGCTCACGGTACTTGAGATCAGGGAGTTGGTCGGGCATATCTGCATAAGTAATTAGGTATCTGGGGGGCAGCTTCTGGCTGCAGACGTCCGCCGGGCGCGAAAAATGACAGGCTATGCCGACGTGACCAAGACACAAACAGAGCAGGATGGCGAAGCAACCCGGCGACGCTCGCTCAAACCGCTTCTGGGTCTGAAACCCTATCTTCGGCGATACAAACTTTTCCTCATCCTTGCCTGTGTTGCTCTCGTGGTTTCCGCTTTGGCGACGCTGAGTGTGCCGCTGGCTGTTCGGCGGATGATTGACCACGGCTTTGGCGGCGCAGATGGCACGCTTATTGGTCAGTATTTTGCGATGCTGATTATTATTGGCGCGGTACTTGCCGTCGCCAGTTCAGCGCGCTTCTACTACGTCAACTGGCTGGGTGAACGTGTCGTCAGTGACCTGAGAGCGGATGTCTTTGCGCATTTGACCAAGCTTGGCCCCTCCTTCTTCGACCGTTCTCATTCGGGCGAGGTCATGAGCCGGTTGACGGCCGATACTACGCAAATCAAGGCGGCGGCCGGGACTGCACTTAGTCAGGCAGCTCGAAACACCATCATGCTGATCGGTGCATTGATCATGATGATGGTCACGAGCTTTCAGCTTTCCTTACTCGTACTTGTTGCCATTCCAGCGATTGTTGTGCCGCTGGTGGCCTATGGTCGGGTTGTTCGCCGCCTGTCACGTAAAGCGCAGGACAGTCTCGCTGCCGCGTCTGCATACGCGGCGGAGAACCTGGGGGCCGTCAAAACGATGCAGGCCTTCGGCCATGAGACCGAAGTCGCCGGGCGCTACTCCCAGGAAGTCGAGGCCTCTTTCGAAGCCGCGCGCCAAAGGCTCGTTGCCCGCGCTGGCCTGACGGCGCTGGCGATCCTACTGGTCGTTGTCAGTGTTGTTGGTGTGTTGTGGTTTGGCGCCAGCAAGGTTGTTTCAGGCGAATTGAGCGGCGGCACGTTGGGACAGTTCGTCCTTTATGCGATCTTTGCCGGCGCGGCTTTGACGGCATTGTCAGAAGTTTGGGGTGAGATCAGTCAGGCTGCGGGTGCTGCGGAGCGCTTAACGGAACTCCTGGCTGTTCAACCTGAGATAAATTCACCGGCGCAGCCTACTCCGCTTGTGACACCGGCACGTGGTGACATTGCCTTTGAAGGGGTTAACTTCTCGTATGCGGAAGGTGGGGCCGATGCCACGCTTCGCGACATCAGTTTGAGCATTTCGGCGGGTGAAAATGTTGCTCTCGTGGGGCCGTCGGGTGCTGGAAAATCAACGATCTTTTCTCTGCTTCTGAGATTTTATGATCCGTCGTCCGGGCTTATCAAAGTCGATGGCGTGGATATTAAGACGGCTTCTCTGACGGAGTTGCGGCAGCGGATGGCTTTGGTCCCTCAGGACACTGCTCTGTTTGCCGATACGGTCGCAGCGAATATCCGCTATGGGACACCTGATGCAACGTTGGAGGCGGTCAAGCGTGCGGCAATCGCTGCCCAGGCTGATGAATTTATTCAGGCGCTGCCCGGAGGTTATGACGCGCAGCTGGGCGAACGGGGTGTTTTGTTATCCGGTGGTCAGCGGCAACGCATCGCGCTCGCACGCGCGTTCTTAAAAGATGCCCCGATCCTGCTTCTCGATGAGGCGACGAGCGCGCTCGATGCGGAAAGCGAGTCCGCAATTCAGCGTGCACTGGAAGGCATCATGGCGGGCCGCACCACGCTCGTCATCGCTCACCGGCTCGCCACCGTAAAGAAGGCTGATCGCATTCTCGTTCTTGACGAGGGGCGCATTGTGGAAACCGGTCGGCACCGCGATCTTATTGAGGCCGGAGGGCTCTACAGCCGGCTGGCATCATTACAGTTCGAGGGGCACGAGGCCGAAGCGGCCGAGTGATGTAGCGCTGTGGTTCCCTAGGGGGCCTGAACGCGTCAACTTTGCTTTGCTTCTGTCACTACTTCTTCGTTTCCATCCCACTCGATGACGTCTTCACGGATGTCCTGCAAGCTCCGATAGGGCAATCCGACACCCGTTGAGGTGCGGCGCTTAAACTCGGTTGTGCGAATGAACTCGCGAATGCGGGGCTGGATTTCGGTTCTCCAGCGCGTGCCGTTGAAAACGCCGTAATGGCCGACGCCCGGCTGAACGTAGTGGTAGCGCTCATCCGGAGGGATCGAACTGCACAGATCGTGAGCCGCCTCGGTCTGTCCGAGCCCCGAGATATCGTCGCGTTCGCCTTCCACGGTGAGAAGCGCGGTGCGTTCAATGGCGCTGCAATCGACAGTCCGACCGCGGTGCTTCATCGTGCCCTTCGGTAGGCTGTGTTCCTGGAAAACTGTTTTCACAGTCTGCAGATAGAACTCGGCGGTGAGGTCCATCACAGAGAGATATTCCTCGTAGAAGGTTCTGTGCTGGCGGACGGAGTCGCAGTCCCCCTTAACCAGGTTCTCGAACAGCTCGAAGTGCGCTTTCGTGTGCCGCTCCAGATTCATCGTCATGAAGCCGGAGAGCTGTACGAAGCCAGGATAAACCGGCCGCATGAAGCCTGGATTGGGAAAGGGAACGTATGAAATCACGTTCTGCTCGAACCAGTCGATCGGCTTTTCTTCCGCGAGCTTGTTGACGACTGTTGGGTTGCGGCGCGTGTCGATCGGGCCGCCCATCAGCGTGAGCGTCAACGGCTGGATCGGGTCGTCATCGGCGGCCATGAGTGCCGTAGCGGCAAGAGCTGGAACGGCAGGCTGGCAAACGCCAAGGACGTGGGTTTTGGGGCCGATGAAGTGGATGAAGTCGATCAGATAATCGATAAAGTCGTCGAGGTCGAACTTGCCTTCAGTAACAGGGACTTCGCGGGCATCGATCCAATCGGTGACGTAGACATCATGCTCGGGAAGCATGGCTTCGACCGTGCCGCGCAGAAGCGTCGCATAATGTCCAGACATCGGTGCGACGATCAGCACCTTCGGATCATAACGCTTGCCGGCTTCCGACGGGTCCCGACGGAAATGTACGAGATTACAGAACGGCTTTGAGAGGACTACGTCGATGTCGACGGGTACCGTCAGTCCATGAATTCTGGTCGTTTCGATAGCCCACTCCGGCTTACCGTAGCGGCGAGTGACGCTTTCGAACACGTCAATGGCGGCTGCGGCAGACTTACCGAAGTGTGTATAGGCTAGAGGATTGTAGGGGAGCTGAAGCTGCAGCTTCATTCCCTGCGCCAGAGCGCGCCACGGCGAAAGCATCGCATGCGCAATCTCGTAGGCTTGGTAGTTCATCGCGGTATCCTTCGAGTGTCGTGTGCAGCATTGCCGTTCGCATTGCGCACTGCACAATAAGATAGTCTTTTCCGCTAAATTTTTCGACTCTTCCAGCCATTCCTTGCGAAATATGACAAAACGATAACGCAGTTGCAGACACCGGGTATGCGACGAAAGCGAATGAAAGTTCAAATTTTTAGTTAAGTGTGGCAGCAAAGTACGGTGGTTAGTGGCCTGAATGTGCCACTTGCAACCGTATACGGTCCATCTGTTGCAGTGCGGAAAGGCCGATATAACGGCACTTACGGCAGGTGCACGGTAAGCCTCAGACCTCTGGCAACCGCAGGTTTAGCGGTTGGTTAGCTTCAACTCGATGCGACGATTCTTGCGCATAGATTCGAGGTCTTGGCTCGTTTCGATGGGTGCAAACTCGCCATAACCGGCTGCAACGAGTCGCTTTGGCGAGACGCCGCGGCTTACGAGATAGCGCACCACTGAAATGGCACGCGCGGTCGAAAGCTCCCAGTTCGAGGGGAATTGAGCGGTTGCGATCGGCTGAATGTCCGTATGACCGTCAACCTGTAGCGCCCAGTCGATTTCGCTGGGAATTTGGCGCTCAAGTTCCTTGATGGCGGAGGCTAGCTGGTCCATCGCAGCCAACCCCTCGACGGACATGTCTGCGCTTCCCGAAGGAAAGAGTACTTCTGATTGGAATACAAAGCGGTCGCCGACAACGCGGATATCTTTTCGGCCTGCCAGCAGTTCACGTAGGCGTCCGAAGAAATCCGAGCGATAGCGTTTGAGCTCCTGCACCTGGCGGGCGAGGGCTGCGTTCAAGCGTTCGCCCAGATCCTTGATGCGGTCCTGAGACTGGCGGTCCTTTGCTTCGCTGGCTTCGAGAGCATCGTTTAACGCAGCGATCTGTCGGCGCAACGCGAGAATTTGCTGATTAAGAAGATCAATTTTTGCGAGGGCTTCGGAAGAGATATCTTTCTGATTTTCGAGGTCTTCGGTTAGGGAAACGATTTTGCCCTGAGCAAGTTTTGCTGCTTCATCGCCGGATAGCGCAGAGCCGCTCAGTTTCTGGTTTTCTTCCTGCAATGAGGCAAGGGTCGCTTGCAGAGCTGCAAGTTCGTCCTCGGCTTGTTTGGTGCGGCCCTTCTCAAGGGACAACAAGTTGGTCAGTTCCGCGATCTGCAGGTTGAGGCGTTTGAGAGCGGTGTCCTTGCCCGTTACTTCCTGTGTTGCGAAGAACTGCGCCAGCATGAAGATGGACATCAAGAACGTCATGACGAGGAGCAACGTCGACAGGACGTCAACGTACCCAGGCCAGAACTCAGAATATTCGGCTCCGCGTCGCCCGCGCCCGTGCGCCATGGTCTAACCTTTCCGGCGGCCCAGGTTCTGTGCCAGTTCGCGTAGAGAGTCTGTGACGAGGGCCTGCTGGGATGCCTGCTCATCCACCCATTCGCGAACCACTTTCTGTTCGGCCCGCATCTGGTTCACGAGTTGATTTACGCCCCGTGCGAGTTCCGCGACTGTTTCCTCACCCGCTCCTGCCTGCTGTACGATGCCGCCATTCTGGCTCATTCGCTCGTTGAGCTCTTCGAGCACGCGCTGCATATCGTAAAGCGTTGCTGACAGTTGGCGGTTGACGGCGTCTGCGCTCGTACCGGGGGTCAATTCCGTGATACCCGACAACCATTCTTCCAACTCGTTGTAGAACCGGTTGTGCGCTTGGCTGGCCTGTAGCTCGAGGAACCCCAGAACGAGGGAGCCCGCAAGACCAAGCAGTGATGACGAGAAGGCCGTTCCCATGCCTTGTAGTGGCGCGACGAGACCCGCTTTGAGGTCGCCGAATAACTGACCGGTGTTTTCCGCGCCGGTGCTTATGGTGCCAATCGCGGTGCCGACGGACTTGATCGTTTCCAGCAAACCCCAAAAGGTGCCGAGCAGGCCGAGGAAAATCAAAAGGCCGACAAGATAGCGTCCGGTGTCGCGGGCTTCATCAAGACGAGAGCCGATCGAATCCATGATTGAGCTCATGGATGCCGTTGAGAGCGAGAGTGACCCGGTGCGGTCGCGCAGCATCGTCGCCATAGGCGATAGAAGGCGCGGCTGGTGTGAAATTGAAATTCCGGGATCGGCAATCCGGAATGCATTCACCCAGCGGATTTCGGGATAGAGCCTGATGACTTGGCCGAAAGCGTAGAAGATACCGAACACCAGCACGGCGAGGATCAAGCCGTTCAGTGCCGGATTGTGCATGATCGCTTCAAGGAGCGGCTGGTAGAGGATGGCTCCGATGAAAGCCACCAGAGTCAGGAATATCAGCATCCGGATCAAGAAGACGCCTGGCGGTGTCAGTGATCGATGCAGTTGCGCGGAGCCGTATTCCGACCTTCGCTTCTTTGCCATCTACAAGTCTCCGCAGTTTCGGCCTGTCGATGCGGCGGACCTTATCCTACCCTCTTGCCTGCGGAAACGGGCAACATCGTGCTCAGATCTTCTCTGACGCCCGGTTTTCGCGAGATACACACCGAACTATGCTTTATACGGCAGTATCCTGTGCCGACTGGATTACAGGAAGCAGTTCTTTTGCCAGCGTGCCGTTTGTTGCGAGGATATGACCGTTTTCCAACATCTGATCGGCGCCTGACAGGTCGCTTACCAATCCGCCTGCCTCGCGTACCATGACGATACCGGCCGCCATGTCCCACGGTTTTAGGTTGCGCTCCCAGAAGGCATCAAAGCGACCGGCCGCGGTCCACGCAAGGTCGAGCGCGGCTGATCCGGTGCGCCGAACGCCGGCAACATGCTCCATGGTGGCGGTCAGTTCCCGGCGGAAGAGTTTGTGGCCCGGACGGCCACGGTGCGGAATTCCAGTGGCGACGACTGTGTCGTTCAGGTTGCGCCGCGCAGCTACGCGCAGCCTGCGCCGATCGTTGAGGAAAGCACCTTTGCCTTTTTCGGCCGTGTAAAGTTCGTCTGAGATTGGATTGTAAATGAGGCCCGCGACGAGCTGACCTTCCCGTTCCAGCGCGATGGAGATCGTGAACAAGGGAATGGAATGGAGAAAGTTCGTTGTTCCATCCAATGGATCGACGATCCAGCGATGTGTTTTGTCGACACCTTCGACGAGGCCGCGCTCCTCCATCAGGAACCCGTAGCCAGGGCGAGCTTTGAGGAGCTCCTTATAAATGATGTCCTCAGCGCGGTGGTCGGCGGCTGAAACGAAATTGGCGGGCCCTTTGACCGAGACCTGAAGCTGCTCGACCTCACCGAAGTCGCGCGACAGGCTACGCCCGGCCTTGCGTGCGGCGGTCATCATGACATTCATCAGGGCAGATGCGGGCATTCGATTTAATCCAGGCGAATGAAAGAGGCGCACGCAATATGAGGGAGCAGCGCGGCTAGGGCCGGCGCGCACGATCACGTGCTGATCAGAAACCTGTCGAACTGGTTCGACAACATGGGTTTTGCTAGTGGCTAAGCCTCTAACGGCAAGCAAGGGGCTTGGCAAGCGGTCCGGGCAAAACGTCATGCCCCTACTGGCTTGGCATAGCCACTTCGACTTGTTCCCGCCAGGACACGGCAGCTTGCTCGGCTTTGGTGCGGATATCGGCTGGTAGCTTGCCGACGACCTCATCAAGCTTCTTATCCTCGAAGCCGCTGGCTTTGGCGATGTAGCGCCATTTTGCCATTTCGACCTGGCTTTTGTTCACCTTAACGCCTTGCCCGTACACATACGCGAGACGGTTCTGTGCGCCAGGGATCCCCTTCTCGGCGGCGGCTGTCAGCAGTTCAATCGCCTTGGGTTCGTCCTTGTTGATACCCTTGCCGCTCAACAGCATGACAGCATAGTCATATTGCGCTGCTGCCATTCCCTGAGCGGCGGCACGTGAAATCCAGGTTGCCGCCTGATAAGCGTCCGGTTCGACGCCGGTGCCACTCTGATAAAGAGCGCTTAGATCGTATTGTGCCGCGGCGACGCCCTGCTCTGCAGCGTATGCGATGTGCTTGGCAGCTCTCAAGGGATTCTCTGGCTTGCCGGTGCCGTTCAGAAACAGCAAACCGAGATTGTAGTTTGCTTCCGGGTGTCCCGTTTGCGCGGCCTTTTCGAACATGGTGGCCGCGGCTGCGAGGTCCTTTTCGACGCCTCGCCCTTCCGCTAGCATAATGGCGATGGCGAACATGGAATTGACGTCGCCCAGTTCTGCCCCACGCGTATACCACCGCGCGGCGACTTCGTTGTCAGGACGAACGCCGTGCCCCTCACTGTAAATGCGGCCGATCAACGTGTGAGCCGCCGCTTCGCCTTTCGCGGCAGCGGCTTCGGCCAGCTTTAACGCGGTTAGGTATTTGCCCTGGTCGAAAGCGATATATGCGTCTTCCCCAGTGGCGTTGAGTTTGGGGCCTGCCGAGTCCTTTATTTCGGGGCCTGGCACCTGCTTCTTGAAGTGGGTGCTTGTGGTCTTGCTTTTGGGCTTCGCCTCCGTCTTGGCGACGGATGGTTTTGTTTCAGTCCCGGGTGGCCGGAATGACCAGGAACTGGTTTCGGCGTGCGCCGCGTTGATCTGAGCGACGACACCCAGGAAGAGTATGCCGATAGAGCGCGGTGACATTGCCTATCTCTCTGCTGCAGTTCTCGTCTTATTCGTTTATGGGGGGCATCTCAGTCGCCACTTCGCATTGGGTTGCCCAATTCTGAAGGTCGGCGGGAGATAGTCCTGGCGGTAAGCGACGTGCGACGAAATCAGCGCCGGCTTTTGCCAGACCTGCTGCGGCTTCGTGATCTTCCACGTCGAAAGCAACGGTGGGAATCTCGAAGATCTCGGCCCACCATGCGATTAGTTCTCGTTGGCGTTCCTTAGCCTTGAGGCGGTCCTCGACGAATGACGGGATGCCAAAGCCGACGTAATCGGCGCCGGCTTCACCCAGCGACATGGCATGGTGACGCGAGCGTCCGGCATCGACACCCACGATAAAACGTTGCCCAAGAATTTCTCGCGCTTCTTCGTAGCGTTGATCAATATCCTCAGACCAATCGAGATGGACGCCGTCAGCTTTGATTGTGCGGGCCAGCTGTGGATCGTTCGCAATGAGAACGGCGGCCCCGCCCGCTTGACCGGCTTGGACGATGGGGAGTGCCTCCTGAGGCTCGAGCGTCGATCCTTCCGCCGGTGTGACGAGGATCGATGCCGGTGCCTTATGCGCCAAGACAGGTTGCAACCGCTCAAGCGCCTGGCCATCAGGCCCGACGGTCAGAACGAGATAGAATTGGCAATTGCGTGGTTGGAGTGGGGCGCCCATATTTTTCTCAGTTACTTCCAATTGTGCCTAACTCTGACGTGAAAACGGCAGAATAGGGGCCATGCAAGGCCAGTTAAGTTTGCTCTGCGCCGGAATATTTTTTCGTCGGTTCAAAGCTGTCTTCGCGGTGCTACATCTGCACTTTGTGCTAAGTCGTGCTAAGGATGCGTCTTCCAGCGAAGCAACTTTCGGACAAGGCAAATATATTGGTTGTCCGGAGCAGACAGCTTGATTGGTACGTTCACGGTTAAGTGTTCGCGCAAATTCTTTCTCTCGTCGCATCACAGTGATGGAAGTCCCGTCACCGTGGAGGGAGGAAGCCATAATGAGTGTTGAGAGGTAGACCAATGTCAATACGCATCGGATCAACGGCTCCTGACTTTGAAGTCGATACGACTGAGGGCCCGCTCCATTTCTATGAATGGATGGGTGATGGCTGGGCCGTGCTGTTTTCGCACCCTAAGGATTTCACGCCCGTCTGCACGACTGAGCTAGGATATATGGCTGGTCTCGTTGACGAATTTGCGAAGCGCAATACCAAGATCATCGGACTCAGTGTTGATCCCGTCGAGCAGCATGTTCTTTGGAAAAAGGACATCCAGGAGGCTATGGGCAATGCCGTCAACTATCCGATGATCGGCGATAAGGATCTCAAGGTCGCCAAGCTTTACGATATGTTGCCTGACGATGCCGGTTCGAGCTCGGAAGGTCGTACCGCTGCGGATAACCAGACTGTGCGCAACGTTTTCATCATCGGTCCTGATAAGAAGATCAAGGCAATGCTTTCTTATCCGATGAGCACGGGACGCAACTTCGATGAAGTTCTGCGCCTTCTGGAATCCTGCCAGCTCACAGCGAAGCATAAGGTTGCGACGCCGGTGAACTGGAAACAAGGCGAGGACGTTATCATCGTTCCTGCCGTCAAGGACGAAGAAGCCAAGCAGAAATTTCCTGAAGGTTGGAAGTCGCCGCTTCCATATCTGCGCGTCGTCGCGCAGCCGAAGGATTGATGGGTTCTTCTTCTGCTAAAAAAGCAAAGAGGCGAGCGGATGACCGCTCGCCTCTTTTGTTTTGTTGAAGCTCTTCAGCCTTGCCGAGACCGCTGATCTCAGGCGGCTTCCTCAAGTTTGTCCTGCCATTTGCCGAGCGCAGCCAGCGAATTCATCTTGGCGCGGTGAGCAAACGCACGTTGGCCAGCGGCGACGTTTTCACTTTTGCCGCCCCAAGCCTGCAGTGCGGCTGCCTGAAGGGCGCGACCATACGAGAAGGTCAAAGCCCAGGGCAGGTTGCCGATTTCATTCATGAGGGAGAGATGTCGTGTCGCTTCTTCGCCAGACTGCCCGCCTGACAGGAATGCAATGCCAGGGACAGCGGAGGGGACGGTTGCCTTCAGGCATTTGACAGTCTTTTCCGCCACTTCATTGGGGCTTGCCTGCTTTGAGCACTTCTGGCCGGCGATGACCATGTTCGGCTTCAGCACAATGCCTTCGAGATTGACGTTGGCGGCGTGCAGCTCGCGGAAGACGATGCGCAGCACCTTGTGGGTTACGTCATAGCAGCGGTCGATGTCGTGGGTTGCGCCCGGTCCGTCCATCAGGACTTCCGGCTCGACGATCGGAACGATTTTCGCTTCCTGGCAAAGGGCCGCGTAGCGGGCCAGTGCGTGGGCGTTGGCGTTCTCGCAATTCCAAGTCGGCAGGCCGTCGCCGATGGTGATTACGGCGCGCCACTTCGCGAAGCGGGCTCCCAGGTCATAGTATTCGGCGAGGCGTTCGCGCAGGCCATCGAGGCCTTCTGTGATCTGCTCGCCCGGGCTCAGTGCGAGCGGTTTTGCGCCCTTGTCCACTTTGATGCCCGGGATTGCGCCGGAAGACCTGATGAGTTCGGCGAGCGGCGTCCCGTCTGCTGCTTTCTGTCGCAGGGTTTCGTCGAAGAGAATGACGCCGGAAATGTAGTTTCGCATCGCTTCTTCGGTGCGAAACAGCATTTCGCGATAATCGCGACGGGCGTTTTCGGTGGATTCGAGGCCGATTGAATCGAAGCGCTTTTTGATTGTGCCGGTGCTTTCGTCCGCGGCGAGAATGCCTTTTCCAGGGGCAACCATTGCGGTCGCGATGTCTTCAAGTCTTTCGGTCATTTTGGACGTCCTCCGTGGACAACCTGCTATCTGAATTTTGGTTTGACGACTTAGCGTCACGGTGTGGCAAAGCCAAGTCAGGCCGATTGGTTCCGACTTGGCTGTCCCGCAATATTTTTGCTCAGATGAGCTTGCCCATGGCGACGGCAGTGTCCGTCATGCGGTTCGAGAAGCCCCACTCATTGTCATACCAGGCCAGAACGCGCACCAACGTTCCATCCATGACCTTCGTCTGATCAAGGTGGAAGATCGCTGAATGGGCGTCATGGTTAAAGTCGATCGATACGTTGGGGAGTGCCGTTGTGCCGAGGATGCCTTTGAGTTGCTGAGAAGAAGCCGCGACAATGGCCGCGTTGATTTCCTCAGCATTGGTTTCGCGCTTGGCTACGATCTTGAGGTCGACAACGGAAACGTTCGGCGTGGGTACGCGGATGGCAACGCCGTCGAGCTTGCCGGCAAGTTCCGGCAGCACAAGGCTGACCGCTTTTGCCGCGCCCGTAGAGGTTGGGATCATCGACAAAGCAGCCGCGCGCGCCCGATAGAGATCCTTGTGCATCGTATCCAACGTCGGCTGATCGCCCGTGTAAGCGTGGATCGTTGTCATGAAGCCTTTCTGGATGCCGACGAAGTCGTTCAGAACCTTGGCAACAGGGGCCAAGCAGTTCGTCGTGCAGGAGGCGTTCGAAACGACCTGGTGATCCGCCGTCAGCTTGTCGTGGTTCACGCCATAGACGACGGTGATGTCGGCGCCTTCGGCCGGTGCGGAGACGAGCACGCGCTTGGCACCTGCCTTGAGGTGGGCGGCAGCCTTTTCACGCTTGGTGAAAATACCTGTGCATTCCAGGGCAATATCAACGCCAAGTTCCGCGTGCGGCAGTTCGGCTGGGTCGCGAATTGCGGTCACTTTGATGGGGCCGGTGCCAATATCGATGGAGTCCCCGTTGACTTTGACTTCGCCTGGGAAACGACCATGCACAGAGTCAAAGCGCAGCAGATGCGCGTTGGTTTCGACCGGTCCGAGATCGTTGATGGCCACGACCTGGATGTCCTGGCGCCCGCTTTCGGCGATGGCGCGCAGAACGTTGCGGCCGATGCGTCCAAAACCGTTGATCGCGACTTTGACAGTCATTTTGTTTTTCTCCCGGAGCGGTTGCAGAACTTCTTCGTGGCTACTCATCGCATCGGTCGTATTGAACCGACGCGACTGATCAGAGGGCAAAAAGACGGGTAAGCTTAGTTGAAGCGGCCCAATTAACTTAGGCGGAGCCACTACTGTCAATGTGTAATAGACATTATTGCCGCACTTAAAGTCGCACTTTGGAAGTATGATTGACGGCGACGGCTTTGTTCGTTGACGCTGTTAGAGCGTGTCCCCTAGTGTGCGCAGCGGTGCCCCGTAGGTTTACGTAGCGCTCACGTATTCTGAGGGGGAAGCGGGGCTGCCGGATCGTTGGAATACGGTGAGTTAGAAGGTTGGTTCGCTAGTCATTGTTTTGTGGATATCGACTATCCTTCGGGAAAGTGGCCGCGCATGATTGGCAAAAGCGCTCCGACAGCGGAATTTGGGTGGGCTTATGGCCAAGAAGGACCAGCAGACAACCAAACGTGCGGCACCTGCAAAAACCGCCCGCAAGGCGAGCAAATCAGGGGTAACGCTGAAGAAGCTCGAAACTGAAGCACGGGCCCTTAAAAAGGAGCGTGATAGTCTGCGCGCAGAGCTTACGGCGGCAAAGAAACGGATCGCTGAGCTTGAGGCGATCAATGAGAATGCGGTTAACCGCATTGATTGGGTACTCGATTCTCTTCATACATTACTTGAGAAAAAGTCGTGATTCGCTCCCGTATTCGAGTGTCCGCTGCTGCCAAGCAGCAAATTTCAGCGGGGTGGCCATGGGACAGGTCCAAGCGACCATTAATGGGCGTTTATACAAGTTAGACTGCGCAGATGGCCAAGAGCAGCGCCTGGGCGAACTTGCAAATTTTGTAGGTGACAAGGTCGAGCAGCTCGCTAAGGAATTTGGTCAAGTTGGGGATATCCGGCTGCTTATGATGGCGGCGCTGGTGACAGCTGACGAACTTTTCGATTTGCGCGAAGAACTCAAAACGCGCCAAGATTCCGAGATTGTTCGGGAGGCTAGCTCCGCAGCCGAGGTAAAAGCCGCGTCCTAGGTATTCGCATAGAGACAGCCGCTATTTTTGTAAGGTGGTGCGCGGGGCTCGTTGTTTTAGCTCAAGCCAATAATCTGATGCGCGTCTCCGAATTTCCTCCTCACGCATCCCACTTTAACATTAGTTCTCAATCGCCTACATTAAGCGTCGCTGCGGGGTGCGTTAGGAACAACGAATCTCCAGGGCCTATAAGATCTGCCAGGGAGCTGTCCCTGACCGGGACCGTGGTCCCGGATATACGGCGCCCACCTACATTGTAGGGACCCGGCGAGATCAAAACGTTCCGACGGCCTTCGCGGCTCCTTGAAGCAAGGGTCGCACGCTCACTGTTGCGCGAGCATGTGGAGCTCATTCACCGACGACGTGGAATGAGACGGTAGTGCTTTTTGGCATGGATTGTTCCTGCCATTTTTGCTTCAAGGGGAAAGAATGACTTTTACCGACGTAAACTTAGACGACCAGGAGCTGCGAGAGGCGAAAAAGCAATTGCGCCTTGCGGGTAAGAAGACGCGTGCGCGCGTTGTTCTCGAATCCGGGGCAGAGGTGGCGCAACGTCTAGCAGAACACGGGCTCAGTTTTTGCCAACCCGCTCCGGGATCTGTCGTGTCAGGTTTTGCGCCCTTTGGCGAGGAACTCGACGCGACGCCGCTGATGCTGCGTTTGATGGACGAGGGGTGCACGTTGGCGCTGCCGGTCATGGTCGGGAAGGCGAAGCCCCTTATTTTCCGGGCCTGGAAGCCGGGCGACGACATGAAAGAGGCAATGTGGGGCATCATGGAGCCGCGGGATGACGCCCCGGTAGCTATTCCGGACGTCGTCCTGGTTCCACTCTTAGCTTTTGACACGCGCGGCTACCGTGTCGGCTATGGCGGCGGCTTTTACGATCGCACTCTCGCGGAACTGAAGGCGAAGAAGTCTGTCGTGACGGTTGGCCTCGCTCTTGATGAGATGAAAGTTGATGCCGTGCCACACGACAATTATGACCAGCGCGTTGATTGGGTGCTGACACCCAGTGGCCCGATCCGGTGCGGCGACTGACGGATGCGGCTTTTATTTCTCGGTGATGTTGTTGGGCGGTCAGGACGGAAGGCGGCGATTGCCGCCATTCCGGAGCTGCGGCGGCGCTATGATCTCGATTTCGTGGTCATAAACGGTGAGAATGCGGCCGGCGGTTTCGGGATCAGCGAATCCATTCTGACGGAGCTTCTTGATGCCGGAGCCGATGTCGTTACGCTCGGTAATCATGCTTTCGATCAAAAGGAAACGCTCGTCTACATTGAGCGGCATGACCGGTTGATCCGGCCGGTCAATTTTCCCAAGGGAACGCCCGGGCGCGGTGCGGGGCTTTTCAAGGCACGGAACGACGCCGACGTGCTTGTCGTCAACGTGCTCGGTCGTGTCTTCATGGCTGATATGGATTGTCCTTTCAACGCTGTGGATGCTGAGGTTGAGGCCTGTCCTTTGGGGCAAGGCGCAGATGTCATTTTGATTGATTTTCACGCTGAAACGACGAGTGAGAAGCAGGCGTTCGGGCATTATTTTGACGGACGGGCTAGTGTGATCGTCGGTACACACACGCATGCACCGACTGCGGATGAGCGCATTCTTCCGTCCGGTACGGCATATATGTCGGATGCTGGGATGTGCGGCGATTACGAGTCTGTTCTGGGTATGCAGGTGGAGGAGCCCATCAATCGCTTCAGGACACGGATCCCGCGGCAGCGGTTTGAACCATCCGACGGACCGGCGACGGTTTCAGGTCTAGCGGTTGAAATCGATGACCGCACGGGCTTGGCGACACGGGTCAAGGCTGTGCGTTTGGGTGGTGTTCTGCAATCTTCCGAGCCGGAATTCTGGCTCAGTTGAACGGCCTATTCCGTTAGAGGCAGGACCTTGGGCCCTTGACCGGCACGGCTTACCTCGCGCAGAAACAGGCAACCACAGTCAATATTCGGCGTTTGCCGCGATTTGCGTCTGTCCTATTGAGACCGGGACGCACGCGACGCCGTTGCAGAGCCCAAGGAGCGCAAGGAATGGCCGGCCATTCACAGTTCAAGAACATTATGCACCGCAAGGGCAAGCAGGACGCTGCCCGGGCGAAGGCGTTCACCAAGCTCGCGCGTGAAATCACGATGGCGGCCAAAAGCGGTTCGCCAGATCCAGGCATGAACCCCAAGTTACGTTTGGCCATTCAGGCTGCGCGCGCGGAAAACATGCCGAAGGACAACATCGAACGAGCCATCAAGAAGGCGCAGGGTGCGGACGCTGATACCTTTGAAAGCGTCCGCTATGAGGGGTATGCACCGGGCGGCGTGGCCGTGATCGTTGAAGCTCTAACTGATAACCGAAACCGTACCGGCGCTGCGGTACGTGCCGCGTTCAGTAAACATGGCGGCAATCTCGGTTCAACGGGTTCGGTCTCGCACATGTTCGATCACTTGGGCGAAATTCGCTACGCAACAGAAGCTGGTTCGGCAGATGACATCCTTGAAGCAGCTGTCGAAGCGGGCGCGGATGATGCCGCTTCCGATGATAGCGGGCACTTGATCACTTGCACTTTCGACAATCTCGGCAGCGCTGCGTCAGCGCTGGAAGAGAAGCTTGGTGCGGCAGAGAGCGTCAAGGCGGTCTGGCGGCCCAACCTTTCGACTGAAGTTGACGAAGACCATGCCAACAGCATTCTCAAGCTGATTTCCACGCTTGAAGACGATGATGACGTGCAGAACGTGTATGCCAACTTCGAAGTTTCGGAAGAAGTTCTGAGCAAGTTGACCGCCGCATAAGAGGCTGTCCGGTATCATCCTTCCGGAAGAAGAGGCTGCGCGTATGCGTGCGTAAGCTCGCGAATCAGAAGCTGTGATATGCCAAAGATCATGTCACAGAGAACTGCACGCATTATCGGTATCGATCCAGGCTTGCGGCGTACCGGCTGGGGAGTCGTCGAAAGCGACGGGGTGCGCCTCACCTACGTCGCGTCGGGACATATAGCGTCTACCAACGACGAGGAGTTGGCATTCCGCCTGCGTGAGATTTACGAGGGAATCTGTGGGGTTATCGCCAGTTTCTCTCCGCAAGAGGCCGCCGTTGAAGAGACGTTTGTCAACGATAATGCGCGCGCGACGCTGAAGCTTGGGCAGGCCCGAGGCATGGCGCTGCTGGCCCCTGCGATGAGAGGGCTTCGCGTGTCGGAATACTCTCCCAACCTTATCAAGAAGTCGGTGGTCGGGACTGGCCATGCGGACAAGAAGCAGATCCAGGCGATGATCGGTTTCCTGTTGCCGAAAGCGAAGTTCGGCAGTGCCGACGAGGCGGATGCGCTTGCCATTGCTATTTGCCATGCCAATCATCGTACGAGCCCACAAGCACGGGCTTTGCGCGCGCTGCGTGCAGCGGCGTCATAGGAGACGACATGATCGGCAAATTGCGTGGGAAGGTCGACGCTATCGGCGAGAGCTTCCTCATTCTAGACGTCAACGGCGTAGGCTATGAAGTACAGGCGTCGGTACGCGCGCTTAGGGGGCTGAAGGTCGGGGAAGAAGCAAGCCTGACGATCGATACTCATGTGCGCGAGGACGCGATCCGACTTTACGGCTTCGCAAGCGAGGTCGAGCGGACGTGGTTTCGGACCTTACAGAATGTGCAGGGCGTCGGTGCGAAGGTTGCGTTGGCCGTTCTCGGTGTTTTGAGCCCTCAGGATCTCGCAAATGCTGTCGCGCTGGGAAACTGGGGTGCGGTTGAGCAAGCGCAGGGTGTCGGCAAGAAACTGGCACAACGCATTGTTGCTGAGCTGAAAGACAAGGCGCCCGGCCTATCGGTTGCCGGACTCAAAGGTGCGCCAGCTGGTGCTGAGGCCGGCGGCGTGACGATGTCGGCGGTCGAAGGAAACGCCGTGGCGGAGGCAATATCCGCACTCACAAATCTGGGTTATGCGCCAGCTCAGGCTGCGCAAGCTGTTGCGGTTGCTTCGCAGGAGCTTGGCGGGGAGGCCGATACGGCGCAATTGCTGCGGCGGGGGCTGAAGGAATTGGCGCGTTAGCCGGGGCTGTCACAATGACCAACTGGGGAATTCGTTATGGATAAAGCCAGCAATCTACAGCGGGCATTCTGGTCGTTTCTTGGATATATGCTTGTCGGTCCTTTCTTCGGCGGACTTGCCGTTGCCATTGTACTTGGCCTTGCGCCACTCTTAGGGCTTGCGGCTTTGTTGCCTGCTGATCTGCCTCCAGCAGGGGTCGCCAGCGTTTCGGCATTTCTATGGTCTGTCGCGCCTGCCACGGTCGCGGCCATCATCGTTGCCGTCTTGATTTTGCTGCGCGGTCAGCTCGGTTGGATCGAGGCGGCGGTTGCCGGTGTGGTTGGCTTTTTCCTCGCAGCGATCGTTCTGCATATGCCGTATCAGGATCTCTTCGCGCCACTGGCCTTTCTGGGCGGATTAATATCGCTCGCGGTTCGTTACGCGTTGATCTCGGGCGGTATTCTAGAAGGGTGAGCCAGTTTCGGCGGCGCAAAATCCCGAAGATAAGGGCGGAAAGCAGATCCGCCCTCAGGTCCAAGTTTCATTTATTTATCGATAAGGCTACCGACGCGCGGCCATCTCAGGCTGTGGTCGTGGCCGCCTCTTTAACGATCTTCGTTTCGCCGTCGAGGGCATCAAGTACGTATGCCTTCACCCCTGGCCCTAGGCGTTGAAGATTGATTTCCTGGCCATTGGCAAAGCGCACACCATCGCGATGTGGGCCCTCTTCGAGGCGCACGAAGGTCACCTCTTCGCGGGGACCGATGCCCAGCTTCTCACGTACGAACTCGGGTATCTGTTCGATGATGAGACGCGTGTCGCAGGACATGCAGACCGCCGTTTCCTTGTCGCCCGCGTCAACGAAGCCAACCGTACTGGATGGGAAGCGGTAGGTTTCGTAAGTCTCGCCGGTTCGTGCCGGTGTCGTGCGATAGGTTTCAAGGGAATAGTCACACATGATGGTTTCCTTCATGCTGAGCTTACAGGGGCGGATGTTTTCATCTTCCCCATCTCAAGACATGGTAGATGCAAGTTAGACCTGCAACGGGGTACAAGCTCATCAGCGCGTAGTTTTCGGCCGAGGATAGGGTTTCGGGCAAATCATGCTAGGAGCTAGCAAGAGGTGCCCGGAAGGTGTTCAAGTCCGGGCGAAATTAACAGCTAGCCGCCCGAGATCTGAGCGAAGACGGGGAATTTCGAGACCTGGACATGACTGAACGCTTGGTGACATCGGCGAAGCAAGGTGCGGATGAATTCGAAGCTAGCGTCCGCCCGCAGTCGCTCGACGAGTTTATCGGGCAGGAGCAGGCGCGCGCCAACTTGCGGATCTTCATACAGGCGGCCCGATCGCGCGGGGATGCCCTTGATCACGTGTTGTTTGCTGGGCCTCCAGGGTTGGGCAAGACAACGCTTGCGCAAATTATGTCGCGAGAATTGGGAGTTGGTTTTCGCGCGACGTCCGGGCCGGTGATTTCGAAGGCTGGCGATCTTGCAGCGCTTTTGACGAACCTGGAAGATCGTGATGTTTTGTTTATCGACGAGATCCACCGGCTCAATCCGGCGGTTGAGGAAATCCTTTATCCCGCTATGGAGGATTTCCAGCTCGATCTGATGATTGGTGAAGGACCGGCGGCGAGGTCTGTGCGGATTGATCTGGCTAAATTCACTCTCGTCGGAGCCACGACCCGCGCTGGGCTCCTGACGAATCCGTTGCGTGACCGTTTTGGGATTCCTATCCGGTTGAACTTCTATTCTGTGGAAGAGTTGCAGCGGGTTATAGAGCGCGGAGCGCGTGTTCTTGGAGCGCCAATGTTGCCCGAGGGAGCGAGAGAAATTGCCCGCCGGGCGCGTGGGACGCCGCGTATCGCAGGGCGCCTTTTGCGGCGCGTGCGCGATTTCAGCGATGTGGCAGGAAGCCCGGCAATTGATGCGGAAGTTGCCGACAAGGCGTTGCGGATGCTGGAAGTCGATAACGAGGGGCTCGATGCACTCGACCATCGCTATCTGGCGTGCATCGTACACAATTACGATGGGGGACCCGTCGGGATCGAGACGCTGGCCGCGGCTCTCTCTGAGCCTCGCGACGCGCTTGAAGAGATTGTGGAGCCATATTTGTTGCAGCAGGGCTTCATTGGCCGCACCCCACGCGGGCGTGTGTTGACGCTTAAGGCGTACCGCCATCTCGGTCTTTCGGGCCCGAAGCGCCAGTCCGTTCCAGACTTGCCCTTGTTCGATGATGACGCCGGTGGCGGCGAGGACGATCAAAGCAGCGCGCTTTGATGGACGTTAGAACGCGAACGTGATCCGGCTCTTAACAAATTGTTTTCCATGCTTGTCGGGAATTCTCTTCTCAGCCGGAAATGGGTTCTATCGGCGGGGTAGGGGCACGGTTCTTGCTTAATTTTTGCATTAGATGAGGCCCAAAGCCGGGGACGGTTTTATCGGGCACAAGCACATGACGAACGGGGCTTTAAGCTGCTTACGCGACGAACATTCTTGAAAGGCGGCCTGGCGTTGGCTGCCGGTGGAACGCTGTTTGGCGGTTATGCGCTGGCCGAGCCGTTTCGCCTGCGTGTCAGTCGCTACGAGTTGCGCCCCAAGTCCTGGCCGCAAGGCCTGCGATTGCGCGCGGCTGTTATTGCAGATCTGCACGTTTGCGACCCTTGGATGGGCCTTGCTCGCGTTCATCAGATTGTGGCGCGGACGAATGCGCTCAAGCCGGACGTAGTGCTCCTGCTTGGCGATTTTATCGCCAGCCGTCGCATGTCACGGATCTCGGGTCTCATACCTTATGCGCAACCGATCCCAAATGGCGATTGGGCCAAAGTCCTCAAAGGATTAGAGGCTCCGCTCGGTGTGCATGCGGTTCTGGGCAACCATGACTGGTGGGCGGATGAAGAAGCGCAGACCAGAAGGTCAGGTCCGACGGTCGTTGGTACTGCGCTTCAGGATGTCGGAATTGCTGTTTATCAAAACGATAGCGTGCGTCTTGAAACAGAGAATGGAGCGTTTTGGCTTGCCGGCTTGGCAGATCAATGGGCGTTGTTTCCTCCCTGGCGTGCCGATGGACAATACCCGCCCATTCCGTACGAAGGCCTTCATGACCTGCCCGCGACACTTGCTCAGGTGACGGATGACGCGCCGGTTGTTTTGATGGCGCATGAGCCGGATATCTTTGCAGAAATGGGAGATTTGGCGGATCGTGTGGCGGTGACGATATCGGGGCACACTCATGGCGGGCAGGTCCGTCTGTTCGGATATGCGCCGGTTGTGCCATCACGTTATGGGCGCCGATTCCTTTACGGTCATATCGTCGATGGCGACAGGAATTTGGTCGTTTCTGGTGGGCTTGGCTGTAGCGGATTGCCGATCCGTTTCGGCGTGCCGCCAGAAATTGTCGCGCTCGATATCATGGGAGCTTAGAGATGGGCGAAACGCCGTGGCCCGACGTTGCCGGGCGTATCATCGATGATGAAAATGGACGTCGCCACGTGCTGCCCGTCCGGGTCTATTTTGAGGATACGGATGCAGGCGGGGTCGTCTACCATGCCTCTTACGTGCGCTATTGTGAGCGCGGTCGCACAGACTTCCTCCGCCTTAGCGGTATTGATGCGCGTGGTTTGATTGACGGATCGCAAAGCAGTGAGCCTGCTGCTTTTGTCGTTCGCCGTATGACGCTTGATTTTCGCAGGCCAGCTCGGATGGATGATTTGCTGCAGGTGGAAACGAGTGTTCGCGAGCTGGGGGGAGCGTCTGTAACGCTGGACCAGCGAATTACTCGGGACGGTGTGACGATTTTCGAAGCTGTAGTGACCGTGGTTCTCGTCGCGATGTCGGGAAAGCCCCTCCGGCTGGGGGAACTCGTCCGGGCCGGTCTCTCATAGCGCGCTGATAAGCACTAAGTTGCTAAATCGCGGAAAAAGGCGTGGATGCGCGGCAATTCGTATCGGGTAAGGCGGTTGCTCGATGATGCGTCCAAGGTGAATGACCCGCTATATTGGGGCCATCGTACCGGTTAAAGCCCTTGTTTTGTCATATTGGCCAGCAAGAAGCGGTGCTTAATACGGGGAGCCTTACTCAGGCGATGAGCAAATCGAAAGCTGGATCAAGGTGGGTGCCTAGCGCGCATCTGCCTGCCCTTCCCGGTGTGCTTCCCAGAGATTTCAACAGCGAGCAATTGAAAATATGAATCCGACCGAGCTGACGACGCAGAACTTACACGCTGCTCCGGCAGCAGGTTTCTCGTTTCTCGAGCTGTTCCTGCAGGCGCATATCGTCGTGCAGATCGTTATGGTCGGATTGGTTCTGGCTTCGGTTTGGTCGTGGGCCATCGTTGTCGAGAAATTCTTCGCCTTTCGACGGGCGCAGCGGGAAACAGACAAGTTCGAGCAACTGTTCTGGTCAGGCCAATCGCTCGATGAGCTCTACAACGCGCTGGCGCGCGGACACACAATCGCCATGGCGGCTCTGTTCGTCGCGGCAATGCGCGAGTGGAAGCGTTCGGTCGAGGGCAATGCGCGCGCTCTCGGGGGGATTCAATTGCGCGTCGAAAAGGTGATGGATGTCACCATCAGCCGTGAGATGGAACGTTTAGAAAGCCGTCTTCTCTTCCTGGCCACCGTTGGCGCGACGGCTCCGTTCGTCGGTCTTTTCGGTACGGTTTGGGGTATCATGACCGCTTTCCAAGCGATTGCTATTTCCAAGAATACGAATCTGGCGGTCGTTGCTCCAGGTATCGCCGAAGCGTTGTTCGCGACCGCGCTGGGGCTTCTCGCCGCTATTCCTGCCGTGATCTTCTACAATAAGTTTTCAGCTGATTCGACGCGGGTGTCGCATCGTCTGGAAGCGTTCGCCGACGAGTTTGCGGCCATCGTGTCTCGTCAGATCGACGTGCGCAGTTAATCTGGTTTTTTGGCTGGGGCGTTGGCCAGTGAGGGAATTCGAGAATGGGCGCGAGTATCAAATCAGTCCATCAGAATACCGGGCGGCGACGCCGCTCGCGGCGCAGTGCACCGATGGCCGAGATCAACGTTACGCCATTCGTGGACGTGATGCTGGTGCTGCTGATCATCTTCATGGTGGCAGCCCCTTTGCTGCAGGTCGGCGTTCCTCTTGAATTGCCGCAGGCCCGGGGGAAGCAGCTTCAGTCGAGCAAAGAGCCTTTGGCGGTTTCGGTGAAGGCAACGGGGGATGTCTTCATCGGCGAGTCCAAGGTTGAACTCGACGAAATTAAGCCCAAGCTCGAAGCGATTGCGGCCAACGGTTACGACGAAACCATCTTTGTGCGCGGGGATAAGGGGGCCAACTATGGTCTTGTCGCACGGGTTATGGGGCGCATCAGCGCCGGTGGTTTCAAAAAGATCTCCCTCGTAACTGAGGTTGAGGAGGGGGGCTGAGGAGCGGTGTACTTCGGACTCGCTATCTCCCTCTTGCTTCACGCGGGTCTTTTGGCCTGGGCGGTCGCGAACTTTCATTCAACGTCCGAACTTCCCATGCCGGAATCGCCGACGATTGAAGCGGAATTGGTTACGGTTTCGGAATTCACGCGGCTGAAGCAGGGCGATCCGCAAGCCAAGGAATTGGAAGCGAAAGAGCAGGAAAAGCCCGAGCCTCAGATTTCCAAGAAAGAAGCGCCCAAACCGAAGCCTGAAATGGCTGAACCGCCACCGGCGGCCGCACCTCCACCTGAACCTGAAAAGACTGAACCGGAAAAGGCGGAAAAGCCCGATAAGCCGTCTCCGCTGGAAAAGCCGGATCCGATCGCCGAGCAGATTGCGGCTTTGCCACCGCAACAGCCCACTCCTGAAGAAGCTGCGAAATTGGAGGCGGAGCGGAAGGCAAAGGCGGAACAGGAGCGTAAGAAAAAAGAGGCTGAACGCAAAAAGAAAGAGGCGGAGCAAAAAAAGAAGGAAGCTGCCCGGAAGAAGCGGGAGGAAGAGCGTAAAAAGAAGCTCGCTGAGGAAAAGCGACGTCAAGAGGCTAAGAACAAGGAATCCTTCACCGATCGCATGGCGGCGCTCATCGACAAGACGCCGGAAAAGCGGGGTTCTCCGCGTTCTGGTCAAGCGCCCAGCAAGCCAACCGATTATGAGGGACCGACTGCCGGCGAGCGCGAAGGCCGTGGCAATGAGTTGACCGCGCGGGAGGCTGATTTGCTGAAAGGGCAGATCAGTGCCCAGTTGCGCAATTGCTGGCGGCTGCCAGGTGGCGGCGGTGGTATCGAGGCTATTGTGGTAACGGTCCGATGGCGGTTGCGCGAGGACGGGTCGTTGGATGGCCCGCCAACGGTTGAAAACGGACGCTCAGATCCGGTCTTTCAGGCTGCCGCGCGCGCGGCTCTTGCTGCTGTTACTGAATGCGCGCCCTTTAATCTTCCGCGAGACCGTTATACCGCGTGGCGGACAATCATTTGGGACTTCGATCCGAGACACATGCTTTGAGCGGCCACATTAAGGTCCCACTCGTGGGACCCGTTGCCAGGTGCCAGAACACAAGAAGGATTTTCGTAATGACGTCAGCCCGATGTGCAGATCGCGCTGCAATTGCATCCCAACGCAGATCCTCTGCCATGGGTCGTTTTATGGCGCTTGGGCTTACGGTGTTGGTCGGATTGGCCCTCGTTGGTGGTTCTGCGTGGGCGCAGGATGAGGGTGGCTTGCGCGGTACGCAGCGGCAGGCGACGATCGCGCCGATCCCAATTGCGATTCCGGCCTTTCTAGGAGCAGACAATCAGCTTGGATCCGATCTCGCTGGGGTCATTGCGGGTGACCTCAACAGTTCAGGCCTGTTCCAGACCCTGGCGCCTGCTTCTTATCTGGAGCAAGTGAGCGACATCAATCAAGCACCACGTTTCCCTGATTGGCGGGCTATTCGTGCCGACGCGCTTGTCGTCGGCCGGGTCGTCGAAGCCTCCGAGCAACGGATTACAGCGGAATTCCGCCTGTGGGATGTTTCGACGGGGCGCCAGCTCGCTGGGCAGCGCTTTTCGACTTCCGGTCAAAATTGGCGCCGGCTGGGGCACATTATTGCGGACCAGATCTACCAGAAGCTCACCGGTGAAACCGGTTACTTCGATACCCGGGTCGTGTTCATCGATGAGACCGGGCCGAAGCAGCAACGCGTCAAACGTTTGGCGATCATGGATCAGGATGGGCACAACGTGCGTCGGCTTAGCAGCGGTAATGAGCTTGTGCTCACACCACGTTTTTCTCCTTCCGGGCAAGAGATTGCATTCATGTCCTACGGTGGTGGGAACCCCCGCGTTTATCTGATGAACCTTCAGTCCGGGCAACGTCAGTCGGTGGGTGATTTTCCCAACATGACGTTCGCACCACGGTTCTCACCCGATGGTCAACGCATCATCATGAGCCTGCAAGAAGGAGGCGGGTCGAGCATCTTTGAGATGGATCTGCGGACACGGCAGAATCGTCGGCTCACGCCAGCGTCCGATGCCATCGATACAGGTCCGAGCTATTCTCCGAACGGTGATCGCATCGTTTTCGAGTCGGATCGGGAGGGGAATCAGCAACTCTACGTCATGAACGCAGACGGCAGTGGCGCTCATCGGGTTAGCCTTGGCTCAGGCCGATACTCGACGCCCGTGTGGTCGCCGCGTGGGGATTACATCGCGTTTACTAAGCAACTTATGGGACGCTTCCTGATCGGTGTCATGCACCCAGATGGATCGGGGGAACGCATCTTGAGCGAAGGCTTCCACAATGAGGGGCCGACCTGGGCGCCGAACGGACGTGTGCTCATGTTCTTTCGAGAATCGCAGGGGCAGAATGGTGGTCCGCGGCTCATCTCAGTCGACATCACCGGCTACAATGAGCGAATCGTACAAACGCCTTCCTTTGCGTCAGACCCGGCGTGGTCGCCTCTTTTGAACTGACGCAGACCGGGACACCGCTTAACCTGAATTTAACTTATCTACCTCAAATTGAGGCCTGGGCTCCGGGAGCATCAGAGGTGGGAAAATCCCGTATCCTCAGTGCTATCCACTGTCATGTGAGCGCGTTGTGGGCACACTGGTGAACCTTGAACACGGAGTGGTATTTTCGCATCAAGCAGGGGGGAAAACAGTGCACATACTGCCTCGCTTCTTGATCGAAACTCGCTCCACCGGTACCCCAGTATTCGGCTAGTGCCGATCATGCATCAGGAGAGAAGGCCATGCAGGGTGTTAAGGGGCTGATCATCCTTTCGGCGGTTGTCGGCGCTGTCGCGCTGGGGGCTTGCCGTCGAGAAGTTCCCCATACGCCGATGAAGCTCGGTGCCGATGTTCCGGCAACCGCGCACGTGGCTCGCTAGGTTTGGCATTTGCCAAGGGATTAAACTAGGAGAATATGACAATGAAGGGCGCTCTCGTAATCGCTGCTGTTGTTGCTGCTGTCGCTCTCGGCGCATGCCGTCGCGAAGTTCCTCACACGCCGATGAAGCTCGGTGCTGAGGTTCCAGCACAGACCCAGGTTGCTCGCTAAGAGCACTTGGCGTTTGCTCCTTTCTCGGGAGTAAGCGAAGAGTTAGAAGGCTGAATTGCCCTCGCGAGATGCGGTGGTAGTTCGGCCTTCTTCGCGTTTTAGGGGGCGTCTGTTTCTACAAGGACTGGGGTCGTCCGTTTTATGGACGACAATGACTCATTTGGAGAGGCTGGCTTTTGCCGGCCGTATTTATATCCACCTAAGGAAAAAGACTTTTCCACATCCGGGTTGATCGCCAGATCGTGCTCATTTTTTTTGACCTTAGAGATCGCGTACCCCGAGAACTGGCGGTGACGGAAAGCTCCTCAAGATGACAATTCGTCTGTGCGCAAAACGCAACTCTGTCTTCAGCCGGCGCTGGAATCGGTCACAATTTCGTACAATGAAACGATTAAGTGCGGTAACGCTTGGGGAATTCCCGAGGGCGAGATCGCAAGCCATGCCGGCTCAAAGCCATTCGGGCGATCCGGGAACAGAGAAGGAAATTCTATGGCCAGCATGCATTTTTTACGTGCTTTGACACGTGGGCTAGCCATCGTGCTGACCGTCGGCTTGCTGCAGGCCTGTGCAAGCAATGAAATGCAGCCGGACGGAGCTCAATTGGGGCCCGGTAGTGCTGCGGTGCCAGGCTCGCAGCGTGACTTCAGTGTCAACGTCGGCGACATCGTCTATTTCACGACAGACAGCTCAGATTTGACGCCCGAGGCTGAGCAGATTTTACGGAAGCAGGCACAGTGGCTGCAGCAGTATCCGCAGTACACGATTACGATCGAAGGCCACGCCGACGAACGTGGTACGCGCGAATACAACATCGCGCTTGGTGCGCGTCGCGCCACGACCGTACGTAACTATCTCGCACGGGCTGGCATCAACGCGTCGCGGATCAGGAAGATTTCGTACGGTAAGGAACGCCCGGTTGCCGTTTGTAATGACATTTCGTGCTGGTCTCAGAACCGGCGCGCACAGACGGTGCTGAATTCGCGGGTTGCGGGCTAAGTCAGCGCACAGTAATTGCACCGGCGTTTTTGCGAGTGCGATTGTGCTCGCCGCCGGTGCGATGCGTTTCGGCTACAGTGTTGCGGCAGTTGAAAAGCAAGCTGTGAGCATACGGATGACCGCATACTTTGGCCGCAAACTCAACGCACTTTGTCAGCAGGTGATGATGGTTGGGGCAGGAGCAACAATCGTTAGCGGGCGAAGAAAATGTGGCGGTCTGTTCCAGCAATCAAGGTGAAGGGTGCAGCGATTCTGTTAGCGGCTTTGGTGCTCGCAACAGGAGGGCCTCTTCGCGCGGACGAACAACCTACAGTTACAGGCTCTACTGGCGTTGGCGGTGGGCTGTCCTCCCAAATTTCGGATCCGACGCCTTTGCTGGACAAGGGTATCGCTGCCTACCGGGCCGGCAGTCACCTTGAAGCGCAGATGACTTTTGAGAGCCTCGTTGGTCGGTTTCCACAGTCGGTAGAGGCTGAATCGGCGAGGCGATATCTGGCTCGTATCTATTCTCAGATGGGCGATGGCCGCCCGGAGAGCCCACAAGTCACGGAGCCGCAACGGCTTCCTGGAGCCAACTCTTCTCAGTCGCAAGCTTCCGCGCATGCAGATGTCGAACTTGTTCCCAGTGAACGGCTCAGCACCCTTTTGCGTAGCTCAGTTGGTGATCGTGTATTCTTCCCCAAAGGGAGCACGGATCTTGGTGCGCACGCGCGGAATGTGCTGCGCGGACAAGCGAGCTGGCTCAAGCGGCAGGATACAAGCGTTCGTGCTCTCGTGGCCGGACATGCGGACGAGCCATTGGACGAGGACGGCAACAGGATCCTCTCCGCACGGCGTGCGGAAGCTGTGCGCGCCAGGCTGATTGAGGAAGGCATAGCGCCTGATCGCGTCAGGGTCGTTGCCATGGGACGTAGCGAACGGGTCGCGGATTGCTCCAGTGCGCAATGTGCTGTTCAGAATCGCCGCGCAGTTACGATTGTCCTGGAGCGCCGCGTAGACCATTCCCAACCTTTAATTGGGCAAAGCTACTACAGGCCCAAAGAACGTGATGGGCCCGCAAGTTGGTAAGGCTATAAGCGCCTCGCGTTGATTGGCTTTTCCGAGCTATTGTGGGGTGCTATTGACGGCGACCGGATGGGGTCTGCGGTGCAGCGGACAGGCCTGTATGCTCTTCTGTCGCGTGCCAAGGGCAACAACGAACACTTCGTAGATCTTTAGGGGATGAGCGGGTCAGTTATGGTTTCTACAATGCTTCGATATTGCCGCCGCGCGCCATTTGCCATCGCACTTGTTGGTGGCGCGCTCGCCGCAAGCTTCTCTTCAGGAGCTGGCGCGCAACAGGGCGACAGTGTCGCGGCGCTTACGAAGCGTGTCGAGCAGCTCGAAGAACAGCTCGTGGATATGCGGGTTGTGATCGGCACTTTGGAGAGCATGTCACGATCCGGTGGTGGGACGGTGCCCGGCGCGGGGATGGGCGGCGGCTTGTCCGGCAGTGACGCGGCGCGTCTCGATGGGATGGAAACTCAAATTCGTGCGCTGACGGCGCAGATGGAACAGCTTTCCCGGCAAATGCAGTCCTCGGGTGGGTTCAGCACCCAAGCCATCGCGCCACCGCGGGGCATGGGTGGAGCGGGTTCTCAGCCCGCGGTGGCAGCCAATACGTCGGATTCGGGACTTCAGGACTTTGGTGGCTTTGGCTCGACGACGATTACCAGTGACGTTGCTCCGGAAGATCCCATTGGGGGACTTTTAAGTCAGGATGCCAATGTCTCTGCCAATACCAATCCCAACGTCAATGGCAATCACGGCGGATTTGGTGCGCAGCAGGTCGCAGCTGCTCCGATGGGTGGGGGTGACCCCAAGCAGCTTTACGAGACGGCTTATGGCTATCTCCTGCAGCAGGACTACGGTGCGGCGGAAGCCTCGTTCGAAGATTTCTTGAATAGGTATCCTAGCGATCCGCTGTCTGGAAATGCTCAGTACTGGCTCGGGGAAACGCACTTTGTACGCTCGCAGTATAAGGCGGCCGCTTCGGCGTTCCTGAAAGGCTACGAGAATTATCGCCAAAGCTCCAAAGCGCCCGACAGTCTGTTAAAGCTTGCTATGAGCCTCGATAGGCTTGGGCAGCGGGATGCAGCCTGCTCGTCGTATTCCGAGTTGACGTCTCAGTTCCCCAATGCCCCGCAACATATCCGGGAACGTGCTGCAGCGGAGCGCAGCCGCTCCGGGTGCTAGCAGGTTATGCCATGACGGCGAACGGCAACGATGACGCGCCGATCTCTGATCGGGAAATTGCACTCTTGCTGGCGTCGTTGACGGGGTTTTCTCTTCTCGTGCTTGCCGTTTCCGGTGGTTCCGACAGCATGGCGCTGATGCACTTGGTTTCGCGCTGGCGCGGAACATTAGAGGAAGGACAAAGGCCCGAGGTCCTCGTTGCCACCGTCGATCATGGATTGCGGCCTGAGTCCCGCCATGAGGCTGAGGTGGTGGGACAAGTCAGCGCTCAGCTCGGTTTCGGGCATGTCATTCTGACCTGGGATGGTAAGAAGCCTGTTAGCGGGGTGCAAGCTGCAGCACGCCAAGAGCGTTACAGGCTCTTGATGGGACTCCTTGCGGAGCGTTCCCGATTACAGATGCGACATCGCGCCGAAGGCGAAGGGGCGCGGGCAGCACTTGTTACAGCTCATACGCAGGACGATCAGGCTGAAACGCTGCTTATGCGGCTGGCACGCGGGAGCGGTATCCAGGGGCTTTCTGGTATTATGCCTATAACCGAGCGGGATGATGGCATCTGGCTCGTGAGGCCGCTTTTGGAGGTTCCTAAGGCGTGCCTGAAGGCAACGCTTGAGGTTGATGGACAAACGTGGATCGAAGATCCCAGCAATGATGATGTGCGCTTTGAGCGGGTTCGGTTGCGCGAAGCCCGCGAGATGTTGGCATCGCTGGGACTTACCTCCCGTGCGCTCGGCCGGAGCGCGCGGCGTCTTCAACGTGTGCAGGCGCTGGTGGCGGAGGCGGCCGGACAATGGATTGAGGCCAACGCGAACTTCAACGAGGGCGCGTATGCCACCGTTAAACTCGCAGCATTCAGCGATGCGGGCGAGGTCGCGGTGCGCGGACTTCAGGCCATTTTGAGCAGAATGGGCGGAGACGCGTCGGATCCGGAGTTGTCGCAAATCGAGACGCTTGTCGACAGCTTGGCTGACACTGCGGCCGCGAACGCCGAGATGGCCTCAACAACCTTGGGCGGTTGCATTATCGAGGTGGCGAGGCAACGCGGAGCGAACGAGCCTGTTGTGCGGATTTTCCGCGAAGCGGGTAGCTATGGTTTGCCGATACGCTATCTGCACGCAGGTGAGAGTGAGATTTGGGACCGCAGATTCCGGCTCACCGCTAGCCCTGATCTGTCTGATCCTATCTATGTTGCGGCTCTTGGAGCTGACGGATGGGCTCAGTTGAAGCGTGAGAGGCCAGATTTGGCAGACTTTGGTTTGCCGGCACGCGCAGCCGCGACTTTACCTGCCCTATGGTTGGAGGCACGGCTCGTTGCGGTGCCGTATCTTGGGGCGTTGGACGTGAACTTATCTGGCGAGGGCCGGTTAACCGAGGCTGCATTTCTTGGTGTGGAGGTGTCTGGCGGGAAGCCTCGAGTAGCCACGTGAAAGGGGCTGTTAAGCGAGGATCGTCCAAAATCATTGGCACTCTAGGGTGTCGGCCCGCATTGTTTTGGCCTGTTTCTTGCCCATATTGGAGCACAAGTCTTGTCTCGGCGGGGTTTTCCGCCTGTAACCCATCATCACTTTGGCCAAGGCAAGGTGTTTGATGTCTAACTTGGCAATAGCCTGGCAAACTCCTATCTTTACGCAGTAATCGAGAGGGTCGTCGGCATTCGCTCAGGCGTGCTGCCGATGTGACAGCCCAGGCAACGCCCCCGTCGCCGGGCTCAAAAGGAACAGAAATGAACTCAAATTTCCAGAAGCTCGCCATTTGGGTAGCAATCCTGGTTCTGTTGGCGGCGTTATTTAATCTGTTCAATAATCCTGCGCAGAGTCGGCGCGGTGACGAGATTACGTATTCGGAGTTCCTGACCGCAGTTGAGGCGGGCAAGGTGGCGGATGCGACAATCGCAGGTAACCGGATTTCCGGCACCATGAAAGATGCCGGTGGTGCGTTCCAGACCTACGCGCCTGAAGATCCCGGCCTCGTTGAGCGCCTGCGTGCGAAGGACGTTAATTTTAAGGTTGCCCCGCGCGACGAGGACGTCCCTTCCATCATGAGCGTGCTGCTCAACTGGTTCCCTATGCTGCTGTTGATTGCGGTGTGGATTTTCTTCATGCGTCAGATGCAGTCAGGTTCCGGCCGTGCGATGGGCTTTGGAAAGTCGCGCGCCAAACTTCTTACGGAGCGGCATGGACGCGTGACGTTCGATGACGTCGCTGGTGTTGACGAGGCAAAAACTGATCTTCAGGAAATCGTCGAGTTCCTGCGCGACCCGCAGAAGTTCCAGAGGCTGGGCGGTCGTATTCCGCGCGGCTGTCTGCTCGTCGGCCCTCCGGGCACCGGTAAGACGCTTATCGCACGTGCGGTCGCTGGTGAAGCCAACGTGCCGTTCTTCACTATTTCGGGTTCGGACTTCGTTGAGATGTTCGTGGGTGTCGGTGCGAGCCGCGTCCGCGACATGTTTGAGCAGGCGAAGAAGAACGCACCCTGCATCATCTTCATCGATGAAATCGATGCGGTCGGTCGGCATCGTGGTGCGGGCCTTGGTGGTGGTAACGACGAGCGTGAGCAAACGCTGAACCAGTTGCTCGTCGAGATGGACGGCTTTGAAGCGAACGAAGGCGTCATCATCATCGCAGCAACCAACCGTCCTGACGTGCTTGACCCTGCGCTTCTGCGTCCAGGCCGTTTCGACCGTCAGATCATTGTGCCGAATCCCGATGTGTTGGGACGCGAAAAGATCCTCCGCGTTCACATGCGCAAGGTGCCGATTGCTCCGGACGTCGACGCTCGCGTTATTGCGCGTGGAACGCCAGGTTTCTCTGGCGCCGACCTCGCCAATCTCGTGAACGAAGCCGCGCTTCTGGCGGCACGACGCAACAAACGTCTCGTTACGCAATCCGAGTTCGAGGATTCCAAGGACAAGGTCATGATGGGTGCTGAGCGCCGTTCTATGGCTATGACCGAGGAAGAGAAACTCGCGACCGCGTATCACGAGGCGGGGCATGCGCTCGTCAACCTGCTCGTGCCGGGCAATGATCCGCTCCACAAGGTTACGATCATCCCGCGTGGACGTGCGCTCGGTGTGACCATGAGCTTGCCGGAACGCGACAAGCTCAGCTACTCGAAGGAATGGTGCGAGGGCAAGATCGCCATGGCGTTCGGTGGTCGTGTCGCGGAGCAGCTCGTTTATGGCAAGGATCACCTTAATACGGGTGCTTCCAGCGATATCACCCAGGCAACCAACATTGCCAAACGGATGGTCACGGAATGGGGCATGAGCGAGAAGCTCGGGCCGCTGCTCTACAATGAAAATCAGCAAGAGGTGTTTCTCGGCCATTCCATCACGCAACAGCAGAACATGAGCGAGGAGACCGCGAAGGTTATCGATGAGGAAACCCGGCGGATCATCATGGAAGGCTACAACAAGGCTTGGGAAGTCTTGTCGGCCAACCGTGACAAGCTCGAAGCGATCACTCAAGCGTTGATGGAATATGAAACCATCTCCGGAGCCGAGGTGGACGCACTTCTGCGTGGCGAGAAGATCGTACGACGGACCGATGATGAAGGCTCGGAAGGCGGTTCGGCTGGCTCAGCTGTTCCGACAGCCGGTCGGGCAGTACGGCCGCGGCAGGAACCCGACCCCGATACGGGCGGCATGGAGCCACAGCCGGGTTAAGTATCTAAATCCGCCATGAGTTGGTATCAAAGCGGCCGCGAGATTGTCTCTCGCGGCCGCTTCTTTTTTGCCAAAGCGTGGAAGGGCGGCTTGCAATTGACGACTGGTCGCGGGATCTACGTCCAGGACCACAACGAGGCTGGAAGTATGCAACGATCCATTTATCTGCGTCCGATCGGGTTTATTCCCAACGGTGGGAAGGCCTCCGAGGAGGAGGTGTGGGGCGGCATGCCACTGGCCGGTGGGCCGTTGGCCTTCACAGCTTTGGAGATTATCGAACGCAACGGTGCGCGCGTTGAGCGGCGTATGACCGGCTTATCTGAATTCTTCGAGCGTGATTGGGGGCGACATACCTTGCCGGCTTCGGATTTATTCGAAGCCCTGGGCACACCGCGTTCCCGTATCGGCGGGCTTTCCATGGACCGTCCCCGTATCATGGGGATCGTGAACGTGACGCCAGATAGCTTTTCGGATGGAGGGCAGCACGACACCGTACAGGCTGCCGTTGATCACGCGCTTAGGCTGGCGGACGAGGGGGCCGACATCCTCGACATTGGCGGCGAGTCCACGCGTCCCGGCTCCGATGCTGTGGCGGTCGACGATGAACTCAAGCGCGTTCTGCCCGTGCTGGAAGCGTTGCGAGACAAAACGGACAAGCTGATTTCTGTCGATACTCGTAAGGCCAAGGTCATGCGGCTGGCGGCCGAGGCGGGTGCGGACATTCTCAATGATGTTTCGGCTCTGACGTACGATCCGGATGCCTTACGTACGGCGGCGGAAACAGGATTGCCCGTCATGCTGATGCACGCGATCGGTGATCCGAAGACGATGAACGACAACCCTGTCTATGACGACGTTGTCATAGACGTTTTCGACTTTCTTGAGCGGCGAATTCATGCCTGTGAAGCTGCAGGTATTCCCCGCAGCAAATTGATCGTTGACCCCGGGATTGGGTTTGCAAAGCTGTTGCATCACAACGTTGCGGTGCTCTCGGCGATGAGCCTTTATCACGCGTTGGGTGTGCCGGTGCTGTTAGGGGCGTCACGCAAGAAGCTGATTGGTCAGCTTTGCAATGTGGATGTCGCGCGCGAGCGGGTGCCGGGATCCATTGCGGCGGCGCTCTCGTCCGTCGCGCAGGGGGTGCAGACCGTTCGCGTGCATGATGTGGCGGCGACTCGCCAAGCGATCGCAGTCTGGATGGCGGCGCTCTTCGGGGATGAGCGCGCCTTGGCTGAGCCAATCCGGTAGCGTGAGGCGTTAAACAGCGCGGCGGTCAGCGACACGCTTTTCGACGGCTTCAAGGATTGCCGCGCGCAGCGTGACGACGTCGATATCACCCGTCCGCAATTCGCGAGCTAAAACGATCTGCTGGGCCTTCGCCATGGCCCGCAGGTGCGCAACAGATCTGATTTCAGCCAGCTTAACGAGAAGGCCTTCGGCCCCTTCGCGCTTGTAAACCGGCACGAGGCCGAAGACGAAGGGGTCTGCTTCCCCGGTGGTTTCGGGAGGCGGTGCTTGAAGTTGCTCAGCCAGAGAAACCTCGGTCTTTACCGGTTCGGTGACGGCCGGCTCGGAGGCGACGGGTTGAGGCGTCTTTGTTTTGCGAGACCGTGAGGCTGGTTCGCTTTGTTTGCCACTCGTGCCCTGGGTGTCAGTTGATGGCTTCTTGGGCGCGGTCGCTGTGCTGTCGGTGTTGAGCGCTTCTACGTTCTTGCGCACGCGCACTGATGAAAAGACCTGCTTCGAGCATTCCGTCAGGCGGTCTGCCGTCGGCTCATCTAATCCACCCGCTTCCGTGAAAAAGCGCTTGAAAAAGCGATCCTTGGCGGGGCCGGAGAGTTTCTTGGTTTCGTTCATTGTTTCCGTTTCCGCGATGTCAGAGGGGAAGCGACGCGGACAATTCTTTGTAAAGCGCGTTCATTGGCGAAAGCGCTGACGCGTACTTTTCTGTCAGTGTCTGACGTTCTTCAGCCCAATAGAAGGCGTTCGCCAGATCCGGCAGCATGGGTAACTGAGTATTCAGCGTGGGATGGTCGGCTGAAATCGTTTCGATGTAAATCTGGTCCTGCCCGCCTGGGCGCACATAATTTGCCAGACAGCGATACCGACGCTCGGTTGGTGGGATTTCAGCGACGCCTTGCGCATTCTTGCCCTCGATGATCGTCGAAATCTTGTCGACCGCAAATTCCGAGACGGAGTCGGGGCGGAAGGGGACAATGACTTTGTTCGCTAGTCGCAACGCCGCAGCGGTTGCGTTGGAGATGCCTGGCGCGCAGTCAAGAATAATGATGTCAGCCAGCCTCCCTGAGGAGGTTAGCGCGCGTTTGAAGTGCTCGGCGCAGCGTTCCTTGGCGATGCGGAAGGAGCGGGCACTGAGAGAGTAATGCGAGATGAGCTCGTCCTGCATATCCTCAAAACGCAGAGAACCGGCGAGCAGATCGATCGGTGGGGCTTTGCCGTCATCGGTTTCGATATCGCCCACGCCGCGTTGGATGTAGTCCGAGATTGGGTTTTGTCCGTACATCTTGTCTTCGATGTAGGCGGCGACATTCTTTGAGGTCCTTTGGGCCTCAATCCATTGGGCGTTTCCGGTCAGGATCAAAGACGAGTTGGACTGTGCGTCAAGGTCGATAAGCAAAACCCGCTTACCGCCCCACACGGCGAATGCGTGCGCCAGCATGACGGAGACGGTGGATTTGCCCACACCACCCTTGCGGTTCGCGACAGCGAGGAAATATCCCATCCTACTTTCACTCCCTATCTGGCTCTTGGTGAAATCCGGAGCCGGCTGGGCGCATCGCGGATCGTGATGGAGCGAGCCGCGACGATTGCTGGATCTTTTGTTGAGGTATCTACGATTCCATCGCGGTGGTCAGCCCCTGAGGGCTCGCCAGGGCCGTTGGCCAACTTTTCTTCATGGATTTCGGCTATTAAGCGTGTTGGACAATTGAAATCCAGATCCGAGACGGGATGGATATCTTAAGGCTTTGTTGCTGCAACTAATCCGTGGGTAGTCCGGCGCTCTAAAGCAGGGGATGGTTATGAGATCCTGTTTAAACGTCGTATGACATCCAACACATGGATGATATTTCGTTGTCATTCGTCCAACGTAATGATGCGCTTTAGTGCACGGCTATATTGCTTACGCGTGATGGTCGCTTTTCAGCGCGGCAGGAACAGGTAGGAACCATGTCACGACGATATTTCGGTACAGACGGTATTCGCGGTTTGGCCAACCGGCACCCGATGACGTCGGAAGTTGCGCTGAAGGTCGGGATGGCGGCCGGTAAGGTTTTTCAGAACGGCACTCACTCCCATCGTCCGCGGGTCGTGATCGGTAAGGACACGCGACTGTCCGGCTATATGTTGGAAGCGGCGTTGATGTCTGGCTTTACGTCTGTTGGCATGGACGTTTTTCTACTTGGGCCGATGCCGACGCCGGCGGTCGCTATGTTGACACGGTCGCTGCGTGCCGACCTTGGTGTGATGATCTCAGCCTCACACAACAGGTTCGATGACAACGGCATCAAGTTGTTCGATCCGGATGGCTATAAGCTATCTGATGAGACGGAACTGCGTATTGAACAGCTGATTGATGAAGATTCTGCAGAGCTTCTTGCTGCCGCCGACGACATCGGCCGTGCTACGCGGGTGGAGAGTGCGCAAGAGCGCTATATCGAATACGCTAAGCGGACGCTGCCGCGAAACCTGCGGCTCGACGGACTTCGGATCGTCATCGATTGCGCTCATGGCGCCGGGTACAAGGTGGCTCCGGAAGTGCTGTGGGAGCTCGGAGCTGAGGTTATCAAGATTGGCGTTGAGCCCAATGGCCGTAACATCAATCTGAAGTGTGGATCGACGGCGCCGGAAGCGTTGATTGAAAAGGTTCACGAGGTGCGTGCAGATATCGGCATTGCTCTGGATGGGGATGCCGACCGTGTCGTGATCGTAGACGAGACGGGACGTATCGTCGACGGCGATCAGCTCATGGCGGTGATTGCAGAGAGCTGGCATCGACGCGGCCGTCTGGCTGCGGGCGGCATCGTTGCGACGGTCATGAGCAATCTCGGATTAGAGCGGCATTTGCGTGAGCTCGGGCTCGGGCTGCAGCGCACACCTGTCGGTGACCGTTACGTCGTGGAGCACATGCGCAAGCATGGCTTCAATGTCGGTGGGGAGCAGTCCGGCCACATTGTGTTGTCGGACTTTACAACGACGGGCGATGGCTTGGTTTCAGCGCTGCAGGTACTTGCGGTGGCTGTGGCTGCCGATCGGCCCGTGTCCGATGTGTGCCAGCGCTTTGAACCTGTCCCTCAGGTTCTGCAGAACGTTCGATTTGCCAGCGGGAAGCCGCTTGAGGATGAGCGGGTGAAAACGGCGATCGAGAAGGCGCAGACGCGGCTGGGTAACACTGGCCGGTTGGTTATTCGGCCTTCTGGAACTGAGCCGGTTATTCGGGTTATGGCCGAGGGCGATGACGAACAGCTCGTGGGTACGGTCGTCGGTGACATTTGTGAGGCGGTTCGTGTTGCGGCCTCGCAAGAGGCTGCGTGATGGGCGAGGCTTAAATAAACCTTAAAGCTTGCCTGTCATGGTCTACGCTGACAGCGGTTGTTATCGCTAAATAGGTTTTTGACGTCAGGTCATATGCGGACGGGCCTGATGCGAGCGGGGTAACCGGATGACCGGTTGCCCCGCTTTGATGTTTAAACGGGTGTAAAGCGCTGGTCGCCCGTCGGTCGTATGATCCTAACGTTGAGATTGCCGGACCCGGATCAGATCTGTCATTGTCGTCAGTGGGACACCTCCCCCCAACGGGAGGCTGCTACTTGGAAGGGTAGTGTACAATGACGACACTTGCTAAGCCTGCCGTTCGGCCGGCTAATCCGCATTTTTCTTCGGGCCCCTGCGCCAAGCGTCCAGGCTGGAGCCCCGCGGTTCTCAAGGACGCATTTCTCGGCAGATCCCACCGTGCGCGCGAAGGTAAGGCGCGCCTTCAGCTCGCTATCGATCGGACCAGGGCTGTTCTTGAAGTGCCGGACGATTTCCGGATCGGCATCATGCCTGCTTCGGACACCGGTGCCTTCGAAGCGGCAATGTGGACGCTTCTCGGTGAGCGCGGTGTCGATGTCCTAGCCTGGGAGAGCTTCGGCAAAGGCTGGGTCAGCGACATCGTCAATCAGCTCAAGCTGGATGATGTACGTCGCCTGGAAGCTGATTACGGCCGGTTGCCGGACCTCAGTGCAGTAGACTTCTCGCGCGATGTCGTTTTCACGATGAACGGCACCACGTCAGGTGTGCGTATTCCCAATTTTGAGTGGGTCGCGGCGGATCGTTCGGGGTTAACCCTGGTTGATGCGACGTCGGGTGCCTTCGCGCAGCCCATCGACTGGGGCAAGGTCGATGCGCTTACGTTTTCTTGGCAGAAGGTGCTGGGGAGCGAGGGGGCGCATGGCATGCTTATCCTCAGCCCTCGCGCAGTCGAAAGACTCGAGTCCTATAACCCTCGCTGGCCGTTGCCGAAGATCTTTCGCCTCACGAAGGATGGCCGGCTCATCGACGGCATTTTCGTTGGCGAGACGATCAACACCCCGTCGATGCTGGCCGTTGAAGATTATCTCGATGCTTTGGCGTGGGCCCTGGATCAAGGCGGTCTCAAGGGCTTGATGGCCCGGGCGGATGCGAATGCTCGCGTGCTCATCGATTGGGTCAACGCAACGGATTGGGTCGCCAATCTTGCTGACGATCCGGCAACTTACTCCAACACTTCGGTTTGCCTGAAGATCGTTGATCCACGTGTGATGTCTCTGGATCGGCAAGCGAAGTTCGCCAAAGGCATTGCGTCGCTGCTCGATGCTGAAGATGCCGCGAAGGACATCTCGTTTTATCGGGATGCGCCTCCAGGTTTGCGCATCTGGACTGGAGCCACGGTCGAAACGGCCGATGTGGCGGCGCTGCTGCCGTGGCTCGAGTGGGCTTTTGAGCGGTGTATCGCCGATCTGGCGCACAAAAGCTGAGCGCAGCTTGTGGCCGCGGATGGCCCCTGAGTGTCTCCCCTTTTGTTTCGTTTCTTAGGATGAACATCCATGACTACTGCAAAGGTCCTCATTACGGACAAGCTTTCTGAAACAGCCGTTCAGATCTTCAAGGATCGCGGCCTCGACGTGACGTTTGATCCGACGCTTGGAAAAGATCCGGAGCGTCTCTTGCGAGTGATTGGCGAGTACGACGGACTTGCCGTGCGTTCGGCCACCAAGGTGACGTCGAAGGTCATCGCGGCCGCGGATCGTCTCAAGGTGATTGGGCGTGCGGGAATTGGTGTCGACAATATCGACGTTAAGGCTGCAACGGCTAAAGGCATTATCGTGATGAATACGCCTTCGGGCAATTCAGTCACGACGGCGGAGCATGCCCTTTCGATGATGATGGCTCTTGCGCGCCAGATCCCGCAGGCGAATGCTTCAACGCATGCCGGCAAATGGGAAAAGTCGAAATTCCTGGGTGTTGAGTTGTTCAACAAGACACTTGGTGTGATCGGGTGCGGAAACATCGGTGCAATCGTTGCCGACCGGGCCATCGGTCTCAAGATGCGCGTGATCGCTTATGATCCGTTTCTGACGGAAGACCGCGCGGTGGCTCTCGGCGTCGAAAAGGTCGAACTCGACGCGTTGTTGACGCGTGCGGATTTCATTTCTCTCCATGTGCCTCTCACGGACAAGACACGTAACATCTTGTCAGCGGAGGCCCTTGCGAAGACGAAGTCGAGCGTCCGCATCATCAATTGCGCGCGTGGAGGTTTGATTGATGAGGAGGCTCTCGCAAGCGCATTGCGGGCCGGACACATTGCGGGCGCGGCTCTCGACGTTTTTGAACAGGAGCCGGCGACCGATCATCCGCTATTTCTCTTTGATAACGTCATTTGCACACCTCACCTCGGTGCGTCGACCGGTGAGGCCCAAGAGAAGGTCGCACTGCAGATCGCAGAGCAGATGTCAGACCACCTTTTGAAGGGAGCGATTACCAACGCCATCAACTTCCCTTCGATTACGCCGGAAGAAGCGCCGCGATTGATGCCGTACGTTACTCTCGCAGAGCAGCTCGGCTCGTTTGCCGGGCAGTTAACGGACGTGGCGATCAAGGGTGTTCGGCTTGAATATTGCGGTGAGGCTGCCGGGCTTAATGTGAAGCCGCTGACCGCTGCGGCGCTGGGTGGATTGCTGCGTCCGTCCATGCCGGACGTGAATATGGTGTCTGCCGCCCACAACGCAGCTCAACGCGGGATCGCCGTTGAAGAGATGACGTGTTCTCAGCACGATGTTTATGAGAGTTTCGTCAAATTGACGGTGAAGACGAATAGCTATGAGCGGTCCGTAGCGGGAACGATCTCCGTCGATGGACGGCCAAGGTTCATCCAGGTGCGTGATATCGATATGGATTTCGCTCTTAGCGAGCATATGCTGTTTGTGCGCAACCAGGATAAACCCGGCTTCATCGGCAACTTTGGGACGCTGATGGGAGAAAACGGGGTCAACATTGCGACGTTTAACCTAGGGCGTGAGACCCCTGGCGGGGAAGCCGTTACCGTTGTTGCGCTCGATGATGCCGTTTCCGATGAGGTACTGAAGCAGGTTTCCCAGCTCAAACACGTTGTGCGGGCGCGTCGACTAAGATTTTGATGCTCCTTTCGGACCGGTCGTCATAATGCGGTCGCCTTGAGGCCGCACGAGGGGATATTTTCTCGGGCCGATCCGAACAAACTTAGCACTACGAGGGGCACTCAATGCTGCGCGCTGCTTTCACCTGCCTTTTTGCCGTCGTTACCGTCGCGGGAGCGGTGGCGGAAGACATAAAGGTTCCCTCGCGGATCGATAGCGTGCTGGTCTTTCCCTCCGGTGCGGAAGTGACGCGCGTTGCCAAAGTGAAGTTGGACAGCGGTGCGCAGACACTCGTATTCGAGGATCTGCCTGCACAGGCTGATACAAGTTCAATACGCGTTGAAGGCAAGGCCAGCGGCGTCTTGGAAATTGGTGCGGTCGACAGCCGTCGCATCTTCATCTCTCGTGACGATGCGCAAGCGGCGGCTTCGACCCGTCGTCGTATCGATGATGAAATCGAGAAGCTCAAGGATCAAAGGACCCTTATCGAGGGTCAGATCTCCGCATATGACACTCAAGTCAGGCTCATTGAAAACCTCGCGGCTCTGCCAAACCAGCCTGCGCAGCCCGGTGCGTCCGCCTTGGTTCCGCGCGAAGATTGGTCAGCGCTTTTTGCGCTGATCGGCACGAGCATGAACGACGCACAGAGCGGTCGCCTTGAGGCCAACGTCAAAATTCGAGATCTCGACCGGCGTATCGCAGATCTGCAAAAGGAGCTTGCTCTGCTGGCCCCCAAAAGGGAGGAGCGAACAGAGGTCAAGGTCTCGGTTGCGGCGCAAACGGCGCTCGATGCCGAGATGATCGTTCGTTATCAGGTGCGCGGCGCATCCTGGCAGCCGTCGTACGACGCACGGCTTTCGACAGGCTCGAAGACCGTTGAGCCAAGCCTGGATCTCGTCCGGCGTGCTACCATTACCCAACGCACCGGGGAGGCTTGGGAGGACGTATCGTTGACGCTCTCGACGACGCGACCCAAGGCCGGATCTTCAGCTCCCGAGCTCACGCCTATTACTGTTGACTTCAGAGTCGAGCCGAAGCCGCTTCCACCCCCTTCTCCTGCTCCGCAAGTGATGATGGAGCGTCGTGGTGATGCCGGAAACCGTCCCCAAGAAGAAGCCGTTATTGCGGATTCGCGCGAACGTATGGGTGCGGTCGCGCGCAAAGTTGCAGTGCAGCAGCGACTGGCAACCGTTGAGAACGCGCCCTTCCAGGCGCTTTATCGCGTCTCGGAGCGAACTTCAGTTCCCGATACGGGTGAAACCAAACGCGTGCAGCTCACGCAAAATACCGTTGCGCCGCAACTCGTTGTGAAGACCGTACCCAAGCTTGACCCTACGGCCTATCTCTACGCGAAATTTAAGCTACCCGATCGTGAGGCGCTGTTGCCGGGACAGGTCTCGCTGTTCCGCGATCAAACGTTCGTCGGAACGGGCCGGTTGCCGCTGGTGAGCGGTAACGAAGAGGTGGAACTTGGTTTTGGGACCGACGACCTCGTGCGTGTCCGCTATGCGGTTGCAGGAGAGGTTCAAGGCGAGAGTGGTCTGATTTCCTCGTCCCGTAATGATCGGCGTGAGTTCAAAATCAGTGTGAAAAACCTTCACGAGCGCGCCATCACTCTGTCTGTTCTCGATCAATTGCCAGTGTCTAAGCAGCAAGGAATTACGGTCGAGTTCATCGGAGCGAATAAGCCGACACGGCAGAATCTCGAAGACAAGCGCGGCATCATAAGTTGGGACAGTCAGATTGACGTCGATGAAGAGAAGGTCATTGACTTCGGATATAAGGTCGCTTGGCCGTCGCCACGCGAGATTATGTACGGCCAGTAACAAGACTACGTAAATCGGGGAGGCTCGAATGGGCAGGCGCGGATACATTTTCCTGGGGCTCATCCTGTTTGCCGTCGCGGCGGGCGTGCTTGGCTACAGACTGATGCATGAAGGCGATGCGCTGGCGCGCTATTCGTGGATCGTTGGCGAAGAGAATGCGGCACCGGAGCAGGAGCGTTCGGCGTCCCGACCGCAGGCTTCACCAGGCGCCGATAGTTTCGCGCAGGCCCGGCGTGTTGAGGGCGGTGGAACGCGCCAGGAAAAGCTCAACAATATGAAGTTGTTGGAACTCGGACTGGATATAGCCAACGTGCTGGTCGGGCTTATCGGCATAGTTCTTGCCATCAGTGGCATGCGCATGCGACGGGAAGCGCGTTCTTAAATTCTGATTATAAAAGCGTTTTTTTCTCTGTACGGCTTGTAGAGCGTCTGTCGCACTCATAAACGTTTTCAGACGGGGCAGAACGCACTATAGTATCTCAAAGCCCCGGCATGTGCCGGGGCTTTCGGTGTTTTTACGAAGGGTCGAGATGTCGAACGTCGTGGTTGTTGGCGCCCAATGGGGTGACGAAGGTAAGGGCAAAATTGTTGATTGGCTGTCGGAACGCGCCGACATCGTCGTTCGATTTCAGGGAGGTCATAACGCCGGCCATACTCTGGTTATCGGCGGGCAGACGTACAAGCTGTCGCTGTTGCCTTCCAGCGTCGTGCGCGGAGGAAAGATGGGGATCATCGGCAACGGCGTGGTGATCGATCCGTGGGCGCTGTGCGACGAAATCGAACGGCTGCGGGCGCAGGGTGTGAACGTTTCGGCAGATAACCTGCGCGTTGCAGAGAATGCGACCCTCATCCTTCCGCTTCACCGAGAGCTGGACCAAATGCGCGAGGAAGCTGCGGGAGGCGGTCGGATCGGCACGACCGGACGCGGGATTGGACCTGCGTACGAAGACAAGGTTGGCCGCCGTGCCATCCGCATCAACGATTTGAAAAACCTCGACACCCTCGGTCCAAAGGTTGAACGCATTCTCGTTCACCACAATGCTTTGCGGCGCGGGCTGGGCAAGCCTGAGGTGGGCGCAGACGCGCTAATGGCGGAGCTCTCTGAAGTGCGGACGAAGATCCTGCCCTTCATGGACGTCACGTGGGAGTTGTTGGATAGCGCTCGCCGCGCAGGTAAGCGCATTCTGTTCGAGGGTGCTCAGGGCACTCTGCTTGATATCGATCACGGCACGTATCCGTTCGTCACCTCTTCGAACACGGTGGCGGCGCAGGCGGCGACGGGATCGGGCATTGGTCCTCGTAATCTTGGATACGTTCTCGGCATTGCCAAGGCCTACACGACGCGTGTGGGTTCTGGACCATTTCCATCCGAACTTACGGATGAGATTGGTCGGACGTTGGGTGAGCGGGGCCACGAGTTTGGCACCGTCACGGGACGGGCACGTCGTTGTGGCTGGTTCGATGCCGTGCTCGCGCGACAAGCGATCAAGGTCGGTGGGATCGATGGCATCGCGTTGACGAAGCTCGATGTTCTCGATGGCTTTGACGAGGTTAGGGTTTGCGTCGGTTACGAGATCGACGGTGAGCGCATCGAACGTCTGCCGGCAGGACAAAACTCGCAAGCGCGCGTGCGTCCTATTTGGGAAACGTTCGAAGGTTGGTCAGCTTCCACACGTGGTGCACGAACGTGGGCGGATTTGCCGGCGCAGGCCGTCAAGTACGTGCGTCATATCGAGGAACTCATTGAGTGCCCCGTGACGTTACTCTCGACTTCGCCAGAACGCGACGACACGATCCTCATGCGTGATCCGTTCGAGGATTGAGGTTAGACGATCCGGTGATCCCAGCCGCTGTTCTTCAGCTTAGGCGGCTTGGATCAACCCGTGGAAATTGGCCGCTGCGCCGGTTTGAAGTTCCAGGCCGAGGATGCGTGCCGGATTGACGGGGCCCGGGAAAGTGATGCTTCCTGGCGGAAGCGGCTTAAACCCGAACCGCGCGTAATAGGGCTCATCGCCGACAAGGATGACGAGGGCTATGTCGTTCGCACGAGCCAAATCTAAGCCTTCAGCGATCAACTGACGCCCATAGCCCCTATTGGCAAAAGCCGGATCAACGGCGAGTGGGCCGAGAAGTAGTGCTCTCGTGGTTCCGCCAATCGAGATCTCCGTGAAACGGAGGGCCGCGATGATGGCTCCGTTTGCAACGGCAACACGACAATAGGGAGAAACCGGCGTGCGGCCTTCGCGGACGCGATAAGCCGTACGGGCAAACCGTCCGGGGCCGAATGCGCGTGCGTGTAAGCGCGAAATTTCCGGCAAATCAGAAAGCTCTGCCGGTCGGGTGATGACGGGAGCTGCTTCAACTTTAAGCTGGTTATTCACGAGCGTGTGGTCCTCAGGGTGGTTTTTTCTTGTCGCTTCTTTCGCTCGATTGGCGGGTGGGTAGAGGTGGATTGTCTACCAGAGTTCTGCCACGGATACAGATCCTTTGATTTCGTCAATTCTGGCGCGTGTTGAGGCGTGGATTTGTTCTGGCAGGGCGTCTATCGGGAAAAAGCCGTGTTCGGCGATCTCAAAATTTGGCTTCGGGGCGACGGGTTGCTGCCATTCCCGAACTACGAAGAGTGCAATGTGATCACTGGGAAAGTAGCGAAAATTCGCATATATGCCGAAGAGTTGGGGGCGCCCCGTCATTTGAATGCCGGCTTCCTCTTTCAGTTCTCGGGCTAGTGCCGTCTCGATGGTCTCGTTCTTTTCAACGCCGCCTCCCGGAAAGTGCCAACCCGGCCTGTAGGTATGGCGGATCAAAAGAATTCGGCGGTCCGGTGCTATGACACACCCTTGAGCACCGATGGTGAGGGGGCGGGTCATGCGCCAGTAAGATTGGCGCGCGCGTTTCAAAATCCAGGATATTGGCACGGGCTAATCCTTTTACGTAGATCCGTTCGCTGGCAATGAATTTGGGCCGTCTGGAGCAGGCTGGTGGTACGAGAAAACACTGTAACGATCGCGCACATCTCAGATGTCCACCTTTCGCCCATTGCGGGATTCGGACCGCGTCATTGGAATGTGAAGCGCGCACTTGGCTATATCAATTGGCATCGCTCGCGCAAACGGGTGTGCCGGGCCGATGTCGTCGCAGATATCGTTGCCGATATGAAGGCGCAGACGCCGGATCATATCGCCGTGACCGGAGATCTCGTGAACGTTGGGTTGCCGCAAGAACTGGCCGCTGCGCGTCTCTGGCTAGAAAATCTGGGCTCACCCGACGCTGTCAGTGTCATTCCCGGAAACCACGACATCTATGTGCCGATGCGCCGTGACGAGGGGGTGCAGCGTTGGGCCGACTACATGTCGCCGGACAGCTACGGTGCCGCTTTTTCAGTGGGTGACAGTGGCTTTCCTTATGTGCGGCGAATTGGTCATGTCGCGTTGGTTGGGGTCAATTCGGCAATTCCCACTCCGGTGTTCGTAGCGGCGGGTCGTGTTGGCCAAAAGCAGCGCTCGGCGCTTGGACGAATTCTCGATAAATTACGTGCAGACGGTCTCGTCCGTGTTGTTTTGATACACCATCCACCGTTGCCTGGGCAGGCTTCGCCGAGGCGTGCACTCGTTGATGCACACGAGTTTCGAGAGGTATTAGAACAGCATGGCGCCGAGCTCGTTTTGCATGGGCATAATCACCGCAATATGCGGACTTATGCGGATGGTAAACGTGGGAAAATACCCGTTATAGGAATTGCGTCGGGTTCCTATGCGATTGCAAAGGACGTTGGCGTGCTTGCGCGATATAATTTGCTGAGGTTTACGCGCCGAGAGGACGTAGATCGGATTGATCTTGTCGGCCGGGGGCTCAAGAAAAACAACGGCCCAATCGTCGAACTCGAACGGACTGAACTCTCGCCGCACCAAATTGAAACCGGAGCATCAAAATGACCGTCCTTGAGGCGCGTAAACCATTCCACGCGCGCCCGCTTTGGCTGCTCGTTCTGTCTGCGGCAAGTATTGCCGCGATTGGCATGGGTCTCAGGCAGGTTATGGGACTTTATGTCGTTCCGGTTTCCGAGGCGTTGTCTTTGGGCCGCGAAGCTTTCGCGCTGGCGATTGCGCTGGCTAATCTCGTATGGGGCATGGCCGCCCCATTTCTCGGGATCATATCTGACAAGTATGGTGCGGGGCGCGTCATTGTGTTCGGTGCGGTGTCGACGGCGGTTGGCATGCTGCTGATGTGTTGGGCCAAGACAGAAATGGATCTGATCTGGTCTGGCGTTGCCTTGGGGCTTGGGGTCGCCGGAGCGGGCATCAACGCGACCGTTGGAGCCGTCGGTCGGGCAGCTCCGCCGGAAGAGCGGACGGCTGCAATCGCGACGGTTGGCATTGGTGCAGGCATCGGGCTGCTTCTGGCGTTGCCGTATTCTCATCTGCTGATGGAGGCGCTGGGCTGGCAGACAAGCCTCATCGTGCTTGCGGGCACAGCGATGATTATTCTGTTGCTCGTATGGCCGCTGTGCGGAGGTGCGACTTACGAGGCGACGCAGAGTTCGGCTCAATCGGCAGGCGAGGCTTTCCGGGAAGCGATGCGGCTGCCGAGTTTCTGGCTCCTCAATCTCGGATTTTTTGTTTGCGGATTTCACGTCATCTTTTACGCAACGCATTTGCCGCCGTTCGTTGCGGATCAGGGGCTGGGTCCTGAGATCGGTGTGTGGGGGCTGACGGCTGTCGGTGTGGGTAACCTTTTGGGGACCTATCTCGCAGGTCAATGGGGCCGCAGACTGCCAAAGCGCTACGGGCTCAGCCTCATTTACATTTGCCGCGTCTTCATCTTCTTCGGCTTCCTGTATCTGCCTATGAATGGGCCGACGATTATCATTCTCAGTGGTCTCCTCGGCGTCCTATGGTTGTCGACCATTCCGCTAACCAGTGGGCTGATCGCAACGTTTTTCGGGGCGAAATGGTTGACCATGCTTTACGGCGTTGTCTTTTTTTCGCATCAGATCGGATCGTTTCTGGGTGTGTGGCTTGGCGGCGCGATTTATGATCGCTTCCAGTCCTATGATGCGATGTGGTGGATCTCGATCGCGCTTGGGCTATTTGCTGCGATCGTTCACTGGCCTATCGTAGAGCGGCCAGTGGCGCGGTTGAATCCGCAGATGGCGACAGCGGGTGCATCGCCCCTACGTGGAGTGGCAGAGCCATGAACAACCATGCTGACGATCGGATCGTGACTTCCGGCGATCTCGCTATGCCATCGTGGGTTCGGCGCGTGGTCTTCGCTGTCGTCGGACTGGTGATCGCTGGGGGCCTTTATCTCATAGCGGTGCGTGGGGACGCTCTGCTGGCGGATCTCTCCGCCCTTGTCACACTGATTTGCGGTTGAGCACCTACTTTGTTGCGATATCGCCTCGCGATTTTAGAACCGCGAGTGGCGCTGCATGACCTGAGTTGAGGACCGATTTGTGCGTGACGATCCCGACACCTCTTCTCCACACTCCTCTCCGAATTCGGGAAATACACTGCAAGTAGCTAAGTCTCGTTCCTCGAATATGATTTGGTTTGCTGTTGGCATTCCGTTGGTGATGCTTGTTGTCGGGGTCCTGCTAATTGTCTCGGCCGTTTCAGACGGCGATACGGCAACGCGCTCAGTATCGATGCCGGCGGAGATCGAGGTGCGGACGCCCGAAGTTTCCGCTTCTCAAGCCGATTTTCCCGAAGCTGTACGAGAAACATCTGTTGCGCCGCAAACGCCCTGGCTCGAATTGGATGCTCAAACTCGGCTCACTCGCATCGGGGTTGGATCGTGTCTCAGCCAATTGCACCCGCAGCCCATTTGGGAAGGTGTTCTTGGGCTCAAGCAAAGGCCAGAGCTTTTTCTCATGCTCGGCGACAATGTTTATGGGGATATCAAAAGCCCAGGTGGGGATGAGCTGATCGAGGCCTATCGCATGCAGGCCGTTCAACCCGAATTCGCAACAGCGCGTGCCGCGTTGCCGTTTCTCGCCACATGGGATGATCACGATTACGGTCTTAATGACGGAGGCGCGGATTTCCAGCATCGGGAGCTATCGACTGAGCTCTTTCTCGATTTCTGGAAAATGGCACCGCCTCAGCCTGCAGGTGGGATTTATTATTCGCGATATTTTGGGCCCGATGATGCGCGCGTGCAGATTATCATGCTCGACACGCGTTCCTTTCGGAGTGCTCTCAAGGTCAAAGGCGACCTATTCCCGTTCTGGGGGCGTTATGAACCGTCCTTCGACCCGGACCAGACGATGCTCGGAGAAGCGCAATGGCAGTGGCTCGAGGCAGAACTCAAGAAGCCAGCCAAGATACGTCTCCTGATCTCATCGATACAGGTTTTGTCGGAAGGTCATGGCTTTGAACGCTGGGGCAATCTGGCGAAGGAACGCGCACGTCTTTTGCAGCTCTTGGGAGATGTCGGCGCCAGGGGTACGATCCTGCTTTCGGGAGACCGGCATGCGTCGGCGATTTATTATACGACAGTGAATGGCAGCCAGGTCGTGCCCGAACTTACAGCGAGTTCGCTTAACCGGCCCTATGGGCCGTCACGCGACGGGAGAACCGATGAGCTGCTTACGGCGTTATTCAGCGAGGCGAATTTTGGTCTCGTTGATATTGACTGGGAGCGCGCGCAGGTGGCGCTGACAATTAAAGGTGTCAACGGTGAGACGGTGGAGTCTCTACGATTTAAATTTGCGGATCTCGGTATCGAACAGTGAGTGCCCGCGGGCCGGTTGTTGCGAGGGCAGGACAATGCGGAGAACAAGAAAATGAAACGGCTGTTTCACCTCATTCTCATGGCAACGTTTTTTCTGCCTCAGGCTGTACGCGCGTCAGAGTTCAACAGCGTTTCAACGCAGGAGTCGTTCGCTGATGTTGCCGCTTATGTCGAGAGTGCGATCATCAATCAGGGATTGACGATCGACTACAGCGGCGAGGTGAACAAAATGCTTGAGCGAACCGGTGGAGATGTCGGTTCGACAAAGACGATTTATACCGGTTCCAAATTCTTTTTATTCTGCTCGGCGAAGCTGTCGCGGGAGATGATGGAGGCGGATCCTACCAACGTCGGCTTTTGCCCGTTCATTGTGTTTGTCTACGAAACGGCCGCCGAACCCGGTGTCGTTCATGTCGGGTATCGCCGACCGGGAGCAGGGAAAGGGGAAGCTTCCAGCAAAGCGCTGGAGAATGTCGACAAACTTCTGGAGTCAATCATCAAAGAAGCTGCGGAATAAAAGTTATCTTATTTTTGATTGCGCCGAGATCAAATGATCTTCAGGAGTATTCCGGTGGCGTCGTCCGTTGCTTTGACACGTGGATGGCTTTTGCAAGACGCATCCGCAATTTCGATTTCGCGTAGTTCTCTTACGATCGCCTCTAGGCCACGTGTGATGGCGGCGTCGATCAATTCGTTTGGCTTGTAACGTTGGTAAAGTTCGCTCAAGCGCGTGAGGCCATCGCTTGCAATCAAGATATGATCACCTGGCGTGACATCGAGGCTACCGGTTGCGACAAACTTCGGCGGCGGTGGTGTTATGGACAGAGCACCGTATCCGTCCGGCAAATTGATTTTTGCGCGGCGTTTTCGAATCTTCGGCCATATGAGCGCTTTCACCTCGTCGTGTGAGGCAGTTGCATTCTGCTCTTGAAGGCTAACAACGACTTTTGCCGTCGACCGATCACCGGCCTCCGCGCCTCCTAGCCCGACGGTGTGCGTGTTCTCATCGGCTTGTACGATCAACGCGCAGTCACCAACCGCGACATAGTCGACGCGATCACCATTGGCGCGAATGATCATTGTCGTCGCAGACGGATATTCATGCCGGCCGGTAGGTTGGCGCGTGATTGCGCGATCGAATGCTGCAGCGACGGTTTCGCATATCCGCGCCGGAAAGTCGTCGAGGTGCTCCGGCGGCATTAGTGCGGCGGTTGAGATAGTGCGATGAACTGCTTCCGCAAACCAAGCGGCGTCGGTCCCACTGCCGATCAGTGGTGTTTCTATGACGTCAGTGGCGCCATCGATGACCCATGCCATTAGTCCGCCGCAATGTCCGTAGCGATCCTCGTTCGCCTCACCTGACGCGAGGGAGATACTGTCGATGACTTCGAAGACCATTTGTCACTCCAGCAGGATTTGCCTTTGTTCGGCGGAATAGTGCGTGGATATGCCTAGCGCAGATCTTGATAGCTATGGTCTCTCGGCAACGTGATTGTGAAGACCTAGTGTGTCGCAGTGGAGTTGATCGCACAGTGCGCCATTCTTGATCTATGGTGAGAGACGCGTGGCGGTTGGAAACCGTATTTCAGTTCACTAAGGGCAAGCCCTCACGGGCCGATCTGCGTCCATGTCTGGGTCTGGATGGGCATTATTGTTCGTCCGTAGTCTTCACTAGTCATTGCCGTTGAAGGCCTTATGAAGGGGGTGCTCCGCAATCGTGCGCATTTTTAAAAATCAGTTGACCATTAATCTGGCTTTGCAGGGTGGGGGAGCCCACGGTGCTTTTACGTGGGGCGTGCTGGACCGGCTTCTCGAAGAAGAAAATATCGAGATTGGTTGGGTTAGCGCGACCAGTGCCGGAGCAGTGAATGCGGTTGCTCTCGCAGGCGGATTGGTCAACGGCGGTCGCGTGGCGGCACGCGCTAAACTGCATGAAGTTTGGGAGTCCGTTTACAAATCAGGGGTACCTGATCTCCTGCGGATGAATCCATTTCTCTACAGTCTCAGCCGTTCACCTGCACTCACGCAGGTTGCCAGTTTGTGGTCACCCTATGACTTTAATCCGTTGGGCTTCGATCCGTTGCGCCGGATTCTGACCGATGCGATCGACTTCGATGCCTTGCGAGATGGATCACCCATCCAATTGTTGATTGCAGCGACTGATATTGCGACGGGGCGTGCGCGTTTGTTTCGCAATCACGAACTCACAATCGAAAGTGTGCTGGCTTCAGCGTGCTTGCCTACGATCCATCATGCCGTTGAGATCGATGGCAAAGCATATTGGGATGGCGGCTTTTCAGCCAACCCCGATATCGTAACGTTAGCCGGTGAGAGCCCTGTGAACGATACGTTGATCGTTCAGCTCAATCCTACGGCGAAATCAGGGTTGCCAACGGGCGTGCGAGAAATTGCGGATCATGCCAACAGGCTGACGTTTAATGCGCCGTTGATCCGCGATGTCGAGATTATCGAGACAGCGCGTGAGGCGGTTGGCCACTTTGGACGTTTCGGGCTTCGCGGCCGGCTTGCGCGTTTGGTCAAGCATCGCTTCCACCACATCGAGGCTGGCCGCTACACAAGCTCTCTTAGCCCGGAGTCCAAGATCAAACCGGATTGGGAAACCTTTATGTATTTGCAGCGGGCCGGCAGGCTGGAAGCCAGTAAATGGCTAGACCGGCATCGTGCGGATGTCGGCGTAAAATCGACTGTCGACCTCAAGGCGCGTTTTCTTGATGCCCGTGATGAAGCGGCTACGCAGGGCGGCGAAGCTGGAGGGGCTCGGCCCCGGGATCGGATCGCCGGCTGAGTTCCAGCAATCGCTTAGGGGCCGGCGACGAGACGGGCGTAGCCTTGATGAACCGTCTCGGCCAGAATTTCCGCGTACTTGGCGTAGTGCTTTGATGCCGATGTAATCTCGCCAAGCTGATCAGGGCTTATCGTTTCCGTTTTCACATAGACGATCGGTGACGCAACGGGCACGAGCATGGCGCCCTGCCGGTTCAGCGTGGAGATGATGCCGCGCATATAGTCGGTTTGATCGAGCTGCGAGACCATCACCATACGCATCGCGCCTTTGGTCAATGACACGAGATGAATGAACATCGAGGATGCGGGGACGTAGATCCTTCCCCGATGCTGGAAGTTCACATCCGGCCGATCGAATTCTTCGAACAAGAGGCTGGGCCAGTCTGGGTCCCAAACGATCTGTGTCCGGTAGGCGATAATGAGATCGGGCTTGGAAAACGCCGGACGGATAGTGAGGTAAGACCCGATGTAGTGGTCGACCGCTGCCCGTGTGTAAGCGCCCATGTAAACGGGAGCTGCGAGCCCACCGTCACCACGAAGTTCCATGGGACCGGAGACTACAGAGCCGGTCCAAGCGGCTTTTATGTCAGCGTACTCAAGGCCCAGCACCATGCAGACGTCAAAGAGAGTCTGGTCCCTGACTGAGCGGCCCGCGAGCAGGTTCTGGACCGTTTTTTCATGACAATCGGCAGCGTCAGCGAGTTCGGACTGTGTCAGCTTTTTCTCGACCATTGCTGTGCGAAGTATGGCAATTGCCGTGTCGCGATGGGAAGGCCGAGGAATATCGCTCATTAACGTGCCGGGCTGGAGGCGCAAGATCGGTGCCGGCGAAAAGCCGGAATGGAATTGTCTTCTTGCGGGAAAATACCGTTACTTGCGGGCCCTTGGCAAACGCCAAGCACGGAATATCTCGCAATTTTTAATCGTGAGTTCGATTGTCAGCACGATGAGCGATTTATGTGCCGTCAATGTGGTGGGCGTGAAACGATGCTACGTCCGGCGCAAAGTTCATAAGAAAAGGCGGGGAACTCGTCGTTCCACCGCCCCAGAGTCTTCGTGATTTTTTTATTGTTTAGGCTCAGCTCTTGCCGAGAACCTCGATGCTGACCGGTACAACGCCTGCGTTCTGCATGCCGATCGAGTGAGCAGCGGCTTTGGACAGGTCGATGATGCGGCCCTTCACGTAGGGACCACGATCATTGATCTTCACGACGACGGAGCGACCATTGTGATGGTTGGTCACACGTACACGCGTACCGAAGGGCAGCGTTTTGTGAGCAGCGGTCATGGCGTTGGGGTTAAACCAGCCACCGGATGCGACGCGCTGCGGCTGCCAGTAATAGGACGCCTTGCCGGATGCCTTGTGACCGGTGCTGCGATAGGCGGTTTTAGACGAACCTGATTTCTTGGCTGCCTTGGAATAGGTCTTCTTACCGGAGCTCTTAGCACTGTACTTTTTGGTCTTCTTTTTCGTGCTGTAGCTTGCGGACGGCTGCTTGGGGGCGCTCGTTCCGAGCTTCGACTTAGAAGCCCCACCGCAGACGTAAGAAGCGCCGACGCATTTCCAGGTTTGCTGTGAGGCTTGAGCTTCCACAACCCCGAAAGACATAGCAGCGACGAACAGCCCTGTAATCAGCTTGCGCATGTTACGTTCCTTTTCTCAAACACGGCAGAGCTCAGGCGCACAAAATCTCCCCCAACCGGGGATCGGCCCGGTTGCCAAAACCAAGGATCAAGCAATTTAGAAAGTACCCTCAGTGCAGGTGCGGAGTGATGACCTCACATGTACCCTTAGCTACTCGTCAGAACTCTTTGCTGCCGTGGCCCTTATTAGAGCGTACCCACCTGTAAACATGTGTACCTGTTCTGACGGGGCGAACGTGACCACCGCGAAATGTGGCCGTCAACGCTGAAATAATCCCATTAAATTTAACTGATGGGTGCATATCTTTGAAAAGACAGCGTTTTAAATTTTAACTTTGGATGTAGCCGCGACTGCACGCCGCAGTGCCGCAGCAACTTTAACCTTTCCGAGTGGCTGAATTTGCAATTGGACGTGCACAGAGCTCCGCTCTGAATTTCTGTCGGCTCATCGTCAGATGGAGGCGAAAGTTATGAAACCATGGCAAAAACGAATTAGGACCCCAATGCTGGTGTTTGCGTTGGGCCTGGTGGGAATAACGTGCTTCGGCGCGACAGCTGACGCGCGTATCGAATGCCGTAACGGCAGCCAACTGGTTGGCGGGAATTGGATCTCAACGCCGTACTGCGAAGATCAGCGGGTCGCTGAGGTGGCGGCGGAATATGGAATGCGGGTTTCGGCAGACGCTATTCGTAAGAACCCGAACGTGAAGAAAGAGGTCTGCCGGCTTATCGGCCAGGACATACGCGTTGATATGGCTTGCCAGACGGTTTTGCCACAGTTACGCGGCCGCGGCCTCTAGTTGCCGCGGCTGATTTGGATGTGTGTTGGCTCGATCGTTGTTTTTTAGTTGCTGGTTGAAGCAGCAGTGAGCGAAGCGACGTCCAAGTTCGGGCTGAGTTCCGCGTCGTCTTTTGGACGGCGCACTCGGCCATCGAAATGTGCGCCTTCGGCGATCGATAGCGTACGGTGATGGATGTCGCCCGCGACCCGCGCCGTTGAGGTGAGTGTAACGCTGCTGCCGCGAATGGCACCGTCGACTTCACCCTCCACTGAGACAGAATGTGCGGTCACGACCCCGGTGACCTTACCACTACGGCCCACGACGACTTCCTTGCCATTAATGTCGCCTTGGATGTTGCCGTTGATGTGCACGCGGCTCTGGGAAACAATTGTGATCTTCTGGCCGACGATAGCGAGATCGTCACCAATGATCGACGTGGATGTCGGTGATTGTTGGTTTCCAGCAGGCTGTTGTTGTTGAGAAGGTAATGGAAAAGCCGGGGGACTGGGCGGTTGAGGTGGGGTTGCGTGTGACGTTGAAGGTAGCGGCTGTTCATGGGGCTTCTGATCTTGATTCGCGCTACGACCAAACACGTTCAACCTCCATATTACCCTAAGTCCAGGAGGGATAACCCTCGACACGGACTCTTCCCATCGAATCACGGGCAGCATGCCTGTGAGCGTGATCCCTGTCGAGCAGCATCACGTCTTTTCGGCGCTATGATGACCGTGGCCTACAATTTGAGGTTTTGGTGCTGATTTTGGGGCGACATGGAGGTTACGCGCGAACTTTTGTGGCTCGCGCGTCTGAAATACGTCACTGAGCTCGACCCTCAGGGAATGTAGAGGTCCACGAAGGGAGCCCGAATATAAAGACCGCCCCGATAGCGTCGTCTCACATAGGGGCGATAGTAGTAATCGTCGTCATAGTAATAGGGCGTGGCGCTGTATACGTACCCATACCGCCTGTAGGGACGATACCGATAATAGCGATACGGTCGATAGGCGTAGTAATCTCCGTCGCCATAGTAATAACGCCGGCCGACCTTCAGTAGAAGGCTATCATTCTCAGCTGTACTCTTGGTCGACGAGACCGCTGGATTGAGAGGGAGCGCGCTGACGGAAGTTGAGGCAAGGCCTAACATTACTAAAGCGGCGATGCCTCCCAACACGCGGCTACCCGGGATCAATGCGGACATAACATCTCTCCTTTGCCCATCCCACAGCGTAGACTGTGTAACGACAACCCGTGTTGAGCCCTAGCGGTTCCATGGCTGAAATTGTTTGGCTGGTCTGCGCGGCGGGGATAGCTAAGGGTTTGAAATATCAGTCGTGTACGAGGGCACGCGACACCAGCCAAATGCCAAAGGCTGCGATTGCCAATGCGGGCCAGATTAGAAACGCTTCCGTTTTCTCAAGGATCATGGTGCGCCCGATTGCGAGGAGGATTGCGGCGTCTTTGTTTGAAAAGAAAACAGTCCAGTATGCTATCTGTACAATGGCAGGGATTGCGACGGCGGCAGCAAAGACCCATAGCGGCCACCGCCGCAGACCTAGGCTGTGGTAGCGGGCCGTCAGTATCCATATCAGCGGAATGATTATTGCCAGAGTCGTTGTAGCGGGCCCGTAAAAGCCAAACCATCGCGTATTGAGTAGGTACAGGACCAATGCCAGCGCCGCTCCGAAGACGGCAGTAGAGATAAAGCCCTTCAGAAATGTAGCGTGAGACATTAATCAAACCCCAGTCCAGAAGCATTTGCGGGGGCGCGTGGATACGTTTGGCCTTCGCCACGTCGCGAGATCTATGAAAACTAACTCGGTGGTCCTCAATTGGCCCTAGGGCTGGGCATATTTGTCGAAAGTTGTGGCTTCGGGGCTTCAGGGGGACACGGAATGTTTGCCGGGCCCTTGTCACGGGGATAGCAACCCGCTTCAAACAATGACTGTTGCGGGAGTTCAGGGACACGGGAAACCGCCATGCTTTTAGGCGCGCGTATCTTTGTTGCAGTCGCTTTTACAATACTCGGGGCAACCTTTATCGCCACGACCGGTGCCCTTTACTATGAGTTTGGCTATCAGGCGAAAAGCGATGCGTGGATTTCGCTCGCGACGTTCTACAGCCACTTGTTTATTTTTTTCCCGCTGTTTGGCGTGTTGGCGCTGGTGGCGTTCTATGTGCCATCGTGCGTCTTCGTAGACATGTATTGGCGGCATGTCTCCTGGGGCAAGCTGCGCTTTACATCAGGCCTGCTCCTCGTCGCCGCCATATCCGTCGGCGCGGGTTGGGGCCTTGGCGGTGGGCAACTTCGTTCCATTTGGGAAGTAAAACCAGAAGTTCTGGCTGAAGATCCGGGCGATCCGCCGGGCTGCAATTCGGCGCAGCAATCGTGTTTGCGGGTTCCTGTGATGACGGCGTTGAGCGATGTGGTGGCGCGCAGCAAAGCGCGGGCTGGCATGTCGCAGTTTGTGCGCAATTGCGAACCCGATCCCTTAATCGAGACGCCCCCTGAGCAACTGTCGCGACGATATTGCTTTGCAACTCAGACGTTGGTCGACGCGGCGACGTGTTGCCAAGCCCAGAAGCAGTTCGGATTGGCTATCCGGAATATGTTCGAGCCTGAGGCCAACCGTTCGTTGATGGTGAAGGTTCACAAGGCGCTGCTGCCGTTCAAGATTTTCTTCCTTTTGGTGGTATTTCTTATTGCCCCGCTGCTGGCGATCCGCCGTCGCGGCATTGCCGAAAACTATGGGCCCTGGATCATTAAGATCGAACGCGGTGTTTTGGTCGGGGCGGTGGCGATGTTGTTCTTCCCAATCATGAACTTGGCATTTCTGCAGTCGTCGGGCTTGCTTTATGGAACGGCTCTCGACTCCGTCTATCGGTCGATCTCTTGGCCGTTGATGTTGACCTTCGGCGGTTGGGCGCTGTTGTTGCTGTTCTTCTTCTTCCGCGATGTCGACAAGGATATTGAGACGGTTGCACGCATCGCCGGTGTCGTCGGTTCCGCGCTGGCTGTGACCAAGTACCAGCTTATTGTCGACTACGCCGTTCGCTTTATGGGCTCCGGGGCGTCGATTACGACGCTCGGCATCATTGCCGCTCTTGTCGGCATCGCGTTCCTTGCCATTGTTCTCCAGCCTAAGCTCAAGAGGTCCAAGGCGAAGGAAGTGCAAGAAGCGCTGGAAACGGGAAGCTAGCGGACGATGATCTCCGGCCCCATCAAAAGCGTTGGCAGGAACGTTGAGATGATCGGTATGTAGGTGATTATAATCAGGAACACCACGAGGACTGCAACGAACGGCAAAGCGGCTCGGACGACCTGAATCAAGTTCATTCCGGTTATTCCGGAGGTAACGAACAGGTTCAGGCCGATGGGTGGTGTGATCATGCCGATTTCCATGTTCACGACCATGATGATACCGAGGTGGATCGGGTCCACCCCAAGCTCCATTGCGATGGGAAAGACGACTGGGGCAACGATCAGGAGAAGCCCTGAGGGCTCCATGAACTGGCCGCCCACAAGCAGCAAGAGGTTCACCGCAATCAGGAACGTGAACCAGTTGAAGCCGGCTCCTATCATCCATTCCGTGATTGCCTGAGGGATACGCTCCGAGGTCAATACGTGTGCGAAAAGCAGCGCGTTCACGATGATGAACATCAGCATGACGATGGTTTTCGATGAGTCGACCATAGATGCGCGCGTGTCAGCATGAAAGAGCGCCGGGAAGAAGACTTTCACGATGAGCCACGTGTTGCGCCCCCAGGGTGGGAGGCCTTTTAGTAGCGTGAGCGGGATGCCGCTTATGCTGCTTTCCGGATCGCGCAGCATAGGGTAAGCGAAGAGTATAATTATTGCACCGATACCCCCAATGAGCGCTCGATTATCGAGCCCGGCGCCGGGCAGGAAAAAGAACGACAAGATTAGGAAAACGAGAAAAAAAGATCCTGCGTAGACAGAGGCAAAGAAGCCGACACGCGTGCGATGGTCGGTTCCTTCCAGAAGCCAAGGGACGTTTTTGAGTGGCCCGATATCCCGGTAAATGAAGAGAGCGACGAAGCCAGCGTAGACTGCTGCGACGGCTGCGGCTTCTGTCGGTGTGAAAGCACCTCCGTAAATGCCTCCGATTATTATAACGATGAGGAACAGGCCCCAGGCGGCGTCCTTGCCTGCTGAGATGAGTTCGTGAAATCCCTTCCATTCTTCCGCGGGAAAGTTTTTGACGCGCGCCATAATGTAGATGGCGATCATCAGCATCAGTCCAGCGAGAATGCCAGGGAGGACGCCAGCCAGAAACATTCGACCGACCGACACGTCAGTTGCGGCCGCGTAGACCACCATAACGATTGAAGGCGGAATGAGGATGCCGAGCGTGCCGGCATTGCAGATAACGCCTGCGGCGAACTCCTTCGTGTATCCGACCTGACGCATGCCGGCGATGGCGATGGTGCCGATTGCGACGACAGTTGCCGGCGACGATCCCGATAGAGCCGCAAACATCATACAGGCAAATACGCTCGCGATGGCGAGGCCACCGCGTATATGCCCGACCGCAGCTATCGCGAAACGGATGATGCGGCGCGCCACACCGCCCGTGGACATGAAGGTAGACGCGAGAATGAAGAAGGGAATTGCAAGCAGCGTATAGTTCTGTGAGCTGGTGAACAGTTGCAATGCGACGGACGACATCGAGTCGCGAGAGAAAAATGCGATGATCAGAACGCTGGAAAGACCGAGGGCAACGGCGATCGGCACACCGAACAACAGCATACCGAGAACGAGTGCAAATAAGATCCCTGCTTCCATTGCCTCACCCCGATGCGCTTTTATTCGCGAATGGATTGTTTGGTCGATGCCACGAGATCTTCCGCTTCGTGGCTGGCAATAATCGTTTCACGTTTGCCACGCGCGATGTCGATGAAGGCTTGGAGGGAACGAAAGGCGAGCAATGCCAGGCCGACGGGTAAGATCAGGTAGGAAACCCAACGGTGAACGCGATCCTGAAGGCCAAAGGTTTGCTGCACCCATTCCGGATAGCGCAGATCATCCAGGCCGATCCCGATCTTGTACATCTTCGTCCAGTAATCCATGGCGCCGCCGCGCGTGTTCGCGCCGAGCACCTGCATCCAGTCCGCACTGAACAAAATGACCGCGTACAGGATGCAAGCCAGCGCGGCGAACAAGGCCGTGATGCGGTAAATGGGTTTGGGAAACAGGCGGACGACGGCATCAATGCCAAGGTGTGTTCCGGCTTTGATGCCATAGCTCATCCCGAACAAAATCATCCAGGCGAACAGGATGCGGGTGAGTTCCAGAGCTCCGTTCCAACCCGAATTGAAGACATAACGCATGATGACCTGGGTAAAGGAAATCAGCGTAATGGACGCCAAGAGCAGAGCGAGAATGTTTTCCTCGAGCCGCGTGATAAATCGCGACAGCGTCTGCATGCGTTTCTCCCCCTCAAGGCCGAATTGGTGGCCTGTTGGCATAGCGAAAAAGCGCCCCGTTGGGGCGCCTCTCACTTGTTGTCGCGTTAGCTGTTGTTGGCCGCCACAGCGGCATCAATCACATCTTTGCCGATGTCATTTTCGAATTTGGACCAGACCGGTTTCATCGTATCGACCCAGGCTTTGCGTTGTTCTGGGCTTAGCGTACGGATCTTGCTGCCTGCATCAAGAATGTTTTGGCGGTTCTTGGCTTCTTGTTTGACGACGTTGTCGTTGGCCGTTTGCGTCACTTCCTGAGCAATTTTCAGGAACTGTTCGCGAACATCCGGATCAAGTCCGTCCAGCCATTCCTTTGACGTGACGAGCAAGTACGCGAGCAGTTGATGGTTCGTTTCGGTGATGCCGTCCTGAACCTCAAAGAACTTTTGCGTGTAGATGTTCGACCAAGTGTTTTCCTGGCCGTCAACGACGCCGGTCTGCAGCGCGCCGTAGACTTCTTTGAATGCCAGCTTTTGCGCGTTGGCTCCAAGCGCTTCGATCATGGCGACGGCCACGTCCGATGTTTGCACGCGGAACTTCAAACCCTTTGCATCGGTGGGTTCGATGAGCGGTTTGCTGGCAGAAAACTGCTTCAGCCCAGAACTCCAATATCCCAAGCCGATAAAGCCTTTATCCGCTACGACGTTGAGAAGGTCTTTGCCTGACTTGCTGTTTGTGAAGCGATCAACGGCCGAGAGGTCAGCAAAGAGGAACGGGAGATCGAAGAGGCGGTATTTCTTCGTGTAGGCTTCGAATTTGGAAAGCGAGGGTGCTGCGAGTTGGACGTCGCCCAAGAGAAGGGCTTCCATCACCTTGTCGTCGTCGAACAGCTGAGAATTCGGGAAGACCTCCATGCAGGCCTTACCGTTCATCTCTTTGTTCACGCGTTCAGCGAAGAGCGTGGCGGCGTCGCCTTTGGGGTGGCCTGTCGCTTTTACGACGTGGCTGAACTTAATGACGATTTCGCCATCGTCGCAGTTCGCCAAAGCTGGGCCGGTCGCCATGACGGTGGCCAAGGCCGCGCACGCAGAAAAGACTTTGAAACGCATGTGTTTCCTCCGTTTTATCCGCCGGGCATGCACTTGCATAGCCGGATCGGCGTTTACGGCAGGAGGGACGACACGCCTGCCGTACTTAGCCGTTTAAAATTGATTTTTCGTATTCTTTTTGAGTGGTGGGACCGAAAAAGGTGCCGCCCTGATGTTAATCTTACATACTTTTTTGTATCTGCCGAGCACGGCATTCGTTGGGTGTGGAATGCCGTGCCGGCTATGGGCGTGTGCCTTAACCTAGCGATCGATTGCTCTGTTTGATCGCTTCGGCGTCAGCCTGTTCCGCATCGACGTAGACGTTGCCGCCCATTTCCCGGAACTTTTCGCTCATTTCTGTCATGCCCGCTTCCTTGCTGTTCAAGGTTGCGGCGTAGTCGCGGACGTCCTGCGTGATTTTCATCGAGCAGAATTTTGGTCCGCACATTGAGCAGAAGTGCGCGACCTTGTGGGCTTCCTTGGGCAGCGTTTCGTCATGGAATGCCCGTGCCGTATCGGGATCGAGGCCGAGGTTGAACTGATCCTGCCAACGGAAATCGAAACGGGCCCGGGAAAGTGCATCGTCCCGGAGCTGAGCCGCTGGATGTCCCTTGGCGAGGTCGGCGGCATGTGCCGCGATCCGATATGTCACCACGCCGGTCTTGACGTCATCACGGTTCGGGAGACCCAAATGCTCCTTTGGCGTGACGTAGCACAGCATTGCTGTGCCGAACCAACCGATCATGGCGGCGCCGATGCCGGATGTGATGTGGTCGTAGCCGGGTGCTATGTCGGTCGTTAGTGGGCCGAGGGTGTAGAACGGCGCCTCGCCACATTCGGCGAGCTGCTTGTCCATGTTGATCTTGATCTTGTTCATGGGCACGTGCCCAGGGCCTTCGATCATGACCTGACAGCCCTTGTCCCAGGCAATCTTGGTCAGTTCACCCAGGGTTTCGAGTTCGGCGAACTGTGCACGGTCGTTGGCGTCGGCGATCGAGCCGGGGCGGAGGCCGTCTCCAAGCGAGAACGAGACGTCGTAGGCGCGCATGATGTCGCAAATCTCGTCGAAGTGCTCGTACAGGAAGCTTTCCTTGTGATGGGCAAGGCACCACTTGGCCATGATCGAGCCGCCACGCGAGACGATGCCGGTGACGCGCTCGGCGGTCAGATGGATGTAGGCAAGGCGGACGCCCGCGTGGATCGTGAAGTAATCGACGCCTTGTTCGCACTGCTCGATCAGCGTGTCGCGGTAAAGTTCCCAGGTGAGCTTGATGGGGTCGCCGCCGCATTTTTCGAGAGCCTGATAGATCGGCACTGTGCCGATCGGGACGGGCGAGTTGCGGAGAATCCATTCGCGCGTGTTGTGGATGTTGCGTCCTGTGGACAGGTCCATGACCGTGTCGCCACCCCAACGGATCGACCACACCATTTTCTCGACCTCTTCCTCGACGGAGGAGGTGACGGCGGAGTTGCCGATGTTGGCGTTCACCTTGACGAGGAAGTTACGGCCGATTGCCATCGGCTCGAGTTCGGGGTGATTGATGTTGGCGGGGATGATGGCGCGGCCGCGCGCAACTTCGTCCCGTACGAACTCGGGCGTGATGAATTCGGGGATTGCGGCACCAAAGCTTTCACCGTTGGCAAGCGCACTGGCGGCACGTTCCAGGGCCTTCTCACGGCCCAGGTTTTCGCGGTGGGCGACGTAGATCATCTCTTTCGTGATGATGCCTGCGCGTGCGAACTCCAATTGCGTAACGGGAGCTCCGTTCGCCCCGCGAAGAGGTTTTTGCTTGTTGGGGAAGTCGCGCGCCAACGCGGCACCGGCGACATTGCCGTTGTCTTCCGGCTTGATTTCGCGGCCTTCATAAGACTCAACGCCACCGCGCTCCTCAATCCAGGAGGTCCGAATGCGGGGCAAGCCCTGCTCCACGTCGATTGCCGCGTCGGATTCAGTGTAAGGGCCGGAGGTGTCGTAAACGCGGAAGGTTGGCTCGGCGGGATCGGTCAAAGCGATTTCGCGGAGTGGGACGCGGACGTCAGAATGGCCTTCCGGTGAGGAATAGACCTTGCGCGAGCCTGCGATGGGTCCGGTCGTCACCTTCGGGACCATTAGATCGGCAGTGCGCGTGATTTTATTCATACTAGCTCTCCATTCGCCTTGCGGCTTCACGCCCGCTGTCGAGCCGGTGAAATCCGCGCTGGCGCCGTCGCCAAACGGGCTGGCGGCGCGGTGATGACAAATGCGAGTCAGGCGAAAAAGGAGGTACAGTCGTGTCCGTCCCTTCGCCGGCATGACCCGGATCAGGTTCAAAGGGTGCTCGCACGGCTGCTATGAAGCAATAAGCCTTTAGCGCGATCTCAGCCAGTTGCCCGGCGCCCCTCGGAATAAGCCAAATTGTTATAGACATTGCCCTGTTTTGCAAAGGGCAATCGGATGAAAGCGAACAGAAGATAAGGGAACGATGGATGATCACGCCCGAATACGCCCGCTTGTTTGCGCGCTACAACTGTTGGCAAAACAAGAGCCTGTATGATGCGGCCAGTGCGCTTTCGGATGATGAGCGAAAGGCGAAGCGAGGCGCATTCTTTGGTTCAATACACGCCACCCTCAATCATCTGCTTTGGGGGGATCAGATTTGGATGAGCCGTTTGGCGGGGACGCCGAAGCCGACGGCTGCTTCGATCCCGGACTCCCTTGCTCAGTTCGAAGATTGGGATGGGCTTTGCTGTGAGCGCGTGGCTTTCGATCAGATTATTAGTGATTGGACGAAGGCGATGACGCCAGAGATGCTTTCGGGCGACCTGACGTGGTATTCGGGATCGACAGGGCGTGAGTTAACGAAGCCGCGTTGGGTCTGCGTCGTGCATTTGTTCAATCACCAAACGCATCATCGCGGGCAGGTACATTGTTTGCTCACGCAGCTCGGGTGCACACCAGAGGCGACGGACATTCCGTTCATGCCGGAGTAATTTGCTGGAACCGGCTTTGGTTTCTGGATTCGTCATCCCGCGACTTGTTCGCGGGATCCAAGGTTCAGCAAGTGCCAACTATCGCGTTTTGCCCCACGTCTTCCGCAGACACTCTGACGTAGGTTGGATCCCGGCAATAAATGCCGGGATGACAATAGTGCTCGAAAAAAGCGGCTAACGGCCTTCGCGCCACCAGGCGAGGGAAAGTAGGGCCAGAAGTGCAGCCAATGCGATCAGGCCGGTGAACATCGGCGTGAGTTTCACGCCATGCGTGACGTAGGCTTCGCGATCCTTGAGCCCCAACCAGCTGGAGCCTGCCAGCACGCGTGCGTTGCTCATCATGGAGATACGGGGCAGGTTGACGGCGTCAGGTTCGGCTGAGGCCAAAAGGCCGGACGACTTGGTCCAAAACGCGCCGCCCCCTGTGGCCTCAATGATCGGGGCCAGCTTTTTGTCGGTCGCGGTGACCTCGCTCATTTCGCGAACGTCTTCCGCACCCGCATGGGCGACGGCGGTAAGCTTGCCGGCAGGTGGTGCGGCTTCCGTTTCGGCCTTGTAAAGACCGGGCATCTTCACTTCGAGCGTTGTGCGCCAGACTCCCGGACCGGCGGGTTCGAGCGTCACCTCGCGGGTTTCTCCGCCCGGCGTTTTCAATTCAACCGGAGCAATATTCTCGCCCATGGAGCGGCGCTCCAGCGACAGGTTGAGGCCGGTTGCAGTGGCGATCAGACGCTCGTCTTCAAGGTCAGGCTCCTTCATCAGCCAATGCGACAGACGGCGGAGTAGGTCCGTATGTGGTCCGCCGCCCTCGTAACCTCTGGCCCAAAGCCATGCTTGATCGGAGGCTAGCAAGGCCACGCGTCCCTCGCCCTTGCGGTCTAGGATCAGAAGCGGTTCGTTACCAGCGCCCTTCATGATCACATTGCCGCTGGTGGGTTGAACCTCGACCTGGCGCAGCCAGCGGCCCCACGACGGCTGGCCATCTTTACCCTTCAGGCCCGGCAGGTCTCGGGTCACGGGATGCTTGATGCCATCGTCAGTGGTGCTGGCCTTGAAGGGTTCCTCGACAACGCGGCCCGTTGGCCGCGCCGGGATGATCGGTGAGAGCGGCGTCCTGTAGAGGCTAACGTTGCCTGCGTAATCGTCGCCTGCCGCGATCAAAACGGCGCCGCCATGTTCGGTGACGTAACGGGCGATGTTGTCGTAGTAGCCGAGCTGCAGAATGCCGCGATGTTGGTAGCGGTCAAAGATTATCAGATCGAAGTCGTTGATCTTTTCCGAGAATAGTTCGCGCGTCGGGAAGGCGATCAATGACAATTGGTTGATCGGCGTGCCGTCCTGCTTCTCAGGCGGACGCAGAATGGTGAAGTGGACGAGATCGACGGCGGCATCCGACTTGAGCAAGTTGCGCCATGTCCGTTCGCCGGCATGTGGTTCGCCGGAGACGAGCAATACGCGTAGATTTTCGCGCACGCCCTCGGCGGCGACGACTGCGCGATTGTTTGCCTGAGTCAATTCTCCTGGTGCCGGTTCGAGTTCGACTTCGAGAATGTTCGTACCGGCATGCGGGAAGGCGAGGTCGAAGGTTTCCGTGCGGCCAATCACCGTGCGGCGTGTCTCGTCGGGTTGGCCTTCGCGACGTACTTTGAGCGTGACGGTCTTGTCCTTATCGTCAGTTTTGCCGGCTTGGACCACACGCAATTCAATCGGCCGAGACTGGCCGACGATGCCGTAGCGTGGTGCGGTTATGATCTCTATGCGGCGATCGAATTCATCAGGGCGGCCAGTGAGTAATGCGTGTACTGGCGCTTCGAAGCCGAGTGCTGCTGCGTTCTCAGGAACGTCGTGCACCTGACCGTCAGTGACCATGATCACGCCGGCGATGCGATCCGGAGGTGTGTCAGCGAGTGCCGCATTCAGTTCCTGGAATAATCGCGTCCCATCCGATTTTCCATCGGAGCGCGACTTCACGGTGATCCATTTGACATCGAGGTTCGGCAGTTTGCCGAGTTTGGTTTCGAGGTCCTGGCGGATGGCGCGGGTCTGTTCGGGCCGTGTTTCGAGCGCCTGGCTAGTGCTCTCGTCCATGACCACAATTGCAACGTTCGCGAGGCTGTCGCGTTGCTCTTCGCGTAACGTCGGATTTGCAAGTGCGGCAAGTATGGCGAGGACGGCGAGCGCGCGAAGGGGTGCGCCGCGCGTCTTGCGGATAAACATCAAGGCGATGAGTGCAAGCGCAAGAGCGCCACCGATCCAGAAGAACTCCGGTGGAAGGAAGGGAGCGAAATCTACTGACCAGTTCATTAGCTTCCTTACTGACCGAGACGCTCAAGCAGCGCGGGCACGTGCACCTGATCGGCTTTGTAGTTGCCTGTCAGCGCGTGCATGACGATATTGATGCCGGTCCGGAAGGCCATCTCGCGCTGACCTTCGCCACCGGGAACGGTGGGGTACAGCGGGCGTCCGTTCGCATCGAGAGCCCAGGCGGCAGCAAAATCGTTGGACGTTATGAGGATCGTTGAAACGCCATCAGCGCGGCGTGCCTCACGATTGCTTTCGGCAGACGCGACGCCACCGGCTTCAACCCAAAGCTGCCCGCTATCCCAACGCCCGGGGAAGGAGCGCAGCAGATAGAACGACTTGGTAAGGACGTGGTTCTGCGGCACCGGTTCGAGGCGCGGGATATCAAGCTTGCCCAATATTCTCTGGAGAGCTGAGGATTCGCTGCCGGGAAATCCCAGTCCGGCGGGCATTCCGCGGCCTTGGTCGCGCGTGTCGAAGACGATCATCCCGCCTTGCTTCATGTATGCGTCGATCTTGGCAAGCGTTTCTTCCGGGAGGGTGGGGGTTGAATCCAAAACGGGCCAGTAGAGGACAGGATAGAAAGCGAGTTCGTCCTTCACGACATCGACCGGCATGGGATCGCCTGGAGTCACAGCGGTGCGCAAGGCGAGAACCCGGCAGAGACCAGCAAGACCAATGCGGCTCGTATCGTCAGTTTGGGCATCGCCGGTGACGACATAACCTAACGTCACCTTGCTCGTGGCAGCCATCGCTTTGGCATCGTCGGTCGCGGAATTTTGCCGAGGCGCTTGCACTCCTGCTTGAGCAAATGCAGGAGCGGCATGGAACGTCGCGGCAAGGCTCGTTGCGATTACAGCCATCGCCACAACGGATCTCGCGACGGCGGGACCGGAGCGTCCGAACAGGCGTCCCCCTGATTGCAGGAGAAGCACTGCGATCATGTCGGCGAGTATCAGAGCGAAAGCCGCAGCAAGGAGCCAGGGTTTCATGGGTTCCGCCTCTGCATTCTCGTAGCTGCGGTGTGCGGCCCCTGTGGGCAGAGACGTAATTGGTGCAAGCGTGTCGTTGCTGCGAATGATGTTGATGGCACGGGGACTGCCGCGCGAGCCGTAATAGCCGGGTGGGTGTTCCAAACTCGCGGTGGTGTCGGCGAACTTTGCAACTTCCACGCCGCGCGATGCGGGAGGCGGTGGTGTGAGAACGCCAAAACCATCGAGTGTTTGTAGAGGCGCCAACGTGCTCGTGTCGGATGCGACCTCTTCCCCGTTGGCAGACGTTTGGGCGTCCGTTGTTTCCGAGCTGCCGCCAAGTCGGCCCAACGTCGATACGCGCTTTAAGAGTTCAACGAATAGACCTGATATCGGCAGGTTCGACCAGTCCGAGTTTCCGGTGACGTGGAACAGTACGATCATGCCATCGCCGCGCCGGTCTGCGGTGACCAACGGTGTGCCGTCTGCGAGGCGAGCCCAGACTTGCGTCTCAGGTGTCAGGCGCGCGGGGTCGGCCAAAACCTGGCGATTTACGACAACGTCATTAGGGATGGTCAGGCCCGCGAAGAGACTGTTCTCGTCGAAGGGGGCCAGCTTCTGCGGTGTGGACCACGAGAGCGCGCCTCCGAGTGTGCGACCACCAATGCGCAAGGGAACCGGAAGCAAATCGTCGCCGCCCTTTTCAAGGCGCGGGCCAGCGAAGCGCACGAGGACGCCCCCTTTTTCGATCCATGTCCTCACTTGATCTTCCGCCTCCGGTGTCAACGTACCGATGTCGGCGAAGATCAAGATGCTGACGTTTTGCGCGAGGGCCTGATCGATGCCAGCTGCTAGGTTGGCGTCGCGAGGTTTCACGATCTCGGCGGTCGGGGCCAACGCCTTCTCGATGTAATAGAACGGCGCCAGAAGCGGCTGTGCTTGCTCGCTCGTTTCGCTTGAGATGAGGCCGACGCGTTGCCATTGGGATCGCGCATCCAAGAGGCTAACGGCACCGGCTGATCGCGAGTCGGCAATTGCTATGCGCGTGATCTGATTGCGCAGTTCTAAGGGAAGCTCGAAGGTCGCCTTCGTTTCGGAAGCGCCGCTGTTGAAGGTAAATTGAGCGGAGCCGAGTTGGGCACCGCGTGTCGAATAGGCATGAAGAATTCCGTTCGCAGGCCCGTTGGTTCCAGTACGAAGAACCCGAGCCTCGAGTTTGCCACCGGTGCCGACGTTGCCTACGAGCGCGCGCGGCGCGGACCCGGTCGGGTCATCGACGACCGTGAACGTTCCGCTTGTTGCCAAGCCGTTCATCATCTCGGCGAAGGTTGTTGTCTCGCCCTTATGATCCACGCCATCGCTGAGCCATATGACGCTGACGCCCTTGGCGTCGGCAGCCGTCAGAGTTTTAGACAGCGCTTCTGCCGCGGCGTTGCGCGTTGGTGCGAAGGGTTGGGGCATCATCGCCCGTGCCGTCGCACGCGCTTGCGCCGGCGCTTCGATCTTGGCCTCGAAGGTCTGCGCTGGAAACGCGGTTGGAACGATCACCACAGGACGCGATTGCGACTCTGCCGTGGAGATCATCCGGTCGACCATTGCTTGTCGCGCGGTCCAATCCGGTGCTGAGGCCCAACCATTGTCAACGACGATTGCGACAGGTCCTTCGCCAGCGAGTGGTGCGTTGCGTTCCGGATTTAGGATGGGTTCAGCCAACGCAAGGATGACAAGAGCGGCTGCCAATAAACGGATCAGCAGCAGCCACCAGGGGCTCTTCGCGGGTGTCTTTTCACGGTTTTCAAGCCCGACGAGAATACGCGTCGGGGGAAATGTGAGTTGCTGCGGGCGCGGAGGAACGGTGCGCAGCAGCCAATAGATGATGGGCAATGTACCGAGGGCAAGCAACAGCCATGGATTGAGGAAGGCCAGAGCGCCGAGCGTCATGGGGCGCCTCCAACACCGGCTGTTTGCCAGCGGTAGCTTGCCGCTCCCTGCTGCAGTTGCATGATGAGATTGAGCAGTGGTTCGGAAGCCGGACGGTCGGTGTGGTGCACCATCATCGACCAGCCAAGTCTGCGCGTAATTTCGCGCAGGCCATCACGATGAGCATTTAGTTTGGCTTGATAACGCTCCCGCAGGCTCTCGGCACGGTCGGCGATCCAGTGTTCACCGTCTTCCGGATCCACGAATTCCATTCGGCCGGTGAAAGGTAAACTCTCTTCGGAGGGATCGAGCACCTGAATAAGGTGGCCGGTAACATGGCTCGAACCGAGTTTCTTGAGGCGTTCGGCGATAACGTCCAAGGGGTCGAGGAAATCGCTGATCAGGATGAGGCCGGAGAAATTCGAGAGGCGCGCGCTGGGCGGTAAACCGCCAGCAAGAGCCGCTTCGTGACCGTGGACGGCGATGGCTTCAGCGATGCGGCGGCTGGCGCGCCGGCTGGCCGTTGGCGGCATCACGCCCAACAGACCGGCTCGTTCGCCACCGCGTACTAGCAATTCAGCGATCGCGAGTGTGAGAATGACGGCGCGATCTCGCTTGGTCATCGGCGCAAGCGCACTGGAATAGTTCATCGACGGAGAGAGGTCGGGCCAAAGCCAGACGGTATGTGCCGCTTCCCACTCGCGTTCACGCACATAGACATGTGTCGCGCTTGCGGTGCGCCGCCAGTCAATCAGCGTCGTGGAATCGTTGGGCTGGTACTGCCGGAATTGCCAGAAGGTCTCCCCCGGGCCGGCACGGCGACGGCCATGAATGCCGTGGGCCACCGTGTGCGCGATGCGCTGGGCTTCGATCATGAGGTCGGGCAACCGATCTGCCAGTTCATGAGATGCCGCTTCCAGAGCGGTAAATGTCGGGCTTCCGGCGGTTGCGGCCGTCTGCCTCGTGAACCGGATCATCCGCTTACTCCGCAGCCGCCTCGGCCAGACGGGCGATAATGCCACTGATATCCTTGCCCTCAGCGCGTGCAGAGAACGACAAGGCCATACGGTGCTTCAAGATTGGGTCAGCGAGCGCGACGACGTCCTCGACGGAGGGGGCGAGCCGACCATCGATAAGCGCCTTGGCGCGGATTGCGAGCATGAATGCTTGACTTGCACGGGGCCCCGGGCCCCACGCGATGAACTGGTCGGTTTCCTCGTTGGCCCCCGTTCCAGGGCGCGCGGAGCGCACCAATCGTAAAATGGCTTCAACGACGCGGTCGGGAACCGGCATCTGTCGAACTAACCGCTGAATAGACAGAAGATCGTTGGCGGAGAGCACAGACTGAACGGGACTGTCATCGAGACCGGTGGTGGCGTAGAGCATGCGACGCTCCGCAGCGAGGTCGGGGTAGCCGACGTCGATCTGCAGCAAGAAGCGGTCGAGCTGTGCTTCGGGGAGCGGATAGGTGCCTTCCTGCTCCAGCGGGTTTTGGGTTGCGAGCACGTGGAAGGGGGTGGGGACATCATGGCGGACACCTGCTACGGTGACGTGATGTTCCTGCATGGCCTGCAGCAATGCAGACTGCGTTTTAGGCGAAGCGCGGTTAATTTCGTCGGCCATCAGCAACTGCGTGAAGATCGGCCCCTTGATGAAGCGGAACGAGCGTTGTTGGCCGGGGACTTCGTCTAGAACTTCCGAGCCGATAATGTCGGACGGCATGAGGTCAGGCGTAAACTGCACACGCGTGGCGTCCAGGCCCAGGACACGGCCGAGTGTCTCGACCAGCAACGTTTTGGCGAGGCCGGGCACACCAATCAGCAGAGCGTGACCGCCTGATAGAATGGTGATCAGCGCGCGTTCGATGACCATCTCTTGACCAAAGATCACGCTGCCCGCGGCACGGTGAGCTTTTTGTATGCGCTCGGCCGCAGCTTCGAGCTTGGGAACGATCGCTTCTTCGGTCTGAATGATATTTGTCATTTAACGCTGCCTAGATTGCTCGTATCGGTGCCAGTCGGGGATCCGGTGGCTCATCTGGATAACGCAAAGATTCCGGTCAGACTAAGTTAAACACGATCAAGCCCTGTAAAGTTCGGGTCAAGTGAATGTTACGTAAGGGCTGTGATGTTGCACAAAGGAAAAGGTTTATAGGTTCGATGCAGCAGAACGGCGGCGGCAATAGGATCAATGGCTTGGCAGAGCTGTTGACGCGATCTGGTGCCAACGTCGCGGCTCCGGTTGAGCTTTGGAATCCACCATATTGTGGGGATATCGGGCTGAAGATCGGTGGCGACGGAACTTGGTATTATCAGGATAGTCCAATTCGTCGCATGCCGCTCGTCAAGCTTTTTGCCCGCGTTTTGCGGCGAGACGAGGACGGCCGCCACTATCTCGTGACTCCGGTTGAGAAGGTTGATGTCGTCGTAGAGGACGCGCCATTTCTGGCTGTCGAAATGGAATGTAGGGGCGCGGGCGCGGACCAAACTCTGCTATTCCGGACAAACGTTGACGATATTGTTGCTTGTGGACCCGACCGGCCACTTCGGTTCGGCTATGATGTGCAAAATGGTGGGTGCAAGCCCTACGTGACCGTGCGCGGGCGGCTCGAAGCCTTGGTTTCGCGCGCCGTTACTTATGATTTGCTCGCGTTGGCCGAAGCCTTTGACGCGAGGGATGGCACGCTGGGTGTGTGGAGCGGTGGCGAGTTTTTTGCCATCGACGCATAGCTGTGCCGTCAGCCCGAAAATGTTCGCGGTTAGTGAAGCTTGAATTCGTTGCCTACCAGCTTCAACTCCGCTGGGCTGACGAGGTGGCGGTGATTGACGGATACTTTGTATAACTTGCCGTCCAAGTTTGCTTCCCAAAAGTCCAGAAAGCTCTTCAGTTTTGGAAACTTGGGATGGAGATCGTAATCCTGCCAGAGATAGGTTTGCAGAAGCGAGGGATGATCGGGTAGGCGATAAAGAATTTCGGCTGTCGTCAGTGTATAGCCCGTTAGCATGCGGCTGAAATCCGTATCGGACATGCATCACTCCTTTTGTGTCTGTTGGCTCGTTGTCAGATACAGAGTAGATGGTAGACCGATTTGGTCGCTCTTGATAATAAAATTATTAAATTTCAATAGCTTGGCAGCATTCGCGGCAGATTGCTAGCAGTTCTGTCCTCTGTGCCCACTTAAGTGTAGAGATCCCTTCAGAGCAGCTGTCAGACGATGGAGCTTCCTCGTGTTCGAGATCATGCTCGCCAGTTTCGCTACGTTCTTTGCGACCGTCGGGCCGGTCGAGGCGGCTGTACTTTTCGCTACGTTCACGGCGAATTTGCCGAGATCCCAGCGTAATATCATGGCCCTTCGCGCGGCATTTCTGGCGACACTTATCCTGTTTGTGTTCACGCTTCTCGGGCAGCCGTTGCTAGCCCGTTTAGGGGTTTCTATAGCCGCGCTTCAAACAGCCGGCGGAGCCGTTCTGGCCTTGATCGCGCTGGATATGATTTTCAGCCCGTTGGGGACTGGCTTTAAGCTCACCGTCCCGGAAGGCGAGGAGGCGCTTGAAAAGCACGACCTTGCGGTTTTTCCAATGGCGACGCCGTTGCTCGCCGGTCCTGGCGCAATGAGTGGGGGCATTTTGCTCGCGGCCAATGCCGGGGGAAACACTCTCTTAATTATTGGGGTTCTCCTGGGACTTTTGGCGGTGATGGCGATCACGCTCGTGCTGTTGCTCCTAGCACCGGAGGTCTCAGCGGCGCTGGGTGTCACAGCGCAGCGTGTTCTCATGCGGGTCGTCGGGTTGCTCCTCTCAGGCATTGCCGTTCAAGCGATGTTCGATGGTATTCGCGCCAGTGGTTTGCTCGGTGGAGCCGGCTAACCGCCCACTCCCGCTAACTTCTTCATCCGCGCCCACTCCGCCTCAGGAAATTTGGGTCAGATACGCACGGCTTTTAGGCGGGCATTAACTACGTTCGTGATTGCATAGGGAGCATTCAGGTCTGTCTTGCCGTTCGCCGAAGGTTAGAGCGGCGGTGTGCCTGATGGTCACGAGTTTGTTTCGCGGGCCGCGTTTCCTTGTTGGGGAGGCCTGTGCGTATCTAAGGGCGTAATTGTATGTGTTTGTTGTGTTCCGGCATTATGCCGTTGCGTCGTAAGCGCCGGATGCTGCGCGGTGCGGTGCTGGCGCTTACCATACCGTTGGCGGCGTGTGCGGCTAATACTGCTCAGCGGTCGGATTCTTGGCCTGGCGAGGGGCCCACGCGCCTTGCCGGTTATACGGCTGGAGGCAAGCCGACGGCTCACCGCCGCGTGCGGATGGAAGCAGACGGCATGGAAAGCCAAGCGCTTCCGTTGAGCCGTCAGGCCAATGAGCCGGATGACCCGTCAGAGCCTTTCAGCCCTAACTACGGGCGCGTTCAAGTTTATCGTACGGATGCTACAAGTCCAGTCGAAGCAATACCGATTCCAGCTGATCTTCCGGCTGATTTTCGCGAAAAGCTGGTCTACGCGACCGCGAACTGATGCGTAGAGCAGCTGGAGGGCGGAGCCCTTTCGGGAAATCTTACGTTGGATAAAAAAAACGGGCCTGTCCGACAAGCCCGTACATTTTCGGTTTTTTCAGTGAAACCAAGCGTCGGGCCTCGCCGTCGCGATTAGGCTTTGTGGCCGAAATACTTATCTACGACGAGCCGTCCGGCTTCCTGGGTCGGTACACCTCGAGCGCGCAAGTGCGAATAAGCATGCTGCGCGGCGCGGCCCGACTTCAAGCCCTCAATTGCTGCAGAGACCCAGCTTTTCTGGGGCTGAGGAACAGTGTGCTTTACCCGGCCCAACGCGAGGTGGCTTTGATGTGTGGCAGAATTCAACATGGCCTTTTCCTTTGCGAATTTGGTGACCAGTTGGGCTACCCCCCTGGGTAGCTGCTCGATCATCTCTTGTGATTGGTATATGGTATGCCAATGTTGCGGCGCAAGGTTAATGGTGCCGTTGCACGGCTGATATGCCGGATTTGCATGGCTTCGAGCTGTGGTTTGGTTATTGCGCGTGCGTGGTCGAATGCTGCGCTAGCGAACTCCAAGGTGGTGATGTGGGTGGGAGCAAAGCGTTAGAAGGCTCTGCAACTTTTCGTTTCGCTCAAGCCATAGGAGACTTAATCGCGTTGCTTCCGGTGGCGCACGTCGGGCACGGCTGGTGATTGGATGTCTGGGACGGGAACAATAGAACTTAAGCGATGGTTGGAAGTGATGCGACCGGAGGACCTTGTCGCAGGCATCGATGCTATCTTTTTCGCGGCGAGCGCCACTCAGCACTTCGAGAGTGCATCTGTGCGGGACGCTTTCCGTGAGCGGTGGCTTGGCCGCTATCTGGAGCACTATCCCGAGTGGTTTTATGTGGCCGTTAGTTCGGGGCAGGCCGTTGGCTACCTTGCGGGTTGTCTTGAAGACCCGGCTTTATCTCCCCGATTTTCTGACATTGCATTTTTTGAGACGTTTGCGGATCTCACGCCTGCTTATCCAGCTCACCTGCATATCAATTTGGATGCGAGTTATCGTAATGCAGGGCTGGGAGGGCGTTTGATCGATTTATTTGTAGCCGATGCGGAGGCAGCAGGCGTCGCGGGAATTCATGTCGTCACTGGATATCGATCCCGCAATCGCACCTTCTATCTGCGTAATGGATTTGAGGTGCTTCGGGAGCTGCCCGATGTTGATCCCGCCCTCGTCTTTCTTGGTCGCCGGCTCTCTGTCCAAACGGAGTGCAGTTGATTTTGCTGCGTGTTTGTTTGCCTCTTGGGGCTGGGTTCGGCATAGTTCAGCGCGAACCTGGCCGGGTACGGCGGATAGCTTCTTCGGCGTCCTGGCGGTCCGATTGAAAATGGGAGTTTTATAGTGCCATCACGCCGGCTTGATGCATCCACTGCCGACGCGGGGCTGCCGGCTGTTTCAATGGTCGGGGTCAATAAATGGTTTGGTGACTTTCACGTCCTCAAGGATATCAACCTGGAGGTTGAAGAAGGCGAACGCATCGTCATTTGCGGGCCTTCCGGGTCCGGCAAATCGACGTTGATCCGGTGTATCAATCGACTTGAGCCCCATGAGGAGGGGCAGATCATTGTCGATGGTCATCAGCTTACCGACGATCTTCGGCAGATCGACAAGATCCGATCCGAAGTCGGGATGGTGTTTCAGAACTTCAACTTGTTCCCGCATTTAAGTGTGTTGGATAACTTGTGCTTGGCTCCGCAATGGGTACGCAAGATGCCGCGCGCTAAGGCGGAGGAGGTCGCGATGACCTATCTCGAGCGGGTCAAGATCCCGGAACAGGCGCATAAATTTCCCGGTCAGCTTTCGGGGGGACAGCAGCAGCGGGTCGCGATCGCCAGGGCCCTATGCATGAATCCGCGCATCATGCTTTTTGATGAGCCGACGTCTGCACTCGATCCGGAAATGGTCAAGGAGGTGCTCGACGTCATGATCGAATTGGCCGAACAAGGCATGACGATGCTTTGCGTCACTCATGAAATGGGGTTTGCGAAGGCGGTCGCCGACCGGGTCATCTTCATGGACTTTGGAGAGATCGTTGAAGTTGCGCCGCCAGCGGAGTTTTTCGCATCGCCAAAGTCGGACCGTACACGTACTTTTTTGTCCCAGATACTCGAGCACTAAGTAAACTCCGGCCTTAAGCTCGCCACGGAGGTTCAGCACCAAGGCCATACAGTCTGGGCTCTAAATCACAGGCCATTTTGAATTGTTCAGTTGTGAACGCGGGAGGAGAGATCGGATGAAGCAATTGGTGAGAGTGGCAGCGGCGCTGACGGCAGGCGTGCTCTTTTGCGCAACGCCAGCAGCGGCTCAACAATCATCGGTGCTGGAAACCGTGAAATCTCGCGGTCAGCTTTTTTGTGGTGTCAACACGGGGCTTGCCGGATTTGGCGCGCCCGACGACAAGGGCAATTGGAAGGGACTCGACGTCGATCTTTGCAGAGCGATCTCGGCCGCGATCTTCAAGGATCCGAACAAGGTCAAATTCGTACCGCTCACGGCGAAGGAGCGGTTTACGGCGCTTCAATCGGGTGAGATCGACGTTCTTTCACGTAACACGACCTGGACCATGAGCCGGGATACATCGTTTGGCTTGAGCTTTGCCGGCATCAACTACTACGACGGCCAAGGGTTCATGGTGAAACGGTCGCTTGGTGTCGTATCCGCCAAGGAATTGTCGGGGGCAAGCATCTGCGTGCAGGCCGGCACGACGACAGAGAAGAATCTCGCCGACTATTTCCGCTCCAACAAGATGGAATACAAACTGGTCGTGTTCGAGAAGCTGCCGGAGACGATCGCAGCCTACAACGCAGGGCGCTGTGATTCCTTCACGACGGATGTCTCGCAGCTGTATGCGATCCGGCTGACATTGGGCAAAGCCGATGACCATGTTGTTTTGCCGGAGATCATTTCGAAGGAACCGCTTGGCCCGGTTGTGCGACAGGGCGATCCGCAGTGGTTGAATATCGTTCGATGGACTCTCAATGCGATGCTCAATGCCGAGGAACTCGGCGTGAACCAATCGAACGTGGATTCAATGCTGAACTCGGACAACCCGTCGATCAGGCGTCTGCTTGGGAAAGAAGACACATTCGGAGCTGCGATCGGACTCGATAACGATTGGGCGTTTCAAATCATCAAGCTTGTTGGAAACTACGGCGATAGCTTCGCTCGCAACGTCGGTGCGCAATCCCCACTTGGGATCGCGCGCGGTCAGAACGCACTCTGGAAGGACGGCGGATTGCAGTATGCACCGCCGATCCGGTAACGCCGGGCCACTCGAAATTGTGGTGGCTTTATTGGGTGTAAGGGGTGGGAGGCATCTGCGTGCATCCCACCAAGGGCGTTAGGGGCGGCCACGGTGGCGAAACTAGCTAGGCGCGACGGAGCTGTGAAGCAAACACGGCAACTCACTGACTATTTCTATGACCCCAAGGTGCGGGGCATCCTTTTTCAGGTCATCGTCGTCGCTTTGATCTCATGGCTCGTTTACGGCGCTGTTCTTAACACGGTCAACAATCTGGAGGCTCAGGGGATTGCGTCCGGCTTTGGGTTTCTGGACCGTACTGCCGGCTTCGATATTTCCCAGTCCCTAATCCCTTACGAAAATACGATGACCTACGCCCGGGCCTTTTGGGTCGGGCTTCTCAATACACTGCTCGTTGCGGTGCTCGGGATTGTTTTCGCGACGACCGTCGGCTTTATGATCGGCGCAGCACGTCTTTCGCAGAACTGGCTTATTGCGCAGCTCGCGACGGCCTACGTCGAGATCCTGCGGAATCTGCCTCCGCTGCTCATGTTGTTTGCTGTCTATTTTGGGGTTCTGAAAACGCTCCCGTCACCGCGTGAAAGTCTCGCGCTGCCGTTTTCGAGCTACCTCAATTCGCGCGGTCTCTATGTTCCCGCAGTCCATTGGGAGCCGGGCTTCGGTGTCGTTGTCGCTTCTTTGTTTGTAGCGGCGATGTGTGTCATCGCTTATTGGGCTTGGGCACGCTGGCGACATACTCAGACGGGCCGGCAAATGCCGATCCTACGGCCTAGCCTCGGTGTCATCGTCGGCATTCCTCTCCTTGCCTTTTTGCTCATGGGTATGCCGCTGTCGTTCGACCCACCGGTTCAGGGCCGCTTCAACCTTACCGGTGGCATTGCCTTGTTGCCCGAGCTGATCGCGCTGCTGGTGGGGCTGTCGCTTTATACGAGTGCTTTCATTGCTGAGATCGTTCGCGCTGGAATTATGGGCGTCCCTACGGGACAACGGGAAGCGGCTGCCGCTCTTGGGCTCAAACCAGGTCAAATTCTTTGGCTTGTCGTTTTTCCGCAGGCGATGCGCATCATCATACCTCCGCTGACTAATCAGTATCTCAATCTGACTAAGAACTCGTCCTTGGCCGTTGCGATCGGTTACCCTGACCTTGTGTCCGTTTTTGCTGGGACGGTTCTCAACCAAACGAACCAAGCGGTCGAAGTCATTTTGATTACGATGTCGGTTTATCTCGTGCTCAGCTTGCTGACGTCGCTCTTCATGAATTGGTTTAACCAGCGCATGGCGCTGGTGGAGCGGTAGGAGCGCGAAATGGCAACGAATCCCGTACGCAGCGCCGCCGTTAACCGACCCAGGCCCGTTGGCCCGTCAGGCTTGAACGCAATCACGCAGTGGCTTCATCAAAACTTGTTTTCGAGTTGGGGCAACACGTGCTTGACCCTCTTAGGCGGCGCTCTGGCCTATTGGGTGATCGCGGGGTTTCTCGACTGGGCTGTCTGGCACGCGGTGTATACCGGTACTGAGGGATCTGCGTGCGACGTGGTTGGTGCCGGGGCGTGCTGGCCGTTTATCAGCGCGAAGCTCCAGATCTTCATGTACGGGCGCTACCCTACGGAAGAACTCTGGCGAGTTAATCTCACCTACGTTCTTGCTCTGGTCGGGCTTGTTCCCCTGATGTTGCCGAGGGTGCCGGGCAAAATCTGGCTGACGGCCTATATGCTCCTCGTTTTTCCGGTCGTCGCGTTTTTCCTGCTGACTGGCGCCGAACCACTTGGTTTGCCGGTTGTGCCAACGTCACGTTGGGGTGGGCTGCTTGTCACATTGGTCGTCGCCTGTGTGAGCATCGCGATATCGTTTCCGCTCGGTATCATTCTGGCTTTAGCGCGGCGTTCGGATTTGCCGCTGATCAAGTGGCCCGCGATTTTTTTCATTGAGTTTGTACGCGGCGTTCCGCTGGTAATGGTGCTCTTTTTCGCGTCGGTGATGCTGCCACTATTCCTGCCCGAGGATCTTACGATCAACAAGTTGCTGCGGGCTTTGATCGGCGTTGCTTTGTTTTCGGCGGCGTATCTGGCGGAGGTGGTGCGCGGTGGATTGCAAGCCATTCCGCGCGGGCAGTACGAGGCTGCGGAGGCTTTAGGCCTCTCTTATTGGAAGACGATGGGGTTCGTCATCCTGCCTCAGGCGCTGAAGCTCGTCATTCCGGGTATCGTCAACTCGTTCATTGCGCTCTTCAAGGATACCAGTCTCGTATTGATTATCGGGTTGTTCGATCTTTTGGGGATCGTCCAGCAAGCGGTTGCGTCCGATGCCAAGTGGTTCTCGCCCCAAACGGCGGCGACGGGATATGTCTTCGCCGGCTTTGTGTTCTGGATTTTTTGTTTCGGGATGAGCCGCTATTCAGCGTGGCTCGAGCGGCGGCTCGCGACGGGGCATCGCAGTTAAACGTTTAGCCGATCAATTTTCTGACATGGTCAGCGATTGATAGGCAGCAGGTCAGGCCTGGGCTTTCAATTCCGTAGAGTCCGATAAGTCTCGGGATGCCGTGTATCTCGGGGCCGTGAATTGCAAAGTCCGCCGTTGAGGTTCCGGGAGGATGAATTTTGGGCCGTATTCCTGTGTAGCCTGGCTGTAGAGAGGCTTGAGGCAGCGAGGGCCAGTATCGGCGGATAGCGGTTTCGAAATCGGCTTGGCGTCGTCCGTCCGCGTCATCAAAAGTGTAATCCACCTGGTCGATCCAAGTAAGATCGGGGCCGAAGCGCGCCTGACCCGCCATATCGAGCGTGAGATGAATGCCGAGCCCTGCTTGGGGAGGGACGGGATAGATCAGGTGCTTAAACGGCACGCGGGTCGACAGCGTGTAGTAGTGTGCCTTGGCGAGATACCGCTTCGGGGGCATGTAGCTGCCATTCGTTTTTCCGTGAATGAAAGCGGCCAGATGTTGGGCTTCGAGGCCGGCTGCAATAATCAGATTGCGTGCCGTGAGCGTCGTCGTTTCGCCGTCTGAACTTTGCGTAGTGACGACGAAATTACCCTGCGCGTTTTGTGACAAGTTCTCGACGGAGACATTCAGTACAACTTGACCGTTTCCAGCTTCGATCAATCCTTCCAGCGCTAGCATCAGGGCGTGGGCATCGATTATCCCCGTGGATGGGGAATGGAGGGCTGCGACGCAGGCAATGTCGGGCTCAAGCTCCCGCACTTCCTTAGGACTCAAGCTGCACAAATCCGAGACGCCGTTGGCTTTTCCAGCCGCCGAGATCCGATCAAGTTGCGGAGTTTCGTCCGGAGACGTTGCGACGAGAATTTTTCCGCAGCGCTTGACGGGAATACCGGCCTGCTGCGCAAAATTATAAAGCTGGTCCTTGCCCCTTACGCAAAAGCGGGCGCGCATGCTGTCGCGTGGATAGTAAATCCCGGCATGGATGACTTCGGAGTTGCGTGAAGAGGTTTCGGCGCCGATCAGCTTGTGCCGTTCAAGGACCATGACTTCGCCACCGTCGTCCGTGAACGCGCGTGCGATCGCTAAGCCGATCACACCTGCGCCGATAACAACGGTTTCGATATCTGCGGACATTGCCGGTGATCCTGTAGCGTTTCGGGGCTCCGGTTAGATCCGAAATTGTTCGCCTACAGCTTAACAAAAAAGGACCTGCCGCGTTATCGGCAAGTCCCTTGTCATGATTGGTGCCAGTGCCGGCTTTAGCCGACTGAATTCGGAGTGGGTGCGAGCATCGGGGGCATTTCGCTTTCCGTCACGTTCGCCATGGGGTCTTCGCTTCGCCGCGACTTGCCTTCGAAGAAGGCGCCCTGCTCGATGGCGAGGGCTTGGTGATAAATGTCACCTTCGACGTGGCTTTGAGCCTGCAACATAACGCGACGGCCGCGGATTGAGCCCATCACATGTCCCCGCACAACTACTTCGTCTGCGAGAATGCCGCCGGTGATGCGGGCACGTTCGCCGACGATGATGTGGGTCCCGTGGATGTCGCCTTCAACGTCGCCGTCGATCTGGACCTGACCCTTGGAACTCAGGTTGCCATGGATTGTCAAATCCGGGCCGATAATGGATGGCGGGAGACGGTCACCGTTGGTGCGTGCGCCTGCAGTAGCAGAACGGGGTATAGCTGGTTGGGAAGGGGCGCCGGCACTCGGTGTGGCGGGTGGCTTGGGTGGTTCGGTCTCATTCTTTTTAAAATTCGGCAGCATGACGTCAAAGATCTCCACCTCAACGCAACAGGAACGCGTGCAATGGCGCGTAAGGGGTTACGCGTCTCCAAATTAATTTCAACCCGAAGCGGTTTTCCCTTGTTCAGCCTCTAGCATGTTTCCCCTAGCAGGTCACGCGGGCTTCAGCGCGACAAGTTGTGGAAATGGGGGATCGCCTGGACTTCGGAAGGCTAGCGTAGAAGGCCGAACTATTGTGCCAACTCTTGGGCAGCAGCCAAGACTTCGGCGGCGTGCTCCTTCACCTTAACTTTGCGCCATATGCGGGCGATCTTGCCGTTTTTATTGATCAAGAACGTGCTTCGCTCGATACCCATGAACTTGCGGCCGTACATATTTTTCTCGACCCAGACGCCATAGGCGTTTGCCGCTGTTTGTTCGGGATCGGAGATCAAGCGCACGGTGAGCCCGTGTTTGTCGCGGAATTTGCAGTGGCTGCTGGGGCTGTCGGGTGAAATGCCGAGCACTATTGTGCCGGTGTTGGCGAATTTCTCGCTCAGGGCAGTAAAGTCCAGCGCTTCGGTGGTGCATCCTGGTGTGTCGTCTTTCGGGTAAAAATAGAGGACAACCTGCTGGCCCTTCAGGTCTGACAGAGTGACGGTGTTGCCGTCGCTGTCGGAAAGTTCGAAGTCCGGTGCGCGATCACCTTCTTGAGCCATGGATAAGTGCCTTTCTTTCGTCGTTTTTTGACCAACACATCTGGTCTAATCGAAGGCTGGTGCGGATGGTTTCTTATGTAAGGAACCGTTTCGGGGATGGCGCGAGACAGAGCGCCTGTGGGTTGGCATCGGAAACATCATAGTCGGCTTCGGTTCGGAAGGGTATTGCGCGCTTACTTCAGGTTCAGTGCGTGATGCTCCTGGAGAATCGGATTTGCGACCTGTTGTTGCCGTAGTCGTGCCAGTGTGAATAGTCGGAGCAGGTGACGGGTGGATCGTCGACAGGGGTATCCTCGACAATACAATTCGCCACAGCAGCGTGCGCCACGACGTAAGCCGGTTCGTGGCCCCGTTCGCCCACGCGAACTTCCGGATGGAGAGCGCTCGGGGTGGCTTCGGGGAACCGCGAAGTTTTGCGGTCTGAGCCTCATCCCGGTCGTTCTGCTCGTTCTGCTCTCGGTTGGCCTCTTGTATTTCCGCCTTCTGCAGGGGCCGGTGTCTCTGAACTTTCTCGTCAAATCTGTGGAGCAGGGCATCAATGCCGAGCTCACCGGACTTGATGCAGCGATCGACGATATTGTCGTGACATTAACGGACAATGGTGCGCTGGAGTTCAGGCTAGAGAACCTGCAATTCTCTGAACGTGACGGCGATCTCGTCGTGGCTGCTCCGCAAGCCGCGATGGAGTTGAACTATGCGGCGCTTTGGCGCCTGCAGGCGACGCCGTCTCGTGTCGAACTGATCGAACCGCGCTTGTTTCTGTTCTACTCGGAAGAAGCTGGTCTATCGCTCAAGTTTTCACCGGGTGGCTCGGCTGGCCTTCCAAGTGACCTTTCCGATAGCATCATCGCGCCATCCCCGGTTCCCGCGCGTCGGTCGTGGCCGGGCGCGGATACGGTTGCTGCTGGCGCGCAGCCGTCCGGGCAGACCGTAGATTTTACGAGTATTGTCGAATTGGCTTCGGAACGCGCGCGACGCGGAGGCGGAGCCACATCTTACCTTCGGGAGATTGGCCTTCGAGATGCGACGGTCGTCCTGGATACGGGCGGACAGGCGAGTGTTTGGCGCGTGCCACGGTTCAGCGTTGATATGGATCATCACGATACCCGGAGCATCATTTCGGGTTCGGCGCGCATTTCTTCGCAGGGACAAATTTGGACGTTGTCGTTCAGAGCGGAGGACGTTCAGGACGACAAGGGAATTTCACTCACCACGTCGATCCGTGGACTTGTTCCGAGATGGCTTGGCGATGCGTTGCCGCAATTGGCGGTGCTTAAGCATTTTGATATTCCGATTGCGAGCGACGGCCGGATTGATTTCAACCAGAAGGGTAGCGTAGCGGGTGGTGAAGCAACGGTCGAAATCGGAGAAGGCCGTGTTGATTTGGCGGGTTTCTCGGAGGTCCCTTTTACAGTCGATTCAGGATTGTTCACGTTCAAGTATGACGCAACCACAGAACGCGTAATCCTTGCATCCTCCAACTTGCGTTGGGGCGACAGCAGCCTAACGCTCGGGGGGACGCTGGCGCATGTCGCTCAAAGTGAGGGTAGCGGTGAAGAAAGCGGATGGCGTTTTGATATTGCTGCCGAGCAAGGTGTTTTGGGCGCGACCGAATTTGGTATCCCACCTCTTCCGGTTGATAAGTGGCATGCTCAGGGAACGGTTGCGCCTGAGCGAGGGCTTCTGAAATTCGATCGGTTCGAAATTGCTGCCGGCGGTGGGCATGTCTCTTTAATGGGCGAACTTGCTACCACGGGCTCGAGTGCGGGGTCTCACTTCGAGGCTGAAATTGGCGCGATGCCGATCGCGACGATGAAAGTGCTTTGGCCCCGCGGTATGGCGGAGGATGCTCGGCAGTGGGTTGGCCGCAGGATCCATGATGGTGTGCTGCAATCGGGGACATATCGATACCTCAATGGGCGATATCTCGCACAAGCGGATCCTGACAGCCAAGACACGTATCGGATGAGCTTGGCGTCGACGCTGGAAAACGTCGTTATGATGCCCGTTGAGGGCACGGCGCCGATCACCTTGTCGCGCACTTTAGTTAAGCTTGAGAATCAAGCTCTGGAAGTGATTGTGCCCGATGGCTCGATGCCCGTGAGTTCTGACCACGTGTTAGGTCTCAAATCGGGACGCTTCACGATTGCTGATGTGTATGGAACGCCACCGGTTGGCGAAGTCGCATTTGCAACGGGCGGCAAAGTAGGGGCCATGCTGGCGTTGCTTGAATTGCCGGCGTTTGACCACCTCAGAAAACCTGAAGCGTTACCTGATAATATCTCCGGTGAAGTGGCGAGTACCGTCACTCTGAGCTTTCCTCTGTTGAAGGACCTCCAGGCGGAGGACGTCAGAATCAAAGCCAAGGCGCGCTTGACCGATGGGCGCGCGGAAGATCTGCTCGGCGAATACGACCTCAAGGGTGCGACGATCAATTTTGATCTGAGCGAGACCGCTGTCGATGCGCAAGGCGAGGTTCTTATCGAGGGCGTGTTAGCGAAGCTCAATTGGCAACGTATTTTTGGGGCGACCGACGCCCAACAGCCGCCTATTCGCGTTACGGCTACGCTCGATGAAGCGGATCGCAGACAACTTGGGTTGGATCTCGGGGATGGGTTGCATGGTGACGTGGCAGTTGAAGTAACTGTTCAGCCGCACTCAAATACGCAGTCCGATGTGCGGCTCCGCGCTGATCTGACCAACACCGACGTCGCGATAGAAGAAATTGCGTGGCGCAAGCCGACCGGGCGTAGTGCGTTTCTTGAATTTGATGTGGTCAAGGATGCATCAGGCCGTAGCGAGCTTAGGAACTTCCGGCTTGAAGGCGACGATCTGAGCATCGAAGGGGTGATCGGGCTTGGGCAGAAGAAGCAGGTTGTCAGTTTTTCGTTTCCGAAGTTCTGGCTCAACCTCGTTACGCGGCTAGAAGTCAGCGGAAAGCTCGACTCGAAGAACGTATGGCAGATACGTGCGAAAGGTCCGACATATGACGGGCGAGCGTTCTTCCGCACACTCTATTCCATTCCGGGTGCGCGGACGCAGGGTGAGCGTCAGAAGAAGCAAGCCGGGGTCGACCTAACCGCCGAAATTGACAATGTTCTGGGCTACGGTGACGTCAATTTGCGGGGGGTGAAACTTAAGCTCTCAGAACGGAACGGTCAGCTCTCGGCACTTGACATTAAGGGGAAGCTCAGCGGCGGGCAGGCGTTAGATGTCGCGTTGCGCAATGACCGCTCGAACGGGCGGCAACTTTTGGCGACATCGCGTGATGCCGGTGAAGCGTTCAAGCTCGTTGGCTTCTATCCCAACATGACTCAAGGTTCGATGCGTCTCGAGGTTAATCTCGATGGACGTGGACCTGCTCAGAAAACGGGAATTTTGTGGGTCGATAATTTCCAGGTTCTTGGGGACCCGGTTATTTCGGAGGTTGCTGGCAGCGCGGATGCTACCGGACCATCGATTGATGGGGGGCGTACCGCGAAACGGCGAATGGTGCGGCAGGTCTTTCAGTTTGACCGGATGCGCGCACCGTTTTCGGTGGGTTATGGCCAGTTCGTGCTTGAGGACGCGTATTTACGCGGCCCCCTCCAGGGCGCCACAGTTCGCGGCAAGGTCGATTATAGCCGGCAGATGTTGGAGCTTGGGGGAACCTATGTGCCGCTACAGGGGCTCAACAATGCGTTTGGCGCCATTCCTGTTCTGGGCGAGTTGCTGTCAGGTCCGCGTCAGGAAGGTATCTTCGGCGTGACCTACGCAATTCAGGGCTCGATGGACAATCCACAAGTCGTGGTGCATCCGTTGTCGATGATTGCGCCAGGTATTTTCCGTGAAATGTTCCAGCTGACGCCTCAGGCTCCGAGCGTCCAGCCTCGGCAAGGGCGTACTGGCGGCGGCGATTACGGAGCAGCGGTGCGCTCCTCCAGCAGTCCGGCTGATGCCGGTCGTGGGGGAGGAAACTCCCCCACGAAATCGGGTGTGGATGGTTGGTCTTCGGAGACCTCTCCGGCGAAGAACTAGCGCACTCCGCCGTCGCTATGTGCTGTGTTCAGTTTGGACGCAGCAGGACGTGTCTCTTCTTGCCAAGCGACAATTTGATAACGCCCTCATTTGAGAGGTCTGCTGACGTCAGTGTTGCAGACTCGTCAGCAACGGCAGTGTCGTTGACCCTTAGGCCACCACCTTTGATCTGACGCCTGGCCTCACCGTTGGATTTGACGAGCCCGGCGGAGACGAATGCGGCAAGTACTCCCAGTCCAACATCCAAATCCTGCCTTGCAATATCCACGGTGGGGAGGTCTTCGGCGAGAGCACCAGTTTCGAAGGTGATCCGCGCTGTTTCAGCGGCCTTCGTTGCGGCGTCGCGGCCATGGATGAGCGCTGTTGCTTCTGTTGCCAGGATCTTTTTGGCTTCGTTTACCTCGCTGCCGGCAAGAGCGCCGAGGCGTGCGATTTCATCCATCGGCAACAATGTGAAGAGCTTCAGGAAGCGGCCAACATCAGCGTCTTCGGTATTGCGCCAGAACTGCCAGTAGTCGTAGGGCGAGAGCTGTTCGGCATTGAGCCACACAGCTCCGGAAGCCGTTTTGCCCATTTTTGCGCCGGACGCTGTCGTGAGCAGCGGGCAGGTCAGGCCGAAGAGTTGGTGGGTGCCCATGCGGCGACCAAGGTCGATGCCGGTGACGATGTTGCCCCATTGATCGGATCCGCCCATCTGCAGGTTGCAGCGGTAGCGCCGGGCCAATTCCACGAAATCGTAGGCTTGAAGCAGCATGTAGTTGAATTCGATGAACGAGAGCTCCTGCTCGCGTTCCAGACGCAAACGGACAGAGTCCATGCTCATCATGCGGTTGACCGAGAAGTGGCGGCCGACATCGCGCAAGAAATCGATGTAGTTGAGCGGCGCAAGCCATTCGGCGTTATCGATCATGATCGCATCGCCAGGGCCATCGCCGAATTTAAGGAAGCGCTCGAAGACGCCTTTGATCGTGTTCTTGTTGGCTTCGATTTCCTCGACCGGGCGCATAACGCGCGTTTCGTCCTTACCCGAGGGATCTCCGACGCGCGTAGTTCCGCCGCCCATCAGCGCGATGGGCTTATTGCCGGTATGCTGAAGCCAGTGCAACATCATGATCGAAATCAGATGGCCGACGTGCAGCGACGGTGCTGTGCAATCGTAGCCGACATAAGCGATCACTTCGTTGCGGCTGGCCAGATCATCAAGGGCCTCATTGTCGGAACACTGGTGAATGAACCCGCGTTCGGTGAGGATCTTTAGGAATTCCGATTTTGGCTGTGACATTACTTCGGTGTCGCTGTTTTTTGGGGTCCCGTTTGAGGGGCGAGTTGGTGACTGGATCTAGAGATCGTGCGGGACCATGCACAGGAAGGCGCGATTGGGCAAGGTGATATGCGCGAGATGATACGGGCGCTGGGGCTTATGAGCGGGACGTCGATGGATGGCATCGACGTGGCCATGATCGAAACGGACGGGGAGCGCGTTGTGCGCAGCGGAGCTTCCATGACGTTTGACTACAGTCCGGAGATGCGAGAGCGTTTGGCGACAGGCATCGACCAAGCCCGTTCAATCAACGGGCGTTGCGAACGCCCGGGGCTGTTGGCCGATATCGAGCGGGAGCTGACGGAACTCCATGCGAGCGCGGTGTCGGCCTTCCTGCGAAAGTCATGCCTTGTCCGTTCAGATATTGATGTCATTGGCTTTCACGGACAAACGGTGCTTCACCGGCCAGAAGATCATTTGACGGTGCAAATTGGCGATGGGGCCTTGTTGGCGAAATTGACGCACCGCCCGGTTGTTTATGATTTGCGTGCACGGGACATGGAGCTAGGTGGCCAGGGCGCTCCCTTAGCGCCTGTTTATCATCGGGCACTGTTGGCGGAACTTGCCCCGCGGCCAGCGGTCGTCGTGAATATTGGCGGCGTGGGCAATGTGACGTGGATCAGCGCCCAAGGCGATCTTATTGCTTTCGATACGGGGCCTGGGAATGCGCTTATCGACGATTGGGTGCGCGCGAAGGCTGGTCGCGCTTGTGATATCGGCGGTGCATTAGCCGCGCAGGGGCGCGTCGATGAAGCGGCTGTCGCGCAATTTTGTATGTATCCCTATTTGGAGCTGTCCGCCCCGAAATCGCTAGATCGCAATACATTCTCGCTCGATGTGGTCGCGGGGATGTCTATCGAGGATGGTGCAGCAACTTTGACGGCCATTACGGCTGAAACAATCGCACGCGCACGATCGCTTATGCCGGAGGCGCCGCTGGCGTGGATCATCTCGGGCGGTGGCCGGAAAAACCCAACGCTCATGGCCATGCTTCAGGAGCGTTTGCCTGGAGAAGTCCTCAGTGCGGAGGTGGCCGGCTTAAACGGGGACAGCGTTGAAGCCGAGGCGTGGGCATTTATGGCGGTAAGATCTCTGAAGGGCTTGCCCATTACGTTTCCCGGGACGACGGGCGTGCGCTTTCCTGCGTCTGGTGGGGTGCTCGTAGATCCTGCGAGCATTTGAGCTAAGAAAAAATCCCGGCCATTTGGGCCGGGATTTGCTCTATTCGTCGTTGTGCGGATTTTTTATTCTTCTTCGTCGCCCGGCTCAACTTCCGCGGGGGCAGGCGGCGGAGGTTCTTTGCTCGCCTTCGCTTTTTCTTTCTCTTTCGGGATCTGCGTCATCCGCATGTCGACGTAGCGACCGACGATGTCGGTCAGTTCGTCCATCTTGCCCTCAAAGAAGTGGTTGGCGCCGGGCACGATCTCATGGTCGATCTTAATGCCCCGCTGGGTTTTGAGCTTACCGGTCAATTCCGCGATGGAGCTGGATGGCACAACCCTGTCGATGTCGCCATTGATCATGAGGCCAGATGAGGGGCAGGGGGCGAGGAATGAGAAGTCATACAAGTTGGATGGCGGTGCGACACAGATGAAGCCTTCGACCTCGGGGCGGCGCATCAGCAACTGCATGGCAATCCAAGTGCCGAATGAAACGCCGGCGATCCAGCAACTGCGTGCGTCGGGCTTTACAAGCTGAAGCCAGTCGAGTGCGCATGCGGCATCGGCGAGTTCGCCTGGGCCACCATCCCAGAAGCCCTGGCTACGGCCAACTCCGCGGAAGTTGAAGCGAAGCACCGAAAAGCCACGTTCTACGAACGTGTGGTAAAGGCTGTAGACAACCTGATTGTTCATCGTTCCGCCGAACTGCGGGTGCGGATGCAGGATCAGGGCGATTGGGCTATCGCTGGCCGACTCGTGGTGGTAGCGCGCCTCCAGGCGGCCTGCGGGTCCGTTAATGATCAATTCGGGCATGTGTGATCGCGTATCCTGTGTGAATGCTACGTAACCTTATTGCGCTCGAACGGCGCATTTTGCTGCCGTTGTACCGGCTCCGTAGCCAAATTCTGTTATCGGGACTGTGTGCGACGCGGTCCAAGTAGCCGTAGCGACAGCGCATCCCGCGAAGACTCTCCAGACACTGAATGGGCTGCTACGAGCCTCGATGCAACCTTAGGCGTAGCACTGATCTGCCAATACTTGACTTCGTGGCTCGGAATTTTCATATTCAAACCAAGTTTAGAACTGTTCGAAAGTACCAGCCTCGTTTTGGCAGCTCCGAGCGAGCGTTCTTAGCACATGGATGAGCCTTATGCGCAAGAGGCTGCCCTACCGACCTTGCGGACGGAGTGGGGTGCGCGCGAAGGGCGATTATTCCGAGACGGTTTAATGGAACTGAGCACTAAGGGACGATACGCGGTCATGGCATTGGCCGACTTGGCAAAGTATGGCGGCGCGGATGCAATTCCGCTGTCGGCTGTTGCCGAGCGCCAACAGCTTTCGATCGCGTACCTGGAGCAAATCTTTGGGCGCCTGCGCAGGGCTGGTCTCGTGGATAGCGTGCGGGGACGGGCTGGCGGGTACTGTCTCATGCGTCCCGCAAACGAGATTACCGTCATCGAGATTCTCCGAGCGGTTGACGAAGGCACGCGGATGACCCGCTGCACGGATGGACCTGATGGCGGCTGTTTGGGTGAAGCGCGTTGCCTGACCCACGAGCTTTGGCACGCGATGGGCGCGCATATCGCAGCTTTCCTCTCTGTGGTGACGCTTCAGGAGGTTGTGGACGGTATTCCAGAAGAAAAATTGGCACAGCCGTTCTGGCGAAAAGTGTGGCGGCAGCAGAATGACAGTCTCGCGGACATATCTTGATTTCAACGCGACGGCGCCCCTGCGCGAGGAAGCCAAGGTGGCTGTGATCGCGGCTTTGGAGGATTTCGGTAATCCGTCCTCGGTTCATGTCGAAGGGCGTCGTGCGCGTTCGCTCGTAGACGCAGCGCGCCGGGATGTGGCCGCGCTCGTTGGGGCGGTGCCTGGCGAAGTGGTCTTCACGGCGAGCGGGACTGAGGGTGCCGGTGCTGTTCTGGCGATGGACTGGGATACGATCATCGTGTCCCAGGTTGAGCATTCCGCAGTATTGGCCGCTGCACGGCGCGCGGCCGATCGGGGCGTGCAAGTCATCGAGGTCGGTGTTGGCCCGGATGGTGTGATTGATGCCGAGGCCTGCGCGCGGGTGCTGGAGACTGCAGCTGCGTCTGGCGGACGGACTCTCTTCGCATTGCAGATGGCGAATAATGAAACGGGCGTTCTTCAACCGTGTCGAGTGCTGTTTCAAATGGCGCGCGCGCAGGGTGTCGCGGTTTTGTGTGACGCTGTCCAAACAGCGGGACGCATGCCGATCAATCTTGCGGAATTCGGCGCCGATTACCTGGTTGTGTCGGGGCACAAAATCGGTGCGCCGAAGGGGACTGGTGCACTGGTCATTCGCGATGGTGCACGTTTTGTGCCGCTGCTCACCGGGGGCGGACAGGAACAGAACCGGCGTGCCGGTACGGAAAATGTCGCTGGGATTGCGGGCTTTGGTGCCGCGGCACGTGCGGCGAGCGAAGACTTTGCTGCTTTCGAGCAGTTGAGCGCGTTGCGTGACCGATTGGAAGAAGGCGTTACTGCGCAGACCCCTAATGCGTCGGTGATTGGCCAGAACGTCGACAGGCTCGCCAATACGAGCACGGTTGTTCTGCCGGGGTGTCGCGCGGAGACCCTCGTGATCGGCTTTGATCTGGCCGGAATCGCCGTGAGTTCGGGGGCCGCATGTTCGTCAGGCAAGGTCGGCCGCAGTCACGTGCTTGAAGCGATGGGATTGGAGCCCGAGACAGCGCAGTCCGCGATCCGGATCAGTCTTGGGTGGACGAATACGGCAGAGGATGTCGAACGATTTCTAATCGCCTGGGCGGATGTCGCCGGGCGCGCGAGCGTTGCGCGAAGGGTCGCGTAACGGAACGGACAACAACGTGGTGGGCCGGGGGCTCGCCCTAAAAGAAGTGAAGTGAGGAGAAGGCAATGGCAACGGTCGAGACCATCGAACAGGTCAAGCAGATCGACGTCGACCAGTATAAGTACGGCTTCGAGACGCAAATCGAATCGATCAAGGCGCCGAAGGGGCTCGACGAGAATACGATCCGCTACATTTCGGAGAAGAAGAACGAGCCGCAGTGGATGCTGGACTGGCGACTGGATGCGTTCGAACGCTGGCAAGCGATGAAGGAGCCGACATGGGCTCGAGTTAGCTATCCAAAGATCGATTTTCAGGACCTCTATTATTATTCTGCACCGAAGAACGCGGAGGGTCCCAGAAGCCTCGAAGAGGTGGATCCTGAGTTGCTCGCGACCTATGAAAAGCTTGGTATTCCTCTGAAAGAGCAGGAGATCCTGGCGGGCGTGCAGAATTCACGCGTGGCGGTCGATGCCGTGTTCGACTCGGTTTCGGTTGTGACCACGTTTAAGGAAGAGCTGGCGAAAGCGGGCGTAATCTTCTGCTCGATCTCGGAAGCTCTGCGTAATCATCCTGATCTGGTGAAGAAGTATCTGGGTTCGGTAGTGCCGAAGTCTGATAACTTCTATGCGGCGCTCAACTCGGCAGTCTTTTCGGATGGTTCGTTCGTCTACATTCCGGAGGGCGTGCGCTGCCCGATGGAATTGTCGACGTACTTCCGTATCAATGAGAAGCAAACCGGACAGTTCGAGCGGACTCTCATTATCGCCGAGAAGGGGTCATACGTTTCGTACCTCGAAGGCTGCACCGCGCCGATGCGCGACGAAAACCAGCTGCACGCGGCCGTCGTCGAACTCATTGCGCTCGATGACGCGGAGATCAAGTACTCGACGGTGCAGAACTGGTATCCGGGCGATGCCAACGGTCAGGGTGGCATCTATAACTTTGTGACGAAGCGCGGCGACTGTCGCGGCAAGAACTCGAAGATCTCCTGGACCCAGGTCGAGACCGGTTCGGCGATCACGTGGAAATATCCCTCGTGTATTCTGCGTGGCGATAACTCACGCGGCGAGTTTTATTCGATCGCGATTTCCAACGGGCATCAGCAGATCGATAGCGGCACGAAGATGATCCACCTCGGCAAGAATACGTCGAGCCGTATTATCTCGAAGGGTATCGCAGCCGGCGTTTCGCAGAACACGTACCGCGGTCTCGTTTCGGCGCATCGCAAGGCGACCAATTCGCGAAACTACACGCAGTGCGACTCGCTGCTGATCGGCGATCGGTGTGGTGCGCACACGGTGCCATACATCGAGGCGAAGAACTCGTCTGCGCACTTCGAGCACGAGGCGACCACCTCGAAGATCTCGGACGACAAGCTGTTTTACTGCATGCAGCGCGGGCTCTCAGAAGAAGAAGCAGTGACGTTGATCGTTAACGGCTTCGTGCGGGATGTGCTGCAGCAGTTGCCCATGGAGTTCATGGCGGAAACGCAAAAGCTGATCGGGATCTCCCTGGAAGGCAGCGTTGGCTGAGGCATCGCATGGGCGAGTATTGGTTTAAGCCTAAGAGGCATGGCTATGGCGCCACGCCGACGAACTGGAAAGGCTGGCTTGTCACGCTGGCCTTCTCCCTGGCGTTACCTCTAGCTTCTTTGCCGTTTTTACTGTCGCTGACGGACGCAACTCGCACGGTGGGATTGCTGGCTTGGGCTGCTGTGGTGCTGGCATGCGTCTGGGCATTCACGGCCTTTGCCAAGTCCAAGACCGAAGGGACCTGGGAGTGGCGCTGGAACGGCAAGCCTTACCGCTCGATGTTTGACGAAGAAAAATGAACCGCCGTCTTGGTGCGGCGCAAGGATTTGGTGCGGACGCGATGGAAGCGCGCCACTCAGGACTTAGATACGGAGACAGACTGTAAAATGCTTGAGATCAAGAATCTGCATGCGAAGATCATCGAAGAGGACAAGCCGATCCTGAAGGGGATCAACCTGACGGTTCCAACGGGTGAAGTCCACGCGATCATGGGGCCCAACGGGTCGGGTAAGTCCACTCTGGCATACATCCTCGCGGGCCGTGATGATTACGAAGTCACCGAAGGTGATATCCTCTGGAACGGCAAGTCTATTCTGGATATGTCGCCGGATGAGCGCGCGGCTGAAGGTGTGTTTTTAGCGTTCCAATACCCTATGGAGATCCCGGGAGTCGCGGGGCTTACGTTCCTGCGCACAGCACTTAATTCGGTTCGCATGAAGCGCGGTCAACCCGAGCTGACGACGCCGGAATTTATGAAGCTCGTCCGGGAGAAGGGCGCTGAGCTCAATATTGATGTGGAAATGCTGAAGAGGCCGGTGAACGTCGGGTTCTCCGGTGGTGAGAAGAAGCGTTCCGAAATTCTGCAGATGGCTTTGCTGGAGCCGACGCTATGCGTACTTGACGAGACGGATTCCGGTCTCGACATCGACGCGTTGCGGGTCGTTTCCGATGGTGTGAATGCGCTGCGTTCGCCTGAGCGTTCGATGCTGGTGATCACGCACTATCAGCGTCTGTTGAATCACATCGTGCCTGACAAGGTGCACGTTCTATCGGATGGCAAGATCCAGCGTTCGGGCGGTAAAGAGCTGGCCCTTGAACTGGAGAAGTCAGGTTACGCCGAATACCAGGCTGCCTAATGGGCGCGACTGTTGGAGCGACCATCGTGCGTGAGCCGAGTTCGGGATTTACTAATCGGGTGCGCGCGGGAGGCGCGGAATGAATTTAGCAGTGATGAAAACGAAGGCCGAACAAGGCTTGCTTGAGGCATTTCAGTCTGTCGCCGACACTTTGCCGGGTGGTGCAGACGTGCAGAGGGCGCGTCGCGAAGCCGCGGATAGATTTGATAACCTCGGACTGCCGCACCGGCGTATCGAAGAGTGGAAGTATACCGATCTGCGGCAGGTGCTGAAGGAAGCACTTCCGCCGAGTATCGGCGATTCCACGGAGTTGACGATCGCGGACGTTATCGTTGCGCTCGGATCGCTGGCCTCGCTCGACGCGCACAAGATCGTATTCGTCAACGGCGCATACCGGCCGAAACTTTCGACGCCAATGGACCTCGAGGGCTTGGAGTTTTCGCCCTTGTCCTCAGCGTTGGTCAATGGCGAAAGCAAGACCGGGCTGACGCGCACGTCGGGTCCCAAGGACGATGCCACTCTTGCGCTCAATACCGCGTTCATGAGTGACGGAGCTGTTGTCCGTATTCACGATGGCGCAGAGCTCGCCAAGCCAGTGCTCATCGTGCACGTACGTGCCGGGAAGGAAGCGTTCTCCGCGACCGTCCGGCATGTGATTGATGTCGGTGCAGGCGCCAAAGTGACGATCGTCGAAGCTTTCGTTTCGTTGCCTGGCGTTACGGACGAAGGACAGATCAATACGGCCAGCGAGATCGTTGTTGGCGACAAGGCTTACGTGACGCACGTGAAGTGCGCGGTCGACAAGGGTGCGGTGACGCATCTTTCGAATTGGATGGTGCGGGTCGGGAAAGAGGCCGAGTATCGCGGTTTCCAGCAGACGCAGGGGATCGCGTTGGCGCGGAACCAGATCTTCGCGACTTTCGATGGCGAGGACGCCAAGCTCAATCTGTCCGGCGCATTTCTGGGCCGCGGTGGCGATCACATCGATACGACGCTTGTTGTCGATCACGTTGTGCCGGGATGTGAAAGCCGGGAGCTTTTCAAGGGTATTCTCGATGGGCACGCCCGGGGCATCTTCCAGGGCAAGATCGTCGTGCAGCAGGCTGCTCAGAAGACCGACGGCAAGCAGATGGCACAGGCCATGATGCTGTCCCCGGATGCGGAATTCGATTCCAAGCCGGAGCTTGAGATCTTCGCCGACGATGTGGCTTGTGGGCACGGTTCGACGGTTGCGGAAATCGATGAAGAGATGCTGTTTTACTGCCGATCCCGCGGTATTCCCGAGGAGAAAGCGCGTGTGTTGCTGACGGAGTCGTTTATCGCCGAAGCAATTGAAACGGTGGAAGACGAGCCCGTTGCAGAAGCGTTGAAGATGTTTGCGCGCGGTTGGTTGCAAGCTGACTGATGGCAATCCCTATTCAAGCGCAGCTTTTATACAACGCTAAAGCAGAGAGGTCAGAATGAGCGGTGAATCGACAGCAGCAGCGGTTGGAGCGGCAGAGGATCACCGTTACGACGTCGAAAAAATTCGCGCCGACTTTCCGATCCTGAGTCGTGATGTTTACGGCAAGCCGCTCGTTTATCTTGATAACGGGGCTTCGGCGCAGAAACCCCGTCAGGTTATCGAGGTGATGGACCACACCTATCGCTTCGAATATGCGAATGTGCATCGCGGTCTGCATTACCTCTCGAACACGGCGACAGCCAAATTTGAGGAAGCGCGTGAGACGGTTCGGAAATTCCTAAACGCGCCGAGTTCAGACGAGATTATCTTTACGCGAAATGCGACCGGGGCGATCAATCTTGTCGCTCAGTCGTTCGGTGGCATGGTGGTCGGCGAGGGCGATGAGATCGTCCTCTCGATCATGGAGCACCACTCCAATATTGTCCCCTGGAACTACCATCGGGAACGCCGGGGCGCGGTGCTGAAGTGGGCGCCGATTGCAGACGACGGTTCATTCCTAATTGATGAGTTCGAAGCCCTTCTGGGGCCTAAGACGAAGATGGTCGCCATTACGCACATGTCGAACGTGCTTGGGACCATCGTGCCAATCAAGCAGGTGATCGAGATTGCGCACGCCCGTGGCATCCCGGTGCTGGTTGATGGCAGTCAAGCGGCTGTTCACATGCCGGTGGACGTGCAGGATCTAGACTGCGACTTCTACGCGTTTACGGGGCACAAAACATACGGCCCTACAGGTATCGGAGTACTCTACGCGAAGGCGGAACACCTCGATCGGATGCCGCCTTACGAGGGCGGCGGCGAGATGATCGAGATCGTGACGCGTGACAAGGTTACCTATGCTCAGAGCCCGCACAAGTTCGAGGCGGGAACGCCGATGATCGTGGAGGCTATTGGTCTCGGTACGGCGCTTAATTACATGATGGATGTGGGGCGCGATCGCATCGCTGCGCATGAAGCGGAGCTTGCGGCTTACGCCAAGGAACGGTTGGCGCCGTTCAACTGGCTGACGATCCATGGTACGGCACCGGGCAAGGGTGCGATCGTCTCCTTCAGCGTCGAGGGGCTGCATCCGCATGATGTTTCGACGGTTATTGACCGGTCGGGCATTGCGGTGCGTGCAGGGCACCATTGTGCACAGCCGCTTATGGAGCGCATTGGGGTGACGGCAACGTGTCGAGCCTCTTTTGCGATGTACAACACGAAGGCAGAAATCGATGCGCTTGCTGAAGCGCTTGAGCGTGCCCGGGCCTTGTTCGCTTGAATTGGAGGTGAGGAACATGACGGACGATACGTCAATCACCGATGACGTGGTTTCGCCATCCGTGGAAGCGACTGAAATGCAGCCGGGCGATGTGTCTGAAACGGGTGTGAAGTCTTCTGTGCCGAGTGTTGCGGATGGCGGAACGCCGGTTGCCGGGTCGTCTTTGTCTCAGGAAGAACTGGACGAGATGACGGCCAACGTGGTGGCCGCGCTCAAGACGGTGTACGATCCGGAAATTCCAGCGGATATCTACGAACTTGGGCTGATCTATCGGGTTGATATTGCCGACAATCGTGACGTGGAGATTGATATGACGCTCACAGCACCGGGATGTCCCGTGGCTGGCGAGATGCCTCAGTGGGTTGATAATGCCGTGCGCGCTGTGGCTGGTGTCGGTGATGTGAAGGTTAATCTCGTCTTTGATCCGCCCTGGGACATGAGCCGGATGTCGGACGAAGCCCGGTTGGCGCTGAACATGTTTTAGAATCCGGTTGTGGCCCCTATATTAGAGGTAGCCGATACAGGATTTAGCACTGGAATTTTACCTATCATGACGAGCTCTAGACCCCGTCCTCAGGTGATGACCTTGACTGATGCCGCCGCGAAGCGCGTTAGCGAGATCATGGCTCAGAAGCCCAATATCGTCGGCTTGCGGCTCGGCGTAAAAAAGGGCGGCTGCGCAGGCATGGAATATACGATGACCTGGGCGGAATCTCAGGACAAGTTCGATGAGGTTGTGGAAGACAAGGGCGTGAAGCTGCTTATCGAGCCGATGGCCATTATGTATTTGCTTGGCACAGAGATGGACTATGTCCAGGACAAGCTTTCATTCGGTTTCGTATTCAACAACCCCAATCAGCAAAGCGCCTGCGGCTGCGGTGAAAGCGTCAATCTGGCACCTGCGGCCGCGGACAAATTAGCGGCTTTGAAGGTCTCCTGACCTGCTGGTCTTTGGCGTGGAGCACGTGCAATGGGTTCGGAGATTGCCGAGGATTCCTGGGCACAGAGGGTCGTCAAATTCTGGTTCGATACGCTCAGTCCCAAAGACTGGTTCCAACCTCCAACTGAGGTTGATGCGGAGATAGTCTCGCAGTTCTCAGACCTTCCAGACGAGATTTTCGGTAAACCTGATGCGGTGTTGCTGACGAGCCCATATGTTGCTCTTGCTGCGATTGTCGCTCTCGATCAGTTTCCGCGCAATTTATATCGGGGTACGGAGCGTGCCTTTGCGTATGACGAACGTGCGCTCGGGTTGGCCAAGGCCGTCGTTGCGCGCGGGTTTGATCGTGACGATGGCTTAAGCACCGACCAACGCGTTTTTATGTATTTGCCCTTTGAACACAGTGAATCTATCGCCGATCAGGAGCAGGCCGTTACCCTAATCAGGGCGCTCGGGAACGATGTTTATACGCAATATGCCGTCGCCCATCGGGACGTCATTGCCCGCTTCGGGCGGTTTCCTCATCGCAACAAGATTCTTGCGCGCGATTCTACTGAGCAGGAAGCGGAATTCCTGCTGCAGCCGGGAAGCTCATTCTAGCGAAATCGGTTTTGCTCCTCTTTCGCGTTTATTCGCTCGGCACCTTTGCACGGGCCGGGTCGGTCTTCGTGGTCGCTGTGCGGCTTGGCCGACGTACCGGGCGACGGAGGAAAGCCGGAATGTTGTCCGCGAAGCCCTGCGCAGGGGCTACCAAATCGCTCCCGTCGCTGGATTTCGCGATAGCGCGTTGGCGCTTTTGGGTGCTGTCGGTCTTTTTGATGGGTTCTGACGCGGTCTCTTCGGTTTTGGCGGCAGCCTTAGGCGGGGCATCGGGCTTGCGCGCACGCTTCGGTTTTGAGACCTTTTGTTTGGCGTCGGTTTCTTCTAGCATGACCGGTTGTTCGGTCACGGCTTGCTCGTCTTTTGAACTCCTGCGCGACGGTCTTGGAGCTCCTCTGCCGCTCCCACGTCCACGCTCGGGGGAACGTTGACCGCGTGCGCGGCGGCGCTTCTTTGAAGAGCTGTCGGCCATGTCCTCCTCGGAGGGAGGTTCGCCGATCCAATTCGCCGTTGTTCCGGTGATCTTTTCAATGTCGCTCACGAGCTTCAGGTCCTCGAACGTCACGAGGGACGTTGAGTTGCCTTCGCGGCCTGCCCGGCCCGTTCGGCCAATGCGGTGAACGTAATCGTCGGATTGCCAGGGCAGATCAAAATTGAAAACGTGGCTAACGGCCGGGATATCCAACCCGCGTGCAGCCACATCGCTCGCTGCGAGAATTGTGATTTCGCCAGAGCGGAATTTATCGAGTGTTTCGGTGCGGCTCTTCTGGTCCATGTCACCATGCAGCGCTCCGGCATTGAAACCGTGCTTCAGCAGTGACTTGTGCAGAATGGCGACATCGCGTTTTCGGTTGCAAAAGACAATGGCGTTCTTCACGTCGTCAGAGCGCATCAATTCGCGCAAGACTTCGCGTTTGGCCCAGTCTTCGCCATCGGGGCAATACCGGAACAGCTGCGTGATGGTTGTCGCGGTGGTTGCCGGCTTGGCCACTTCGATGCGCATAGGATCATTCATGAACTGATCCACGAGGCGCGTGATCTCTGGTGGCATCGTCGCAGAGAAGAACAGCGTCTGACGGCGCGGCGGAAGGAGTTTGCAGATTTTCTCGATATCGGGAATGAAGCCCATATCCAGCATGCGGTCCGCTTCGTCGATGACGAGTATTTCTACACCCATCAGCATGACGCGGCCGCGCTGAAAATGGTCTATCAGGCGGCCGGGCGTGGCAATGAGGACATCTACGCCGCGATCTAGCTTTTTGGTCTGCTCGTCCATGGAGACGCCGCCGATCAACAGCGCCAAGTTGAGCTTGTTGTTGGCGCCGTATTTTTCGAAGCTTTGTGCGACCTGTGCGGCAAGTTCACGGGTTGGCGCGAGGATCAGGGATCGCGGCATACGTGCACGCGCTCGTCCGGTCTCAAGACGGCAAATCATCGGCAAAGTGAAAGATGCGGTTTTGCCGGTACCGGTTTGTGCGATACCGAGTATATCGCGGCCTTGAATAGCAACGGGAATAGCGGCCGCCTGAATGGGTGTCGGCGTTGTATAACCTGAGCTATCGACCGCCGCCTGGACCTTTGGGCTCAGGCCGAGCTCAGCAAATGTCAGTGTCGTCAAAAGTCATTTACTCCAATTTCGGACGTGGCACGCCCGGACAATCGACACGGACCTGCCGTCGGGAGCGCAGAAATTTTTTGAGACAAGCGAGCATTCGATATGAAGGCTGAGGTCTCGGTAAGGGAAAATGTTGGTCTACCCTCTGCGCCCGAGTTGTTAATGGCAATTGCACATGGGCCTCAACAACGCAAGAAAAACCCGTATCTTATGCTTATTTGCCACGGGATTTTCGTTGCGGAATTGTCATCAATCGCTTCCCAGCTTCATATGCTGGATCAATCATGCAGCCATAAAGCTCTTTAGAGTGGCTATTCTTCGTTAAGCCATCGGGCGATAAGGCCGCCCGTCACAGCTCCGAGAATTGGGGCAACCCAAAACACCCAAAGCTGAGCCAGAGCATGTGCGTCAGTGAAAATTGCCGCTGCCGTAGCGCGCGCTGGATTAAGCGCAGCGTTAGACACCGCCAACGCCATTATGTGGAACATGGTGATGGAAAAGCCGATCGCCAAGGGCGCGACGCCTGAGGGCGCGGTGCTGGATGTGGCCCCCATGAAGACGATGACGAGCAGTGCTGTCGTTAGCCATTCGATAAGCATCACACTCATCAACGAAAACTGGCTCTTACCGCCAAAAGTACTCGCGGCTGCGGATAACGTCGGCCAGTCGCCGCTGCTTGCTCCAGCCCGGATGACATAGATCAAGCTTGCGGCTGCGATTGCGCCGACCAGTTGCGCTGCGATGTACCCAAGGGCCTGGGCGGGCGCAAAGCGCCCTCCCGCCACGAGGCCCAGTGTTACGGCGGGATTGAAGTGGCCGCCGGACACGTGGCCAACGGCATAGGACATGGCGATAAATGCAAGACCGGGTGCCAGCGCCGTCGCGACGAGGCCGCCGCCAGCGGGTTCCGCGAATAAGATGGCGGCGAAAAGCGCCGCAACACAACTGAACGAGCCGATAAGTTCTGCTGAAATGGACCTGAGATTCATGCGTTACCGCCCCCCATTTTAATTGCCGGTTTTGAATGCGCGCTAGAGGATTTTTTCTCGCACTGCGTTTGCCGGAGTCGCAGAAGTTTTAAAACCGCGGATGGCGGTTCAATATGGCAAGGGCCATTTAATCCAAGTCTGGAATGGTCTGTCCGCGATGGAACAAACATCATTTACACGCGGTTTTACCCGATGCGAGGGGCTAGTGCTGCGTACAACTTTGTTGATCTGGGAACTTTCGGCAGATGCCGAAGGCTAGAACGCGCAGCTACACGAGTTTTTGATGCGGCAAGAGCCCGCACGTTAAGCCAAGCATGTGATTTAATGAGATGCAGGTTTAATATTTTGTTTTAAGACGTTGATGTAATGGGGCTAGACCAGGGCGCTGATCGGGGACACAAATCCCGGCGCCTAATGAAGTGAAGAAACGATCTCGGGGTACTGTCATGGGATCTCAGAGCACGGCCGTCCAAAACGGTATTGATGCTGACGTAGATATGGACACGAAGCGCGATTATCGTGCTGTGATCCGGTCGCTCAAAGAGCGCGACAATTACACCAACTTTGCGTACATCGCGCAGGTATGGGCCATCATCATTGGTACTATTGTTCTTACAGTCTGGAGTTTCTCCGTTGTTGCGTGGGAGGGACTCGGATGGTGGTGGAATATTCCAATGGTCGTTGTAGCGGTTTTCGTCATTGGGGCTTCCCAGCACCAACTCGGGGGAATTGTGCACGAAGGCACGCACTTTATTCTCTTTGAGAATCGCAAATTGAACGAACTGGCCTCGGATTGGTTCGGTGCCTTTCCGATTTACACGTCTACGTATGCGTTTCGGCTGCATCATCTTGCGCATCATCAATTCGTCAATGATCCGGAGCGTGATCCGAATTTCTCGCAAGCCAAAGATTCCGGTCACTGGTTGGATTTCCCTGTTGCGCACATCGATCTCGTTTGGGGGATTATCCGGCAGCTCAATCCCGTTCTCTTGGTTAGCTATATTGCGGCGCGCGCGCGCTACAGCGCTTTGGGCGTAGACACCAATCCCTATGCAGATCCTAAGTCTCCAGGTTCGCCCTGGGCGATCCGTTGGGGTGTGCTCTATGCCGTAATGGTGCCCTTCGCCGTGATCGCTTTGTTGTCTGCGGGAGAGCTCGGATACGCAGATTCAGCTTCCATGACGGCTTGGGCGATGGGCATCATCGTCGTCGCTACAGCTGTGCTCGTCGTCTACTACGCTGTGATCCCTGACGACGCCTTCGCGAAGAGTCGGCTTGACCCGATCATTTCGCATCGCGCGACCGCTATCAGCCGTTTGTCCTTCATGGCTATTTTGTACAGCGGTTTGACCCTCGGGGAATACTACAGCGGCGGTATGCCTATGTGGGGCTACTTCGGGCTTTTCTGGATCCTGCCCTTGTTCTCGACGTTTCCGCTATTCATGATCCTGCGGGAGTGGGTCCAGCATGGCAATGCCGATCGGGGTCGTTATACGAATTCGCGCATTTTCCTTGTTAATCCGTTCGTGCGTTATGCCGTGTTCCCGTTTGGCATGGATTACCATTTGCCACACCATCTCATGGCGGCTGTTCCCCACTATAAGCTCAAGGGTTTGCACGAACTGCTTCTTGAGAAGGACGCGCAATACTCATCGCGTGCGCAGGTTGTCGAAGGCTGGTCGCTTCACAAGGGAACGCAGGATAACCCAACGATTGTCGATGTCCTCGGGCCTGATTTCGCGCCCTCCGGCAATACGGCATATGTCGATGACGCGACGCTGGAATATGCCAGCGTCAACGACAAGGACGCGATTGCGGCTCAAAAGCAGGAATCTCTGAACAATCACTGAGATTGGCCGCAATGCTCGCGACCGGAAATAAGCTGAGGGCTCGCAACCAGATTGAATCGGTTGCGAGCCCTCTAATTGTTTTCGTGCTCTTGCGTTGAGTTTACTTACAGACGCGTGCCCAGGCTTTGCACTTAACCAGGAGGTCACGGTCTGATTTCGTTTTGTGATGGGTCGGTCCGACGTGAGGCTTCACGCCCTTTTCGCGCGCCCAGCGAGCGATGGAACGCTTAAGAGCAGTGTCTGCGAACGAGCAGGCGATCGTCTTTTCAACACCGTAGCCCTTGCCCGTGAATTTGTAGCAGTTACCGGCAGCTGCGGGTGCGGATGCCGAAACGGCAAGTCCGGCGATAAGCGCTGCGCTTGCGGCAGCCTTTAAAACCAACTTCATAGGGAAAAACTCCAAGCCCGTTTCAATCCGTCAACGGCATATCCGTAGCCTGGGTATTTGACAATTCTCTTGTAGCTCAAACTTTCTCTGAGTTGTGATCGCGCAACAGCAACTGATGGTTGACGCATTGCGTTGCAAGGGGAATCAAGCTGTTCGCGCGTGGTTGGTCTTACTTTCTTGCTCTGTCGTAATTCGCAGAGTGACGCGCAGGCGTTCCGTGCCATCTTTTGTCGTGCACGTGAAGGCGTCCGCAAAGTCTTCGTCATGAATGGTCCGGCTATAAATAAACGTGCCATCTGCGCGAATTGTGAGTGTGCCAAAGTTCCCGGGGATTTGGACGGGCCGGGTTTCAGGAACGGCAAACGACATGCCTTCGAATGAGACCTCGCTGACACATGTGGTCGCCGTGAAGTCAGATCCCGCCATGAGAGACCCAGCGGCGGTCGTTGACCCCGAAAGGGGGAATTCTTTTGTCTCTCCGGCGTTCAAAAGGTGCGCAGCGTTCGCGTCATCATTATCGGCATAGGAGCTCAGAATGACGTTCGCCGGCGGCTCGAAGTCCGCGTCACCGATCAGGTGAAAAAAGTCTTTAGATACTGTTTTGCTGGGGCTCGGCGTGATTGGAGCTTCCACGCATGTCCGCTCCGTTGGCGCCGGAGCGTCGCTGCTGCTCTCGTTGCAATTCACGTTTGATGGCACAAGGGCCATAGACCCGTGGGCAAAAGCAGCCATTGGTACGCAATACTCCAAACTCACTCGCGGTTCGCAACACCTGGGCGTCCCGCGCGCTTACTCTGTCCGTTTGAACTAAAATTATTCCTAACGAGGAATGCCTGAGCGCTGTTTTTGCTTTCTTGATTATTGAGAATGCCTGAAAATCCGCTCATCCGTGGGCTCGTTGGAGCCGTGTCTGAGTGGTGCGTGTCGTCTACTCAATCGGGCTTAGAGGGAGTGCGGTATGGCCATGCCTTCCGAGCCAGACCTTTCTCAGATTGAGGTTTTCGAGGAACTTTCCGCTGCCGAGCGTATGCAACTGGAACACCGACTAAGTTCCATGACCGTGCCGCGCGGGACCCTCCTTATACGTGAGGGTGAAGAGGCGGATGCGCTGTATATCGTCGTTTCAGGCCGGTTCGCGGTTATTCGCGATGGTGAGGCGTCCATTATCGCCGAGATCGGTGTGGGGCAACCGATCGGGGAGATCGCTTTTTTCGGAGGCGGACGCCGAACCGCTAACGTGCGCGCTCAGCGTGACAGCATCGTATTGGTTCTGACGCGCGCCGACTTTGCCGAACTTGCGGGGCAATTGCCATCGATCTGGCAGAGTGTTGCCAAAGCCCTTGCGACGCGGCTGGCGCGCACGACCATTGGGCGGTGTGTCGATCGTTATGCGGCGCCTCAGACAATCGCTGTTTGTCGCGCTGGAGCTGGCCCTGTTTCACCTCAGTTCATCGCTGGTTTGCGTGAGTACTTTGCGGGCGCTCGCGATACCCTGATCCTCGATCACGGCCGAGCCGTCGATGCAATCAAGGCAGATGAGACATTTGCCACTTCGGCAGAGACTGGGTGGTTCAATGATCTCGAGCGGCGGTATCGCCGCATTTTCTACGTCTGCGACCACGAGCTCACGGCCTGGTCGGAGAAAGCGCTTCGACAAGCCGATCATGTGCTTCTGATTGGCGAGGCGGCTGTTACTGAGTCTGCTGCGCGTACTCCCAACGCGTTGGAGCGTGTCGTCACTTCGCTGCATGACTCGTGCAATGTTCGCCTTGTTCTTCTTCACTCCAAGCGCGACGCGGTGGCGGGGACGCCGTTGTGGCTCGATCCGAGGCGATGGATCGACGCGCATCATCATTTGGTGTTGGGGGACAAGAGCGACTTCGGCCGGCTGATGCGCTTCATTGATGGTGAGGCGCTAGGTCTTGTCGCGTGTGGTGGTGGGGCGCTCACTGCTGCGCACATCGGCATGTATCAAGCGTTGCTGGAAGCCGGCTATACCTTCGACATCATGGGGGGCACCAGTGGCGGCGCGGCGATGACGGCGGCGTTTGCGCTTGGTGTCAGTCCGGCCGATATCGATCAGCTGACGCACGACATCTTCGTGAAGCGCAAGGCGATGGGGCGGTGGACGTGGCCACGTTACAGCCTGCTCGACCAGGAGGTGTTTGAAGCCGCGCTGGTGGAGCATTTCTCGTGCGAGGATGTCCGAGATTTGTGGACACCCTATTTCGCAGTGGCGACCAACCTTTCACGCAATACGGTCGAGATCATTCGCTCCGGGCCTTTGTGGGCCGCGGTCCGGGCTTCGTCGGCAATTCCTGCGCTTTTGCCGCCGATGTACACGCCGGAAGGCGAGATGCTGGTTGACGGCTGCCTCATCGAGAATGTGCCGCTTGCCGCTATGCGCAAAATCAAAACGGGACCGAATGTGGTGCTCGATCTTCAGGTCCCGAATGTGGGCACACGGTACAATGGCGATGTTGCATTGCCGTCGCGGCTTGGTCTCATTGGGGGCATGCTCTGGCCTGGCTTGGCGAAGTCATGGCCGAAGGCTCCGGGGCCTCAAGCGGTTTTGATGCGCAGCCTGATGCGTGAGACGCAGGATATTGCGGCTGATCTGCTGCCGGGGGATCGGCTCTTGTCGTTTGCGGTGCCTACTGATGCCAGTTTGCTCGACTGGTCACGTCATAGCGAATTGCGCTGGGCGGCTTACGAGTTCGCGCGTGACGCGTTAGCTGCAGAACGCTAAAGGCGAGAGGGACGCTTCACCCTCCCGCATGACGGACTAAACGTCCAAGTCCGTTACAAATGCTGCCCGATCCTGGATGAACCTGAACCGTGCTTCGGGCTTGGAGCCCATCAAAGCGTTCACCGCTTCAGAAACGATTTCATTGCTTTCGTCGTCGATGACCACGCGCAGGAGCGTGCGGACCTTCGGGTCCATCGTCGTTTCTTTGAGCTGGCCCGAATTCATCTCGCCGAGACCTTTGAACCGGCTGATTTCAACCTTGGCGCCAGCTTTGAACTCGGACTTCAAAAGCGCATTCTTGTGGTCCTCGTCGCGTGCGTAGACGGACTTGGCTCCATGGGTCAACTTGAAGAGCGGCGGCACCGCCAGGAACAGGTGTCCCTTGGTGATGAGTTCGGGCATCTGCTGAAAGAAGAACGTGATCAGCAGGGATGCAATGTGGGCGCCGTCAACGTCGGCATCGGTCATGATAATCACGCGCTCGTAGCGCAGATCATCGTCCCGGTAGTGTTTGCCCAAGCCGACGCCGAGGGCCTGTATCAGATCCGATAGAAGCTGGTTTTGGGCCAGCTTAGCTGCGGACGCGTTGGCGACGTTCAAGATCTTGCCGCGCAGCGGCAGGATCGCTTGGGTTTCGCGGTTGCGCGCACTCTTGGCAGAGCCGCCGGCCGAGTCGCCTTCGACGATGAAAATTTCTGTGCCTTCGGCGGACCGTATCGTGCAGTCCGCCAGTTTGCCGGGCAGGCGCAATTTGCGTGTGGCGGATTGGCGGCTGACTTCCTTATCGCGGCGGCGCTTCAAGCGCTCTTCGGCTTGTTCTATGACCCATTCGAGCAGCTTGTTAGCTTGTTGTGGGCGATCGACGAGCCAATGATCGAATGAATCGCGAACCGTCGTTTCGACGATGCGAGAGGCTTCCTGTGTTGCCAGTTTATCCTTGGTCTGGCCTTGGAATTCGGGTTCGCGGATGAACACCGAGAGCATGCATCCGGCCGTGACCATGACGTCGTCGGCGGTGATTTGAGCGGCTTTCTTGTTGCCGACGCGATCGCCGTAGGCACGCAGGCCTTTCATCAGGGCAGCGCGGAGACCGGCTTCATGTGTGCCACCCTCACCCGTTGGGATCGTATTACAATAGGAATTCATGAAGCCGTCAGCGTTGCCGATCCAGGCCAGAGCCCATTCGACCGATCCGTGTCCGCCGGGTTTTTCAATGCGGCCTGCGAACAGCTCGTTGGTAACCAGCGTAAGGCCGTTGATGGTCTCTTGGAGATAATCGCGCAGGCCGCCGGGGAAGTGGAAGACGGCCTGGGCCGGTGTGTCATCCTTGATGAGTTCCGGATCGCATGACCAGCGGATTTCGACCCCGCCGAACAGATAGGCTTTGGAACGGGCCATCTTGAAGAGGCGCGCGGGTTTGAAAGCTGTGCCTTTACCGAAGATTTGCTCGTCGGGTTTGAAGCGAACCCTGGTGCCGCGGCGGTTTTTGATCGCGCCAAGTTTTTCCAGTTTTGACTGCGGCTTGCCGCGAGAAAATACCATCCGGTAAAGCTGCTGGCCGCGTGCGACCTCGACCTCGAGGATTTCGGAAAGTGCATTCACGACGGAGACGCCGACGCCGTGCAGGCCACCGGAGGTCTGATACGCCTTGCCGTCGAATTTACCGCCAGCGTGCAAGGTCGTCATGATGACTTCGAGCGCCGACTTCGATTTGAATTTGGGGTGCGCGTCGACGGGAATGCCGCGCCCATTGTCCGCAACGGTAAGATAGCCGTCGGCGCCGAGATTGACCTCGATGTAGCTGGCGTGACCGGCCACCGCTTCGTCCATCGAGTTATCGATGATCTCGGCGAACAGGTGATGCAGCGCCTTCTCGTCCGTGCCGCCGATATACATACCGGGGCGACGGCGTACGGGCTCTAGGCCCTCAAGGACCTCGATGTCAGCTGCGGTGTAATTATCGGAGGCGTCCGTCGATTTGCGGCCGCGCGGCTGTTTTTCTTTCAATTCGGTCTCGGAGCTCGAAAAGAGGTCGATCGTTTGTGGTTTGGCCATCGCGTATCGTCCGCATTGTTCGTCCGGTCGACGAAAAGGGGCGCCGTTGCTGACGCGTCACTAAAAAGCGCGGCACGAATCCGTCGGCTGGTATGGTTGCGGCAGAGTTGGCACGGGGGAGGGCGGCTTGGCAAGCGCCATCAAGTCACGGTGACGTCGCGAAATATCCCCTGTCCCTGATATTACGTGTGACCATATTGCAATGGCTTATGGCGATATGGAGACATTGTCGATGAGCCTAGTACGGCCAAGCCAGGCGGCGGCGAGAACCCGTCCCGGGCGGCCGGATGAGGGATCAAACGTGCCTAATGTTTCAGCATCACGTATTTCGACGTAGTCCACTTTGTTGAAGCCGAGCGAGAGTAATTTCATTGCTGCATCTGCGCGTAGAACGCCGAGATTTCCCGTCTTTGCGGCATCGGCCACTTCGTAGATCGTGCGATGAAGGTGGGGGGCGACTTCGCGTTCGCGCGGCGCGAGATAGGCGTTACGCGAAGAAAGCGCCAAGCCGTCTTTTTCACGCACGGTCGGAACCGCAATGATTTCCGTTGGAACATTGAGATCGCGGACCATCTGCCGAACCACGCAGAGCTGTTGATAGTCCTTCTCGCCGAACGTCACGTAGTCGGGAGCGACTTGATTCAACAATTTCAGCACGATGGTGGCGACGCCCTGGAAGAAGTGGGGGCGGAAATCGGTTTCCAGTCCGTTCGCGGTCGAACCTGCGGATACATAGGTCGAGTATCCTTCCGGGTACATTTCTTCGGCTGGCGGGGCCCAGACCATATCGACTTCGTTCTCGCGCAAACGGCCAACATCACCGTCTTCATCTCGCGGGTAACGGTCGAGATCTTCATTCGGCGCGAACTGAGTTGGGTTGACGAAGATAGATACAATCGTGTGTTTCGCGGCTCTCTTGGCCGCCTGGACCAGCGAAATGTGGCCCGCGTGTAACGCGCCCATCGTCGGCACGAGGGCGATCGGCTCAGCTTTTCTGCGCCAAGGCGCTGTCGCCTGGCGCAGATCGGCGACGGTTCGTATGATTTCTACGTTTGACGTTTTTATCTTATCGGATGTTCGGGGGGCGGACTGAGTGCCCTTGGCCGTGTGAGATTTTGCGGGTTTCTCGACGACATCCGCTGCCGCTTTCTTCTTTTCGGCCTTCAGGCCGGTGCCCGAGAGCTTCGCGGTGCGTTTGCGCGCAGTCTTTTTTGGGGGTTGTGCCACGTTTCATCCACCTTTCGATGTTCGGCGCACCAATAGTTATCTGATATGCTAACGAAAATTTACACGGTGAGTCGTCTTGCGTTCTCAACAAAATCGAACGAAGGGACGGCAGGGTGGCGGTTATGGATAGTCCGCTTGCTATCGGCGGGCCGACGATTTCGGCTCTCGATCTTACAACGCCCGATAAGGATCTTGCAGCTGCACATTTAGCTGACGAGCAGCGGCTTGTCGCGGAATTGCTAGCGGAAAGCGAACTGCACGACGGCGAGCGTCGGCGCGTGAGTGAGGTTGCGCGTCAACTCGTGCATTGCGCGCGCGCCAATCGGCATAAATTTGGCGGCGTCGACGCGTTTATGAGGGAATACGGGCTTTCCAGCGAGGAAGGCGCGATCCTGATGTGCGTGGCGGAGTCGCTGTTGCGTATTCCTGACCATGAGACGCAGGATCAATTGATCGCCGAAAAAATTGGTGAAGGCGCTTGGGACAAACATCTCGGTCATTCCGACAGCATGTTTGTCAACGCTTCCACCTGGGGGCTGATGCTCACGGGCCGTGTCGTAAAATTGCGCGATGCTAAGGGCGCGAGCCCGATCAGTGTGTTGAAGCGGCTGGTCGGGCGTTCTGGCGAGCCCGTTATCCGACAGGCAATCCGGCGTTCTGTCTCCATCCTTGGAGATCAGTTCGTGCTTGGGCGGACTATTAAAGATGCCCTAGCGCGTGCTCAGCCGCTGCAAGAGCGTGGCTACATGTTCTCCTACGATATGCTGGGGGAAGCCGCGCGCACGCAGGCCGACGCAGACCGCTATTTCGACAGATATATGTCCGCTCTGGATGCGATCGCGGCGACAACCGGGCCAGTGATGACGCAGCATCCTGACACGTTGATGCGCCGCCCGAGCTTATCGGTGAAGCTGTCTGCGCTGCATCCGCGTTATGAGCCCGGCAAAGAGGCGCGCCTTGACGATGAGTTGTTACCGAAGCTGATGAGGTTGTTCACGGAGGCGCGTAAGCAGGGCATTTCCGTGACGATTGACGCTGAGGAGCAAGATCGTCTCGAACTTCAGCTGCGCATGTTTGGTCGCGCCTATGAGGACCCGGCGCTGCATGGGTGGCATGGTCTTGGTCTTGCCGTTCAGGCGTATTCTAAGCGCATGATGCCTCAGTTGCGATGGCTGAGACGTCTTGCTGAACGGGGCGGTCAGCGCATTCCGGTGCGGCTGGTGAAAGGGGCTTATTGGGACAGCGAAATCAAGCGGGCTCAGGAGTTGGGCTTGCGGGACTACCCGGTATTCACTCGCAAGCTGCATACCGACCTTTCGTTTATCTCCGGCGTCCGCTTCCTCCTGTCTGATCGCAAGGCGTTCTACCCGCAGTTTGCGACGCATAACGCGCAATCCCTTGCCGCCGTTTACGTGGCGGCGGCGAACACGCCGTTTGAATTTCAGCGGCTGCATGGCATGGGAGAGGCGCTTTATGAGGAAGTGGTGGGCGATAGTCGGCTTGGCTCGGTCTGCCGGATCTATGCGCCTGTTGGCGGCCACGAAGATTTGTTGCCGTATCTTGTGCGCCGGCTTCTCGAAAACGGGGCTAATACGTCGTTCGTCAACCGTTTAGCGGACGAAGATGCACCAATCGCTGAGATCGTTCGTGATCCGGTTGCGGTTTTGCAAAGTGAGCGCGATGGAACGGGACCTGCTCAGCCTAACCCCATTCCGCGTCCGCGCGACATTTTCGAACCGCATCGCCGTGCAAGTGCCGGGCTCGCCCTGGCTGATCGCACGGTACGAAGTGAACTGCTTTCGGGCATGGCGAGTGCTCTTCTCTCGCCTTTCGAAGTTGGACCGTTGATCGACGGTGAGCTGACACTTGGTGATGCCAGACCTCATCGTATGGTTTGCCCGCATGATCACCGCCAGGATATCGGCCAGGTTCACTGGAGTGATGCTCACCATATCGAAGCGGCTATTTCGAGTGCCTGCCGGAATGCGGAGGCATGGGACCTTACACCTGTGGACGAGCGCGCGCGCATTCTAGAGCGTGCGGCCAACTTGTTCGAAAGCCAGCGTACGCAGTTGATGGCGGTCATTGTCCGCGAGGCTGGAAAAACAGTCACTGCAGCGCATGATGACGTCCGCGAAGCCGTTGATTTCCTGCGGTACTACGCCAACGAGGCGAGACGACTTTTCAGCGGACCGATTTCGCTTCCCGGACCTACCGGCGAGCGCAATGAAATGACGTATCGGGCGCGGGGTCCCTTTGCCTGTATCAGTCCCTGGAACTTCCCGATCGCAATCTTTACGGGGCAAATCGCGGCGGCGCTGGCGGCAGGAAATCCTGTTCTTGCAAAACCGGCAGAACAAACTCCTCTGACGGCGTTTCTGGCAACACGGTTGTTGCATCAAGCCGGTGTGCCTGCCGGTGTGCTGCATCTGCTGCCAGGGTATGGCACGACCGGTGCGGCATTGGTCCGTGATCCGCGTGTTCAGGGTATCGCCTTTACGGGGTCCAATGCGGCAGCCTGGGCCATTCAGAAGGGACTTGCTGACAGGCGTGCGGCGATTGTTCCGCTGATTGCGGAAACCGGCGGGCTGAACGCAATGATCGCTGACTCTAGCGCGTTACCCGAACAGGTTGTTCGGGATGTTATGCGATCGGCGTTTGACAGTGCCGGACAGCGTTGTTCTGCGGCCCGCATGTTGTTCGTTCACGAAGACATTGCGCTGCGCACACTCAGCATGCTCGCGGGGGCCATCGAGGAACTTAGTTTAGGGGACCCGATGGACTATGCGACGGATATCGGACCGGTTATTGACGAGCAGGCTCAAGATACGCTGGACGCGCATAAGCTGCATTTGGGCCGTGAGGCTCAGTTGATTGCCGATGGAGGTATGCCGGAGGACTGCAGGGCGGGGACGTACGTCAGCCCGGCAGCTTATGAGATCGAGCGGATTGACATTCTCAAGAGCGAAGTTTTTGGGCCCATTCTTTATGTCGGCCGTTATCAGGGGGGCATGCTGGATAAGGTGATCGACGCGATCAATGCCACTGGGTACGGCCTGACGTTGGGGTTACACAGCCGGATCAATTCCGTCGCTGACCATGTTGCCCGGCGGGCGAAGGTCGGGAATCTCTACGTTAACCGCAACCAGATTGGCGCGCTCGTCGGTGCTCAGCCGTTTGGTGGTGAGGGCTTGTCAGGGACGGGGCCGAAGGCTGGTGGTCCAAATTACGTGCAACGGTTTGCGACTGAAAGAGTTCGCTCCACAGATATCACCGCGACTGGGGGTAATCTCGACCTTTTACGCGCTGGAAACGGAGAAGCCTAAATCTTGATGGCAGCCCCGTGACTTGCCAACCTGATGGGGTGTGGCCACCTTAGCAGGAGGTTGCCCATTCTGCGGCCTTTCGCTTTGCGAAGGATAGAGCTTCATGACCACCAAGGATAAGCGCGATACGAAGATCATTCCCGAGGATGTTACGGGGGCGAGTGTACCCGCTGATCGCGCGTCTGATCGACTGCCGGATACCGAGAGATCCTCGGATCAAGAGGTGGCGGATTTTCTCGCAAAGATGAAGGTGGCACCGCGCACCCAAAATACCGGGCGGGGGCGTCTGATATTCGCCATGGACGCAACGATGAGCCGCCAGCCCACCTGGGACATGGCCATGCAGTTGCAGTCGGAGATGTTTGCCGCCGTCGATCAGATCGGCGGTCTTGACGTGCAGTTAGTTTATTTTCGCGGGTTTGGCGAATGCAGGGCTTCAAAGTGGGTGAGTGATCCCATGGCTTTGCAGCGCCTGATGACGCAGGTTGGTTGCCAGGGTGGACGCACGCAGATCGGTAAGGTTTTGACCCACGCGAGGCGGGAAACCGACAAAAAACAGGTTAATGCGTTGGTGTATGTCGGCGACAGCATGGAAGAAAGCGTTGATGAGCTTTGTGCGCGTGCCGGCGAGCTCGGGTTGCTTGGGATGCCGGTGTTCCTGTTTCAGGAGGGCTATGATCCGGTAGCGGAACGTGCGTTCAAGGAGATTTGCCGATTGACGGGTGGTGCCTGGTGCCGGTTTGATGCGGGTTCGGCAGTGCAGCTACGTGAGTTGCTGGCGGCGGTTGCTGTGTATGCTGCGGGTGGCCGCGAAGCGTTGCAACGACTTAGCTCGGAACGGTCGGGAAGTGGAGCTCGTGCGTTGTTACAACAAATGAAACCGGCGGCGTCGTAACGCTGAGGGTGTTGCCGCATTGCGCTTTGGTGTAGGCCTTGCCAACCTGTTTTGTGATCGCCTTACACGCGTGTGCTTTCCGATATTCCGTTTCAACTTGAAAGGGCGCGGGACCCTGTTAATGCGCTGATGCAATTCCTTCTTCTAGGTTTAGCGCTACTTGCTTTGGTGCTTATCGCTGTGCACGGCTTTACTGGGGCAAACCCGGGGAAGCTGGCTGTGCAGCTCAAGCGGGCGGCCGGGGTCATTGCGCTCGCTGTCGCTGGTCTGCTGGCTTTGCGCGGAGGCATCGGATACGCGGCGCCCGTAGGATTATTTGGGATCTGGCTGCTGTTCGGCAGCGGTTCGCTGCCAAGAACACGTAAATCGGGCGGGCAGACATCGCAGGTCACCACCGATTTTCTCGAGATGGAGCTTGATCATGATACCGGTGAAATTCGTGGGCGCGTGATCCGCGGTCTCTTTGAGGGGCGGCGCATCGAGACGCTGGAGGCAGCAGAGCTTGCTCTGCTGTGGCAGGATGCACGGGCGGATGATCCTCGCTCCGCCCAATTGATCGAAGCTTATCTTGATCGGGCGTATCCGAAGTGGCGCGAAGACATGGCGCGCGGAGAAAGAGAAATGAATGGGCCGGATGGCCGCATGACTGTGGCAGAGGCTTACGAAATTCTCGGGCTTCGCCATGGTGCCAGTCGTGACGAGGTTCGGCGCGCGCATCGCGAGCTTATCGTCAAGCTTCACCCCGATCGCGGTGGTTCCACCTATCTTGCGTCAAAAATCAACGAAGCCAAGGAAGTGCTCTTGGCGAATATTTCGCAATAGTCGCCTCACAGGAGCCAACGCATTTGTCTAGCGCTGGCTCGTGACGAAGCAGTCGATTTGAAGGCTTCGTAGTTCGTGGCACGTTGACGTTGCCGCCGCTTGCCCAAAGCCTGCAAAGCGTGCGCGGTAGAGGGTTCGTGAACCATTGTTTACGGGTTCTGTAATGGGAACGTAGTCGGCGAGCAGTCTGTTGGTCCGTCGGATTACGGCTTCCAGGCTCTGTTCGGCTTCTTGACGTGATCCAAAGGCGCCCACCTGAACCTGATAAGGGCCGTTCGGTACCCGACCTTGCACCTGGCCTCGCACATTTTGCTCTGGTTCTTCTCGTGACCCTTCGCCGCTTGTATCGTCCACGACGCCGCTACGGGCGAGCAATAGAGCCAATTGATCCTGCAGCGTGCCTGGGGCGCGTCCGGGTGGTTCGCTGGTGGGTTGATGCTGTGGAGGGCGATTCGCATAGGCGGGCGATGGCGTGGGGCGGCCCTGCACAACATCGTTCGGACGCACGCGCGCGATCGCGATCTGAGGTTCGGCGCGTCCGACCTCAATGGGTTCAGCAAGAACAGGACGGCGTGGCGGAATTGATGGGCGCATCATAGGCTTAGGTGTAGCGACCAACATCGGCTTACGCGTCTGGTGCGTAGAAGCTCGCTTGAGGGACTTGTAAAGCAGGCTCGTCATTTCGGCGTTGCGCGTCTTGGATGTGCGCCCGCCGAATACTGCTGCGACGACGTATTTACCGTCCCGCTTTACCGACGAAACGAGATTGAAACCGGAAGCGCGGATGTAACCAGTCTTAATGCCGTCGACGCCACGGATCTTGCCCAAGAGCCTATTGTGGTTGCGGTAGGTCTTGCCCCGGTATGAGAACGTCTGCGTTTTGAAAAGCTCGTAGTGCTTTGGAAAATCGTCCTGAAGCCGCATCGCCAGTGTGAGCATATCGCGTGCGGTCGTCACCTGATCCTCATTCGGCAGGCCAGATGCGTTCTTAAAGACGGTCCGTTTCATGCCAAGCGCGCGTGCCTTTTCCGTCATAAGGCGGGCGAAGCGGGTTTCGGAGCCCCCGATATGTTCTGCGACCGCGCACGCCACATCGTTCGCGCTCTTTGTAATGAGAGCCTTGATGGCATCGATCAGGCGGATGCTTTCCCCGACGTCTAGGCCGAGTTTCGAAGGGGGTTGGCTGGCGGCCTGCGCGCTGAACCGGATTTTTGTGCCGTAGCTGAGCTTTCCTGCTTCAATGAGTTCGAAGGCCATATACAGCGTCATCATTTTCGTAAGCGAAGCAGGGTGACGCAATTCGTCCCCAGAGCTGTTGTGCAGCACTTTGCCGGTGTTAGCGTCCATGGCCATCGCGGCATGCTTTTCGGCGTTGGCTGCCTGCACATCCGAGACCAGGATTGCACAAGCCAACGTCAAAACGGTCAGAACGGCACTATAAAGTGACGTCCTGTCTGAGGCTTTTTTGCCGGTATGACGTGTGAAATTTCTGGCCATCGACCGCTAAGGTTTCCTTGCCAACTTCTTCTGATGCGCACCAAATGGCCTCACGCCAGAGTGCGTCTTCGCCTGCGTTTGCTCCGAATCTCCCATCATTCCACAGACTGGCAGACCACGGTTTTTTGACGTCTTTGCGGCGCGTTAAGTCCCTCGCTGGTCCGAATCCCAGCCTGTCAATTGCATAGACTCGAGGTGCCCAAGTTTTCGTTAACATCGGCCTGCCGTGCTCGCTTGCTCCTTGTGCAGTGCAAAAAAAATGTTTGAATCTGCGGTTGTGCGTTGCAAATATCAGGTTTCGAGCTGCCAGGGGTGCGGTCGTCCACCCCTTATTTTCCGAGAAATCTCTTCCGAATACGGAGTGGAACATGGATGTTAATGCGGCAAAGAACTTCGAGGCTTTCCAAAAGCTCGGCGAGCAGAACATGGATTCGGTGACGAAGCTGATGGACGACTGGACCAGGGGCTGGCAGGCCATTGGCGCTGAAATGACGGATTTTACAAAGCGCTCGTTGGAAGACGGTACGGCGACGTTTGGTAAGCTGATGACTGCGAAGTCATTTGAGCAGGCTGTCGAGATTCAGTCGAACTACGCCAAGCGTGCTTGCGACGAATATATGCATCAGATGACCAAGGTTGGTGAAATGTATGCGAGTTTGGCCAAGCAGGCCTATTCCCCAATGGATAAGATCTTATCAGGCGGCCGTTGAGCCGGGTTCGCGAGCGCTTTATAATCTACGCGACGGCCCGGCTCGAGCCGGGCCTTTTTTGTGTCGACATGTGTACCCATCTTAGCAGGCGGGACAACGAATTACATACCGGCTGCCCTTCGCGAGATAGCAGTGTTTAAAGCGGCAATAGTGTTGAGTGCGGCGCTAGCAAGCCGGTAAGAAGATGAGATGCTCGGGGGTTCCCGACGCGAACAGATGATTTGAGACGATGCACGTCGTATCCGGCGTGCCGTTCGAGGCGGCGATGATCGAACTTAAGAGCCCGATTCAAATGGCCGGACCCAACGGGTCCGAAGGTGGTGAGGGAGGTGACGACAATGAAGGTCGGACCGGCCTCGTCACCAAGACGCGCCCCAAAACGAAGAAACCGAGCCTATATAAGGTTTTATTGCTGAATGACGATTATACTCCCATGGAGTTCGTAGTTCATGTCCTGGAACGGTTTTTTAACAAAGGGAGGGAGGACGCCACCCGCATTATGCTGCACGTGCACCACAAGGGGGTGGGCATTTGCGGCGTCTATACATACGAAGTCGCGGAAACGAAGGTGACGCAAGTGACCGACTTTTCCCGCCAGCACCAGCATCCCCTGCAATGCACAATGGAGAAAGAGTAGGTTCTCGTGCCATCGTTCTCGAAAAGTCTTGAAGCAGCCCTGCATCGCGCGCTCGAATATGCAAACGAGCGTAAACATGAGTTTGCAACGTTAGAGCATCTGCTCTTGGCGCTCGTAGATGATCGCGATGCGGCGGGTGTTATGCGTGCTTGCAACGTCGATTTAGACACACTACGCGGACGCGTCAGCGAATATCTCGATTCAGAATTAGGTGCGCTCGTCTCTGAAACATTGGACGAGGCTCAGCCGACGAACGGCTTTCAACGTGTCATTCACCGTGCTGTCGTGCATGTGCAGTCCTCCGGGCGTGAAGAGGTGACGGGCGCCAATGTTTTGGTCGCCATCTTTGCTGAGCGCGAGAGCCATGCGGCGTTCTTCCTGCAGGAGCAGGAGATGACGCGGTTCGACGCGGTTCAGTACATCAGCCACGGTATTGCTAAACGTGCTGGGATGTCTGAGCCTCGGTCCGTGCGCGGCGTCGATGAGGAGAGCGAAGCCGCCGAGGAGAAAAAGCCCGGCCAGGACGCGCTCAACAGCTATTGTGTGAACCTCAATAAAAAGGCGCGCGACGGCAAGATCGATCCGCTTATCGGCCGTGAACAGGAGGTTCTGCGTACCATCCAGGTTCTGTGCCGTCGGCAGAAGAACAACCCGTTGTTTGTCGGTGATCCGGGCGTCGGTAAGACGGCGATCGCGGAAGGTCTTGCTCGCAAGATAATTCGCGGCGAAGTTCCCGAGGTTCTTCGCGGTGCTACGATCTTCTCTCTCGATATGGGTTCGCTGTTGGCCGGCACACGGTATCGCGGCGACTTTGAGGAACGCCTGAAGGCGGTGATGAAGGAGATCGAAAACTACCCGGGTGCGATCCTCTTCATTGACGAAATCCACACCGTGATTGGTGCGGGGGCTACGTCGGGTGGCGCGATGGATGCATCCAATCTGCTCAAGCCTGCGCTGCAGTCCGGCACGGTACGCTGCATCGGTTCAACGACCTACAAGGAATATCGCCAGCACTTCGAGAAAGATCGTGCGCTCGTCCGTCGCTTCCAGAAGATCGACGTGAAGGAGCCGACGATTGAAGACTCGGTGGAGATCCTGAAAGGTCTGAAGCCTTATTTCGAGGAGTTCCACAAGATCAAATACACGCTGCCGGCCGTGCGGGCGGCGGTTGAGCTGTCGGCGCGTTACATCAACGATCGAAAGTTGCCGGACAAGGCAATCGACGTGATCGACGAGACTGGCGCTTCACAGATGTTGTTGCCGGAGGAGAAGCGCAAGAAACGTGTGACCGTCAAAGAAGTCGAAGCGACGGTCGCGACGATGGCGCGTATTCCGCCCAAGACGGTTACGAAGTCTGATGCCGAGGTTCTTATCGCGCTTGATCGCGATATGAAGCGGCTCGTCTTCGGGCAGGATAAGGCGATTGAATTGCTGGCCAGTGCAATCAAGCTTGCGCGAGCCGGACTGCGCGAGCCTGAAAAGCCGATCGGTAGCTATCTGTTCTCCGGTCCTACCGGTGTCGGTAAGACCGAGGTGGCCAAGCAACTCGCTAGTCTGATGGGTGTTGAACTGCTGCGCTTCGATATGTCGGAATACATGGAGAAGCACACAGTTTCTCGGCTAATCGGCGCACCTCCGGGCTATGTCGGCTTCGATCAGGGTGGCCTGCTTACAGACGGTGTGGACCAGCATCCACATTGTGTGCTTCTGCTCGACGAAATCGAGAAAGCTCATCCGGATCTGTTCAACATCCTGCTGCAGGTCATGGACCACGGTAGGTTGACGGACCACAACGGTAAGTCTGTCGATTTCCGCAATGTGATCCTGATCATGACATCGAACGCTGGGGCCAGTGATCTGGCCAAGCCGCCGATGGGCTTCAATCGCAGTAAGCGCGAGGGTGAAGATACCGAAGCGATCAATAAGCTGTTTACGCCGGAATTCAGAAACCGGCTCGATGCTGTGATTCCATTCTCGGGACTGTCCCCTGAGGTGATCGCGAAGGTCGTCGAGAAGTTCGTCTTCCAGCTTGAGGCACAGCTTGCTGATCGCGGTGTCACGATCGAACTCAGCGAAGACGCATCGAAGTGGCTCGGTGAAAAGGGCTACGATGAGAAATTCGGCGCGCGGCCTCTGGCTCGTGTGATCCAGGAGAACATCAAGAGGCCACTCGCGGACGAGTTGTTGTTCGGTAAGCTCGAGAATGGCGGTACCGTCAAGGTGGTCGTCGAAGGCGAAGGACCTGATCGGAAGCTTGGCTTCGAATTCCTTGCCGCAGACCCTTCGGAAAAGAGGTCCAAGGGTACGGCGTATGACGAGGAAGAAGAGGACGAGGGCGACGAGGAACCACAGGCGGTGCTTGTTGAGGCTTCGCCGCGCAAAGCGCTTCCTGGTCCCAAAGGCGGGCGCAAGGAGAAATCCTCGCGCGGTGGCGGCACCGGTGCTGTCCCGAGTGTCCCTCGTAAGAAAGGTGAATAACCTTTAAGCTTTACGAATTGCATATCGTGGTGTGCGAAGAGGCGGCTCGGAAACGGGCCGTCTTCTTTATTTGCCTCTTCCACGGATGCATAGCTCCCATGCCGGGATAAGACTTTCGAGCTGAGGCATTGCCTTTGCTGCCACTGCGCGGTGTGATAGCGCTCCGTTCGCTAGAGGAGCAAATCAGAGATGAGCAGGCAGGCACTCAAGTACGGTGAGAATCCACAACAGCAGGCGTGGATTGCTTCCGATGACGGGAGCCAGGATCTTCTCGCAATCGGCAAGTTTACCGATCCTCATGGTCAGCCCGCTTTTACCGGCGCGCGGGACATGAGCTGGTCGAGCATTCGGGATCTGGATGCGGGCATCGAGGCAATTACGCGGATTGCGGCCGCGTTTGATGTGAATGTCGGCTCAGTGCCGACGATTGCTGTTCTGGTCACGCACAGCTGTCCGTTTTCGGCAGCTGTCGGGAGTTCAGATCAGGTCATTAACAAGGCGATACAGAGTAACTTCCGCGCTGCATTCGGCTCGTTTCTCGTTACCAATGTCGCGCTGAGCGAGCCTGTCGCTTACAAGGTTCGGCAGTGGATGGGACCGGATCGACCATTTGAGGGGATTGCTGCACCCTCTGTCGACCCTGACGTCATTCCGTATTTTGTCCGGAAGAAGGGCAAGACACATCTTCTCGCCAATCCCGCCTTGGCGTCGCTTCATCGCGATAATGTTCAGTTGGAACCGGTCTCTCGGACGGTCCGCGGAGCTACGCTGTCACAGGAACCCAATCCGTTTGTTCCCAAGTTCCCAGAGGATTGGGACGATCAGCTCAAGCGCGACATGTGCTTAGCCTGGGGGATCTGCGCGGCGAGCGCAAGCAACTGCATTACGATTGCTAACGAGGGGTTGCTCGTTGCGAACGCGTCGGGTCAACCGGAGCGAGCAGCAGCGAGTGATCTTGCGATTATCCAGGCCCGTGCAGCCAAACGCTCCAATATGCTGAAAGGGGCTGCGGTAGTGAGTGACTCGTATTTCTCTTTTGCTGATGCGTTGGATCAGCTGGCGCGGCGTAAGGTCAAGGCGATTTTCGCTACGAGCGGGTCGCTCCACGATGAAGAGGTCAAGGCCCATGTCGCGCAGTTTGATGTCATGTTCCATACGGTGCCTGACGCGGATGGCCGAATCTTCTTTGGGCACTGACGCGTGAGAGAAAATCGACGCAGCCAGCAGCTCGCTGCATTTGGCAGCGGGCTGCTGGGGACATTCAGCATTCCCGGTCTCATCTTGTTTGCAAGCGCTGCTGGTTTTGGGGCGTTGGCGCGCGACGCCGGCATGTCGCTCTTCAATACCGTATTCATGATGGGAATTTTTTTCGCGCTGCCTGCGCAAGTGGTCATGATGGATCAGTTGGCCCGCGGCGGGTCTATTATGGCGGGTACGTTTGCAGTGGCACTGACGGCTATCAGGCTGTTGCCGATGACCGTCGCATTGATGCCTCTCATCAAAGAGGAAAGGACCAATTGGCGGCAGGTGGTGGCGGTGCATTTCATAGCGGTCACCGCGTGGATTGAGGGGATGCGGCGGTTGCCCTCGCGGCCTGCTGCTTTGAGGCTCAGCTATTTCATCGGGCTTGGAACGGGGTTTGTTCTTGCCACACTGGTGGGAGCTGCTCTCGGTTTTCTCATTGCCGGTTCAGTGCCGCCCATACTGTCTGCCGCGCTTCTGTTTCTCACGCCGATTTACTTTTTTCTGTCGTTGGTCGCGACGGCACGGTCCAGCGTGGATTTTCTCGCTCTCACCTTCGGGACGATGCTTGGGCCGGTCTTCTACGTGCTTGTTCCTGGCTTCGATTTGCTCCTTGGCGGGCTTGTTGGCGGCACACTGGCATTCGTGGCGGGTAGATATCAGAAGAAGCTGTGGGAGCCTGGTAAGGAATGAACGACTTCCTTTCGACTTATCAGGCCGCGCTGGTCCTTCTGGTCGTGGCGATGTTGGCTCACGAACCCTTGCGCTGGATGGGTCTTTATCTCGGACGACGGGTTGCTGCTGACAGCGAGATTTTCGTTTGGGTGCGTGCGGTGGCGACCGCACTCGTTGCGGCACTTGTCATGCGGCTTCTGTTATTTCCGGCAGGCGAGCTGGCGCATATCGGCCTTGAAATTCGGATAGGTTCTGTCCTGGGCGGTATAGCTGTTTACTTTGCCGCGCGCCGCAATCTTGCCGCTGGCGTTGGTGGGGCCGCTGTCCTGCTGGTTCTCGCTGACTTCTTTATGAAATGAGAACCGGAGTTTTGTGCGAGAACGCGTTCTGTTCCACTTCATCAATCAAGAAGCGTGCGACGTCCGTGCGACGGATGGTGGTCAGCTGCCAGTCCTTGGGATCGGTTAGAGCGCGGTAGAGGCCCGTTGCCCGGCCGTCACGGAGCAATCCCGGCCGGACGATGGTCCAGTCGAGGTCCGATGCCTTGATGATCTGCTCCTGCACATCTTTGTCGTCGTAGATGCGGCGAAGTGTGAATGTGAACGCGAGGCGGTAGAGAGGACCCAACGCGTCGCGGCTATCGCCCGCACCAAAGCCTGTGACACAGATCAGCCGCTTCACGTCGCTTTTCTGCATGGCGTCGACAAGGATGCGTGTGGAGTCGGAAAAGAGGGTCGTTCCGCCAAGGATCGTGCCCGGGCCGATGTCGGCTCCGAGCACCTGGACGACTACGTCCACGTCGTCGAGTGCGCGTGCTACATCGTTGGCAGAGAGCGCGTCGCCTGGAAACTTTTCGAGATTTTTATCGCTGAGAGGAATATTCGATGCCGAGCGGGCGAACGCGCGCACGCGGTGCCCGGCAGCAAGAGCCGCTTTGGCCGTTTCAAGGCCGATGCCGCGGCTGGCCCCGATAATGAGCAGACTGGCCATGGCGCATTGGGTCCTTCTTATAGCGCATTAGCCTTCGCGTTCGCCTGGCCTGCGCAAAAGCTATTGGCCTTGCAGTGCCACCCGAATTTTTTCGGCGTTTTCTGCGAGAACTTCTGGCTTTTCCATTTGATCCGAATGGCGCGCGAGCGCAACGCCTTCAAAGCGCGGGATGACGTGAACGTGGAGGTGAAACACGGTCTGGCCACCGGCACCTTCGTTGAACTGCATGATGGTGACGCCTTCGGCATTGAAGGCTTTCTGCACGGCACGCGCGATTTTCTGGACGCGCGGCATTAAAGCCGTGAGGGTTTCTTCGTCGGCGTCGAGAAGGTTGCGTGAGGCGGCTTTGGGTAGGACGAGCGTATGTCCGGTGCCCTGAGGCATGACGTCCATGAAGGCCACGGCGACTTCATCTTCGAAGACCTTATGAGATGGGATTTCGCCGCGCAGGATCTTCGCGAAAATGTTGTTGTCGTCGTAAGCACCGTTGCTCATGCGCTTCCTCCTCAATATTTCCTTGCAGAGCTAAGGCGCAGGGCCGCCCCGGTCAATGGGGTTCGTCTTCGCACGCCGTTTTCTTGAAGGGTGCGTATTTGGATAGAGCCGTACCGATCTTTGCAACTTCGCGGCGTTCGCTAATCAGATAGCGCTCAACTGCTGCGGAGAGCCCAGGATCAGCGAACCAGTGCAATGAGTATGTGGTGGTTGGAAGGTAACCGCGCGCCAACTTGTGGTCGCCTTGTGCGCCGGCTTCAACACGCTTAAGGCTGTGCGTAATCGCGTATTCGATGGCCTGATAGTAGCAGACTTCGAAATGCAGAAAGGGGTGATGTTCAATCGTGCCCCAGTAGCGGCCGTAGAGGCAGTCCCCGCCGATAAGGTTGAGCGCGCCGGCGATATAGCGGTCGTTTCGTTTGGCCATGACCAGCAAACAATGATCACCGAGGCGTTCTCCGAGAAGAGAGAAGAAGCGCCGATTGAGGTACGGGTTTCCCCATTTGCGATCGCCGGTGTCTGTGTAGAACGCGTAGAAGGCATCCCAGTGGGCTTCGCTAATGTCGCCGCCACTGAGATGTTCAATGGTGATGCCACTCTCGAGTGCGGTCGCCCGTTCTTTGCGGATTGCCTTGCGTTTGCGGGATGCCAGACATGCTAGAAAATCGTCGAACGTTTCGTAGCCGTCATTGGCGAAATGGAATTGCTGGTCGGTTCGCTGCAGCAGCCCTGCGTCTCCAAGCCGTTTCCATGCATCGGCCTCCAGGAAGGTGATGTGAAGTGAGGAGAGCTCCAGACGCTGGGCCAGCTGCATCGCCGCTCGGGTCAGTATCCGCTCATTGTCTTCGGCATCTGGTCCGGGACGCGCCATGACGCGTGGGCCAGGGACCGGTGTAAAGGGGACTGCGCACTGAAGCTTCGGGTAGTACGCTCCACCAGCGCGTTGATAGGCGTCAGCGAATGCATAATCGAAAACGTATTCGCCACGGCTATTGGTTTTGACATAGCAGGGCATGACGCCGTCGACAGTTCCTTCGCTTCCCGTGAGAACGAGATGCTGCGGTATCCAACCCGCTGCCCGTCCAACGCATCCGGCTTCTTCCAGAATATGGAGAAAGGCGTGGCTGACAAACGGATTGAAGCGATCAGCGATGGGATTGGCGCAAGCGTCCCAATCGTCTGGGCTGATTTCAGCGATCGACGGGTGGACGACGATCTTGACTGTTGGAGATTGGTCCATGATCGAGGATTTTCTGGTTTCTCGCAGGCCTAGATTTTCAAGGGCATGAAAGCCGCCTGGGGGCAAATGCTTCATTGCCGGGGAAAGGCCGACCAACATCATTGCGCATGCGCCGGGGTTCGGGCAAGCTTTCGTGATGGTCATCTTTTCGTGCGGCTGGGCGGTAGTCACGAGATGGAGGCGGCCCTAGCATCTAGGGAGTGTGAGTTATGCAAGTGGGGCTGGTGCTGATTTCGTGTGCGATGGTCGCGCTCAGCACATGGGGATATCTCGCAACGTTTGCGGTATCTGCAGGGTCGGTCAGCGGCCGGGTCTTCACGCCCTTGCTGCCTTTTACCTGGGTTGATAGCCGCCGGTCTAATCCCGATGGGACGCTTGAAACGCCCGTTGGTTTTATCGATGGCCGCCCGCCTACGGCGCTTGAAGTCGCGTCGCCTCAGACGGCTGTAGCATTGACGTCGTCTCCGAAAATCGTGCGCAGTATATCGCGTAAGATAATTCCGCTGCCAGAGCGCGGTGTCAGACTCTTGGCATCCGTGCCGCTTCCGGAAAGAGTGCTGCGGTCACAAGATATCCTGACAGCCCAATGGTTGCCTGTTAGGCGTCCTGATCCGGATCTTCCGGCTGCGCGGGTTGCTGAGAGCGCCCGTACGACGGGTGTGGATATTGTTCGCGATGTCAAAACCGCGTCCATAGCCGGGCCAGTGGTCGTTATTGTGCAGGAGGCCGTAAGACAGACGGCATCGCGGCCTATGATGGACCTTGTGACGGGTTCGATCGCGCGACGTCCTGACTTTGAGGGCCGTCAGGCGTTGGGTGGTCCTCGCCCCATAGAGATCGAGCCGGTGGCGGTTGTGAAGAACTACGAAAAGAAGCAGCCGCTGATGCAGGCCGAATTGCCCGAACTTCTTCCGATCAGGGCGGGTTCGAATGCTCTCCTAAAGCTTCAGCCTATCGGATCTGCAACAAGGTTGCGGGATCCGACTTCAGAGTTCGTGATCCGTGCGGCTTCGCCTGAGCTCGTCCAGATCAGTTTGCGGACGGAAAAGGGCGGGCAGGATGTGGACGCAAAACTTTCTGTTGCGGATCGTCCGGCGACTTCACGGGGGCGTGTGTCAACACATAAGACGCCCGAGCGCAAAAGCGCGCGCAGCTATCAGCAGCGGCGCAATCGCTCGATGGCCAACTCGATCCGTCAGGCAAGACGGGCGCGCGGAGTTTACTAAGGCGTTCTTTCCGGAGGCAAAAGCCCTTCAAAAATTGGGGCGTCAGCCCAACGCGCTGCAGTCCTGAAATCTTCGGGGGAACGGACCGTCCAGGCAAAGAACGGGCGGCCGTGAACCTCTCTTGCATAACGTGTCACGGGGGTGGGGAGATCGCACACGCGGTAGGCGTAACAGTCGGGTGCGGGCGGGCCAGATTCCAAGAGGTTGGAAAGGTCCGATGCGCGTTCTGCGCCGACTATTCGCGCCAGGGGATCTTCCGGGCCTGTCGCGGCGGCAATCATGCCGCGGGGAATGGTGGGCTCAAGAGCTCGGACAAAGCTTAGAATGGCTGGGTCAAAAGACATAAGCGCTAATGGGCCAGAATAAGCCCGTATGAGGCGGATGACCTCCTTGAGAAACACCGCGTCAGGCGCACTCCATTCGGATTTGATCTCAACAAGAAGCGGAACGCGCCCTTCGACGAGTTGGAGAAATTCGTCGAAGGTGAGTATCGCAGACTTCCCGTCTCGGTAGCGCAGCCTTGCAAGATCGTCTTGGGTGAGATCTGCGACTGTGCGCGTTTCGTCCAGAAGTCGTTCTGTGGTCGGATCGTGAAATACCACCGGTCGGCTTAGGGCGGCTGGACGAATATCGCATTCGATACCGAAGCCATGTTGGATCGCCGCTAGAAACGACGGCGCCGTATTCTCGATGCGGCCCTGGCGCTCGTCATGCAAGCCGCGATGCGCGATTGGGATAAGAAATTTCTCGCGGTCGAAGCTGCTCATATGCGTTTCTGCCTTTCGCACCACGACACCGATACAGATCCAATTTTGTCCATGTATCAGTCCTTGATGCGAACAATTGCGTCGATTTCGACAGCGCAGTTTGCCGGCAGGCTGGAGACGCCTACGGCGGCGCGCGTGTGGCGGCCGGCATCGCCGAGCAATTCCACAAAAAGGTCCGAGGCACCATTTACGACGCGTGGGTGGTCAGTGAAATCCGGTGTTGCGTTGACGTAACCGGTGATCCGTACGAGTTGAGCAATACGGTTTAGGTCGCCAACTGCGGCATTGGTTTGCGCCAGAATATTGAGAGCGCAAGCAGCCGCGGCTTCCATACCCTGTTCAACGGTGAGATCAGCGCCAAGTTTGCCTGCGATGAGCGACCCGTCTGCGGCTTTGGAAATCTGCCCTGAGATGTACAACAAGTCGCCGACCACACAATAAGGGACGTAATTGGCGACGGCTGCAGGAGCGGACGGGAGGGTGAGACCCTTTGCCTTGAGGCGGGATTTAACATCATCGCTCATAGCTGCTGATCCTTTCAAAACGTAAATCTACCTTTCGGCGACAAGTTCCTGCCACCGATCCGGGTTCTATGAAATTTCGGAATTTCTGTAACACGGACAATAAGGTTACGGCGAGGGGCTCTTTGCAAGCGTGGAAAGCGTGAGTAGTGTCATGTGGGGGCTAGAGACTGGTTTGGCTCCACTTGTCAGGAGGATGGATGGCAGCGCTCCGATATTCGGGTCTGATGATTGGCGTCCTCACCTTTGCATTTTCCGGTTCTATGCCGATTGCGGCGGTCGCGGGTGCTGTGCAGTTCGTGCCGCATCGCGCCGTTTATGACATTTCGCTTGCGCGTGCGTCGCCGGGGTCCGGTATCAGCGAGATGTCGGGGCGAATGGTTTACGAACTGGTCGGAAGTGATTGCGCCGGTTACACGCAGAAAATGCGTTTCGTTACGCGGATAACCGGCCGTGACGGGGAAGCGCAGATCAACGATCTTAGAACGTCGAGCTGGGAGCAGGCGGAAGGCAAGAAGCTACGCTTCACCACGAGCCAGTACCGGAACGATCACCTTGAGGAAACGACGCAGGGGAATGCGGACCGTGGGAAGTCAGGTGACACGGTTAAGGTTCAATTGACGAAGCCGGGGCACAAGGGCCTTGAGATCAGCGGCGACGTGATGTTTCCCATGCAGCATTCTCTGGCTCTCATTGCGGCAGCAAAACGTGGGGAAGATGTATTGATGGCCGAACTCTATGATGGTTCGGAGAAGGGCGAGAAAGTTTATCTCACCAATGCTTTCATTGGCCATGAGGTTGCGACGGCCGAGCGCCTCGAAGGGGTGCCTTTAGGAGTTCAAGCTAAGGTCGACCTCAAAGGTCGTCCGGTATGGCCTATGGCGATCAGTTATTTCGACCCGCAGGAAACGCAGCAGGATTCGGTGCCGAGCTATGAGCTGTCGTTTCGACTGTACGACAATGGAATCTCGACAAAATTGTTTATCGACTACGGTGATTTCGCTGTAGAGGGTGCGCTCACGGACGTGACGTTGCTCGAGAAGACGAAGTGCGAGGGCCAAAAGGGGCGCTGACGTTAGCGGTTCTTCTCTTTTTCTAAATCCCATAGCCATGCTGCGCCGCGGGCTCCGCTCGCGTCGCCCCATTTCGGCGGCCGGATCTCGATGGTGGTGGTATCGGCGAAGAGATGTCCTGCTATCAGGTTAGGTAGAACGTCGTATAGGTGCTTCATTTGGGATAGGCCGCCGCCTAAGACGACGACATCAGGGTCGATAATGTTTGCGACGTGGGCAAGGCCGCGCGCGAGCCGTGACGCGTGACGCTCTAACGTCGCGGTCGCCGCCAGTTCACCGACGCCGGCGCGCGTTGCGATTTCTTTAGCCGTTAAACTTTCGCCCGTTACGCGTTGATGATCGGCAGCCATGCCTGGTCCGGAAGCCCAAGTTTCCAGACAACCGCGACGGCCGCACCAGCATTCAGGTCCGGGATACTCGCTGGCGTTGGGCCAGGGGAGGGGATTGTGTCCCCATTCACCGCCGGTGGCGCGTGGGCCGTCGAGGATCGAGCCGCGGTGGATCAACCCACCGCCGACCCCAGTGCCCAGGATGACGCCGAATACGCACGCTGCATTCGTGGCTGCTCCGTCAATCGCCTCGGAAAGGGCGAAGCAATTGGCGTCATTCGCTGTTCGGAGCGGCAGATCCAGAGTTGCGGCGAGATCTTTGTGGAAGGGCTGCCCATTGAGCCATGTCGAATTTGCATTCTGGACAACGTCCGTGGTTGGCGAGATTGACCCGGGCATTCCGACGCCAACGGTAACGGTTTCGGTCGCGTGCGTGACGTTGGAGCGCAACAGGTCTACGAGATCCGCTACAGTATCTAATGTTGCCTGATAGTTATGGTTGGGGGCCGCAATGCGTCGGCGGGCTAGCTCCACACCCTTGCAATCCAATAGCAGCCCTTCGATCTTGGTGCCGCCAAGATCGATTCCAATCCGCATGTTCTGGGCTGGGGCAACGGGCGGCATGGTCTCGCGCCTTTCAGTGGTCGGCGAGATGGCGATGGGCTTCAGCGATGCGTTCAGGGGGGATGCGGTTGTCAGCGGCAAAGACCAATAAGAGCGATTCGTCACGCATCAGATGGTCTAAAACTGCGGCAAGCAAATGAGGTTGCCCGGCGGTTGCTTTCAGGTCGGCCGGGCCGAGGCCAGTGAGCGCCAGAAACCGGCCGAGGCGTGTGGGATCGTCAGCCAAGAAGCGTAAGGCGTTGATTGCTAAGGTCTCAGCTTCCTCATGCGAGGGTGGTTGAGGGGATTTCGCCATGGCGGGTTACCTTGCCTTAACTCATTTTATGGAGCGCTAGCTGTCTTAAACTGTTGGTTACTGCTGGTGGGGCACTCTGACCAGCCGATCAGCTCCGTCGAATCGGTGCAAAACGGGGCTCATTCGCCAAACATTGGGTTATGGCTTATCAGGAAACGCTGATGTACGTCGAGGGCGACCAACGGACTCAGAAGGGGCTCCCAATGGCGAAGAAAGTACTTATCGTGGAAGACAATGAGCTGAATATGAAGCTCTTCCACGATTTGCTTGATGCGCATGGCTATTTGACGATTCAAACGCGCAACGGCCTCGATGCGTTAGCGTTGGCGCGCGAGCATCGGCCAGATTTGATTTTGATGGACATTCAGCTCCCGGAAGTGTCCGGCCTTGAGGTTACGCGGTGGCTCAAGGATGATGAGCAACTCAACTCCATTCCCGTTGTCGCCGTTACTGCGTTTGCGATGAAGGGGGATGAAGAGCGGATTCGTTCGGGAGGATGTGAGGCTTATATTTCGAAGCCGATTTCCGTGATGAGTTTTCTCGATACTGTGCGCCAATTTGCCGGAGCCGCTTGATGGGGCCGGTGCGTGCGTTCGGCCGCTAGGCGGATATCGCAATGACAGCTCGTGTCCTAGTCGTAGATGACATCGCTACCAATGTTAAGCTGCTCGAAGCGCGGCTAAGTGCCGAGTATTTTGAAGTGCTCACGGCGACGAGCGGCCAAGAGGCCCTAGACTTGTGCGAGCGTGAGCGGATCGACGTCATATTGCTCGACGTCATGATGCCAGGTCTCGATGGGTTCGAGGTTTGTCGCCGTCTTAAAACTGATCCCAAGACGCATCATATTCCGGTTGTCATGGTAACGGCTCTTGACCAGCCGTCAGACCGATTGATCGGGCTTGAGTGTGGCGCGGATGATTTTCTGACCAAGCCAGTCGATGACATCGCGCTGATTACCCGTGTCAAGAACCTAGCACGGCTTAAGACCCTCAACGATGAAATGATGATGCGCGTTACGACGGGGCGACGGCTTGGCGCAACTGAGCACGCCGCCCTTCAGCGTGTTCTTTCAAACGACGGCGGCCGTATCCTCTTGGTGGAGGATCATGAGCGCTCGGGGCATCGCATGACAGAGGCGCTGCAACCACTGCATGAGGTCACCACGGAGCGCTTTCCGCAATCGGCTTTGCTTCGGCTTGGGGCCGAAGACTTCGACGTCGTGGTGGTCAGTCTTAGCCTGCAAGGTTCGGATGGGTTGCGGCTTTGTTCGCAGCTTCGTTCATTCGAGCGCACACGGCACGTGCCCATAATTATTCTACTGGAAGATGGTGGTGACGCCAGGCTACTTCGTGGGCTCGATATGGGCGTCAATGATTATCTGATGCGCCCAGTTGAAGAGCATGAGCTGCTTGCGCGCGTGATGACGCAAATTAAGCGCAAGCGGCATAGTGATTTTTTGCGCGACCAGATTGAGGAGAGCTTTGAGCTCGCTGTCACCGATGGTCTGACCGGATTGCATAACCGGCGCTATATGGAAATCCATCTCGCTACGCTGGTGTGTGATGCCGTGCGGACGGGACGTGAACTTTCGGTTCTCATTACCGATATCGATCACTTCAAGGCCGTAAACGACACCTATGGGCATGACGTTGGCGATTTCGTTCTGAAAAGCGTCGCTGAGCGACTACGGCGTAATACGCGAGGCGCGGACCTCGCTTGCCGGATGGGTGGGGAAGAATTTCTACTTATTATGCCAGATACTCCCCTTTCCGGCGCTTATCAGATCGGGGAGCGTATACGTACGCGAATCGCCTCTGAAGCCTTTCAAACGCCGCAGGGGACGCGAATTCGGGTTACCTCCAGCGTCGGAATTGCGACCCTGGAAGGGGAAAATGATACTCCGGAAAGTATTCTGAAACGGGCCGATAACGCCTTGTATGCCGCCAAGCGCCGGGGCCGAAATCGTATAGCATCTACAGCGGCTTAACCCTTTTCTCCTATCTCCAATAATGTCGTTAGGAACGGTGCTAGATAGTTTCTGCCAAGTTTTGGCAGATGACAGATGAATTTTTGCGTGGTGGATTTTCCGATGTCGCCCAAATGCCGACGGAATTGGTTGGCCAGATAGGGGGAGCTGCACACGGCCACTGTCAAGCATTAACTTGCAATGTATACAATGTTCTGTCAGATTGCCGTGGGACTTAGGGAAGCAATATTTTTTCACCGTTTTTTGAACATCGAAGTGGGGATGTCTGAACATCTGCCTCGATATCGAGCGGTGATTTGAGCTCTCGCGGTATCGGGGCCGCCGCATCTCCCGTGACGCGAGGGAAAAGTGGTCGTCGTCACGGCTGGAGTGGCCTCCTCGTTGGCCGCGGCCGGCGACTACGATACCAAGCAGGTGCCGACGCCCTCTTTGGCGCCAGCTTGGTTAGCAGGCCAGGGTTCGTGATCAACTCGGGATCTTACCCCGCTGCCGAGCAGTCGCGGACCCTGGCTCCTACCGTCTCTCGCTGATCCCAGCCGATCTGATATCGGGCTTCAGCCCCTAACAAATCGCTTTTTGGTAGCCAGTGACGACCGGTGCTCTCAACCGATCTTTGCAGACCGGGCGTCCAGCCTAATCCTAAATCTACTCGCTGGAAACGACTTCTTAGCGCTAGGGTAAGGTCTGTTCGGCGCTAGGGCAGGGTTTCAGCTCACGTTTGAGTTACCGGCTCAAACGACGCTTACTTGATCTTTGTTTCTCTGAACTCGACATGCTTACGCACGACGGGGTCATACTTCTTGAAGACCATTTTTTCGGTGAGGTTACGCGGGTTCTTCTTGGTTACGTAGAAGAAGCCGGTTCCCGCGGTCGACAGGAGCTTAATTTTTTGAACGACGGGTTTTGCCATAATCGGGGAGCCTGATGCTTGGGCGCGTCGACGCCGGGCTGCACCTGCCAAGCGGTTCGCGAGTGTTGGAATGAGCCCGGCACCATACTCGGGCGTTACGTGCTGTCAAGGTGGCGTGTAGTCTGTTGGACGGGATCAAGATGATCCGCGCACGAGGATGCGCTCGAATGTTCCGGATTTGAAGTAGTAGTAGGGGACCGCCCAATTCGCACGTGCGTCGTTGTTTTCGCTTAGGTGTTCCGCGAGGTCCTCGACTACGGCGCGGGTTATGTTGGGTATGTCGAGCTGTCTGAGTTCATCAAATGTGAACCAGCCGAGGTCTCGCAATTCGTCATCTTTCGGGCTGGACTGTTTGGCGATGCGAGCGGCGTCAACCCAGAAAAAACGAGTGTCGTAACGCCGGGGACGTCCGGGAGGCGTAATCGCTCGGGCTAGAAAGGTTAATGCCGATAAGCTTGGCTGAACACCTTCGGCGAAGAATGCTTGCCATATGGGATCTGCCGTTGAGGGGAGCGCAATGTCTTCAGTGGACGTTTCATTGGTTCCGATTAGGAGTCCCGTTTCTTCATAGGTTTCCCGCAGAGCTGCCATCGCCAGGGCGCGTGCTCTGTGAGGGCTCGGGTTGCCTTTCATGTCGTAGAGCAGCTTGGCGATCTCACGTTCGTGCAGTTCGCTTGAGCTGGGGATGGCGCGATCCGCTATTTCGCTGCGACCACCGGGAAAGACATATTTGTCGGGCAGAAAGATCTGATTGGGGTGACGCCGCCCCATCAGAATGCGGGGCTGAGAAGCAGTATGGTCGACGACAATCAATGTGGCCGCGTCCCGGGGCCTCATACTGCTCGGTGCAGGGTTATTGATTGACGGGTTCGTCATGGTGCGCGTTCCCCGGGGCGCCGATTGGCGCCGGAGCGTTCTCGTCGGCCACCTACAGGGTAGAGCCTGACGGCCGGTCGTGGTTTAATCGACAGGGTATCTACTGACGCGAACTGTAGACGGATTCGATGTCACTCTACGCTTTGACGCGCGTGTACTGCATCGGCTGGATCGGGCTCTGGCTCATCTGATGTGCCACCAAAGCCGTGCATACGGAAGGCCCATTGCAGGCCAATAAGGGCACCCTTGATACGCGGAAGCATCCATAGGCTCATTCCGAGGATCAACGGGCCCCAGAGAACTGTATGCACCCAGACGGGCGGAGCATAGAGATCTTCAACCATCAACACCGCGGCACCTATGATGTGGCCCACGATGATCATCGTGAAGTAAGGCGGGGCATCATCCGCCCGTTGATGGTGTAGTTCCTCACCACACGCGTCGCACTGATCCACGACTTTTAGATAGCTTTTGAACTGTCGTCCCGTGCCGCAGGCGGGGCATGCCTGCGAGAAACCGCGGCGCATGGCCTGGACGACCGATCGTTCTGGGAGCGGTGCGATGTCGTTAGATGCGATGTGCACGGTCATTTGGGCATTGCTCTCATGGCTAGCCTAGTGCGGCAGGTTGATTTATTTGCGATAGGGTAGGCAAGGAAGAGCCGCCCGGTCAATGCGCATTTGGACGCTAACGCGGCTGGTACAAGGGCTTCCAGGTGGTGTTTAGCGTCGCGGGCGGGGTGATCGGCGGTTGCGACCCGGCTGGCGGCGAACTTTGAACCCCTTCGGGAGGCGAATACGGGTCTCTTTGGGTTCGGAAATCATATCAAAGCGTAATGCGCCGGCGGATGGAATCGCTTCGACGAGCTTCACTTCGACATTATCGCCGAGGCTATAGGAGCGGCCCGACCTCTGGCCTATCATCGCGTGAACTTCCTCGACGTGGTGGAAGAACTCTCCATCGAGGCTGGACGCTGGAACGAAGCCGTCGGCTCCGGTATCGCGCAAGCGCACGAACAGGCCGGATCGGGTGACACCCGAGATGCGCGCTTGAAATGTCGCGCCGATGCGGTCGGCGAGATGAGCTGCGATCAATCGGTCGATCGTTTCGCGCTCGGCGGCCATTGCGCGGCGCTCTGCCTCGGATATCTGTTTCGCTATCGCCGCGAGTTTGGTGGGTTCTTCGTCCGGGAAACCGCCGGCCCCTAACCGATATGCGGTGATCAGCGCGCGGTGTACGAGAAGGTCCGCATAGCGGCGGATGGGTGACGTGAAGTGTGCGTAGCGCGCCAGATTCAGGCCAAAGTGTCCAGCATTGAGCGGATTGTATTCAGCTTGAGACTGGGACCTCAGAATGACTTCGTTCACGAGATCCGGGACCGGAAGCTCTTTGGCGCTTTCAAGGATGCGATTGAAAGCTGCCGGCTTTAATCCTGATTCAGGCGGCAACTTCAGATCGAGGCTGTTGAGGAAATCGCGCAGCGCTTTGAGTTTCTCCTTTGAGGGTGGTTCGTGAATTCGGTAGACGACGGGCGAGCGCTTTTCTTCCAGCGCTTGGGCCGCGGCTACGTTTGCCTGGATCATGAACTCTTCGATGAGGCGGTGTGCGGTCAGGCGTTCCGGTATAACAACGCGATCAACTCGCCCCTGTTGGTCGAGGAGGATTTTTCGTTCCGGCAAATCGAGTTCGAGCGGACCACGGCGGTCTCTTGCGGCTGAGAGTTTGGCATAGGCTGCCCATAAGGGTCTCAACGCCGTCTCCATCAACGGCTCGCATTTTTCGCTAGGCTTGCCGTCGATTGCCGCTTGAGCTTCCTGGTATGAGAGCTTGGCTGCCGACCGCATCATGGCACGCATGAATGTGTGGCTTTTCTTTTCGCCACGAGCGTCGAAGACCATGCGTACGGCGATACAGGGACGGTCCTCGCCTTCGCGCAATGAGCATAGATCGTTTGAGATTTTTTCCGGAAGCATCGGTACGACGCGGTCCGGGAAGTAGACCGAATTGCCGCGCAGGAGAGCTTCGCGATCGAGTTTTGAGCCGGGACGGATGTAGTGGGCCACGTCCGCGATAGCGACGGTGACGACGAATCCATCTGGATTCTTTGGATCGGTATCCGGAACCGCGTGGACGGCATCATCGTGATCACGCGCGTCTGGCGGATCGATCGTCAGCAGAGGAATGTCCGTCAGGTCGACGCGGCCGTTGAGATCGGGAGGCGCGAGGTCTTCCGCTTCCGTCAGTACGCCTTCAGGAAAGTCATCGGGCAATCCGTGAGCGTGAACCGCGATCAAGCTGATCTGTCGTTGGTCATCGGGATTGCCGAGGCTCTCAAGAACTGTGGCCTGCGGATTGGCAAAGCGGTTTTTGCGGATGAGATCGAACCGGACCAGGTCGCCATCGGACGCGTCTCCGATGTCACTCTGCTGTACCGGCCATTCGCGCAATGCTTTGCGGTCGATCGGTTGGATGGTGCCGCCGCGATGGGTGGTTCGGAAAATGCCGAGCAATCGTCGCTTTTCACGGGCCAGTCGCTTGAGAGGCACGGCCTCGAAGCGGAAGCCTTCGACGTCTTCTTCTTCCAATTGGTTGATGCGCGCCAAGACGCGGTCGCCGATCGAAAGCTCCGTGGCGGTTTGCTTGTCCCGTTCGACATGCGTGAGGATCAAGACATCGGGGCGCGGGCCGTCTTCGTCGTTCCAGACGGTGGGACGGGCGATGAGATCGCCGGCGTCGTCACGACCGGTCACTTCCAGAACAGTGACGGGGGGCAGGCCGCCTTTACGACGGAGTTCCTTACGATTGCCTGAGATGAGCCCCTCCTGAGCCATTTCTTCAAGCAGCCGTTTTAGTTCAATACGCGCGCCGCCCTTTACCCCGAAGGCGCGCGAAATCTCGCGCTTGCCGACTTTCTGAGGCGCTTCCGAGATGAACTTCAAAATCTCTTCGCGCGTGGGGAGCTGGCCCGCGGGTAAGGTGGAGCCACGGCGCACGGGCTTGCCGCGTGAGGCCTTCTTGTCAGACTTCTGCGATTTGCGCGCCACCCAGTTTCCTCAAGTGCTCAGGCGTCGCCGCTTGCCGTCGACGCGGCTTTCTTAGATTTGGCTTTAGCCGGCGCCTTCGACTTTTTCGCAGCGGCTTTGGTCTTTGCTGCGGTTGCTGGTTTCTTCGTGACGGCGGGCTTTTTGGCTGCGGCTTTCTTCGGGGCGTCTGCCGTTTTCTTTGCGGCTTTCGCTTTGGCAGGCTTTTTGGCTTTGCCTCCCTTGGCGGCTTTTTCCGCTAGTAGGGTTACAGCCTCTTCAAGCGTAATGCTTTCAGGTTCTTTGCCCTTGGGCAAGGTGGCGTTGATTTTGTTGTGGCTGACGTAAGGGCCGTAGCGACCCGACAGCACTTCGACCTTGCCGCCTTCGCTCGGGTGTTCGCCGAGCTCTTTCAGGACTGCAGGTTTTGCGCGCTGGAAGCGACCCTTTCCGCCTCCCGCAAGCTTTTCGGCGATCAAAGTTACGGCGCGGTTGAGCCCGATGGAGAATACGTCCTCCATAGATTCCAGGTTTGCGTAGGTTCCATCGTGCAGCACGAACGGCCCATAGCGTCCGAGCCCAGCCGTAATCGGGTTGCCGGTTTCCGGATGGAGCCCAACTTCACGTGGCAAAGATAGAAGCTGGATCGCACGCTCAAGGTCGATCGAGCCGGCGTCGACCCCTTTGGGGATGCTGGACCGCTTGGGTTTCTCACCGTCCGCGCCTTCGCCAAGCTGGAGGTAGGGTCCGAAACGGCCCGTGCGCAAAGAAATCGAGTCACCGGATTCCGGATCGAAACCGAGGACTTTGCCGTCTGGCAGAGCCATTTCTCCAGCGCCATCGTCTGTCTGGGACAGCTGCCGCGTGTAACGGCATTCCGGATAGTTGCCGCAACCGATGAAGGCACCATACTTGCCGGAGATCTTGAGACTCAATTGGCCAGTGCCGCACGCAGGACACTGACGTGGGTCGCTGCCGTCCTCACGAGGCGGGAACACGTGGGGGCCGAGAATTTCGTTCAGCGCATCGAGGACTTCGGAGACGCGCAGGTCCTTGATGTCGTTGACGGCGCCAGTAAAATCCTTCCAGAAATCGCGCAAGACGTCTTTCCATTCGAGCTTGTCGTCGGAAATGAGATCGAGCTTCTCTTCCAGGTCGGCCGTGAAATCATACTCGACGTAACGCTTGAAGAAGCTCTCAAGAAACGCGGTGACGAGACGGCCCTTGTCTTGCGGGATGAGGCGTTTCTTGTCCGTGGTGACGTAGTCGCGTTCCTGCAGGACGGCGAGGGTCGAGGCATAGGTCGAGGGGCGGCCGATGCCGAGTTCTTCCATGCGCTTGACGAGCGTTGCTTCGGTGAAGCGCGGTGGCGGCTGAGTGAAGTGCTGATTGGCGTCGATCTTGCGGTCGGTCAGCGGATCGCCTTCGGCAAGAGCCGGCAAGCGGGCCGTATCGTCTTCCTCACTCGTATCATCTTTGCCCTTGGTCGCATGCTGGCGTTCGTCCCGACCTTCCTCATAGAGCTTGAGGAAGCCGTCGAAGACGATCACAGAACCCGTGGCGCGAAGCGTGTAGGTTTTGCCGTCGCGGCCAGCTACTTCGATCTGGGCGGCCGTCTGTTCCAGTTCTGCTGAAGCCATCTGACTGGCAACGGCGCGCTTCCAGATAAGATCGTAAAGGCGTGCCTGGTCCTTATCCAAATAGCGGGAGACCCGCGCAGGTTTGCGGGAGACATCCGTGGGACGGATTGCTTCGTGAGCTTCCTGGGCGTTCTTCGCTTTGGATTTATATTCACGAATAAATGGGGGGAGATAACGCTTGCCGAAATCACCCTCGACTTCGCGCCGGATGGTTGCGACGGCTTCGGGGACGATCTGGACGCCATCGGTTCGCATATAAGTAATGAGGCCGACGGGGCCAGCTTCGCCAAGATCGACCCCTTCATAGAGGCGCTGCGCGATTTGCATTGTTTGCTTGGCGGAAAAGCCGAGCTTACGCGACGCATCCATCTGCAGTGTTGAGGTTGTGAAGGGCGCGTAGGGGTTCCGGCGAGTGGCCTTCTTTTCTACGGATACGACCTTGAAGCGACCACCTTCGATGGCCGCCTTGATGGCTGTAGCTTGCGCTTCTTCTTTGATGTCGAGTTTCTTAAGGGTCGTACCGCTTATCGCCGCAAGACGTGCGCTGAATTCTTCCTTTTTGCCGGTCAGAAGATCAGCTTCAATCGTCCAATATTCGTCGCTGCGAAAGGCTTCGATCTCGGCTTCCCGGTTGCAGATCAGGCGCAATGCTACGGACTGAACGCGTCCGGCGGAGCGAGCGCCCGGGAGTTTGCGCCACAACACGGGAGACAGTGTAAAGCCGACCAGGTAGTCGAGGGCGCGGCGGGCGAGGTAAGCTGAGACAAGCGGCTCGTCGATCTGTCGCGGCTGCGCGAGTGCTTGCTGGATGGCTTGTTTCGTGACCGCGTTGAACGCCACGCGCTCGACATGCATGTCCTTTTTCAAGGCGCGGCGCTTTTCGAGAACTTGCAGGATGTGCCACGAGATCGCTTCGCCTTCGCGATCAGGGTCGGTTGCGAGGATCAGCTTGTCGGCACCCTTAACGGCGTCTGTAATTTCTTTGAGGATCTTGTTGGACTTGGGGTCGACGATATCCCAGTTCATCGCAAAGTCAGCGTCGGGGTCGACAGATCCATCTTTCGAGGGCAGGTCGCGCACGTGGCCAAACGAGGCGATTACCTTGAACTTGGGCCCAAGGTACTTGTTGATGGTCTTCGCCTTGGCGGCGGATTCGACGATGACGACGTTCATAGGCGACTTTCGGGTTTCCCGTTCCGGGCTGGAAATACGCGAGAATAACGGTGCGCGTATAATTCTAAGGCGTCTTCTGCAATCAAGAATAGCGCCTGGCACTGCTACCAATTGGGCCGGTGACCATTGCGCGGCTCATCGCACAGGCGGCGGGAACATGGTGGATCAGACTGGTTGTGTCAAACACCGTCCGCTTGCCCTTGTTGCAACCTAAGATTACATGATGTATTATTTGTGCAATTTTTTAGGGAATTTATGTGGGGCCGTATGGTGCCAAGACGTAGATTGCGAATTCATAATAAGAGATTTGCGGGTCAGGAAACTGGAAGACGGACGCCGAGCGCGCCGTATTACCTGGAATATATGGCGGACCTTCTGTTGGCTCTTGAAGAGATGGCTATGCGCGAAGGGCACCGGGAGCTGGCAGAGAGATTGCGTCACTCGCGTCAGGCTGCACGCCGTGGTTGAACCTTTGGTTCCTCGCGGGACGCGCAGACGGTCACGACGAGGGCTGCGCTTTCGTTACTGCTGGCGTGCCCCTTATGCACAGCGAATGTTTAGTCATTGATCCGTGATACCAGTGCTGCCCCATGTCGTTCGATACGACCGGCCAGATCCAGTTCAATCAGAATGGCTCGAATAGCGCGTATCGATAGATGGGTGGCGCGGGCGATTTCGTCTAGTTCGACCGGGTGGGGCCCCAGTACGGCAAGAACACGGTCCCGATCGCTTTCTGCGATTTCGGGTAGTGGTTCAGGAGCAAACGCTTCGAGCGTCGTGGTGTCGGGGGCGACCTCTCGAAAGGTGCGATCGCCTTGTGCCGTGAGGGGTTTAAGGGCGGAAATGATGTCGGCCGGCTCGGTTACGAGAGTTGCCCCTTCCTTCAAGAGGTAGTTGGTGCCTTCGGCGCGCGGGTCAAGCGGATGGCCGGGAATGGCAAATACTTCTCTTCCCTGTTCGGCGGCCCGGCGTGCCGTATGTAGCGTGCCAGATCGTTTTGCGGCCTCGACGACAAGGACGCCCAGTGACATGCCGGAGATGATCCGGTTGCGGCGCGGGAAGTCGCTGCCGCGCGGTGTGAAGCCGCAGGGCATCTCCGACACGATGCAGCCTGTGTCACTGATCCGCGCGTAAAGCTCGTCGTGTTCCGGGGGATAGATCTTGTCGACGCCACCGGCCAGGACAGCGATGGTGCCCGTGGGGAGTGCCGTCTCGTGCGCTACGCCGTCGATGCCGCGTGCCAATCCGGATACGACGACGAGACCAGCTTCGCCGAGTGCGGCTGCGAATAGGCGTGCCAGCTTGCGTCCGGCTGCCGAGGCTTGGCGCGGGCCAACGACGGCAACGGACGGTTCCTGCAAGAGAGACGTTCGACCCTTCACGTAAATGAGCGGTGGCGGGACATCGAGCGCGGCGAGATTGCGGGGATAGCCTGGTTCGATCGTAAAGATCGGAGTGGCTCCTGCCTTTTGGGCCTGTTCCAATTCACGCTGGGCCGTCGCGCTGTCGCAGAGGCGAATTGCGCGACCTCGGCCGCCTCGGCGGCCTAATTCGGGAAGTGCGTCCAACGCCTGAGTGGCGCCGCCATAGCGATTTATGAGTTCGCGAAACGTAACGGGGCCGACGTTCTCCGAACGGATCAGGCGCAAGCAGGCGAGACGTTGCTGATCATCGAGCGGCGCGACCGGCAACGGTGCGGCGGTGAAAAGGTCCGCCTTGCTATCGGGCTTTGTTGCTGGCACCGATCTTATGCTCCTCCCCCGCGAGCAGACGACGGATATTTGCGTGATGCATTCCGATAAGCAACGCTGAAAGGCCTGCGAATACGATTGCAGGAATGGGGCCGAGAAGCCACCAGATCAACAACGGTGCTCCGCACGCGGCGATCAGGGCGGACAGCGATGAGTAGCGCGTAACGAATGCGACGATGAGCCATAACGCGCAAAAGCCTAGGGCGGCCTTCCACGCTATGCCTGCAAGAATACCGATATAGGTTGCGACGCCCTTGCCGCCCTTGAAACCAAGCCAGACCGGAAAGAGGTGACCGAGGAACGCGCCGATCCCTGCTGCGAGGGCTCCGGTTATCGGACTGGCCGGCACGAGAGCCGGAAGGAGGTAGGCACCGAGCAAGGTTGCTGCGGTGCCTTTGAGTACATCCAGGATTAGCGTTGCCGCGGCGAGGCCCTTGTTGCCGGTGCGGAGAACGTTGGTCGCACCGATGTTTCCAGAGCCGATGGCGCGGACATCACCGAGGCCGGCGGCGCGCGTGAGCAATAGGCCGAACGGGATAGACCCGAGCGCATAGCCAAGGGCAAGGCAGCACAGGATTGCGCCAAGGAGGGCAGCTTCCATGTGAGTGGGTCCGTTGTGACTAATTCAGGGCCAGGCGCGGCAAAAAATGCCGCGTACATCGTATTTGGCTTTTAAGGTACTTGATAGACCGTCTCGCCCGCAACCATCGTTCGCAGCACACGGCCCTGCAGGCGGGCTTCGTCGAAGGGGGAGTTTTTGGAGCGTGATCTGAGCACGTCTTTATTTACAACCCATGGCTCGGATGGATCGAATACGATGAGGTCGGCGACGGCGCCTTTCTGAAGACGTCCGGCTCCGATGCCCAGCAACTTCGCGGGATTGATCGTCATAGCGCGCAGGAGCGTGAGCAGCGACAGATCACCCGAGTGATATAAGCGCAGTGCAGCCGGAAGCATCGTCTCAAGTCCGACAGCGCCATCGGCGGCTTCGGCGAACGGGCGTCGCTTCACGTCCGCGTCCTGCGGGTCATGGCTTGAAACGATGATATCGATGTCACCGTTGTTGATCCCGCGGACCATGGCGACGCGATCTTCCTCACGACGCAGCGGCGGGCGCACCTTAAAGAACGTTCGATAGGGGCCGATATCGTTTTCGTTGAGCGTTAGATGGTTGATGGAGACGCCACAGGTCACGGGCAGGTTTCGTGTTTTGGCGGCGCGAATGACGTTGAGGCTCGCCTCGCAGGAGATCGTGGCGGCGTGGTAGCGCCCGCCCGTCAGCTCAACGAGCCGTACATCGCGGTCAATGACGATTGTCTCAGCTACGCTGGATACGCCTGGAAGGCCCAACCGTGCTGCAACTTCGCCGGAGTTCATCGCGCCATCATTTGATAGGTGCGGGTCTTCGCAGTGGTGGACAATAAGAGCGCCAAAGTCCTTCGAATAATTCAGGACGTTCCGCATCACGGCGGTATTCGCGATGGTCGATTTGCCGTTGGTGAATGCGATGGCACCAGCTCGCTTTAGTAAGCCGATTTCAGTCATTTCGGTGCCGGCGAGACCTCTGGTCATCGCGGCCATGGTGTGAACGTGTACCTTGGCGTTATCGCGCGCTCGCCTTTGAATAAAGTCAACAAGTGCGACCTGATCGATGACCGGGCTAGTGTCCGGCATCACGACGATTGTCGTCACGCCACCGGCAGCCGCAGCGAGGCTTGCGGTTTTGAGGGTTTCGCGATGTTCGGCTCCGGGTTCTCCGGTGAAAACCTGGCAGTCGATGAGGCCGGGGCAAAGGATGTTGCCCTGACAGTCAATGACGGTAGCGCCTTCTGGTGCGTTGCGCCGCAGATGAGGCCCCAGATCGGCGATTGTGGTGCCTTCGACGAGTAGGCCACCGGGTTCGTCGCGACCCGATGCCGGGTCGATGATACGGGCGTTGATAAAGACCTGCCGCTTGCCGGTGGATGTTTTGGACTGCTCAGTCTTTGTGTTCATTGCGATCAGGCTCATTTCACTGCCTGCCTTCTTAAATGGGCTCAGGCCTGCGGCAAGTTGCGCGCCAAAGCTTCCAAAACCGCCATGCGTACTGCGACACCCATCTCCACTTGTTCGCGGATGACGCTTCGGGAGTGGTCGGCGACCGTTGAAGCAATCTCGACACCGCGGTTCATCGGACCAGGATGCATGACAAGGGCGTCGGGCTTGGCTCGTGCGAGCTTTTCCTGATCGAGGCCGAAGAAGTGGAAGAATTCGCGGGTCGAAGGGATGTGGGAGCCTTGCATGCGTTCGATCTGCAGACGCAACATCATGACGACATCAGCGTCCGTGATGCCCTTCCACATGTCTGTGTAAACTTCCGCACCGAACCGCTCTGGTGCGGACGGCAGCAAGGTGGATGGCGCGATGACGCGGACGTTGGCGCCAAGAGCATTCAGAACGTTGATGTTGGAGCGTGCGACGCGCGAATGCAGGATATCTCCGCAAATCGCGACGGTCAGTCCGCTTATGCGTCCTTTGGCCCGGCGAATGGTCAGGGCGTCGAGGAGGGCTTGCGTCGGATGCTGATGGGCGCCGTCGCCAGCATTGATGACCGAGCAGTCCACCTTTTGTGATAGAAGTTCGACTGCGCCTGCAGCATGGTGGCGCACGACAATGATGTCGGGGCGCATGGCATTGAGTGTCACCGCCGTGTCGATGAGCGTCTCACCCTTTTGCACTGAGGACGATGAGACAGTCATGTTCATGACGTCCGCGCTCAGGCGCTTGGCGGCTAATTCGAAAGACGCTTGCGTGCGGGTGGAGGCCTCAAAGAAGAGGTTGATAAGTGTGCGTCCGCTAAGGACATCGCGCTTTTTATTAATCTTCCGGTTGCGATCGGCGGCATCATCAGCCAGATCGAGCAGGAAATTTATTTCAGGTGCCGACAACTCCTCACAGGAGAGGAGATTGCGGTGCTTAAATTCAAAAGACTGTTGGAGCGCGGTATCGGTCATCAAAGTTGTTCTAATAGGTGGAGTCCCACGCCTCGGCAACTGGCGTCTTGCCAGTATGGTCAATTGGCTGTGGTCAATCTCACCGGTTTGGCTCAAGTTCCCGTCGCGTTGACACAAATAGGCAAGAAGCTCAAGACGAATCACGCGAGACTGTGGGTTCCATGACAAAATCTCCGGTGAGCGTTGAGGGGGGCGGCTTAGTGCCTCCCTTTGAGGATATCAATCTGTTTTCAAGCGATGCTGCGTTGCAGGAGGCGCTTACCCGCGAGGGTGGCGGCCACGCGCAAAAGTCCCTTGTGGCATTCGGTCTTGTGTGCGGCAGTGCTGACGTGATGGAGCGTGCACGCACGGCGGAAGATTATCCGCCGAGGCTGCGCATCTTTGACGCTCAGGGTCGTCGGATCGACCGGGTCGAGCATCATCCCGCGTATCATGAGCTGCTGGAGATGAGCTGCGGCGAGCGGCTCCAATGCGAGGTCTGGGCAGAGGGGGGTGATACCGCTCCTGCTCAGGGGCGGCAGGTGGCGCGTGCGGCAGGGCTTTACCTTGCTAGCCAAGTGAATGTGGGCCATTGCCTGCCCCTCTGCATGACCCATGCAGCGGCGCCAACGATAGCCATGCAGCCAGAATTGGCGCCATGGCTATCAAAGCTTGTTTCCCACGGGTACGACGCGCGCGCTGCCGCCTTGGTGGATAAGCGCGCCGTTCTGATTGGCGTCAGCAATCAGGAGAAAAATGCCGGAGCCGATCGTTCGGCAACGGTAACGCGTGCGGAGCCGGCGGGAGAGCCTGATGGGCGTCGCTATATCCTCAACGGCCATAAATGGTTCTTGTCGGCTCCGATGTCCGACGCCTTCCTGATGCTGGCCCAGGCCCCAGGAGGATTGAGTTGTTTCCTGGTTCCACGTTTTCGAGATGATGGGGAAGCCAATGGCATCCATCTGCAGCGGCTCAAGGACACGCTTGGTGTTCGCGCGTCAGCCTGCGCTGAAGTGGAGCTCATCGAAAGTGATGGGTGGCTGATAGGCGAGGAAGGTGAAGGAGAAACAGTGCTTTCCGAGACGCAAATGCAGTTGCGTCTTGATCTCTCGGTTGTGTCTGCGGGCGCTATGCGCCGCGCTCTCGCTCAGGCCATTCATCATGCTGAAAATCGCGTTGTTTCGGGCAAGCTTCTGATCGAGCATCCGTTGATGAGCCAGGTGCTTGCTGATCTGGCTCTCGATGTCGAAGCCGCGCTGGCACTGGCACTTCGGTTGGCGCGCTCATTTGACCGTGCGGAGGATTCGCGAGCGGCTGCCTGGCGGCGGCTTATGACGCCGGTGACCAAATATTGGGTCTGTAAAATAGCCCCCGCCATTCTTGCCGAAACGATCGAATGCGTTGGAGGTAACGCCTACGTCGAGGAATTGCCGTTGGCGCGCATCTACCGGGATGTGGTGGCTCTTTCTCTTTGGGAAGGGACCGGAAACGAACTTGCACTCGAAGTTCTCCACATTCTGCAGCGGGAGCCTGAGGCTGCTGAAATTGTCATGGAGGAGTTGGGTAAGGCGGTCGGGGATGACGCGTACCTTGAGGCTGCTCACGCTCGTATTGCTGCGATCCTTTGCGAACCGCGGCGATTGGATTTGCGTGCGCGCAGCCTTGTTGAAGGACTCGCGGTGCTCGCCGCCGGCACCATTCTGCGGGCCCATACACCGGCGGCCGTTTCTGATGGATTTATTGCAACGCGCATGGGCAGCGTGACACGCCAGACCTATGGGCAGGAGCTGGATTGGGCTGATACGGCAGCGATCCTGCGACGCGCATCCCCCACCCGCTAAGGCGTTCCCGCAGGAACGCCAAAGTGTTGCGAGGGCGATAAGTCGTCTGCAGCCACGAGGCGTATTTATTTCGCCGGTCGAGGGTGTGTTGCTCCGCTCACCAGCTCGATGATCCTGTTGAGCGCGTTCAAGAACTCCTTGCGCTCAGCATTGGGGAGTGCCTGCAGGATCGCATCGTTCGTCGAATGAACGGCTGGCTGCGCGTTCTTCAGGGCATTTTCGCCAGCAGGAGTGAGGCGAACGGCGTACATCCGTGCATCGTGGCGGGTGCGTTTCCGCACAAGCAGGCCGCGTGCGACGAGCCGTCTAACGATGTCAGCCAGTGTCGAACGATCGATACCCGTATGTTCGACAAGTACCGTCTGGCTTGGCTCCGCGTGGGATGCCACAGCGCGTAGGACTTCGAACTGGCGAGGCGTAAGTTCGCTTTCGCCGATGTTCAGAGCGAATAACTCGTCGGCGCATTGGCCCGCGCGATGCAGGAGATGAAGTGCCGAAGAGTTGCCACCTTCGATATTGGTGCGTGCTTTCATGTGCCAAAGTTCCGATTAAGAGATCTTGGGTTCTCTACCAGGGTTGCTCGATGCCAATGGCTCCAACCCTTCTTTCGGTGCGCGGATCGCTCTTGTTCGCGATGCTGAGAGCTAACCATTGGTTAGGCTGCATGCGCCCGTCCGATCAGCATAAATTGGCCGTATGCCTCGGAAATTAAAGTGGCTGCGACAACAAATCTTCGTCATGAGCTTGAAAGTTGTCGTTGTGTTCCCCAGTAACACACAGTTTATGTGAATAACCAAGATGTTACACCTGCGCGACGAGCGAGGTCCGTCATGTCGGAATCCAGCCGTGCGAAGGCCACTTGCGTCGGTATGGACGGTAGCCAGTCAGCGCCGTTTTTCCGCTGTCTGTAAGGCTCCATCAGATCAGTCCAGACTTTGGAATTGAGTGCGCGTTCTGGTGCGACCATGGGTGGCAACCGTTTTAGGCCCGGCTGAGTTGCCAGCCACGCGTGGGCTGCCTGCCAGATTTCGACGGAAGCCGGCATATTGTGCCGCGCCTTCAGCTGCGTGATGGCCAGGACACCGGTTTCGCGCGGATGTGGGCCGATTTCCAGGGTCGCAAGGCGAGACGCTCCTCGGCGGATGGAGAATAAGCGACATTTTTCCCGCGCCAACCGATCGGCATATTGATCAGCGCAGTTCTGCATCGCTTGGGCTTCCTCCAGGATCTCAGATTGTTCGATGAGGGGGACAAAGGTTAGGCCCATCGCTTCGCCCGGCCGGAGCCAGCTATCGGCAATCGTTCCCGGCTCAAGCTGCATGACGAGACGAAGCCGGTTCAGCCAACTCTTGGCGGCGCAAAGAGCAGTATCAAACGCAATTTCGGGCCGCCAAGGCACGACGATCAAATCGTGGGCGGGTGTCAGCAGCGCGCCAGAATACCATGCATATGCGGCGAGAACGGCGAAGAGGCGTTCGGGCTTAGCGTCTTGCGAGCAGATAGATTGCTCGACCAGCCAGAGCGCAAAATCCTCGTGAACCGCTGCCGCGGCGAAGGCAACACTCGCTAGCCAGAAGGTCGCATCCGCGCTTTCGGCAGGCAAGCGTGCCGCTACTCGGCGGGCAAAGGTTTCGCTGTCAGGAAGCGGCGGCAGTGGGCCATTAAAGGCTGATGGAGGGAGGCGGCGAAGCCATAGAGGAAGTTCTAGCGTGTGGGCGATCGTCTTTAGTTTGGCGCCATCCCGCACGAGCTTGGCTGCTTTCCGTCGCTGATCTTTTTCACCTTGGCGGGTGGCTAACACATATGCCGCACCGGGAAAAACTTCGGCCAACTCGGTAAAGCGCGGTGATGTACGGATGAGGCGACGAAGTTCGCGTCGCGCGGATAGTTCAAAGCGACAGATGAGCCGCTCGTCCTGCTTCGAGAGGCTAACCTTTGGGCGGCGCTCCTGGGGAGGAGTGCCAGGTGAAACCTTGGAGCTTTGTCCCATCGACTTCTTCGTGCCGGAGGTTGCAAGGCTATCATAACAACATGGCGGTGCAGTTGTCTGATTTCCATGTCGGCATGAAGAGTTTCCGCACGTATTTTGGCGGCGATGCGACTTGTGAGAGGCGGAACGGTGGTATTGTCCGTCTTGAACAAAAGGTGAGCAGTTTTTCCCGGCTGAGCCCGAAAGTCAGGCGGCTTAACGCATGCGGTCGAGGGCGCCTTGGAGAATAAGTGTTGCTGCCAGCTTATCGATGACCTCAGCACGGCGTTTACGGCTTGTGTCGGCTCCGATCAGCATGCGTTCTGCCGCTGCAGTCGTGAGCCGCTCATCCCATAGCAGGATGGGTAGGGGTGATAGAGCATTCAGGTTTTTCGCTAACTGCCGTGTCGATTGGGCCCTCGGGCCTTCGCTTCCGTCGAGGTTCGCTGGCAGGCCCAGGACCAGTCCGGCGACTTTGTGCTCGTTTATGAGCGCGAGTAGCCGGGCAGCATCCTGTTTGAATTTGGTTCGACGGATGGTTTCGAGGGGCGAAGCGATCATGCGCGTCAGATCAGACAGCGCCAATCCCAGCGTTTTGGTACCGGCGTCAATCCCGATAAGTCGGGCGGTCGCGGGCAACAGGGACTTGAAACGATCCGGGTCATCAAGCGTTGCTCCCCGATCAGGGGAAGTTGCGGGCATCTCAACAGGATCCGGCATTGTGTTTGGTTCGCCCATTGTTGTGTTGTGGCAGGTGGCTATACTCCGGCGCGCCGCAGAGCGGGGCTTTATTTCACTCCTCGTCGCGCATAAGGCTTACGTGTCGCACGCGTGCGGACAAATCATATAAGGGACCACCATGAAGATCATCTGGTACGGCCACTCCTGTTTCCGCGTCGAAACCGGGTCGAGCGTTATCCTTCTGGACCCGTTCCTAACCGGGAACGCGACTTTTGAAGCGAGCGGCATTTCGCAGGACGCAGTGCAGGATGGTGTCACGCATATCTTGGTGACACACGGGCACGGCGATCACGTCGGCGATACGGTGGCCATTGCGAAGGCGACGGGCGCGACTGTTGTTACGAATTATGATTTGTGCATGTGGCTCACCAAGCAGGGTCTCGACAAGTTCGAGCCTATGAATACCGGCGGGACGATTGATCTTGGAGACTTCAAGGCCAGCCTTGTGCGCGCGGATCACTCCGCCGGGCTTGTTGAGCTGGACGTGAATTTCCCGCTGGGTTCGGCGAACGGTTTTGTTATCACGCCGCCTGAAGACCCCGTCATTCTTCACATGGGTGATACCGACATCTTTTCTGACATGGAGCTGCTCGACGATATCTATGAACCAGAAGTCGGCTTGGTTCCGATCGGCGATCGTTTCACGATGGGTGCCAGAACGGCGTCTATGGCGTGTAAGCGCTTCTTCGATTTTGATCTCGTCGTGCCTTGCCATTACGGGACGTTCCCCATCATCGACCAGACGGCTGACGCGTTCGTTGACGAAATGGACAAGGAAGAAGTCGTCGTTCCCAAGGTTGGTGAAGTCATGGACGTGTGAGGGAATGGCTCAGCGTTGCAAACGCTGAGTGGATGAACCGAACTATCCCCCTACGTACGTTTGGCAAGGTGTTTCATTGCGTATGAACAGAATTGAACCCACGGTCACGCCAACGCGAGATGAGGCCGGGGGGAGGAGCCTGCTCGTGCTCTTTACGCTGACATCCTTCGTGTCAGCGTTTCTTCTGTTCCTGATCCAGCCAATGTTCACGAAGATGGTGCTGCCGATCCTCGGCGGTTCACCGTCCGTCTGGGCCGTTGCTCTGGTGTTTTTCCAGTCTGCATTGCTTGCGGGCTACGCGTACGCTCACCTTCTCACCCGGCTCTTCCCGTTGCGTACGGGTAGTTTCGTGCATGTTGGCGTCTTGGTTGTTGCTGTATTCTTTTTGCCGATTGCTGTGCCGGACAGCTGGCAGGAGCCGCCGCTGGATTGGCCCTATCTTTGGCAGTTGGGACTTTATGCTGTTGCAATAGGCGTTCCGTTTCTAACTGTTGCCGCGAACGCACCGCTGCTCCAGGCTTGGTTTGCCGGCACAGGTCATGCGCGAAGCGCAGACCCTTATTTTCTTTATGCGGCGTCGAACTTCGGCAGCTTTCTTGCGCTGATGGGGTACCCGTTTTTGTTTGAACCGGTCGCGGGTGTCAGTGCGCTTAGCGTTTATTGGTCGATTGGTTTCGGTCTTCTAGGATTTTTGCTCCTCGGCTGTATGGCATCGGCGGGGTGGTTCAAAACCACAGTGATTGTTCCGCCTGTTGGCATCGCAAACGATGACTTTGGGGATGTGCTTGGGCGACCGACATGGCGGCAACGGTTTGGATGGATCGCACTCGCCTTCGTTCCCGCCGGGCTGCTAACTGCGTTTACGACGCATCTGTCGACCGACATTGCTTCGGCTCCTTTGTTGTGGGTGGTGCCGCTGGCACTTTACCTGCTCACTTTTGTCGTTGTTTTTCGCAGATTGCCCGCAACTGTGGTCCGCGGGATAGCCGTGCTGCATTTGGCGGCCGTGGTTCTCGCGCTGCTTCAATTGTCCCAGAGCGAGCACGACAACTGGTTCGTCTCCAGTTCGTTCGGTTTTGCGGCGTTTGTGATGATCGGGCTGATGGCGCATCGCACGCTTTATGAAAGCCGGCCTGCTCCGCGCTTTCTGACCGAGTTCTATCTTTTGATGTCTCTGGGTGGCGCGCTCGGAGGATTGTTTGCAGCCCTCATCGCCCCGACGATCTTTTCCGAGGTTTTCGAGTATCCGCTGTTGCTGGCGCTTTCTGTTGCGTGTCGGCCCGTGTTTGTCGGGTGGCGGTTCTCGCGCAACGATCTGGCGCTCGCACTTCTCATTGTGACGGCTGGGGCCGCCGCGATTTTCTGGGGGCCGCTCTTGAACCAGTTCGGGGTTCCGGCTTGGGGGTGGGGGCTTACGCCGCTTATCGTTGCCATATTTGTGGTGGTTGTGGTCGCGACCTGGCGGATGCCGTTGGCTCAACTGGCGAGCGCTCTCGTAATATGGGCGGCCGTCTCCTTATTGCCTTCCGGTGTGATGAGCGGGAATGCGCAACGCAGTTACTTTGGCGTTTACCGGGTGTCGCAATCGACCGATGGCGGTCACAACGTCCTGACGCACGGAACGACGCTGCACGGGGCGCAGCGTCTGCAGAAAGCTGATGAGCCTAAGATCGACGTCACGGTGCCCGGGACATATTATTATCCTGAAAGCCCGATGGCGCGTGTTGTCGCTAGTGTCCGGACAACGCTGTTTCAGCAGGTGCGACGCGGGCGTTATGGCGTTGTAGGGCTCGGCGCAGGGTCTCTCGCGTGTCTGTCCAAGCCAGGGGAACGTTGGCGGTTCTTCGAAATCGATCCGTTGATGGTCAAGATCGCCGCTTACTCAGGCTATTTCACCTACATCGGGAATTGTCAGCCGCAGCCTGATTTTGTGCTCGGGGATGCCCGATTGACACTTTCGCGGGAGAATGCCGGTTATTTCGACCTGCTAATCATTGACGCGTTCACGTCGGACGCGGTCCCGGTGCATCTGATGACGGCCGAGGCGTTAAAGCTTTATGCAGACAAGATCGCGCCCGATGGCGTTGCCTTGCTTCATATTTCGAACCGTTATCTTGATCTTGAGGGGGTGATTGCCGCGACGATGGCCAGGGTGCCGGAGCTCAAAGCTCTTATCATCGAAGATTTTGATGCAAACGGCACGTATGATCAGACGAATTCGACGGTTGCGGTTTTCGCTAAGAACCAATATCGGCTGGATACCTTTCGTACTCTCCCTGGGGCTCGTGACCCCAAAGGCGCGGGGTTAGCGCCCTGGACAGACGACAGTTCTGACGTATTTATGCCGCTCCTTTCGAAGTTGAGGGGAACGGGTTCCTAAGGGCCTCAATTCACCAGTGGGGCTGCCAGTGCTGTATTGGTGCGTCGGGACGCAGTTGCGTGGAACTGTCTTCGCGGCTATTCAAACGCAATTCTTACGGTCTTTCGGTTAGCAGAAGTGAGGGACGATGCAAGTCGACGAGGCGACTGTGCGACGCATCGCGCGGCTCGCGCGCATCAAGATTACGGACGAAGAGGCCAAGGGTCTCGAAGCCGAGCTCAGCGGGATTCTCGACTGGGTCGAGCAGCTTTCCGAGGTCAATACGGACGGCGTCGAGCCGATGACCCGCGTTGTGCCGATATCGCTGAAGAAGCGTTCGGACGTCGTAACGGATGGCGAAAAAGCCGATGAGATCGTTGCTAATGCGCCGCTCAGTGAGGACGATTATTTCGTCGTTCCGAAAGTGGTGGAGTAATCAAGGCGCGCAGGCGCACCGTGTCCCGGCTGTCGTCTGTGCAACCCTATTGATCTGCGGTCCGGCGATGTCGGGGCCGGAATAACATGAGGCGCGCCAAGACAGGCAGTGCGGGGAGAGTTCGTGAGCGACCTGACTAAATTGACGTTGGCAGCTGCACGCGAGGGGCTGCAGAAGAAAGAGTTCTCAGCCGAGGAACTCACGAAAGCATTCTGTGAAGAGATTGACGCCGGCAACGGTGCGATCAACGCCTACGTGTTGCCGACGCCAGAGATTGCTCTTGAGCAAGCGCGCGCAGCAGATGCGCGCATCGCGAAAGGCGAAGCCCGGACGCTGGAAGGTTTGCCGCTCGGCATCAAGGATCTGTTCTGCACAAAGGGCGTGCGGACGACGGCCTGCTCGAAAATCCTCGATGATTTCAAGCCAACCTATGAATCGACGGTCACGCAGAACCTTTGGGATGCGGGTGCCGTCATGCTTGGTAAGCTGAACAATGACGAATTCGCTATGGGCTCGTCGAACGAGACCAGCGCGTTTGGACCCGTCGTCAATCCATGGCGGCGGACCGGTTCCGATGCCAAGTTGGTGCCGGGTGGTTCATCGGGCGGTTCATCAGCGGCGGTCGCAGCCGATCTTTGCCTTGCAGCGACGGCGACAGATACCGGGGGCTCGATCCGGCAACCCGCCGCTTTAACGGGCACAGTTGGTTTGAAGCCAACGTACGGACGCTGTTCGCGCTGGGGGATTGTGGCGTTTGCTTCCTCACTCGATCAGGCTGGTCCCATCACGAAGTCGGTGGAAGATGCTGCGCTCATGCTGCAAGTGATGGCGGGGCAGGATCCTAAGGATTCGACCAGCGTCGATGCGCCCGTTCCGGACTACCGGGCATCACTGCGTAACGGCATCAAGGGCTTGCGCGTCGGCGTGCCGAAGGAATATCGCGTCGCCGGGATGTCGGCCGAAATCGATAAGCTCTGGGAGCAGGGCATCACTTGGCTCAAGGATGCCGGCGCTTCGGTCCATGAGATTTCACTCCCGCATACGAAATATGCGTTGCCAGCCTATTACATTGTTGCGCCAGCCGAAGCGTCTTCGAACCTCGCGCGTTATGATGGTGTCCGCTACGGCATGCGGCAGACGGGCAGCGATCTCATCGATACCTACGAGCAAACGCGCGCGGCCGGCTTCGGCCGGGAAGTGAAGCGGCGCGTTCTCATTGGAACGTATGTGCTTTCGGCGGGCTATTATGATGCCTACTACTTGAAGGCACAGAAAGTGCGCACGCTGATAAAGCGGGATTTCGACGAGGCGTGGGATAAGGTCGATGTTGTTCTGACGCCGACGACACCGTCTCCCGCTTTTGCTTTCGGCGAGAAGTCGGGTGATCCGCTTGCCATGTACCTTGAGGACATATTCACTGTTACGGTCAATATGGCGGGCCTGCCGGGACTGTCGGTCCCAGCGGGGCTTTCCACGGAAGGTCCTCCGTTGGGCCTGCAGTTGATCGGGAAGCCTTTTGATGAGGAAACGCTTCTCCGCACCGGTCAGGTGATCGAGGACGCGGCCGGGCGAATTGTGGTTCCCTCGCACTGGTGGCGAGGCTAAGGCGCTCACGGCGCGAAGAGCGGCCGCGCGTCGCAAGGAGGTAAATAATGAGTCCGAGATCTCCGGCCGACTGTACCGACATGTCTCATGTGCGGGACGAAATAGACCGGATAGATCGTGCGCTCGTCGATCTCATTGCGGAGCGGTTCGGTTATGTCGACCGAGCGTGGCAGCTCAAGAAAAACCCGTCGGAAGCAACGGTTCCGTGGCGTATTCAGCAGGTTATCGACAAGGTCAAAGCGCGCGCTGACGAGCGCCATTTGCCGCCGGAGTTGGCGGAAGCGCTGTGGCGGCAGATGATCGGCTGGTTCATACAATACGAGGAAGAACAGTTGCGCCAATCCGGCAATTGCAATGATGCGGACAAGAGCAAGTAGCGGGATGATCGAACTTCAACCTTTTGACCCTGTTTCTGTCGTTCTCATTGGGCTGCTCAACCCTGTTGCTATCGCGGTAGCGGTCTTGATGGGGCGTGCTGCGGATCAGTGGCAGAAGCTTGTCGTTGCGGCGTTTGCATCGGCGTGTGCGGGCTCCCTATTTGTATGGGTGTTGGCGTTTGTCGGCTTGCTTCCTGCGCGCGGGATTGGTGGTGAAGCCGGTGTTTTCGTTACTCAATTTATACTGGGGCTCGTCTGGGCCTGGATTGGGTATCGGTGGCTGCGAAAGCATGACAATCACGCGACTTGAGTGCGACGGCCCAGTGGCTCGGACATTATTTTAGTCCTGGCCGTGCGCGTGAGCTTTAAGTGCATATGAAGGACAAGGCGAGGATGAACGTGGAAGCGAAGGCCGCTGAGGCTGCGAACCCTAATCTGATCCAGGGAGCGACCGGCGATTGGGAAGTCATCATCGGTCTGGAAGTGCACGCGCAGGTGAACTCGCACGCCAAGTTGTTTTCAGGCGCCTCGACTGAGTTTGGCGGCGCGCCAAACGCGCATGTGTCGCTCGTTGATGCCGCGATGCCTGGAATGCTGCCGGTGATCAATGAGGAATGCGTCGCGCAGGCGATCCGAACGGGACTGGGGTTGAAGGCCCAAATCAACCTGAGGTCAGTTTTTGACCGGAAGAACTACTTTTATCCAGATTTGCCGCAAGGCTATCAGATCTCCCAGTTCAAATCGCCAATCGTCGGTGAAGGTGAGATTGAAATCGATACGGATGGTGGTCCGAAGCGCGTCGGTATCGAACGGCTTCACCTGGAGCAGGATGCGGGAAAATCCATCCACGACCAGCATCCCGAATATTCCTATGTCGATCTCAATCGGTCTGGCGTGGCGTTGATGGAGATTGTCTCGCGGCCGGATATGCGTTCGTCGAAAGAGGCGCAGGCTTATGTCACTAAGCTGCGCACGATCCTGCGCTATCTCGGTACCTGTGACGGAGATATGGAAAAGGGCAATCTGCGCGCGGACGTGAACGTTTCGGTACGCAAGCCGGGTGGCGAGCTTGGCACGCGCTGCGAGATTAAGAACGTGAATTCCATTCGTTTCATCGGGCAAGCCATCGAGGTTGAAGCCCGACGTCAGATTGACATCATTGAAGACGGCGGCACGATCGATCAGGAAACGCGCCTGTTCGACCCTAAGTCCGGGCAAACGCGATCGATGCGCTCGAAAGAAGAAGCGCACGATTATCGCTATTTTCCTGATCCCGATTTGCTCCCGCTCGAGTTCGATCAGGCTTATGTCGATGAGTTGGCGAAGGGACTGCCGGAACTACCGGACGAAAAGCGCGCACGTTTCATAAAGGAATACGGGCTGTCGGCCTACGATGCCGGCGTGCTCGTCGCGGAGCGGTCATCGGCGGACTATTTCGAGGCTGTCATCGCTGCTCTGGATGATCCCGCACGTGACGGCAAGCTTGCTGCCAACTGGGTTATCAACGAACTCTTCGGCCGCTTGAACAAGGAAGGAACTGCGATCGAGGATTCGCCGATTTCGGCGGCTCAGCTCGCCGGGATTGCGAAGCTCATCGGATCGCAGGCCATCTCGGGCAAGATCGCGAAGGATTTGTTCGAAATTGTCTGGAGCGAGGGTGGTGATCCGGCGGAGATCGTTGAAGCACGCGGCATGAAGCAGGTGACCGACACCAGCGCTATCGAGAAGGCGGTGGATGAGGTGATTGCGGCTAACCCAGACCAGGTAGAGAAAGTCAAAGCCAAGCCGACGATGATCGGATGGTTTGTCGGTCAGGTGATGAAAGCTTCTGGTGGCAAAGCCAACCCTCAAGCGGTCAACGAGATTCTCAAGAAGCGCCTCGGTATCGACTAGACACTCTTCTGCTTTTTCGTTCGTTCGGATGAAGCCGGGATTGTTGCGCTGATACACGCACGGTCGCCGTTCGGCGCTCTTGAACTTGGACCAATCGTGGTTTTGTCTGAGTACGCAAGCGCGTGGCGTAGGGTCGGCGTTTATCCGCGCGCAAGATTCATATGGCTTGGTTTTCGTATTGGGTGAGCCAGCGTTTTATCGGCGGTTCGGGTTTTCCACGGATCTCGCTGCTCAGTCTCCATGCGTCTACTCTGGTCCGTATTTTATGGCATTGTTCCTTTTGCCATCGGACGTTGCGCTGGGCGCGGCCGTTTATGCGCAGACCTTTGCAAGGCTCTCCTAGCTGAGATGTGATCGGCTCGCCTCTTTTCCGTGATCTGTAAAGATGTTTGTCTGACGCTTCGGGTCGGGGCGCGAAAATTTCCGTTCGCCCTATTATCGCACGCCAAGGGATGTAGCCTCTCTCATCCAAAGGGGTGGCGTGCATGGTGCAAAGGTATTTGCGCCTGGAGGGTTACAGGAATGTCGATCTTGAAACCTTGGGCATTGTCGGGGGCTATCGGGTTGGCCCTTGTGCTCCCAGGAGTGCCGTCCGTCTCAGCGCAGGAAAGAAGTGAGATCGCAGCGCCTTCTACAGCGAACGAGAGCGTGCCTGCTGCGAAAGCGGATGCCGAAAAGGGGGCGTCCGAAGATACGGCTGAGCGATCTGCACAAGTCGAGAATAATCCCCAGCCAAGCGAAAAGGTGACGGACGCGACGTCGTCTGAAACTGCCACCGACGCAGCCTCTCAGGATGAAAAAAAGGGCGCAACGTCCACTGAGGCGGCTCGGCCCGCTCCTTCTTCACAGACCGAAGATACCGTTGCGAAAGAAACGTCGGCTCACACCGCCGAAGCGAAGGGTGCTTCAGCTCCGGAAAACGCGAACGCTGCCGTTAAGGGTTCTGAGGCTCCCGCCACTGAAACAACGCAGGCGGAAAAGCCGACGGAAGACGCTGATGCTCAAAGGTCAGCTGCTGGGGCCGCACCGGAGAATGTTCCGGTTGATCCGTTGGTTGCGGCAGTGCGCCAGTTTCTTTCGGACGATAGTGATGGCGGAGCAAAGAACCGAGAGGATATAGCTGCTCTCGTTGCATTTTATGCTGCCCGGGATGGGCGCGCACTTTGGGTGGACGGGTCTGGCTTCACATCAAAGGCGAAGGCCGTGATGGCCGAGATCGCGCACGCCGCCGACTGGGGGCTTGAGGCTGAAGATTTCTCGCTGCCGCCCTCCAACCTTGTTCAATCTGGTGTCGGGGGACAGGCCGAAGCGGAGATCAAGCTTGGATTGGCGGTTCTGAAATATGTGAACTATGCACGGGGCGGTCGCGTAACGCCGTCGCGGGTCAGTTCGCAGATCGATCAAGATCCGGAACTCAAGGAACCCGCAGTTGTCTTGTCCGAAATTGCGGCGGCATCAGACGGTGCGCGCTACTTGCGCGAGCAGCATCCACCGCATCCACAGTTTGAAATGCTGCGGCAGGCGCTTCTGAAGCTGCGTGGTGAGCAAGATGATGCTGAAAAGGAGTTGTCGGAAGCAGAAAAGGTGAAGCTTCCGGATGGCCCGCTGCTGAGACCGGGCCTGGAGCATCCGCATGTCGCGCTGTTGCGTCGCCGACTTGAGGTTACCGCGGAACCGGGTGCTGAAGAGAAATTCGATGAGCCGTTGGAAGAGGCTGTGCGTGCCTTCCAGCGCGCGCATGACCTGAGTACCGATGGCCTTGTCGGCCGCGGAACGCGTGCGGTGCTCAATGGGAATAAAAGCGACCGCTCCGGTCGGGCGAAGGCGCGGGCCGAGGAGCGCCTGATCGTCAATATGGAGCGGTGGCGGTGGATGCCGCGCAACCTCGGCGCCTTTCATGTTCTCAACAATGTTCCGGAATTTCAGACACGTGTCTTCAAGAACGGTTCGGAGATTTTCTCCGAGCGTATCATCGTCGGCAAAACCGATACACGAACACCGGTTTTCTCCGCTGATATGAAGTACGTCATCTTCCATCCTTCGTGGGGCGTGCCGAACGGGATCAAGCGTACAGAGATCCTTCCCTATCTGCGGCAGAAGACAGGGCTATTCGGTTTTGGGGGCTCGGATACGCGCATTCTCACAGCGCATAATCTGAGCGTGAGCTATCAGGGGCGCCCCGTAGATGCGAGCCAGATCAATTGGACCAGCGCTAACATTGTCAACTACGACTTTATTCAGCCGCCCGGCCCGACAAACGTTCTTGGACGCGTCAAATTCCGTTTCCCGAACCGTCATGATGTCTACATGCACGACACGCCGGAGCGCGAGTTGTTCGCGCAATCGTCCCGCGCGCTGAGCCATGGTTGCGTGCGCGTGCGCAATCCGCGGCGTCTCGCGGAGGTTCTACTCGCCGAGGACAAGGGCTGGTCCGAGGACGAAGTCGGGCGGCGTTGGTCAGGGGCGGCGAACGGTTATGTCGAACTTGAGAAAAAGATCCCCGTTCATACAGCCTACTTCACGGCCTATGCGTCAGAGAATGGGGAGGTGCGTTACTTCCCGGACCTTTATGGTTTTGACAGCCGCACGGCGCGTGCGATGGGTGGCAACGGAAGCGTGTTTGAGGGTGAGAGAATTCCCCAGAGTGCGCCGTCTCGGCGGTCAGCGCCTGCCGTTGCGCAAGGTGGCGGCGGTTATAGCGGCAGTCCCGAGACTGTAGCTGATCTCATTTCCGGCTTGCTGTCGAACTGATGCCTATTGATGCGCCATCGCGACTGGCGCGCGTCGTTTAAATATGTGTGCTTGACCCCTAAGTCGTCGCAATCGGTCCAAATGCTGCCGCCATTTGCGGGTGTGCTGAATGCCGGAGGGTGGTGCCTTTACTTTGGTTCATTTGGCAAGTCAGTTGCGTAGGGGAAGATGCAAATGTTTGGACTAAAGGCGGACCGCCAGCAGAGCGGTGCGGCTAACGATGCCAAGTCGTCATATCAAGGTACGCCCCAGACCGGCGCATCTCAGAGTGGCGCTTCAGCGTATTCCGGTTCCCAGTCAGAACCGCCGCCGTCGCAGTACGGTTCGGCCGACTGGTCGAACAAAGAAGCGGTTACGATCATTTCCGAAGACATCGTGATCAACGGCAACATCTCAGCGAAGCGGCCGATATGCCTTGAAGGCACCGTAGAAGGTGACTTGCGGGGCGATCAGGTCATCGTCGGAAAAGCCGGGGCGGTGACGGGCAGCATCGTCGCCAACGAAGTGGAAGTGCATGGGCGTGTGCTCGGTTCGATCCATAGCAAGAGCGTGATGCTCTACAAAACGGCCCATGTCGAAGGCGACATCCTGCATCAGGGCATCGGCATCGAGATGGGCACGCATTACGATGGCCGCCTCAAGTGGGAGGTTACGGAGCAGCAGGCAGGTCGCGGTCATTTCGACCCCGCGCACGCTGCGCCGAAGCCGATCTCGGCCAACGATCCCGGCCATGGGTACGATCAACGTGCGGAGCATCGGTCAGAGCAGCGGCCCGAGATGACGGTGGCCTACAACGCCGAAGCGACAAGTCCGCAGTACTGACGAGGCCCGATTGGGGCGGGCCTCCCCCGATCTGCCCCGCTCAGTGTTTCCAGCCGGTCGTTCCTGTCGGAGCGGTCGGCTTTTTGTGTTCTGGCGTGACTGGCCGGGGCGGCGCGGCTTCTATAGGTTTGGCGCAAAAGTGAAAACGAGCGGAGAGCGCGTTGAAGACAGTTTCTGATTTCAGCAAGGATGTTGGGCCTGCGGGTCGTGACGGGCGACTTGATGCGCCGGCGTTTCACCGCAATGCCGAGCCACTGCGAGATGTCTTGATGGAGGTCCTTGCTGGGCGGACGGGAGACGTCGTCGAGATCGGGAGCGGCACCGGCCAGCATGTCGTGTTCCTTGGTGCGGCTTTGCCGGACCTCGTGTTCTGGCCGAGCGATCCCAATGCGGGGCATGTTGCGAGCGTCGATGCGTGGCGTCGGCATGCGCAAATCACCAACGTCATGCCGGCAACTCAGCTCGATGTACGGCAGCCCTGGGTGTTGGGCGGTAACCCGGTGGCGCCGGGAAGCCTGACGGCGATCCTGTGCTTCAACGTCATTCACATCGCGCCCTGGGACGTGGCGCTTGCCGTGCTGGCGTCTGCGGGAAAGCTGTTGCGGTCTGACGGCATTCTCATCCTCTATGGGCCCTATGCTCGTGACGGTCAGCATACGGCGCTAAGCAACGCGACGTTCGATCAGACTCTCAAGGCGCGTAATCCCGAATGGGGCGTGCGTGACCTGACGGATGTCACGGCTGTTGCGCAAGACGCCGGGCTCGTCAGGAAAGAGATTTTCGAGATGCCCGCGAACAATCTGACGGTGGTTTTTCAACCGGGTAGGTCTTCCGACTGAATTGCCGGGGGGAAACCGTTCGTGCCTCCATGCGTTGGCCCGTATGGAAGGAAGCGAACGATGAGCTATGCCCGATTTGGCGCGATGATTGTCACATCAACGGTCGTGATGTTCGGCCTGATGTATCTCAATACCTTCGCGATTGACCACATCTGGTTCAGCCAAACGCGCACATGGATGGCGCTTCTCATGGGCGCCGTGATGGCCATCATCATGATGGGCTTCATGTGGGCGATGTATAAGAACTCCTGGATAAATACGGGCATTATTGGCGGCAGTATTCTCGTTTTCGCCGTATCGCTTTGGCTCGTGCGCAGCCAGGAGACTGTCGACGACGTCAGCTATATGGAAGCGATGATTCCGCATCACTCGATTGCCATTCTCACGAGCCGCCGTGCGCATATCAAAGACCCGCGCGTCCGCAAACTGGCGGATGGGATCATCGAGGCACAGGTGCGCGAGATCGATGAGATGAAACAGCTTATCCGCGATCTTGAACGCAACCCGGCTGCGCCTGAGGCGCCCGATCTGAAACCGCGCCGCGCGGACCCGGCGAGTGTCGCGCAGGGCCCGGCGCAGTAGGGAATCGCAACTCGCGCGCTGTTTGCGGTCAGCTCTTTGTCATGACGATTTCCAAGTAGCTGGACGGCACGCGCATTGAGCCGTCGGTTGCTGTGTTGAAGCGCGCGATCAGGCTCATCAGGTCCTGCGCAAGCGCCGCTTGCCCTTCAGCATCTAGTGCCAGGAATGCTTTGTGGACCGGACCGTAGTAGGTGCGAAAGACTTCGACGAAATGCTCCGGCGAGCGATAGCGGAACATGAAGTTGCGCTGTTCGATGGCCAGTGATCGGAGATGACGTGTGAATGTGTCTTCGATCCACGCGGAGTCGCCCCAAACGGCGGGTGACTGCAAGCCGGCAGGCGGCACAATGTGCTTTCCGATGGTCTTGAACATCTGGCCGATGAAACCATCCGGCGTCCAGTTGGCCATGCCGATCTTTCCATCCGGGCGGCACATTCGCAGTAACTCCTCTGCAGCCATGGCCTGGTTGGGGGCAAACATGACGCCAAAGGTGGAAACGACCGCATCAAATGACGCTGGCTCAAATGGCATTTGCTCGGCGTCTGCGATCCTGAATGTTACTGGAAGGCCTTCGGCATCGGCGCGGCGATGGCCGCGCGCGAGCAGGTCCTCGACGTAGTCCGTCGACGTCACGTCACACCACCGCCGAGCAAAGGCCAGTGTCGCATTGCCATTGCCAGCTGCAACGTCGAGCACGGAAGAGCCCGGCTGCAGATCCATCGCTTCGGCAAGCTGCTCGCCCACAATCTGCAGGGTCGTGCCGATCAAGGCATAATCACCGGACGCCCAGGCCGCATTCTGCTTCGCCTTGATCGCCGTGTAGTCGGGCATTGGTGCGTATTTGGTTGCCGGGATCGCCGTCTTAGTCGCCATGCTTACATCGCTCATTGTCGTTCTCCGATAGTTGCCTAAGTCCTGCGAGGGTGGCAGTGTCACTATCGGTTTTTGGCGCTTGAGCGAATGACAGCTCCGCCGGATCAATTGACCGTTCGTCCGATTGAAAGAGCGGGCGCGTGATGAGTGACCCTTTAGCTGACGTGTTGCGGTCCCTGCGCTTGACGGGCGGCGTCTTTCTCGACGTCCGGCTGACCGCGCCATGGTGTGTCATCTCGCAGCTTACGGCTGAGGATTGCCGGCCTTTACTGACCCAACCCGCTCAGCTGATTTTCTATCACGTTGTACTCAACGGCGAGTTTGTGCTGAACGTGGAGGGCGAAGCACCTGTGTCGGTTCGAGGTGGGGACATTGTGCTCTTGCCCCGCAACGACACGCATACGCTGGCGAGTGCAACGGGGCTAAACCCGATCCCCGCCCGCAGTCTCGTCCAGCCCTCGGCGGATGGCGGGCTGGCGCGGGTTGTCCATGGCGGCCCGGGTGCGTTGACGCATATGGTCTGTGGTTTTCTTGGCAGCGAGCAATCCCACACTCCCTTGCTGTCGATGCTGCCGCGCGTTTTAAAACTGGAAATGCGCGAGGGAACATCGCGTGAGTGGATTGAGGCTTCGGTTAAATTCGCGGCCAAAGAACTTTCCGATGGGCAATTGCCGTCGTCGAGTGTCATGGCGCGCTTGTCCGAAGTTCTCCTGGTGGAGGCCGTTCGCCAGTACGCGAACGGGCGCGGCGATCTTGAAGCGGGGTGGCTCAAAGGGCTCAGGGACCCTCAGGTTGGGCGGGCTCTGGCGATGATCCATTGCGATCTGAGCAGGCCTTCCACGGCGACCGAACTTGCCCGTGAGGTCGGCATGTCCCGAAGTGTGTTCCTCGAGCGCTTCACGGCGCTCGTCGGTATGCCCCCGATGCGATACCGCACGGCGTGCCGGTTGCAGTCGGCGCAGATCCAATTGCGGGAATCCCAGCGGTCGATCGCGCAAATCGCGCATTCCGTCGGGTACGAGTCCGAGGAAGCGTTCAGCCGGGCCTTCAAGCGCGCCTTCGCGCATTCGCCGTCTACGTGGCGCGAGGCGCGGGGGTAGGACGCGGAAGGCAGTAAGCGATCTCCGCTCATTCTTCTTGGGTGCCGGTATTTCCGGGAGGAGAGGCGAACGTTGGTTATTGTTTCGTTTGCAGAGCGTTCTTGAAGATCTTCCCGTCTTTCATAATGACGACAAGGTTCTTGGCTGGATCCGCTAGCAACCTGATGTCGGCGATGGGATCACCGTCGACCAGTAGCAGGTCAGCGAAAGCACCTTCCTCGACCACGCCGAGCTTGCCTGGGTACGGGTTGCGCTTTCCAGACATCGCCAACAGTTCGGCGTTGGTTCCAGTGGCCATTATGAGCGTTTCAGCGGGGCTGTACCAGCGTGTGAACTTGACCAGCAATTCGCCTTGGCGCTGCGCCAACTTCTGGGAGAACAGGATGTCGGTGCCGAACGCTGTTTTCAGATTGTACTTTTTTGCGAGTGCGATGGTCTTGTCCGTGCCCGCGAAGACAGTGAACGCCTTGGCCCGCTCTTGCGAACCCGGTGGAAACGCATCGGCCATCTCGTCCGGAAACGCCTGGGTGCTTAGCCAAATGCCTCGCTCGGCGATCAGCTTGGCAGTCGCTTCATCCATAAGGTGGCCGTGTTCGATGCACTTTACACCGGCAGCGATAGCGCGCTGGATCGAAGTCGACGTGTAGGCGTGCACGGTCACGTAAGTCCCCCAATTTTCCGCCGCCTCGACGGCTGCGCGCAATTCGGCTTCCGTGAAAGTAGAGGCATCAAGGGGGCTGTTGGGTGATGCCACTCCGCCACCCGCCGTGAGTTTGATCTGTGTCGCGCCTAACATGAGTTGTTCGCGTACCCGCACGCGGACTTCATCCGGGCTGTCCGCAATCATGGACGCTCCCGTCTGCTCTTGGCGCGTCGCTGGGTCACCTAGTGTTCGGGGCACTTCGTGTGAATGGCGGAAGTCACCGTGACCGCTGGTAACCGTGATTATAGCGCCAGACGGGTAGATGCGTGGCCCGACGACAATGTTTTCGTCGATGGCGCGTTTGAGCCCAAACGACGGTCCGCCTACATCGCGAACGGTGGTGAAGCCGCGCATTAACGTGTCCGTTGCCTCGGCCCCGGCGGTCAAGTTCAGATAGCCAAGGTCGTCCGTGAGCAACGCTGCCGGTGTCGGCCGCACGAGCATCGCGTGCCAATGCGCATCGATGAGACCCGGCATGAGCGTGCGTCCATCTCCGGCTATGATCTGAGCCGGGGAGCTGTCGTCGACCGGAATAGCGTCTTTAGAGATGGTCGCGATCGTGTTGCCGCGGATCAGAACATTCATGGTTCCGCTTAGCGTATCGCTCTTGCCGTCGAAGATACGGACGTTCTCAAACAGCGTGAGAGTGGGAGGCTCAGCGGCGTGCGCGGTATGTACGAGGCAAAAGACAGCGGCAAAAGCAGTCGTTCGGCAAAACAACATTGGATCCTCGTCATAAGTCCTCTAGTGCGCCTAGCGGAATAGGAACCTTGCCATCGAAGTTTTAAGTCTGCTCTCAGCTCACCGCCACGTGGTTAAAACTCACCTTATATGGGCAATGCGGTCGTTCGTCATCGTCACCGTTACTTCCGAGAAGGGCCAATAGCGGACACGACAACATGTATGCCGTCGTTCCTGGCCCTTACCCCATCCAAAGGGTCGTTATTGCGACATGTGCCAAACACGCTTACAGGATTGCGAGCAGCGATTTCATCTCAGGCGCTCGAGACATGCCACAGACAGACGCATGGATTGCAGTTTCAAGCCTCATCAAGGGTTTGCAGGAAGCTGGTGAGCTGTATTCGCGTTTCATGAGCTATCATAACGAGGATAGTTATGGCGCGGGAAATTATCTCCGCGAGCAATGTGAAATCGCGGTGATAGCTCTTGAGACCTTCCGTCGAGACTTCGACCGGTCGCTCCCAAAGGAGGCCGCAAACCGAATTGACAGCTTTCTCGGCAGCCGTCTTGCCAGGGCAGCAAAAGACGCGTCCACCGCGCAACGCGGCGCTAGAGGTGCGTTGGTGGGCTTGGCTGCCGTCGAGGCAGAAATCACGTACATCCTACATGGACGCCAAGAGCAAATCAGAGCGCGCTCTGAAAGGGCATTCTTGCTGCTTCAGCGAACACTGGCCGTCGATGGCGACGTGCAAAGGAGATGGAAAGAGGCGCACAAGGGTGGCGAGGTGGCATGCGAGCGGCTTGGATCTCTGGTCCTTCTTTCGCAAGGGATCTACGCATTCAAGGTGGATGCCATCGGGGCCCGGACAGACTTGGTCTTTTCAGAGCCTCCCGATGAATCATTGCTATTCCGAAGCGTAGAAGGGTTAGTACTGACGGAATGGAAAGTGGCAGACGCGGCGAACGCGATTGCCCGGTTCAAGGAAGCGCGAATCCAAGCCGATCTGTATAAGGTGGGGCCGCTCGCGGGCCTTGAGCTGACCGGCTATCGATACCTGGTGGTTGTTTCTCAGAAAGCGCTTCCCCATACCAGCATTCCCGCCGACGAGACCTCTACAAGCGGCATCACCTATCGGCATGTGAATATTGTGGTTGAGCCCGAGGTTCCCTCAAGGGCCGCAAAGAAATAAACGTCCGTAAAAATGCAAACTGACTTCGCGAGTTTGAAGTGGCCGCTCTGGGTCATTCGCGTCGGATGCGCGGTTGCATTGGGATGACCGACTATCTCAGGGATTCGGACATACCCTTCCCCCTTCGGCTTTGCGTCGAAATCGCCACCTAGCCGACATCAGGGCCGGACGAACTCATAGCGTTCGCCTATTGAATAGGCGCGCGGCAGGCTCCCTTAAAATGGCTTGCGGGCAGCTGCCAAGAAAACTCAGCGTCAATGTTTGGCCAGCCAGTCTTCCGCTTCCTGGAGCGTAAAGGAAAACTCGGCGTCGGGGATGCCCGAATGCGCCCGGTTCCCCTCTTTCTTGTTCACGAGGGCGAAGCGGCCGTGGTGCGGGCCCTTTCCGACCTTTTCCAGAAGGTAACCTTTGCTCGCGGCGATACGGGTGACGTGCTTTTCCTGGGCATTGGTCATGGGCTCTCTCCCGAACGGCATGACCGATCTTAGACCAATTACAGTGCGCGCGGAGATCACTTCCGGTCTTGGGCAGTTGCGTCAGGTTCGCGATGTCCTTGCAGTGCGTCGATCGCGGTGGCCTGTTCGCGAAGGAGTGTTCCCGCGCGTCCTACAAAACCTCACCTGCCGCATAGCCGCTGGCCCAGGCCCATTGGAAATTGTAGCCGCCGAGCCAGCCGGTGACGTCAACGGCTTCGCCGATGGCGTAGAGGCCCGGCACGTCTTTTGCCTCCATGGTTCGGGAGGACAATGCGGCCGTGCTTATGCCTCCCGCCGTGACTTCCGCTTTGGCAAAGCCCTCGGTGCCGTTGGGCTGGAAGGGCCATGCTGCGAGCTGTTGCTCCACACCGCGCAACGCGCGATCGGCACAGTTGGCCAGCTCGCCGGGCAACGCGAGCCGGTCCGCCAATACCGCTGACAACCGGTCGGGGAGTACGCAGGCCAATGCTGTGCGCAGCGAGACGCGCGGCTTTTGCCGCTTGAAGGTCACGAGCCAGTCGGCTGGGCTTTCAGGCAGGAAGTTGATCGCGATCGGTTGCCCGTGCGTCCAGTATGACGAGATCTGGAGAATGGCGGGGCCAGACAGGCCCTTGTGCGTGAACAGGCAGGCTTCGCGAAACGCCGTCTTGCCGCAGCGCGCCACGACATCGGCAGACACGCCGCTCAAGGTGCTGAAGAGCTTTTCCTCGGCGGGCAACGTCAACGGGACGAGAGCGGGTTTCGGTTGGACGATCTTGAGGCCGAACCGGCGGGCGAGGTCGTAGGCAAAACCCGTCGCGCCCATTTTGGGAATGGACGGTCCACCTGTGGCGATGACCAGGGCTGGGGCCGCCGCGATCTGCTCGTCGGTTTTGACATGGAAGTGCCCGTCCGCGTGACGGACGTCCCGGATCGTCTGGCCCAGTTGCAGGGTGACGTCCCCCTTCGCGCATTCGTCGAGGAGCATCGCGACGATCTGTTTCGCAGAGCCATCGCAGAACAGTTGCCCGAGTGTCTTCTCGTGCCACGCGATGCCGTGGCGATTGACGAGGGCGATGAATTCCTGCGGCTGGTAGCGGCCAAGCGCGGACTTCGCGAAATGCGGATTGGCGGACAGATAGCAGTTGGGCGTGGTGTGCAGATTTGTGAAATTGCACCGTCCACCGCCGGAGATCAGGATCTTTTTGCCCGGCTGGTCGGCGTGGTCGATCAAGAGGACGCGGCGCCCCCGTTGACCGGCGACGGCTGCACACATCAGACCGGCGCCACCTGCGCCGAGGATGATCGCATCGTAGATGTGAGGAGGTCTGGTCATAGCTCTCTGATGGCAGGAGTGCCCGCCCGGGTTAGGGACACTGCTTTACCAGATAGTCTGCCCAGCCGCGTAGCTTGCGCATGATTTAATGGAAGCGGTGGCGAATGGCATCGCTAGCAGCGTGGCACATGTGGACTGCGAGTCCTCCCGTGCCGAGAGGCTTAACCCTTCTTCTTCGCCATGAATTTCCGGAAGGCTTGCAGTGTTTCCTCGCTCACGTGGTGCTCGATGCCTTCGGCGTCGGACTCGGCGGTGGGTTCGTCGACGCCCAATGCCATCAGGAAGTGGACGACGAGTTCGTGGCGTTCGCGGGAGGCTTCGGCGAGCGTCTGACCTTCTTCGGTCAGGAAGATTGACCGGTAGGGCTTAGACGTGACGAGGCCGGCGCGCTGCAGGCGCGCGATGGTGTTGTTGACCGTGGCATTGGTGACGCCCAGATAGCTGGCGAGGTCGACGACGCGCGCTTCTCCGGTCCGGTCGATCAGTTCCGCGATCAACTCAACGTAATCTTCCGCCAACTCCATCTGATGCGCGTCGCGCACGCGCTGGAAACGCTCGGCCCGGAGTTTGGCCACGGTTTCCTTGTCAGCAGTCATGTCAGGCTCCCGAGTCTCGTCTCGCCTATTGTCTACCTCTGTTCGCAATTGACAACAAGTTTAGCACAAACTAACTATCAGTTCTAATGCTAATGGTTTCAGTATATATGCTGTGGCGGATAGAGGGAGATGGCGGCCAGTGACGTGGATGGGACGAACGTTCAATCAAATGCGCGGCTTGCTGCTTTGTGCGCTGATGGTCGTGGTGGCCGCGACACCGCTCGCAGCGGCCACGCCAGGTAAGCGTCTTAAGATCGTTACAACGTTCACGGTGATTGAAGATATCGTAGCCAATGTCGCGGGAGATGCGGCGGATGTCGTTTCCATCACCAAGCCGGGTGCGGAAATTCACGGCTATCAGCCCACACCGGGCGATATCGTGAAAGCGCAATCCGCGGATCTGGTGGTTTGGAACGGGTTCAATCTGGAGCGCTGGTTCGAGCAGTTCTTTCAGAACTTGTCCAACGTGCCGAGCCTGACAATTAGCGACGGCATAAAGCCGATTGGGATCAATGACGGACCGTACACGGGAAAGCCCAATCCGCACGCCTGGATGTCACCCAGCAATGCGCTGATCTATGTTGAGAACATCCGGGCAGCCTTGGTCAAACTCGATCCGGCCAACGCGGAAACCTACGACCGCAATGCGGCGGATTACGCGGCGAAAATCAAAGCGCTCGACGCGCCTTTGCGGAAACGGCTCGCGGGCATTCCGGAAGCCAAGCGTTGGCTCGTTACGTCGGAGGGCGCCTTCAGCTATCTGGCGCACGATTACGGGTTCAAGGAACTCTACTTGTGGCCAATCAATGCCGACCAGCAAGGCACGCCGCAGCAGGTTCGCAAGGTGATCGACCTTGTCAGAAAGCACGAGGTTCCGGTTGTGTTTAGCGAGAGCACGGTCTCTGACCGGCCGGCTCGCCAGGTCGCGAAGGAAACCGGGGCTGCGTATGGCGGCATTCTCTACGTTGACTCTCTGAGCGCCGCAGACGGACCGGTGCCATCCTATCTGAAGCTGCTTGAGGTGACGGTCGATACAATCGCAAAAGGATTTGGCCAGTGATGGATGTTGCCCGTGACAGCCGACAGAACCGAGAGGGCGAGCGGACGTCGCCCGCGTCCCCTCGGGCGACATCCTTGTCGGTTCGCGACGTAACAGTAACCTATCCCAATGGGACGACGGCCGTGCAGGACGCGTCCTTTGAGCTGCGTGCCGGCACGATCTGTGCGCTGGTCGGGGTGAACGGCAGTGGCAAATCCACCTTGTTCAAGGCGATCATGGGATTTGTGACGCCGCGTCAAGGAGCGGTTCGAATCTGCGGGCTTCCGATGCAGGAGGCACTGCGCGCCAATTTCGTCGCCTATGTGCCGCAGAGCGAGGAAGTCGACTGGAACTTTCCCGTGCTCGTCGAAGACGTCGTGATGATGGGCCGGTACGGCCACATGGGCTTTTTGCGTCTTCCTTCGAAGATGGATCACGCGAAGGTGGAGGAGGCTCTGGAGCGCGTCGGTATGGGCGCTTTCCGGAAACGCCAAATCGGGGAGCTCTCCGGTGGCCAGAAAAAGCGCGTGTTTCTTGCCCGGGCTCTGGCGCAGGAAGGGCGTATCATTCTGTTGGACGAGCCGTTCACCGGCGTCGATGTCAAAACCGAAACCGAGATCATTGGATTGATGAAAGAGCTGCGCGACCAGGGGCACGTGATGCTGGTCTCGACGCACAATCTCGGCAGTGTGCCCGACTTCTGCGATCAGGTGGTTCTTATCAATCGAACGATTCTTGCGGCAGGCCCGACGGCGCGTGTGTTTACGCAGGCCAATCTTGAGCGTGCCTTCGGCGGCGTGCTCAGGCACTTCCAGCTGGCGGGGACGGCTCTGCATGAAGACGATGACACGCGCAGCGTGACGGTGCTGACGGATGATGAGCGGCCGCTGGTCTTTTATGGACAGAAGCGGCCGGATCAAGGCCCGCTGCGGCGCAGTGAAGATGGTGAGCCGTCATGATCACTGAGCTGCTGGTTCCATTCAGCTACGATTATATGGTCAAGGCTATGTGGGTCAGCGCGCTCGTGGGTGGTGTCTGCGCGTTTCTGTCCGCGTATCTGATGTTGAAGGGATGGTCGCTGATGGGGGATGCCCTGGCCCATTCCATCGTGCCAGGTGTCGCAGCGGCCTATCTGATGCAATGGCCGTATGCGGCGGGTGCCTTCATTGCAGGCTTTCTCGCTTCTGCAGGTATGGCGTTCGTGCGGCAGCATACGCAATTGCGTGAAGACGCGACCATCGGCCTCGTCTTCACGACGTTCTTCGCTGCAGGTTTGTTGCTGGTTTCGCTTTATCCGACCTCGGTCAATGTCCAGACGATCGTGCTGGGCAATATCCTCGGTATTTCCGACGAGGATGCGCTGCAGGTCGTTATCATTTCGCTCGTCTCGGCGGCAGTGCTGCTCCTCAAATGGAAAGACCTGATGGTGGTCTTTTTCGATGAAGCCCATGCACGGACGGTGGGGCTGCAGCCGCGCGTTCTCAAGATTGTCTTCTTCACGCTGCTCTCGGCATGTACCGTTGCAGCGCTCCAAACGGTTGGATCCTGCCTTGTCATCGCGATGGTGGTGACACCGGGTGCCACTGCCTACCTGCTGTGTGACAGGTTCGAACGGCTTTTGATGTTGAGCGTCGCGATCGGTGTCACGACGAGTTTTGTTGGGGCCTACCTCAGCTATTTCCTCGATGGTGCGACTGGAGGGGTGATCGTCACCTTGCAGACGCTGTTGTTCCTGGCGACCTTCTATTTGGCGCCGAAGCATGGTGTGCTGGCGTCACGGCGACGTATCAGCGGCGCGGTTGAGGTGAAGCCATGACCGAATGGTTTGACTTCATCACCGTGCCTTTGAGTTTCGGGTTCATGCAAAGGGCGCTTGTGGCCTCTGTGCTGATCGGCGCGGTTTGCTCCGTGCTGTCGTGCTACCTTGTGCTCAAGGGATGGTCCTTGATGGGCGATGCCATTTCGCATGCCGTGCTGCCCGGCATCGTTCTCGCCTATGTCGCAGGTTTGCCTTTGTCGTTCGGGGCGTTCGTTGCCGGGCTGACATGTGCCGGGTTGACCGGCTACCTCAAAGAGAACAGCCGCGTGAAGGAAGACACGGTGATGGGGATCGTGTTTTCCGGGATGTTCGGGTTTGGGCTCGTGCTGTTCACGAAGATCCATACGGACCAGCATCTGGATCATATTCTATTTGGCAATTTGCTTGGTGTCAGCGTTTCGGACCTGATCGAGATAGCGGTCATTGCAGGCGGCACGTTTCTCGTCGTGGCGCTGAAATGGCGTGATCTGCTGCTTTATTGCTTTGATCCTCAGCATGCGCGCGCTATCGGTCTGCCGGTGCGCGTCATCCACTACGGGCTTCTGGTCCTCCTGGCTCTGACCATTGTGACCTCGCTTAAAGCGGTTGGTATCATTCTCGTCGTGGCGATGCTGGTGGCGCCTGGCGCCATCGCGTTCCTGCTGACGACCAGCTTTGCACGCATGCTTGTTGTCGCCGCGGTTGTGGCCATCGGGTCGTGCATTACGGGTACGCTCATTAGTTTCCATATCGACGGAGCGACAGGGCCCTGTATCGTCCTTACGCAGTCAGCAGTTTTTATACTGGCCTTTCTGTTCGGTCACCGCGGCGTTCTTAGAACGCGGCGGATGATACAACGCGAGCAGCGCGAGGCGACTGATCAGCGACGTGCTGATCCGTTGGCGCAAGCAGGTGAACGTCGCCCCTCCGCGACCTGAGATCGTTTTATTCGGTTCGCCTTCCGCCTCGTTGAAGCAGGGCGGCAAACGCTTTCACAAAGATTTGGACAGGTGTCACGCCCGGAACAGCGTTCCGTTGGCGGAGCACGCATAGTCAGGCCATCGCAGACGACATGCCGGCACCGAGGTGCGGCTCATGATCAAGGGATATGAACGATGGCTAAGATTTCTACAAACTTTCGCCGCGCTGTCTCGGCAGTCGTTTTCGCCAGCACTCTGGTGTTTTCAGTTTCTCAGGCAGGTGCGGTCAGCTTGAGCGTCAAGCGCGCCTGCATCGGTGATTATCTCTCTTATTGCAGTGCCCATTCAGTCGGAAGCAGCTCTCTTCGCCAGTGTATGCGCGATGCTGGACCGCGTTTGTCGCGGGGGTGCGTCAATGCTCTCGTCGCAGCTGGTGAAGTTTCCAAAGCCGAGGTTTCGCGTCGCTCCGCACGCCGGTAGTTGGAGGGAGGTTTGACCCATGTACCGTAGGGAACAGCCTGCCGACTTATACTCAGGCATTCTCCAACCCCTAGATCGGCATATCGAACGCCGACACCCCTCAGGCGGTTGGAGAACGACAATGACGACGACAATTTTTGGTTTTGCGGCGGCGGCACTCGTTGCGATTATTTATTTTGCCGACCCGGCTGGGGCCGACAGAACTTCTCTTCGCGGTCGTCCCGAGACTTCGAAGATGGAAGTCCCTACAGGGACGTTGGATGCCTCCGACAATGAGGGACGACGTTTGGGTGGCGTCTCCGTTGTCGGACGTTTGCCGGGGCACTCGGCGGCGAATGACGATTAGTTACTTTCGCGAGTGCTGGATAATCGCATGTGGCGCGTCGCGGTCATTTTATAAGGGGCAATAGCTCCTTAAACGCTGGAGTATCGGCGCGTCCCAGCCACTCGAATATGACCATTTCCGTCGTGACGATGCCTGCGCCACTCGCCTGCAACCGGTCGAGGCATGCCTGTTCACTCGCTAGAGAGCGCGAAGAGGTCGCGTCGGTCACGACGAAAACCTCATAGCCTTCTTCCATCAACTGGGCGGCCGTCTGCATGACGCAGATATGTGCCTCCATGCCGGCGATAACCGCTTGCGGACGACCTAACTCCCGAAAGGCGTCGGCAAATCTCGGGTCTTCGAGACAGGAGAAATGAACCTTCTCGAGGACAGGCAGTCCTTGCGAAACATCCGCAATCTCACGGACCGTGTGGCCCAGGCCTTTCGGGTATTGCTCCGTGATCAGAACCGGGATGTCGAGGCGTCGAGCCGTTGTGAGAAGAAGCCGCGTGTTTTTAAGCGTACGGGCTGGGGCTTGCATTGCTGGGACGAGACGCTCCTGCATATCGATGACAATGAGACAGGAGGCTTCCGCTTTGATCAGCATGGGGGGGCTCGCTTTAGGTTCATTGACCGAGGTGGAAGGCTTTCGCGGAGGTTGAGATGCTCCTTAAATGCATGGGACCCATGCAATTTTGCAATGCAAAATGAATAGGAACGATTCTGTGATCGAATAGCTCTAGTGCAGAGGTAGACGCGGCGCACATGTTGGTATATGGCATACCACATTGACACCTCCTTGTCGTCTTTTGAGAGTGGACGACAGGCTGGTTGCAACTTCCTCCCCTATGTACGGGTGGCCGCCTTAAATGGGCGTCTGCCCGTCTTTTTTTGCCAGCACAAGAATTTCCGGGGCACTGCTGCCCCTCCAACCGATCGGGCGCAGAGCTTGCTGTGACCGAAGGGTCGCATTCTCGCGTGCACGGTGGACACAGACTGCTGTGCATCTGCAAAAGTTGGCCGGCTGATCGTTGGATCGGGTGACCTGAGATACAGCAGAGGGGCTGCTTAGTGGGCTGCCCGTTGAAGCTCCACTTTCGTGTTCTTCCATCGTACCTCCCCTCCATGCCAAGCTTAATAGTCCGAGAAGCGGGTGGGGTGGCGTATTTGTGTTTGGCGCGATAGTAGGGTGATGCAACCGGCAGGTGTCGTGGCCTGCTTCTCGCCCATTCCTTTCATGATCTGATCATCGGAACTTAGCCGCATTCATGGCCCTACCTCCTTATCCTCACGCGCGCCGTACGGCATTGTTTTTGGATTTCGATGGCACTCTGGTCGATATTGTTGCCCGGCCGGATGCTGTAGCGCTTACGGAAGCGACGCGGGATGCTCTGGCAACGGTTGCGCGGCATGTAGACGGGGCGCTCGCTATTGTCACCGGGCGCGATATTGCGACCATTGATGCGTTCGTTGCGCCGTTGCGGTTTCCGATAGCTGGGGTGCATGGCTTCACGCGCCGGGATGTAGTGGGCAGGGTTCAAATGCCTCAGCTGGACGGGGATCTGCTCGACAAATTGAAAGACGGCCTTCGGCTGCTTTGCAGTGAAAACGAAGGGCTGCTCCTGGAAGAGAAGGCCGGAAGTGTGGCTCTACATTTTCGGGCAAGACCGGAGCTTGAGGACGTGTGCATTGCGACCATGGAACGGATTGTCGATGGAGCAGGCGGTTTTCGCGTGAGCCGCGGCAAGATGGTGGTCGAAGCCCGTCCGAAGGATGCGAATAAAGGAGCCGCTGTTACAGCCTTTATGCGCGAGGCTCCGTTCTTAGGACGCGTGCCACTGTTTGCGGGCGACGATGTTACGGATGAAGATGCGTTTGACGCCGTCAATGCGGCTGGTGGGATCTCGATCAAGGTTGGCGACGGTCTCACAGCGGCGTCCTATCGGGCGCCCACGACCGCTGCGTTCGTCGCTTGGCTGGTTGATTATGCGCAGCACCTCGAAGGGGAAGGATCGTGAACGGTCTTGATCTGGGCCTGATCGGAAACTGCAGTATCGGGGCTCTCATTGATAAAAAAGCTTCGATCGTATGGTGCTGTTTGCCGCGGTTTGATGGTGACCCGGTGTTTCATTCATTGCTGGCGGGTGACGGCAATCCATCCGGGCAGGGCATGTTTGCGATCGAAGTCGTCGATTTCGTTAGTAGCGAGCAGGCCTATTTACCCAACACTGCCATTCTAAGAACAGTTCTCAATGGGGCTTCGGGCAGTATCGAAGTTTTGGACTTTGCGCCGCGGTTTAAGTGGCGAGATAGAGCGTTTCGCCCGCAGATGCTGGTGCGCCGAGTTCGTCCATTGTCCGGCACGCCGCGTGTTCGCATTAAAGTACGGCCACAGTTCAACTATGGCGGGACGACACCGACTATTACATTCGGATCGAACCATGTTCGGTATGTTGGTCCTGAAACGACGTTGCGGCTCACAACGGATGCTCCAGTCGACTACGTGCGTTCGGAGACGGCCTTTAATCTGGACGGGCCGTTGAACCTGATCCTCGGCCCGGACGAGACGCTGAGCGACGGTGCCAGTGAAACTGCGCAGATGTTCGAGACTCGGACGCATGACTACTGGCGCAACTGGACACATAGGCTCGCTGTTCCGCTCGATTGGCAAGATGCCGTCGTGCGCGCGGCGATAACGTTGAAGCTATGTAGCTACGAGCCAACCGGCGCGATTGTTGCTGCCATGACGACAAGTATTCCGGAGGCGCCGGGAACGCAGCGCAACTGGGACTATCGGTTCTGTTGGATTCGTGACGCCTTTTTCGTGGTGCGTGCGCTCAATAGCCTCTCGGCTGTGCGTACCATGGAAAACTACTTCGGTTGGATCATGAATGTCGTCTCCAATGCCAACGGGGGACACATTCAACCCGTCTACGGTATCGGGTTAGAGGACCGGCTGACCGAGCGTGTTGTCGACACGCTTGATGGGTTCAAGGGGATCGGTCCCGTGCGGATCGGCAATCAGGCCTACGAACATTTCCAGCACGATACTTACGGCAATCTCGTTCTGGGTGCGTCGCAAGCTTTCTTTGACACGCGGCTTTTTATGCGCGCTGGGTATGAGGATTTTGAGCGGCTCGAACGGGTCGGTGAGAAGGCCTACGAGCTTCACGATCAGCCAGATGCGGGCATGTGGGAGTTGCGCTCGCGTGCACGCGTTCACACGTCATCGAGCGTCATGTGCTGGGCGGCCTGTGACCGTCTCGGAAAGATTGCTTTGTACATGGGCCTTACTGATCGGGCGCGTTTTTGGGCCGAGCGAGCAGCACGCATTCGCCAGGTCATTCTCGAGCGTGCCTGGTCTGGGAAACGGCAGGCGTTTGTCGAGAGCTTTGAAGGGGAGTACCTGGATGCAGGGGTTCTCCTGATGGGTGAGGTCGGTATCATCGATCCCTTGGATCCCCGTTTTGTCTCGACCGTCCAGGAGATGGAAAAGGTGTTGGGGCGTGGCCCCTTCATGATGCGTTACGAGGAGGCTGATGATTTTGGCGCCCCTGAAACGGCCTTTAACGTCTGCGCCTTTTGGCGGATTGATACTCTTGCACGCATGGGACGGAAGGATGAGGCGCGGGAGCTGTTCACGGCGTTGTTGGCGGCGCGTACGTCTCTCGGCCTAATGTCGGAAGATACGGATTACAAAACCGGTGCGCCGTGGGGCAACTTTCCGCAGACGTACTCTATGGTCGGGATCATAAATGGTGCCGTGCGCTTGTCGCGCCCATGGGAGGCTGCCGTTTAGCGATTGAAAACGCGCCGGTATTCGGGAAGGTGAGTGGACGCTCTGGCCTTTCCGTGTAATGGCCACGACAGTAGAGGGTCAGCCAAGTGAAACGCTGGAAGCTGATTGCAGATGTCGGTGGTACCAATGCACGCTTTGCGCGGTCTGCAGGGCCCGGCGACCTGCAGCACGTCAAGAAGCTGAACGTAAGCGATTTTCCGACTTTCCACTCAGCACTCCAGGCCTATCTCGAGGGCGTTGATTGCGGCCAATGCACGGGCGGATCTATTTCCGCGGCGGGCCCGGTTAACCGGGATGAAGTTGTCCTGACAAACGCGCCATGGCGTATTGCAGCTAGTGACGTTGCAAGTGTGTTGGGCGATAGGCCCGTGATGCTCTTCAACGATCTTGAAGCTGTTGCACTCGCCTTGCCTCATCTCACTTCTGATGACGTCCGCAAGCTTGGTGGGCCTCCGCCCGATCTGGATGCCAAGGCGACGCGGCTGGCCGTTAACGTTGGAACAGGTTTGGGAGCGGCGACGGCCGTGCCCATCGGCGGCGCCTGGCTTTGCGTGCCGAGCGAAGCGGGACACATTTCTTATGCTGCAACAACGGCAGACGAGGAGAAGCTGCTTGGTTCCATCGGATCGGTTGAGGACTTGCTTTCCGGTCGTGGAATTCGCCGTCTTCATAAGGAGCTGAGCGGAACGGTCGAGGAGGATCACTCTGTTCCGGAGGGTGCAGCGATCTTCAGAGAGGCCGGGATAGACACGGTTTCTGCTGAAGCACTTGAGATTTTCACGCGGGTTCTCGCACGTGTCAGCGGCGATCTCGTTCTGGCGACGGCCTCGTGGGGCGGCGTATTCTTTTGCGGCAGCGTCGCGCGCGCGTGGAGCGACGTTGCGGATATTGGCGCTTTTCGTGCGACCTTCGAAAGCAAGGGAGCAATGACGGCGCGCATGGGAAATGTGGGAACCAGTCTGATCCTGCTCCCGGAGCCGGCCCTTTATGGTCTTACCTTTGCAACCGGGCGTCGCCCCTAGAGGATCGCCTAGGCGGTCCGTTCCGGGATCAAGTAGCTCGCGCGGCTATGTTCGAGGGCAGTCAAGAAATCCTTTTGCCACTTGAAGACATCGAAGTTGTTGATCTTTGTGCGCAATGCGTAATTGCGGTGTTTGCGCTCGCTTTGATGCATAATGAGCGCGGCGTGCAGAGCTTCGGCCACTTCGTCGGTGTCGAAGGGATTGACGATCAGTGCCTCGGTGAGTGTTTCAGCGGCACCCGCGAATTTAGATAGTACGAGCACACCAGGATCGTCCGGATCCTGCGCGACTACATATTCCTTGGCGACGAGGTTCATGCCATCCCGGACAGGGGTTACCAAACCAATGCGACTTGCACGGAAAATCGCAGCGAGACGGTCGCGTTCCACTGATCGGTTGATGTAGCGAACGGGCGTCCAGTCGAAGTTTCCATAGCGGCCGTTGATTGCTCCTGTCAGACGTTCGAGTTCTTCTCGGATGTCCACATAAGCGTCGACATCCTCACGCGTCGGCTGGGCGACCTGCATCAATGACGCCGCATTCCGCCATTCAGGATGCAACTCCAAGAGCCGTTCAAATGCACGGACGCGTTCGGGCAACCCCTTGGAATAGTCTAGGCGATCGACTCCGATGATGAGGGCGAGCCCCGGATCGCGGACCTTCATTGACTCAACGATGCGATCCGATTCCGGGGAGTGTGCAACCTCGGCGAAGTGGTCCGCGTCTATGCCGACCGGGAATACACCTGCAGTGAGCTCCCGATCCCCGCATATCAATCGGTCCAGTGGCAGGAACGTCGTGTTCCCGAGCTGCAGCAGATAGCGTTTGAAATTATTGAGATCCGTCTGCGTTTGGAAGCCAACGAGATCATAGGCAAAGATCGAGTCGATCAGCCATTCATGTTCTGGCGTGGCCGTGAGAATCTCGATGGGTGGAAAGGGGATGTGGAGGAAAAAGCCAATGCGCTGTGTCACGCCGCGTTTTCGCAGTTCGCTGCCGAGTGGTATCAGGTGAAAATCGTGAATCCAGAGGATGTCGTCAGGGAGCAATAACTTTTCGATTTCGGCGGCAAACCGGGCGTTGGTATGCCGGTATGACTCGAGAAACTCGTTGGAGAACTCCGCGAGGTCCAACCTGTAGTGACAGACCGGCCAGAGCGTTCGGTTTGCGAAGCCGTGATAGTAGTTTTCGAATTCGCTTCGTGAGAGTGGGACGGTGACTGTCGTGACATTGTCCAGACTGGTCGTTGTGGGCACGTCAGGTTCGCCATCTTCAACGACGTCTCCACTCCAGCCGAACCAAACACCTCCGCGTTGGCGTAGGGCCTCTCCTACGGCGACTGCTAATCCGCCGCTTTGTTTGGCGACGCTCAAATCGGCAACCCGATTGGATGCAACGACGAGACGGCTCACAATTACTGTCTCCGACGAGATCGTCGGTCCTGTGTCTGATGTGAACTTTTGGTCTGATTAGGCCTGCATTATTCAATTTTAATTTGTGCAGTGCAACGCAGTTAAGCTCGTATAGTTCCTTAACACGCCCCGTATGCTCCGGTTCGGATCAGGATCGGCTTGATATAAATTAGTGATTTTAAGGCCCGGCGTATCCGCTGTTTGCGAATACGCCGGACTCACGCAGCTGGGGGGATGCTGCGTCCGCGCCGAACTTTAGGCCCGGGCGGGATTTGCCGCGTGGTGAGGGAACATCCACGCGGTCTATCGGCGCCTACTCGGGGGCTTGGGGGGCGCCGAAGATGTGTGCCCTGCGATCAGCGTTTTGTGCGCTAAGGATCAAAGAGCGAATTATCTTGGTGGGCACGCTTACACTAGGATCGATGTGAGTGCGATCTAGCTGAATATGCTGTGGAATGCCGTCGATCTATCGCGGTATATAGAACGCCGATATATCATTGACGGGAAAAATTCCATTGTTTTCGAAGTAAACTTGCCACACTCCTTGGGATTACCATAACTTCAATCGCAATCAATAAGTTCCTATATTTTTTTAGTTTATTGATCTAGGGTATTGGAACTCGTGAGGTGTGCGACGCGTTTATGAAGTGCCCAGTTGTTTTTTTCAGCAAAGGGGGTTCATATGACAGCTCAAACTACAGAAACATTTACAGAATCCGATTATGCAGATCACGTTCGAACGTATCGATCTTTTGTAAAAGGCATAGCAACTGCCGCAGGTTTGATTCTCCTGACGTTAATTATTCTCGCCTATGCCACGATGTAATCGCGATGGACTCCTGAGAGATTAATTTTTGTGCGCTTGCCTGTTGCGATTCCTCAAAATTGTTTTGGCGAGCGCACAAGCCGCACGTTGTTCCATGATCGCGTGTCCTATGAAATCTATAATCGATCCTGGAAACCGGGAACGCCCTCCTGCATTGCGCACGCGCGACAACAATAGTAAGTGCCCTCGTCTTCCAAGCCGTGCCCCATAATCCTGCACCCACAGTGTTTGCAGGTGGGGGCAAGGGCATGGACAGCACATTCGAAACTATCGAACGTGTGGCGATCGCCGTTCATTAGGACTTCGAACGATTTGTCATAGTCGTTGCCGCAAACTTCGCATCTCGCCATAGCTAGCCTCCTTACATCGTGCCACTCATAGTCAATGGGACGGGGGATTGGTTTGTTCCGTCTGTTGTGGGGGCTGTGAGGGTTGTCGGGCGAAGCTACCGTGAGGACACGTGATTTCTGGCACGTGTTCGTGAAGAGCATGGCCTATGGAAATGCTTGATTTTTGGTATTTGGTCGCAAACATCCTGGTAAGGATCGTCGGCCTTGTTACGTCGTGCGGATCTGAGTGACAACTTTTTGGAAAGGAGGATTTTCCCGGTCTTGCTTTTTCAAAGGTTGCGGTGAAAATTATGCATTGCGACTTCTGCGGTGATTTGAAACCTTTTTCATATCAACCCATTATTGCAAAAGTCGAGATATGTGTGGTGCTGATTTGAAGGTGTGCAGAATATTGAGGTGTGCCCGGGTTGTTTGCGCGGGAAACAGTTGATCGCCCCAATCATTCTTTGTTCGTTGCATCTTCCGGTCGAGGAGAACTCGTATGCCGTCTCCTATGATGAAGCTGTTCGGTTATGCCGTTCGCCATGGCGCCCTACGTTTCGTAGACCATACCGGCCATGAAAGTGTTTTTGGCGATGGTACGGGAAAGCAGGTTACTTGCCGGACCACCGATCTTGCGACAGAGTTCAAAATCTCGGCAGACCCTACATTGGCGATCGGTGAAGCCTACATGGATGGTGGGCTAACCGTAGAGCAGGGAACCATCTACGATCTTATCATTCTCCTTATGGATAATGTGAGAGAGGTAGAACCTACCCTTTGGATGCGTGCGCTTGAACGTATGCGCTGGATGCTGCGCAGGGCCCAACAACTCAACTCTATCGGTGGTTCGTCCCGCAATGTTCGACACCACTACGATATTGATGGGCGGATCTACGATCTGTTTCTTGATTCTGATCGCCAGTACTCTTGCGGGTACTTCACGTCGGATCACGTTGACCTAGAAGAGGCGCAGCTGGCGAAGAAGCGTCATCTAGCGGTCAAGCTGGCTATTGAGGATGGGCAAAAGATCCTCGATATCGGATCGGGGTGGGGTGGTTTGGGCCTCTACCTTGCGAAGCTCGCCGACGTCAGCGTTACCGGTATTACGCTCAGCCCGGAGCAACTAGGGTACAGCCAAAGACGAGCTATGGATGAAGGGCTCGATGGCTCAGTAGTCTTCCAGCTTGAGGACTATCGGAAGCTTGCCGGGGCGTTTGACCGGATAGTCTCAGTGGGGATGTTCGAGCACGTTGGTGTTAACCACTACAGCGACTATTTCGCGAAGATTGCAGAGTTGCTTTCGGAAGATGGGGTGGCGGTGGTCCACTCGATTGGCCGCTTTGACGGTCCCGGGATCGCAAACCCGTTTATCAGGCGCTACATTTTTCCTGGTGGTTACATTCCGGCTCTGAGTGAGGTGTTACCGAGTGTCGAGCGGGCTGGTTTGTTCGTCAGTGATGTCGAAGTCTGGCGCCTTCACTATGCGAAGACCCTGCGCAACTGGCGGGAGCGTTTTGTTCGCAATTGGCAGAAAGCTGTCGATCTGAAGGGCGAGAAGTTTTGCAGAATGTGGGAGTTCTATCTCGCTGGGTCTGAAGCGGCTTTCCGCTATCAGAACCTCATGGTCTTTCAGCTGCAGCTTGTGAAACGGCTCGACGCTTTGCCTCTGACGCGGGATTACATGCTCGATACCGAGCGCCGTCTCAGGTCGCAAAAAAGAGAGCACCTTTCAGTGGTTCCTGCGGCTGAGTAGGAGGATTACAATCTTGTTGATGGCTGACTAGCGCGGCTGGAGAATGATCCCATGAGTCTAGAGCAGGTCGATGTCAGGGCTATGTGTGCTATTGGGCAGCGCGGTCAGCTCGGGCTTGAGGGCCGGATGCCGTGGGAGGGCTGCAAGGGGCAGGCCTACCGTGATGATGTTGAGCGGTTTTTCGAGATGACGCGTGGGCATGTATTGCTGGCTGGGCCGCGTACTATCGCATCTGTTCCTGAGTTTGCTTTTCGTGACAGGACTATCGCAGTTCTGCGATCTTCGATGATACCAACCGAAACGCTCGCCCAGTTTGCGGGTCGCGTTGTGTTTATCGGCGGCGGTCCACCGGTGTGGGACGCTTATGCGCCCTACATCCGGCATTGGGACGTGACAAGGCTCCCATATGATGGGCCGGCTGATCGCTGGTTCGATCCAGCTTGGCTCACTCAAGGTTCTGTAACGCTTGATGAGATCTCTTCTTCGGCGGGCGCGCGTCCGACTTTGCGGGAGGGAGGTGGAGATCCCGGTATCCCGCGATAGCGGCTTGTCGCGCGTTCCGTCGTTATTGTGCGGCGACGATAACGCCGCAAACCATCCGCCCTCCGGCATCGCCCGCGGGTTGAGACGAGTAATCATCTACGCCCTGGTGAATGACAATCGCTGAACCATCATCGTCAAAGAGGCTGTTCTTCGTTCCTTTTGCCAAGGTCACTTTGGGAGCCAGGATTTCAATCTGGAGATTGCCACTGGCAGGAACATGGATGTTTGGCAAATCGCCAGCATGGTGGCCACCTTCTGCGAGGACGCCGTGCTTATGTCCATCGGGGTTGAAGTGCCCTCCCGCACTTTTGAAATCGCCCTCGCATTTGCCGGTCTCATGGATATGAATAGCGTGTTCGCCTGCTGGGACGCCGTTCAGCTTCATATTAAGCAATACACCCTGCTTAGCAGTTTCCTTCAATGTGACCGTGCCGATCTCTTTGCCGTCTTGGGTTGCCAGTTTGGCGGTAGCACCTGATTGGGCATTGGCTGGTGCGCTTAATAGGATCAATGCTGCAAGTGTGATAAACTTACGTCGCATGGGCTACTCCTCCTGAAAGACGTGGTTGAATGCGTCCAACTCGGTTGGTTCCAACGTCTTTTTGTATTTGTCAGTTCCGAGCCGACCCGAGCGATCACCTAGCGCTCTCTCCCGCTGTCAGCGACCAGAGTCCGCGAGGCGCTTAGCGGTTAGTGCCAGCGCGATATAGCTGATCCCGGATGCGATCATGTTCACGCCTGCGAGTAGTCCGAGCGCCCAGCTGGCGCTGGATGGGAGCTCGAGAGCTAGAAGCACGCCGACTCCGAGAGCAATGATTCCTCCGAACATCAGCCATCCCCATCCATCTATGGGGCGTAGTTGCAGAGAAATTGCGATCTGAAATATGCCCTGCACGATGAAGACGATCGCAAGAAAAAGGGTCAGCGTAATGAGGCCTGTGAGCGGAAGGAACGCGAGTACGCAGCCAGCTGCGAACAAGAGCGCACCTAAGAGAAAGTCGACGATGGCGCCACGCCATCGTTGGGTTTGAAAGGCCTGTAAGATCTGGCTGATGCCGATGAGGATGAGAAGCCAGCCAATCAGAATCTTAACGGCGATCGATGCAATCAAGGGAAACGCGATGGCCAGGATGCCTGCAATCAGACTTATGATGCCAAGAGCAAGGTACCATCCCCAATTGGCGGCGACATCGCTTCGTACCGCGGCCAAATTATAGCCGCCCGAGTAACTTGAACCAATCATCTGCAGCTCCATCGTGGGGCCTGCGTCTGGCCGGACTGAACGTATTATCAGTACGCGCTCTTGGAGACGTCAAGCTCAATGCTGCGTGCCTGAGCCGCCGATCTTTGAAAAATTCAGACTTGGCGACCAAGGGTGATACAATCTTTGCGTTGGAATGATCGCTATTACGCAACGATTTGCGCCGGTGACTGTTCCCGGTAGGCTCGCCTTCTTTGAGAATTACGGCGATTGACCCGTTTTCAACGCTTTGTTCCTGACGGGACAGCCAAGTGTCCATGCCGTCGCAAATAACTCGTCCCCGTTGCTTCTGCGGTGCAGGTCCCGCGCGGTGAGCGAGGACTTTTGTGCCGAGAGCAGCTTTCATTGCGAAAGGCACTCGGATGACACTTAACTCAGAAAAACTCGAAGCATTACTCGGTACGATGGTGAACGAGCTGGGGGCGGCTGCGAATGCAGCGCTTGTTCTCCTCGGTGATAAGCTTGGCCTTTACCGCGCCTTGGAGGCGCATGGGCCCCTCACGCCCACAGATCTTGCGCGCCACACGCAAACGCGTGAACGGTATGTGCGTGAGTGGCTTTCTGCGCAGGCTGCGTCCGGATTTGTTACTTACGATCCGGCAGCGGCCACATTTGCACTTTCTCCCGAACAGGCAGCGGTGCTCGCTGACGAAGAGAGCCCAGTCAATATGACGGGAGGTTTTTATTCCCTTGCTGCGATTTTTGCGGACGAGCCCCGCCTCAACGACGCTTTCAAATCCGGTGAAGGTGTCGGCTGGGGAGACCACTGTAGTTGTCTGTTTTGCGGCACCGAACGATTTTTCCGTCCGGGCTACAAAGCACATCTCGTCAGTGAATGGTTGCCGGCGCTCGATGGGGTTGTCGAGAAACTTGAGCGGGGTGGGAAGGTTGCTGATGTCGGCTGCGGACATGGCGCGTCCACGATGATCATGGCGGAAGCCTTTCCTCAATCCACGTTCACCGGGTTCGACTTTCACGCGCCTTCCATCGATATCGCACGCAGCAAATCCATGGGCATTTCCAATGTGAAGTTCGAAGTGGCGAAGGCGCAGGATTTCACGGGGGAAGGTTATGAGCTCGTGACAATCTTCGATGCGTTACACGATATGGGCGACCCGGTGGGGGCTGCCCGGCATATCCGGTCCACGCTCGCCGATGATGGGACCTTGATGATTGTCGAGCCGCTTGCTGGAGATCGACTGGAGGACAATCTCAATCCGGTTGGAAGGGTTTACTATGCGTTCTCAACCAGCGTGTGCGTCCCTTCATCCTTGAAGCAGGAGGTTGGGATGGCACTTGGAGCTCAAGCTGGTGAAAAGCGGCTGGTTGAGGTCTTGAAGCAGGGTGGGTTCTCACGTGTGCGCCGAGCCGTAGCGACGCCGTTCAATATGGTGATCGAGGCTCGCCCGTGAACTAAAAAATCGCGGTGCAGAAACCTCTGCACCGCGATTCCGCTATTTATTTAGTTCGTTATGGGCAGAACCAAACCGGTCCAACGATGATGCAACCGCGACGATGCCAATCGTGGGGGCGCTTCTTGTGGCGGTGCCAGTGCTTTGGTGCGTGGCGATGGCGGGAGCCTGCCTTGTAGCGATGATGCCCCTTCTTGTGACGTTTTCCGTGATAGTGCTTCCTCTCCTTGTACTGGACCTTATTCAGCACTGTTGAGGAGACGTCTTGTGCCAGGGCTGGCGTCGTGTGTGGAGCCAGCGACTGGGGAGCAGCTGCGTTGGCTGACGTTAATGTGAGGATCGAAAGCATCGCTGCAGGCAGTATTGCCTTCATCATGACCAGTTTCCTTATATTTTTGCACGTGCGAACACCTTGAGGGTTCGCGGTTATAACGCGTGTCGTTAACAAATTCCGTCGTCGGCAGGTTTCGAGGCAGAAAATCGAAACGTGTCAGGGCGTGGCGGGACAGCAACATGGCTGTTGGTGTTCGACGTGGACGCGTTATCCCGGGTTGGTAGGACAAGTGGATTGGGGCTACTGAATTTGACCGGGGTGTAAGGAAAAAGATGAAATCGAGCGACGGAAACGGGGCGTCGCTTACGTTCCACGTTCACCAAACATATTGGCGCATCCGTTCTTCGGCATGTGCTATATTGGCGGCTGAACCCGTGCCTCTGGCCGCTGAGGAGGGTCTTCGTCGATGCGAAAATTCTGGCTATGGTCTACAGCGCTCCTGATTGCGGGTGGAGCTGCCTATGTGGCCGTGTCTCAGAACATCGTGAAGGTCCCACCCGAGATCTGGGCCGCGATCAAGGCTGAGACCAAGGATAGCGAAGCCAAAGCGGCTCCTGCCACAGGTGCGATACGTTCAGCGATCACTGTCGAAAGTGGTCAATCTCGCACGATATCTCGAACGCGCGATCTGCGGGCGATCGGAACGCTACGATCTGATGAATCTGTAAAAATTGCACCCGAGATTGCTGGACGGGTCGTTACTGTCGGCTTTGCCGAAGGACAGGCCGTCAAGCAGGGCGACATTCTCATGAAGCTCGATGACGCATTGGCGCAGGCCGAATTAGCGGACGCAGAGGCACGCTATGTTTTGGCTCAGGCTAATAACGAGCGTGCGAAAGCTCTCTCTAAAACCGGTAACGTCACTGAAAAGGCGCAGGACGAAGCCAAGGCCAATCTGCGGACTTCCGGTGCTGCCGTAGACCTTATGAAAGTCCGGCTCGACAAACATACAGTGCGCGCGCCGTTTGATGGGATTGTTGGGATACGGCAGGTGTCACCAGGTGCCTTTATTACGGCAGGGACGACCGTGGTGAACCTTGAGAAGATCGATCAACTTAAGGTCGACTTCAGCTTGCCGGAGATTTATCTCGCTGAAATCAGTACAGGCCAGACGGTCGACCTTCGCGTTGATGCGCTGCCTGGAAGGGGCTTCCAAGGTAAGATTTACGCGATTGACCCAATGGTTGACGTCAATGGGCGGTCATTGACGATCCGTGCTCTTGTTCCAAACGGTGATGGTGAGCTTCGGCCTGGTCTGTTCGTACGAATCATCGTGAAGGGACGAATCGAGCGACAGGTGGTCGTGGTTCCGGAAAGTGCTGTGGTGCCGCGGGCTGGCGAGAACTACGTCTACCGGATCGACGATGGCAAGGTGGTCGAGGCCAAAGTCAAATTGGGGGACCGCGCCAACGCTGAGGTGCAAATTCTCGAGGGGCTTGCCAGCGGAGCTACCGTCGTGACGGCGGGGCAGCAAAAGGTCAAGAACGGTGCCTCAGTGAAAGTGGTCGAGACGCGTGGATCTATCCCGCTTCAGCCTAAGACCACTCTTCGCCAGGGCAGCTGATGGGCACCTTCGCGTTTTTTATTCAACGGCCGGTTTTTTCGACAGTGATGAGCCTCGTGCTCATCCTTCTCGGCATCGTGTCCTACGGCCGACTGACCGTTCGCGAGTATCCGAACGTCGATGAGCCCGTGGTTTCGGTTTCGACGACATATCCTGGCGCATCTGCGACGATTATCGAAACTCAGGTGACGCAGATCTTAGAAGGCTCCATTGCTGGAATTTCCGGAATCGACGTTTTGGAGTCTACAAGCCGGTCTGAATCGAGCCGTATCACGGTCCGGTTCCGTTCTGATGTCGATCAAGACGTTGCGGCCAGTGATGTTCGCGATCGTGTTAGCCGCGTTCGGCGACGTTTGCCGGATGAAATCGAGGAGCCGACGATCTCGAAGGTCGAGGCGGACGCACGTTCGGTCATGTACCTCGTCTTCACGAGTCCGCAGATGTCGGCGTTGCAAATTACTGACTATGTCGACCGTTTTATTGTCGACAGACTGAAAAATCTCAACGGTGTGGCTGACGTCGTTATTTTCGGCGAACGACGATATGCGATGCGTATCTGGATCGATCGCGAACGTTTGGCTGCGTTTGACCTCACGGTGCAAGATCTTGAAGCCGCGCTTCGCGCGCAGAATGTTGAGCTTCCTTCGGGGCGGATTGAAAGTCAGGATCGGGAATTCTCCGTCCTGTCGCGCACGGGGCTCGTGACGCCGGATCAGTTCGGCGACATCGTGATCAAGCGGACCGAGGGCCATCAAGTCAAGATGCGCGAAGTTGCCCGCATTGCGCTCGGTGCTGAAGATGAGCGGCGCGACGGGCGCTACAATGGCGAACCTGCCATCGTGGTCGGTATTATCAAACAGGCCGTAGCCAATCCACTCGATGTCTCGCAAGCTGTACGTGGCGTGTTGCCTGAAATGAATCGGTCTTTGCCTAACGGGATGACGGCGGACATTGGCAATGATGATGCGGTGTTCATCGACCGCTCCATCAAGGCCGTTTACATGACGATTGGCGAAGCCATCGCGCTTGTTGTTGTGGTGGTCGTTTTCTTCCTGAGGTCGGCGCGGGCTTCGATCATCCCAATCGTAACCATTCCAATTTCGTTGATTGCGACCTTCACGCTGATGTTCGCGCTGGGGTTCAGTATCAATACGTTGACGTTGCTGGCTATGGTGTTGGCGATTGGGCTGGTGGTCGATGATGCAATCGTCGTGCTGGAAAACATCTACCGCCATATAGAAAGTGGCATGAAGCCTGTCGCGGCTGCAATCAAGGGCACCCAGGAAATTGGTTTCGCCGTGGTTGCGATGACGTTGACGCTTGCAGCCGTATATGCGCCCGTGGCGTTTGCGCCGGGTAAGACGGGCAAGCTGTTCCTCGAATTCGCACTTACACTCGCAGGCGCGGTGCTGGTTTCCGGTTTTGTTGCGCTGACGCTTACGCCGATGATGTGCTCGAAACTGCTACGACATGAGGCCAAGCCAGGGCGCATTTCGGCGGCGTTGGAGCGTGGTCTTGTTGCTTTTGAGGCCGGTTATCGGAGGGTTCTTTCGGCGTCGCTCAATGTGCGGCCGCTGGTGCTGCTGATTGCCGTCGGGGTTGCGGGCATGGCCGGGGTCTTCTTCTTATCGCTGAAGTCCGAACTCGCCCCGGTCGAAGATCGAGGTTCAATTCGTGTTCGCGGTGTTGGGCCAGAAGGTGCGACACTCGCATACACAGCCCGCTATTCCAGTGAAGTTGATGATATCTTCAAGACGTTGCCCGAGGTCCAATCACGGTTGGTGATCAATGGCACGCCTGAGGTGACGGGCTTCCTTGCGATCGGGCGCCTGTCGGATTGGAGCGAGCGGGAACGTACGCAGCAGGAAATGAGCAAGCAGATTGCGCCTGGCGTGCGTGCAATCCCCGGCGTGAGGGCGTTTGTGCAGGATCCCGGATCGTTCGGGCAGCGCGGATCTGCCCGGCCGGTGGAGTTTGTCATCCAAACTTCGGGGACGTACGAGCAGCTTGACGAGTACGTCAATCAGATGCTCTCTCGCATCGAGAAGTATCCGGGTCTTGAGAGCGTTGATACCGATCTCAAGCTCAACACACCTGAGTTCCGGCTTGAAGTGGACCGCGCCAAAATCAACGATCTTGGCATTGACGTGAACGTTGTCGGGCGGACCCTGGAGACCTTGTTGGGCGGACGCGAGGTGACACGTTTCGAGATGAACGGCGAGCAGTATGACGTCTATCTGCAGCTCGCGGCGTCCGACAGATCTTCTCCCGATGCGCTCAATACAATCTTCCTCCGGTCTCCTACAGGTCAGATGATACAACTCTCCAACGTGGTCAGCGTGAAAGAGGCTGTGGCTCCCAAAGAGTTGAAGCGGTTCAATCAGCTTCGGGCCGTTACAATTTCGGCGAACCTTGCCCCGGGATATGCGCTCGGTGACGGTCTTGCATTCCTGGAAAAAACGGCTCGTGAGATCTTGCCTGCCAATGTGCAGACGGATGTGAATGGTGAGAGCCGTGAATTCCGTTCGGCCGGCCAGAGCCTTGCGCTCGTCTTCTTGTTGGCTCTTGGATTCATTTATTTAGTCTTGTCCGCTCAGTTCGAGAGTTTTCGCGATCCGGTTATGATCATGATGACGGTGCCGCTGTCGATGACCGGAGCGCTGGGTATGTTGTGGCTTGGTGGCGGCACGCTCAACGTCTACTCGCAGATTGGCCTCGTCACCCTTGTGGGATTGATTACGAAGCATGGCATCTTGATCGTTGAGTTTGCTAACCAGAGGCAGATGGCAGGACTTGACCGGCGTTCCGCTGTGATCGAGGCTGCGGTGCTGCGGTTACGGCCCATCCTTATGACGACCGGTGCCATGGTGCTCGGTGCGTTGCCGCTAGCGATGGCCACGGGCGCCGGTGCGGAAAGCCGTCAGCAGATCGGTTTTGTCATCGTGGGTGGTATGACGTTGGGAACGATCCTAACGCTGTTTGTGGTCCCGACCGTTTACAGCTTGATGGGGCGTCGCCATGTGGAGGTGCCCGCAGCGCACGACGACCACGTTGCCGTTCCTGGTGAGTGAAGACCATCTGCGCGATGCAGACAGCCGGCCATCATCATTTGAGACATCCGAGCATGAGTAATCGTTACGGGACGCTCGCTGCATGGGTCTATCACGTTGATAAACCCATCGGGCATTCCTTTGGAGATATCGAGTTTTATCGTGAGCGGCTGGCTGGTTGCGAAGGGCCGATCCTCGAACCGGCAGTCGGGAATGGGCGTGCGATCATTCCTCTTATCGAGTCGGGATGTGATGTTGTTGGCTTTGACACCTCGGCAGATATGTTGGACTTCTGCCGCAAGGAATGTGCGGCCCGTGGCCTGAAGCCTTCGTTAAGCGTGCAGAGCTTTGAAAGCTTCGAGTATGACCGGAAATTTGAGGCCATCATTATTCCGGCTGGATCATTTCAATTGATCACCGAGGCGACGGTTGCGCGCTCTGTGTTATGTCGATTTCAGAGAGCACTCTCTCCCGGCGCACGGCTGATCGTTGATCTTGATCCCATCTCGAGTTTTGTAACGCCTGGGGCCCGCGTGCGGCATTGGCAAGTCGGCGATGATGTTTTGACGTTGCAGGAAGCCCGCGCCGAAACGGATTTCGTTCGCCAGACAACTGTTTCGCAGCTTCGTTACGAGCACTGGCGCAGTGGGCAGCTCGTTTCCGTTGAGTTGGATCTGTTCAGTTTGCGTTGGTGGGGAATTGTTGAGTTTGAATTGGCTTTGCGTGAGGCCGGTTTCACAGAGATCGTGATTTCCGGCGACTACCGACATGGTTTGATGCCCAAGAGCGACGTGCGAAGCATCACGTTTGAAGCTCGCATACCAGAATAGTGGGGCCCGATCGGGTTCGCAGTTCCCGTTATCTCAGATCCTTTTCCATGACGAAGTTTGTTAGCGCGATGCCGTTGCGGGTCACCGTCTGCGGTTCGATAACCTGCCAGCCCTGACGCAAGAAGAAGCTGCGGGCGAGATAACTCGCTTCTGTCCAGAGCTTTGTCAGGCCGTGGTCCGCGGCCTCAATGAGAATGGCTTCGTACAGCTTGCTCGTTATGCCTGAGCCCATGCGATCCGGAGTGACGAAGGCCAAGTCAATACATCCCTCGCGTGATAGCGACATGAAACCGACGATCTGATCTTCTTGTTCGGCCACCAGTGTCGTCTGAGATGTCAGGCGTTGGTGCCAACCCGACGGCTCAGGAACGGTCGGGGCCCAGGCTTGGCGTTGGGCATCGTTGTAATGATCGCGCGTGCCGAAATGGACCGCGTCAAAGAATATCTGCGCAGTCACGCCGAGATCCTTTTCCTGACAGCGGCGGATCAAGAGCAATTGATCTTTCGCGTGCGGAGGCTTCCCGTTCACGACTTCACCGCAGTACTGACATCCACTTCTTCGATGTCTGGTTTTGGTGCCGTTATGAGTAGTGCCACACCAATCGTTGCGGCTAGAATAGATGCTGCGAACACCGCAATCTTTGCTGCTGCGAAATCGGCTTGAACGGGAAATGCCTGGCCGGCGATGAATAGCGACATGGTGAAACCAATGCCTGCGAGGGCACCGGCACCCGCAAGCTGGCGCCAGGAATAGGCTGCGGGCTTCACTGCAAGTCCGGAACATACGGCAAGAGCTGCGGCCGATAGCATGCCGACGGGTTTACCGATCACAAGGCCCGATATTATCGCCAGCATCAGCGTTTCATGGCCAGTGATCACGTTCATCGACAGGGGAACTCCTGCGTTAGCTAGCGCGAAAATTGGAAGCACCAGATAGCTGGATCGCATGCCAGCGTGCCGCAAGAGACGGTCCGCCGGAGATTCCAACCGGTCGTGAATGGCTTCCAATGTACGCATAGCCATTGTCGAAGGGCCGTGGCGCAGGGCTTCTTTATTGCGTTGCGCCTCGTTTGCCATGATCGAATCTGCCTGAGCCATCAGGGCCTTGAGATTAGGTGGTGGGCGCGTCGGAATGAACAGCGCGAGTACGACTCCAGCCAGTGTTGGATGTAGTCCACTTGCGAGGACGCAGATCCAGAGGCCAAGTCCGATGATCATATAGGGGAACACGCGGTAGATACGGGCCCAGCTTAACAACGCCAGACCGCCCGTCAGCACAACCGCGGCGGCCATATATTCAAAGGACAGTTCGCCAGAATAGAACACGGCGACGACAACGATCGCGGCGATATCGTCGACGATGGCGGCGGCGGTCAGAAAAATGCGCAGTTCAATCGGTACGCGCTGCCCCATCATGAATATGAGCGCGACGGCGAACGCGGTGTCCGTCGCGATGGGTACGCCCCATCCGTGTACCCACGGGCCGGACGGGACAAAGAGCGCATAAATTAGAGCCGGCATAATCATTCCGCCGAGTGCGGCGGCTATGGGCAGGGCTGCAGACTTGCGTCCTGCGAGGTGTCCGACGGTGAATTCCCGTTTTATTTCCAGGCCGACAACCAGGAAGAAGATGGTCAAAAGGCCGTCGTTGATCCAGTGAAGCAGCGACATTCCAAAGCTTGCGCCGCCTAAACTCAGCGTGAGTTTTTGTTGCCAGAGGCTGAGGAATTCCGGCCCCATTTCGGAGTTGGTCAGAAACACCGCTAACACGGTCGCGAGTAGGAGCAGCAGGCCAGCTGAGGGGCCCCAGCTCACGAAATCGACGGCTGCGGCCGCGACCCTGTGCCCGAGGCGGCCAAACATGGCATCGGAGAACGAGCTTTCGTCCCAGGCGCCATCGTAGCGACGACCATTTATGAAAAATGTTGGTGTAAAGAGAACGCCGCTTGCCTGGGCGCTATTAATGTCGGCATCGACGCGCTTTTTCGCGCGGAGTTCAGAGCGTTCACTGTCTTCGGGTGTCTGATGTTCGAGATCCAGTTTCTCGGCGACGACGACCAGGTCTTCTTCTGTCAGCGTTTTGGAGCGCGACATCAATTCCATGTGCGCGTCCCAGAAGCGGATTGGGTCGGTTGTGCGCTCAACTAATTCCGCTGCGCGACGGGCTAGATCGTTGTCTGGAATTGGCTTGTGTCGGAAAACGTAGCGGAGACGGTCTCCGAGATCATCGCGCACATTTGCGATGCGATCGTTCGCTGCGCGGCAGTGCGGGCAGGCGTAGCTGCCATACTCGACGAGGGTAATTGGTGCTCCCGGAGGTCCCAGCACATGGTCGTAACGGGCATCGACAGAGCGGTTTAGCCGATTGCGCGTTCCTGTGGCCATGCGTCGTCCTCATTGCGAAGTCGGAAACACTCAGGTTGGCACTTGGGTCAGATTGCTGAACCGCGTGGACGGCCCACAAATTTTATTAGGCCGCATCGTTCGCGCTGTCACGATCTGATGGGTGATCTTGTTGTCACGTATGAGGGAGAGACTTGAGATTAGATGGAGCGGTTCGTCAGCATGCTTAGGTTGAGACATCCAGGAGGCTGGTTTTAAATAGGAGTTAACGCTCTAAGATAGATACCGAGCTTAAATTTCATTCAGCTGATGCTCGCCCGCACCAAAAAAGGCAGGGCGGCCCTAGCCGTCCTGCCATAAGGTGGGTGGGGGGATTATCGTTGGAGGCGTTTTTGGGAACGCCCCGGGAGGGTCAGGCAACAAGCGCTTTCGACGCGTCCAAAACCTTGTGTGCAGACTGATTAGCTTCTCGCGTGACTTCCAGGATTTTTCCCATGTTGTCGGTAATGATCTGAACCCCGGCGGCCGCTGTTGTCATGTTGGACGAGATCTCTTGAGTCACAGCGCCTTGCTGTTCGATCGCTGCTGCGATGTCCGAGGAGATGTCGCTGATTGAATTAATCACGTCGGTGATGTCTTTGATCGCCTTTACGGCCTCGGCGGTGCCGGACTGTACGGTATCAATTTGGTTTTCAATTTCGGCGGTCGCTTTTGCTGTTTGGTTGGCCAGCGCTTTGACTTCGCTTGCGACTACGGCAAAGCCCTTACCTGCTTCCCCGGCACGGGCCGCCTCGATTGTGGCATTCAATGCAAGCAGGTTCGTTTGCCCCGCGATGGAGTTGATGAGGCTAACAACCTGCCCGATGCGATCAGCTGACCCCGCGAGTCCCCCGACAATCTGATTGGTGCGGCTTCCAAGCTCGACCGCTTTTTGTGTGATCTTGGCAGCGTCATCCACGCGGCGGCCGATTTCCATAACCGAGCACACGAGTTCCTCGGCGGCGGACGCGACAGCCTGCACGTTGGCTGAGGTTTGGTTTGACGAGGTGGCCGCACTCTCCACCTCAACGTTGGTGGCTTGAATTGCGTTCGTAACCGTTCCGAGGTCGACATCGATTGTTTGCTTGATCGCTGCTTTGAGGGCGACCTGTTTGGAGATGTCCGTGCAAAATTTTACGACCTTGTAGGGCTTGCCCGAGGGGTCGAAAATTGGATTGTACGTGGCCTGCAGCCAGATCTCTTTGCCGTTTTTGCCGATGCGCTTGTATTCGCCGCCTTGGAACTCGCCGCGGTTCAGCGTTTCCCAGAATTGCCGGTAAGCCGGGCTGTTGCGATCGGCATCCGTTACGAACATCCGGTGATGCTGCCCTGTGATTTCGTCGAGGGCGTAGCCGGTCGTTGCAAGGAAGTTGGGGTTGGCTGTGATGATTGTACCGTCCAGATTGAAATGGATGACGGCGTTGGATTTGTTTATCGCGGCGATCTGGCCGTCCTGGTCGGCTGCCTTAAGTTTGCGTTCCGTTACGTCGGAGCAGAACTTCACAATTTTGTAGGGTCTTTTGCTGGAGTCGAGGAGCGGATTGTAGGTGGCCTGGATCCAGATTTCTTTTCCGCTTTTGCCGATGCGTTTGAATTCTCCAGATTGGAATTTGCCGCGATTTAGGCCCTCCCAGAAATTTCTATACTCGGCACCCGTTCGGTCTTTATCGGAAACAAAAATACTGTGGTGTTTTCCTTGAATTTCTTGGAGCGTATATCCGACGGTGTGAAGAAAATTTTCGTTGGCCGTCAGGATTGTTCCGTTCAAGTCGAACTCAATGACCGCTTGAGATTTGTCCAAAGCTTGAAGTTTTGCGAGCAACTCGCCGGACTTTGAGAATGACATTTGGACGATCCGTTCGCTGAAAGTTCAATCACGCGTAGGTTGTAATATATTGACGCGATTGTTAAGCGAGCCTTAACGCTGTAGTTGCGAATTGGGAAAAATTCCCTTCGACGACGAAAGGTGCCGTCTATGCCACTATGAATGGTGGCATGCAAAACTCTATGCTATTTGTGCCATTTCATGGGGTATTGTGATGACTCGCTTTTCTTAGGCTTATCCGTCAACCTTCGTAAGGCTAGGCGGGTGGGATCGATGTCATGGTGTGCACATAGTATGCGATGCCTACTACCAGTGCGGGTATTGCGCCGATGTGAATGAATTCGAGACTTCGTGAAAGCCAACGCCTGCTTGCGACCCGGTTGTTTATTCTCATGATTGAAATCACGATCATCAGGCTGACGAGCATGTAATCGAAAAGGAATATGCGATCCGAAAGCGTGGCTGTGTCTGAATCCAATTGCGGAAGCGATAGATACAGCGCGACGGCGGAAAGTAGAGCTGTCACCTGGATCGTAATGATTGCTTCGAAGTGTGATTGTGGAATGAAGATGGAGACGTAAGCGACGATAAGAATGAACGCCAAGGGTACGACAACCCTCAGGAAATAATCGGTCACCTCGCGCTTCATCATCCAAACGTAGCTGGCTTTGTAGAACGGTACGGCGCTGGGCTCGTGCGTGTATGCGTTCACGATCGGAACGTAGTCTTCGTCAATTCCGACATATTGGTCTTCGACGTTCCAATCATCCGATGCGACGGTGTGATCGCGTAGATCCAGGGGCGGCGGTTGGACGATAAATTGTGCATCATCGCTTTTGGGCTGGATTTCGATCGCAAAGCGCTGGGTATCAAACGGATAGGTTTCGAGGTCTGGCTGGAACAGGAAACGCCCGTTGACTTTGTAGACTTTCATCGTTGCGGGGAACGCATCGCTGCTTCCGCCGCCATGCAGTTCCTCGATGGTGATCTGGCGGCCGTTCGTACGCGGGTCGAGATACGCATTCGTGAAGTCAATTTTGTCTATGGATGCGGTGTCGGTTGCGTGCATCGACAGGTAGAATTCGGCGAAGAATGACCTCTCGTTTTCGTCGACGCGGTGTGCGCGGATCATGTCTACATCGACGTAGAACGTTTCAATCCGGCGAAATTCACCGTTTCTGACGCGCACGAACTGAACCGGGGCCAACTGTTTGCGCCCGAGGCCTTGCGGCAAAATCAGGATGAGTGGCGGACGTGAAGCCACGCGCGTTTGCGGGTCGAAAGACCAATTTTGGAAGCGTCCGCGATATGCGCCGCGACCGGTTGCGTACGTCGTCGTTAATGCGCGGACGATCGATAAATGTCGGGTAGGGAGGTCGGCGTCTGGCCCGGCCGCGCGCGCGGCCGAAGAAACGAGCGCGACCATGTCGGCGAACTTGCTTCCGCTGTTTATGGCGCGGAGGTTTGCATGTTCGAAGGGATCTCGGAAACTTCTTTCGGCCTCTTCTTTGCAGGACCCGTCAGCCCATCCCGGTGCGGTGGGATTTTTCTGACCTTCAAAAATCCAGGCACCTGGAGCGGCTTGGGTTGCGACGCGGCGCATGCGCTCGTTGTAGACCTCGGGAAGGTCGTCAGATGCAAGCTCATACATCGCGTTGGGGTAGGTATCGCGCGTTGCGCTGGACAGCCGGTCCAAGCTGCCGATCATGAAAATCGCGGGCGTGACACCCGCGTCGCGGATTTTATTGATCAGCGGTTCCGTCTGCGCGGATCCGACGGCGACCAGGATCAAGTCTGGTTGTTTGACTTTGAGATCCTCTGCGATCGCCTCCAGATCGGTGGGATCGAGTGTGTCGCCTTTCAGGAGTACGCGGTGGTCTGCGGTAATTCGATCCGGACCGAGTGCGGAGGAGACGGCATCAACCAAGGCCTTGTTATAGACGGCGTCATCTCTCACGACGAAGGCCACACGCTGAAAGCCCATTTGCGCGAGGAAGTGTGTAACGATGGGGGCGCGTTCTTCCTCCTGTGACGGGCGAGTGGAGAACACATTAGGCAGGTCTTTGAAGATGCCGTTCACTGATACGTCGGTTAGAAACGGCACATTACTTGCGCGAAGTTCCGGAGACATAGCTTCGAACAAAGCTTTACCCCGCGTCGAGCTGGAAAGACCGATTACCGCCAAGAGGTTTGGCAGTGCGAGGGCGGAGCGCATATTGCTGATGGTTTTCGTCTCTTCGAGGAAGTCATCGAAGAAATGGAGTGAGACGGGCCGGCCGCGAATGCCGCCGTAGGCGTTGATCCTGGCCTGTTCCTCGCCTGTGAGTTTGCGAATGGCTTCGACGTAGCCACGGCTATAGCACTCTTCAGTTCGGGTGCTGGTAAAGAGGGCGATATTGTAAGGTGGGCCTGCCGCGGCCTGAGCTTCGTCCTGTGCCCTGGCGGTGCCGGACGCCAAAAGGACGAAGAGCGCAATAACGATCAGTATGAAGAGGGCTAGGGGCAGTAGACTTCCGACGCGTCCCAGACATATTTGGCTCGCCGTTTTAGACTGGTCCGACGCGTACATATATATCCCCCCAGCGTGCCCACGGTGAGGACTGCTTCCGGTTCCCGTGGAGCAGCTCTGGCCGCTTGAGACGGCAAGTCATGGGCGTCCGATTTATTACTCCAACGGCCTAAGTATCAAAAGCGGTCTGTTGAGAGCTCTGCCACGGTATGATGGCATCGTGGCAAGGTTGCACCGTTTTTGAACCAAAGACCGTAATGGCGTCCTTTGAGCAGCGGAGGCCTCCGCTGGGGCTGGGGCAGGCCATTATCGACGTGGTTTTTTGGTCACGGCGTGCCGCCAGGCTTTTTGCAACGCTTCGCTTAGTTCTGCCTCGGAAAGTCTCGCCAGGTTTGCTGTGGTCCAGCCTTGTTGTCCCCACGCGTTGGGGACTGGGCTAAACGCTTCGTGATGAACCAAGCAGGTGAGCTCCTGTTCGTCGGGTGTAAATTTGAGATTTATCGTGAGCCCATCGGCGGCAAGCGTTGCGTAGTTTCGGAAAACCTTGAATGCCGTGCGGTCAAAATGGGGGGACGCGGTGGTTCCTTCCAGCGCTAGTGCGATCCGGTGCACATCTTCCGCTTTCGCCATGATCCATGCTCCGGTGTCAGGTCTCAGAGAGCTTTTTCAGGTTCTGTAGACCTCTTTCATAGTCGTTGCCAATCATCTCGTTTATGTCGATGAACACGCTAACGACCTTTGAGGCCAGAACCATTGGTCCGCGCATGCTCCAGGTTACGAGGGTCGCGTCGCCTTCAGGCTTCAATGTGAATTCAACTTCGTTCCGTGTTTCGAAAGGTCTGACAAAGCTCAGGCTCATCACGACTTTGTCTGGCGGAGACGATTCAGTGATTTCTAAACGGCCTTTTCCAGCTTCTTCGCCTTCCCAATCATAAGTGGCCCCTTCGCCACTTTCGGGGCCGCTGAACGTCCGCTGCATGTCTTTGATTTCGAACGGTGACCACGTGGTGAAGCGCTGTAGATTATTGATCATGGGAAAGATCTTTTCCGGCGTAGCCTGAATGCGTGCCGAACGCTCCACGTAAAATGTGTTTGGCTTGCTCATGGCGATGAGAAGGATCGTCGCGATCGGCACGAGGATGACAGCTGCGAGGGCGATCGCGATTTTTTTCAACATCTTTGTTTCCAGTGAAGTGGCTGCAACATATGAAGCTAACGATGCGTTTTCCTGTGGGCCTATGCTTCGTCACGCGGTTTTTCTGCTGCTTGCAACTCTTTTAAATAGGTGTCGAGGCAATCGAGGCTTTGTTCCCAAAAACCTCGATAGAGATTCAGCCATTCATCGATTTCTTTGAGTGCGTTTGGTTCAATCCGGCAGGGACGAGATTGGGCTTTGCGGCTTCGAGCGATCAATCCGGCACGCTCCAGAACCTTTAGGTGCTTCGAGACGGCTGGTAGGCTCATGTCGAAAGGTTCAGCGAGTTCGCTTACTGAGGTTTCGCCCATTGCAAGGCGCGCGAGGATGGCGCGGCGGGTGGGGTCTGAGAGCGCGGCAAAAGTTGCGCTAAGTTCGTCGGTATCCATTCTCATTTTAACTCTTTGGTTAAGTAACCTATTGGTTCGGTAACGCGGTTTAGGAATGGTGTCAAATGCGTCTGCTAACGCGCGTTCGCAGTGGTCCGCCTCTTTAGCGGAGAGGGATTGCGCGGGCAGATATGCGATGTCGTGCTATGTGCTGTTGGAAAGCCGGTATTTCCATATGCAAGTCCGGTTTTGCCTAAGCTTGGAAGGGAAATTCCAGCGGCTAATTCAGGAATTTGCTTGTGACTGAAATCATCGTTGTCGTCGGGCTTATTCTGATTAATGGCTTGTTTGCGTTATCTGAGTTGGCGGTCGTGTCGGCCCGCCGGGCGCGCCTCGCGTCTTTGGCGGAACAGGGACGCAGCGGGGCTAAAAGCGCGTTAGCTCTCGCTTCAGAGCCTGGACGATTTCTTTCGACCGTTCAGATCGGGATTACGCTCATCGGCATTTTGAATGGTGTTTTCTCTGGCGCGACGCTTGGGAGCAGTCTCGCGCGCGATCTGTTGGAGATGGGCTTCTCACACAGGCTTGCCGAATTGATCGGCTTTGGGGCTGTGGTTGTCATCGTCACCTATCTTTCAATCGTCATCGGTGAGCTCGTTCCCAAGAACCTTGCCTTGCGCAATCCCGAAGGTATCGCTTGCATTGTGGCGCCTAGCATGATTGCGCTGTCTCGTTTTGCGGCGCCGGTGGTGTGGGTATTGGACGCCTCTACGCAGGTTGTGTTTCGCTTGTTTGGCGCACACACGGATACTGCAAGGCAGGTGACTGAAGACGAGATCAAGCTATTGATCGCGGAAGCAGAAAGTGCAGGCGTTCTTGAAACCGGCGAACGGCAGATGATCTCCGGCGTGCTTCGTTTGGCCGACCGAAATGTCGTCGGGATCATGACGCCTCGGACCGATGTGGACTGGATCGATATCACGGACGATGTCGAGGAGGTCAAAGCCGACGTTTTAGCAACGAAACATTCCAGGCTTCCGGTGGGTGAAGGATCTATCGACGCGACCATTGGTGTTGTGCAGACGCGAGAGCTTCTGGCGGCGATGCTCGAACAAGAACCGTTGAATTTGAAAGCCCTGCTCCGTAGAGCGCCTGTCATTCCCGAGACGACCAGCGCACTTGATGCACTTGCCACGTTGCGAGACGGCGAAGTGCCGATGGTCCTTATTCACGACGAGTATGGAAACTTCGAAGGGCTTGCGACTCCTGCTGACATACTCGAGGCGATAGCGGGCGTTTTCCGTAGCGAGGAGGAAGGCGAACCCGCAGCTGTCGCGCGGGAAGATGGTTCATGGCTTGTATCGGGAGCGATGCCTGCCGACGAAATGGCCGAGATCCTCGACATCCGGCTTCCTGAAAAGCGAGATTATCAGACCGTTGCCGGTTTTGTTCTTGCCAGCATGCGACACCTGCCAACGGTCGGGGAAAGCGCAGATATTTTGGGCTGGCGATTTGAGATCGTCGACATGGATGGTCGCCGTATTGATAAGGTGCTTGTCGATCGGCCGCGCCTCGGACGCAGGGCGGTGACCTAAAACCTCCGCTCTTATCGGTGGAACGCTGACGATGTGGTTGCGTTGGTTTTGCGGCAGCGGATTTCAAACAACGCTGCGTTTGAGCATAGGCCAGTTCACACCCAGAGGCAGCGGTCATGGTTAGGATCGGCATCATTATCAGTAGTACGCGTCCGGGCCGTTTTGCTGACCATCCGGCAAAATGGATCGAAGAAGTGGCCTCTGGTCGCGGTGATATGGACGTCGAAATTTTGGATCTGCGCGACTATCCAATGCCGTTCTTTGATGAAGCGAGTTCGCCCGCATATGAACCATCGAAAAATGAAGTCGCGCTGCGATGGCAAAGGAGGCTTGCTGAGTGCGATGGCTTTGTTGTTGTCACGGCAGAATATAATCACGGGCCTACTGGCGCGGTGAAGAACGCATTTGATTATGCGTTCAATGAATGGGCAAAGAAGCCTGTCGGATTTGTTGCGTATGGGGGCGTGGGTGGTGCGCGCGCCGTCGAACAGTTGCGCTTAGTCTCGATCGAGCTGCAGATGGTGCCGATCCGAAACGCTGTCCATATTCAGTGGACGGTTTATTCGGCCGTTACGAAAGAGGGCAAGTCTCTGGGGAGCTTTGAGTTCCTGCAGAGCGGGGCCAAGGAGATGCTTGATCAGCTCTTATGGTGGGCGCAATTGTTGAAGCGTGCTCGCGGAGGGTGAGCGTGAATGCTTGACAAAAAAAAGCGGGCTGGGCCCGCTTTTCATCATCGTCAGCTTGCAAAATAGGTTTGAGTGCCGTGGGCCTCGATAGCTTCGGCCAAACGTTTTAGAGCCTGGATGTAGGCCGCAGCGCGTACCGTTGATTTATTCTGCTGCGCCACATTCCAGATTTCCCGGCCTTCGCGTTCCATAATGGCCCGGAGGCGTTCGTGAATCTCAACCAGCGACCAGTAGAAGCCCTGGCGGTTCTGGACCCACTCAAAATACGAGACGGTGACACCGCCTGCGTTCGCGAGAATGTCCGGCAGGACGATAACGTTCTTGGCGGCGAGGAGTTTGTCTGCCTCGGATGTTATTGGGCCGTTTGCGAGTTCAAGGATGACGCGGGCGTTGACGCTTGATGCGTTCTTTTCATGGATCATGTCTTCGAGTGCGGCGGGCACGAGCAAATCGCAAGGTGCTCCGATGACTTCGTCGTCTTCGCAGCGGACATGACCAAAGTCCCCGGCGGTATCGGTTACGGATTTTCCGGCTGCCTTCGCTTCTCGAAGGACGTCCAGATTGAGCCCGTCGGATGCCTTGATTGCTCCGCCAGAGTCGGAAACGGCTACAATCTTGTGGCCGTCGGCAGCTAGGAGAGAGGCGATATGCTGGCCAGCATTTCCGAAACCTTGCACGGCGACTCTCATGGTGCCGTTCAGTCCCAGTTCTGGGGCGAGGTGACGGATAAGATAGTATCCGCCGCGCGCAGTCGCGTCGTCGCGGCCGAGAGAGCCTCCTAGGGTCACTGGCTTTCCGGTAATAACGTCGGGAACGGCTTCGCCAACAATGTGTGCGTATTCATCTGCCATCCACCCCATGATCATGGAGTTGGTATAGACGTCTGGGGCCGGGATATCCCTATTTGGCCCGATGATGCGGCCGAATGCCCGGATGTAGGCGCGCGAAAGACGCTCGAGTTCCGCCTTCGAAAGTTTGCGCGGATCAACTTGGACGGCGCCTTTGCCTCCACCATAAGGCAGGTTCATTACCGCGCATTTGAATGTCATCCAGAACGCGAGAGTTTCTGCTTCGTCTGCGTTTGCATCAGGATGGAAACGGATCCCACCTTTTGTCGGGCCGCGAGTGTCGTCATAGCGACAGCGCCACGCCAGAAACGATTTCCGCGATCCGTCATCCATACGGATCATCAAGCGCGCCTTTGTTGTTTCGCGCGGGTATTTCAGAAGTTCGATGACGTCCGGGTCGATTTTGAGGTGGCTGGCGGCTTCGTCCAAGCGTACGAGCGCGCGGTCGAGAAGATTATCGACGGACATCTTGTTTCCTTAATGCGTGTTGAGGAAGGTCGTTAGATCGGTGGCAATGCCACATTGATGAACAAATGCCCAATCTTTTGGCATGCCGATCAGCGTCATTCAACAAAATGCTAGAGGCTCTGCGGCGAATCGCCAGCCGAGATCACGCTCGTCTAAGCTTTGATTCTCGGCGGAAATGTTCGTGCTTATCCGAGAAGACCACTAGTTTATTAGGCGAAGCCTATCAAGGTGCTCCTTGGCATCGGCGTGTGAGGGATCCAGAGCGAGCACCTGTGCGAAATCCGCCTTGGCTTCATGCAGCTTTTGCAGACGCTCGTACGCTAAACCTCGATTGTAATATGCGAGGGAGAACATGGGATCAATTGCCAGAGCGCATGTGAAGTCGTTAATCGCGAGATCATGATGTCCTGTATCGAGGTAAAGGTTGCCACGGTTGTAGTAGGCAAGTGGATTGTTTGGATCGACCTCGATGGCAGACGAAAAGTCTTTCAGCGCCTCGCCATTCTTGCCTAGCATGCTGTAAGCAATGGCGCGATTGACGTAAGCGATCGAGAGATTGTGTTTGTCGGGTTTGCCTTCGTTTATGTATTGCGTGCAGCCGCGGATCTGCGTTGCGGGGTTCGGACTATCATTACACTCGGCGAGCGGGTCGGCGGCAGCGGCATTAAAGGCTGTCAAAGCGGCGGTGAGGATCGTGGCGAGTATTGCGGCAATGGCCATGCTCGACCTCGTGAGTTGTGCGCGAAGCGCGTTCGCCGCAAGCCTTCGGAACAGCAACTGATCAAGCAAACTTTACACCAGAGCAAGCTGCTGCCCGGTCGGCTTACATTTCTTAATATGAGGGGGCTTATTGCGGCGCTGCAAGGGGGCGGTCGCGAAAGATCGTGCAAAGCTTCATATGCTGCAATGCTGAGCATGCATTATTTTGCCGTCAGCGATTGGGCGAGTCGTCGGGTTCGGTGCTGCTCTTGAATACGGCGATGATATTCGGCCAGAAGACGGCGAGCAGGACACAGCCGATAACAAGCAGTAGCGATATCGCCATCTGAACGACGCCAAAGTTGGCTGAATCCTGTGCGACGAACCAGCCGGCAATGACTCCGGAAATCCCCATCACGATACGGATTAGCCAATTGAGCATTCGATTTCTCTTGAGCTGAGCGAGGCACGTAAAGGCTTTGCGCAAACTTGTGCTTGCTTAGTCATTATAGCGAGAAAATTGTGTCTTGTGGCGCTCCTGTACGGACAACGTAACTGTCTTGCTCAGCATGGTGAAGGCTCGCTTTCGCAAAGGTTCTAGCGGGCAATAAAAAGGGCCGCCTCCGAGACGGAGAGAGGCGGCCCAGATTGATCTACGTGCTGAAGACGTTACTCAATCAGAACTTCTGCTTAAAGCCAGCCCACAGGGTTCGGCCTATGCCGGGTTTCATGCCATCTGCTCTGTCGGCGATGTAGAACTCGTTCGTCAGATTCTGTCCGGAGACGAAAAGCGTCGTGTTCGTACCCGGCACAGTGTAGTTCGCACGTGCCGAGAGCAGCCAAACGTCGGGGACAAGACCCTGTCCACCTTCATCGTCACCACCGTAGGGGGTGTTGATTGTGTCGGTGTAGAAGTCACCCCGATACGTCCACGATACGCTGGCGTCCCAAAGGCCGCGTTGCTCCACACCGAGTGTGAGATTTGCAAAGTGACGTGGGACTTCCGGCAGGTATTTGCCGACTTCGGCGGGGACGTTGCTCTCAGTGATGACCGAGTCGGCGAAGGTGTATGTGGCCTCGCCAAAGAAGTTCAAACGTCCACCAATATATGGCTGGCTATCGAGTCGTGAGTAGATCTCGAAGCCGTTGATTTCAGCTTGGTCGACTGTGCCGAAGATGTTGGCGCCAGATGGTGCCGTGAAGGCCTCTTTGATCTGGTAATCGTCAATGCGGCTGAAGAAGTAGGCGAGATCCAGCGTAAGCCCTTTGAACGCTGTTGTGCGAACGCCAACCTGGAAGTTGTCGCCGACTTCTTCCGGCAGCGGGAAAAATTCACCGCGTGCTACGGAAGGCGTGAAGCCGCGATGGTAGCTGCCGTAGACGTTGGTATTGTAAATGCCGCGCCACGACAGAGCGACGCCGGGTAGAACGTGATTGAAGGATGATTCTTCTTTGCCGACGAGTTCACCGGCTTCTGTGTCCGCTGGATAAGGCACATCTCCTACATGGATAGGATTAGGGCCGGCGTAAACACCGTTCCGCTTGACGTCATAAGATACAAAGCGGACGCCGGGCGTGACGGAGAACGTCTTGGTCAAGTGCATTGATGACTGGAGGAATGCAGTGAAGGCACCTGTCTCAAATTTCTCCAGGGCGCCGTCATCGACGTAGCCATTCACACCGTCTTCGGCAAAACAATTGCCGGTGTTTCCGCTGTCCAAAACTTCATTGAGCTTTCCGAAGCTTGTGCAGTTCCGGAAGGAATGATGTTCGTAGCTGATACCGGCTTGGACATCTTGCGTCCGGTCGCCAAATAGCGGCAGGTTGGCGAATTCCACGCGGCTGTCGGCACCGTAGATCGTGTACTTTCGGTTGCGACCGCGCATGTGGAAGTTTGGTGCAGGGTCGCGCACTGAAAAGCGGTTCCGCTCGTGGTCGCTGCCGTAGATGCGCGTCGACACGGTGGTGTTGGAGTCGACGTACCAATTGTGTGCGACTTGCAGGCGGAAATAGTCGGCATTGTAGGTGTTCAAGTCGGTCAGACCATCCGCGATCAGCGGATTTCCTGATTTCCAGCGGCCGTTATTGAAGAACTGTTGTTCGGCCGAGATGCCCAGGCTGTCGTCGCCTTCGAAATTGTCTTCGTCGTAGTTATCGCGCTGGCGGAAATAGACGCCTGAAACTGTGAGATCCTGGTTGATACCTTTCCAACCGAGGGCGCCGTAAAAGTCGTTGTAGCGGAGGACTTCGTTGTCCCAAGCGCCGCCGGCTTCAGAGCCGGAATACGAAAAGACTGCGCCGACATTCCCGGCATGTTGACGTGTGTGGACGTGCCGCGTGTTGTTCCAATCCCGTTTCACGCCATCCGTGGTACCGATCGACGCCGATATAACAGTCTCTTCTGGGCCGAACGGGCTGAGGTTCTGGAAGTTGATAATGCCGTGGTTCGTTAAAGGCGCGAACGGAATATTGTACCCGCGTACGACCTCAACGGCTTCGATGCGGTCTGTTGGGGGTGTGTAGTGGGTTGAGGGATCGAGGTACGAGCTGAAATTGATCGACTGTCCGTCTTCAAGGATAAGAACTTTACGAGAGCGGCGTACCGGAGAGCCGCGTACACCAATATTGGAATGCCGTGACATGCCATCATCGTTCACGACCATGACGCCGGGTACCCGCGCCAGAATTTCGTGATTGTCCTTCGGACGCTGTTCGTCGATTTGAGCAGACGTTACACGGCTGGCGGCGCCAATGTAGTCAAGCAAATCAGCGGGCAAGATGCCTGAGGCCGGATCAATCGGGTTTAAAGTTGGCGCGTTGCTGATCTGGCGTCCCGTTGCAGGATCAATGTGACCAACAGGGGCATCATCGACAACTTCGGGCTGATACGGAACAGGTTCGGGTGAAACGATTTGTTGCGGCGCCTGCTTTTTCGCGGCGGCCTTCGGTTGCGCTTTGGGTGCAGCTTTCGGCTGGACCTGAATAACATCTACTGGCGGAATATCGGCCGCCGTCGGTGCTCCGGCGGCCGGTTCGCCTTGTTGTGCGAGCGCCGGAGTGGACATCAGGACCAATGAAAGTCCGATTATCCCAACATTACTATTCTTCATACTCCTCCCCCAAAAGCTTATTTGCTTTCGCATCACCTGGGCGATTGTCTCGCGCTGCTTCGGCGGCGTTTCCAGGCGCGTCAGGCAATTGACGGTGCCAAACAGTGATCAGTCGGAGCCGATTATGCGGGGGAGTTAAATTCCAACGATTGCAACGCGTGTTGGCAAAAGTTCCCAAACGCCCGAGTGACGGGCGATTTAAGCTGTGCTTTATTTGCAACGCAGCAGTGGTAACACGTTTTTTGGGAGAATCTGACGCGGATTAGCTTTGTAAGCTGGTGCGTATTGCCTGTTTATCCCAGGGAATTCGGGAGCGGAAGAATCGCTAAAAGTTCAGTGCCCCCGATGGAGGATTTTCCAATTATAATTTTCCCGCCCAATGCGGTGATCCGTTCTTGCATTCCTCGAAGCCCGTAGCCGAAATCGATTTCGTTGCTCATGCCTTTGCCATCGTCGATAACCGTGGCACGGATTACCTTTTCCGATTTCAATTGAGCAGGTCCGTTGTTTCCAAACGGTTCTGTCATGATTTCCACGGCGATATTGCTAGCATGCGCATGACGATAGGCATTTGTCAGGCACTCTTGCACGATGCGGTAGATGGTCAGCTCCGTCGTTTCGTCGAGTGACATATCGGTAGGCAATCCGACAGATAGCGTAAGATTGATTGTGGAGTGTTCTTCGCGCCAGCGGTCAGCCAAATCCTGGAGGGCTTCAGTCAAGCCAAGTTCGCGTAGTGCAGCCGGGGCTAGTTGATGCAACACGCGGCGATTTACAAGCTGGAGCGTATTTATTTCTTCCAATAATTTTTCGGCCATCTGTGCGGTGGACGATATGTCGGGTTCTGCTTTGGCCAGTTCGGATTTCATCGCCGTACCGCGCACGCGCGCTGCGTAGAGATGGGGGCCGAGTTCATCGTGTAATTCGCGTGCAATCGCGCGCCGTTCGTCATCCTGCAACTGGATTAGTCTTATGGAGAGGTTTGCGTTTTCGCGTTGCGCCTTCCGGAGGGCGGAAGCCAAGCTCTCGACACTGCGCGATATGGCGGTGATTTCCGGGGTCCCAGAGACGGTTAGGTCAATGTCATAGTGGCCGGCCTCCATCAAGGCGATAGCGTCGCACAGTTCGTGAACGGGACGGAGCGCCCGCCAGATCACCCAACTGGTCAGGCCAAAAGCTGCGAGAGCCAGCAGCAGGCCGGTTACGATAATGTCCTCGATTGCCACGCTGAGTTCGCGCAGTTTGTTAAATGGGCTGGTGGCAATTGCGATGCTGCCAAAATCTTCCATCCCACGTTTAAATGGGATCGCGATCATTTGAGGATCGACGTCGCCGATGGTCATGCTTTCCAGCCATTGCAGTGTCGTAGGTTGCGGTGTCTGGGGTACGTTTATTTTTGCTTCTCCTGGCGGGAGAAGCGCCACTTCGATGTGGCGTGCGTCCTCTAACCGGGTGGCAAGTTCGCGCATGCGTGTGCTGGGGTCGGGCGATGCCAGAATGCCGGTGCGGGCGGTCTCGATATAGTCCTTGGTGAAGGACAGCATGTTCGTGGTTTCAGTGAGAATTCGGGGGCGCGCCTGGATCAGTTTGGTGACAACCAATCCCGCGAGGCAGAAGATCAGGAGGGCCGCGATGACAGCGTTCAGGCGGATCTGGATCGACATCGTCTATGGTCTCGTGATCGTTAATGGGTTGGTGAGAAAGCACTTGCGCGGCTTGCCGAGTTGACGTTAGGAGGGCATTTGCGTGGCACCAAGGAATTGAACTGACAGCATTCGGGGCAAAAGCACTGGACACGATGGAAGCCGTGTACGGGTATCATGCCTTTCGCCCGCTCTGCATGCTGGGTTGTTTTCATCGAGGTGCAAATACCGTGAAGGTTCTTATTATTGAAGATCACCCGATCGTCATCGCGGGCTTCAGGGCTTCGTTGTCGGTTGAGGGAGATATCGAGATCGTCGATGCCCGGAGTGGCGCGGACGGTCTTGCCGTGTTCTCTCGCGAGAATCCGGATTGTGTCGTTATCGATATCAATTTGCCGGATCGATCTGGATTCGACGTCTCCCGCCAGATCAAGGAAATGGATGCCTCGGCCAAAATCCTTATCTTCACCATGAGTGATGCGCCCATCCTGGCGGCTAAAGCTGTTGAGATGGGCGCCAAGGGCTTCTTTAGTAAGAACGACGACCCCTCACTGATGGCGAAGGCTATCCGGACCATTGTGCGCGGTGAGATTTGGCTGCCCGATGATGTTGCCCAGAAGTTGGCTCTGGTTAGTGTGGGCAAAGGGGAAATGCTGGATATATCGGAACGCGAGCTGGATGTGTTGCGATTGCTGGCCAAGGGTCGCAGCATGTCTGAGATCGCAGAGGCGACGGCGGTCTCCTATAAAACCGTTACGAACGATTGCGCGGCTCTACGCGAAAAGCTCAATGCGCGGACGTCGATGGAGCTTGTGCGCATCGCCGTCGAGCAGAAGATCATTTGATCTCTCACTGCGGATCGTTTGCCTAGGTGACGTCAACGTTGGCTGGGGATTTCAGTTGCGCTGCTCTTAAGCCCCAACGGAACGTGACTCCGTGAGTAGGAGTATGGCCGTATGTCGCTGAAACTGGAACTTATTATTTCGATTGCGCTTGCGGTCGTCGTGACCTTCCTGCTCGCTAGTGTCATGCTCTATCTGCATGCTGTCGATAAGATTGAAACGGAGACGCGTGCGGCTCTGGCAGTCGGCGCGCGGATTGCCACAAACGCTGTCGACGATGTCGAGGAAATCACTAATCCGCAAAGACGGCTCGCGTTGCTTGTTGCGGATTTCGATGGCGATCGTCACGTTCGGGCCAGCGTGTGGGACAGTCTGGGTAAGCTGCTCATGGCCTCTGAGGTGGCGGTTTCAGATGATCCGCCTCCGGAATGGTTTTTTAATTTGCTGGCTGGAAAACCACGGGCGGTGACTGTGAGTTTGCCGTCGGCATTCGACGGTCATGGGACGTTGGTTCTGGAAACGGATCCGCGCAACGAAGTCGGTGAAGTTTGGGAAGATACCGCCAACACGCTTTGGATCATTTTTGTCTTATGTGGGAGCATCGTCACTCTTATTTCCCTCATCGTAGGGCGAGCGTTGCGGCCGTTGGGCCGAATGGCCGACGCACTTAAGCGCATTGGGAGCCAGTCCAAGGTTGAACGATTGGACGAGCGGGGGCCCGTTGAATTCGTGCAGGTTTACCGCGGCTTCAATCAGATGGTCGAACGACTGTCAGAGGCTGAAGCGGTCAATCGCCGGCTACAGGATCAGCTCTTGAGCGTGCAGGAGGAAGAACGCGCGGATGTTGCGAGAGATCTGCACGACGAGATAGGACCGTTCCTATTCGCGGTTGATGTGGATGCAGCATCCATCGGTACTCTTCTCGATGAGCAGCGTTATGAGGATATTCCCGTGCGCGTTCAAAGTATGCGCGAGGCGGTTGGCCATATGCAGGGGCATGTGAAGAGTATGCTTGCGCGCTTGAGACCAGCTTTTCTATTGGATCTGGGGTTGGCGCATGCCTTGGATCACTTGCTCAACTTCTGGCGCGGGCGTCACCCCGATATCGTTCTTGAGCTTGAAATCGAGGATACGAGTTTCGGCGAGCAACTCGACGGGACAATATACCGGGTTGTGCAAGAGTCTTTGAGTAATGCGATCCGTCACGGAAAGCCGAGCCGCGTGGAAATTAGCGTCGTGGACGAGGGGCATGGTGTACGCGTCCTGGTGTCCGATGATGGCCGTGGATTGCCAGATTACTCGACAGGGTCAAATGGGTTTGGAATCCTGGGTATGAAGGAGCGGGTCTCGCATCACAACGGCAAACTGGAAGTCAGTAATCGGACAGATGGTTCGGGCGTCAGCGTGTCGGCCTGGTTCCCGATTGAGGATGAGACGAGCGCAATATCGCTATCGCCCGAAGCCCTGGAGAACAGCGCATCATGAAGCCCTTAAAGGTCCTACTCGTTGATGACCATATTGTCGTGCGGGAAGGTGTTCGCCGACTGATTTCAGGTGCGCGCGAAGCTATTTTGACCGAGGCGAGTTCTGGCGCTGAGGCCCTGGCGCTCGTCGGAAAGGACCCACCGGATCTTATCTTGCTCGATCTCAATATGAAGGGCATTGGCGGACTTGAGCTGCTTCGCAGACTACTTCTGAGAGACCCTAAGGCTCGGGTGATCGTTTTCAGTATGCATGCGGAGCCGATTTATGCAGCGCGTGCCCTACGGCTTGGCGCCAAAGGCTATGTTAGTAAGAGCGCTGCGGCTGATGAATTGCTTGCGGCGATCAAGAAGGTCTCGGAAGGCGGCCATTATATCGAGCGAGAGCTGGCGTCGCAGTTGGCCATTGCTCAGTACTCCGGCGATGACCCTCTCCAGCAGCTCACGACCCGGGAAGTTGAGATCCTGCGTCTGCTAGGTGAAGGCAAGAGTATGACGGAGATCGCGGAGGCGCTGGGTGTTTCCTACAAGACGATCGCCAACTCGTGCAGCATGATGAAGAGCAAGCTTGGCTTGGAGCGCACAGCCGATCTCATTCGCACGTCGATTGAATTTTTGAGCAAGTAGGTTTGGTGTCCGCGAACGGGCAGCTCTTCCGCGCGTATATCCATTTTTCACCGGAGCATCGGGAGGTTTGGGAGTAAACGCCCGATGCTTTCGGGAGATCTTCCCATAGAAAAACCGTTTCGTGTTCAGGATACTTGTCGGGCCACGCAAGGCGTTCGTCCCCGGCTCGTGATCTGCTTCCTCGTGTCGCGAGTCGGGGGATGTGTGCGTTCAGTACGTACCAATTTTTGAATTTGCGCCGCGGGTGCGGCTTAGGTTTTCCTCGATGCCGAGGGGGCGAGGCGCGTCTCCACGCTTCAACAGCGTGCGCCTCGTTTTCGATTTTCTCTCAATGTTCGTTCATCGTCGTCGCGCGCATCGGTAGCGAGGCACGTCTCAGCGTTTGCCGAGAGCGGTGCGGAGTCTGAGCAAGAGCAGATAGCAAAGGATTGCGGCGGCCACAAAGCCGAGACGCAGGAGAGCGACATAGGCGGCATCGGTGAGCCCATGCGCTGTGGGGACTTCCGCAAAATATTGATATGCGGCGCGTATCAGGAAAATAACGACCAGAAACGATATCAGAGCGCCGACAGGTAAAGCCAGGCGGTGCGCCTGTTTGTTGGTGGCTGGTATTCGAGGCACGGATCAGTTCTTGCTTTATATCCTGCCAAAAGGATGCGGTATCGAAGCCAACACCTAGAAGATGCGCTTCGATACCGATTGCCCTGAGCTTTCTATTGAAGCTTAAGCTGCGGGTGCCTCGTTGGCGACGGCGTTGAGATATTCTTCGGTCGATATCACCTTGGCGTAGGCGAAAGCGAGGGCGGCCATGAAGGCTGCGTGAGCCTGTGCCGCGGGAACCTGAACACCGTTGAATTCCAGGTCACGGCTTGCGCATGCGTCGTGGATCACGGTGACGTTGTAGCCAAAGTCCGAAGCTGCCCGTGTCGCGGCGTCCACGCACATGTGGCTCATATTGCCGACGATGAGGACGTCCTCAATTCCGTTGCGGTCCAGGAGGTCCTTGAGTTCGGTTTCCCGGAATGCGTTGACGTTGTTTTTGAGAACCAGAGGCTCACCGGCCTGGTTCTGCGCCTTCGGGTGAATTTGCGCACCTTCCGAGCCTGCCTCGAAGAAGGGGGCATTGGGGATGGGGAACTCGTGGCGGATATGAACGAGCAAATCTCCAGTTCGGCGTGTTGCTTCGATGACGCGGGCTGCGTTGTCGGCTGCGCCTTCGATCCCGACGAGCGGCCACTTACCATTCGGGAAGTAGTCGTTTTGAATATCGACAACGACCAGTGCGCGCTTTCCCATCTTCGGTGTTCCTTACTGCAGTTTGCTGACGTTTCGTTGCACTAAGCGGCGATGGCTAATGTTGGTGGAGGGGACCTAGTGAGGCTCCGTGGCGGCATTTGAGCCCGCCGTCACACCCTAGCGGTCTTGCTGGTGCCGGCTGAGGGACTTGAACCCCCGACCCCCTGATTACAAATCAGGTGCTCTACCAACTGAGCTAAGCCGGCTGATTGCCGCTGGGCCCGATAGCACATCAGGTCGCCGGCGCGGCATGTCATGTCGCGGCGACTTATAGCGCTTCGCGCGAGGCAGGACCAGAGGTCTATTTTCAAAGTACAGCTTTAAATATGTGGAGGTTTTGCGCCGATTTGTTGCGCCGGCTGCGGGATTGCTGCTTCTGCAACTCTGCGTGGCCGGAGATCAGAGAGGTTATCCAGGGCTCATGTGCCATTCGGACGAAGAACTAACGAGTTAACTCTGGTCTCGACTTGGGATCGGCAAACCAAGTGTGGCGCGATTAAATCGTATAAACTCGTTTTGCTTAGATGTAACTTTACTGTTTTGCGTCATGTTGCCTGCTGAGCTAGAAGAAATTGTCCGTACCCTGGAGTAAGACGATGCGTATCGGAGTTTTTGCATTGGCCTTGGCTGCGCTCTTTGCGGCAGCGGGTCATATCACGCCGGCCAGTGCTGGCGGCGAGTGGCGTGGCGGTTATGAGCGGCCGATCGTTGATGACCGGTTTGAGCGCCCGCGTTACCGTAGGGATCGGATCTATGTAGACCCCTATTCCTACTATTATCGCCCCCGTAACTACTATCCCTACTACGACGCTGGTTATTGGCGTCCAGCGTATGAAATGCGCGAGCGCCGCCGTTGGTATCGGGTTCCGCCCTATTATAGCTCGTGGGGTTATCCGCGCGATTATCGCCGCGCATACCGCCGTGACCGCGGTTGGGGCTGGGATCGTCGCCGCTGGAGGTGAGCTTAAAACGCGCTGCGTAGCTTCCAGGGTATATCGGCACCGTAAGGCTTCCGATATGAGCCGCCGTGCGGAAAGCGATCTATCAAAATGAGGCGTTCGGGTTTTGGGTCCGGACGCCTTTTCTGTTTGGGGAAATGTGCTTTTGTTTAGCCGCGTCGGCGCATGGCAACCAAATGCAGGGCCACAGCCGCGGCATTAGAAACGTTGAGGCTTGCCAGAGCTCCGGGTGCCTCGATGCGATAAAGGTGATCGCAGGTTTCCGCCGTTAACGCGCGCAGCCCTTTGCCCTCTGCGCCGAGGATTATCGCAAGGGGGCCAGAAAGGCTTGCGTCGTCCAGCACCTCTTGCGCTGCGCCATCGAGGCCGATGACCGTTATCCCGTTTTCTTTCAGCTGGGTTAGCAAGCGTGCAAGATTTTGTGTCAGGTGCACAGGCACCAGCTCCAAAGCGCCGGAGGCAGATTTCGCCAGCGTGCCATTGAGCGGTGGGCTGTGGCGGCGTGTCATGATGAGCCCCGCGCAGCCAAATACTGCGGCTGAGCGAAGGATCGCGCCGACGTTGTGCGGGTCGGTGACCTGATCAAGAATGATAAGGGGTTGTCCGTCAGCGGCGTTCTCTAAAAGCGTTTCGAGCACGGGCTCTGGCAGATAGTCGGTCGTGAGGGCTATGCCCTGATGGACCGTATCGGCACCGAGAAGCTGATCGAGACGGCGGGGCGTCACGATTTCAGGCGTGATCCCGCGGGGCTGGATACTCGTTGCCAAACGGTGGGCTGCATTCTCTGTCGCCAGCAGTTTGATGAGCTGGCGTTGCGGGTTCGCAAGGGCGGCCTCAACAGCATGGATGCCAAACAGCGTGACGTCGTCTGGTGTGACCTTCGGCGCGTGCGCTGGGCGCGCGCCGGGGCGACGCTTGGAGTTGGGTTTTGGAAATTTTGTCACGATGATCAGGGAGCCGAGGTTAGAGAGACGGTTCGGGAGCTACGCAGATACCATGGCCGGAGGCGGGCCGCACCCGCGTTGATGCGGGGCGCTCATTGCGCCGCAGGCATTTGGGAATTGACATGCGGAGTTCATTTTCGCATAAACGAGGGGTTGCCCCGCTGGCCATCCGCGGGGCGATTTCATTTGACAGGCTGATGTTGATTTTTGCCTTCGGCTCAATGATATAAGTGGCGTCAAATGAACATTGACCGGTTCGAAAGGACCGAGTCAGGTTGCGAGATGTGGAGGGGTGCCCGAGTGGCTAAAGGGGACGGACTGTAAATCCGTTGGCTACGCCTACGTTGGTTCGAATCCAACCCCCTCCACCATTTCAGGCTCACGCACCTTTTGGCGGTGTGCTAACGCCGGACCGCCTCGCTTTCGGGCCGTGGCATGGCTTAACCCTCATAGGCCAAACCTTACCTCTATCAAATCAGACTCTCGGATTGCCGCGAACGCTTTGCGGTTGGCAGGGCCTCGTTCTTGTTCAAATGGGATATCGCAGAATCGCAGCCACCTGAGCGTTGCCGGGAATGTCTGTCTGACGGACCCCGAGAAACCGGGCGCCTGTCATTATTGCTCTGCCGGCGATCTCGTCCGCGATATCGTAGTTGGCGGCGTCGGGGCTGGTGGCGAATGTCACGGCGCCATCGGTGTCGTTGACTGTTCCCGGCTCGACGTGATCGATATCCACCATCAAAAATTCAACCGCGCCGTTGGTGGCTGCGCGTGCCACCTCGCCAATGTTGGTCGTTGCGCGGCGGTCGTTGGAGCGGGCCTCAAACAATGTGCGCGCTTCGTCAATCTGCGCCTTGTAGTAACGGTCAAGTATCGGGCGTGCCGCGCTCGCGAGTTCAGCTTCAGAGAGGCGGTCTGGACTTTCCGATATGCCCTCGCTCAATAGAGCCGGGTAGCTGTTCAGATTTCGGAAAATCGGGGCCAGCGGATCTGTGGATGCAAGGATCAGGGGGGTATCTCGTCCCGCCAGAACGCCACGAAGTGCAGCGTCTACTTTCCGCGCGTATTGTCGGAGCAACACGGTTTGACCTTCGGCGTTGGCTATGCGTGTGTTCTGCGTAAGGTTATTTATGGATGCGCGCCCCACTGCATCGGCGGCACTTTTGGGCAGCTCGGGGACGCGTACCGGGGATGGCGGTAAGTCCGCAAATATCTCGATCAAGCGGACTGCATTTTCCGACAAAGTTAAAATGAATGCCGTTTGAGGGAAGGCGATGGCTCGAAGGAGAGGCTTCAGATAGAAGCGATCTGCGACTTGGGTCGTATCTGTTACCGCCGTGGCCAATCTAAATGTGCGGATGCTGTCGGGGGTGGCAAGGACGGCTAAGCTATGGGCCTGCAGTTTCCAAAAATCGTCATCATCTGTTAACGCTGCAAGCTCCGCTTCGAGACGGCGGCGGCGATGCTTATCAAATCCTATGCTTTCCAGCTGCTCCATCGCAGTCTTGACCAGATTGCCATAGGCTATCCGGCTGGCTGAAACCTGCTGCGTGTGTGGTGTGGTGGATACGTAGATAGAGACGCACGTATCCGCACGGGTGGAAATTAGCGCCTTGAGTTCCGGGAGCGTCGGGATATCTACGTAAAGCATCGATAATGGCTCCTGTTATGCCATGAACGGGGCAATTAAAATTGGATTGCAGGCCCCCGATTGGTGGCTTTGCTCGGTAACATGCGTCTGTAATCTGCTCGGACAGCTTGGGTTCCTCGCGCTGCTGTCAAGCGATACACTGTGCGCGCTGCTTGTAGGTTCGCGCGGTCCCTCCTACTTGGTTGGTTAAAAATCTCTAGTTGGAGCTTATCAGTGTGTTGCTTCGGTGCGGTCCTGCACGGTAGGGGCTACCTGAACTAAAATGCGGGTTTTTATCGGTTCATTTTACGAGCGCTTCTGTAGTCTAGCTGATGCTGCGGGTTGTGCGCGGCGGATTAGCCTGTTCCGCAAATGTCCGTTTGCGTTGCCGTCAAAAATCGGTAAAAAGCCCGGATGCCATGGGTGCGGGTGTAGCTCAATGGTAGAGCAGCAGCCTTCCAAGCTGAATACGGGGGTTCGATTCCCCTCACCCGCTCCAATTTCATCTGACACATTCGGTATTGCATTTAACGGAGACGGAGCGGATCGCCGATACTCCGGCCATTTCTATTACTTGGACGAGATCTGTAGGCGCGCGATGACCATCCCGACAAGCGCGTTTGGAGCGGCAGGCTTGCGGATGACACCCCATTTGCCGCAAACGCCTTCGACCTCCGTGTAGCCACTGTATATGACAAACGGGATGCCCATATCGGTAAGTCGCTGGCAGAGTTCATCGGCGGTGCCATCGGCCAAGCGGTAGTCGAGTACGGCGGCGGACACAGCGGCGGAAGCCAGGATTGTGAGAGCTTCGTCAACGCTGGGGACGTTGTGAACCCGTGCGCCGTGCCCTTCGAGCTCATCAGCAATATCCATCGCGATCAATGGCTCGTCTTCCACCAGTAAGATTGAGTAGCCTTCGAGGTTGGAGCGGCTCATAGGTCGAAACTCTCGAGAGGGGTCGCGTAGATGGCGGTGCCGGAATGGCGCAAAGCAATCTCTTCACTGATAAATTCAGGAGGGCATTTGCGGAATTGTGAAAAACGCTAGAACTACGGCTGCGACCAACCCCAGAATGAAGAGCCATCGGCTCCAGCGATGGCGCAAAATAATAGTGCCCTGACGAGCCTTTTCGGCGGAATAGGTTTTGGGCCCGTCAGGTGATTGGGATGTGCGTTTGTCTGTCGAGGTCCCTTGCATAGGTCAAAGCCTTTTTACTTTTTACCGTGCTTTTCACCTTGGATGCATTGCGGCCCCTGAAGGACGCTCAGGCAATGTTCCGCCTGCTCGGGAAGATGGGGATGCTGGGACCCAGGAATTCCCTGGATATTTTCTGGTCTGTCGAGCACGCTGTTGCGATTTTCTCGAGGGAAGTGGGTATTTTTGATTTCAGGTGACATTTCATCCTCCTCTCGCTTTTTGGCTCAAGGAATGTGATTCAAACGCATCTACGGGGGATCTGTTCCGCACGGGGCGGGAATGTCGCGATGAAGCGCATCAGCGAAAGTTGGCCAATATGTTCGACGAACAGGGGCACAGATCAAAGATTGGGCCTTGAACAATAAGGCTCAAGCCCTTAGAGGATCGGGCTCAGGCGTATGGGTGCCGATACGCGGCTTTGCGGCCCGGTGACCCAGAAGGTGTCAAACACTGTCAAGGACGAGCAATGGCCAAGGCGAAATTCGAGCGGACGAAGCCGCACGTAAACATCGGCACGATCGGTCACGTTGACCACGGAAAGACGTCTCTGACGGCAGCGATCACGAAGGTATTGGCTGAGACGGGTGGGGCAACGTTTTCAGCTTACGACCAGATTGACCGTGCACCGGAAGAGAAGGCTCGGGGCATCACGATTTCGACGTCGCACGTTGAGTATGAGACGGCGAACCGTCACTACGCGCACGTTGATTGCCCAGGTCACGCGGACTACGTGAAGAACATGATCACGGGTGCGGCGCAGATGGACGGCGCGATTCTGGTCGTTTCGGCTGCTGACGGCCCGATGCCACAGACGCGCGAGCACATCCTTCTGGCCCGTCAGGTCGGCGTTCCTGCCCTTGTCGTGTTCCTGAACAAGTGCGACATGGTCGACGATGAAGAGCTTCTTGAGCTCGTTGAGATGGAAGTGCGCGAGCTTCTGTCGTCTTACGAGTTCCCTGGCGACGACATCCCGATCACGAAGGGCTCGGCTCTGGTTGCTCTGGAAGACGGTGATGCGAAGCTCGGCCACGACGCGATCCTGGCTCTGATGCAGACGGTTGATGAATACATCCCGACGCCGGACCGTCCGAAGGATCAGCCGTTCCTGATGCCGATCGAAGACGTATTCTCGATTTCTGGCCGCGGTACGGTTGTTACGGGCCGTATTGAGCGTGGCATTGTTAAGGTCGGTGAGGAAGTCGAGATCGTCGGCATCCGTGATACGACGAAGACGACTGTCACGGGCGTTGAAATGTTCCGGAAGCTTCTGGATCAGGGCGAGGCTGGCGACAACGTTGGCGCTCTTCTTCGTGGTATCGGTCGTGAGGACGTTGAGCGCGGGCAGGTTCTTTGCAAGCCGGGCTCGATCAAGCCACACAAGAAGTTCAAGGCTGAGGCATACATCCTGACGAAGGAAGAAGGCGGCCGTCACACGCCGTTCTTCACGAACTATCGTCCTCAGTTTTACTTCCGTACGACGGACGTGACGGGTGTCGTCACGCTTCCAGAAGGCACGGAAATGGTTATGCCTGGCGACAACGTGTCGATGGACGTTGAGCTGATCACTCCGATCGCGATGGAAGAGAAGCTTCGCTTCGCGATCCGTGAAGGCGGCCGTACGGTCGGCGCGGGTGTTGTTGCCGCGATCGTCGAATAATGATCGCATCCGTTTTGGTGGCCCCTTAACAGGCCGCCAAAATGGGGCCAGTGGGCCGGGTGTTTTTGGATTTAGTGAAGAGAGGGACATCGCGTCCGGAAGCCAGTCTCAATAGCCAAGACAGTGGATTTCTCGCTGTCGGCAAGGGCAAATCCGGCCATCGGTGGATAGGCAAGAAACATGAACGGCCAGAATATTCGCATCCGGCTCAAAGCGTTCGATCATCGAATATTGGATGCTTCGACGCGAGAGATCGTGAACACCGCGAAACGCACAGGCGCTGAGGTGCGCGGGCCCATCCCGTTACCCACGCGGATTGAGCGCTTCACAGTGAACCGGTCTCCGCACATCGATAAGAAGAGCCGGGAGCAGTTCGAGATGCGTACGCATAAGCGTCTGCTGGATATCGTAGATCCGACGCCACAGACGGTGGACGCTCTCATGAAGCTCGACTTGGCCGCCGGCGTCGACGTCGAGATCAAGTTGTAAGACGACTTTCGCGAAGTTCGAGGTGGTCCTCTGCAGGGGCAATACAAATCCTCTTGTAAGACCGTTAAGCAATTAGGGAAGGAATGCTGACATGCGTTCCGGAGTGATCGCACAGAAGGTGGGAATGACCCGCATCTTCACCGACAACGGGGAGCATATCCCTGTCACGGTGTTGCGGCTCGAAAACTGCCAAGTGCTCGCGCACCGTACTGACGACAAGAATGGATACACGGCTCTTCAACTGGGAGCTGGTACGCGCAAACCATCGCGCGTGACGAAAGCCGAGCGGGGCAATTTCGCTGTCGCTAAGGTTGAGCCTAAGCGCAAGATGGCTGAGTTTCGTGTGTCTCCTGACAACCTCATCGAAGTCGGCGCGGAAATCACCGCTGATCACTTCGTTCCAGGGCAGTTCGTCGACATTACGGGCACCTCAATCGGTAAGGGTTTCCAGGGCGCGATGAAGCGCTGGAACTTCGGCGGCCTCCGGGCTTCGCACGGCGTCTCGATCACGCATCGTAGCCATGGTTCGACCGGTCAACGCCAGGATCCTGGTAAGGTGTTCAAGGGCAAGAAGATGGCCGGGCACCTCGGGTCCGAGCGTGTGACGACGCAAAACTTGGTTGTCGTGCGCACTGATATCGATCGCGGCCTTGTAATGGTCCGCGGCGCGGTTCCGGGTCACAAGGGTGGCTGGGTTTTGATCCGTGATGCCGTGAAGAAGCAGCTGCCAAAGGATGCGCCGAAGCCTGGCGCGTTCAAGGCGCGCGACAATGGTGAAGCCGCAGCTGGGAAGGAGCATCAGTGATGAAAGCCGATGTGACGACTCTCGACGCGGCCAGCGCCGGTACCGTCGAACTCGCAGAACAGATCTACGGCCTCGAGCCGCGTCAGGATCTGTTGCAGCGCATGGTCCGCTATCAGTTGCTGAAGCGTATGGCTGGCACGCATCATGCTCAGGATCGTTCGGAAGTGAACGTTACGGGCAAGAAGGTGTACCGCCAGAAGGGTACCGGTGGTGCCCGTCACGGTGATAAGGCCGTCCCGCAGTGGCGCGGCGGTGGTAAGGCGTTCGGACCGAAGCCACGTAGTCATGCGATTGCGTTGCCGAAGAAGGTTCGCGCGCTGGCGCTGCGTCATGCGCTGTCTGCTAAAGCGAAGGCTGGCGAGATCATAGTTCTCGACAAGGCTCAAAGCGACGGCAAGACGGGCGTGCTCAAGGCGCAGTTGGCGAAGTTGGACTGGGCAAATGCGCTCATCATCGACGGCGCTGTGGTCGATGCCGCGTTTGCGCGTGCTGCACGTAACATTCCCAACATCGACGTACTGCCGGTGCAGGGGATCAACGTTTACGACATCTTGCGGCGCAAGAAACTAGTCCTGACCAAGGCCGCCGTTGAAGCTCTGGAAGAGCGATTCAATGGCAAGGCGTCCGGGGAGACGAGCCAATGATGAAGCTCAAGGCCTACGACATCATTCTGTCGCCGGTCATCACCGAGAAGGCGACGCTCCTTTCGGAAGCCAATCAGGTTGTCTTCAACGTCGCTAAGACCGCGAACAAGCCTGACATCAAAGCTGCCGTTGAAACGCTCTTCGGCGTAAAAGTGAAAGCTGTGAACACGTTCGTGCGCAAAGGCAAAAAGAAAGTCTTTCGCGGCCGGACAGGAGTTCTCAGCGATACCAAGAAGGCCATCGTTACGCTTGAGGACGGCCAGTCCATCGACGTGACGACCGGGCTTTAAGGAGATCGGGACCATGGCACTTAAGACATTCCGACCGACTTCGCCCGGTTTGCGTCAGCTCGTTATCGTAAGCCGCAGCAACCTTTGGAAGGGTGCTCCGGTCAAGATGCTGACCGAGGGCAAGAAGAAGACCGGCGGTCGTAACACGCACGGGCGTATTACGACCCGTCACATCGGCGGCGGTCACAAGCAGACCTACCGCAAGATTGACTTCAAGCGGCGCAAATTCAACGTGCCGGCCGTTGTCGAGCGGCTGGAGTACGATCCGAACCGCACGGCGTTTATCGCGCTCATCAAGTATGAGGACGGTGAACTGAGCTACATCCTGGCGCCGCAGCGTCTGAATGCTGGCGACACGGTTGTGGCGGCTGAGACGGCTGACGTTAAGCCGGGCAATGCGATGCCATTGTCGGGCATGCCGATTGGGACGATCGTGCACAACGTCGAACTGAAGCCTGGCCATGGCGGTCAGATCGCTCGTTCGGCTGGCGCTTTCGTTCAGTTGGTCGGTCGCGACTCCGGTTGGGCTATCTTAAAGCTCAACTCGGGCGAAACACGCCGCGTTCATGCTGACTGCATGGCGAGCGTTGGTGCGGTTTCGAACTCGGATCACGCTAACACTGTAGACGGTAAAGCGGGCCGCACGCGCTGGAAGGGCACGCGCCCAACGGTTCGCGGTATCACCATGAACCCGATCGATCACCCAAACGGTGGTCGTACGAACGGCGGCAAGCACTGGGCTACGCCTTGGGGCAAGCCTACGAAGGGTGCGAAGACGCGTAAGAACAAGGCAACGGACAAATTCATTGTCCGCAGCCGTCACCTGAAGAAGAAGTAAGCGCCGCAGCGGCGCACGAAGGAGATAGACGCGGTGGCACGCTCAGTCTGGAAAGGTCCGTTTATTGACGGATACCTTCTGAAGAAGGCCGATAAGGTGCGCTCCTCGGGGCGCAATGAGATCATCAAGATCTGGACCCGTCGTTCGACGATCCTGCCGCAGTTCGTCGGCCTGACCTTCGGCGTCTACAACGGGCAGAAGCATATTCCCGTGAACGTGACCGAGGACATGATCGGTCACAAGTTCGGCGAGTTCGCGCCCACGCGTAACTTCCCGGGGCACGGCGGAGACAAGAAGGCGAGACGATAATGGGTAAGCCTAGCCGAGAGCGCAGCCTGCCAGAGAATGAGGCGAAGGCGGTTGCGCGCAACTTAAGAGTTTCGCCGCAGAAGCTTAACCTCGTCGCGGGACTTATCCGTGGCAAGAAGGTCGACGCCGCGTTGGCTGACCTCGAGTTCTCTCGCAAGCGCATCGCTCAGGACGTACGCAAGTGCGTTATGAGCGCGGTTGCTAACGCTGAAAACAACCATCAGCTGAGCATCGATCAGCTCGTGGTGGCGGAAGCCTACGTTGGCAAGAACCTTGTCATGAAGCGCTTCCATGCCCGCGGTCGTGGTCGCGCATCGATGGTGCATAAGCCGTTTTCGCAGATCACCGTGGTGGTGCGCGAAGTGGCTGAAGACGAAGAAAAGAAGTCCAAGGGGCGTAAGCGGTCCAAGGCTGCGGACGCCGTACAGGCCAAGGAGGCCGAATAATGGGTCAGAAGGTCAATCCGATCGGCCTGCGCGTCGGCATTAATCGCACCTGGGACAGCCGTTGGTTTGCCGGCGGCGCTGAGTATGGAAGGTTGCTGCACGAGGATATGGCTATCCGCGAGCACATCATGAAGCAGCAGCGCCAGGCTGGTATCTCTAAGGTCGTGATCGAACGCCCACACAAGAAGTGCCGCGTTACAGTGCATACGGCGCGTCCGGGTGTGCTAATCGGCAAGAAGGGGTCTGACATCGACAAGCTGCGTGGTGAGCTTTCGCGCCTGACCACCAGTGAGGTCCATCTCAACGTCCTCGAAGTGCGCAAGCCTGAGATCGATGCGACGTTGATTGCTGAGAACATTGCGCAGCAGCTAGAGCGCCGTGTGGCGTTCCGCCGTGCGATGAAGCGGGCGGTGCAGTCTGCGCTGCGGATGGGCGGTCTCGGTATCCGTATCAACGTCGCCGGCCGTCTGGGTGGCGCGGAAATCGCACGTACCGAATGGTATCGCGAGGGGCGCGTGCCGCTGCACACGCTGCGCGCCGACATCGATTTCGGATACGGCGAAGCGCAGACCGCTTATGGCATCATCGGTATCAAGGTTTGGGTGTTCAAGGGCGAAATCATTGAGCACGATCCGATGGCTGCTGAGCGTCGCGCGGTCGATATGCAGGAAGGTGGCGGTGGCGGCCGTCAGCGTCGTGAGCGCGGTGATCGCGGCGCAGACGCTTAAGAACGGGATATTTTGAGGACTGGTCATGCTGCAACCTAAGCGCACGAAGTACCGCAAGCAGTTCAAGGGACGTATTCACGGCGTTGCCAAAGGTGGCACGACGTTGAACTTCGGCTCGCACGGCTTGAAGGCGATGGAGCCGGAGCGGATCACGGCACGCCAGATTGAGGCCGCACGACGGGCAATTACGCGTCACATGAAGCGTGCTGGCCGCGTTTGGATCCGTGTGTTTCCAGATCTGCCGGTGACGTCAAAACCTGCCGAAGTCCGAATGGGTTCGGGTAAGGGTTCTCTGGAATATTGGGCGGCTCGCGTGAAGCCGGGTCGGATCATGTTCGAGCTTGATGGTGTGCCGGACGATATCGCCCGAGAGGCACTCGAGCTTGGAGCCCAGAAGCTGCCGATTAAGACGCGTGTCGTGTCGCGGATTGGCTAAGCCCGCCGGGACGAAAGAGATTACTTGAGGACGAAACGATGAAAGCCGCCGAGTTCAGGGATATGTCGCTCGATCAGCTCGACGACCAATTGGTCAAGCTCAAGAAGGAGCAGTTCAACCTGCGCTTTCAGAGGGCTTCGGGACAGCTCGAGAATACGTCGCGCTTTAAGGAAGTGCGTCGCGACATCGCGCGTGTCATGACGATCGCGACCGAGAAGCGTGCGGCCGGCGCTGGTAAAGACGCCTGAGGAGATAAGAAATGCCTAAGCGAATCCTGCACGGCGTCGTGGTGTCGGACAAGAACGACAAGACCGTGGTTGTTGAGGTCGAGCGCCGCTATACGCACCCGCTGTTCAAGAAGACGGTTCGCCGGACGAAGAAGTACCATGCGCATGACGAGGCCAATCAATTCAAGATTGGAGATCGCGTGCAGATCGTAGAGACAGCACCGATCTCGAAAAACAAGAGATGGTCGGTGCTCGTACAGCAAGGTTAGGCGAAGGGGCTCGCCATTTGACGCGGGTCCCGGAAGCGATTGAAGGAAGTGCGCGCCGCGCCGCGCCATTGAAGATTTTCTAAGGCCGCGAGCGGGCGGGGTGGATAAGGAGCAAGTGCGATGATCCAGATGGAGACGAATCTCGACGTCGCCGACAATTCGGGCGCGCGCCGGGTGCAGTGCATCAAGGTGCTTGGCGGCTCGAAGCGGAAATACGCAACGGTCGGCGATATCATCGTTGTGTCCGTAAAGGAGGCGATCCCCAAAGGTCGCGTCAAGAAGGGCCAGGTGATGAAGGCTGTTGTTGTGCGCACCGCTAAGGGTGTTCGTCGCGCCGACGGTTCCTTGATCCGTTTTGATCGCAACGCCGCAGTGTTGATCAATCAGCAGGGTGAGCCTGTTGGTACCCGTATTTTCGGACCGGTTACGCGTGAATTAAGAGCGAAAAATCACATGAAGATTGTGTCGCTCGCGCCGGAGGTGATTTGAAATGGCGTTGGCGAAGATCAAAAAGGGTGACCACGTGATCGTGCTTGCTGGCCGCGATAAGGGCAAGCATGGCGAAGTGATCGAGGTTCGGCCGAATGAAGATCGTGCGCTTGTGCGCGGAGTGAACATGGTGCGCCGTCACCAGCGTCAGACGGCGCAGGAGGAGGGCGGCATCATCTCCAAGGAAGCGGCGATCCACCTGTCGAATCTCGCTTTGGAAGATCCGCGTGACGGGAAGCCGACGCGGGTTGGAACCAAGGTGCTTGAGGACGGCACGAAAGTGCGTATCGCTAAGCGCTCTGGCGAAGTAATTCCGGAGAAGAAGTAAGTCATGGCCGATAACGACAAAGCCAAGAAGGGCCGAAAGGCTGCAAAAGCCGCTCCGGCAGCCAATATGGCGCCGGCTAGCCCGCGCCCGGCTGATTACAAGCCGCGGCTGAAGAAGCATTATGAAGAAGTGGTGCGCGCGAAGCTGAAGGAGAAGTTTGGCTACGCGAACCCGATGATGATTCCGAAGCTCGAGAAGATTGTGTTGAACATGGGCATCGGCGAAGCCGTTGCTGATCGTAAGAAGGTGGAAAACGCCTCTTCCGATTTGGCGATGATCGCTGGTCAAAAGCCTGTGACCACGATCGCTCGCAAGTCGATCGCGACGTTTAAGGTCCGCGAAGGTATGGCTCTCGGTACGAAAGTCACGCTCCGTGGCGATCGGATGTACGAGTTCCTCGATCGGTTTGTGACGATCGCAATGCCGCGGATCAAGGACTTCAGAGGTCTCAATCCGAAGAGCTTCGATGGCCGTGGCAACTATGCCTGCGGTCTCAAAGAGCACATCGTGTTTCCGGAAATCGACTACGATAAGGTCGATCAGATCTGGGGCATGGACGTGATCGTATGTACTTCCGCGAAGAACGACGAGGAAGCTCGCGAGCTTCTGCGTGAATTCAATTTCCCTTTCCGTAGCTAGAGGACCTCGGGCGCACCCCGAAAGGCCTTTGGAGGATATGAATGGCAAAGACCGGCAAGATCCAACACAACGAAAAGCGCCGCAAGCTGGCTGCGCAGTACGCAGAAAAGCGTAAGCGCTTGAAGGCTTCCGCGAAAGACATGACGCTTGGCGCTGAAGAGCGGTTTGCAGCACGTCTCAAACTGGCAGAACTGCCTCGGAATGCATCACCAACGCGTATTCGGAATCGTTGTGAGATTACCGGGCGTCCGCGGGCCTATTACCGCAAGCTCAAGATGTGCCGTAATCAGCTGCGTGAATTGGCGAGCCAGGGTCAGATCCCCGGCATGGTCAAGTCGAGCTGGTAAGGAGGGCCGAAACAGGATGTCTATGAACGATCCGCTAGGCGATATGCTGACCCGTATTCGTAACGCTCAGATGCGGCGGCGCCCGACTGTTTCTACGCCGGCTTCTAACCTGCGCGGCTGGGTGCTCGACGTATTGGCGTCGGAAGGATTTATCCGCGGTTATACGCGGGTGGAACAGAAGGGTGTAACGCCCGAATTTGAAATCGAATTGAAGTACTTCAATGGCCAGCCGGCGATTCGCACTATTAAGCGCGTTTCTAAGCCAGGCCGTCGTGTGTACTCACAAGTCAGGGATATCCCGACGGTGGCGAACGGGCTCGGTGTCTCGATCCTGTCCACTCCCAAGGGTGTGATGTCGGACGTGCGGGCTCGTGAAGAGAACGTCGGCGGCGAAATTCTCTGCAACGTATTCTAATTGGAAAGACCCGGTGGTTGCCGGGGTGAAAAGGTCAAACCCATGTCTCGCATCGGAAAGAAGCCTGTTCCTGTGCCGTCTGGCGTGACCGCAGCGCTCGACGGGCGGACGGTCAAGGTCAAAGGCTCTAAGGGCGAATTGGCGTTCACCGTTCCTGACGAGGTTACGGTCGAGAAGACTGATGCCGGCTTCGTCGTTACGCCGAAGGACAATAGCAAACGCGCTCGCTCTATGTGGGGCATGTCGCGTACGCGGATTGCCAGCCTCATGACGGGGGTTACGGAAGGCTACGAGAAAGTTCTGGAAATCCAGGGCGTCGGCTACCGTGCAGCCATGAAGGGCAAGGATCTGCAACTCAACGTCGGCTTCAGCCACGAAGTGGTGCACAAGATCCCAGCCGGCGTGCAGGTCGCGGTGGCAGGTGCCAAGCAGGAAATCGTGACGGTCAGCGGCATTGACAAGCAGCTCGTCGGGCAGGTGGCTGCCGAGATCCGTCGCTATCGTCCGCCGGAGCCTTATCAAGGTAAGGGTGTGCGTTATCGGGGCGAATACATCTTCCGCAAGGAAGGTAAGAAGAAATAAGGACAGGAACGATGGCGTCGCTGAGCAAGAAATTCGAAAAGCGTCGGACGCGTGTACGCCGCACCCTGAAGGCGCGTACCTCCGGTCGTCCGCGATTGTCGGTCTTTCGGTCGTCGAAGAACATCTACGCACAGATTATCGACGATGCGGCTGGGCGTACGCTTGCCGCGGCTTCGACGCTGGACGATGCGCTCCGAGGGAACATCAAGACCGGTGCAGACAAGGACGCAGCAGCGGCTGTCGGCAAGCTCGTCGCCGAGCGCGCCGTTGCTGCTGGTGTCAAAGAGGTTGTCTTCGACCGTGGTGGGTATCTGTTTCATGGGCGCGTCAAGGCGCTCGCGGACGCCGCGCGTGATGGCGGCCTGAGCTTCTAAAACGAAAGGACCACGACTGTGGCACGTTCTCCTGAAGGCCGCCGCGGCCGGGACCGCGATCGCGAAGAGCGCGACAGCGAATTTTCAGACAAGCTGGTTCACATCAACCGTGTGGCCAAGGTTGTCAAAGGCGGTAAGCGTTTCGGTTTTGCAGCGCTGGTTGTTGTCGGCGACGTGAAAGGTCGCGTTGGCTATGGCCACGGCAAGGCTCGCGAAGTGCCTGAAGCCATCCGTAAGGCTACGGAATCGGCGAAGCGCTCGTTGGTCCGCATCCCGCTGCGTGATGCACGCACGTTGCACCACGACAGCCAAGGCCGTCACGGCTCCGGTAAGGTTGTGCTACGCTCGGCGCCTCCGGGCACGGGTATCATCGCCGGTGGTGCAATGCGCGCTGTGTTCGAAATGCTTGGCGTGCAGGACGTTGTTGCGAAGTCGTTGGGTTCAACGAACCCTTACAACGTTATTCGTGCAACCTTCGATGCCCTGAAGCATCAGGAAAATCCCCGGACCGTGGCCGCACGTCGTGGCCTCAAGGTTTCGGATATCGTGGCCCGCCGCCGCGACGGTTCGTCCGCTTCGGAAGCAGCGGTAGAAGGCTAAGTTATTTAGAGCGAAGGCGCGGCCTGGCGGTTCGCGCTACCGTTCATCCACTAGGTTGAATCAACGGGCATACTGTCGTCCCGGTTGGACCGCTGAGGTTGAAACGAAATGGCTGAGAAGAAAACGATCACGGTCGAACAGGTGCGCAGTGCAATCCGCCGCCCCGAAGTGCAGACGAAGACGCTCAAGGGGCTTGGCCTCAATAAGCTGCACCGCCGTAGAACTCTTGAAGATACGCCGTCTGTGCGTGGCATGATCAACAGCGTACGCCACTTGGTGCGTATCGTTGACGAGAAGGCCTAAGGCGCCCCACTGAAAGAATTGACGAAGAGGCTTTGTAGACTCATGCGGCTTAACGAGATCAAAGATAATCCTGGCGCGCGTAAAACGCGCGTGCGCGTCGGCCGCGGCATCGGTTCCGGCGTCGGCAAGATGGGTGGACGCGGCCACAAGGGTCAGCATTCCCGTACGGGTGTTGCGATCGGTGGCTTTGAAGGCGGTCAGATGCCGCTTTACCGGCGTTTGCCGAAGCGCGGCTTCAGCAAGTGGCGCCGTAAGGATTTCAACGAGGTGAGCCTCGGAGCGCTGCAGACCGCTATTGATGCGGGCAAGCTCGACAAAGCTCAGACGATTGACGTCTCTGCGTTGGTTGCAGCCGGCGTTCTGCGTCGTCCTAAAGACGGTGTTCGTCTGCTCGGCAGTGGGGAACTGACTGCGGCTGTAAAGCTGACGGTCGATCACGCGACAGCATCTGCCAAGGCTGCCGTCGAGAAGGCTGGTGGTAGCATTACGCTGATCGAAAAGAAAATCCTGGCTGCAGACGTCGAGAAGGCCGAAAAGTCTGCAGCTAAGAAGAAGGCAAAGGGCTGATTGCAGCGCGCTCTGCCTGAAGGAGGGAATGCCACCTCTGTTCGTTATATGGCGACTTTGAAAAGGTTGTCATGGAGCTGGGGAATGGCCAGATCATAGAGCGCGCGTCCTTCGGGGCGCGAGCTGCGTTGAGGAGGCGACTACTTTTGGGGCCGTTCGCCGGGGACATTTGGACCCGGTCTCCGCGTCGTCGCCGTGGAGAGTCGCGCTCTAACGCTCAATGAAAGCGGTGCAGTCTCGCACGGCGAAGCATTCGTCGCAGGATCGGGAGCTGCGCCCGGGTCGGGAGACACATCAGCTATGGTATCCGCTGCGGAGCAGCTTGCCTCCAACATCAACCTTTCGGCCTTTTCGAAGGCGACAGATCTCAAGAACCGCATCTGGTTCACGTTGGGAGCGCTGATCGTCTATCGCTTCGGAACGTTCATTCCTATTCCGGGTATCAACCCTGTCGCTTTCGCCGAAACGTTCAATCAGGCCTCCGGCGGCATTCTGGGGCTGTTCAATACGTTTGCGGGTGGTGCGGTGGAGCGCATGGCGATTTTCGCGCTCAATATTATGCCGTACATCTCCGCCTCGATCATTATGCAGCTGATGACCAGCGTGAACCCAAAGCTGGAAGCGCTGAAGAAAGAGGGCGAGCAGGGCCGTAAGCAGATCAACCAATACACGCGTTATCTGACGCTGATTTTGGCAACCTTCCAGGCCTACGGAATTGCTGTGGGACTTGAGGGTACCTCATCGGCTGCTGGGTCAGTTGTGACTGATCCAGGTTGGTTCTTCAGGGTGACGACCGTCATTACGCTTGTCGGCGGCACAATGTTCCTGATGTGGCTCGGCGAACAGGTTACGCAACGTGGGATCGGCAACGGTATTTCGTTGATCATTTTCGCTGGCATCGTCGCGGGTATGCCGTCGGCGCTGGCGGGGCTTTTTGAGCTTTCGCGTACTGGCTCGCTTTCGCTCTTCATGCTGTTTGTACTGTTGTTGTTGATGGCATTTGTTGTGCTGGCGATCGTGTTCGTTGAGCGTGCTCAGCGGCGGCTTTTGATCCAGTATCCGAAGCGCCAAGTGGGCAACAAAATGATGCAGGGCAATTCCTCGCACCTGCCGCTGAAATTAAACTCTGCCGGTGTTATTCCGCCGATTTTTGCCTCGTCGCTACTTTTGTTGCCGATCACGGCGGCTCAGTTCACCACGGGTCAGGGTGGCGAAGGTTCTGAATGGCTGCGCGTTATCGTGTCAGCGTTGGGCTACGGCCAACCGCTGCATACGTTGATCTATGCCGCGCTCATTATTTTCTTCGCGTTCTTCTACACTGCGGTCGTGTTCAATCCGCAGGAAACGGCCGACAACCTGCGTAAGTACGGTGGCTATATTCCCGGCATCCGGCCTGGCGCCAAGACGGCGGAATATATCGACTACGTTCTGACACGCATTACGGTTGTTGGTGCCCTTTACCTCGCTGCCGTTTGTTTGTTGCCTGAGATCATGATTTCGTATGCGGCCGTTCCGCAGACCTTCGCTGCGGTTCTTGGTGGTACGTCGTTGCTGATTGCGGTGAGCGTGACTATGGACACGGTTGCGCAAATCCAGAGCCATCTGCTGGCGCACCAATACGAAGGCTTGATAAAAAAGGCGAAACTCAAAGGTGCGTCGCCGACAACGCGCAGGGGGGGGCGGCGATGAATCTGATCCTGCTGGGACCGCCGGGCGCGGGCAAAGGGACCCAAGCGCAGGAGTTAGTCTCTAAGCGTGGGCTTGTTCAGCTTTCGACGGGTGACATGCTGCGGGCGGCCGTGAAGGCAGGTACTGACATCGGCAAGAAAGCCAAGGCGGTTATGGACGCGGGGCAGCTCGTATCCGACGATATCGTGATTGGCATTATTGCTGAGCGGATTGATCAGCCGGATTGCAAGGACGGTTTTATCCTTGACGGCTTTCCGCGTACGTTAAAGCAGGCGGCTGCGCTCGAAGAATTGCTCGCACAGAAGGGCAAGTCTCTCGACGTGGTCATCGAGATCAAAGTAGACGACGAGGTGCTGGTGGACCGGGTATCCGGGCGTTACACCTGTGCGAAGTGCGGCGCTGGATATCATGATCGGAACAAGAAGCCCAAGGTTGAGGGCGTTTGTGACGTTTGTGGAAGTACGGAATTCACACGCCGTGCGGACGACAACGCTGAAACCGTGCGCAACCGGTTAATGGCTTATTATCGTGAGACGGCGCCGCTTATCGGCTTCTATTTCGCGAAGGGTAAGCTTCACAGTGTGGATGGAATGGCGCCGATCGAAGAGGTCACTCGGCAGATCGACGAGGTGTTGGGGTAGCGTTGCGGGTGTCCAGGCTTGTCAAGGGCAAATATTGACGAACCGGGCATGCTCAGCTACAACAACGCGATTTTCTGACGCAACGAGCCGTAACTTGTCCGGCGGAGAGGGTGCCGCAGGGCAGGTGGTTGCGTTTTTTGATAACAAAATCAGCGGGATCGTGCCCAGCCTTGGTGGCTGGTTTGCTTGGTTTCCGCTCATCGATGGTTCTAGGAGACAGACGTGGCACGTATCGCTGGCGTGAATATCCCAACGCAGAAACGTGTGCTTATCGCACTTCAGTATATTCACGGTATCGGCCCGAAGATGGCGAGCGACATCTGCACGAAGGTTGGTATCCCGGCCGAACGGCGGGTGAATCAGCTGACTGACGCGGAAGTACTTCAGATCCGCGAGACGATTGACCGCGACTTCATCGTCGAAGGTGATCTGCGTCGTGAAGTCGCAATGAATATCAAGCGCCTGATGGATCTCGGTTGCTATCGCGGTCTGCGCCACCGTCGCGGTCTACCCGTGAACGGCCAGCGGACGCACACCAACGCGCGCACCCGTAAGGGGCCGGCCAAGCCGATCGCAGGCAAGAAGAAGTAACGCGCTTTAAGATGCCGGACGCGGCCTTTGGGCCATGCTTTATCCGGTGTCTTCTTGTGCCTCAGACTACGCATCGCATAGGACCGCCGCGCGCGGGAACGGAGACTTAAAACCAAATGGCGAAAGAGCAGCAGCGCGGCAAAGTGCGCCGCCGCGAGAAAAAGAACATCTCGTCGGGCGTGGCACACGTCAACGCATCGTTCAACAATACGATGATCACCATCACGGACGCTCAGGGCAACACGATTTCCTGGTCGTCTTCGGGCATGATGGGTTTCAAAGGCTCGCGTAAATCTACGCCGTTTGCCGCCCAGATGGCTGCTGAAGATGCTGGCCGCAAGGCTCAGGATCATGGAATGAAGACGCTTGAGGTTGAAGTTTGCGGTCCGGGTTCGGGTCGTGAATCGGCGCTGCGTGCGTTGCAGTCGGTTGGTTTCCAGATCACGGCGATCCGTGACGTGACACCAATTCCGCACAACGGCTGCCGGCCGCGGAAGCGTCGCCGCGTTTAACGCGCCTTGGAGCGTGCCAGCCTTTTTTCATCTGGGTGCGGCGCGGCTCGCGGGTCGCGTGCGCGGCCGGATAAATGATTTTGATACCGGAAGCTGCCCGTCGCCAGGCGATCTTCCGAACTAACCGAACGAGGCTGATCGTGACCACCCAATTGTTGCAGAAGAATTGGCAAAACTTAATCAAGCCCGCAAAGCTCGATGTTGTCGCCGGACGTGATCGCACGCGTGTTGCGACGATCGTTGCCGAACCTTTGGAGCGCGGCTTCGGCATGACGCTGGGCAACGCGCTACGGCGCGTGCTGTTGTCCTCGCTGCAGGGTGCAGCCATCCGGACTGTGCAGATCGACGGCGTGCTGCACGAGTTCTCGTCGATCCCCGGCGTTCGTGAGGACGTGACGAATATCATTCTGAACATCAAGGAAATCTCGCTGAAGGTCCACTCTGAGGGTCCAAAGCGGATGGTTTTGAAGAAGGACGGCCCAGGCCCGGCACGCGCTGGTGATATCGAGGTCAGCTCTGAGGTCGAGATCCTCAACCCCGAACATATTATCTGCCACCTTGACCAAGGCGCTTCGGTGCGCATGGAGCTAACGGCTGACATCGGCAAGGGCTACGTCGCGGCTGAGCGCAATCGGCCGGAAGACGCGCCGATCGGTCTGATCCCGGTCGACAGCCTCTACAGCCCGGTGAAGAAGGTCTCTTACAAAGTCGAGCATACCCGCGAAGGCCAGATCCTCGACTACGATAAGTTGACGATGACGGTTGAGACCGATGGCTCGATTTCTCCAGAAGATGCGGTCGCACTTGCCGCGCGCATCCTGCAGGATCAGTTGGCTGTCTTCATCAACTTCGAAGAGCCGAAGAAGCCACAGGAAGAGCAGCGTCATCCGGAGCTGTCGTTCAATGCGGCGCTTCTCAAGAAGGTGGACGAGCTGGAGCTCAGCGTGCGTTCTGCCAACTGCTTGAAGAACGACAACATCGTCTACATCGGCGATCTCATTCAGAAGACTGAAGCGGAAATGCTGCGCACGCCGAACTTCGGCCGCAAGTCGCTCAACGAGATCAAAGAAGTGCTGGCCTCCATGGGCCTGCATCTCGGTATGGAAGTGCCGAACTGGCCGCCGGATAACATCGACGAGCTGGCAAAGCGCTTCGAGGATCAATACTAAGTCACTGCTTTGTGGGGGGTGATCCGTGTCGCTGACGCGGGTCACCCACCGACAAATACTCCAACAAGGCGAGGCCGCAGAACCTCCCAAGTCACGACGGGATCAACCCGTTCTCGACGCAACCAACGTAAGGGAAAATACACGATGCGACACAAGAAGCTTGGCCGCCGTTTTTCGCGCGATAGCGGTCATCGTCAGGCAATGTTCTCCAACATGGCCGCAGCTCTCATCAAGCACGAGCAGATCATCACGACGCTGCCGAAGGCTAAAGACCTGAAGCGGGTGATGGACAAGTACATCACGCTCGCTAAGCGCGGTGATTTAAACTCGCGCCGCATCGCCGCGTCGCGTCTGCGTGACGACGATATGGTCAAGAAGCTGTTCGATGTCCTGGCAGACCGTTACAAGGACCGTAATGGTGGCTATACGCGCGTTCTTAAGGCTGGGTTCCGTTACGGGGACAGCGCGCCGCGGGCCGTGATTGAACTCGTCGATCGCGATGAGTCGGTCAAAGGCCGCGAAGATCGCGAACGCCACGAGGCAATGCTCGAAGAGCAGGCCGAAGCGAACGCTTAAAACTGGTGGGGCGACACCGTCGAGAGTGCCGCAGATTCCTTCCAGCCTCGATATTGCGAACGCCCCGAGCTCACAGCTCGGGGCGTTTGTGTTTAGCGATTGGAAACTGACGCTACCGGGCAGAATGCCGCGATGCTTCCGGTGGATGACTTGGTAGCCTATCTATGGTGCAAACAGCGATGATGGTTTGTGTCTTTTAACGGATGATCGCGAGACCGACAGGCAAAACGCTATGAGACGATTTGCAATCCTATTTGTGAGCGTAGCCCTCCTTGGAGGGCTTCTGGCGGTTGCCGGCGCTTTTGATTGGCGGCCAGGTTCTACACCGCTTGGGGCTCAGAATCGTTCCGTGGTGCAGTCCGAGCCGCAGGAGCGCGTGGTTCCACCGTCTCGGGAAGCCGTGAAGTATTCCTACGCGCCAATCGTGAAGACAGCGACGCCTGCCGTGGTCAACGTCTATGTTTCGACGCGTGTTCGGTCGTTTTCATCGCCGTTCGCGGGGCATCCATTGTTCCGGAGGTTTTTTGGCGATGACGCAGGACCTTCACGCGAACGGATGCAGTCTTCGTTGGGCTCCGGCGTCATCGTAAGTCCGGATGGCGTAATCGTAACGAATACACATGTTGTCAAAGCGCGCGGTGAGACAGAAATCCGCGTCGCATTGAGCGATCAGCGCGAATTTGATGCGCGGGTTCTAATGCAGGACGACAAGACCGATATCACCGTCTTGAAGATCGAAAGCGATGAGACTGATTTTCCTTACATGCAGTTTGAGGATTCCGATGCGGTGGAGGTCGGTGATCTCGTTCTGGCAATCGGAAACCCCTTTGGTATCGGGCAGACCGTGACCAGCGGTATCGTGTCTGCCTTGTCTCGATCGCAGATGGCTTCTGATGCCGTCTTCATTCAGACGGATGCCGCTATTAATCCAGGGAACTCAGGCGGCGCTCTTGTCGATATGTCCGGCCGTTTGGTTGGCATCAACACCGCGATCTTTACGCGGTCTGGCGGGTCTGATGGGATTGGGTTTGCTATCCCTTCAAACCTTGTGCGGCTTTACGTCGATAGCGCTGTAAAGGGCCGCAAAATCGAACGTCCATGGATCGGTGCGCGTCTTGAAGATATGTCTCGTGAGATTGCGTCGGCCCTTGATCTGAGCCGTATTTCGGGTGCGGTCGTGATGCGTATCTATAACGATGGCCCGGCTGCCCAAGCGGGTTTGGAACCTGGTGATGTCATCACCAGCGTTGATGGTTTTCAGGTCGGGGATGCCCGAAGCGTCAATTACCGCCTGACGACGAAAGGCGTGGGCAACTCGGTCACCTTGACGGTCATGCGAAAGGGCGAGCCTAAGACCGTCTCGGTCGATCTGGTCTCTATCCCGGAGCCGAAGGCGAGTGATTTCCGCAATCTTTCCGGCGAGCATCCGTTGGATGGGGCTCGGGTCGCGAATATCGGTCCAGCGATTGGAGATGAGCTGCATCTCGACGATGCCGATGGGGTGGTGGTTGTTGGGATTGCACGTATGTCAATTTCCGCAAGGTTGGGGTTCCGGCGGGGTGATGTGATCCTCGATGTGGGGGGCACGCCCGTGCATAATCTGAAGGATCTGGATGCAGCTTTGGCGCAGCGACCCGTCGAGTGGCAGATGTCGATCAAGCGTGGCGGACGACAACTTGAGCTTCGGGTGCCGGGGTAACGGATCGTGACGAACCTTTTTGAAGCGGCGGGGCTAGAGAGTGGAGCGCCGCGTCCGCTTGCCGATCGGTTGCGGCCCAAGAAACTCGATGAAGTTATCGGACAGGATCAACTCGTCGGACCGGACGGGACGCTGACGCGCATGCTGCGCTCTGGGCGTATATCCAGCATGATCCTGTGGGGACCGCCCGGCTGTGGGAAGACTACGGTTGCGCGCTTGCTGGCCAATGAAACGAAGCTTGAGTTCGAGCAGCTTTCAGCGATTTTTTCCGGCGTGCAGGACCTGCGCAAGGCTTTCGATCGCGCGAAGGCGCGGCGGGCAGCCGGTCAAGGGACGTTGCTGTTCATCGACGAGATCCACCGTTTCAACCGGGCACAGCAGGACTCTTTCCTCCCACATATGGAGGATGGGACAATCACGCTTGTTGGTGCCACGACGGAAAACCCTTCCTTCGAACTGAATGCCGCTGTCCTGTCACGTGCGGTTGTTTTGGTGTTCGAACGGCTTTCTGATGAGGCTTTGGAGGCGCTTTTACAGCGGGCGGAGGCTGAGGTCGGGCGGCGTCTGCCGCTTGCGGAGTCGGGTCGGGAAGCTCTGCGCGCTATGGCTGATGGTGACGGGCGAAGCATCATCAATCTGGCCGAGGAGGTTTTTGCTTCTGTCGCCGAGGGGCAAGAAGATGTTGATCGCGAGGGGCTCGTTCGTCTCGTGCAGCGTCGCGCGCCGCTCTACGACAAGGGGCGGGATGGTCATTACAACCTGATATCGGCTTTGCATAAGTCCGTTCGCGGCTCCGACCCTGATGCCGCGCTTTATTGGCTATGCCGGATGTTGGATGGCGGCGAGGATCGGTTGTTCATCGCCCGCCGGCTTGTGCGTATGGCCGTTGAAGACATTGGATTGGCCGATCCCCAGGCGGTGGTTCAAGCTATCGCAGCGAAGGACACCTTTGATTTTCTTGGTTCTCCGGAAGGTGAACTCGCATTGGCGCAGGCGACGATTTATTTGGCGACTGCACCGAAGTCCAATGGTGCCTACGTGGCCTACAAGGCGGCGATGCGGGCGGCTAAGGCGCATGGTTCGCTCAGTCCGCCAAAGGTCATCCTCAATGCTCCTACGAAGCTAATGGAGGACGAAGGTTACGGCTCAGGTTATGAGTACGACCACGATGCACCTGATGGCTTTTCCGGACAGAATTACTTTCCCGATGAGATGGGGCAACGGCCGAAATTTTATGATCCGCCCGAGCGTGGGTTTGAGCGTGATCTGCGTAAGCGGCTCTCCTATTGGGAAGGTCTTCGGAAGAAACGTGGCGGCAGTTCTTGAGGCTTCCTAACTACGGCGCGTTGATCCGCTTCTGCAATTGCTCAATCACAAATTCTACGGATGCGCGCTCTTCGATGTGGGGAAGAAGGCCGGGGGTGCGCAGCAGAAGCTGATATGCATCGATAGCTTTTTGAATTTCCGCAACGTATTCCTCTTTTGAGAGCTTTGAGCGTTTGATATCGGCAGCGAACGCCTGACACGTGGCGTAGAGATGGTGAATTCGTCCATCGGCGCCGGGGCGTTTTCGGGCTTCATCCGCCAGCTTTGCGCAGGTTACGTGGTCGCCTTCGACGGCTGCCATCCGAGCTTTGGATACGATGTCCATGTCCGCTGTGGCGTTGGCGGCTCCAACAAAAAGCGTGAGGCAGACGATCGCAGACTTCGTTCCTGTTCGAGCCATTCCGAGACTCCCTGGCTGGTGGGAAAAGCGTTGCCGATCAGATGCTTTCGTCGGAACGAAAGGGGCAGTATAGTCCGATCCGGGTGTTTTGAGAGGCCGCTTTTCAGATTGGCTTTTGCGTTCGTCTTTGGACGTTCACGGAAAGCTTGCAATATTGCCATGCTGCAGGCGCGTTTTTGTCCTTTGTGACATGGTGCAGATTATCGGCAGCTTGGATTGAGAACGGAGTGGTGCGTTGACGGTCGAGTTCAAAAATCTGTGGCGCGGGCATCCGTTTAACGAGAGCATTACGGCGCCCTGTATTGCCGATAAGCAGCTCGTCAATCTTGAGGGCAAGACAATTCTTCCGGGTTTTCCGGTTTACGCAAATCAATGTGCGATCCGCATGAGCGTTGCGTTGAAGCGTGCCGGTGTTACACCGGACCAACTTGGACGTGTGACGACTTGCAATGCGCACCCGCGCGAAGAGATGCACTATATCAACGCCAGTCAGCTTGCCCACGCTATCAATTCCGCGAATCTGCCGGGTTTTGCACCCGTCCAGAAGATCGTCGGAGCCGATGCTGCGCAGTTTTATCCGACGCTTTTTGGGCGTACTGGCGTTATCTTCATCCAGGATTATTGGCACCGCTCGTCGGATGCACCGGGCCGTCCGACCGGCGACCATATCGACGTTTGGAACGGCTATCGTTCGAGCGCTAAATGGCTGATGGAATGGTTTTCCTGGCTCGGTTACTACTCGAATTACGCAGATGCAGGTCAAATCTGGTTCTGGGAAGTGAAGTAGCGGTGCGGCAATGATGGATATCCGTTCTGCCAAAACAATGCAGGGGAGGCTGTAATGCGGTATCTGTTGGCGATTATTTTCGGTGGCGCCGCGGCATTTGCGGCAACCATGACAATTAGCTCCCCCATTGCTTCCTGGGTTGTCGGTAAATTTGCCTTCGAGAGCCCGGATCAGGTATCCAACGCACACGATGCCCTCTTTATGGGGGGCAACTTCATCGCGTTGCTGATCGGCTTTGCGATTGGGTGGGTCGTGGGGGCCAAAATTGAAGGCCGCGACGAACCGGCTTAACGCGCTTCTCACCCCAGGTTTATTCTTTTTGCCGACAGGCCTGGGTATCCCGGGGCGGTCAATGCTATAGGCCTGTGGGTAATTCTGCCGTTACCGGCCTGGGAAATTTGCGATGAAACTGTTGTTATATGCCTGCGCCGGCGGAGCCTTTGGCGCAGGGGCCAGATACCTTGTTGGCGTGGGTGTAACCCGCTTCGTCGGTATTAACGCGATGTTTCCGTGGGCCACACTCTGCGTCAACGTTGTGGGTTCATTCCTGATGGGGGTGCTCATAGAATCCTTGGCGCTCAAATTTCAGGCATCGCTGGAATTGCGCACGTTGTTTGCCACCGGTGTCCTCGGTGGTTTCACGACGTTTTCCGCGTTCTCTCTCGATTTCGTAACGCTGATGAGCCGGAAGGAAAGCTTGCTTGCGGGCGTTTACGTTGCCAGTTCCGTGGGCTTATCGATTTTAGCTTTGTATGCTGGGCTCGCACTTGCCCGCCAGGTTTTGACATGAGCGACCCCGTTGAAAGCATCCCCGTGACCCCGGACGAAGTTGGGTTGCGGCTCGACCGCTGGTTCAAGATCCACTTTCCGGATGTGACCTACGGCTACCTTCAGAAGCTGTTGCGGTCCGGGCAGGTGCGCGTGGACAGCCGCCGTGTTCTGGCGAATGCACGGCTTGAAGCGGGGGAACGTGTCAGGGTACCAAAGGCGGTCCGTCAACCTCCGCGCGCCAAGCCATCCGTGAAGCCGCCACCTGGGCTGTCAAAGGCTGATCGCGATCTCATTGAGGGGATGATTCTGTTCGAGGATGATCACGTGGTCTTGCTCAACAAGCCGTTCGGGCTTGCCGTCCAGGGTGGGACGGGAACGAAGCGACACATTGATGGTCTTCTCGCCGGCATGGTGGATCGGTTCGGAGACCGGCCCCGATTGGTGCATCGTCTCGACCGCGATACGACGGGGGTGTTGCTGATTGCGAAGCATCGGGACGCAGCAGCCAAGCTGGGTCGCATTTTTCAAACGCGTTCCGCAGCGAAAACATACTGGGCGCTCGTAAATGGCGTTCCCAAGCCCGTGCAGGGTAAGGTTGAAGCAGCGCTGGTCAAGGCTTCGGGCCCCGACGGTGACAAGGTGCGCAAGGCACGGCCTGGCGAACAGGATGTGGCCATGCATGCCACAACGCATTATTCCGTTATTGATCGGGTAGGGCAAAAAGCTGCCTGGGTTTCACTGAAGCCGGTCACAGGCCGTCAGCATCAGCTGCGTGCACACATGGCCCTTATCGGTCATCCGATCGTTGGCGATAACAAATACGACGGCGACAAGAACCTGCCCGCCGAGAACATCGAGAATAAGCTGCACTTGCACGCGCGCAGACTGGTGCTCCCGCACCCGTTTGAGAAGACCAAGATCGATGTCACCGCGCCTCTGCCGGATCATATGCTGCGGAGCTGGGAACTCCTTGGACTCGATGTACGGCAGTTCGAGCGGTGATTTGTTGTTACGCATCTCGACGATGCCAACCGAGCGGCATCATTGGCAACGAAAGTGATTGAAGCATGAAATTGGTAATCTTCGATTGCGACGGAACGATCGTCGACAGTCAGCATGCTATCGTTTCGGCTATGGGCCGCGCATTCTACACCCATGGCCTTGTCGCACCGCATCGCGAGAGTGTGCTGTCCGTAGTTGGCTTATCGCTTGCCGAAGCCATTCAACGGCTGCTGCCGCCTGAGGCTGGGGTGGAGCAAATTGCTGGTTTGGCCGAGACCTATAAGACGTCCTTTCAAGAGCTGCGTCGCGATCCTAATCACAGCGAGCCTATGTTTGATGGGATGCGCGGTGTCATTGAGACACTCGCTGTTCGCGAAGATGTCGTGCTTGGCGTCGCGACCGGCAAATCGCGACGCGGCGTTGCAGCGCTATTTGAGCGTGAAGGTTTGACGGATCTCTTCATGACTATTCAAACCGCGGACGATCATCCGTCGAAGCCCCATCCTTCCATGATCTTCAAGGCTATGTCCGAAGCCGATAGCGGGCCTGATGAAACCGTTATGATCGGAGACACGACGTTCGACATTGAAATGGCGCTCGGTGCGAACGTTGGGGCGATCGGCGTGGAGTGGGGCTATCATCCCAAGGAGGCGTTGATCGCATCAGGGGCGGATCTTGTGGTCGCGCACGCTCACGGCTTGGAGACAGCGATTGAACGTGTATTCCGCGATAACGAGGCAGCAGCATGACCGAGGAGCGGCCAGACAAGCCGCCTGAGAATAAGACGCCGGGTCGTGAGCCGCTTGGCGCAAAGCTCCCTCGCCGCTTTTATAAGGACGTGGAGGTTATCCGCGACGGCGATGGTTATCAGATCGCGCTCGACGGCCGGCCTGTAAAAACGCCGAAGAGGGCGCCACTTGCCGTTGCGCATGCGCCGTTGGCTGAAGCCATGGCGGACGAGTGGCGCACGCAGGGGGATCTGATAGATCCTGAAACCATGCCGATGACAAAACTCGTGAATACGGCACTTGATGCTGTCACGGGGCAGGAGGCTGCCGTTGCGGCGGATATCGCAGCATTCGCAGGGTCGGATTTGATCTGTTATCGGGCGGCGCATCCAAACGAACTTGTGACACTACAGGCACGTGCCTGGGGACCCCTATTAACATGGGCGCATCAGGATTTGGGTGCGCGCTTTGTGCTCGCCGAGGGCGTAATGCCAGTCGCTCAGCCGAACGATGCTCTCGAGGCCGTGGCGGCTGTTATTTCTGACTATGATCCGCTTTCGCTCGCTGGTCTGCACGTGATGACGACGTTGACGGGATCGGCGTTGATAGCGTTGGCGCACGCTAAAGGCTTGTTAACAGCGGAAGAAGCGTGGGCGGCCGCGCACGTGGATGAGGATTTTCAGATCTCTCAATGGGGTGCAGATAGCGATGCGTCAGCGCGCCGCGCACGGCGTTGGGCTGAGTTCCAAGCGGCCAGCAGGCTTGTCGGTTTTGTCAACGATAGCGGATAATTTCGTTGACGGGGAGCGGGATGCCTATGCTGGTTACGCTTGCGTCTGCTGCGGTGCATGGTATCTGAGCCGATGCTCTGTGCATTTTCTGCAACTACAACAATCGTTACAATAAAGGTCCGTTCATGAAAGCAGTCATCGAGGAGCTCGAGAAGCGACGCGCGGTTGCGCGGCTTGGTGGTGGTCAAAAGCGTATCGATGCACAGCATGGCCGCGGGAAGCTGACCGCGCGTGAGCGCATTGAGCTTCTGCTGGATGACGGCTCCTTTGAAGAGTTTGATATGTTCGTCGAACATCGCTGTAGCGATTTCGGCATGGAGGCAACGAAGTTCCCGGGTGATGGCGTTGTCACCGGCTGGGGGACGATCAATGGTCGCGTTGTTTATGTTTTTGCGAAGGATTTCACTGTCTTCGGTGGGTCTTTATCGGAAACGCATGCCCGCAAGATCACCAAGATCCAGGATATGGCGCTGAAGAATCGCGCGCCGATCATCGGGTTATTCGACGCCGGTGGTGCACGTATTCAAGAAGGCGTCGATGCGCTGGGTGGTTACGGTGAGGTGTTCACGCGCAACGTGCTGGCATCTGGTGTGATCCCGCAGATTTCCGTGATCATGGGGCCGTGTGCGGGGGGCGATGTCTACTCGCCGGCTATGACTGATTTCATCTTCATGGTCCGGGATACGAGCTACATGTTCGTCACCGGGCCTGACGTGGTGAAGACCGTCACCAATGAGACGGTTACCGCGGAAGAATTGGGTGGCGCGAAAGTACATACGTCGAAGTCTTCCATCGCCGATCGGGCCTATGACAATGACGTTGAGGCGCTTCTGCAGATGCGCCGTTTGCTGGACTTCCTGCCAGCTAACAACATGGATGGGGTTCCCGAGCTGCCGACATTGGATCCGGCTGGGCGGCTTGATCCCTCACTGGATACGCTTGTTCCCGACAATCCGAATGTTCCTTACGACATCAAGGAACTGATCACGAAGGTCGCTGATGAAGGCGATTTCTTTGAGATCCAAGAAGCATTTGCCAAGAACATCGTGACTGGCTTCGCGCGCATGGAGGGGCGGACTGTTGGCATCGTCGCGAACCAGCCTATGGTTCTGGCTGGCGTGCTCGACTCGGATGCTTCTCGCAAGGCTGCGCGCTTTGTGCGTTTCTGCGATTGCTTCGATATTCCGATTGTTACGTTCGTCGATGTGCCGGGCTTCCTGCCCGGTACCGCTCAGGAGTATGGCGGACTTATCAAACACGGCGCGAAGCTTCTGTTTGCCTATGCAGAAGCTACAGTTCCGAAGATTACCGTGATCACGCGCAAGGCCTACGGCGGCGCTTACGATGTTATGAGCTCGAAGCACATTCGTGGTGATGTGAACTATGCGTGGCCAACGGCCGAGATTGCCGTGATGGGCGCGAAAGGCGCTGCCGAAATTCTGTATCGCTCTGAATTGGGGAATGCGGAGAAGATCGCTGCGCGGATTGCCGACTACGAAAAGCGGTTTGCAAATCCATTCGTGGCTGCCGAGCGTGGTTATATCGATGAGGTGATCAAGCCCTCGAGCACACGACAGCGGATTTGCCGGGCGCTTAACATGCTGCGAAATAAGACGCTCGAGAATCCCTGGAAGAAGCACGATAATATCCCGCTCTAAGGCTCTCGCCTGACCGTAGAATCAGCCGGTTTTTCGGCTGACCGCAAAATGAACGGTCGCTGACAGTCGAGTTCAGGGGCGGTTCAAAGGAGGTGGTTCAACATCCCATCATCGAACGGTGCGGCGAGCTTAGGCCCGACTGACCGAGGGATAAAACGGAGATGATGGGATGTTGAAGATTACGACTGCAATTTTGGTAGCTGCTGGGGTGATTGGTGGCCTTGCGACGAGTGCGAGCGCCGCTGACCGGACGAGCCATCGTCTAGACCGTCAAGCTGCTGCAATCGAAGCTGGCCGCAAGTCAGGTAAGATTACGTGGACTGAAGGCATCAAACTGCGCAGCGAACAGCGCCAGATCGCCCGCCTTCGTGGTCGTTTTCTCGCCGATGGAAGGCTTTCGGCTGCGGAGAGGCGTATTCTGAACTCCAAGCTTCGGACCGCGCGGACCAACATCAAGTCTGAGAAACGGGACAGTCACAAGCGCTGGAGCTCACTGCCGCGTGTTGGTCGCTAAAGGCGTTTGGGAGGGAGATTGGTGCCGGCGGGATTGCCCCCCTTCCCGCCGGCACGCACGTCTTAGTTACAGTACTTGTCGCCAGATGATGGCGATGATAGCGAGCACAAGCACCGCGCTCGCTATGACCACGGCGCGTTCTCCTTTGCGCAGGAGTCGACTGAGTTTGAATTGCGTGCGGCTTGCCTGGAAGTGCTCGATGACTGCGTCAGGTCCCTCGCTGTCGAAAATCTTCGAATACGCGCGCGGCAGCGCGGTGAAGGTTATGCCCTCAAAGTTCGGGAAAGCCATGTAGATCATGTCTTCGTCAAGCGTCAGAAGACCGCTACGACTTTCTTGGTTGCGCCAGTGCTCAGCGAATTTTCGGCCGCCCAGCGTGTTGCGTATGTAGAGCGTTCCAGCGGCAAGACTGAGGAGCGGTTTCCGTGCTCTCTTCGTCGGAGCGAATAAGAGCGCCACGTCCGTCGTTACCGTGTCGAAGAATACTGGTTTTTCGTTCACGACGGCATCTGCGTCGAGGTAGAGCACGTCATGATCGGGAAACTTGTTCAGGCAATCTACCACGAATGAGGGCTTCAAGCGTGTGGTGGCTTCCCAGGAGCCTTTGTATTCAACGCATTTGAGGTGGTAGTTCAGGCCCAACCTCTCGAGCGAGGCTTTTAACCGCAAAACATTCTCGAGATAGCTTGGTGTATAAAATGCGCACACGACATAACGCTGGCCGCCATGTAGAGACGTGACCTCGGTTGGCAAGGTGTTAGGCAGATCGCTGAATGTCTGTACAACGCCTAAGATGGCGTTACGCTGATAAGTCATTGGGATCATTCGTACCAATAATCCCCTATCCATGAGGCCGGCAGGAATCTCCTGCGGGTGGGGCGGAAACTAAACCCGGTTCCGACGCGCTTATTGCTCTCATGCTCTCCCCTTAGTGCGCTCGCAGGGGTGATGGAGCCATAGAACACCAGGATTTTGGCCTGTTGAGGTTTCTTCGGCGTCGCAAAGAAGCGCAGGATCCGGTTGCGCGGAAGGCAGTCGCGCGAAAAAGGTACGCACCATTCCTGCGGCCAAAAAGTGACCTCGTCGACGGCTTTCGTGAGAAAGTTCTGCTCCTTAGAAGCGTAAGTTTCGACGATTTCCCGCTCTGGTGTCGCGTAGAAACGCTCAAGTACGGCACTCTCGCGACCGATGAAGTAGCGCACAACCGAGCTGTTGCCGTATCCGAGGTGGGGATCTTTCCATTCGCGGATGATGCAAAAACGCCCCGGATAGATGAGCAGGTCGTCGATATTTTCAATAATCACGATATCGAGATCAAGGAACAGCGTCATTCCTTGCAAGCCACCGAGCTCCGGTGCCATGAGGCCTAGTTTGGGCCAATATTTGCCGAGGCTCTTGTCAAAATCCACACTGGGTAGAGGCTGACACTCGACTTCGGGCCGAATGCCTTTGGGATCGTCGGTGAAACAGACAAAACGGAATTTCCAGGACGTTGACCGCGACACCATGCCGTAGAGGCGATTGACCCATTCCGGGCCGTAACGGTCCCCCCATTTCATGCATACGATGTTGACGAATTGCTCCGCCTGAGCCTTGGCGAAATCCTCCTGCCATCCGGCTGTTGGCATATGCGGTGTGCTTTCCTGCTGATTACCCTATAGTTCCCGCGCGGGGCACATTCGCCGTCAACGCGGGGTTTGGCAAGTTATGTATATGGCTAAGGCCCCCCGATCGCCCTGCGACCCAGCTTCGCGTTAGGGGATTCGTAAGCATCCGATCCTTAACTCAGGGACGTCATGCCATCGGCAAGCTTGGTGAGGGGTCCATGGGCGCTTTCGGTTCGGTTTCGTTCGGGGAAATTCTTGCACGCGGTAGCCTCAGAGAAACGGATATCGCGAAGCTTAGTGCGATCGACGCTCGCCAACTCACCCCTGATGATGTGCAGGCGCTGTTTACCCTTCACGTGCAATGCTTAGTCAAAGATGCGGGATGGTCGGACTGGTTCATTGGTATCGTGTCTGATTATGTGGTGCATACGGTTGAACCACAGGGTTATCTCACCGAAGAGAATGCACAGTGGCTTATCGATCAGGCTGCCCGTAGTGGCTGGGTAGAGACGCGCACGGAACTTGATCTGCTGATTGACGTGCTTGAGAGCGCGCGCTGGGCACCTCGCAGTCTTATTGCATTCGGCCTTAGCCAAGTTCGACGGGCTGTCGTTGCCGGTGATGGACCGCTACGCCCCGGCCAGCCGCGCGCGTTGGGCCTATTGTTTGACGAAGAAATCGAGATCATGCGCCGCATGATTTATGCTTTTGGCGGCGACGGCAGTATGGCCTTGACGCGGAGCGAAGTTGAAATTCTTTTCGACATCAATGCTGCGCTCGACAAGACACGCATCAACACAGCTTGGACCGAGCTTTTTGTAAAAGCGGTCACTAACGTGATGCTGGCTGCTTCGGGTTACGGCGTGCCTACACGCGAGGAGGCTCTGCGTTCGGAGGCGTGGCATGATGAACGCAGCGAAACGACCCCCGAAGCGATTGTGAATGCGATTGTGAAAAGCGGTCTAGATGGCGTGGTTGAAGCCTATCGCGTACAAACTCCAGTGGAGCAAGCTTTGAGCCGGCTGGAGCGGGAATACCGCAATATCATCACGGGTGAAGACGTCACGTCTGATGACGCAAGTTGGCTAACTGAATGGTTGGGCCGGAGTGATGCTCTTACGATGAACGAGATTGCCCTGGTTGATTATCTCGCAAAGGTGCCTGTTACCGTCGAGCCCGAGCTGCAAGAGGTCCTTGAGCGGGTACACACTGCCGCTTGATGGCTTACTTTTTCATATTCTGAATTTTCTGAGCTTTTCGCGCCGATCGCCCATTTACCCGATTAGTTGCGTGGGTAGACCTGTTCGTCATCGCGGCCGAGCAAGAACTGCAAGTCCGAAAATCCCGTCAACGGGGCATCTCCCGATATATATGTGCATCAAGCATTGATGTACTTCGCTTTTCCGTGGCAAACCTCGCTCTTTGCAAGAGCGGTAAGCAAGGAGTTTTGCTGCGCATGCGACGCAAGGTGCAGACTTCGCAGTTTCGCGAATCCCTTTTGATTGCCGGCCCCGCGATATTGCTCGTGGCGTTCGCGTTTTGGTTCGCCTACCAGTTTGTGGAACCGGCGCCTCCTGCGAGCGTCAAGATGACGACGGGCAGCGAAAGCGGCGGGTATTACGCGTTTGCGCAGAAATACAAAAGGATACTCGCCGACTCAGGTGTATCTCTCGAAGTGCTCAGTTCGGCAGGATCCATCGAGAATCTTCAACGCCTTCAGGCGCCAGGATCGGATGTCGATCTCGCGCTCATGCAGGGTGGCATTGCTGATCAGCAAAACGCGCCGGAGCTTGTCTCTTTGGGGCGCGTTTTCTTAGAGCCTCTTTGGGTTTTCTATAAGGGGAGTGTAGAGGTCGACCGCCTCGTACAGTTATCCGGAAGACGTCTCGCCATCGGAGCACCCGGCAGCGGAACGCGAGCACTGGTGAGCGATCTGCTAACGGCCAACGGTCTCAACGAGCAGAACACTACATTTTCGTCTCTCAGCGGGGATGCTGCAGCTGAGGCACTGAGATCAGATAACGTCGATGCGGTATTTTTGGTGCTCGCGGCGGAATCGAAGCTCGTGCGCGAGTTGCTGCGGGAGCCTGGAATTCGGCTGATGAGTTTTGCTAATGCCGACGCCTACACCCGTCTCATGCCTTATCTGTCTCGCGTCACATTGCCCTCTGGGGTTATCGATTTGCCAAGGCAGATCCCCGACGGTGATGTGACTTTGATCGCCGCACAGGCCGCTCTTGTGGCCCACAAGGATCTCCACCCGGCGATCATCGGGCTGATGGTGCAGGCGGCGCAGGAGGTCCATAGCGGCGGCGGTATGTTCCAGCGGGTTGAGGAGTTTCCCAAGGCCCATGACCCCGAACTCCCGATGGCGGCGGATGCTGAGCGGCTTTACAAGCGTGGTGCGCCGTTTCTTCAGCGCTATCTGCCATTCTGGCTCGCCAACTTCATCGAACGCATGATCGTTATGATTGTTCCGATTGCGACAATCTTACTGCCATTGTTCAAGGTCGCCCCGTGGCTTTACCAATGGCGTATCCGACGGCGGATTCTTTATTGGTATCGCGAACTCAAGTTACTTGAAACCAAGCTGAATGAAGTTTCCGCTCCGAGCGAGCTTATGGATGAAATCGAGCGGATCGAGACTGCGGTGGCTAATATTCCAGTACCATTGCACTATTCGGACAAGCTTTATGAGCTGAGAAGTGCTGTTGATCTGGTACGCGTGAGGATGCTTGAGCGTAGTTCTGCGCCCGGCGCTACACCTGTTTCGCGTCGTGTGGCGGCTGCAGATATGGCGAAACAGCGTTAGTACGCCGCACACCACCGTTTTCATGGGTAATGATGACGCTATCACGGTAGTTTACCTCGGGGCGGGCAGCGACTAAAACGCGGCTAACCAAATTCTGGATCATCTGAGACAAGGCCGCCAATGTTTAAAAAAATACTGATCGCTAATCGTGGGGAGATTGCTTGCCGGGTTATCAAGACGGCCCGGCGCATGGGCATCGCGACGGTTGCGGTCTATTCGGATGCTGACCAGAGCGCGCTGCATGTACAGATGGCCGATGAGGCCGTTCATATCGGACCAGCTCCCGCCGCGCAGTCTTATCTTATCATGGAGAAGATCATCGAGGCCTGTAAAGCAACAGGCGCCGAGGCCGTTCATCCAGGGTACGGCTTCTTATCCGAACGCGAAGCGTTTCCGAAGGCTCTTGCCGAGCATGGCATCGTTTTTATCGGTCCTAATCCTCACGCGATTGCGGCGATGGGCGACAAGATCGAGTCGAAGAAAGCGGCTGCAAAGGCAAAGGTTTCTACCGTTCCCGGTTATCTGGGTGAGATTGCCGATGCCAAGGATGCGGTGAAGATCGCTGGTGAGATCGGCTATCCGGTGATGATTAAGGCGTCGGCTGGCGGCGGCGGCAAGGGTATGCGCATCGCATGGGATGCCAAGGAGTGCAAAGAAGGCTTTGCGCTGGCGCGTTCGGAAGCAAAATCTTCGTTTGGTGATGACCGGGTCTTCATTGAGAAGTTCATCGAGAACCCGCGGCATATCGAAATTCAGATTCTGGGTGATAAGCACGGGAATGTCATCCATCTGGGTGAGCGCGAATGCTCCATTCAGCGGCGCAATCAAAAGGTGGTCGAGGAAGCGCCGTCTCCGTTGCTTGATGAGAAGACCCGGAACGAGATGGGGGCGCAGGCTGTCGCACTCGCCAAGGCTGTAAATTACGATTCAGCCGGCACTGTTGAATTTGTCGCCGGTCAGGACAAGAGCTTCTATTTCCTTGAGATGAATACGCGGCTGCAGGTTGAGCACCCCGTGACGGAATTGGTTACGGGGATCGATCTTGTTGAACAGATGATCCGTGTAGCTTCGGGCGAGAAGCTCGATCGCAAGCAGGCGGATGTAAAGCTCAACGGTTGGGCTGTCGAGAGCCGCATTTACGCAGAGGATCCGTTCCGCAACTTCCTTCCGTCCATTGGTCGCCTCGTCAAGTACCGTCCGCCCAACGAGGGTTCAGCTGAAGGTCTCACGATCCGCAACGATACGGGCGTCTACGAGGGCGGCGAAATCTCAATGTTCTACGACCCGATGATTGCGAAGCTCGTGACCCACGCGCCCACGCGTGAAGCTGCGATCAACACGCAGTCTGATGCGCTCGATGCCTTCTATATCGACGGTATTCAGCACAACATTCCGTTCCTCAGTGCTCTTATGCAGCATCCACGGTGGCGTTCTGGGGAGCTCTCCACGGGGTTTATCCAAGAAGAGTATCCGAACGGATTTGAGCCGCGGCCGCCTGAGGGTGAGGAGTTAAAGGTTTTGGCTGCTGTTGCCGGGGCGATTGATCACATCAACAACGTTCGTCGTCGCGAGATCACCCATCAGATGGACGGTACGCCCGTGCGGTTCAGCAATGAACGCGTTGTGGTGTTGGGGGATACAAGCGTTGAACTTCTGGTGGAGGGGACGCTGGGTGGACCTGTCACCGTTGTGATGGCGGGTGAGGACGGTCAGAACGATACGCTCGAGTTGGCCTCCAAGTGGTGGCCGGGTGATGCCGTCTGGTCCGGTGTAGTCAGGAATGCGGATGTTTCCGTTCAGGTGCGCCCGATCCTTAATGGCTACGATCTCGCCTATCGCGGTATTCGTATGCCGGTAAAGGTCTTCACGCACCGCGAGGCGGCACTCGCGGCGTTGATGCCTGAGAAGGTTGCTCCTGACACCTCAAAGCTGTTGTTGTGCCCAATGCCTGGGTTGGTGAAAGCGATTAACGTTTCGGTTGGCGATGAGGTCAAAGCCGGTGATGCTCTCGCCATCGTTGAGGCCATGAAGATGGAAAATATCTTGCGAGCCGAACGCGATGGAACGGTGACGAAGGTCAACGCTCAGCCCGGAGATAGCTTGGCGGTCGATGAAGTCATCATGGAATTCGCTTGAGCTTAGGGCTTCGAAAGGCAGAGCGGGTGCCCGACTACGACTGCGCCACAATTACGATCGCGGATAAATGAGTCTCCTCGGGCCGCTCTACTTCGCTTACGGGTCAAACATGTCCCCGCGGCAGATGGCGCGACGTTGCCCTGGTGCACGTCCGGTCGGTATGGCGACGCTGGATAACTGGCGGTTTCAGATTACGACCCGTGGGGCGGCGAACATCATGCCCGCTCACGACAACCGCGTTTACGGCGTGTTGTGGCGTGTTGAACCTTGGCATCTCCATTTGCTCGACCAATGGGAGGGCGTTGCGCACGGACACTACCTCCGCAAGCGTGTGCGCGTGCGGCTCGCCAGCGGGGTTGAGCGTTCCTCGTTCACCTACGCCAGCACACACCGAGCAGATGGTGTCCCGAAGCCAGCCTACATGGAAAGTGCCATTCTTGTCGGCGCACGTGCGTTCGGATTTCCTGATGAGGTGATTGCCGAACTTGAATCGTGGCGCTCCCTAAGGAGCATTGGTGCGGCGCGTCGCATCTATGTCGGCCGACGTATCCGGCGACGCGGACTGCGCAAAACTTAGGCAAAAGCCAACGTTACAAGACGTTAGGAGAGGCGCGCTGCCGCTTTACGCAGGCCAGCGAGGATGGGCTCGTAAGCTTCCTCATCTCGTGCTTCCGGATATACCATGTAGACAGGGTAAACGAATTTGCGTGCGCGGCTCGGTTGTCTGAGACGGCCACTCGAGAGGTGCCGTGCCACAAGCCGTCGCGGGAAGTAGCCGGTTGCCGGATTGGTGAGGATGTAGTTGATCCCGGCCGATCCGATGTCAAGGTGAAGGCCAGCGGTGGTGAGCTCGGGGTATGCCGCGGCATGATCCTGTTGGAAATCGCTTCCCCAATCGATGAAGAGATAATCGCTTGAGCTGCGCCGAGTACGTACCGGCGTGGAGGTCACAAGTACGATCTCTTCGTCGAACAGATGTTCGATCAGAAGGCCGGGTGGTTGGATCGGACGATACATGATCGCGAGGTCCAACGTGCCTTCAACGAGTCGCTGCGTGAGGAGTTGAGCACGTCCAGCGCTTGCTGAAACCGCAATATCGGGCATCGATTGGCGTAACCAAGATACCCATTTCAACAGAAAACTATCCCAGAAACTCATTGGCGCGCCGAATGCGAGATGGTCTCGATGTTGCGACGACATGCCGATTTCAAGCTGCGCATGTTGCCAAACTCGAACGAGCGCGAGCGCGTGTTTGCGAAACTGTTCTCCAGCGACTGTGAGATCGGCGCCTGTATGTGAGCGGGAAAAAAGTGGTTGTCCTAGAAGGTCTTCCAGGCTTTTGATGCGAGCGGAAACCGTGGACTGAGTGACGTTCATATTGCGCGCAGCATCGATGAAACTGCCGGTCTCAGCGACGGTGAGAAAGGTGCGTGCGAGTGTGACGTCCATGGTAAATATTGATACGCAGTAACTTCTCCTCAGGCATACCTATCGGAATTTCCGATAGCCGCAACCGGAATTTTCCGTTTGAGGGTACGGACGTTTGTAACCACAGTGAAAACCGTTGTGGCGAAAACGGGAGTGGTTGGAGCCTATTCGAGTCGCTCCCCTCAAGTCTAAGGAACCTGAGAGATGAAAACAAAGACCGTCAAGAAGGCTGCTGCGAAGAAGCCCGCAGCCAAGAAGACTGCCGTCAAGAAGGCAGTTGCGAAGAAGGTGCCCGTTAAGAAGAAGGCCGCTGCTGCTAAGAAGGCCGTTGCTGCTAAGAAGCCTGCAGCCAAGAAGACGGCGGCCAAGAAGCCGGCTGCTAAAAAGGTTGCTGTGAAGAAGGTCGCTGTGAAGAAGAAGGCCGCTGCGAAGAAGCCTGCGGCGAAGAAGCCGGCCGCTAAGAAGGCTGCTGCGAAGAAGTCGGCAGCGTAAACGGGGTCTCGCATTATGGTGTGGATGGCGCGTTTTGCTGGAGCCATCGCATTGATGATGGCTGGTTTGCCAAGCGTTGGGGCTCTTGCTTCCAGCGTTACAAACAATGATGCCGAAGATCGCCAGATCACCATTATCGAGGACAACCAACAAAACCAAATCTCGCTGAAGCCCGGGGAACGGATCGATGGGGTCTGTTTGAAGGGGTGTATTCTTCGGCTCGAAGGTGTGGAAGACGGTCAGTACATTCTGGTCGAGGGCACCGAGATCGTGTCGATTGAAGATTCGGTTTTGTTTTACGACGGTGCTGAGAAGCGCCGTAATGAAGATGGGGAAAGTGAACCCCCAACCAAATGACGTTTTGTATCCGCTAGGCTTTCGTCGTCGATAGATGATGCGTCATGGCGGTTTGCGGCGGACAGGCCCTTCTCTCGTTCGCTCCACTAGGGTGGACGTTCTCTGTCCGTATTGCGCGACGTTCCCTGCATTTGAACGCCGTGCAGCTCATTTGTTGTCCGAGTAGACCTCCGGGCCTACTTGCTGAACATATCATTCTGGTACCGCCTTCGCTTGCAGCTTAAGTCGCAGCGAGGGCGGCACCGGTTTCCCTAGATACTGAATTGGCAAACGGATCGGCGGTTTCGCGCACGCTGTGAAAGCGTGCCTGGAATTTCGTGCGCAATGCGGCATCCACGTCGGCCATGCTCGCGTTAACGTTCAAGTCCGAGAAGCTCGTGACGCCGTGCTCGCGGATGCCACAGGGGACGATGCCAGAGAAGTGCGTGAGGTCGGGGTTCACGTTGATCGCGAGGCCGTGGAAGCTGACCCAGCGGCGAAGGCGGACGCCTATCGCGGCGATCTTGTCTTCTACGTTGTCTCCCTTGTCCGGCCGTTTGACCCACGCACCGACGCGATCTTTTCGGGTTTCTCCCTTCACACCGAAGCTATCGAGAGTGTCGATGGTCCATGTCTCAAGGAAGGTTACGAACGACCTGACGTCCCCAAAATGCCGTCGCACATCGAGCATGACATAGACGACCCGCTGACCAGGTCCGTGATAGGTGTACTGGCCGCCACGGCCTGTTGTGTGGACGGGAAACCTCGCAGGTTCCAGCAAGTCCTGCGGCTGGGCGCTTGTGCCTGCGGTATAGAGGGGCGGGTGCTCGCAGAGCCAGATAAGCTCGCGGGCCGTGCCAGCACGGATCTCAGCTGCGCGTTGTTCCATGAAAGCGACCGCGCGTGGGTAGTCGATTGGAGCACTGCTTACGGCCCATTCGATAGCTGGGATTGGTTCCTTGTCGGAGATTTGGGTAATGGGCATGCGTTAGACTTTCTGGGAGTGGTGGGGCTTCGGAGTGTCCTCTCCATCAGGCACAACTGCGTTTGTTTGCGGTAGATGTGGTGAGCGGCTGTCTGCCGCACCAGCAATTTTGGCGGCGAACGCCCTTCTCTGTGTCGCAAGGACTTGCGCTAATGCAGGGTATCTGTTAGCAGCATCAGCCTCGATGGTCACGTTTGTGGGCCGTCGGTGGATGTGCGCTACAACGCAAAGTTTTGGCGTTGTTGGGCATCCTGATGCGGTCGTGGCGGAATTGGTAGACGCGCTACCTTGAGGTGGTAGTGGGTAACTCCGTGGAGGTTCGAGTCCTCTCGACCGCACCATTTCTTACTTGCCATATTACATCGCCTGCAAAGCCCTGAACGGTGGCCTGGAAGAGCGTCTTTGCGCTTGCTACCCATGTGCTTTCTATCGAGGGGTACGGGTGCATGCGCCTCCCCAGTTCTCTGCGATGAAAGTTCCAACGGCCGACATCAGGTTATGACAGGGGCCGGATAAGCTAGGCGGTATGTGGCATGCTTTTCGAAGCCAAGCACCGCCTCGGGCAACCGCTAACGGCAACGAATGACCCCTAGCTGTTTTTTTGCTGAGCCTTGCAGACACATTCGTACTCGGCCGCCAGGAAGTCGATGAAGCTGCGCACGGAGGGCAGCAGGCCACGCCGCGACGGGAATACGGCGTGCACAATTCCACCTCGCGGCATCCATCCCGGCATGACATCGACGAGCCTGTCCGATGCAATATGCGTGTCGACCACCATGGTCGGCAGCTTGACGACGCCAACACCTTCCAGGGCAGCATGAAGCAACTGCGCCATGTCGTCGGTGACGAGACGTGGCTTATGCGTGACGCGCACCGATGCGCCGTCGGCGCCATGTAGCTCCCAAACGTGCTTTGGCAGCATCGGCCCAAGGTCGAGGCTCGGCTGGGCGCTAAGATCAGTCGGTACCAGCGGCAGCGAAAATCCTCTCATCAGCTCAGGACTGGCCACTATGCGTTGCGGGCTCTCGCCGAGGTTTCGCATGACGAGATCGGAGGGCTCGAGCGGAGGAAAGCGCACACGCAATGCGATATCGATGCCCTCACCGATCACATCCACGCGGCGCGATGTAGATTCCAGCTCGATGGCAACGCGCGGGTTTGCCGCCATGTAGCGGGCGATCATCGGGCCAACTTCGAAGCAGACGAGGGCAGGAGGCGCGCTGACGCGGATCAGCCCTTGTGGCCCTGAACGCGAGCGCTCGATCGCCTCCTGGGCGGCTTCCGCCTCGACCAGCATGGCGACGCAATGCCGGTAATACTCCTGGCCGATCTCGGTGACGGTGAGCTTGCGGGTGGAGCGCTGCAGAAGACGTACGCCGAGACGCTGCTCGAGCTCCATGATGCGGCGGCTGAGCTTGGACCTGGGTATTCCGAGCGCACGGGCTGCGCTGGCGTAGCCGCTATGGTCCACCACCTGGACGAAGTAATAGAGGTCGTTGAGGTCCTGCATAAGTCACTGTCCTAAATTTAGGACAGACCGGTCAAGATCCGACGACTTCTCTTCTGACTGTTCCCAAGTATCTTCCTTTCAAACAGGTCAAACCTTTGCTTACCCCTGAAAGGAGGCAGACCATGCGGCAGATCCTCGGAATTTACAGCGCCCCGCGCCAGCATTGGGTCGGCGACGGCTTCCCCGTCCGGTCCATGCTCTCGCATGGTGCGCAAGGCACCCACATCAGCCCATTCATCCTGCTCGACTACGCAGGGCCAACGACGTTTGCGCCAACCACCGAGCGGCGCGGCGTCGGCCAGCACCCGCATAAGGGCTTTGAGACGGTCACAATCGTCTATGAGGGCGAAGTCGAGCACCGCGACTCCACAGGTGCGGGCGGGGTCATCGGTCCCGGCGACGTGCAGTGGATGACGGCAGCTTCGGGCATCCTACACGAGGAGTACCATTCGCCGGCCTTTGCGAAGAAGGGCGGCAACTTCGAGATGGTACAGCTCTGGGTAAACCTGCCGGCCAAGAACAAGACGGCAAAGCCTGGATACCAGAATCTCCTCGATGCCGACATTCCGGTGGTCGATCTGCCGAACGACGCCGGCAAGCTGAGAGTCATCGCGGGCAACTTCGCTAACGCGAAGGGTCCGGCGCGCACGTTCACACCAATCAACATCTGGGATGTGCGTCTCGCCCGCGACAAGACGGTGACGCTCGATGTCCCCGAGGGTCACACGCTTTCCGTCCTCGTGCTTTCCGGCATTGTGGAGGTCGATGGCCGCGAAATCGTGCGCGAAGCGCAGACGGTGATCCTTGGTCGCGATGGTGGCGGCATTACTATCGAAGCAAACGGTGACGCCAAGCTGTTGGTACTCACCGGCGAGCCGATCAAAGAGCCCGTGGCCGCACAGGGCCCGTTCGTCATGAACACGGTCGGCGAGATCAAGCAAGCTATGCTCGATTTCCAGAGCGGCAAGTTCGGCGAGATCCGCAACGCCGAGACGGCATGACCGAGGCGGCTCCGGCTTGATGGCCGGAGCCGCTATTTTACGGCGCCGGTCGCGGCCCCGAACGCCAACCATCCCCCCCTAAGTCCAAGGAAACGCCCATCATGACCAAGCCCTATATTCGCCTCGACAAGAGCAACGCCGCCGTACTGATGGTCGATCATCAGGCCGGGCTGCTCTCGCTCGTGCGTGACATCGAGCCTGACAAGTTCAAGAACAATGTGCTGGCGCTCGCTGACGTCGCCGCCTACTTCAAGCTGCCGACTATCCTGACGACAAGCTTCGAGGACGGCCCTAACGGCGCGTTAGTGCCGGAGCTCAAGGAGAAGTTTCCGAAGGCCCCGTTCATCCCACGTCCCGGCCAGATCAATGCCTGGGACAACGAGGACTTCGTTAAGGAGGTGAAGGCGACGGGCAAGAACCAGCTGATCATCGCCGGCGTGGTGACGGAAGTGTGCGTTGCGTTTCCGGCCTTGTCGGCGCTTGAGGAAGGCTACGAGGTGTTCGTCGTCACCGACGCCTCGGGCACCTTCAACGAGATCACACGCCACTCGGCTTGGGACCGCATGTCAGCGGCCGGTGCGCAGCTCATGACTTGGTTCGGCGTCGCCTGCGAGTTGCATCGCGACTGGCGCAACGATGTCGAGGGGCTTGGCACGTTGTTCTCGAACCACATTCCTGATTACCGTAACCTCATCACGACCTATACCGCGGTGAAAGAGAGTAAATAGACCGGGAGAGCACCGCTGCTAAACTCTGGGTAACGGCACTATCGAGTGTCATCGGCCTACAAGCAGTATGTCTGCTTGTAGGCCGTCGCAGACGATCCTGCGGTCTTCGTGGAGCCAATTCGGTGAGGCGGCGGTCACCGGCGCGTTGCCGAACGTCGGCGAGACATGGTTGCGTGAACGGCGACACCCATCGGCCTGCACTACCATCGCGCTAGAGCTTGGCGTTGATCGTTTCAGAGCAGTGGTCGGTCATATCAGACAGGTTGTCGTCCTTATTGTTCGCTAGCGGCTGACAGCTTGTTGTTCAGTTATGATCCGCAGACGTGGGGCGGGGGCGCCATTTGTTTTTAGGGCGATGGCGCCGGCAAAGCCAGGAGCCGGGGCTAAGTCGATGAAAGCCCATTTATCCGGAGCCTCTGCGTCATCAGCCATCCAGGTCAGGCCAGCGGGTTCGTTTTCCCGGAATGTTACACTGAAGCTTTTCAAGGGCTGACGCATTCCTTCGCCGAGCGCCTTGATAAACGCTTCCTTTCGCGTCCAGCAGCGAAAGAAAGCATCCTGCCAAGCATCTTCTTCCAACTCGGCTAATCCTGCGATCTCAGGCGCTGAGAAATAGCGTTCAGGTAAGTTGGGACGGACCGCGCGCACGCGCTCGATATCGACACCAACGTCGAACTGCGTTGAGACAGCGATAGCTGCGAGGTGTCTAGAGTGGCTAAGATTGAACGAGATTGATGCGGGATCCCTCAAGTACGGCTTGCCATGCTCTCCGTAGCGAAATTGGATTTGCTGGGGCGAGATTGACGCGTAGCCGCTTAGGATTTCGCGTAGGCGGCCACGGCTGACGACATAGCGATGGCGATCCTGCGGATCGAGGAACCGCGCGCTTCGCTCAAGCTCTTCGGTCGAAAGGTGGGCTGCGAGTTGTGAATGCTCGTTTTGATCAGGGATGTCGCGGGAGAACAGCCAAAGATCAATGAAGCTATCGTCCGCTTGGTGAGCGCTGGGCATTTTGTGTGGCTCTGTCTCATGCCGTACGGAGAGTAACCCGGCGGTGCCGTGGTTCCGTCATGGCGCGACGTTCCGATAAAGCGGATTGCGATCCGGTCGGTTTACGAGCCCCGGCGTTGTGGATTGAGTTGTGGCATTCTTCGCGGGCTTGGGGCGTTCGGTGGATAGCGCACGCACGGGCGTGCTTTGCGGGACCGTTCCTGGTGTGATGACCGTGATGGGAGGCCCTTGGTAAGGCGGTTCAGGCAGTGGTTCGTCTCCGTTTGTTTCACGGAGCGCAGCGACGGCTCCATAAAACGACATAAGGCGCGGGTGGCGGTTTGTTTCGGATAAATTGCCGGATACTTTTGCCGCGAACTTCGAGGTGTTCAGGGAGGCCATTTCGAGTGGATGCCGGGGCCGCATGTGAACGACCTTAAAGCCGCGCTTTTTTAGTCCGGCCATGATATCCGGAAGTGCCTTGGCAGTTGACGCCTTGATGTCGTGGAAGAGGATAATACCGCCATTGGAATGTTCCACGCGACGTAGCGTAACCTCGACTAGCTCCTTCCAGTTTTTGATGAAGCTATCGTCGGAAACAACATCGACGGTAAAGCTCGCTATGCCGCGTTTTTGCAGATATTCGAGCAGCGGTTTGGAATCGCGCAGTCCGGTAAAGCGGAAGAAGGGGGCAATGTCGCGTCCGGCTGCTGTGGCGATCGCGGCAAACCCATCTTCGATCTCGGCGTGCGCCTTTTCCGCCTTCAAACGCGGCAGATTGAAGGGATGGGACCACGTGTGGGCACCGACCGTGTGTCCCTGCTCCAGCACGTCCCGAACAATGTCAGGATAGGCGACGGCCATCTTGCCGACCGAGAAAAATGTCGCGAGCGTGCAGTGGTCGGCCAACGTCTTCAATATCGAAGGGGTGACCCATGGGCTTGGGCCATCGTCAAACGTCAGGACGACTTCCTTAGGTTTGAGGAACTTCGCTTCTTTAGGTTGCTTAGAGATCGCCCCAAATAGCGGGCCGGTGCTTGTGTCGATCTCGACGATACGCTCCACACCGATAGCGTCTGGATTGTTCTCGCAGGTATTCGCGCGCGCCTGTGAAGTCAGTGCGGGGAGCACCGCCAGGCCGGCATATAGTGCGTACAAATGGCATCTTAGCAAACGCATGAAAGTCTCGGTCGTCGGAATGCTATGGCGCTCATGCCACGCTGGCCGATTGGCTTCGCGTTCACAAGCTCGATGATTGCGACAAAGCCGTGGCCGTTCAAGCTAATGGGCACAGCCCTTTAGATCGATTGGACGGACCGAACCAGTTTACAATGAAACGTTAGAGACTTGTTTAAATCCAATATTCACGCCTGTGTTACAGGGCCTCAAATAGAGAAATTATTGAGCAAACACGCGGTCTTGCCATGATGGCTCGGGGGTGGATGAGTCGATGTTACGAGAGGTTTTACGTTCGTTTGTTTGTGATGAAGGTTCTTCATAGATCGTTTGGGTGGCTTCCGGCTCATCCTTGATCTTGAATCCTGGCGGAACGTCCCCTCGTTGCTCGGGAAGAGGTGCGTTCAACGGATGTCGCGGCGTTATCACCAGAGGTTCAACGGCCGGCATATCGTCACCTGTGGAGATCGGCCAGACGACTGAACGCTGTGAGAGAGGACGCGAAGCTGCCGATTTCGCGTATTTGCCTAGCTCTTTGGCTGCCAGTTCATCGTATTTGGGAAGGGTTTCAATCGGAGCTTTCGGCACGATGTGGACGACTTTGTAGCCACGCTCTTTCAGTTGGTCGAGAAGGTCAGAGATGCCACCACCGGTTGAACGTTGAATGTCGTGGAAGAGCAGGATGCCTTTCCCCTGCTTTTCAAGCCCTGCCATTATCCGGCTGACAACCGTCTGACCCGAGCGTGTTCGGTAATCATGCGAATCAACGTCGATCGAGAAAATTCCCTGATGGCGTGATTGCAGATGATCAATCATGCGGCGTGGGTCGCTCAGGTACGGGAAACGGAAGAATGGTGCGACCGGCTTGCCAAGAGCCGCTGAGACAGCACTGACGCCGAGTTCGACTTCCTTTTCTCCGCTGGAGAGACTTAGAGCGCCAAGGTTCCGATGGGACCACGTATGCGTCCCAACCGTATGTCCGCGCCGATCTATCTCCTTGACCATGGCTGGGTCATGGACAGCCATACGGCCGACCATGAAGAACGTCGCTTTGGTGCAGTGTGCTTCAAGCGCGTTCAAAACCTTCAAAGTATATCGACGCAGGGGGCCATCGTCGAAGGTCAAGACGACCTCTCCGGGCTTTAGGAAGTCGATATCCTTGTACTGCATGTTGCCGAAACGGCCTGCGGTGCTGGTATCGATCTCGACAATCCGAGAAACACCGAGGGCATGGGGCCGGTCGGCGCAAGCGGGGGCTCGTTCAGCTTTGCTCAGCTCAGCTATTGCACTGGGTGCCGACACCGCCGCTGCGAACAGGCACAACGTGGCGATCATGATCGAACGCATGGATATTCGTCCTCCATCCCCCTGCTCGTCTCTCATCGTCGATGACAGGCGATTGCAGGTGCCGCCGCCACCATAAAACTCCTGCCGCCGAGTCGCCACAGGGCGTCAGCGTCGCAGTTCCAACTCATGCATAGCGTGAGATGATGATCTGAAACGGTAATTTACTGAATCCAGGAAACTCGGTAGAGCGCAGAGAGATTGTGAGTGTTGCAGTGCGGCATCATGGTGCCCTCAGCGTGCGGTTGTGTTATGCGCCAGCCACACTTCTCGATCTCACCATAAAACTTCTGACGTAACACACGTGCATGCCTCAGGCGGTAAAGCGGAGCGGATCATGGACGAGAGCGAAACTGTTGCCGCCGCACCGAAGGCGGATCCCATCGCGGATTTTGTCGATAAATTATCGGCAGCCCTCGATGCGGGAGATACAGAACAAGTCAAAGTCTTGGCATCGGGCCTTCGGACTCCCGACTTGGCCGACGTCATTGAGTTGCTCGCTGACGATGAGCGTGTGCAACTTATCGAGACCCTGGGCAACGACCTTGATTATGAGGTTTTCTCACAGCTCGACGAGGCCGTGCGTGACCAACTTTCCGAAGCGCTTCCGAACACGCTGTTGGCTAAGGCCGTTACAGAACTCGATACAGACGACGCAGCCTATCTGATTGAATCGCTTGAGGAGAGCGATCGGCAGGAAATTTTCGATCAGCTGTCCTTTGACGACCGATCCGCTCTTGAACGCAACTTCGAATATGAGGAAGAGACCGCCGGGCGCTTGATGCAGTCCGATTTCGTGGCGGTCGCCCCGTTCTGGAGTGTAGGTCGGGTCATCGACTATATGCGTGAAACCGACGATCTGCCCGACACATTTTCGGAGATCTTCGTCGTCGATCCGGCATTTCGCGTTCTTGGGTCCGTGGAGCTCTCCCGTCTGTTGCGAACGAAGCGCCAGGTGTTGGTCGAAGAAATCATGAATCCCGACCGGCATGTCGTACTGGCTACAGAAGATCAGGAGGAGGTTGCGCGCCAGTTCGCCCGCTACGACCTTATGTCGGCTCCTGTCATTGACGAGAATGAACGGCTGGTCGGTGTTGTGACCATCGACGACGTCGTTGACGTTATCCAGGAAGAGGCTGAAGATGACATGCACGCGCTGGGTGGCGTCGGCGATGAATCGATCGCGGACAGTGTGCTATCTACCGTGCGTTCGCGGATACCCTGGCTGATGGTCAATCTTGGTACCGCGATGTTGTCGCCTTTGGTCATTCAGAATTTCGACGCCACGATTGAGCAGATGGTGGCGCTGGCGGTGATGATGCCGGTCGTCTCAGCAATGGGCGGCAACGCTGGCACCCAAACGATGACGGTTACAGTTCGGGCATTGGCGACCAACAAACTTGGGCGTGTTAATGCGCCCAGAGTTATCACCCGTGAAGCTTTGGTCGGGGTGGTTAACGGTCTCGTGCTGTCTTCGATTATGGCGTTGGTTGCGTTTCTTTGGTTTGGGTCCGGCCTTTTGGGCGGAGTGATCGCAGCGGCAATGATCGTAAATCTGTTGGTTGCGGCTCTTGCGGGCATACTTATCCCGCTTACTTTGAGCTGGCTGAAATTCGATCCCGCACCGTCTTCGGGCGTTTTCGTGACGACCTTGACCGACGTCGTCGGCTTTTTCGCGTTTCTCGGGCTTGCCTCGTTGTGGCTATCCTGAAGAAGGTTCCTTCTTCGCTCAGCTCGTCGGTGAATCCAGCTTACGCGTCAGGTTTTCAAATTCGCGGCGGAGTTCCTCGTTCTTGAAGATCTGGTCGAATGTGGGGGCTTCCAGCTTCTGGATGGCTTCGAAGGATGCCGCCGAGTCGCGCATCAATGAGCGCAATTGGAAGCTTGCTTCGACGGTCTCGAAGGTATTGTCCGCGATCCTGAGGTCGTGTGTTGCCCGACTTCGGGCGCGCGCGATCTGTTCGCGCTGCTGTTGGAGGTAGCTTCTGTAAGCGGTTGCTGCCTCCTCAGCGATACGTTGGCTTTCCCTGTTTGCGCGCAGCGCGCGTTCCTGGTCGGGCCGATTGTCGGCCTTCATAAGTTCGCGCGTTTTTCGCTTGGCCGCTGCGATGTCTTTAATGATGGCGTCTAGCTTCGGCATATAAGTGTTGTCGATGCGGTCGATCGTTGAATCCTGTGCGTGAACGAGCATGGCGAACAATGCGGCGTGCATTGCGAAATATTTGCGCGCGGCGTTCATGTTGTCGCCGGAGGCGGTGAGCATTTTCGCCAACTGGCCGTCGATGATCTTGGCCGCGTTGAAGATTGCCACGAGACGCACGAGGTCGCCCGAGAGGACGCTGTCGAGCAGCAGGTCAATCTGATCCTCACCGAGTTCGATGCCGGAAGCCTTCAGGGCTTGGTGGATCTCTACTTTTGCCGCAGTGATCTCGGCTTTGTTCTTTTCGATGCGGGCTTCGGTGGTTTTTATTTCATCGGCCAGGCTGTCCACGGTTTCGCTCAAGACGCCGGGCAGGACGCCATCCTTAGGTGCGGTCAGCTGCCTTTCCTTGAGGGAAACGATCCGGTCCTCCAGTTCGGCGATGTTCCGCCGAAGCTGCTCGACGCGTTTTTGCACGTCGACCACCGGGACATCCGTTACGATCGCGAGCGCTGAATCCATAAGGTTGCGAATTTGCCGTTCGCGGTCCTCGCGTGTTTCTGTCCAAAGCGGAGGGACAATAAATTCGTCTTTTCCCGGAAGCTTGCGGGCGTCGGAGCGTTGTTCGGCCGTGTCGCGCAGGATGGAATCGATGGCGCGCATGAGATCGCGCGCCTGCTGGAAGCTTTTGTCGTTCTCTCTTGGATCTGGGACCGGTTCCGGATTCTGGCTGGCGCTGTTCTGAGCGAGTTCGGCGTCCTTTTTCCCTTTCGGGGGATTATCGCGCGCGATCAGTTCGGCGATGCCGTCGCGCGATGCTGCTTGTGCCATGGCGGTGTTCGGGCATGGGAATAGTGCGACCGCCAGCATCGCTAGGATGGGCGTTGCAAAAGTGGGCCTTGGTGCGCGGATGCTTCGTGCCATGGTGTGACCTCCAACCTAGCAAACACAAGGCCCCAAAAATTCTGGCAATTAGATGGTTATTGCGCAGACGGATCACAATCACCGGGGTGAAACGAAAGAAAAAATAGCGAGGCGGCGGTTGGCTGTGATGTTGATCGCAATGGAATTTAACGATTTACGCTAGCGTTTGCTGAGCGTAGCAGATCCAACAATCCTGAATCTATTTGGCGCGCATCTGTGAGGACAAGCATGTGCGTAATGGATTTCGGCGGACCAGGAGAGAGATTTGAAAATTTCGCCCTGACGACATTGCGCTCAAAAGGCGCTTCGGCGAGTGCTAATCCAAGCTTTATGTCCTTGGCGCTGGGAACCAAGATTGCGAACGTTTCTGGTGCGCCGCAGGAAATGTGGTTGCCGGTAACTTGAATGGATGCGTCCGGTAACGCCTCCCTCAGGGTGCGTAAGACGAAACTGGCAAGTGGCGCGTAGGCCTTCGCCTTTCCAATCAGTGCCGTTATGTCGGAAATCGGGTTCAGCGAACCTGCGGGAGCGGGGGCTTGCGGCGGTGGTGTGGGGCGAGGTGCGCTGGGTGTCGGCACCGGTGGTTCGGTTGGCGTTGGTGCCATCTCGGTTTGGGCCGGTTTTGATGCCGCCGTGTAGACGAGCACCGGACGGAATGGGGCTTTCGGTGCAGGCGTCTTTGGCTTGTCCGCTTTGGGCGGCGGCGGTGCGGTCGTGGCAGGGGCGTCTGAAGTTGACCTTGGCGGTGCAGTCAGGCTCGGCGGGGTTGCATCGAGATAGATGGGGCGCCCTCCGTTGTGATGGATGCGCTCAAGCCAAGACGCCCAGGAAAAGATGAAGCCCTGCTGCCGGAGCCAGTCGATGATCTCGTTGCGATGGGCCAGGTCGGCTTCGCGAATGGCGTGCATCCATTCGGCCAAGTCACGCCCGGTGTCGGCTTTGAGATATTCGAGGAACTCGCGTTCCTTATCTTCGTAGTCAGTACTCATGCATGCGGCTCGAGTGTTTCAAATCCAGCGGCGGGCTTTTGCCATGTACTCACGATACGCTGGCCCAAAGCGAGCCAGGAGATGACGTTCTTCGGGTAAAATGGCCAGCCACGTTATGAGCACGGCAAAGACCAGAGCAACTACCACGAACCAGATGTTCTTGGTTAGCTCCGCCAATCCAAACAGGATCATGACTTCGCCCAGATAGATTGGATTGCGAAAGTACGCGAATGGTCCGTCCGTCACGAGTGCCGAGGTCTGTTTGTGTGGCAGAACGGTTGTCCCGTGCTTGTGCAGGGTGTGGGCTGCCCAAATGGTCAAAGCCATGCCTACCGCGCCGATGGATAGGCCGACGGCACGTGCAGGCCAGTCATCCAGTCCCGGCCAACCCAACGGGACGAATTTTTCCATGAGGTATCCGCCAAGCAATGCGCCGATCAACAGGATCGGCGGCCAAGGGATCGACGATGGCCTATCGGCTGATGGCTGCGCGTTGTCTGACATTGTGCGAATGCCCTTTCAAGGTCGTATGTGGTGACGACACTACGCTAGTGGCGAGGTGTGTGCCATCAGACGACATCGTTTCGCCGGGTTTAGCGCGATAACCCCGATAGCTGACAAAGCATAGGCGAGAGAGGTGGTCTCATGTTTTTAAGTTTGCGGTTGAGCGTCGCGGCATTAGCGCTGTGCGGGTTTGCCGGGACTGCGACAGCAGAGACGCATGCGCGTCCGGAGCATGGGTGTTTCAAGGTGCTCGCGGATTCTCTGAATCTGCGCCGCACAGCATTCTCAACTGGTGAGGTTATCGGGGTCGCTCACCGTGACGATATCCTTGTTAAGCGGAAACGCTGGTGCACATGGCGCGGTTTCTGGTGCGGTGTGACGACGGAAGATGGCCTGGAAGGCTACGTCGATAAGAAGTTCATTGAGATGACCCCTTGTCCTGCACGGTTGTCACAGTAGGTTGCCACTGGGCTATCTACTCTGGCCCCGTTAGCTCGGTCGCGGCATGTTCTACTACGCCTCCAAGGTGTTCTGGCTCTTCGCGCAGCCCTCATCCTTGTTTGTTATCCTTATCGCGGTCGGGCTTTGTCTGATTGCTTTCACTTGGCGGCGACGGCTTGGTTTGTGGCTCGCGGGCCTCGGGCTCGCAGCCCTTGTTGCGGCAGGCTTTCTCCCTGTCGGGAACTATCTTGTCCTGCCGCTTGAAGAGCGCTTTGCCGGCCAGAGTCTGCCGTCTCCCGGCGCAGAGGTTGCGGGGATCATCATTCTTGGCGGTTTCGAGGACGGTTGGGTAAGCGCTGGTCGCGGCGGGCTTGCGCTCAACGAGGCGGCGGAGCGCCTGACGGAAGGCGTGCGCCTTGCCAAAAGATGGCCAACGGCGCGCGTTGTTTTTAGCGGAGGAGTTGCAGGCCTTCTTGCTGGCGGAGAAGGGGCGGCCGGCCCTGTAGGAACATTCCTGAAGGACGTCGGAATTGAAGATCAGCGAATTGTTCTGGAACCGGATGCGCGGAACACGTGGCAGAATGCCCTCAACACGCGGGAATTAGTCAGACCTTCTCAGAGTGAGACGTGGGTGCTTGTGACGTCGGCGTACCATATGCCGCGCAGCATTGGCGTTTTTCGTCAGGCAGGCTTTGATGTGATCGCTGCACCCGTGGATTTCAGAACGCGTGATCGGCGTGACCTTTGGCGTCTCTTCGAAACCATTCCCGCAGGATTGCAGCGGCTCGATCTGGCGACGCGTGAGTGGATCGGGCTTGTTGCTTATTGGCTGAGCGGCCGCTCAAGCGCGCTTCTGCCCGCACCGTAGGGGCACACCTGCCTTGCTGCTGCCACGCGTTACTTAGCTTTTGGCTGTTGTGGCTTGGGCGTGTGCTTGACGTCGCGTGCGCTCAGTTCGGCTTGAAGATCGAATGTCGGGCATTTCAATTTGGCGAGGCGGGCGTTGAACGCCTCCAGTTTGCGGACGTCGCGTTGATACTGTGCGTCGGGATCGAGCCCTCTTTGGGTTCCGCCGAAGAGCGGCACAGTTATCCCCTGAATTCCCCGTGCGATTTGCGAGCCCTGGGCGCGGTCGGGATAATCGCGGATCTGCAGAATGAGCAGCTGCATCCGGCCATTTATTTTCCGGCAGCCGTAGGCCGCCTCTTCCTTCGTCAAGATGTTTTTGCTGGCGGGGTCGGCAGTGGCGGGAGACAGCTGTGTGCCGCATATGAGAACAGGCGAAAAGATGAGAGCCAGTGGACGGAAGATACGAGTGCGCAGCATTTTTCTGCTCTGATTTGTTGCGGTCATTCTATACAAGCCACAATAAACGGCCAGTTGTGAGGCAACCTGCAAATTTGTGATCGCCGGGCGTGTCGCGCGCTTGTGGGGTATTGTAGAGTTGGCGTGGGAAATGCTGAAAGGGCACTTCATGAGCAAGGTAGCGCAGTTTTTGTCGGCCTTCGTGGTCGGCTTGATGTTTTTTGGTGCGGTGGCGGCGGCGCAGTCTGATGATGTGTGGCCGAAGAATTTTACGTGTAAGTTCGATGCCGGCACACGTGGAAGCTTTGAGGCGGGCAAGTTTACGTCGGCGACGGCATCGCCGCTTTCATTCGAGATCACAGATGTTGATCTTGATGCCCAGAATGCGCATTTGCGCACTTCAGGCAGCGAAGCATCTGGAACCCTAAGGATCGTGCGGGCTATCAATGCAAATCATTTTCTAGAGGTGGTTCCGGAGGGCTTTCTCAACCTGACAACCATCTACGATGACAAGAACCATGATGGAGAGCACCCGGCTGTGCATTCCCGTCACTTGGGGGTTCTCGGTCAGCCTTTGTTCTCGCAGTATACAGGAATCTGTCGCGCAAAGGATTGAGGGGGCCGCAAAAGGCTCAATACGATCAAGGTTCAGGGAATGGCGCTTCATCTCGTAAAACTCTGTGTCGGTGCCGCCTCGATTGAGGATTTGGTAGCTTGGCAGAGCGGGCGGATGGCAGAGATGGCCGCTGCGGGTGAAACGCCTCGGATATTTCATACAACATTCCAGACGCCCAAGCGGGGAGACGAACTGCTCGACGGTGGTTCGCTCTATTGGGTGATCAAGGGGCTTATACAGGCGCGGCAAAAACTGATTGCTCTGGAAGAGGGTGCGAAGGCTGACGGCTCCAGATGCTGTCATCTCATTCTGGATCAGCAGATCGTACCCGTGCGCCCGGTTCCGCGCCGGGCTTTTCAGGGCTGGAGGTATTTGTCGGCGGCTGATGCACCAGTCGATTTGTCGGGTGCCGAAGGCGCTGGAGCAGCGGAGATGTCTGCCAAAATGCGGCGTGAACTTGCGGAACTATGTCTCATCTAGCTTAAGTGATACGTAGCGGCGTCATATTCAGACAACGCGAGCCTACCACGTATGCCGACCTATCCTTTCCTCACTGATCTTGTGCGTGCGCTCCCCGCGACTGTCCCCTTTGTCGGACCGGAGGCCTTGCAACGGATGCGCGGCCGTCCATTCCGAGCGCGCCTTGGGGCCAATGAAAGCGTGTTCGGCCCCTCGCCAAAGTCGATAGCGGCGATGGAAGCTGCTGCCGCGAGTGCCTTCATGTATGGCGACCCGGAGAACTTTGAATTGCGGGCGGCGATCGCCAAGCATCACGGCGTGAGCATAGAGAATGTCGCGGTCGGCGAAGGGATCGACGGGCTCTTGGGGCTTGCCGTGAAGGTGGCGGTTGCGCCGGGTGAGGTGGTCGTCACTTCGGATGGCGCCTACCCAACCTTCAACTATCATGTTGCGGTTGGCGGTGGGCGCTTGGTGAAGGTGCCGTTTCGAGACGACAAGGAAGATCTTGGCGCGGTGCTGGATGCCGGACGAGCTGAGAACGCCAAGATCCTTTACGTTTCAAATCCCAACAATCCGATGGGCTCCTGGTGGTCGGCGTTTGAAATTGAGGGCATGATTTCGGCTCTGCCTCCGACCGTACTCTTCTGTCTTGACGAAGCGTATTGCGATACCGCGCCGCCTGCTGCCGTGCCAGACATTGATATTTCGAACCCACGGGTTCTGCGTTTCCGCACATTTTCAAAGGCCTATGGGCTCGCCGGGGCCCGTGTCGGTTATGCGCTGGGTGAGGCCGGTTTGATTTCCATATTCGACAAGATCCGCAATCACTACGGCATGTCGCGTTCGGGACAGATTGGTGCGCTGGCAGCTCTTGCGGACCAGGATTACCTGGCCGAGACCGTTGGGCGGATTGCAGCGGGCCGCGACCGGCTCGCGCAGATTGCCAGGGAGAATGGGCTCGCGCCTTTGCCTTCTGCAACGAATTTCGTGACGATGGACTGTGGTCGCGATGGGACCTACGCCACGCGCGTTCTCGACGAAATCATAGCCCGCGATGTTTTTGTGCGGATGCCCGGCGTGGCGCCGCTCAATAGGTGCATTCGCGTGACGGTGGGCACACCTGACGATCTCGACGTGTTTGCGGAGGTCTTGCCGGAGGCTCTGCGCGCGGCCCAGGGGTGAACTGGCTCAGGGCCAACGGTGCAAGCTCCCTTCCGGGAAGGTCCACTCCGGGGTTTTGAGTGGGCCTTTGACGTTCGCTGTGTACCAAGGGGATGAGGTGTCCGCTGGATTAACCAGCACATGCATATCCTGGGCCGGCATATAGCTTTGGATCAGCAGGAAACGCTTCTCTCCGGTTGCTTCGTTCTCGACCATGTCTGCGACAAGCACGGCATGGCCGGGAAAGCCGCCTTTGATGAAGACGTCGCCGACGTCGATCTCAGAGCGCGGCACGGCTTTGAGTTCGCGCTCAAGCGAATAGGTTCCTGCGTAGGCGAAGACTTGAATCATGTAGCGCCGAAAGGATGCGTAGCTCGAGTCCGCCTTTGCTTTGCGCCGCCAGGACTTGCCGCTTTCAGATGGCCGTTCGCCTTTGGCCCAGCGACTAAAGGGAACACGACCGCCACCTGTGTAGTTAAATGCAATGTCCCCCTTTTGTCCGGTGGCCCAAAGCCATTCGGCACGCAGACGCATAATCGCATCCGCGCATTGCTGAAGGTCGCGCTTTCCGACATCGATGTCGATAACGGCCGCGTGCACGTCCTGGCGCCATTTGTGTGCGCCCGTATAGAGCAGCACAGGGCTTCCAAGGAGTTTTCAGGAAGCGGGACGCGGCGAAAACCTGGCGGTGGAGCAATGCGCTGCTGAAGCGTCTCCGTGACCTCGTTGGTTGGCCAGGGGTGCGCCGTGTCAGCATGAGCCTGTGCCAGCCCATTTGCCATAACGGCAAAGAGAAGACCGGCAAGAGTGAACGAAATGCGCGGTATGCGGTTCATTCCGTGAGGAAGACGCGAACAAACCGGCATGATAATGGCGGGGGCACACGTGACTCTTGGGTTCCGCGGCTCGCGCAGTGAACTTTATGTATTTGCTGAAGGTGGAGAACATAGTTTGGCGAGAAAAGCACCTACATCGGATGACGTTGAGCGTGCCGTCGCTGCAAAGCCGAAATTGATCGTGCGGCGGGCAAAAACTGACGATGTGCCTCAGATCGTCGAATTGGGGCGCCGTGTTTATGCGCCGGACCCGTCACTGACGGCACGGATGGTCAAGGGGCAGATCAACAACTTCCCCGAGGGGCAGTTCGTTGCCGAGTATGATGGGCGGATTGTCGGTCACTGTGCGACGTTCATCATCTCAGCGGATGTCGGGCTCAAGCCACATACCTGGCGCGAGATAACGGGCAATGGCTACGCGTCACGCCACGATGCCGATGGTGACTATCTTTATGGGATGGAGATCAGTGTCGATCCGGAATTTCGCCGGTTGCGGATTGGCCGGAGGCTCTACGCCGCTCGTCAGAATTTGTGCGAGGAATGGCGTCTAAAGGGCATCATTTTCGGTGGCAGAATGCCTGGCTATGGGCGTCGCCGCCGCCAATACCCCGATCCACACGACTATGTGGAGGCGGTGCGCAACCGGGAGATCCGTGACACGACCATAGGCTTCCAGATCGCCAACGGCTTTGAAGTGATTGGTGTGCTGGAAGACTACGATCCTGAGGACGTGCAGTCGGCGGGCTATGCAACGCACATGGTTTGGCGCAATCCGCGGTATCCGGATGAGCCAGAGGGCAAGGGGCAAAGTGACCGGCTGGCGCCCAGCGAAACTGTGCGGGTTGCGACAGTGCAATTGCAGATGCGCGGGTTGATTGATCGCGAGGAATTTAAAAAGCAGATCGAGTATTTCGTGGACGTCGCCGCGGATTATCGAGCTGATTTTGTCGTGTTTCCCGAAAATGTGACGCTGCAGCTACTGTCGTTAGAGCCTAAGCCGTTACAGCCCAAAGAAGGTGTTGAGCGCATTGCCGACTACACCGATTGGTTTCTTGAGTTCATGAGCGCGTTTGCGGTCAGTTACAACGTCAATATCATTGGTGGAACGCACCCGATCGTCGACAGCGACGGCGAGATCCGCAACGTTTGTTATGTGTTTCTGCGAGATGGTTCGGTTCATCAACGCGACAAGATTCATCCGACGCCAAGTGAAAGCTACTGGTGGAATATCCGCGGCGGAAACCGGGCGGAGGTCATCAACAGCGACTGTGGGCCGATCGGGATCATGATTTGTTATGACAGTGAATTTCCCGAGGTTGCCCGGCATCTTGCCGATCAGGGTGCGATGATCCTGTTCGTGCCGTTCTGTACTGATGAGCGGCGCGCCTATCTCAGGGTCCGCTATTGTTGCCATGCCCGCGCGATCGAGAACCAATGCTACGTGGTGATGTCGGGCGTGGTCGGCAATCTGCCGAATGTCGAGAACATGGACATTCATTACGCCGAAAGCTGCATCCTAACGCCGTGTGATTTTGCGTTTGCCCGCGATGGCATTGCAGCCGATACCGCTGCCAACACGGAAACGATTGCATTTGCGGATCTGTCGATTTCGGATCTGCGCGCGGCCCGAAGCGCCGGCACGGTGCGAAATTTGCAAAACCGGCGGTTCGATCTTTATCGCGTCGCGTGGACAGACGGCGATCGGCGGCGTGCGCCAAAGAGGGGCCGGCAGGAGAAGGTATCAGGGCCTCCCGTTACTCCTCCAAAGCCCTAGCTGTGATCGGTTAGGGCGACGAATTCCGGGTCGTCCTGAGCGCGACGTTCGAACTGCAAGAAGTCGTAGTAGCCGCAGCGCTTGGTATTGGGGTAGTCCCGGCATACCTTGGGGCGTGCTTTGTAGACGGTGCAACACCGCGCCTTGGTGTCGAAGAACTGGCAGATCTTGCCGTAATGGACGTCCTTCTTGCGGCGCATCGCGTACTTGCGGCCGTATGCCTCCTCCGTGAACGCCTTGCGCGCTTCCTCAAAGGTCAAGCCATGGTGCTTGCCGAGGCGTACGACGTCACGTTTTTCAAGTGCGATGAGGGGGTACGAGCAACAATAGCCAGGACATTTGCGGCAATCGTATTGATTGGACATGCGGGGTATCGGACCAAAATCTTGAACGCTTTGGGTAGCTCGACGGGTGTTTCCGGTCCTCAACAGCGGTGCCGGGGGCGCGCCGAGTTCTAAGGTATTGGCATAACTTATGTAGGGGTGACGTTAAAGCGGAGGTTTTGGTCCTTCGTGCCGGGAATGGTGCGGCCAATTGGGCAGCGCCGCCGTCGCAGTGGCTTAAGGTTGTGCACTGCGTTCGCAGTGCAACACTGGGTGTGTCGCATTTGGAATTTCCGCAGCGACGTGTTCCACCCGTCACACTTTCTCCGTTAAGGTCTGGCTCCGCTAGCGTCTGGTTACACCTGAGGTGGCGGCGGCTAGACGCGTCTGTAGGGTGGACGTGATTTTCAGCCTGTTTAGCGGCTGCGACGGCCATTGGGGGTTTTTGCTTGATGTCAGATTTGAGTAGCGCGACGCCTGACGGCGAGACGCCAGTTAATCCCTATAGTCTTCTTGATGCTGTTAATCGGTCCAGCGATACGGCGCATGTGGCGTGGTTGATATTTCTTGGCATCATGACCTACCTCACGATTGCCGTTGCAGGGGTCACGCACACGAATTTGCTGCTTGAGACGCCGGTATCGCTACCGATCTTCAGTGTCGATATTCCGATTGCGCAGTTCTTTCAGTTCGCGCCAGTCATACTGGTTCTCTTTCACCTTGGCGTTGTCTCGCAGCTCTCCCTACTAGCGCGGAAGACGTTGGAGTTTGACCACGCCATTCGACTTCTGGAGACCAGCGACCGGCGGACACATCCGTTGCGCTTGGAATTGCACAACTTCTTCTTCGTTCAGGCGATCGCCGGACCCCACCGTAGCATCGTGATGAGCGCCTTCCTGCATGGCATGAGCTGGTTGACGCTGTGCATCCTTCCCGTCGTGCTCATCATCTACGTTCAGGTCGTGTTCCTGCCCTATCACAGCGAGCTCATCACATGGACACACCGGATCGCGTTGGTTGTTGATGTGACTATGCTCGTACTCATCGGCGTCTTTCTGATGCGGGCGGAAACGTCATTCTTCCGTGCGTTCTGGCGCAATACCGTGGCGCATCCAATGACTTTTGTCGTTACGGCAGTGGTGATCAGCGGTGTGACGCTATTTTCTTTCCTGGTTGCAACGATCCCGGGGGAGTTTCTTGATCGAGTGAGCCGCCCGCTCTTTTATAAGATGGCGCCGGATCGTGATGGGCGACACCCAAGGTACTACAGCGGGTTCATGGCGCCATTCCTCAGCGTCGATCAGGACGGGGCGCTATTCGGTGTCTTTCGCCGTAATCTTGTTGTCACGGATTCCGACCTGGTAAGCGACAAGGACGTCACGCCGGGTGAACGGACGATCACGCTTCGTGGCCGTGACCTTCGTTACGCGCGTTTTGACCGGTCCGATCTGCATCAGGCCGATTTTACCGGAGCGGATCTTTCTCACGCCAGTTTTTACGGTGCGGATTTGCGTAACGCTTGGCTCCAGTGCGCCGAAATCAATGAACTGCGTTTGAGAGGCAATCGCGGGCAAGCCAAATGCGTGAAGGCCATCAACACGGACTTTACGCAAGCTAATATGAGCGGCGCCTTGATGCAGGGCATCGATGGGCGTGGGGCAAAATTTGAAGAAACAACGCTCGTTAGCGCTGAACTGGTGGAAGCGGTACTCACAGGCGCGGACTTTGCGCAGGCGCGGCTCGAGAAGGCTTCTATGGTTGGTGAGGTGATGGCTGATGGCGCTAACTTCGGATTGGCCTCACTCCAAGGGGTTAACCTGAAAGGTGCGCGTCTGATCGGCGCGGATTTCCGTAGTGCGTCGATGCAGGCCGCGATCCTCGATTTCGCGAATATGCAGGGGGCTATGCTGCAAGGTGCGGATCTCGAAGCGGCCAGCCTCTACAAGGTTAAGCTGGAGGGTGCCGACTTCTCGCGCGCAAACGTTGCGGCTGCGGATTTCAACGGTAGCACTGTTTGGATGGCGAAGCCTCCCGAGGCTAACAAGAGCCAACTCGTGGATTTAAGCGACGTAGCCGTGCGTCCGCTTGCCGAGGAGGATCAGCAAGCCCTTCACAGAGCGGTCGAGGATATCGATAGCCGTCGGCTTCGCGAGCAGGTGCAAGGATTGGTCGCGCCCTTGATGGACGAGACCGCGACGAAGGCTTGGGCAAATTCATCGGAACGCCGGCAATGGGATAGCTTGGTTCGGTCCACAGCAGTCGGCTCCGTCCCGCAACCTCGGCCGGTGTCAACCGCATCTATCGGCGTGGAGCCCACGCTCGCGGCTGATAACTACAAGTCGCAGGTTACATCACATCTCAATAGCATTGTTTGTCGAACACGCTGGTCCAACGGTTCCGTGGCGACTGGCGTCGTGATTCGTGCCATTGCCCCGCAGTTTCGAGGGGACATGGTCGCTATTTATGACCGGCTGAATCGTGGAGATTGTGCAGCGTCGAAAGGTGTTCCTGAGGATGTATTCCGCGACCTCACCGTGGCTGCGGATCGGGCCATGGGACGATGAAACGCGGGCTATCTGGTGGGACGCGCGATGCCGAGTGGTGGCGGTTGCGCGCTTAACCGCTCCATATTATATTGGAACATAAAGAGAACAAACGATTCACATTCTGATGGAGCCGCGCGCAGCTTGTTGTTGAAAAGGCTGTCGACCGGTGATGCGAGTGTTGGAATGGGCGCTAGGGTGGCCTCGATGACTCGCCAATTTTGTCGTTCTCCCAGAATACTGAGGGGAGCGATCTACACAGGCTCTGTTCGCGTGGCAGTTGGCGTCGACCGGCTATTACGGCCTACGTAAGCGCTGCTGAGCGGCAGAGTTGAAAAGCATAAGGAGCCTATTATGGCTGGTTCAGTGAACAAGGTGATCCTCGTCGGAAATCTCGGGCGCGATCCGGAAATCCGCCGGACGCAGGATGGCAGACCTATCGCTAACCTGCGTGTTGCGACGACTGAAACCTGGCGCGATAAGAATTCCGGCGAGCGGCGTGAGAAAACCGAATGGCATTCGGTTGTTATATTCAACGAAGGCCTGTGCCGGATCGCCGAGCAGTACCTGCGAAAAGGGACGAAGGTTTATATCGAGGGTCAGCTGCAGACACGAAAGTGGCAGGATCAGTCCGGAGCCGATCGCTATTCGACCGAAGTCGTGCTTCAGGGCTTTAACGGCAATCTCACAATGCTGGACGGGCGGAGTGGCGGTGCCAGCAGCGGTATGCAGGAAGGTGGCCAGTCCGACTACGGTGATCCAGGTGGCGGCCGTGGGGGATATGACGAGCCGCGCGGTGGCAGCGGCGGTGGATCATCTGGCGGCTTCGATAAGACGCTCGACGATGAGATTCCGTTCTAGAAGATACTCTGTCCTTCCTCTGACGGAACATATATTTAGAGCGCACTCCTTCGGTAAGGAGTGCGCTCTTTGCTTGAAGGGGAATGCCGTTAGGCCTGCCGTCCGAACTACTTCGTCTCGGGGGCTTTTTCTGCCGGTGGTTGAGCAGGGGGAGCCGCGGCCGGGGCTTCTCCTGCTGGTTTTTCAGGAGACTGCTTGTTGGTCTCTGCGGCTTCTTTAGCCTTCTCATAGACTTCGGCTGCGGCTTCTTTAGCCTTGTCATAGGCCTTAGTTGCTGTCTCTTTGGCCTTTTCGTAAGCGGGTCCCGCTTCTTCTTTAGCCTTTTCGTAAGCTTCCTTCGCGGCTTCTGTGCTCTTATCCGTCAGCTCGCGGGCTTTCTCCATTGCGCGCTGAAGAAGAGATTTCTGCGGCTCAGCACGTACAAATGGTGCGACGGCGGTAAGCATTTCCTTGGATACGTTGGGAAGCACGATAACGCGCTTTCCATCGGTCTCACGGAACTCTAAGGCGCTTAGACGTACACCGATGCGTTTGCCGGCGATGCCGAGGAAGCCGCCGGTGCCAATGACAACGCCGTGCACGCGATTCCAGTCGTTCAGGATAATGTCTTCGATATCGCCGATGATCTTGCCTTCGGTGTTCTGGACGACTGCGCCGATCAAAACATCCTTGGCCAAATAGTGGGCTTCCGGCTGAGCTTCAATAAACGTATTTGGCGGAAGCGCGACTGCAGGTTTGTCCTGAGCCAACGCGGGTATGACGAATGCAAAGATGGCGAGAGCGGCAACGGTCGTCTTCAGGGCATTCATACGGGGATTTTCCTTGTCAAACGGAGGCACGGACATCGTTTCGCGATATGGTAGTGAAATGCTACTAGACCAGCACGCTGAAAGTACGGCTTGTCGGTCCAGCTACAGAATTGCACTGAAGTGCTGTGAATAACATCTGTTTCATGCTCAGGTTAATCGGTTCCGCGCGGGCTTGGAAGCAGGATCTATCGGGAATTCTTGCTCTTAGCTGTGCGAGTTAAAGACGATCAGATGACCGCTTGTCGGCGAAATGCTCTAAAAGGACACTGTGACGGCACCAAGTCATCTGAGTACACATCAATACCGTTCGCTTCCCGATAATCGAGAGACAACCTAAACCTCTGTGGATGTGGAAAAAAACAGCGTGTGGGCATGTGCTTGCAGGCCACATTGCTCTATTGTGGTAGAGTAGGGTATCTAAGCGATACGCAAATTTTATGACGCGCGAGTCGTTGCTAACGAGCACCGCGTGTTCTCTGAACAAAACTCAACTGTTCACTCAACGGATCCCTAAGTGGCGGACAACAGCGACATCCCGAATCAAGGGCCTGACGGTCCGCGCGATATTCGGCCGATTACTATCGTAGAGGAAATGAAGCGCTCGTACCTTGAGTACGCGATGAGCGTTATCGTCTCCCGCGCGCTGCCGGACGTGCGCGATGGGCTCAAGCCCGTTCATCGCCGTATCCTTTACGGCATGCACGAGATGGGCCTTGAATGGAACAAGTCCTATCGTAAGTCGGCGAAGGTCGTCGGCGAAGTGATGGGTAATTATCACCCACATGGCGACAGCGCGATTTATGACGCGCTTGTGCGTTTGGCGCAGGACTTTTCGATGAGCCTGCCGCTCATCGACGGCCAAGGTAACTTCGGCTCGATCGACGGTGATCCGCCGGCTGCGATGCGCTATACGGAGTGCCGTCTCGAGAAGGTCGCCCAATTCCTTCTCGACGACCTCGATAAGGACACGGTCGAATTCCAGGAGAACTACGACGGTTCTGAAGACGAACCGACGGTGCTTCCCGCGAAGTTCCCGAACCTGCTCGTCAATGGCGCCGGCGGCATTGCTGTCGGTATGGCGACGAATATCCCACCCCACAATCTCGGAGAAGTCATCGAGGCTTGCCTCGCCCATCTCGATACGCCGGCCATAACGATCGATGAGCTGTGCCAGATCGTGAAAGGCCCGGATTTTCCGACGGGCGGTCTGATCCTTGGCCGTGGAGGTATCACGTCTGCCTATCACAAGGGCCGCGGTTCGATCATCATGCGCGCGCGTGTTGAGGTCGAGGAGATCCGCAAAGATCGCCAAGCCTTGATCGTTACGGCCATTCCCTATCAGGTCAACAAACGCGTTCTGATCGAGAAGATCGCAGACGCGGTTCGCGAGAAGCGCGTCGAGGGTATCTCTGATATCTGGGACGAAACCAACCGCGAAGGCATGCGGATCGTCATTGAACTGAAGCGCGACGCGGTGGCCGATGTCGTGCTCAATCAGCTCTGGCGCTATTCGGATTTGCAGACGTCGTTCGGTGCCAACATGCTGGCGATCAACGGCGGTCGCCCCGAGCAGCTTAACCTCAAGGACATGATCGAGGCGTTCACGGCGTTCCGCGAGGAAGTCGTTACGCGGCGCACGAAGTTCTTGCTCAACAAGGCGCGTGATCGTGCGCACGTTCTTGTCGGTTTGGCTATCGCTGTGGCCAATATTGATGAGGTCATCAATCTGATCCGGCGCGCGGCCTCACCGGCCGTCGCTAAAGAAGAACTTATGACGCGCGATTGGCCGGCGCGGGATGTGGCGCCGCTGGTTGAGTTGATCGCTGATCCTCGCCACCGTGTTCAAGCTGATGGCACCTACAAGCTGTCAGAAGAACAGGCGAAGGCGATTCTCGAATTGCGGCTTGCGCGCCTGACGGCTCTCGGTCGCGATGAGATTGGCGACGAACTCAAAAAGATCGGCGAGGAAATCAAGGAGTATCTTGAGATCCTGTCGTCGCGCGTGCGTATTGTTGAGATCATCAAGGGTGAACTCTCAGACATCCGGGATCAGTTTGCGGTTCCGCGCCGAACCGAGATCGTCGACATTGAGGGTGAGGTCGACGATGAAGACCTCATTCAGCGCGAAGACGTCGTCGTTACCGTTACGCACAAAGGCTACATCAAGCGTGTGCCGCTCACGACGTATCGTGCGCAGCGCCGTGGGGGCAAAGGGCGCTCGGGGCTTTCGACGAAGGACGAGGATTTCGTTACGCAGCTCTTTATGGCGTCAACACATACGCCGGTGCTGTTCTTCTCTTCGCGCGGCATGTGCTACCGAATGAAAGTCTGGCGGTTGCCTGTTGGTACGCCGCAGTCCATCGGCAAAGCGCTCGTAAATCTTCTGCCTCTGGAGCAGGGCGAATGGATTACGTCAATTTTGCCGTTGCCGGAGGATCCTGAAACGTGGGGATCGCTGCAGCTGATGTTTGCGACGCGCAGCGGCAACGTGCGGCGTAACGAACTCGCCGATTTCGAGAACATCAATCGTAACGGCAAGATCGCGATGAAGCTTGAGGAGGGCGACCAGATCGTCCACGTCGGGATTTGTTCGCCAACGGACAACGTGCTGCTGACGACAGCGGGCGGGCAGTGCATCCGTTTCCCCGTTGAAGGCGTGCGCGTCTTTAAAGGCCGGGATGCGGTGGGCGTTCGCGGTATCCGGCTCGATGCAGAGGACCGGGTGATTTCGATGGCGATTTTAGCCCCGATGGATGCCACGCCTGCGGAGCGCGCGGCCTATCTTAAGCTCGCTGCCGCGCATCGCCGTGCCGGAGATGCCGACGCCGAAGAAGCTGAAGAGCAGGCGGCGAATGTTGCAGCGGAAGAGGGCGCGGAGACGTTGGAAACTGAGGAGCTATCGGCTCAGCGGTTTGAAGAGATGGCGGCGACAGAACAGTTTGTTCTTACGCTATCCGAACGTGGGTACGGCAAGCGTTCCTCGTCCTATGAGTATCGGACGTCGGGTCGCGGCGGCAAAGGCATCGTGGCTATGGTCGTCAATGAGCGCAACGGGCCGCTCTGTGCATCATTCCCCGTTGAGAATTCCGATCAGATCATTCTTGTGACGGACGCCGGGCAATTGATCCGGACGCTCGTTGACCAGGTTCGGATTGCTGGACGAAACACACAAGGCGTTCGCATTTTCCGCACGGATGCTGATGAGAAAGTGGTTTCTGTCGAGCGCATCCCGGAGGTCGCCAATGGTGACAACGGGGATGGGGACGAAGATGTGCCTCCGTCTGATGATGTAGTTGTCGGAGAGGCTGGTCCCATCGAAGAGGCTGGGCCCACTGATGTCGCCAGTGATGGCGATGGTGCCGGTGGTGAAACGGAGAGCTGACCTGCTCTCCGTATTCCGTGGCCGTGTTACCAGAGATCTACGTTCTTGCCTTCTGCGCGCAGTTTCGCGCGGTAGTCGGCAAGCCAGCGTTGAAAAGTTGGTTCTGTGCGGTAGGCGCCAGATTTGACGTAGACGAAGGTGGCGTGGAAATGAAAGGGCTTCCAGTACCCTAGAAGTCTCCATGCTTCTGCGTCGCTTCCGACCTTGCCGTTCAGCGCGGCGACGTCTGTGGGAAAGAAGTTCAACGCAGGCGTGAAGTTGATGCGCCAGCGTTGCGCGAGTTGGCGCTCCTCCAGCTCAGTGCCATCAAAATCTGTGACGGTGCGCGAACCGTAGAGATTGAGCTGCAGCGCCAGGAAGTTCTTCTGAATGTAGTCGGCTATCTCCGGTTTCGAGAGATTTACGCGGTGCATCTCGGCGCAGTATGGGCAGCCTCTCTGTTCCCAGAAGATCACGAGGTTTTTGCCAGCTGCTGCAGCTTCTGCCGCGTCTTCCTTGAGATCCAGGAAAGACTGATGGAACCACGGCTGCGCGTGCAAGCCGTCCTCATTGATGGGGGCCTCGGAATTTTCCGCGTGTGCATGCGTGTTCGATGCTGCCAAGGTGATCAAGCCAACGGGCGCTAGCAGGGCGTGGCGGCGGGTAATCGCCATGGCGTGTTCTCCTTAATTCGGATCTTGGGCGGCCCCTTGGCCGCTGTTCGGGATACCCATTATTTCGTCTATGGAGAGGTTCCTATAGCTTGAAAGCGGTTGTTGAACCGGGGTTACCACGGGTAATGAAGAGGTATCCGCACAAACGGCAAGGTAGCTATGACCCGTATAGGTTTTTACTCCGGAAGCTTCGATCCCGTCACCCTCGGCCATACGGACGTGGTGGCACGCGCGGCGGAACTTGTTGATAGGCTCGTTATTGGCATTGGCGTGCATGCGAGCAAGACGCCAATGTTTTCTACGGCGGAACGTGTCGAAATGCTCCGTGAGGAAACGCTCATCATCGCCGATAAGACGGGCGCGGCTATCGACATCATTACCTTCGACAGTCTGGCGGTTGAAGCGGCACGCGCCGAGGGGGCGACAGTTTTCTTTCGAGGTCTTCGAGACGGGACAGACTTCGATTACGAAATGCAGATGGCGGGTATGAATGGGGCTATGGCTCCGGATATTCAAACCGTGTTCGTTGCTGCTTCCCCAGCTGTACGGCATATCGCAGCCAATCTCGTGCGGCAGGTCGCGACGATGGGTGGAGACGTAAGTTCCTTCGTTTCGCCGGAGGTTGAACGGCGTCTCCAGGCACGGTTCGCCGGTTCGTGATTGTAGGCGCAGTTGCCTGTATGCCTGATTACGGCCATAACGCGCAGGTTCTCTGCGCCGCCGCGGCTCGTGTCCCACGTGCCGAAGCATCGCCAGAGATGAAGAAATCATAGGAGCTCCTCGTGTTGCGCAGTTTGCTGAGTTTTATCGTGGTCGCTTTCGTGGCGGCTCTCCCTGCTTTCGCCCAAGCGCCCGCAGCAGATCCTGAAAATACGCTGGTGATCGAACTTGCTTCGGGCAAAGTCGTCATCGCCATGCGGCCGGATTTGGCACCGGAGCATGTGGCCCGCGTTAAGCAGCTTGCGCGTGAAGGTTTTTACAATGGGATCGTTTGGCACCGTGTGATCCCAGGCTTTATGGCGCAGACAGGCGATCCGACTGGTACCGGCTCTGGTGGCTCGAAGTATCCTGACCTGCCGGCCGAATTCACAAATACGCCGTTTGAGCGCGGCACGGTTGGGGCGGCGCGCACGTCCGATCCGAATTCGGCCAATAGCCAGTTCTTCATTACCTTCACGCGGACGCCGCATCTAAACGGCCAGTACACGGTTTGGGGCAAAGTGGTTGACGGTATGACGCACGTTGATGCGATCAAGAAGGGAGCAGGCAGCTCCGGTTCCGTCGACAACCCCGACAAGATGGTGAAAGTGTACGTGGCCGCTGATCAAAAATAGCGGTCACCCGTGTGGCGCGTGCGGCATTGGCGCCCACGTTCGCGATTCTGAGCCATAGAGGCATGACGCGGCGGCATTCTGCGCGTAACACGCGCGCACATAAAGAATGCCGCGAAAAAACATAACAAGGAGAGGCTCCATGGCCGAAATCAAAGATCCTGAGAATACGCTTATCATCGAGACCACGAAGGGTAAGGTCGTTATCGAATTGCGTCCTGATCTGGCGCCTCAGCATGTTGAGCGCATCAAGACCCTCGCGCGCGAAGGATTTTATGACGGCATTGCTTTCCACCGCGTCATCGAAGGCTTCATGGCACAGACGGGCTGCCCGAACGGGACCGGAACCGGTGGGTCGAGCTATGGCAACCTGCCGGCGGAGTTTAACTCGGAGCCGCACGTGCGCGGAATCTGCTCTATGGCACGTGCAACGCCACCGAACTCGGCAAACTCGCAGTTCTTCATCTGCTTCGACGATGCTCGTTTCCTCGACGGCCAGTACACCGTTTGGGGCAAGGTGATCGAGGGCATGGAGAACGTCGATCAGATCAAGCGTGGTGAGCCGGTCCGTGATCCCGATCGGATGGTTTCCGTCCGCGTTGCGGCTGACGTCGCTTAAGAGCGTCGATCACACTACGTTTGATACGTATTTCAATGGCACTTGCTTCGCTTCGTTTTGAGGTGAAGCGGTGCCATTGCCGTTTGAGGGAGCACGGGGCTCTTAGCCTGTTTCTCGCCAATGCGGAGGATATGCCTTGTCATATCCGGGCAGGGCCTCGAAGCGCTGCATCCAGGTGGTGAGATCGGGATAGAGATCGGCAAAATCGCTTAGGCCTAGATTGAGTGGCACGGCTGCCGGACGCGCTGCGAGGCGAAGAAGAAATTTGCAATGCGGGTAAACGGTTAGGTCGGCCGCTGAAAGGGAGTTGCCCGTTAGCCATTGGCTCTTCTGCAGCAGTTCATTCAACCGCTCGAACTCTGTGTGCAGCGTTCCGTGGCGCGCGGTGAGGGCGGCTGCTGACAGGGACTTATTGCGGCTTATGGCTGTGCTCAGGCGATTGATGACCGGTTCGAGGTAGCACACGAATTCGGAACAGATTTGCATGATGTGAGCGGCTTCCACTGCTGTCGCTCCGAACATCGGCGGTTCGGGGAAGAGCCGCTCCAGGTACGTCATCATCGCTAGGGATTCCCCAATGATGACGTTCCCGTGTACGAGGGCTGGCACCTTTCCGCGCGGGTTGAGCGCTAGGTACGCTGCGGACTTCTGCTTTCCGCTTGCCGTATCGATCCGATGGGAGAGGTAGGGGACGCTTTTGAATTCCGCCATAAGCAGGACGCGCCAGCCGAATGGACTGCCGCTGACCCAGTATATCTCGATGGGCGGATCAACCTCCGTCATGAAAACCCTTTCCGGCCGGATCAGAAGCGATGCAGCCGGTTAGGCGCGTACTTTAACGTATGAGCCGGGCGCATCTTCTATTGCGCCGAGGTTCGCACCGGGTTCCCGCGCTGGGACTTCTTCACCGGAATGACGCGTCAGCCACTCAGTCCAGTACGGCCACCAAGAACCGGTGTGTTCCGTGGCGGAGGAGACCCATTCATCCAACGTCTCATCCGTTGGCCGTTTTGAGGTCCAATATTGGTATTTAACCTTCTCGGGTGGGTTGACCACGCCGGCAATGTGACCGGACCCGGCAAGGACGAACTCTACCGGGCCACCAAGAAGCTTCGCGCCGATAAAGACGGACTGGGCCGGAGCGATGTGGTCCTCCTTCGTACCCAGATCGAAAACCGGAATGCGTATATCGCTGAGGCAGACCTGTGTGCCGGAGATTTCCATCTCGCCGCGGGCCAAGCGGTTTTGATGGTAGAACTCGCGCAGATAGAAGCGATGGTTCGCTGCTGGCATCCGCGTGGAATCCTGGTTCCAGTACAGGAGGTCAAAGGGGAACGGCTGCTTACCGAGCAGGTAGTTGTTTACGACGTAAGGCCATACGAGGTCTTTGGGACGCATCATGTTGAAGACGTTGGCCATGCGCGAACCATCGAGATAGCCGCGCTCAGCCATCATCTCTTCAAGGCTCTTGAGCTGTGCGTCGTCGATAAACAACAAGAGGTCGCCAGCCTTTGTAAAATCGACCTGCGTTGTGAGGAATGTCGCGGACGCGAAAATGTCTTCTCCGCGGGTGCTCAAGTAGGCGAGCGTTGTTGCGAGCAACGTGCCGCCGACGCAGTAACCGAGACCGTTGATGCGTTCTTCGCCCGTTTCTCGGCGAATGACATCCGCGGCCGTCAGCACACCTTCGTGCATATAGTCCTGGAAGTCTTTTTCAGCGAGGCTGCGGTCGGGATTGACCCAGGAGATAACGAAGACGGTGAAGCCCTGGTCAACTGCGAATTTTATGAAGCTTTTCGCGGGCGTGAGGTCGAGAATATAAAATTTGTTGATCCAGGGTGGAACGACGAGCAGAGGGATCTGGCGCACCTGCGGCGTGGACGGAGCGTATTGCAGGAGCTGCATGATGTCGTTCTGGAAAACGACCTTGCCGGGTGTCGTTGCCAAATTGCGTCCGACTTCGAAGGCGGCAAGGTCCGTCTGGCTTATTTTCAGCAGGTCTCCCGATCGCTCCATGTCATGGAACAGATTGTCCATGCCACGGACGAGGTTTTTGGCATTGCTGGAAAAGGTTTCCCGGACGACCTCCGGATTGGTCATCGGGAAGTTCGACGGTGACATCGCGCTGATCAGCTGGCGGAAATGGTACTCCGCTCTCTGGCGTTCTCGTTCATCCAAACCCTGTGTGCCCGCAAGAAGGTCTTCCGCCCATTTTGAAGTGATGAGGTAGGATTGCTTCCAGAAATCGAAGTATGGGTTTTCAGACCAATCGGGGTCCGCGAAGCGGTTGTCGCCCTTCTCGGGCTCGACGTAAGGCTCAACCTCGTTGTCACCCAGCATACGACGGAGAGCGTTGTTCCAGATCACGGCATAGGATCGGAACAGCTCAGTCTGGGCCTCGGCGAGTTTGGCTGGGTCCGACGCCCACAGGGCAAAAACCTCGTTAACCGTCTTACCGGCCTCGACGATTTCTGACGCTGTGGAGTATGGGCCGGGCTTTGAGTCCGCGCGATCAAGGTATTGTGAGAGCACGCGTCCGCCCTGCTCCAGCATCTGGAGCATGTTGCGGGCGAATTCCTCAGGGTCTTCGATGGTGTAGGCGGAAACGTCACCGTTCGGCGCGGCAGGCGGTTTTTTCATGGCTTCCGATTGCTTTCGAAGACTTCTTTGTTAGGTGTGTTTTTGAGGATGCTCTTGAGATTTTTTGGGTTGCCGGAGCGTATGCGGCATTTGCGTACAAGTTGTGAACATCATATAGTTGAATAGGCTTGAATCGCAACGCGTTGCCTGTGTCGAGTCTGGGGGATATCGGGGGACAATTGGCTCACGTTCTTGCCAGAATTGGTCTTGCGCCAAAGTGGCTGGGTGCTGCTGCCATTATTATGGTGGCTGCGGCTGCGGGCGGTTGTGGCCATGCGTCTTTGACGCCGCTTCCTGACCTTGCCAGGCTGCCTTCAGATATGCTCAGCACAGAACAACAAAAAGCGGCCATCAAGGAGATGACCGAGCTGAGTGTTAAGCACGAGACTCAGGCGATCGATGCCATCGAAAAGGCACGCTAAGCCGCTTTTCTGATTTTTGTCCTATCGTGCCGCTGGTGCATCGTCAAAAAAGTGCGTCCATTGCAGACGACAGTGGCGCATAAAGGTGTGCTACGTATAGACTTGCTGCAAATTTATCACGCGACCCGAGCGCTCTGCCCGAAAGGGAGCGCCAAAACGAAAGACATAACCGGTGATCGAGGAATTTCATCGCATCAAGCGCTTGCCGCCCTACGTGTTTGCTGAAGTCAATCGTCTGAAGGCCAACGCGCGGGCCGCCGGTGCCGATATCGTCGATCTGGGCATGGGCAATCCGGATTTGCCGACGCCGCAGCACATTGTCGACAAGCTGGTCGAAACGGTGAGCAAACCGCGGACCAACCGCTATTCAGCGTCAAAAGGTATTCCAGGATTGCGGCGGGCTCAGGCGGCTTATTATGCGCGCCGCTTCGGGGTGAAGCTTGATCCGGAAACGGAAATCGTCGCAACGCTCGGATCGAAGGAAGGCTTCGCCAACATGGCGCAAGCTATCACGGCCCCGGGTGACGTCATCCTCGTTCCAAACCCGACCTATCCGATCCACGAATTCGGATTCATCATTTCTGGCGCCGCAATCCGCCATGTGCCCGCTGGCACGGGTGAGGATTTCCTGCGCGCTGTCGAGCGTGCCTGCAAGCATTCCGTGCCGCGTCCGCTCGCGTTGGTCCTTTGCTTCCCTTCGAATCCAACGGCAATGGTGGCCGACTTGGATTTCTATAAGGAAGCTGTGGCTCTTGCCCGTAAGCTCGATCTTATCATTTTGTCGGACCTGGCTTATTCGGAAGTCTATTTTGACGATAACCCCCCGCCGTCTGTTTTGCAGGTGCCCGGCGCCAAGGATATCGCGGTCGAATTCACGTCGCTCTCAAAGACCTACAATATGCCCGGTTGGCGTATGGGCTTTGCCGTTGGCAACGAGCGGCTCATCGGTGCTCTCGCCCGGGTCAAATCCTATCTCGACTACGGTGCGTTCACGCCGATCCAAGTGGCGGCTGCGGCTGCATTGAATGGACCGCAGGAGTGCGTCTCCGAAATTCGCGAGACATACAAGCGACGCCGCGATTGTCTGGTCGAGAGCTTCGCTCGGGCCGGCTGGGACGTGCCGCCGCCGCCCGCGACCATGTTTTGCTGGGCTCCTATCCCTGAGCCGTTCCAGCAGCTGAGTTCCGTGGATTTCTCCAAGCTGCTGATCGAAAAGGCTGACGTGGCCGTTTCGCCGGGGCTCGGATTTGGCGAATACGGCGAAGGTTATGTACGTATTGCGCTGGTCGAGAACGAACATCGCATCCGGCAGGCGGCACGCAGCTTGAAAAAGTTCTTCGCCCAAGCGCAGGAAACGATGCATAACGTCATTCCTATTCCACAGAAAGCGACGCGTTAGGTTTCAATCCACCATCATGACAGAGCCTTTGAAACTGGGCATCGCCGGGCTTGGCACCGTCGGTGCAGGCCTCGTGCGGCTCCTTGAAGCCCACGGGGCTCGCCTTGCCGCGGCCTTGTCGCGTCCTATCCGCATTGTGGCTGTCAGTGCACGGTCACGCGGCAAGGGGCGTGGCTGCGATATACATGAGTTCCGCTGGTTTGATGATCCAGTGGCGCTGGCGACCGATCCTGACATCGACGTTTTCGTCGAGCTGATGGGCGGTGACGAGGGCGTACCTAAGGAGGCGGTTGAGGCTGCGCTTAAGGCCGGCAAGCATGTTGTTACCGCCAACAAGGCGCTCTTAGCGAAGCATGGCGTGGCTTTGGCTGCTCTCGCCGAATCCAACGGCGTTGCGCTCAACTTTGAGGCGGCTGTTGCGGGGGGGATCCCCGTCATCAAATCGCTGCGCGAGTCTCTGCTGCCTAACAGCATCGAGCGCATCTATGGCATTCTAAACGGCACGTGCAACTATATCCTCACCACGATGGAGGAAGAGGGGCGGTCGTTTGCCGACGTGCTGAAGGAAGCCCAGGAAAAGGGGTATGCGGAAGCGGACCCGACGTTCGACATCGGCGGGTTTGATACGGCACACAAGCTGTCATTGCTGACGAGCCTCGCGTTCGGAACTGAGGTCGCCTTTGATCAGATCCACGTCGAAGGGATCGAGAAGATCACGCAGGCCGATATCGAGTCCGCCGACGATCTTGGCTATCGCATCAAGCTCCTGGGTGTCGCGATGCGTACGGCCAGTGGCATCGAGGCACGGGTGCATCCCACGATGGTGCCGAAGCATTCGGCGATCGCAGAGGTATCCGGGGTTACCAACTGTGTTGCGATCGATGGTGATTTCACTGGAAGCATGCTGCTTGTTGGCGCTGGTGCCGGTGCGCACCCGACGGCAGCAGCGGTCGCGAGTGATATCATAGACATCGCGCGCGGGCTGGTGATTGCTCCGTTCATCGTGTCTACGCGTGATCTGAAACCGCATCAACGTGCGCGTCTTGGTGAACATCAGGGTGCCTACTACGTGCGCCTGACGGTCGTCGACGCGCCGGGAACGATGGCCGTTATCGCAAAGCGTATGGGCGATGAGAATGTTTCCCTGGAAAGCGTGGTGCAGCGGAGGGAGCGGCATGTGCTGCCCGGTAGCGGGAAAGCAGGCGTGCCCGGACGACCGGCTCAGGTAACATTGATTACGCACGACACCACGGAAAATGCGATGCGCGCCGCGCTTGAAGCCATTGAGAAAGATGGCAAGGCGACGGAACCGCCGCAGATGATCCGCATTGAGAAGCTTTGAGCTGGGGCCGTTGCAAAACGCCCGATCGCGCTGAAATCGAGGAATACCATGGCAGGGACAGCGGCCGGCAAGGGATTAAGCCGGGGTCTTATCATCGACGTTGCACACGTGACGGAGCAGGCGGCAATTGCCGCGGCACGTTTGCGTGGGCGCGGCGACAAAAAGGGGGCCGACGGTGTCGCTGTCGATGCGATGCGTCAGGCCTTGGCGGATATCGATATTGCCGGCACGGTAGTGATCGGCGAAGGCGAGATGGATGAGGCGCCGATGCTGTACATCGGCGAGAAGGTCGGTACCGGGAATGGACCGGCGGTCGATATCGCCGTCGATCCGCTCGAAGGCACGACAATCTGCGCGAAGGCAATGCCGAATGCTCTGGCGGTTCTGGCGATCTCGGAGGCAGGTGGCCTCCTGCATGCTCCGGACATGTACATGGACAAGATCGCGATCGGTCCAGGGTATCCGGAAGGGGTCGTGGATCTTGACGCAACCCCGGCGGAGAACCTCTCAAACCTTGCTAAGGCCAAGGGGGTTCCCATCACCGAAATTACGGCCTGCATTCTGGATCGTGATCGCCATCGGGATCTGATCGCTGCGGTTCGTGCAGCTGGAGCGAGTGTACAACTCATCCCCGACGGAGACATCGCCGGCGTGATCTGGGCGACAGAGCCAGGAGAAACCGGCATCGATATCTACCTCGGCTCCGGAGGGGCTCCTGAGGGTGTGCTCGCGGCAGCGGCGCTACGCTCCAGCGGTGGTCAGATCCAGGGCCGCCTTTTGCCGGCTGACGATGCTGAGCGTGCCCGTGCGGAATCGATGGGCATCAAGGACATCAATCACAAGTTTTCGTTGTCCGAACTGGCGTCTAAGGACGTGATCTTTGCCGCGACAGGTGTGACGGGCGGCTCGCTGCTTGACGGCGTGCGGTTTTCAAACGGAGTCGCGCATACACATACGCTGATCATGCACTCTGGCTCGCGTGTGACGCGACGCATCCGAGCCACGATCCCTTTGGCGTAGCCGCGTCTTTTCCGCTTAGTTGTAGTTTCCCCCAGGCAAGATAGTCCCCGGGCTCGCGGGATATGCTCGAATCGGCGTAGAGCCGAAATTGAGGGGTAAGAGCCATGGGTATTGCGAGCAAGCGGGCGATCCTTGCGGATGCGGGGGAATCAGAAGCTTTCCTGGGTGTGACGGCTTCGGCGCGTGGGTTTACGTGGCGTGAGCGGTTAACGGGACAGGGGCATGCGTTGGCTGCTGCGATCAGCCAGCGTCACGGATTACCCGACCTACTGGGGCGTGTCCTCGCGGCCCGGGGCGTTGCCCTCGATGACGTCGAGACCTTTCTGGATCCGTCTTTAAAAGCATTGATGCCCGATCCGAGCGTTCTGCGCGATATGGATCGCACCGCGGCCCGGATTGCGGAGGCGATCGTCAAAGGCGAGCGCGTTGCAATCTTTGGCGACTACGACGTCGATGGGGCCTGCTCGTCGGCGCTCATGGCCCGATATTTCAAGAGCCATGGTCTATCGGCTCGGATTTATATTCCCGATCGGCTGTTTGAGGGATACGGGCCCAACGTTCAAGCCATTGAAGGGCTGATCAAGGACGGCGCGCAATTGATCGTGACGGTCGATTGCGGAACGACCAGTTTTGAGCCTCTGGCGCACGCGACAAAGCTCGGCGCGGATGTGTTGGTGATCGATCACCACCAGTCTGACGAGACGCTCCCGGATGTCGTCGCTGTCGTGAACCCTAACCGTCAAGATGATGTTTGCGGTCAGGGGCACTTGTGTGCCGCTGGCGTTGTGTTTCTTGTTCTGGTGGCGGTCACGCGCGAGCTCCGTCGTCGCGGTCATTATGCGCAGGGCACTACTGAGCCAGCTTTGCTGGAACTTCTAGATCTGGTGGCGTTGGCCACGGTGTGTGACGTGGTCCCGTTGGTTGGGCTTAACCGCGCTTATGTGACCAAAGGTTTGCAGGTCATGCGCCAGCGGCGGAACCTTGGGCTTCGGGCGTTATTCGATGCTGCCGGGCTCGATCAGGCTCCGACGCCGTATCATCTGGGTTATATTCTCGGTCCCCGCATTAATGCGGGGGGCCGCATCGGCGACTCGGCTCTGGGCGCGCGGTTGTTGAGCCTGGACGATGGTGCTGAGGCGCAGCGTATCGCGGAAACGCTTGACCGTCTTAATCGCGAGCGGAAGGCCATTGAGACCGAAACACTTCAGGAGGCTATGGCTGAGGCTGAGCGCTGTGTTGAAGAGCAGCCCGATCTGCCAGTGATCGTTCTGGGAGCGGAAAATTGGCATAAAGGTATCGTTGGATTGGTTGCGAGCCGGTTGACTGAGCGCTTCCATCGGCCATCGTGTGTCATCTCCTGGACGCGCGATGGCGGGGACGGAGCGGTGACGGGCACAGGGTCGCTGCGTTCCGTCGCTGGTGTTGACATTGGCCGGGCGGTGCGTGCTGCAACGGCTTCCGGTTTACTGCTGAAAGGCGGCGGCCATGCCATGGCGGCAGGATTAACCGTCGCACAGGATAATCTTGAAGCTCTCCGTACCTTTTTCATGGATGAGTTGGCGAAAGGTGCGAAGCAGGCGCGTGAAACGGCAGGTCTCGACCATGATGGGGCGTTGACGCCGCAATCGGCCAACGATCAGATTTTGGCGTTGATCGAGCGCGCTGGGCCGTATGGTCAGGGGAATCCGCAACCCCGCTTTGCCTTTCCTGCGCATCGCGTGAAGTTTGCCAAGGTGGTTGGTGATGCACATGTTCGCGCGATCATCGAAGCGGGAGATGGATCTAGGCTCGATTGCATCGCTTTTCGCGCCGTTGGGCAGCCGCTGGGCGATTTATTGCTCGAAGCTAATGGCGGGTTTCCTATTCACGTCAGCGGGCATTTGCGGCGTGATACGTGGGGCGGGCGCAATCGGATTGAGTTGATGATTGAAGATGCGGCGGACCCGCGCAAACAAAGCTGAACGAAGCGTCGCAGGCTGTAAACTCCGACTTGCATGCCGAGGCAAACGTCAATATACGTTCGCGGACGCGCTCCCTTCGTCTATCGGTTAGGACGCCAGATTTTCAATCTGGAAAGACGGGTTCGACTCCCGTAGGGAGCGCCAGTTCTGTTGATTTTATTGATTTTTTCTCCGGTTCTGGCCTAAAACACCCCTATTGACACCCGCCTCGACCCAAAGATTTTTTGAGGGGCATGCGACGGTTCCGCAAGGTCCTAGTGTGGCTGTTGACACCGCTCAAGTTGGCATTCGCGCTGACACTGCACTGGTTAGCTTGGCTCCTTTACTACGCTGACGTCAGTTCAAAGCTCTCCGGGCTTACAGCCAACGAGATGGGCGGCTTCTTGGCGGGCATTGCTGCGCCTTTCGCGTTCCTTTGGTTGGTCATCGCGGTCTTTCTCCAACGCCAGCAGCTTAGCGTTCGGGGCGCGGAGCTGAGGACTAGCACAGAAGCTCTCAAGCTGTAGGTCAAAGAGACCCGCGCGATCGTTGAACAGAACGCTGCTGCTGCGATGGTTGCTCAGAGCTTGCTGGATGAACAAGCGTGGGTGAAGGCCGTCGACTGCATATGAGTCTCGGTGGCGCTCAAGTCCCCTAACGTGAAGTCGAGAGCGCCACGGGCCAAAGATTAGAGGTTGTCGGATACAAACTGGTAGACTTGTTCTTTGGCTTCCCGGCCTTGCTTGAGTAGCTGGACCAGTTCGGTCGAAATCTCTGATTTGAAGTTCTCGTCCTTGATTGATGGCAGGTTGATTTTGACGTTCATTATGGCGCCCTCCAGACCGGCATAGGCTTGTTGAGAGGCCACTCCGAGATCGCTTAGTGCGTTGGGGTTGGACTTTCCGAGGAGATTTCGGCTGAGTTCCAGGACCGCGACGCATTCGCTGGCGATGGCTATTGGTGACTGAACCGCTTCTTTGTACCCGTCCTGGATCGCAGCTGTTCTTTTGGCTTTCTCTTCGTCGGTTTGCTTAGGAAGCTTGAAGGCAGCCATAACCGAATTGAATGCTTCTGTATCGAGATCGACGCGTCGTAAAAGTCCTGCGGCGAGTGCATCGGCTTTCGGTACTGTTTTGGTCAGTTCCTCTGTAAAAGCTTCACACCCCTTTTTTCCGATACTGAGCCTGCACACCATCGCTATGAGCCCTGCTCCAACAGCTCCCGAAAGGGCGGCGACACTCCCACCGCCTGGAGCTGGTGCATCAGATGCGAGAACTGCGCCGAACTCTTCGAGCGACATCGTTGTAAGCATTGAAATCTCTCACTTTCGTAGTTGGATAATTCTTGGTGCGACGCTGACCTTGCTGCCCTGTACCATCTCGGTTCAGATCAGTAATTGATCGTATAATTACGTGTTGATGGTTGTGTTTCAGGGCGCGGCCTTTGTGACTTGCAACACAAGGGAATGCCGTATGAAACCGCGCCCTGCTTCTCTTAGAACATCACCCAGAAGATGATGTAGCCAGCGAGCATCGAGACGAGTCCCCCAGCCAATGCGAGGTAGGGAAGTATTCCGGCTCTCGTTGGCGGCAGTTCTGTCTCACCCTCGGGAATAAGATCATTCAGCATGCCCGGTGGAAACTGACCTTTATCGACAACATAGTGTCGGTACCAAAATAGCGGGGTAGAAATAAACGCTGCGGCCAATCCGAGGAACAGGATGTGATTGCCCCATAGGTTGGCACCTACGCCGATGAGGAACGCATTGACGTATGCCAAAATTGTTCCAAACGTAAGTAGCCAGTTTGGTGCCCTGTAGGGGCGTTTAGCGTTTGGATTATCAAGCCGATGAATCCAGCCCGCATTCAGGTTCAGGTAATGAAACAGCACATAGTTCACTGCTGAGACTGCCATAACGAACATGTAGTCTGACATCAGTAGAAGCAGTGCGTTGAACGCTAAGTCTGTCCACATGGCCCGGGTGGGTACGCCGTTCTCATTTAGCTGATCGAGAAATTTCGGCATCCATCCATCATGCGCACCCTGGTACAGGGTCCGCGATGATCCGGCCATGGCTGTCATAATCGCGAGGAATAGTGTGAAGGTGAGCATCACCACTAAGAGCTTGGCGAAGAAATCACCCGCGCCAACCATGCTTGCTAGAGCGACACCGACGCCCTCACCGGATTCAATCCCCGGAGACCTCATGTACTCCGTACCGAGCACACCTTGGAAAACAAATGGAACCAGAGTGTATAGAATGACCCCTACGACTCCTGACCAAATGATTGCCTTTGCGCCATCACGGGCCGGATCGGTCATTTCGCTCATGTAGCAGACTGCATTTTCGGCTGCGTATGCGGCCCATGCAGCGAGGAAGAGACCGCCTATGAAGAGGCGCCACCCTTCGAGATTCCACTCACCATTGAGGGGTACGAAGGGCGAAAAATTCGCCATTTCAATACGGCCGGTAAAGAAGGGGATTAATGTTACGAAAAGAAGGGGGATAATCCCGCCAAGCGTCAGTATGATTTGAACTCGAGCCGTTCTCGCAATTCCACTGTGTTGGATGCTCCACACTGTCACCATCAAAATTGTTCCGACGATGAATTGCGTGTTTATTCGAATTGTGAGGCCTTGTTTTAGAAAGCCGAGATCCAACAGTGTGACCTGCCAGGTATTGAGCGCATGATCTGGTGGCAGGAATATTGATAACAGGTACCCAGAACCCAGTCCTGAGCCGATCGCAAGGATGGGGCTCCAGGCGAGCCAGTTCGACCATACGGACATTGGGGCGATTATGCGAGAGTGTCGAACCCACGCCGTGGCGCCATATACGGCTGTGCCTCCAGATTTATTGGGATGCATGCCCGCAATTTCAGCGTAGCTGAAGATTGCGACGAAACCGATCATGACTGAGACGAACCACACCAGGGGAGATACCGTGCCGGTTACGGCCGAAATACCTCCTAGGCTGAACATTACCAGTGCCGGTGAACCTGCCGCGATGAAAACGACCTGCCACCAGTTGACGGCCCTTACCATGCAGGAGCTGCCTACATGAGCAGTTGGTGGTGCATTAATTGACTGTGCCTTGCTATACTCCATTGTCGGTTCCTCCCGAGAACCCGATAAATGGAATTAAGGCCGGATTGCGTTTCCCTTTTCGGGATTATTGAATTGTGCAATCCGGTCCTAATTATCCAGATCGATTGATATTATGAAATCATGATTTAGCCTTCGAGCTCGAGCAGGTGGTTCTCGAGAATCTGACTTTGATAATCCCAAGGTCCGTTGATTCCCTCTAGCTGCAGGTACCATTCGGCTGTCTGGACCAAAACTTCGGCAGCGATTGTTCCGCAGACTTGCCCCCCAAGGACATTGACGCCGTAGCGTGCGGCCTCTGCCTTGAGTAAGTTATAAATGCGATGTAGCGGTGTTTTTCGGGGGTTGCTCACCTCACAGGAAACGATCGTGACCGGTTTTCCGGTGCGTCTATGCGTGTTTGGCAGGCCAATCACGCCCTGGATGTTTGTAAAGCCGCCGGTTTTACCGCGTACGTAGCTCGCCAGCTTTTTGGCGATGGCTAGGTCGGTCGTATCGAGGACGACGTTGAAATACGCGTCGTGCTCGTCGAGTGCGCCGACGATTGTAGCACCTGCCGTTGGATGCATTTTTGCCGGCCCAAGGTCGGGTGCGCGCTCAGGGTCCTTCTCGATTACGTCTCTTAGTCCCTCGTAATTTCCTTTGCGGATTGCTGTCAGCCCTTCACGGTCGGGGCGTCGCGCGTTTCTACCTGTAAAAAAGATTGGTACGCCGTGGCGTTGGAACAGTTCTTTCCCAAGATCCTCTGCGAACTCGATGCATTCCTCGATGCTGATGTCCTTGGCCGGATAGATTTCTATGGTATCCACGGCGCCAATGCGCGGATGGCGACCATGCTGCTTTTCCATATCGATCAGCTCGTAGGCCTTTGCAGCTGATTCCAGAAGTGCTTCTCGGACTGCCTCGGGTCGCCCCAGGATTTCGACGGGCAGACGGTCGAAATCAGGATCGGGTTCATATCCGATTAGCTTGAGCCCTTTTCGGTCGCGGAATGGATTGACGATCTGCTCGATCACTTCCTTTCGCGTTCCGTCGCTAAAGTTTGGATCCGATAAGATGTATTTCGCCATAATTACCTCTTGAGCTGGCATCCTCGGCTGCGGACACACGGTTCTGGGATCGCATGCATTCTCGATGTTCTTATTTGTGAAATGCTCCCGTCTTGAAGCTCCCCACCTCCTTATCGGCCGGTCCGACCAACCAGCGGAAAAGCCGGTCCTTCCGATTGGATAATCATCGCGTCCCAGGTCAACGGTAACTCTGTGCGTAAATTAATCAAGCGATTAGTTATATTGTGCTGCAGCAATAATAGTGTGCGCAGCAATGTTGCGACGCTTGGCATGCCACCGCCCTATTCTCGGCGCGGTGAAGCTTTTCTTGATCGTTGGATTGATCCAAAAACTAATGAGCGTGTTGGAGCATGCCTGTATCCTTCCAACACGCGAATGTCGGCAAACGGCATTGAGTAAAAAACCGGTCGTGGCTGCCCGGATGAAAGGAGTGGTTCGCAGTGCCAGCCCTTGATCTGCGGCGAATGTTGCTGAGTTCTGGCCATCGAAGCGGCTGGCCTGACGGGTAAGAAGTCGATATACCTTTGAGCAGAGAACGCCCGCTTGTGCGGTGTGGAGAAGGAATGCTCGCGGCGAACGAGAACCTCCGCATCTTGTCTCCGTTGCACAGCTGGCCTTCATTCCGAAAACAGACCTGACGCGCGGAAGTTATGCTGCTGCGCTAATTAATTAATCCATCATCGGAATTATTGAGCATGTCGCGAACCAAGAAGGCCAAAGATCCGAAACTCGGCCGGCGCAAAGCAAGTACAGCTGGCCCCGGAGCTGACGACCTGGCTCGCATAGCGCTTGATCTGTTCGCAGAGAGGCATTTCTCGTCGGTGACCATCAAGGATATCGGCAACGCAGCAGACCTGAATAGCGCGATGATCTACTACCACTACAAGGATAAAATGGCCCTGTTCAACGCAGCTATCGATAGTGCGATCGATGAAGCGTTTCGGCTATTTGGCGATCACGTGGACAATGAAAAGCACGACAACGCTGTCTCTGCGATCAATGCTTGGTTCGACGTGCATGTCACGCTCAATCGCCGTCTCCGCAATATGGTGAAGATCAGCTTGGACTGCAGCGGTCCTGAGTTTGCTGAAGCGCGACGCTCCATAAAGCGCTTCTACCGCCACGAAAACGAGATACTTCAGGAAATCATTCGCGACGGAATCGAGTCTGGTGTTTTCCGCGATGTTGAGCCCTTCGTTATCGCAACGATGATTTCAGCCTTTCTCGATGGTGTGTTGGCGCGTTCTTTGATTCTCCGGGATTTCGATATGTTGAAAACGGTGGAAGAGTTTAAGCGCGCCCTCTGGCTGCATTTGGGTTGCCGGACTGCGAAGCCTCCGGCCAAGCGAAAGGCTAGCATCGCTCATACTGCGAACAGTGGGACGAACTGAGGAGGGGCTTTCTAGAGGTGAGCGCCCTGCGGTTGTTGGAGGTGGGTATCGCGTCAGGGACTGTGCCTTACGCGAGATGCCCTGAAAGTATCTCGTACGGCTTCGGAAAGGGTCTCTGGAACTAACAGTTATTTGGCGAGCGCTGGGTGGGTGGCACCTCTGCTTGGCTGGGGCTGGGTGAGTTCACCGGCGCGACAGGGTAGCTGCAGGGATGTCGCACTCAGCGTGCAAACTCTTGCCTCACCCGGATGGACTGTGTAAGCGATAATGCTGCGGCGCAGCAAAGCTTGGAAGTGACGTGTTACTGATCGGAAACTCAGCGCACTCCCCACGGATCAATCCGCCCTGACGGTGGCGCGGGATTTAAGATTGTCTGGGCCCGCATTTTTTCACGCCCCTCCTCAACAATTCGATCTGATGCTGCCCCTTTCGCAAGGTGAGCGGACACAGGAGCGCGTCTTGAAGGCCAATCTACTATCCAATTTGAAGCTCGACTGGTTTGGAAACATCCGCGGGGATACGCTCGCAGGGCTCGTTGTAGCCCTTGCGTTGATACCGGAAGCCATTGCGTTCTCGATAATCGCGGGCGTCGATCCCAAGATCGGTCTGTATGCATCGTTCTCGATTGCCGTGATCACCGCAATTGCGGGTGGACGCCCCGGCATGATTTCAGCTGCCACGGCTGCCACGGCCGTGCTGATGGTGACGCTCGTTAAGGAGCATGGGCTCCAATATCTGCTGGCGGCGACTGTTCTCGCCGGGCTTCTGCAGATTGCGGCCGGTTTCCTCAAACTGGGTTACGTCATGCGGTTCGTCTCGCGTTCCGTAATGACGGGCTTTGTGAACGCCTTGGCGATTCTCATTTTCATGGCCCAGCTGCCCGAACTGATCGGCGTGCCTTGGCTGACCTATGTTCTGGTCGCTGGCGGGCTTGCCATCATCTATCTTGTCCCGCGGCTCACCAAGGCGGTGCCGTCCCCGCTAATCTGCATCATCGTGTTGACGACACTCGCCATTGCATTGGGGCTAGACGTCAGAACGGTCGGCGATATGGGCGAGCTGCCATCAACCCTTCCCGTCTTCCTGCTTCCTGACGTTCCGCTGAACTTCACGACGCTTTCAATAATTTTCCCATATTCCCTGGCTGTCGCAATCGTCGGCCTTTTGGAATCCTTGATGACGGCACAGATTGTCGATGAGCTAACCGACACGCCCAGCGACAAGAACCGTGAGTGCGTGGGACAGGGCCTGGCAAATATGGCGACGGGCTTCATCGGGGGCATGGCGGGGTGCGCGATGATTGGGCAGTCCGTCATCAACGTGAAGTCGGGTGGCCGGGGGCGCCTATCGTCGTTTCTGGCTGGAGTCTTTTTATTGTTCCTAATTGTCGTGCTTGGAGATTGGGTGAAGCAAATCCCGATGGCCGCGCTCGTGGCGATTATGATCATGGTTTCCATCGGGACTTTCAGCTGGACGTCGATCAAAAATCTCAAAGATCATCCACGCAGTTCCAGCATTGTCATGCTCGCGACTGTGGTGGGTGTCGTGCTCACTCATAATCTTGCGATTGGGGTGCTTGCTGGCGTGTTGCTTTCAGGGCTTTTCTTTGCCTGGAAGGTTGCGCAGATTTTTCGGGTTACCTCCAAGCTCTCGACGGATGAGACACACAGAACCTACTTTGTCGAAGGACAGCTGTTTTTTGCGTCCGGCGAGGATTTCATGGCCGCCTTCGATTTCAAGGAAGCCTTGGAGAGAGTTACGATCGATGTCAGCCGCGCGCACATCTGGGATATTTCCAGCGTCATGGCGCTCGACATGGTGGTCTTGAAGCTTCGCCGAGAGGGGGCGACGGTTGACATTGTCGGGCTTAACGAAGCTAGCGAGACGATTGTCGATAAGCTTGCAATCCACGATAAGCCCGGCGCCTTCGAGCGCCTCATGGGGCATTAGGAGAACGCTCGATGGCCAAGATTGTCGCCTTTGTCGACGCATCGATCTATGCGCAGAGTGTCTGCGACCATGCGGTATGGTTGGCGGAACGCATGTCGGCATCTGTCGATGTTATCCACGTCCTAGGACGCCGCGAAGTTTCCAGTCACAACGGAGATCTTACGGGCGCGCTCGATCCAGACGCACGGGACCTACTTCTTGCAGAGCTTTCGAGCCTCGACGAACAGAGAGCTAAACTCGCGCAAAAGAAAGGGCGACTGATCCTCGAACAAGCCAAACGGCGTTTGGAAGCGGACGGTCTTTCTGATGTTTCAACGAAGCTTCGTATTGGTGATCTGGTCGAGACGGTACAAGAGTTCGAGGAAAGTGCCGATCTGGTTGTGATCGGAAAGCGGGGGGAAGCAGCGGACTTTGCCAAGCTGCACCTGGGCTCAAATCTTGAGCGCGTCGTTCGCACGAGCCACCGTCCGGTGCTCGTTGCTTCGCGGGAATTCAGGCCGATCCAGCGCATCCTCATCGCGTTCGACGGTGGCCCAAGCGTGAGTAAGGCTATCGATTATCTCGCGCGTGCTCGCTCGCAGTTCCAAGGCCTGGAGATGCACTTATTATTCGCGGGGCTTCCTACGGATGAAGGTGCAAAGCGGCTGGATCAGGCTGCGACCCTGTTGGGCAACTCCGGGTACTCAGTGGAAGCAAGTATCGAACCTGGACAGCCTGAAACGACAATCGCTGCGTCGGTTCAGAACCGTCAGATCGATCTACTCGTGATGGGCGCTTACGGTCATTCGCGCATACGGAGCTTCATCATTGGCAGTACGACGACAGAAATGATCCGTTCCTGTGCCATTCCCGTGGTGCTGTTTCGATAGGGTCCGAATGGCCGAACCCATTTGCTGGAGCCGCGCCGGCGAGGGATCTCGTTGAATCTCGGCAATGGACCGTCGTGGGGACGCATACCTTGTTTTTCGCCCGCGTCGTGGCGGCCGACACGGCGGATCGCGATCCACTTGTCTACCACACCGGAAGCTTTAACCGGTTGGCTAAAGGCTGCGCTTCGGCATGGTCGGGAGGGCTACCTTTGCCACTCCCCCAAAAACGTCGCTTATTTTTCGATGTCGATATCTTTTGTCTCTTTCCCGAGCAGCAAAGAGATCAAGGTCAGGCCTGCCATCGCGGACAGATAGATGCCGACCCAGAACGGGCTCCCGCCTCCTGTGCTCCAAAGGGCAACCGCGATGAACGGGGCCACGGCCGCTCCTAAAATCGATGAGACATTGTAGGAAATGCCAGAGCCTGTGTAGCGAATGTTTGCAGGAAAGAGCTCTGGTAAAAGAGCGCCCATCGGTCCGAATGTCATACCCATCAACGTGAAGCCGAGGATGAGCCAGGCCATGACGCCGACAGTGCCGGCAGCGAGCATCGGCGTCCAGACGAGACCAAACACGATGATGGCGAGTGTGACCCATATAAGCGTTTTGCGGCGACCCAATTTATCGGCGAACGGACCAGAGATGAGCGTGAAGATGCCGAAGAACACCACGCCAATGATCATCATCAGAACAAAGGTTGTGTAGTCGTAGCCGAGACCCGGAAGTGGGGCGTTCGTCGCAGCGCGCCCGTAGCTCAGCGAAAACGTCGTCATAAGATAGAAGAGGACGTAGGTCGCGAGCATGTAGAATGTGCCGAGGACGAGTTCCTTCCAGTGGGTGCGGAAGACCGTAGCGAGAGGGATTTTTTGAACGTTGCCGGTGCGTACAGTTTTCTCGAAAGCGGTGCTCTCAACGAGGCTTAGACGAACCCAAAGGCCAACTATGACCATTACCGCAGAGAAGAGGAAGGGAATGCGCCAGCCCCATTCGAGAAACGCGGCGGAAGGCTTCGATGGGTCGTCGGATGGCAGCGCCGCAGCAATGAGGAGGAACAGCCCGTTGGCGATAATGAAACCGATCGGGGCTCCGAGTTGCGGGAACGTTCCGTATATTGCGCGTTTCTTTGGTGGTGCGTTTTCCGTTGCGACGAGCGCCGCGCCGCTCCATTCACCGCCAAGGGCAAAACCTTGAGCAAGACGCATTACGACCAGCAGAGCTGGGGCGAGCCAACCGGCCGTTTCATATGTTGGCAGTAGCCCGATCAGAAACGTTGCGATGCCCATCGTAAGGAGTGCACCAACGAGCGTGTTCTTGCGTCCGCGCTTATCGCCGAGATGGCCGAAGAAAATGGCGCCGAGCGGCCGGGCGATCATCGCTGCTCCGAAGATGGCGAAGGATGCCAACAGAGCGGTTGTTTCATTCCCTGGCGGGAAGAACAGGTGCGGGAAAACTAGAACGGCCGCCGTCGCATAGACGTAGAAATCGTAAAATTCAATGGTCGTGCCGACCAGGCTGGCGACGATGACGCGAGAGCGCGGGTTTGCTGGAGCGACGCCAGAAAGGGCGGCGGGAGTTGTTACGGTCATTAAGGAAAGAGCTCCGAAGCGAATGACGGGGCGCGGCAAGAATTAGGCGTAGCTACACCAAGCTAGATTCTCGCGCCACAACGAATTCGCGGAATTCGAACATCGTTGACGGTGGGGTGGCCGAGGGTTCGTTATTCGATCGCCATATTGGGCATATGAGCGGCTCAATGTGCTGTATTGTCACTGAAACCGATGCTGATGCGACATTGCGGCGGACCGCCAAGATGGTTGCTTATATTCCACGGGGGTAGAGAAAAGTTTACTGACGCCTGCCTGTGATGGGCAACATGGCCAGTTGATGCTAGCGGATCCGAAGAAAAGTGGCTATGCATCCAGGCTAAACCCTCCGCAGCTTATATACCCTCCTGTTCCTACAGAGGATCGAAGTGCTGCGCCTCACGAGATACAACTTAGATCATGACATTTCCGTCGACCCATACGGCGCTCTCAGGAGCGCTCGCCACCCGTGGCTATTCTGTTCCAACTGATGTGCAACTCGCGGTTTTGGACGCAAATGCGTCGGAGCGAGACTTGCTGGTGTCCGCGCAGACCGGATCGGGCAAGACCGTCGCCTTCGGGCTGGCGATGGCTTCGACGTTGCTGGGATCACAGGAGCGGTTCGGACGTGCAAGCCAGCCCTCGGCATTGATCATTGCCCCGACGCGGGAACTGGCTTTGCAAGTGCAGAGAGAGCTGAGCTGGCTGTACGCTGAGACGGGTGCACGCGTGCTAGCGTGCGTCGGAGGTATGGACGCACGTTCTGAAGCGCGTCAGCTTGCTGGGGGTTCTCATATCGTCGTCGGTACGCCTGGGCGCTTGCGCGATCATTTGGAGCGCGGCCGCCTTGATCTCGGACAGCTCAAGGTGGCTGTGCTCGATGAAGCTGATGAGATGCTCGATCTTGGCTTCCGTGAAGATCTGGAGTTCATTCTGGACGCAACGCCTGAGAGCCGTCGCACACTGCTCTTCTCTGCAACGATGCCGCGCGAGATCGCAGCGTTGGCGCGGCGTTATCAGAAGGATGCCGTCAGGATCGAAACGCAGCGGCGCGACGTACAGCATGCCGATATCGCCTACCAGGCTATCCGCGTGGCGCCGACGGATGTTGAAAATGCCGTGGTCAATGTCTTGCGCTTGCATGAAGTGCGCGCCGCAATTGTCTTTTGTGCAACTCGTGAAGCTGTGAAGCGGCTGCATGCGCGACTTTTGGAGCGCGGCTTTTCTGCTGTTGCCTTGTCGGGTGAGCTGAGCCAGGGCGAGCGCAGCCAAGCGCTGCAAGCGTTACGCGATGGCCGGGCGCGGGTTCTCGTTGCGACCGATGTTGCCGCTCGCGGGCTCGATCTCCCGGACCTTTCCCTCGTGATTCATGCTGAGCTTCCGCATGACGCAGAGACCTTGCTACACCGTTCAGGACGTACGGGGCGTGCCGGGCGGAAGGGGCTCTGCATTTTGCTCGTGCCATTTAATCGACGACGCAAAGCGCAGGTGTTGCTTAGCGGGGCGAAGCTGGACGTTGCGTGGTTGCCCGCGCCTACACCTGACGAGATCAGAGCACGTGACCAGGAGAGGTTCCTCGCGGATCCAATTTTTGCGGACGTAGTGCGTGAGGATGAAGTCGCGATCGTACGCAATCTACAGGCGTCGCGTTCCGCGGACGAGATTGCTCTTGCTCTTATACGGCTCCATCTAGCCCGCTTGCCTGCGCCGGAAGATTTGCTGCCAGATGCAGGTCCACCTCCCCGATCGGATCGCCGGAGCAATGGGGATGGACGGAGAGCTGGTTGGTCCAATGGTGATGCCACGGCCGCGCCTGATAATGGCAAGCGACCATCACGTGGCCCCAATTCAGGATCGCGCGATATGATTTGGTTCCGGCTAAACATCGGACGCGAGCGGAATGCCGATCCGAAATGGCTTATTCCATTGATTTGTGAAGCTGGCGGCATCAGTAAGTCCGAGATTGGATCGATCAAAATTTTTGATCGTGATACGCGTTTTGAGATTACTGCTCGGATTGCAGACAAGTTCGCCGATACGGTGCGTGTCAATAAGTCGAAGAAAGGCGCTATTACTCGTGTCGAGCGGGAAGGTTTTGGAGCACGTCCTCGCTCATCTAAACCGGCAGATCGCGGCGCGAAGAAAAAACACCGTGGCGCTGCTTCTGGCGCGAAGGCTTAAGTGTGTTGTGCTTACCGATCTTCTTAGGCGTTAGGACCTCAGAACGCCTATTGGCGTGATGCGTTATTTCGGTGAGGTCTGTAAATGGCCCATGTACATCCAGTGGGTGTGATCGAGGTGCGGGTCAACGAGATTTCGCAGCTTTTTGACACGCTTGACCCTCTACCCTTCCGCGACCGTGACCTTGATCCACACGCGGAAGAGTACATTGTTGGCTGGGCACGAGAATTTCCCCGGCGGCGAGCTTTTACGATCATCGTGCATGCACCGAAGCATGAGCTCGGGAATAAATACGCCCAACAACTAGAGGCGGCATTGCGCAGCTACTTCAATTATCGCGCGGATGTCGTTGAGGGCGAACTTAAAGAACTTTTTAAAGTCGGCCGTAAGTCTCTCCTTATCGGAATGGCTGTGTTGGCCACATGTACTGTGGCCGCGCAAGCAATTCCGGAAATTGTTGGGCCGGGAAGTATCAGCCGTTTTTTTGGCGAAGGGCTTGTCATTCTGGGGTGGGTGGCAAACTGGAAGCCAATGGAAATTTTTCTTTATGAATGGTGGCCTTTGGGGCGCCGTAGGGATCTCTATCGTCGCCTGGGGCAGGCGTGTGTAGAGGTAAAGGCTTTTGACGCTTGAAGAGTAGCTTATGCAGGGTTGCGCTAAGGCGCTGCCGCTTGGCTCGTCGCCCTCGACAAGCCTGTACGGTACCTGCCGGGTATTTTCTAATGATGAGGGTGCCTTACAGTCAGTATCTCCGGCAACGCTGAGCTCGTATTGCCGCCAGGTTATCGGTGACGGTGATTTTCATGGGCTGCCGGTCGTTTGGTATGTCATTCTGAACCTTGTTGCGGCGTTCGCGTGAAGGTTAAGGACATGCGGCTCGGTTTGACGCGCCCCTCCCGACATTGGGCGCGCTCCTGATTTTGGTTCTGGTCGCAGTCGCAACAGGTTCTCTTGTTTCGGCACAAACGAATTTCGCGGCTCGAGTCGTTATCGGCTGGGATGCGGGTGTTGTTGTTTAATTGGGACTCGTCTGGGGGAAGATGGCAACCGCCACCGAGCAGGATATTCGTGCCCGGGCGGGGATGGAAGATGAGAGTTTCTGGGGAGTAACGATGTTACTCGTCGCAGCGGCGTGCGCCAGCCTCCTCGCCATTGTGATTGTAATTGGTACTGCGGCATCGTTGGAGCCCCTAATGCGCAGGCTCTACTTGGGACTAGCGGCCTTAACGATTTGTCTCTCGTGGCTGTTGGTGCAGACCGTATATGCGGTGCACTATGCCCATATGTATTACAGCGCACACGGGAAAGGTGGCAAAGCTGGATTGGGATTTCCCCATGACGATCCCCCACGCTATGCTGATTTTGCTTATTTTTTCCTTTGTTATTGGAATGACGTGCAAAGTCGCGGATGTGGCCACGACAAACCGTGAAATACGCCGTGTGGTTCTTATCCATGGGGTTATTTCTTTCTTCTTCAATGCCATTCTTATCGCTCTTGGCGTGAACATCGCTGGGAGTTTTTTGTAAGGGGGCTCGCAGGGTCAACGAGAGTTCCTATATCCCTCTGGTCCGGGAGGCGGATACGAAGGTGATTAGGTGACGAGTTTATCGGCGCGGATTTCTGCCTCGCAGCGTACGGATCGAGACCTTCGGTCGTGGCAGTTGGGCTTTGGGGCGATTGGTATCGTTTACGGTGATATCGGCACGAGCCCACTCTACGCTTTTCGCGAGGCATTGAAGGAATCGCCACCCGGAGAAGCGACCATTCTTGGATTGCTTTCACTGATTTTCTGGGCGTTGACCCTTATCGTTTCTCTTAAGTACCTGATCATTATTCTCAGGGCCGATAACCATGGCGAAGGTGGGATCCTCGCATTGGTCGCGCTGCTAATGCATTCCAGGCCGGAGAAAGATCGTATCGGATTGCTTATTGTCGCGCTGGGCATTCTTGGCGCTGCACTCTTATACGGCGACGGCGCGATCACACCGGCCATCTCTGTCTTAAGTGCCGTGGAAGGATTGGCGACGACTGGCCATGGTCTTGAGTTCATGGTGCTGCCCACCTCGGTGGTCATTCTCGTTTTGCTGTTTGCCCTTCAAAAGCGCGGAACATATCGGCTCGCGTCCTGGTTCGCCCCGATCATGTTCGTGTGGTTTGTCATGATCGCGATCCTGGGCGTGACCAGTATCGTGCAGACCCCGCATGTTCTTGCAGCGCTTGATCCACGCTACGCACTTGCGTTTCTCTTCACCAACGGCGTCATTGGTTTTATCGTCTTAGGAGCGGTTTTTCTCGTCGTGACTGGGGCCGAAGCTCTTTACGCAGATATGGGGCATTTCGGGGCCCGTCCCATCCGCTTGGCATGGTTTGCGATTGCAGGGCCTTGCTTGCTGCTGAACTACTTCGGGCAGGGTGCTGCCGTTCTTGCCGACCCGGGGCGTGCCCCCGATCCATTCTATGCTCTAGCCCCTACTTGGGGGCTCTATCCACTTATCGGACTGGCCACATTGGCCACGATCGTCGCCTCGCAAGCAATGATTTCGGGAGTGTTTTCTCTCACCAGTCAGGCCGTGCAATTGGGATTCATGCCGCGCATCCGCATCGTGCACACCTCATCCAGCGAGTCCGGGCAGATCTATGTTCCGTTGGTCAACGGAGTGTTGGGAGTTGCTACGGTGCTGCTCGCCATAGGTTTCGGCTCCTCTTCGCACCTCGCTGCTGCTTACGGGATCGCGGTGTCGACCACCATGGTCATTACGACCATCCTGCTGTTCTTCGTCATGCGCGACTGCTGGCGGATTCAGGCACCGGTTGCGTTTGCCGTGACAGCATTTTTTATGGTGGTCGATCTCGTCTTCTTTGGTGCGAACCTTTTGAAAGTTGAGCAGGGCGGCTGGTTGCCTTTGGCGATCGCGGCAGCATTGTTTGTCGTGATGGTGTCCTGGCGCAGGGGGCGACAACATCTCTTCACTCGCCTCGGTGTAGATGAAGAGCCCATCAAGGATTTTGTTGCGCGAGCGGATAAGCAGGGGCTGCACCGGATACCCGGCACCGCTGTTTTCTTGAGCCCGTTGCAGGTCGATACACCCTATCTCTTGCGGCGGCTTGCTGACCGAACCGGAGTGCTTCGGGAAAACGTATTGATCGTTACGGTGTTGACCACGGATTTGCCGCGTGTCCCCGCAGCTCAGCGGCTCACGATGCGAGAAATAGCGCCCGGTTTTTATCGCGTCCTCGTGCACTACGGATTCATGCAAACGCCGCATGTGCCCGTCGCGCTCCGTCTGGCTCAAGAGGCTGGCTACAATATCGATGTTGAAGATGCCGTCTTTTTCCTTGGCCGGGTCACTCTTGTGCCAGCGGAGAAGGTGGCGGGCATGCCGATGTGGATGAAGAAGTTGTTCTCACTGATGAGCCACAATGCGCAGACGGCCGCGGATTTTTATAATCTGCCTCCCGATCAGGTTATCGAGCTCGGCATACAACTTGAGATCTGAATGATTGCGCTAGTTCGACGCCCTTCCGCATTCCGTTTTCCGGTTGGTTACGGCACGGCTCTCCCGGGTCGGGGGAGTGGGGAGACATGTATTGTCAGCTCAGCGATCTGCCGCTCTCAAACGGCGTGGTCTATGATCGGCTGGACGAGACGTTCGCGTAAAGCTTCGGCAGCGCCTCACCTTTAAGGTCAACCTGAGAGTGCGGCGTTTGCATAGATACACTTTATTGGAAGGCGCGACCTAATGCTGCGAGGCTTGCTCTAGCGTGACGGAGATCACGCTGGAGGAGATAAGCAATGAAGACAGAAGAAATCAGCCGAATTCTCAATGAGACTAACCTGTTTGCCGGAACGGCTCCGGCGACGCTCGCGCGTATTGGCGAGATTGCGATCCTAAAGGAATGTAAGGCGGGGGACGTCGTCTATGATTCCGGCGGACAGGCTCTTGATATGTTTGTTTTAGTTCGTGGGCTTGTGAGCTTTGCGATGGGCGCGAACGTGGGCCATGCCAACGTCGAAAGCGTCATGAAGCGGCACATGATTTTCGGGTGGGCTGCATTGATCCCAGAGCACCCCAAGCGGCTTGGGACTGCCAAGTGTCTCGAACCTTCGACGCTTCTGTCTATCAACGGTGACCAAGTGATGGAACTCTTGCGCGATGAAGATCCAAAATCCGGGTTCATGATCATGACCCGGTTGTGCTCGATGATCGCGAACAGTTTTATCGAGACGCGTTGAGATAGTCGCAAACGGGAGTGGCTCAGACAGTCTTCGTGCATCCAGAACTTGGTCATCGACGTTCATTGCTCACTATGATCGTTGCCGGTTGCTGTGAAACTCGGAGATCCGCATGTCTGAGCCATTTACACCGCTAGATTTTTTTCGGATGTTTTTGGGAGAGGGTGATCTCGGCAGCGCACTCTTCCTGATCGAAATCATTCTCAGGACCATGGTGATGTATGCCTATACGATCGTTTTGACACGGCTCGTCGGGCAAGGAAGTGTCGGACAGATCGGTCCTTTCGAATTCGTCTTGGTGATTGCCGTAGGGTCGGCGGCGGGCGACCCGATGTTTTATCCAAACGTTCCGCTTCTTCACGGGCTTTTGGTCATCTCTGTCGTGATCGTATTGCACCGCGCTACCCAGTGGATTTTGGCGCGTCATGCGTGCGCCGAAGCTTATCTTGAGGGGACGCCCCTTCTCGTTGTTTCCGGCGGTCGCGTCGTCGAGGAAGCGCTGGGTTCAGGGAGCCTAACGAGGCGCGAGCTAACCTCCATGCTTCGCACGAAGGGCGTGCGAAACATTGGTGCCGTCGAATGCGCCTACTTTGAGCCGTCCGGCAAGCTTAGTGTCTTTCTGTACTCCGAAGGAGCAGGATACGAAGGCGAGTATATTGTTCCTATTCCGAAGCAGGCGTAGTCTGTGGCCGTGTATGGTTGCTGGCAGGGCGTTTGGGTCCAGACCTCATAGGTTTTTCAAGGCGGTTGCGAGATAGCTGCCTGATGTCGATTTCCGCATCATTAGCGGTTGCTCGGTCATGATGTTCTGCCGGACTTCCTCTTCGGCTTCGTCGAAGTTAGAGGGGAGCAGGATGGGGCGTTGTTTCTTCTCATTGGTTCGGGAATTGAGAGTGCGGCCGACGTGGCTTTTGAGGTTCTCGCGTGCTTGCTCATCGAGTTCGATACCGAGGTTCGCGCACAGACGTTCGAAGCAATCTAGATTGTTAAGTGTCGCTGTGTCGGCATCCACACATGTAAGGCCGTGAGATTGGCAGAGACGCCGATAATGAGCTTGCCGCGCTTCGGTCTCTAGGGCGTGCCAATAGCAAAGCTGGTAGTCGGAAAAGCTGTCGGGTTCGGGCAGCCTGTGAAAGACAGGGTCGCTTGGTGAAAGGTACCACTTGAGCGCGCGCTTGGTGCGGCCGGGAATATCGTTGAGCGCCAGCATGGATTTGGCGATGAGGCGCGTGTTGCGCGTTAGGATGATCAGCTTGGGCCTCGCCCCGAGGTCGAGCAACGGTTCCAGGAAGCCTTTTCCGAAAACGTGACTTGTGTCCACGTGGACGGGCTGCGGGTGGTCGCTAATCGCCGGTATTTTGGCAAATAACCAGAAATCGCGCGCAAGTGCGGGGTTCCTTTGAACCCATCGCATCAGCAGGTGAAATGAGGGCTTTTCTTCGTGAGCGGCATGCACGTGGGGGACGCAGTCAAACAGTGACGTAAGTGACCGCGTTCCGGTGCGCCCGTTCGTGAGGCAAAAGATCAACGACTTGGCCTCAAACACCCCTTGCGCAAGTTCTTCAGCGCAATTGGTTTGCCCGAGCGCCTTCTGGCCTAGGAAGCGGCCGTGGTAGCCCATGGCTCGTAGGGTATTGCGCATCTGACCAAGCTTATCACGCGACTAAAGGTCAGAATGCGGCGGGCGTTTTGTGAGGAACGCTTTGCTCCTAGGTGGATTAGTCAATCCAAAGTGGCTGAGACGGGCGAGGCAAGGAGAGAGAAGCCATGCCGCGAACCCACAAGAGCGGCAGTTCAGCTGGTTCGGCGAAGCGATGGTCTGCTGAGGTCACACACTCAAGCAATGCGCTCGATCTGGAAGAAGGCGTGTTTACCAAACGTGATCCGCACGAGATCGCGCTATCACTCATGCGTTCGGCTGAAAATAGCACGCGCCGCAAGGGCACTGCATATCAGTCGGCTATGTCGATGCTCACGTTTGAGATTAATCGCGCAGGGAAATCGCTGAGTGCTGAGCGTAGGCAGACCCTTGAAGCCGCTAAAGGCGAATTGCGCAAGGTTTTCGGCCGCGCTTGAGTTGCCGTTTTATGAGAAAAGTGGCTCGCCTCGGCGAGCCACGCTTATTGTATCAGGGCGCTAATTGTTCGTTGATCCGTGCTGTTACTTCCATGTGACCTGCGCGCCGACGCGACCACCGACGACGTGGTCGCCGCGTCCGTTTTCAAAGCCGACACCGACGCCACCGAAGATAGCAACGCGATCATCAGGGGTGAACACACCGTACCCAACCACGCCCATTGCGCTTAAAGCCAACGCTTCTGCACCCTCATAGAAGCCCGCGCTCATCGCGACGCCAATGTTTTCGCCGGACACGAGATCAGGATTTTCCATCGCAATTGCCATCGCGATACCGGCTTCCGTCTCATCGAGGCGTTTGAAGATGCTGCCACCATCGGTCGCGAGATTACCGGCCGCGTCAGACGTCACGACTTCGAGCGGGCCGGACTGCCGGTTTTTGCTCAGGTTCGAGGTGATGCCTGGCGTCGTGTAGGTTTGGCTCGACGTACCAAACATCATCTGGTTGTTATTCGTCGTGCTCGCACCCGTGCCGACAGCCGTAGAGTTGACGTGGCCGGCGTTGACCGTTGCTCCATTGCCAAACGCGTTGGAGTTATTCGCTTGGACATTGGCGTTTTGGCCGACGGCTGTGTCGCCCGGTCCGGCCGCGAACGCACCATTGCCAATAGCAATCGAGGAATTTCCCTCGGCCTGAGCGTTGGTCCCCATGGCAATTGTATTGGAGGCGGCAATGTTGTTTCCGGAATTCGTGCCAAAGGCGATGTTGTTGTCACCCGTGACGTTGTTGCCGGACAGAGCACCACTGGCCTGATTGTTTGCTCCGGAGACGAAATTGCCTGATGCAAACCCGCTTGACTGATTGTTGAAGCCGCTCACTCCGTTGCCGACCGCAAGTCCGCTGGCTTGATGATTGATGCCAACGACGCCGTTGCCTGAGAGCACGCCGCTTGCTTGGTGACCTACACCGGCAACGAGATTGCCGACAGCAAGGCCATCGGCCTGATTGGCTATGCCAAGTACGCCATTACCTGAGAAAGCGCCGCTGGCTTGGTTGTCATTGCCGATGACCAGATTGCCTGTGTCGGTTCCACTGGCTTGGTTGCCATCTCCCACGACGACGTTTCCGGAGCCGTTGCCACTGGCCTGGTTATCGTTGCCAATGACCACGTTGCCTGATTCTGTTCCGTTTGCCTGGTTACCATCACCGATAACGACGTTACCCGAGGCTGTCCCGCTGGCTTGGTTGCCGTCACCGAAAACGGCGTTTCCAGAGAGAATTCCTCGCGCTTGGTTGCCGATTCCGGCGATGAGGTTTCCAGATCCGAAACCGCTTGCTTGGTTGGCGTCTCCGAAGACCGCATTGCCGGACAGTGCGCCACTAGCCTGGTTATCATCGCCGACGACAAGGTTGCCGGATCCGGTTCCGCTTGCTTGGTTGCCTTCGCCGAAGACAAGATTTCCAACGCCCTGGCCGCTGGCCTGGTTGTTGCTGCCGATCACGCCGTTGCCTGACGCAAAGCCGCTCGACTGATTGTCGTTACCAAAGACGCCGTTGCCTGTCAGCGTACCGCTCGTCTGGTTGTTATCGCCCTGGACAATGTTTCCAGCGGCAATGCCGCTGGCCTGATTGCCAACACCCTCGACACCATTTCCTGACAGGATTCCTGCGGCTTGGTTCCCTACGCCGGCAACAAAGTTGCCAGACGCTATGCCGGCAGCTTGGTTGCCGAGGCCTTCGACGGCGTTCCCCGTTCCTGTGCCCGAAGCCAGATTGCTATTGCCGGTTACGTCGTTGCCCGACAAGGTTCCGTTGGCTTGGTTGTTATTGCCCGTCACGCCGTTGCCCGACGCAGTTCCGCTCGCTTGGTTATTTTCGCCCTCGACAAAATTCCCGACAATCAGGCCCGCCGCCTGATTGTTGTTTCCGGTCACAAAGTTTCCGGAAAGAGTGCCGAAGGCTATATTGTTGTCCCCACTAATTACGTTGCCGGACAGCACGCCCATTGCGATGTTGTTGCTGCTTCCGACGAAATTTCCTGAGCCGAAGCCGATCGCGGTATTCCCATCGCCGGAAACGTCATTCCCGGAGAGCGTTCCAAGCGCGGAATTGAAGTTTCCTTCGACGAGGTTGCCGGAAGCATTGCCGAAAGCGTTGTTGCTCGAACCGCTGACGCCATTCCCCGACAGGTTGCCGACAACGTTGTTGTAGCTTGCGCCATCGCCGTAGCCGTTGCCCGACAAATCGCCGATGACGGTGTTGTTGTTGACGCCGTCCCCGCCAAGGTTGCCGGATCCGTTGCCGATGATTGTATTGTTGTCGAAGTCGGCTCCGTTTCCGCTCCCCGACGCGTTCCCGATAATGGTGTTGTTGGCGAAGTTGTTGCCGTTGGCAGAACCCGACAGATCACCAAATATCGTATTGTTGGTGACATTGCCGGCGTTGCCGCTTCCGGATCCAGTGCCAACGATAAAGTTATCGCTGACAACGACGGTCCCCCCGACACCGTTAAGGCTGCCGGAGCCGTCGCCAAAGATTACGTTGTTGTGTAGCGTGGCGTTGCCCGTCCCGTTTCCGCTCAGGGAGCCATTGCCGACAACGAAGTTATTCTGAATGTCGGCGAAACCTCCTACCAGGGCTGCACCGTTTAAGCTGCCGGAGCCATCACCAAAAAAGAAATTGTTCAAAATTGTTGCTTGGCCGCCCGCGCCAGTGCCATTGCCTGAGGCCGTCCCGTCGCCATTTATTACGTTACCTTGACAATTCAGAGTGGCTGGTAAGAGGCCGCCATTAAGTATTCCAGATCCGGCTCCATTGATGCTGTTGGAGCCGCCGGGGCAGCTTGCTGCTTGAGCCGTATTTGATGCGGCAATAGCAGCTAAGCCCAGTGCCAAGATGCTTGCCGAGGAAAGTAGGCGCCCCCGCCAGGGCTTGTGTTTGGATTTGCTTTGAAAATGTGCGCCGTTAAAAAGCGCAGAATTAAATGTCTGATTTTTGTCAATTGTCATGGTTCGACACCCGGTAAAACGCCAGCACTAACCGCGCGCACAAAGCACGTTAAAATTTACCGCAATCGAGAGTAATCGGACGCAGCATCAGCCACGTACCGAATTTCCCTCAAGTGCCCCCGCATTGAATTTATTTGTCGCGGCCGTTCAAAATGGGAACGTACCTAGACAATACCGAGCATTTGCTCGTTACATCTGAAAATAAGAAGAAGGAAGCAATGTTGCTTCACTTGTCTGACGCCTTCTTTCGGGAAGTCTTTAAATCCCGTTTTTCCGAATTATTCTTCAGCGTCGAAAATAAATAACGTCTGTCGATTTTAAACACGCGATTACCCTCCGCAGACATGTGCGCACTACAGCCAAAACCCCTATTTCCAGCAAGAGGAAAGTGGGAGTGTTGTCATGTCTGATGTTGATGTGTGTTTTGCGGGCAACGCAATGATGTAAAGTTTTGATGCGAGAATGAACGCGTTGTTGGAGCCAGTCCAGCGGTGGTTCAGGGGATTGCCAATCAACTGCGAGCTATTTTTTCTCTTTGGGATTCTTGATGTTTTTGGGGGGCGGCGATGTCTTGCCTTGCGGCGGTGCGGCTACGGCATCTGCAGCCTTGGGTGCGTCCGGTGGCCGAACGTCTACGGATATCCCGAAGAGCTGCCAACGGTTGTCGAGCCGCTGAAAAAGCATATCAAAGAGCACACGTTCTGGTTCGGAGGGCATAAATCCCGAGAGCCGCAGCATTCCAGCTTCGTCGATTTTGGGCTGCCGGATTAGCTTGGGTTCCAAGAATAGGATTGGTGACAGGTCGAGATTGCGTTTGCGCAATGCCGCAAAAATTTCGGCAAGCTGGGCTGAGGTATTTGCGCGCTGGAATGAGGGTGCCGCGAGGTCCCGTAGGACCGAGTAATTGCCGGTTTGATTCGCTTGATTGAGCGCAATGAGCGTTGTTCGGATCAGCAGATTGAGCAAATAGGCATTCGGCATCGAGTCTTGGCCGGTGGCCGTCGCCTCCGGCGGAACCGATTTCCTTTCAGCGTTTGCGAAACCACCGCCGGACACAGCACACACAATAAGGATAAGAGGTGCGAGGACCCGTGCTGCTGCTCGTTCACACCTCATGAATTACCTTCTCGTTTCTGCTGCCCATGCTGATGCATGTGCTCCAAGCCTCGTCTCTGACCTTTCGAAATTGATACGCGGCCTAATCGTGTGTCAAACGGAGGCGGTTTGACTTTTTTGGGGCGTAGTTAAAGGGTTTGTTCAATTTCTGAGACAACCTGACCAGTTATTTTTGCCCCTGGTGGAACCATTGGTGCATCGTGTGCATTATGCCATGTCGAATTGGGGGTGTGCGCTAGGTAATGGGCTCGGGATCTGCAAAATCGATGAAGACGGCGGACCGGACGAGATGGCGAACTTCCGTGTTGGAAATGTTCGCGGCAGGTTCTTGGCTGGATCTGCTACCTATCGGTATTTATGTCTGTGACAAAGATGGCTGCGTTCTGCAGTTTAACGCTCACGCGGCTCGGTTGTGGGGGCGCAAGCCCGCATTAAAAGATCCTTCTGAACGGTTCTCCGGCTCCTACCGGCTCTTCCGTACCGAGGATGGTAGCCGTATGACGCCTGAGGACACGCCGATGGCGGAGGTTCTGCGTACGGGGGTCGGCGTCAGAGATAAGACCGTCGAGATAGAGCGGCCGGACGGTACGAGGATTACGGTTCTCGCCAATATCGAGCCCGTGTTTGACGACGACGGCAATCTCGAAGGTGCGATCAACAGCTTTCAGGATATTAGCGAACTTAAGCGTGCCTTGGAGCGAGTTGAGCTTAGCGAGAAGAAATTACACGCTGTGTTCGATGCGCTTCCGGCGGCAGTTTATACGACCGACACAGATGGCAAGCTGACATTTTATAATAAGGCTTCCGTTCAGATGGTCGGACGTGAGCCGCGATTGGGCGAAGATCAATGGTGCTGCTCATCGAAGCTTTTTAGTCCCGACGGCTCCGCCATGTCGCATGACGAATACCCAATGGCTGTGGCGCTTCATGAGAAGCGGCCATTGACGGAGGCTGAGGTGATTATCGAGAGGCCTGATGGCGAGCAGGTGCCTATTCTCGCGTATACGACGCCGATTTTTGATGCTGTCGGACGTTTGACGGGTGGCGTGAACGTGCTCGTCGATATTACTGAGAGAAAAAAGGCTCAAGAAGCTCAGAGTTTTCTAATCGATGAGCTCAATCACCGCGTGAAGAACACTTTGGCCACGGTGCAATCGATTGCGGGGCAATCATTTAAAAGCGCGACGTCTCCTGCGGATTTCGTGGAAAAATTCAGCGGTAGAGTTCAGTCGCTCGCGAACACGCATACGATTCTAACGCAGGAAACGTGGCGGGGAGCGGAGTTGGGTCGGCTGATAGGTGGTCAGGTGATCCTGCATGAAGCCGACAGAGCGCGCGTGGACACCTCCGGTCCAAGCGTGACGCTGGCGGCGCAGCCGGCTTTGCATCTGGCTCTTCTTCTCCATGAATTAGCTGCTAATGCGCGCAGATACGGTGCATTATCGGTGTCAGAAGGCCGTCTGGATCTGACATGGCGTGTTGACGGCGACGCTAGTCCGATACTCATTCTAGATTGGCAGGAGTCCGGTGGCCCGCCAGTCGTTACGCCGGCTACTCGGGGATTTGGATCCACACTTATTGAAAGTGGTCTGGCTGCTTATGGCGGCATGGCCGAATTGCGGTTCGAAGCCGAAGGCTTCGGTTGCAGGATAAGCCTACCCCTGACAGGTTTATCGGTTCCGGCTAGGAAGGACGTGGAAATTGATAATGGTTTCAGCAGAAGTATCGCGGCGGTTGCCGTCGGACAGAGTGAGGTAAGTGACATGGCCGGAACGCGTGTTCTGGTGGTGGAAGACGAGCCGCTCGTAGCGATCGATATTGAAGACTGCCTCAAGGAGGCTGGTTGTTCTGTCTTGGGTCCGGCAGCCAATGCCGAACAGGCTATGCGGCTGATTCAAAATGAGACTTTTGACATTGCGCTCATGGACGCAAATCTTGCGGGGACGCGTGTTGATGAGTTGGCTCAAACCTTGAAAGCGCGCGGTATCCCGTTCGCGTTTGTATCAGGGTATGGCCGTGAGGGTCTGCCTGCCGGATTTCAGGAGGCCTTGCTGGTGTCTAAGCCGTTTAACAGCCGTCAGCTGATTGGAGCTGTTGAGAGCCTTCGAGAGAGGCTTGCAGAAGGCACCGAAAGGCCTGCTTGACCCCGGGCGCAATCTCGGAAAATTTCACAACCGAGCATATCTGAACTCGGAATATCCGAGCGCGTGCCGGTCTTATATTGTGCTCTGCGGATAACAATTTCATCCTTTATCATCACAGGTTTGCGATGGTCGCGCCCTGACGATTGCGCAGCTTCGCCATCGCTGCATTATTGCGAGCAAGCCACCGGCGCTTTGCGCCTATCAGACAATGGCGTCGCATTGGTTGCCGATGTGCGGAGGCAAAATCTCTGGGGCTGCTTAGAGGTTGATGGCCGCGTATCGCGATGCCCTTCGAAGGGAAAAAACGATATGGCAAAGATCAATGTCAACGGCAGTGTTTTGGACGTCGCGGCGGACCCCGCGACACCTCTCTTGTGGGTTCTGCGTGAACAGTTGGGGTTGACCGGCACCAAATTCGGCTGCGGCATAGCGCAATGCGGGGCTTGCACGGTGCATATCAATGGTGAGGCGCAGCGTTCCTGCGTGCTACCGTTGGAGAGCATTTCTGAGAGCGACACGATTGTGACGATCGAGGGGCTTTCGGCAGATGGATCACATCCTGTCCAACAAGCTTGGCTACAACTCGACGTTCCGCAGTGTGGGTATTGCCAGGCTGGCATGATCATGGCCGTTGCGGCTCTCCTCGAGAAAAACCCCAAACCATCAGATGAAGAAATCGATGCTGAGATAACGAACATCTGCCGGTGCGGCACCTATAGGCGCGTTCGCAAAGGCATTCATCTTGCTGCAGCAGCCAAAGCCTAAGGAGCGCGACGATGACCGTATCTCTCGATATTACGCGGCGCGGCTTCGTTGCTGGCGCGGGTGCTGTCGCAGGCCTGACACTGGGCTTTTCGATTCCGTTTGGACGGGAGGCGGCTGAGGCGAAGGCAGCGATCGACGAGATCAACGCCTGGGTTGTGGTCAAGCCGGACGACCAAGTGATTATTCGTATTGCGCGTTCGGAAATGGGCCAAGGCACGTTGACGGGTTTGGCTCAGCTGGTTGCCGAAGAGCTTGAGTGCGACTGGTCGAAGGTGACGACGGAATATCCAAGTCCGGCGACAAATCTTGAGCGGGGCCGTATCTGGCAAAGTTTCTCAACGGGGGGCAGCCGCGGTATCCGCGAGTCCCATGACTACGTCCGCCAAGGTGGCGCGGCGGCGCGTGAAATGCTGATCGCCGCGGCCGCCAAGGACTGGGGTGTTTCCGCGAGCGACTGCACAGCGGTCAACAGCGTGATCACGCACAAGGCCTCAAACCGTTCAACCACTTACGGCAAGGTCGCCGTGGCAGCATCAAAGCTTGAACCTCCGAAAGAAGTTCAGCTCAAAGATCCGAAAGACTGGAAGCTGGCGGGTAAGCCCGTGAAGCGCCTCGATACCGCGGACAAGCTCACCGGGAAACAGATTTACGGCGTTGATCTGAAGCTGCCTGGTATGTTGAACGCGAGCATCAAGGCTTGCCCGGTATTTGGCGGCAAGCTTGCTTCCTTTGACGACAGCAAAGTTAAATCGATGCCGGGTGTGAGGGGTGTCGTCGCGGTGGGCGAGGATGCCGTGGCCGTTGTTGCCGAGACGTGGTGGCAGGCAAATTCCGCCCTGCAGGCCCTGCCCATTGTCTGGGATGAGGGTGAAAATAAAGGCGTCACCAGCGAGACGATCCGTGAGTTCGTTGCCGAGGGCCTTGATGCGAAGGATGCCTTTGTCGGCAACGAAGCCGGCGACATTGACGGGGCTCTCAAAGGAGCCGCCAAGACAGTTGAAGCGACTTATACGTATCCGTTTCAGCACCATGCGACGATGGAGCCTATGAACGCTACTGCCAAGTGGACAGAGGAGCGTTGCGAAGTCTGGTGTCCGACGCAGAACGGTGAAGCTGCGCTCGCGGCATGTGCGGAAGCTGCGGGGCTCTCGCCTGCGCAGTGCGACGTTTATAAGATCCACCTTGGCGGCGGGTTTGGTCGCCGTGGTGCGTTTCATGACTACGTCCGGCAGGCCGTGATGATAGCCATGGAGTTTCCGGGTACGCCGGTCAAGCTGATCTGGACGCGTGAGGAGGACATGGCGCATGGCATGTATCATCCTTACACCCAGTGCAAATTGACGGCCGCGCTTGATGAGAATGGCGACGTCACGGGATTGAGAGTGCGGATCGCCGGCCAGTCGATTTTGGCCAGCGTGATGCCGCAACGCATGAAGAACGGTGCCGATATGGTGACGTTCCAGACGCTGCTGCCAGGTGGGGAGCATTCGATCAGCTATTCATTCCCGAACTTGCTGGTCGATCACGCGATGCGCAATCCGCCCGTTCCGCCGGGTTTCTGGCGAGGGGTCAATGCCAATCAGAACGCCATTTATATGGAATGTTTCCTGGATGAGGTGGCGCACGCGACAGGCCAAGACCCGCTAGAATTCCGGCTCAAACTGATGGGTGATTATCCCAAGAACGCGGCTGTTCTAAAAGCAGCGGCCGAAGGCGCGGGCTGGGGTAAGCCGGCTCCGGAAGGTGTGTACCGCGGTCTTGCCCAGTGCACGGCGTTTGCCAGCCATATTGCTGCGTGCGCTGAGGTCTCGGTCAGCGATGATGGCAAGGTCAAGATCCATCGGATTGTGGCGGCGACGGATAGCGGCCATGCCGTTAATCCGCAGCAGATTGAGGCACAGGTGGAAGGTTCGTTCGTCTACGGTCTGTCAGCCATGCTCTACGGCGAATGCACGGTGAAGGGCGGGCGCGTAGAGCAGCAGAACTTTGATACCTATCGAGTGATGACGATTTCCGAGATGCCGGAGGTTGAAACCGTCGTGATGCCTTCGGGCGGGTTCTGGGGGGGCGTGGGCGAACCGACGATCGCCGTTGCCGCACCAGCGGTCCTCAATGCGATCTTTGCGGCAACCGGAAAACGGATTCGCACGCTGCCGCTAAAGCATCATAGCCTTGCGAAGGCTTAGGCCGTGTGCGGTGGTGAAGTCTCGTCTGACAAGCCTATGGCTGGCGGCTGCGCTTGTGGCCGCTACGCCGGTTTTTGGTCATGAGGTCGTCTCTTATGAGATTGTGGGTGATGCGGTGCCTATGGCGCTGGGCGGGCGCGTTGGCGATCGGCAACGCGGAAAGGTAATCGTGTTTGATCGCAGGCGTGGAAACTGTCTGATTTGTCATACGTTTCCAGTTGCGAATGAACCATTCCAAGGCGATCTCGGACCTGCCCTGGGAGACGTCGGAAAGAGATTGAGCGAGGGGCAGATACGGTTGCGTTTGATTGATCCGCTGCGGCTCAATCCAAAGAGCTTGATGCCTGCCTACTATAAGGTGGATGGATTGCGCGAAGTAGCTCCGGAGTATCAGGGTAAGCCCGCACTGGAAGCGCAGGAAATTGAAGACGTGACCGCGTACCTCGTGAGCCTTAAGGGACAACAATGACGACGCGTAGACATCTGCTGATCGGAGGTGGCGCGGGGCTCGTCAGTTTGGCAATCGCGCCTTTGCCGGTTGGGGCGACGGAGGTTTTATTCGACGAGGCGCTTCAGTCTCTGACGAACGGGGCGGAGGTCAAAGCGGGGCGGGTGACTTTGACGATCCCGGGCATCGCGGAAAATGGTCTGTCCGTTTACACGACCGTCGCCGTTGATAGCCCGATGACGGAAGCAGATCATGTGCGGGCAATCCATATTCTGTCACCGAGAAATCCAATTGCTTTGATCAGCAGTTTCCATCTTGGTCCCCGCGCGGGACGTCCGAAAGTCTCGACGAGTATACGCCTTGCGGGATCGCAGGTGGTGGCGGCAGTGGCGGAGATGAGTGATGGCAGTTTTTGGAAAGACAGCAAGAAGGTGATCGTTACGATCGCGGCTTGCATTGATGGTGGTTGAGGAACGCCTATGGCACGCGCACCAGTTCGCATTTCCATGCCCGACGAGGCAAAGAAGGGCGAGATCGTCGATATCAAGGCGATCCTGCGCCATCCAATGGAGACCGGCTATCGCGTTGATAATGTGGGCAAGAAGATCCCGCGAAACATCGTGACGGATATGACCGTCACTTACGGTGGCGTCGAAGTGATGCGATGGAAATTGCAGCCTGGTGTGGCTGCCAACCCCTTCATTGGTTTCTCGACGGTCGCGATCGAAACGGGCGAATTGGTGTTTACCTGGAGGGACGATACGGGACAGATTTTCCGTGAGAGCCGGATGCTGACGGTGACGTAATGCAGTGTTCCCGCTTCCTTGTGTCCGGGTTCTGCGGGGTGGCTGGTCTCATGGGGGTCCTGCTGCCGGTGCTGGCTGCTGATCGGCCGGTGCGGCCGGGCAGCTTCTATATGTCGAAAAATCTGCTGGCTCTTCAGGCGGATGACATTGCAAATCCAGGAATGCTCTGGGTCAGCGATGGCGAGAGCTTGTGGAGGCAACCGGTCGGTCGCGCGCAAAAATCCTGCGCGTCCTGTCATGATGCTGCGGACGTAACGATGAAGGGCGTTGCCGCGCGGTATCCGGCTGTCGATGCCGAGAGCGGCGAGCTCTTCAATTTGGAAAAACGCATCAATACCTGTCGTACGCGCCATCAGGGTGCGGCGGCGTTGGCCTATGAAACAGACGAGCTTCTGGCGTTGACGGCTTACGTCGCGCATCAATCACGGGGCGAGCGGGTGAAGGTTCATATTGATGGCCCCGCCGCACCTTTTTACGAGGCTGGGCGCAAGCGTTTCTACACGCGGGTCGGGCAGCTCAACTTGTCCTGTGCCCAATGTCACGAGGCGAATGCCGGACGGCGATTGCGGGGCGATACAATCAGTGATGGTGTGGGCAGCGGTTGGCCGGCCTATCGATTGGAGTGGCAGACACTTGGCTCACTTCACCGACGGCTCCGGGCCTGTTCATTGGGTGTGCGCGCGCGACAATTCGATTCTGGATCGCCGGAATATCTGAGCCTCGAGCTTTATCTTGCCAAACGGGCTGAGGACGTGCCGGTTGAGGCGCCCGCCGTACGCCGATAGCAGATTCAAAGGATAGATGATTGAAAAATCAGCCCACGTTTGCTGTACGGCAGGCTGCGCAGGTTCCCCGTAGTTCAAGCGTCATTTGCGATATGTCAAAGCCGTTCTTTCTGGCCCAGCTTTTCAATTGCGCGGTTACGCCCGCGTCATCGAACTCAATGACCTGACGGCAGTTTTGACAGATCGCAAACGCAGTTGCTTCATGGTGCTCAGGGTGGCTGCACGAGACGTAGGCGTTCAGGCTTTCCAAGCGATGGGCTCGGCCTTCATCGATCAAGCGCTCTAGCGATCGGTATACGGTTTGTGGTGCGAGAACGGCTTCGGGGCGCAACATTTCGATGATGTCATACGCGCTCACGGGGCCGGGTGCTTCACGCAAAGCCTCAAGCAGCATCTTATCTTGTTCGGCGGCGGGGCGGCGTTTGGCGGATTTGGTGGACATCGACGCGAGCGGCCTCACAGTTTCTTCGAACTTATCGATGTAATTGTCCCACCTTGGGGGCCGCTCGGCAAGGTGGATGTGCTGGGAGAGGCTGGCGCCATACAGCTAATGTCAGGCGATGCAACTTTGAAGTGATTGCCAAGCTTAGATGCCAATGGCCCGGTAGGCTTCGGCGGTGTGCTTTGTCGCGATGATATAGGCGGCACGGCGCATGTCGCAGACATCTTTCCCTGAATGGCAAAGATCGGAAAGCTGTCGATAGGTGGACTGCATTATCTCATCGAGCCCGCTGCGCACCAGATCGATTTCCCGGGCTCCGTCCAGGAATGGCCGGGCAATATCACTTGGAAATTTGGCGCCTGTCATTGTTTCCAATGAACTGGCCAAGAGGCGGTTGCTAACCTCGTCGTGGCGTCGTTCCATCAGGCCGAAGGGCATATGCGTAAGATTTCTGACCCATTCAAAGTAACTGACGATTACACCCCCTGAATTCACGAAAAGGTCGGGCAGGATGACGATGCCGCGGTTTCTCAGAATGCTGTCCGCCTCGAAGGTGACGGGGCCGTTGGCGGCTTCAACAATCAGTTTTGCCTGGATGCGAAGTGCGTTGTATTCGTCAATTACCCGTTCCGTGGCGGCGGGAATGAGAATGTCGCAGTCGTGTTCGAGTGCCCGAGAGCCGTCTGAGATATATTCCGCGCCGGGGAAGCCCTTGACGCCGCCTGTCTGCCCCATGTGCTGTTTCACGGCTTCGACGGGTAGCCCCTGCGAGTTGAGAAGTGCGCCGTCCCGTTCGATGATCGCTATGATACGGCAGCCGTCTTCTTCGCTGAGAAATTTGGCGGCGTGGTAGCCCACGTTGCCCAAGCCTTGAATGATAATGGATTTGTCGCGCAGTTCCGGCGTCAGTTTTGTCCAGGCAACGTCTCTAGGGCTTCGGAAGAACGCGCGTATGGCGTACTGAACCCCGCGGCCCGTTGCTTCTATCCGACCTTCTATGCCGCCAGCGGCGAGAGGTTTGCCCGTAACGCAAGCAAATGCGTTTATGTCGTTTGGGGCCCACCGTCGGTATTCATCGGCCATCCAAACCATAGTCAGCTCGTTGGTACCGACATCGGGCGCTGGTACATTTTGGCTGGGGCTTAGGAAGTTGTGGCGCACAAGCTCTTGGGTGAAGCGGCGCGTGATCTTCTCCAGTTCTTCGCGTTCCCATTGGCTGGGATCGATGAGCAGACCACCCTTTGAGCCGCCGAAGGGGAGGCCCGTGAGCGCGCATTTGTAGGTCATTAATGCGGCGAGGGCTTCCACGTCCTGTTGATCGACGCTGAGGGCATAACGGATGCCGCCTTTGGCTGGGGTGACGTGCGTACTGTGAACCGCGCGCCAGCCGATAAAGGTTTCCATGCGGCCGCGAAGCCGAACGCCGAAGCGTGTCACATAGGTCGCGTTACAGACGCGAATTTTTTCCGCAAGGCCATCTTCCATAGGCACGTGCTGCGCGGCTTCGTTAAATTGGCGGTTGACGTCGTCGAGGAACTGGTTGCCGGCCATGGCAGTTGGATCCCTCCTTGCCTCGCGCGGAGCTGGCTCGTACCGCGTTGTGGTTGGCTATGTGTGGGTACCGCACGCGGATGTCAGTTTCAAAAGCAGATCGTTAGAGGCTAATCTGGTTGCGTGGACATGGTTCCCGCTTTTTTGATCTGTTGAGTCGAGGAGACGTCGGGTCCTGGAGCGGTAATGCGGAGGCGATGTGAGATCGTTATTGGCTCTCGGTGGCCGTTGGGGCTTTCAGCTGCTCGCCATTTTCTTCCTTGTCGCTGGGATTGTTGGCTTGCAGGAGGGAGTTCACGCGGCTGATTTCAGCGCGCGTCAGGTGGCTCAGAAGCTCTTTGAGGCGAAGCCTGGCCAACGGGTTGATTTCTCAGATAGAAACCTCACGCTGACTGATCTTTCGCATCTTGATTTCAAGGCTGCGCTCCTGACCGGCGCTGATCTGTATGGTGCAGATCTTACGGATGCCAAGCTTGTGGGGGCCGACCTATCTGAAACGCGGCTTGATCGTGCTACGATTATCCGGACGGATTTTTCAGATGCGAATTTGACGGATGCGACGCTATTGCGTCCGACGACGTTCGCGAACGATACTTTTGATACTGACGATGTCGCACGTTTCAGGCGCGCACGCTTAGTGCGTCTCCGTGTGCATGCGCGGCTGGACGGTGCGGATTTCCGTAGCGCCGATTTGACAGAAGCTGATTTTTCACCGCTCGACCTGCGCAGTGGAACGATCTCGACCAAGGCGAGCAGCCAGCTGCCGGGAGCGGATTTTTCAGGTGCAGTTCTTAAAGGGGTAAACTTGTCAGGCTCCAACCTTGCCTTTGCAAAGTTTCGCGGAGTTGACGCGCGCGATGCGGATTTTCATGGTGCTGATCTAACGGGTGCGGATTTCACCGGGGCAAACCTAGCGGGAGTTGATTTTACTGGAGCTAATCTCACGGAAGCAAATTTCGAGGGCGTCCGTGGGCTGCAAACTGCGAAGGGTGTCAAAGGCGCCCAGTCAGTCAAAAAGGAAACGCCGTGAGACACCAGTCATTGCCCGGGGCGATACCATCCGTTGTGGGGCATCTTCTGCGGAGGGTCGTCGCCATTTTTTTTACCGTCATTCTATCGGTAGGGATTGTCAAAAGTCCTGCGGACGCGCAGCCGTATGCGGATGGCGTTGATACTGCTCTTGTCATTTCTGTCGATGTTTCCAATTCCGTCGACGATCACCGTTATCGTCTCCAGATGGAAGGTATTGCTGCCGCGCTCGAAGATGCCGGGGTTATTCGCACAATTCTCAACGGTCCCCGTAGCAGCATCCTAGTGACGTTGGTGACTTGGTCTGATCGCCCCAACGTCGCCATGCCCTGGATGCGGATCGGCAGCGAGGAGGACGCTAAGGCCGTTGCGCAGAAGGTCCGTCAGCTTCCCCGTTTCACGGGCGAGTTTACTTGTCTGGGAACTATGTTGCGCTTCCTCAACGATAAAATCCTGCCGCAAGTGCCCGTGAATGCCCTGCGAACGGTGGTCGATGTCTCGGGGGATGGGGCAGATAATTGTAATGCGCGTGAGCCTGTCACGGCAGTGCGAGACGAGATCGCGAGTTTCGGCACGACGATCAATGGTTTGCCCATCCTGGAGGGCAGCGAAGCCGTGACGTTGGAAGACTGGTATCGTGACAATGTGAAAGCTGGGCCGGGGTCCTTTATTCTCCCGGCTGACGGCTTTGAGGATTTTGGCCGTGCGATCCGGCAGAAATTCATCGTTGAGATCAGCGGAATCGAGAATTCTCATCGCCCTCCGCTGTCGCTTGCGTCGCGCGGAAGGCGGGATATCGCGCGTTGACGGGAGCTGCATGCACTCCCGTTGCGTCAGCTTGCCGTCAAAAGAATTTCGCCGCGTCCGATGCTGGCCATATCGCCTGCAAAACGACGAACCGATCCAGTGATCGGGGAAGGCGCCAGATCTCCCAGCTTTTCCCGCAGATAGCGGTTCGTAATGTTGAGGATGCCAAGTTCGTGCAGGCCGCAATCAACAAACGTTGGTCGCATCTGATCAACGCTTGGGGCGATCAATGTGCCGCGACGCATCTGAACACCCGCGTCGGTTCCAAAGCCTGATGCGGACCACACTGTGCCGCCCATCATGCGTTCGCCCGCAGCACTCCCGATCTTACCTGACGCGACAATAGTGCCGCGCCGCATGCGGGCTCCAGCCGAATTTCCTATCTGACCTTTGACAACAACAATACCGCCGCTCATGCCGTCGCGTTCTCCGCGAAGCGGTGCGCCGAGATTGTCGCCCACCGAACCGTTGACGATGATGAGGCCATCAGCGAGGCTCGAAGCGAGAAATGCGCCTGCGTTGCCGCGAATCTCAAGGCGTCCGCCGCGCATCTGGCGTCCGGCATAAAATCCGACATCGCCTTCAACGATGATGGTGCCATCCTCGTTTTCGGCGCCGATGAAGTCGCAACGCGGGGTTGCGCCTTCGATGATAAGCGTATCCGTGCCTGCGCCTTCCACTTTGAAGCATTCGCCAAGACTTAGCTTCTCTGGGCCAGCCTCGATATGAAGCCGCGACACTTCCGTAGCTGAGAGTCCGGCGAGTTTTGCTGGCGTAATGCCGGACAGATTCAGACGGCCGGTTGGCGATATGGTCAGCTGAAGCTTCAGCGCACTCATGGCAGACAGTCCTTCAGGTGATAGTGGTGTTGACCAAGGTTGCCGCCGTAGTTTCCGGCGCTGACACGGGTAACTTGGTTTTCTGGGCCGGTTTCGAGCACCGCTTTCAGGCCGACTTTCATCGCTTCGGCCACAGACTCAGATGTTAGTCCGTCGATAACGATTTCGAGGACGGCACGGTCTTCTGGACCAAGTTGTGAGTTGGTGGCGCCGCGGAGCGTTGGACAGAACGCATCGTTGGTAGAGGCCACAGCGCCTTTATACTTGGAGCCGACCTTGGAGCCGGAGCGGACGATCCCGCCAGGAAACGGCATGATGACGTCCCGGACATCATTCATCGCTTCGATCGCTGCTTCGCACGTCCTGAGCACGCCAGGCCGGTCGCGACCGATGACGAGTAGGTTGCCGCCACCGACGGCGTCCGTCGTGACGCCTGTCGTATCTTCGATAATGAATTCGCCATCCATGACCGGCACGCGCCAGAAACGGCGGTCGCCAAGTTTCCGCGCGGTTTGCCAACCATCGCCGAAGAATCGTGGTCCCGAACTCAACGGGATGCGTCGCACTGCCTCAAGGCCGTTGAAGCAGGCGGAGCCCGGACTCGTCAGGACGCATTGGCCGACTCGGTTCTTCAGCTGGCCCTCAATACTTTCCGGCGCGAAGCCGAAGACAAGAACGCGTACGCCGGGGCGCCCGTCCGGTGTTTCTTCGGCCGGGACTTCATAATCGATGCCGCATTCTGCACCGCAGCCGATGACGGACGTGCCGAAGCCCGTCATTGTGATGGCTGCTTGGCGCGCCCACTTCATTGTATCGGCGGTAATGATGATGCCGGTGGCGCTCATGCCGAAGGCCTCGGCGAACGTATCGTCGATGGCGATTCCGTTAATGTTCATGGGCTGCGAATCTTTCGAGTTCACCGCGGACAAGGCACTACCTCAAATCGACTTAGTTTGCGCATTAAGAGCCTCTGACGATTTGGCATGGCGTAGGTTGGCCGGGATCGCAAGTCCCCCGCCGTCAGCAATGTTGACAGTCACACCAAGCCGGACTTGTCACCCTCACTAGGTTAAGGAGCATGTCTTGTCAGCATGGTATTGGCGATCTCTATACGCGGATCGGCGCAGACAAAAGCACGGTCACTCCCGAAGCACAACCTCAGGACGGAATAACGGCCAACTAAATTGGAGGCCGGGTTCGCAGGTGGGTTTGCACCGCACTCTCAGTGCCGTTAATGTCCCGCAGCGTTATCAAGCACAATGCTAATTTTGTTTAAATTCCAGATGTGATTACAACGGAGGATACGAATGCTGCGATGTCTTGCTTTGCTGCTGGCGCTGACGCCCGCCGTGCTTGCACTTCCGGCGGCTGCCCACGGCCCGACGCGGCAGAAAGTTACCGAGACCGTAGAAATCAATGCGCCGGCGGACAAAGTTTGGGCCGTCATCGGGAACTTTCAGGACATGAGCTGGCATCCGGCAGTCACAAAGACCGAAGGCGAGGGCGGAAACGCGGAGGGCGCAAAGCGTACACTCACTTTGGACGGCGGCGGGCTCATCCATGAAAGCCTTCTGAACTATGATGCCGACAAGAAGTCGCTCAAGTACCAAATCACTGACGTCGACGTGAAGGTTCTGCCGGTGAACAATTATTCTTCCTGGCTGAGTGTCGAAGAGGCAGATGGCGGGAAGTCAGTCGTTACGTGGAAGGGTGCGTTCTATCGTGGCTACATGAACAATGACCCGCCGCCGGAGCTCAACGACGAGGCTGCGGTCAAGGCAGTAAAAGGGGTCTACCGGGGTGGTCTCGACAACCTGAAGAAGCTTCTTGAGGCGGGCGGTTAAAGCGCTGCAAGTATATGTTTGAGCGTACACAACACCGCGTTTGCCGGTACGCGACGGCTTTGCTGCGATTTTCTGTGACGCAGCGGCTGTTGTGCGCGGGCTTGGTCGGGACACTCGCACTGGGCGGGATGCTGATCCTCGCCCAGGGCTTGCTCGGCCAAGCGGCTGCCGCTGATGGTGGGACCGCTGAGGCAAGCCGTGAGGCTTTCGTTACCGCTCAGGTCGCTGACAAAGTTGCGGTTGTCGACTTGGCGACGTTTAAGAGTGTCGCTGAGATCGAAGTTTCCGGTAAGCCTGCCGGCATAGCAATGTCGCCGGATGGGCGGTGGGTTTATATTACGACCCCTGAAGCTAAAGAGCTCGTCGTGATCGACGCGGACAAGCGTGCGGTTACACGGCGCGTGAAGTTGGGAGATGGCCCGCTCGGCATTGCGGTGCATCCCGTCGATGGACGTATCATTGTCGCGGACTGGTATGATCATCAACTTACGGTCGTTGATCCGGCAACCTTTGATGTGGTCGGTACGGTTGAAACCGGGGAGTCCCCTTCGGGGGTCGCGGTTACACCGGATGGCGGTTATATCGTCAGTGCCGACCGAGACAGCGATGAAGTGTCAATCATCGATGCGCAGACACTCAAGAGAGTTGCCGCCGTCAAAGTAGGACAGCGGCCGTTCGGGATTACCATCGACGCATCCGGTGAACGTGCGTATACGGCCAACGTCAAAAGCAACGATCTGAGCGTCGTTGATCTAACGTCGCGTAAGGTTATCGCTACCGTTCCTGTCGGACAGCGTCCTTACGATGTTGCTCTTGCCAAGGGGCGCGCTTTTGTTACCGACCAGTATGGCGGAACGGTCAGCGTTGTTGATCTTCAATCCTTCAAGGTCATCAAGACGATTGCAGTTGGAGAATACCCCGAGGGCATCGCAACGGACCGTGATGGCCGCCACGTTTATGTTGCCTGCTGGGAAGCGAATACGCTTGAGCGTATCGATGCCGTTACGCTTGAGGTAACGAAAACGGTTGAGGTCAATGACGGCCCCCGCGCTTTTGGGCTGTTTCTACGTTAAAGCGCTAATGTGGGCTTTAACTGTAATTACGCAGAACCAAATACTTCTTGTATTGACGATGTGATCCTCGCAAAACAGTGAAAGTCGATTGATGCAACCTTCTTTAAATATGGCGAAGGTGCAGATGTCTCGGGAGGACAAATGACGACACGACACATGTATGTTCGCGGTGCGGTGCTTTGTGCGGCTGCCGGTGCGATGCTCATGTTGGGCGTTGCCAATGGTTTTGCCCCGTCGCAAGCGGTCGCCGCCGAGGATAAAGAAGGCGTTCGCGACATCCTGTTTGACACGCCTCAGCTCAATCTCGTTTCTGCCGGAGAAACGTTGAAATACAATTTCTCTCGAGACGCGTCGGCGCCCAAACTGCTTGGGCCAAATTTCACGGATGAAATTAAAGTCGATGTCGCGAAGGCCAGCGAGGATGGTAAGCGTGATGTGGACGTGCAGATATTTTCGGGCGACCGGGGCCGTGATGTCCGGCATTTGTCGGGAATGACGGCAAACCCCGTTCTGGTTTTCTATTTAGATCGGGCTGTTTCGAACTTTGCCCTTTTGGGTGGTGGAAGCAAAGGCTATCTCAAGAACCGCTTTCGCCTCGCGCTGCGGACCACAGCTAAAATCGAACCTGCGAAGCTTCAATACAATGGGAAGACTGTCGACGGTCACCATGTCTGGGTGACTCCGTACGCCAACGACCCGAGCAAAGAGAAAATGTCGGGCTATGAGAAGGCGCGTTTCGATGTCTTTGTGAGCGACGAGGTGCCCGGCTACCTTGTAGAGCTGAAGTCTCATTTCGAAAGTCCGCAACCCGGCGCTCCGAAGCTCAATGAGCGAATAGTGCTTGATGGAGTGGGAGTCGAAAAATGATTAAATTTCACAAGCTTTTAGTGGGCGCAGGGATGTGTGCCCTCGTATCTATTGGTTTGGCGAGCCACGTTGGGGCTGTCTCTCTTCCTGAGAATGATTATCCGACGTCGACGCGAGCAGACTACGTGTTTGCCTGCATGCAGGTGAACGGGCAGACGCGAGAGAACCTAATGAAGTGTTCGTGCTCGATCGACACGATCGCGGAATTGCTTCCCTACAAAGACTACGAGGAAGCGGAGACGGTGATGTCGGTTCGCCAGAAGGGTGGCGAGAACGTCTCGATGTTTCTGTCCTACAAGCCTCTGGTCGAGAAGGTGAACAATATGAAGCGCGCGCAGGTTGAAGCTGAGTTGCGTTGCTTCTAATCGCTCGCTACCGCACCTGATCATTCCGGTGTTTTAACAAGAAAGCCGGCAGGAAAAAAATCCTGCCGGCTTTCTTGTAACTAATGTTGACGTCGGGGCGTATCAAGAGCCCTTTGCTTCTGTCTGGGTTGTGAAAACCTTGCCGTCGGTATCTCGTGCGGTGACGGACAACGGCCCGTCTGCGCTGGCTGCATAGGTGAAGCGGATGTTGGGGTTTTCCGACAGGGAAATCCCCCCCTCCATCTCGAAGATCAGTTTGTCGCCCTTACGTACAACCATGTGGTCGAGGTACTTGGCTGGAATATAGAGTCCGGTCAGCTGGTTCATTTGCATTCCGGAGTAGTTGGGATGGCGCACCATGACCTGAGCTTCGCGGGCAAGCTTGGTGGTGTCGTCCGGCTTGAAGCTGCGTAACTTCATTTTGCCGATGTTGGCGAGTGCGGCATCCATGTCTTTGAGTGCTGGCGCCGAGCAACCGCCTGCCGCCTTCACGAACTTCGTCGTCATGTGAAGTTTGCCATCCTGCGTTTCGATGATGGCGCGTACATTCGAGTACATGTCGACGCGGACGCGCGTGGAGATCTTGCGTTCTCCCAGTCCTGCGCCTTCACCAAACTTGAAACTCGCGACGACCGGAGCTGGGTTCTTGTCGATGACAAGGGTCAACGACTTCACATCTGGCGCGATCGTTGCCGGCATCGTGATGGTCAAAGGGACGATGGCGGCGTCTTCTGCCCGATAAGGCGCGTCGAGTTTGACGGTTCCGTCTTCTTCAGAGATGGAACGGTCGCTGCCGTACAGTTCCTTCTTAATGCTCGGCCACAGGTTCTCATCGTCGGCTCTGACTGCCGGAGATAAGACCGTAAAGGACAGGGCTAGCGCCGTAACCACCCCGAGGTGCAGTCCCTTGGTAAGCCACATCTCAAATTCCTCCATAGGATTCTATTTATTGCGCGTGCACGGTGGTTTTTGAGTGCCTGCGCTATTCCCACTCTAATTCGGCGAACGCGGCTGAAACGTTACGGGCATGATAGTCGTCAAACTGTTGCCATGCATCTTTTTCGCTGAAGCCGGCAGTCTTCGTGGCGGAAGCAAGAGTGCCTCCGCTTGCGATTATCTCCCGGATATCCGTTACGACCTTTTGCAGGTAACGCTCCTCGGGCGCTATTGAGTCGGGCCAAGACACGGACGCGGGACCGTGTCCAGGAACAGCGCGGGCGGCGCCTACCTTGCGCAGTTTTTCGATGACCTGCAGCCATCCCAGGATCGAGCCGTCGAGGGCTGGAATGTGTTCGACGAACAGCAAATCCCCCAGCAGAAGCGTTTGTGTCCGCTCGTCCAGGATCAACAAATCGTTATCGGTATGGGCCGTTGGCTGGGGATCAAGGCTTAACTGACGGCCGCCCAGGTCGATTGTTTCAAGCGACTCAATACTGCGTGTGGGCAGGATGACTTCCGTGCCTTCGAAGGCTGCGTCTCCCAATAGGTTCTTCGCCGCCGCGAGATAGTTCTCCGCGCGTGCTGCGAGGGCCCGGCTCATTTTGTAATGCGCAACGAATTCTGGATTGTCAGTCTTGAAGGCCGCGTTTCCGAGCACATGATCGGGATGCATGTGGGTATTGATCACGTAGCGGATCGGCCGATCTGTTTTTTCTTTGATCGCAGCGCGAAGTGATTGACCGAAACGATAGCTGCCACCCGTATCGATGACCGCGACTGCCTCCTCGCCGATAATGAATGCTGCGTTTGAAATTCCGCCGAGGTTGTTCGCACTGGTCAGTTCATGTCGTCCCTGATGGACGAAAAGGCCCGGTGCGATTTCGGACACCCCGAGTGGCTTTATGGCCTCTGACGCCGCGTGTGCGTTTTGCCAAGACATCGCTAATAGTGGCGAGATCAGTCCCAGGCATACGGTCGCGCACAGGACGTCACGGCGCGAGATATTTCCACCGCATACCGACCTTCGCGGTCGTCTCGGCCTTAGATTGCTCGTCATTGTCAGCGCTTTTTGCAGAGTTTCCCGGCCATTGTTGCCGTCCATATATTTAGTCATTCCCGCACCGATGTTCTTATCGGTTTCATCTATCCGTGAACGGTCCGACCAGCATCTCCGACGTTCATCACGCGTAAAAAACGGCTGTCGGTTATTCATGTGTTTGCATCGTCGAACGCGGCAAATGATTGCTATAATTCAATTAATTAGGTCAGTTTTGCTGACCTTTTGCGACCCCGGATTTTGTCTTTACGGATGGTCTTGCGGAGTGCGACAAAAAGTGCATAGATGCCACACACGGTAGCAGACGTTTTCAGGGTCGGGAAAAAAAGTCCCAACTCATTCGAAAACCTTGACGGCCAAGACCGGGAAAAGCCGGCATTTCGTCAATCCGGGTTGTGACACGCTGACGCTGCTGCCGCTTGCAAGCGTGGCAAGATCTCACAAGGAGGAAGCGCAATGCGCAAAAGTGCACTTACCGGTGCATTGCTCGTGACGATTTTCGCGTCGCCAGCCCTGGCGAACGACAGCGTTACGAAGCTGACGGCTGATCCTAACAACTGGGCCATTCAGACCGGTGACTATACCAACCAGCGCTATTCGAAGCTGGACCAGATCAACCGTGACAACGTTAAAGACCTTAAGGTCGCATGGACGTTCTCTACGGGTGTTCTGCGCGGTCACGAAGGTTCGCCGCTCGTTATTGGCGACACCATGTGGCTTCATACGCCGTTTCCCAACAACGTCTTTGCCCTCGACCTGAACGAGCCTGGCAAGATCATCTGGACCTACAAGCCGAAGCAGGACCCGTCCGTTATTCCGGTCATGTGCTGTGACACGGTTAACCGCGGTCTCGCCTATGCAGACGGCATGATCTTCTTGCATCAGGCCGACACGACGGTTGTGGCGCTCGACGCCAAGACCGGCAAGGAAGTCTGGAAAGCTGTGAATGGTGACCCGAAGAAGGGTGAAACCAACACGGCGACCGTTCTTCCGGTGAAGGACAAGCTCGTTGTCGGTATTTCCGGCGGTGAATTCGGTGTTGCAGGTCACGTTACGGCCTACGACATCAAAACCGGCAAGCGGGTATGGCGTGCTTACTCTTCGGGACCGGACGATCAAATCCTGTTCGATCCGCAGAAGACGATGTCGCTTGGCAAGCCTGTCGGCAAGGACTCTTCTCTGAAGACCTGGCAAGGCGATCAGTGGAAGATCGGCGGCGGCACGACTTGGGGTTGGTATTCTTACGATCCTGATCTCGACCTGATCTACTACGGTTCGGGTAACCCCTCGACGTGGAACCCTGCACAGCGTCCGGGCGACAACAAGTGGTCAATGACCATCTTCGCTCGTAACCCTGACACGGGTGTTGCGAAGTGGGCCTATCAGATGACCCCGTTCGACGAGTGGGACTACGACGGTATCAACGAGATGATTCTCGCTGACATCGACGTGAAGGGCGAAAAGCGCAAAGTGCTCGTGCACTTCGACCGTAACGGCCTGGGTTACACCCTTGATCGTGGCACGGGCGAACTGCTTGTCGCTGAGAAGTTTGACCCAGCCGTCAACTGGACGACGGGCGTCGAGTTCGACAAGTCTAAGCCCAACTATGGTCGTCCGTATGTTGTCGACAAGTACTCGACCGCTAAGAACGGCGAAGACGTGAACACGAAGGGCGTTTGCCCGGCTGCTCTCGGCTCGAAGGATATGCAGCCAGCAACCTTCTCGCCACGTACGGGTCTGTTCTATGTGCCGACGAACCACGTCTGCATGGACTACGAACCATTCCGTGTTTCGTACACGGCTGGTCAGCCCTATGTTGGCGCGACGCTGTCGATGTATCCGGCTCCGAACAGCCACGGCGGTATGGGTAACTTTATCGCTTGGGACGCGGGCAAGGGTGAGATCGTATGGTCGCAACCTGAGCCATTCTCGGTCTGGTCTGGCGCTCTTGCCACGGCCGGCGGCGTTGTCTTCTACGGTACCCTTGAAGGTTACCTGAAGGCCGTCGACGAGAAGGACGGCAAGGAACTGTTCAAGTTCCGTACGCCTTCCGGCATCATTGGCAACGTTATGACCTACTCTCACAAGGGTAAGCAGTACGTTGGCATCTTGTCGGGTATTGGTGGTTGGGCCGGTATCGGTCTGGCTGCTGGTCTGACGAACCCGACCGATGGTCTGGGTGCCGTTGGTGGCTATGCCGGCCTGAGCAACTACACCGCTCTCGGTGGCACGCTCACGGTCTTCTCGCTGCCATAAGCGAGGCCTGATCGGCTTAGGGCCGGCGCGAGAACCTCTCGCGCCGGCCTTTTTTGGTGAGGCGGATTAGGTCGTGATGTCGCGGAACCCAAACGCGCGCTCCGAGTACTTCTGCTAACGAAAGTTTTATATGCGGTCAGGCTTGTCATTCAGATGGCCACCGGGCACACAGTCTTTCGCATAGCCTTGGCGATACACAGGCTAGGTACGGACGTGGAGAAGAAAGGGAAATTCGTGAAGAGCATATGGACTGGCTTCGCAGTTATCGCTTTGGCAGCTGGAGTTGCGAGCTTCGGGTTCTCATCCGTGAGCGCTGAAGATGCCAAGCAGAGCGGACCTTACGTTGATGCCGAAGGCTACCGGATGGCCGGAGAAGGGGCCACTTTCGAAGGCGGTAAATGGATGCTGCCATCGGGCGCGCCGACTTATCGTATCGATAAGGACGGTAAGATGGACTTTCTCACCTATCGCGGCTTTCAGCGCTACCATTCCGAGTGTCACGTCTGCCATGGACCTGAAGGCGTCGGCTCGACCTACGCGCCGGCACTAATGGATTCGCTCAAGACGATGGATTACTTCGACTTCCTCGGTGTTGTTGCGAGTGGTCGGACTGTCCATACGCCCGGCGGCGGAGAAAGCGTGATGCCCGCACTCGGCGATAATAAGAACGTCATGTGCTATATTGACGGTATCTATACTTATTTGAAAGGGCGCGCAGATGGTGTCATTCCTCGCGGTCGGCCGGCGGGTAAGGAAGACAAGCCGCAAGAACTTGGCGACGCGGAAAATGCTTGCCTTGCGGGCTAGTTCCATTGGTCTGATTGTTGCGCTTGGCGTAATTCTCCTCGGCGGCGCAGCCGCCGAGGCAGCAGAGGGCGAGCGCGTTGATCTGGTCAACCGCCAAGTCTTGCGTGTCTGCGCCGACCCCGCGAACATGCCGTTCTCAAACCAGGATCCTAAAAATCCTGGTTTCGAAAATAAGATCGCTGACATTGTTGCGGCGGAGCTTGGAATTCCGGTGGAGTATACGTGGTTCCCGCAGTCTACGGGCTTCATCCGGCGTACGCTGTTCGCGAAAGCTTGTGACGTCGTGATGGGCTACGCGCAGGGTGATGAAATGGTTCTCAATACGAACCATTACTATCGCTCAGCGTATGCGCTGGTATTCCGGAAAGGCCAAGGGCTTGATGGGATCAGCACGTTGTCTGACCCCCGGCTGCTGGGCAAGCGATTGGGTGTTGTGGCTGGTAGCCCACCGGCAACGATCATCAGCCGTCTTGGCATGATGGGCAACGTGAAGCCGTATCAGTTGTTCGTTGATCGGCGTTACATGTCTCCATCGGAATTGATGGTCGCCGATATTCGCTCCGGTGAAATTGCTGCCGGTGTGCTGTGGGGGCCTAATGCGGGTTATTTCTCAAAGCGTGGTGGCGAAGAACTGGAAGTCGTTCCGCTCCTGAAAGAGGGCAACAGTCCGCGCATGACGTATCGGATCACGATGGGTGTGCGACAGGGCGAAGATACCTGGAAGCATGAGTTGAACGAGATCATTGCGAAGCGGCAAGGTGATATCGATCAGGTGCTTCTAGACTACGGCGTTCCTATTATCGACGAGCAAGATCAGTTGATCACCAAGGCCCGTAAATAAAGAACTTTACCGTGGTGGGACTCGGGACGATGAGAATTGCGGAAGGCGACAAGCGCACGATGGCTTGTCGCCTTTTTCGCGTTTACGCGGCGGCTGTTTTGATGACTTTGATGGCGCCGCACTTTGGTACGGCGAGGTAGGTTGAAGTGGTGGCACATATCGTGGGTTTGGTGGGAAGCGGTTGTGGTGCGAGATCGTTTTTTCTTCTCGTTCGCTATGTGCTTTTGGTTCAGGTGATCGGGCTTTTTGTATTGTCCGGTGTATCGGACGTCTTTGCGGCCGGTGGCAAAAGCGTTGAGCCACTGGTCACGGAGCCTGACACTTATCGCACAGACAACTATCGGGCTCCGGTGCCGGCGACGTTGAAGGGGGCTCAGGTTGTTGATGTCGGTGCTGCGGAAGACCTTTGGAACGCCAAGGCGGCAGTATTCATTGACGTTTATCCGCAACCTCCCAAGCCGCCTAATCTTCCAGAAGGCACGATCTGGCGGACACCGTCGCATGAGAGTATCGCGGGCGCGCATTGGCTTGCCAATGTCGGTTACGGTGTGCTGTCGCCTGAGTACGAGGGCTATTTCCGCGCGGGGCTGGAGCGCCTTACTGAGGGAGACCGCTCGCGCCCGGTTGTTTTCTTCTGTCTCCGTGATTGCTGGATGTCGTGGAATGCCGCGCGACGGGCCCTCTCGTGGGGTTACCGCAACGTGATCTGGTTTCCCGATGGTACGGATGGTTGGAAAGAACTGGGCCTTCCCGTGGCTCAGATCAAGCCGGTGTCATAAGCTCTGTCGCCCAGTGCAGCAAAAGACTACTCGTTCATGTGACTGCGAATGGCGCGGGCAACTGCGAAGGCGCGCTGTTCAATTAGTACGGGAATTTCACAAGCAAGAGGCAGGTTGTCCTGTCGCTCTTTAAAGACCCGTGCATTCCAATCGTAGTGATTTTGCAGCGTGTCGATTTCCTGTGAAATCTTTTCGCCTTTTGCTGCGCGATCATGGAGTGCGGCGAGTTCCTTGCCTTGTTCCTCAAGCCGTTTGGCGCGTGCGCGCTGGCGCCGTTGAAATGTCTCGATACCATTCACGACTGAACTGCGGACGACGTTCGTTTCGTGAAGCACCCCGGCGAACAACAGTGTCAACTTCTTATCCCGTTCGGCTTCGGGGACCTTCTCGGCATAGTTTTTGATTGCTTCTTCGACCGCGTCCATCTCGATACGCCGGCTAATCACGTAGGATACGAGCTCAGCGATCTCTTTGTCGTCGCGCCAGTTCTTGATCTCCTCAACCGGGGGGCCGTCCCATATTTGAGCTGATGTCAGGGTATCGATCTTACGTTGGACACACGGCCAGTCAGAGCCCGGCTCGGGCGTTTTTGTGTTTGCGGCGGGCACTTCTGTCTGCCTCGCGGGCGTTGGGCTTCCATCTTGCATCTGGCCGGGAGGGCCCGCCCACGCAGTCGCGGCTGCCATTATGCCGGTTGTTGCTAAAAACGTGGCGATGACCGCTGCCATTCGAACGCTCGTGCACTTCGTAGCACGGTGAGGCTTCGGGAGGACGATATTTGAGGTTCGGAGCATTGGTTTCATTTCTCTGGCGTTTAGCTGCGGGCTCCTGGTCCCCGTCGCGCAATCAATCCCTTGGACGGATTGTAGGCATAGATCGCGCAGGCAAGGAAGAGGATGGTGCAGCCGGCGACGACGTAAAACGACGTTGGATCCAATTGGCCGTAGAAGGCGAAGCGGATGAGCTCGACTGCATGGGTGAAGGGGTTGAAGCGGCAGATCTCGTAAAGCAGCGGGCTCGATTCTCGGATGCGCCACAGCGGATAGAGTGCGGATGAGGCGAAGAACATCGGGAAGATGACGAAGTTCATCACGCCTGCGAAGTTTTCAAGCTGACGTATGACCGACGACAGGAACAGTCCGAAGGCTCCGAGCATCAGTCCAGACAAAATGATGGCTGGGAGGACTGTGATGTATCCATTGTAGGGAGCGGGTATCTCGAAGCCGACGAATTGGCCGCCGATCGTGAAGCCGATTGGTAGTGCTGCGGCATCCGGTTGAATCTCCCAAAAATAGGCGATTGCGAGGAAGGTATAGACCTGCAGCAGGGCGACGGAAACGCCGCCGATCAGCTTAGAGAAAAGCAGGAACCAACGCGGGTATGGGCTTACGAGAAGGGTGCGCATCGCGCCTGTCTCGCGGTCGTAGACCATCGACAGAGATGACTGCATAGCATTGAACAACAAAATCATCCCAAGCAGTCCTGGCGCAACATACGTCTCGTAGAGTACGTACGTCTGATAGGGCGGGATAATCGAGACGCCGAGTACCTGGCGAAAGCCAGCAGCGAAGATGAAGAGCCAAACGAGCGGGCGAACCAAAGCGGAAAGAAATCGCTCGCGTTGGTGGAGGAAGCGGAGAACTTCCCGCCAGACGATCCCACGGAAGCAAGCGAAAAATCCGCTGAATGTGAGATGTGATGGCATTGGTTTATGCGGGACCGATGCTGAGGTCTCGGCCATGGTGTCTATGCTCATGCCGCCTCCGCACGCGTTGTTTCGGTTAGGTTCCGGAATGCGGATGCCGGATCGTTCGCCTGACCTGCCTCAAGGAGGCCGGGAACCGAGCCGGAGTAGAGAACCCGGCCTTTGTGCATAACTATAATTTTGTCGGTCTTGTCGATCTCATCAATGAGGTGCGTGGCCCAGAGCACGCCGATGCCGTGTTCATTGACTAGGCGGCGTACGATGCTGATCACGCTCTGGCGGGAGTCAATATCCAGACCGACTGTGGGCTCGTCTAGTAGCAGAAGGCCCGGATCATGCAGCATGGAGCGTGCAATTTCGACACGGCGGGCTTGACCGCCGGAAAGGTTGCGCACCTTTTCCTTGGCGCGTTCATCGAGACCTACCGTTTTCAAAGCCTCATGAGCGCGTCGTTTGCTTTCGCGCCGGCCAAAACCATGTAACGCAGCGTGGTAAGTCAGGTTCTGTAAGAGGGTCAGGTCGGAATCGAGAGTGCGGCTCTGAAAGACGACGCCGAGACGCTGCAAAGCCGCGCTGGGCCGCCGCCGGACATCATTTCCTAGAATGTGGATCTCTCCCGACGTGTTGTCGTAAAGGCGGGTGATCAGGGAAAACAGCGTCGATTTGCCGGCGCCATTGAGGCCGAGCAGGATCGTGAAGCTTCCTGGCGCAACGTCTAGGGAGACGTCGTTGAGTGCACGCGTATCGCCGAAACTATGCGATACGTTGCGCACGCGCAGCGCCTCGCCTGTGCTGAAAGATCCTTTCTGGGATGTCAGAGCGTCAACCATTTTGCGGCGCAGCATTGTTGATCATCACTATTCCTCGGTGACTGTCGGCATAACTGGGAGTCTTTGCTCCCTGTACTCACGTCTTTACGGTTCGGCAATTCAAACCCGGTGAGTTCTAGACGCAGACTTTTCCGTTTTGTCCAATTCCTTTTGGGAAATTTCCCCCTTTCGAAAATGATGAGGGGGAAATTTCTAACATCAATGATTGGCTACTACGACGCCCCACGGATAACGCCCGACCGTTATCGATTTAATCACGCGAAGCTTTTGCACGTCGATAACCGACACATCGTTTGACGTGCCATTGGTCGTGAACAAAAGTTTTTCATCCGGAGTAAGAGCGAGGTTCCAGACGCGCTGGCCAACGAGCAAATATTTTTCGACTTCGTAGGTTTGGGCATTGATGACGGCGACGCGATTGGATGGACCCAATGCGACAAATGCCAGTTTTCCGTCTTTTGTGAAGCGAATTCCAACAGGTTGAATCGCGTCGTCATTAATTCCAGGTATCTCGAAAGTGATCTTGTGGACGGCTTCTTTTTTCGCAGGGTCGATAACCGTTACGGTGCCGCCGATTTCTGCGGAAACCCAAAGTTGCTTGCCGTCAGAAGTGAACTGCGCGACCCGAGGCCGATTGTCGACGAGGATATTGGCGACGATTTCATGCGTCTTGGTGTCGATGAAATGCGCCATGTTGGTCGTTTCTGACGTATTCACGACGATCTTGCCATCGGGGCTCACGGCCATGCCTTCCGGTTCCACGCCTACGGGGATCTCGGCAAGAATTTTATCGGTATCGATGTCGACCACGGTGACGAGGTTATCGTCCTCGTTGGCGATGTAGAGCGGGTTGCCGGATGGATGCAAATCGAACAACTCGGGGTCCGGACCGGACGGAAGGTTTTTGATGAACTCGTAGGTGTTGGCGTCATAGACCTCGATGCGATGGTCATCACTTGTGCAGATCAGAAGCCACGTATCGTTCTTCGCGAGTATGATGCCGCGGGGACGCTGACCGACCTTGATCTCATGGATCACTTTTAACGTTTCGCTGTCTATTACGGAGACCGTGTTGTCCTTTTCGTTGCTGACAAACACTTTGTAGGCGGCGGCAGGGAAAGGTGCCAAGACCAAAGCGGCGAGCACCGTGAGGCTTGCGATGATGGATCTATGCTGTCTCACTGACGATTCCTGTCGTTTCCTGATTTCAGTTTTGGCTTGTTGACGTGGACATGGCTGCTTCCACGATTCAGCGGTTGGTGAATGCCGTACACTTTGTTTCCGGACGATCGATGCCGAGCGTGTCGAGTTCTGTCACCTGATGGAGAAACCCGGGCTGCGGGGATACGGATACATGAATTTTATCCGTGGCGACGAATAACGGTTGCCGTAGCTGAGCGTTCCAAGGGCGGTAAGTGAGCTTTTGGCCCTTGAATGCCGCGAGTTCGAACCGGTCAGAAAGCATGTAGCCAATCAATGTTTTGGGGTCGCCGGTGTTTGTGCGCGTGGCGGCTTCGCCGATGGACCGTACGGCCATCCAGGCGGCGTAATCTAGCGGGCGCATAACGCGACCTGACTTACGCTGGAAGCGATTTTGAAATTGCGTTGCGCCCCAAAGTTCCGACGCGGGATGCCAAGAGGTCGGATAGAGACCTTGTGTTCCTGCTACGGGGCGGGCGATCCAGGTTCGATATGGGAAATAGTCCCCAAACTGTTTGCTCTCATCAGCAACGATAAGGACGTCGTAGTCGGGAAGATCCTGTGTGAAGGAAGGGATCTGTTGCTGAACCTGTTCGTAGCCGCCGTCGGCGCGGCGACTCCCGGCTTCATACTTGAACGTTCGGTCTTCGAGAATTTTGAGACCGAAGCGTTTGGCAGAATGACGAATTGAAGCGGCGAACAACTGGTCGTTGGGCTGTGGTCCGGAAATCAAAACGAGATTACGCCAGCGTTTCCACGCTAAGTATTGAATGAGCGCGTCCGTCAGCATGGCCCGCGAAGGTGCTGTATGTTTGACGTTGAGGCGGCAGTCCTCCTGGCGCAACCGATCATCAGTCGCGCCCGCGTTGAAGATGACCGCGTTGTAATCTTTCAACGCATCTGAGAGCGCCAGCAGGGTGTCTGGTGTGACATCGACGACGAAGAAGCCGAGACCCTGCTCGGCTTTCTGCGTAGCAATCTTGATCAGCTCATCCCGCGTGGTTGCGGGACTCTCTTCCACGCGAAAACTCTGCTTGAGGAAACGGCCGGTTGTGTTGTTGTCGTCAACGGCCAGCTGGGCTCCGGCTATCCCGTCATCATCGGGTCGGAAATCCAGCAGTGATAGCGGTGGGAGCCGATCCCGCTTTTCGCTGAGATAGGCAATCGGAATTTCGATTACGCCATCTTGTTTAGAGTCGGATTTATTCTGATTTTGTGTAGGTGCTTCTTGAGAGAATACAGGTTTTGAATTGAACGTTGAGCTCATAATCGCAACGGCAACCGCACAAAGGAAAATGGGTAAGGATTTCCGTCGGCCTGTTACAATGTTGCGATTAAGCAAATTGCTCATGAGAAATCCTCCCGAAATTCTTTTCTTGTCGCGATCATTTTAGGGTGTTCGCAACGCATGCCGGAAGAGCGTAGCTGCTTGAGCTCGTTCTTGCACCTCTCCAGCCAATCGTATTTTTCTTTAGCGGCTCGATAAGCTTAGCCTATCGAGGATACGGCTTTTCGTAACATAGTTACGCTTCCATCTAAGGCAAGGCGACGAAAATACAGCGTTCACGCATATGTGAGGGTTGTGGTAGGCGGGTGGGGTGTGCATGCGTACCCAGATCTGCGAGCAAACATTGTGCAGTTTATTTACCAGAGGCGCTTGGTAAAGAATAGTCAGTGAACGATGCGTCCCGAGGGGTAAGGAAATGATCCTGCGTACGGTTGCAATTTATCTAATGCTCATTGGGTTTGCGCAGGCAAGTTTTGCATCCGGCGCGACCAAAACCGCGATCTTCCCCTTTGAAATGGTCATCGAACAACAGATGGGCGGCGTTGGCTTGCCCCCGGTACCCAACGAGGCGGAGCGGGCACGGCTTGAGCTCATTACGGACGAACTCAAGCGTTTGCTGAAGGAAACGGGTAAGTATGAACCTCTGGACCTTAGCTCTGTGAATAGCGATATCGAGGAACAGACACCTTTCAATAGATGCGATGGCTGCGAAGTCGAGGTTGCAAAGAAGGCTGGTGCAGAATTGTCGGTGCTGGGTGTGGTGCACGAGGCGACCGCTGTGTTGCTGAATGTGAGCATTTTCGTCCGCAATGTCGACGACGGGACTTTGCGGAACTCGATGGCGGTCAGTATTCACGAAAATGACGACAAGGGCTGGCTCCGCGCTGTCCGGTGGCTGGTGAAAAATCGACTGTCAGATCAGGAGCCGCAGAAATGATTGATCGAAGACAGCTGATGATAGGGGCTGCGGCGGTGACCGTTGTCGGTGTGCCTGCGCTTCCGGCTGCGGCATCCGGTCGATTGAAAATTGGATCCCTGAAATTTGGTTCGCTGAGCTGGCTGTTGGAGACAATCAAGCGCCGTGGTCTCGACAAAGCGAATGGCCTAGAAATGTCGGTGCTGGACCTTGCGGGGACTGGTGCCGCTCGCATTGCCTTGCTCTCGGGTGAAACGGACGTCGTCGTCAGTGATTGGCCATGGGCGATGCGGCAGCGCTCTGGGGGCGCGCCGCTCAAATTTGCGCCCTACTCCTCGGCGTTGGGGGCCTTAATGGTAGGTGCCGATAGCGGCATCAAGTCGATTGCAGATCTCAAGGGCAAGCGGTTGGGTGTTGCTGGCACGGCGATCGACAAGAGCTGGATTTTGTTGCGTGCTTATTCTCACAAAACGTTGGGCGAAGATATTGCGCAGTTTGCAGAGCCGGTCTTTGGAGCCCCCCCTCTGATTACTGAACAAATGCGTCAGGGCCGGGTGGACGCGGCCTTAAACTTCTGGACGTTCTCGGCGCGCCTCGAAGGTGAGGGGTATAAAGAACTCATCACGATGGCAGACATCCTGCGCGGGCTCGGTATTGATCCGCCGCCACCACTTGTCGGTTTCGTATGGAGCGAGGAGACCACTGCTGGAAAGGATGCTGAACTCGCAGCCTTCCTCAAGGTCGTCGAGGAAGGAAATCGCATTCTTGCGACCTCCGATGAGGATTGGGAGCCGCTTAAGCCTTTGATGCGTGTTTCAAGCCAGGGTGAGTTTGAAGCTCTGCGCAAATCTTATCGAGACGGCATCCCGCAGCCATGGTCTCCAGAAGCAACGAGATCTGCTGATAAGCTGCTGAAATTGCTTCTTGAATACGGTGAAGGTACGCTTGTAGGAAGCGATACGAAATTCGACGCGAAGCTGTTCTATGGTGCTTGACGCTGGAACTACAAAAGCTGGACGTGTGGGCCGCGGTATCGTCGGTTCGGTGTTGTCTGGGCGCTTTGGGTGGTCGCTTGGCTCGTTCTTGGTTCTGTTGGCGGTCTGGTTTGTGGCGGCCGCTTTTGCGAACAGTCGAGTCTTTCCAGGCCCGCTAGATGTCGCGCATACGCTTGTGCGGGAACTGGCCAGCGGAGAGCTGGCCTACCACGTCGGTGTAACGCTGGCGCGCGTCGCCGTATCGTTCGTGCTTGCCATGTTTATCGGATGTTCGATTGGCATCGCGCTTGGGCGGACAAAACGTGCCGATAGGTTTTTCGATACGTGGTTGATCTTTTTCCTAAACCTGCCGGCGTTGGTGACCATCATCCTTTGTTACGTCTGGTTTGGACTGACGGAGGTTGCGGCCATTCTTGCCGTTACGATCAACAAGATTCCGAACGTCGCCGTAACGGTGCGGGAGGGAGCGCGCTCCCTGTCGCGAGATCTTGAAGAGATGGCAGAGATTTATCGTTTCGGCTGGTGGAAGACGCTGCGTCACGTGACATTGCCGCAGCTCGCGCCGTTTTTTGCTGCCGCAGCACGAGGCGGCCTAGCGCTCGTGTGGAAGATCGTGCTTGTCGTTGAACTTCTCGGACGCCCGAACGGTGTTGGTCATCAGCTCAATATTGCTTTCCAGCTGTTTGATGTGTCGATGATCCTCGCCTACGCGATAGCGTTCATTATTGTCGTGCAGATTATTGAAATTGGGGTGCTGCAGCCGATCGAGGCGAGGGTCAATCAATGGCGCCGGTAGATCGTCCGCTAGAAGTCAACATTGTCGAGAAGGATTTTCCCGCGGTCGGACAACGCGCACGGTTACCCGTTCTGCGTAATATCAAGTTGAGCATCGCACGTGGGTCTTTTGTCTCGATTACAGGGCCATCAGGGTGTGGCAAGTCCACGTTGCTCAATATTATCGCGGGCTTGGATAAGGACTTCACGGGTTCGGTGAATACCCAAGAAGGTGACCTGCGGCTGTCTTATATGTTCCAAACGCCGCGCCTTCTGCCGTGGCGCACCGTGGAGGAAAATATCCGCCTTGTTCTTCCAGACGGTGAGAGCCATGACCAGCGGGTGACTGAGCTTATCGACAGGGTCGGATTGAGCGATGCGGCCACAGCTTACCCCGAGCGGCTTTCAGTAGGGATGCAGCGACGCGCTGCTTTGGCGCGGGCGTTTGTGCTGGAGCCCGCTCTGCTCTTGATGGACGAACCGTTCGTTTCGCTTGACGATCCCACGGCAGAAGCCTTGCGCCAGCTTCTGATCGAGCTATGGTCGCGGCGGCCGACCACGGTTCTGTTCGTGACCCATGATCGCTTTGAAGCGGTGATGTTGGGTACGCGCTTAATCCGGGTTGACGGCCGCCCGGCGACCGTGGTGCAGGATATCCCTGTTAATTTGACAGTGTCCGAGCGCCGTGATCGAGATTCCATACTGGCTGAGCGCGTGCGCGTGTTCCAGGATGCCTAAATGCAAATAATTCCTCCGAAGCGGGCGGCTGACTGCGGCCGCGTCTCGATGCTTGCAAGTGTTGTTGACGCACGCGAAGCGACCCTCTGCCTGGAGGGTGGTGTCGACGTTATCGACTGCAAGGACCCGTCACGGGGTGCTCTCGGGGCGGTGACACCTGAAGCCGCGCGCGCAATTGTTGAGACCGTTGGTGGCCGGGTGCCGGTTAGCGCCACTATCGGAGACCACCCTTGCGAAGTTGGTCCAATCGTCGAGGCCACGTTGCAGGCTGCAGCGACTGGCGTGGACTACGTGAAGACTGGGTTTCTGCCCGGTGGGGATGCAGCAGAGGTCGTGCGTGCGCTTGGACGGCTGCGGGGCGAAACCGGCAAAGCTCAGATCGTAGGCGTTCTATTTGCGGATGCCTCTCCGGATTTTGAGCTTGTGGCAGAGATGGCTGCGGCCGGTTTCGCAGGCGTCGTTCTTGATACCGCAAATAAGTCTGATGGGGCGCTGCCTGATGTTCTCGCCGTCGATCAATTGGAGCACTTTGTTGAGATTGCGCGCGCACATGAGATGTTTTGTGGACTTGCAGGGAGCCTTCGTACGCGGCATATCCCGGCTTTAGTCCGGCTGGCTCCGGATCTCATTGGTTTTCGTGGGGCTTTGTGTTGCGAGAATGCGCGCACGGGCTCATTGGACTTGCGGGCAGTGGTGGAAATACGTGATGCCATTGTTAAAGCGGAAAAAATCGAGACTGATCTTATGATGAGTAAGGCTGAAGAATTGGCACGCGAGGAACGCGCCTCATGAACAAGACGACCGGGGCGGCTACGATTATGCAGATGAGTGAAACGGATCCCGTTCAGTGCGACCGCATATTCGTGCGAGATCTTGTGCTGGATTGTGAGCTTGGCGTCTATGCCGAGGAAAAAGGTATCACGCAGAAGGTCGGGTTTTCGATTGTTGCGGCGGTATCTCCGGACGTTGGCTCACGAACCGACGAAATCGCGGAAGTGCCTTCGTATGATGATTTAACCAACGCTGTTAAATCCGTTATGGCAGAAGGCCACATTAATCTCGTTGAGACTATCGCTGAACGTATAGCGGCGCGTATTCTTGAGGATCGCCGTATTGTGTCCGTGCGCGTGCGCATCGAGAAGTTGGAGCGTGGTCCGGCAGCCGTCGGCGTTGAAATCGTACGTCCGCGGGGATCATCCTGTTAGAGTAGTTCGCGGGTGAGCCAAGAACCTATCGTCGTCAAAATCGGTGGCAGTCTGGCGCGGTCAGCTGACGTCTTGGAGCGCGTTCTGGCTATTGTGGCGCGCTCCCCGAGAGGTGTTGCCGTGGTTCCTGGCGGCGGCGTCTTTGCTGACGCCGTGAGGCAGGCGCAAACGATGTTTGGTTTTGATGACCTCGCGGCGCATCGGATGGCGATCCTCGGCATGCATCAAACGGGTTTGATGTTTGCGGCGTTGGCGCCAGCATTGGATACGAGCGAGAACCTCGCAGAGATCGCAGACAAGGTGCCCAGTGGTGAAAAGCTTGTGTGGCTGCCGCTGAATGACTGCGAAAACGATGCTGCGCTACCGGCAACCTGGGATACGACGTCGGATGCCATCGCGGCACGGCTGGCTGAGCGTCTTGGCCGCTTGAAGGTCATTTTCCTTAAGTCTCGCTCGGGTGGGGAGCTGTCCTCAGTTCATGCTCTTGCCGAGGAGAGGATTATCGATCCTATCGCTGCGCGGATTATAGAGAATGCAGGTCTCGATTTTGAAGTGATCGCTGCCGACGAGGAGACGCGTCTTTGCGAAATTCTGGGTGTGAGCATGCAAGTCGACGTGCCGCCGGCGCCGTGTTAGGGGGCTTTTCATGACACGAACAGAAATCAAGACACCGCGTTTCGCATGGGCCCTCACCGGGTCGGGACATTTCTTCAAGGAAAGTCTCGATATTATGACACGTCTCCCGAACCTTGACGTTTTCCTGTCGCAGGCTGCGGAAGAAGTGCTCAGCATGTACAAGCAGCAACTGAATTTGCCCGAAGGCACACGGATCTTCAAAGATCGGACGGCGAGTGCTGCTCCCGTGGGTAATTTCTATTACGGTGTCTACCACACGCTGATCGTGGCGCCTGCGACGTCCAACACTGTGGCCAAGTGCGTCTATGGCATCTCTGATAACCTGGCGACGAATGTTTTCGCTCAGGCAGGCAAGTGCCGTGTTCCGGCGATTGTCTTTGCCTGTGACACCGCGCCGGAACTCGACACGGAAGCTCCGAAAGGGATGGTGAAGGTCTATCCGCGGCGCATTGATCTGGAAAATACCGCTAAGCTGAAGACCTTTGATGACACTGTCGTCGTCGAAAGTTTGGCTGAACTCGAACAGGCTGTCGACGAGCGGCTAATATGTCTGAAAAGCTTGTCTTCCTAACCGGGCATCTCGCTGAAGATCGGCTTCGGGAAACCGTTGACGATCTGGCGCTTGCGCATGCGGACGGCCATTGGCGGGTGATCAATATCGGCATCAAGGTTGCGGCCCTGATGACGGAAAAGATTATCAAGAACCGTCTGAAGGAGCCGCTGGCGGCAGACCGGGTTATTGTGCCTGGACGCTCACGCATGGACCTTGAGAGCCTTTCGGCGCACTACGGCATTCCCTTTCAACGCGGCCCCGATGAAGTGATTGATCTGCCCGCCTTCTTCGGGAGGGGTGGTAAGCCTCCAGATCTCAGCCAGCACGATCTCAAGATTTTTGCCGAGATTATCGAAGCGCCGATGCTTAGCGTCGATCAGATTGTGGCGCGGGCGCGCGTTCACGCTGCGGCGGGTGCCGATATCATAGATATTGGTTGTCAGCCCGACACGCCTTTTCCGCATCTGGAAGATACGGTTCGTGCATTGGCTTCAGAGGGCTTCAAGGTCAGTGTCGATTCTGGTGATTTCGACGAACTCCGCCGGGGCGCGCAAGCCGGGGCGGATTTTGTGCTCAGCCTCGATGAAACTACGTTGGACGTGATTGCCGGGACGTCTGCTGTTCCGGTGCTTGTTCCGAAGCCGCACGGTGATCTGCCTTCTCTCATTCGGGCGATCGATAAGGCCGAGGAGATGGGGCTTACCTACATGGCTGACCCCATCCTCGACCCGATAAACTTCGGGTTCACGACTTCACTCGAACGCTACGCGGAGCTGCGTCGGCAGCGGCCTGATGCGCCGATGCTTATGGGAACCGGCAATCTAACGGAATTGACGGACGTTGATAGCCAGGGACTGACGGCGCTTCTCGTTGGGATTTGCTCGGAGTTGGCGATCACGAATGTGCTTGTCGTGCAGGTTTCACCGCATACGCGGCGTACGGTGCAAGAGCATGATGCATCACGACGGTTGATGTACCGGGCGCATAAGGATCAGAGCCTTCCGAAGGGGTATGACGCCGGATTGCTATCGTTGCACGAGTTGCGGCCATTTCCCTATACCCCGGGTGAGATTGAGGAGCTTGCGAAGAGCCTTCGTGACCGCAATTTCCGGATCGAAGCCAGTGCCGATGGGGTCCACATCTTCAATCGTGACGGACATCATGTTGCTATCGATCCCTTTGAGTTGTTCCCCAAGCTCAATGTCAAAGATGACGGGGCCCATGCGTTTTATCTCGGCTATGAGCTGGCGAAGGCGGAAATCGCATGGCAACTCGGTAAGCGCTATGTGCAAGATCAACCCCTGCGCTGGGGTGTGGCGGCGGATGCTAAAGCAGAAGACTTGACACACCACGCGCCGGAGGGTGCAACCTTGGCGTCTAAAAAGCAGAAGCCGGTTTCCGAAGCTGGCAATAATTCGGAGGAGACGCTCGATGCCGCTGATCGTAGAGGCGATCGTGACGACGCGGAGCCTGGCCGGTGACATCCACATTGCGCCGCTTGGAGTGATTGCGGATGGCGAGCAGTGGATCATCGCTCCCTTTGCCCCGTCACGGACACTAGACAATCTTCGAGAGAACCCCGTTGCCGTCGTCAATCACGTTGATGACGTGCGCATCTTCGCGGGATGTTTGACTGGACGACGTAACTGGCAAGTGCGGCGTGCGGACAAAGTGGATGGCGCGGTGCTGCGCGCGGCACTGTCACACTGGGAATTGAAGGTCGACAGGGTCGAGGAAGACGCGTTGCGTCCACGGTTTTACTGCAATGTGCTTGATCGCGCACAGCATGGTCCCTGGGGAGGGTTCAACCGAGCCCAGGCGGCCGTGATTGAATGCGCAGTTCTTGTCTCCCGGCTCAAGATGTTGCCCGCAGATAAGATTGAAAACGAGCTCGCTTATCTCCAGATCGCCATTTCCAAGACCGCTGGCCCACGTGAAGAGGAAGCCTGGGGGTGGCTGATGGAGAAGGTCGATGCTTGGCGTGCGGAACGCGGCGCGGCGTGAGGGCTTGCTTGGAGGCGAGTAGCTCGCTCTGCGGACCCTTAAACATGCTCTGCTCCAACTGGCCTCGCCCGAGTTCGGGATGACGTCTCGCGCGTTGCAAGGGCGTTCTCTCACTGCTGTTCGACGGAATCGTGGAGCCTTGGATACCGGGGACAAGCCCCGGTATGACGGGGTATTTTTTGTTTGGGTTTCTCCAATCGCCGATGCTGCGCGGCATACCCGGTCATTGCTCAGGATTGGATCCCGGTGGCAAGCACCGGGATGACGGTTGAGAGTGTTGTGAAGGTTCCGCTCGCCTCCCTAGGAGAGATGGCTCATCCGCCTTTCCCTGTGTGGTAACGCGTATAGGTCCGCGGCCGCGGCGGGCGAGCGTCGTAAGCACTTACTCCCCCCGTAGCAAAGCAACGGCGACGGCTGGTGCGTTGCAATCAACGGCAGCTTGTAAGTTGGCTGGTGTTCCGACTAACTGCGAAAATGTTTGGCAGGGACGTTGAAGCCTGCGGGATATCTCGGTGGCTACCGAAGTGTCTAATCCCGTTGCTACGATGATGTCGGCGCGAGGCACTCCGGAGAGAACCTGCGCGCACCCCTCTTGAATTGATCGGAGCTGCAACTCGACCACATGCTGGGCCGCCTGTTGCCACGTCGCCAAGTCGGCGTCGGCGGGCTCGCGACAGAACATGCGAGCGAAGCGGGCCACGCTTTCGGCTTGCGACTTTCCACGTCCGTCGGCTGTGGCGTGAACGTCGAGGCCGTCTGGCAGGCACCCCAATACGCGGCGGACATCAGCCATCGTGGCGAGGTATTCGCGTGCGAGAGACTGCCATCGCCCGGCAAATGGTGCACGCGTGCAAACAGCCATGACTGAGGTGCGCGTCAGGCCAGTGTAGACGAGTTCGCCCGACGTTAAGCGATCCGGGTCGGTCAGACCGCGTGGGGTTGGTGCGCCAGCGACGATTGGAATGAGATCGGTCGTCGTCGAGCCCATATCGATCAGGAGGGCGTTTGCGGACTGCCCCGTCGCCGCAAGACGTTGACCTGCGAGTGTTGCTGTCGCGAGGAAGTTGGTGGATGCGACGTCGAAGAAATTGGTCTTTGCATCGTTCGCTGTGTCAAAGAACTTTTGGCCTCCCCAGAAACGTGCTGCGGTGCCAAACTTTTCTGTCAGGCGATCCACCAGGGTTTGAACGCCTTGCTCGCGGGTTTCGAAAAGATCGGAGAGTTCGCCTGTCATGGTGATTGCGAAAGCGTCGGCGCGGCCTGTCAGTTCTTCAGCTTCGCGAAGGGCAGTATCGAGATGGTCAAGGCCCTGCCATAAAGGGCACAGGTATTGCCGTGCGGCGATGGGCGTCGCGTCCTCGACGAGGCTTACCTTGAGGTGGGCGCCACCAACATCGAGCCCCGCAACGATGGTCATTCGTTTCTCCTTCGGTAGATTAGAGCGCCCAATCTAGCAGCGCATGAGAAAGGAACGCGATGCGCGTTATTCCGGTGATCGACATTCGCAATGGGTGTGTCGTACGTGCGGCTGGTGGGGACCGCAGCAGATATCAACCAATTGAAACGCCGCTCGCGCGGACGAGCGAGCCCCTCGACTTGGCGCGCGGCCTGCTGGGGCTCACGAGCGAATTACGCTGGCTGTATATCGCGGATCTCGACGGGATCGAAGGGCGTGGGCGAAATATGGATACCGTGTTTGCGCTGCGGGAGGCCTTGCCGGATATCACGTTGTTTGTCGATGACGGCTCGACAACGGTAGAAGCCTTGGGGACTTATAGCGCCGACCGGGGCATCTGGCCTGTCATCGGTTCTGAAACGTTGGCAAATGTCTCGGCGCTGGAGCGGATACGTTCGCAATTGCCGCGAGATGGGTTTGTCCTGTCGTTGGACTGGCGGGGCGATACGCCATTGGGACCCTCAGAGATTTTTCAAGATTCATGGCTTTGGCCGGATGACGTCATTGTGATGACGTTAGCGCGGGTTGGAAGCGGGTTAGGGCCGGATGTGGCCCGGCTTCGTCAGATCAAAACAATTGCGGGGAGCCGGAGAGTTTATGCCGCAGGCGGGGTTCGTCATGCCCAAGACCTTTACGATCTTGAAGGGCTTGCCAGCGGGGCGTTGGTCGCATCTGCGCTGCATGACGGTGTGATCAGCCGCAGTGACCTTGAGCGCATTCTGAAAACTTCCGAGCCTTCAGAAATGAAATAACCGGCGACTCCATTTGGGGGTAGGAGCCGCCGGCTAAGGCATCATTTTAGTGTAGGACGTGGAAATGCCTCGTGGGCATTCCCACCTGCCAGCAATCTCTTCTCAGCCGTTCCAACGGCCTGAAAGCAGCTTGCCCAATCGCTGAAGCAGACCCCCCTTCATGGGAGGGGCTTTATCGTCCTGCCCAGGATGGTTTCCGCTTCAATTGGCGCCGAAGGGGTGTACTGCGCTGTCACGCTGAGCCGTGACTTCAGCAGCGGTCGGCTTGCCGGCAACGGCGCGCTCGATCGCTTCCTTCGTGGCGCGATAGTTGTAATCCTGGATCTTGGCGTCGTCGGCAGCTTCCCAGTGAATGAACACGCCAACGCAGATGTAGAGATCGTCGGCTTGGTCAGCGGGGATCGTGCCTTCGGCAACGCAGTCCTGAACAGCCTTAGCAACGCCGTGCTGAGCAGGGCCGAACATCTGAACGGCCTGACGGGCGTCCTTGATGGTGACCTTGTTGAACATAACGGTGTTGGGCTTGCAGGGCAGGTTCGGCGCGATCACTGCGAGCAGCGACGTGAAGCCGTCCTTGTTGTTCGTGAGGCTGTTGCAGAAAGCCGCTTCGGCAGCTGAGCCGCGAGGACCGATGAGTAGATCGATGTGCGCGACTTCGTTACCGTCACCGACGAGCGACTCGCCAACCAGAACCTTGTCGATTTTGGCCATAGCTGGAATTCCTCCCAAAGCTGGAAACAAGAAAATCCCGGTGGACGCTTGGTCCGACCGAGCGTTGTTGGCCTCAGCCGAGCTGAGCCATCCCTGATGCAGCGAACGAGGACACTAGATCCTCGAACCGGTTGGCCGGATAGCGGCGCGCCTGAGCCCCGCCCGTAGATACCGCAGAGAGTCGCCGAAAGACAAGCCTCTTCCTACCTGCTTGGTGATGCAAGGAGGGCAAGGAGTTTCTCGGTAAAGATTGTCGCAACCACGAAATCTGCAGTTGTTCCCGGATTAATGCCCTCGGCCTTCAGCTGGGCGTCGAAGTTCAGCAAATCCGGCAGGGACATTGTGCGTGCGACAGGCTGCCAGCTGGGTGCCAGCGCACGTGCAGCATTTTGTACGTGAAGTGCCGTTTCAGGGCCAAATTTACGCGCGATATGCGTGTCTGGAAATCGCGATAGATAGTGCATGTGCAGCGTGGTTACTGCGAGTTCAGGCGTTTCGGCAAAACGCAACGCGGTCTCGTAAAGCGGTAGACCGATTTCAAATATATCAGCGTATGCCGTCACGTAGGCACGGGCGATGCGATCGCGGTCGGCGGCGATTTTCATCGCTTGCAATAGGGTTATCTCGGCGGGGGCCGTTACGTCGGCCTGTTCGGAATGGCCAAGGCCGCCCGGGTTCGCACGTGCGATGGCTTTGAAGGTCTCAGCGGCGTCATTCTGACTCAAGTCTGCGAGTACATTCGCAAGACGATCGCGGAGAGCTTCGCCGTCGACGGGTTCACTGGTCGTGTAGGCGAGCGGGGCACAAAGCAGGACAATGCCCAGATTGGTATTGCACCCCACAGTCGAGAAACTCGCTTCGACAGCGCGGCGAATTCGCGTGCCCACAGGCAGGCCAGGCGTCGTTATATGGGGCGCTGCAGCTTCCGCGGCTCGCTCGAAATCACTTGGTTGCATGCCATGCCCACTTGCGTGGACATGCACGTTTCCGGGTTTCAATGCGGATAATTCGAGACGGCATGCGGCCACGAACGCCTGTGCGACGTCGTGTGCTGCAAGCAGCCGCGTCATTTGATGAGCGTCGGCATGACGGCGGCGAGGAAATCATCCGCGAGGCATTGGGCGACGTCGACATCAGTCACGCCTTGCAAGCCTTTCCATGCTGGATTGGAATTGATCTCAAGGAGGAAGAGCTTGTCGTTCTCAGTCCGCATGATGTCTACACCGGCGTAGTCCGCACCGACTGCGGCGGCAGCTGCGATCGCGAGTTCAGCGGTCCTGACATCTGGCTTTAGCGCAGTAGGTTCGGCACCTTGGTGTACGTTCGTTACCCATTGAGTGCTGCGCCGAGTCATGCCCGCTACCAAGCGTCCGCCAGAGACAAAGAGACGCCAATCTTCGAAGCTGTCTGGCCTGTGTGGCGGGAGGTATTCCTGTAGATGGTAAACGCCATTGACCGTTGCGGCGTCAGGCAGGTCCGACCAGCTTTCGAGGCGACGGACGCCATTGCCCTGCGAACCAAAAAGCGGTTTTGACACCAGTGGCGGTGCGAGCCCGTGACAATAGCGCTCACGCTGAATGGCTTCGAACGTACGCGTCGTCGGGATAGGAAGCCCGGCGCGCTGGAAGAAAAAGGTGGTCGTCGATTTATCTACGGATCGTTCTATCGCGCGGGCGTCGTTCCAAACTCTCACGCCGCTTTCGCGCAGGGCATGCAGGATGCCGAGGCGGAACGTTATCTCTTCAAGGCTGCCCGTTGAGATGGCCCTGACGAATGCACCCTTGGGTAAAGTGCCGTCAAAGCCTGGAATGCGCAGGCCCGTGGAGGACACCGTATCGAACGCACAACGGCGTAACGTTGTCGTGACAGTTCGTGCGCCGCGTAACTCGAGTGCACGTGCCAAGCGTCCCGCATGCCAATCACCTCCGTTCTCTTCGACGAAGATGACGACATCAGGTGCGTTTTCGGAAACCGGCGGCGCGTCAGGCGAAGCTGGCGTCGACGATATCGGAGGCGAGCTTTCCAGCATTGAACGAACGGCCTGTTTGAACGTTTGAGACGGTAACCAGCGCTGGGCTGAATAGGAGCGGGTCTATTTTGTAGAAATCTCCACCCACCTCGGCAAAGGTTTCCGCGAACGGCTTTCCGTAAGAGCGCGATTGGCTCGAGGGCAATGCGTTGGCGAGCTGTTCGGCGTCTTCGTCGGTGCCCCGCACGAAGAGCTGGATATGGCCGCCATAAATGATGGCGTCGTTGGTGCGCCCCATGGCCTTGATGAAATCAGGTGATGGAGGGGCAATTGGCGTCGCACCATAGCCGTCGAGGATATCGTCCAGCGGGAAGTGCAACTCGTGCGCCTTATGGAGCGCGACTTCCAGGACACGAGCGGCGATCTGCACGGAGCCTGCGAGTGAACTCGTCGGCGCGTATAAGATCGTTAGGTTTGATGGTAAGATCTTGCACGCGTCGGCTACGAGTTTGGCAACGGTTGGGGGGGGCGCCTTGTCGCCTTCGATGACGAGACATGCACGCGGATGGTTATCCGCGTAGTTCAATTCCTCGAAGAGTTTCTCAACGCGTGAAAGTGCGCGCGCTGGACCGGAACCGAGCGCGAAAAATCCCGTTACTTCGTCCTGAATCGTCCAGCCAGCGTATTGGCTTGCGAGGCAAGAGACGACTGGATTGGACGCGTGGACGACGACACCAAGCGGCCATTTCGGCAAAGGCGAGGATCCGGTGAGGGTTACGGTGCCAAGACCACCCATGCAGATTTCGCCGAGCAAGCGGCCTAGTTCCAAGCTGCCAATCGTTTCCGCACCACAGTCGATCAGGCGTTCGCCGATCTCGCCAATTCGTACTTGCGCACGCAAAGCCGCAGCGCGCCTTACGATGTCGTCAGCAATCTGCACTCCGTTGGCATTTACGCTGACTGCTGCCGCGTTACTTGCATTCATCTGGGCGTTTCCCTTGGTTTTCGGAGGATTGATATAGCACGTCCGCGATTTCGCGGGTGCGAACGCGACAAACTTGTTCTGCGGTATCTGGATCTTCGGCGAGGGTGCGGACGGTGACGACCGGAGCGTGTGGCGGGATGACCCGTCCGGGAGGCGGGCGGTCACTCACCCATTCCGGCCAAGCAACGTCAGGAACGGTTAGCTCTCCACGATCTGCGTAGACATAAGCTGCAGCTTGAGGGTGGGGGCGCCATTCGCGTGACAGAAGCTCAACGGCTTCGTTTTCCGTAAAGGCTGCGAGGTGAGCTTTGAACAAAGTACCAGAGGCATCGTCGAGGATATCGAGCGACGCGCCGGGACGTGGATTTACTTCGATGAGATGGGGTTCGTCGCCGACGACAATGAAGTCAAATGAGACCAATCCCTTTAATGCAAGCGCGGGGGCGAGGCTGACGCAAGCGTCCACAATACGTGCCTCGATATCCTCGTCGAGTTCGACATGGCCGGTGATGCCGCCGAAGCGGAAGGGATGGCGATCAGAGGGGCTTAGCCACGAACGCGTGAAGGCGAAGGCTTGCCCATCGCTGCCGATGAGTGAGGTCGCCGAGATCAACTCGCCGGAAACTTCGCGTTGGTAGTAGCGATTGGGGCGAACTTTCCGCCGAGCATCATAGCGGAAGATATGAGTTCCTCCACTTCCACCGATACGCTTTGACAGCCACGGCTCTGTGGCTGCGGCCGGTGGATCAAGTCGCGTTTCTGGATGCACGATGCCGAGGTCGCGCAGGAGCGGAAATAGAACGGCTGGGTCTTTGCTGCGGCTGACGACACTTGCATCGCAGGCGCAGAGACGGAATTCGCGAGAGAGCGCTGCAATAACCTCCGGCTCGCATTCGAAACCTGCGCCCAGGACGATGAGCGGATTGCTTGTTGGGCCGACGCCTGCCTTGCTCATTATGGCATGCAGTGCGTCACTTAGGCTTCGCTCATCGAAACCACACGTGAAGGCTGAAGGCAGCTTTTCGACGGCACCGGATAGTGCGAGGGTATCGTCGTCCGCGAAGCAGTCAACGACGAGCGGGCAATAACCAGCTCGCTGGGCGGACGCAGCGAGCATCCGCCCAGACAAGGCGACAATCAGGATCGTTTCGGTGGTCAACCGACCAACGTGCGTGCGAGCGCGAAGGCGTCGCGGAAATCCAACAGCAAGGGCTTGTCGGAGCTGATCATGCGCTTAAAGAGGCCGGACTCGGTTTTGTACTTAATGTCGCCGATGGCCAGGGGGCCAACCCCGAGGGTCGTTGAGCAGCCTGGTAGGAGCTCACCATTCATGAACAGCTCCATCCCTTCAATGCCGGGGGGCGGCACTGCGTTGACGTCCGCTGTTACAAGCAACTTGCGGGCATTCTTTAGTTCGCTGTTGCCGAGCACCTGAACACCAGCGGCGGCGGCGGCGAATACAATTTCAGCTTCAGCGACAATGGATGCCTTTTGGTCGGGTGTCTCGCCCGGCACGGGTTCGAGGTCAACGCCGAAGCGTTCCTTGGCAGCGTTAGACGTGGCAATAACGCGATCGATGCCGCGGTGAGCGACCATCTTCACGTCCGCGCCTTCGAGAGCTGCGATTACCGCAGATGCGAAGCCCACGACGCCGGTGGCACCGAAGATGGCGACCTTGGTGCCCTTCCAGTCGCGTTGGAACTTGTCCTTCATGACCTTTTCAACGCACGCGACCATCGCTGCTGCGGTCGTGAAGGAGCCGGCTGGATCGGCGAAGGCCGACAGCTCGAACGGCGGAACCATCGCTTCCTTGGTAGCCTTGAGCATGTCGAGGGCGAGGAGTGCGTCCTTGCCGCCGATGAATACGCCCGTGCGCACACCGGACGCGGGCGGACGGGAGAAAATGGCGTCCTGAACGAGGCCCGTAACCTCTTCCAACGTGACATTCAAATAAGGGGTGATGACCTTATAACCAGCATCGGCGGCCATATTCACATCAAAAGGGCTCATGTGCTTTTGCGGCGCAAACATATGCAGAATCGGGGTCGGCTCGCTCACGGGACGGTCCTCTTGGTTTCAAGTGGCGTTTGAGACTTAGAACTGGATCGACGCACCGTGGTTCCGCCCACGGACGATGTCGATCTCCAGATCCAGCCGTTTAGCGTCATCGATTAAAGATTGATAGAGACTATCCGCCACAGCCTGAGACGGGACGAATGCAAACCCTGTCGGGCCCCATGAACTCTGGCCTATTCCAACCGCACCGAGATCAGCCATTTTCTTGACGATGCTTTCGACGGCTGGGCTCGCCCATATCCCCCCCTGAGCGACGGCAAACTGGCGACCGACAACTTCCTGTATCTTACTGAGCGCACTACCAAAATTTGCGATGTCTTGTTCGATTAAAGCAGGCAGAAGCTGCATCATCATCAGCCGGCAGAGCGCGCCACTTTCTTCGGGCGTCATGCCATCGAGATTGGCGAAAGCCTCTGTTTCTGTATCGCCGTGGACGCCTGCTCGCTCGGGGTCCTTGACGAGCATAATGCGCCAGTCAGCGGGAAAATCTCCACGGAATACCACTGGCGGTGGAGTAGAAGACCGCCCACGCCCGCCATCTACAACGAATCCGCCCGACTCGAAAGCTGCCATTCCGATTGCGGAGCGTGCGCCTCGCCCGATTACTTCGGCTAATTCGACGGCAGTTATGTGCTGTTGCTCTAGTGTTTTGAGAGCGACGCCAATAGCGAGCGCCAGCTGTGTGCCTGAGCCGAGACCGGCGTGCGCTGGGATGGCGCGGGCGACATCCAGATGATAGTTACCGTCAATATTGAGCGCGGCCTTAAAGTGCTTGAGAGCGCGCGCGCTGCGGTGCTGTTCAACGCCTTCGGCTGCGTCGTAGTTGGCACGCCGCAATGTCAATTCCGTTACGGGAGTGTCGAGGGCAAGTCCGATCGAGCCGAACTGGCGACCTAGTCCTCCGTTCAGATCGAGAAAACCCAGGTGCAGCCGGGCCGGGGCGACGATGTGTACGCTATCGACCCGAGATTTCAGGGTCTTTGCGATTGACTTGCTGCCTTCAGCGATTGCAGACATGTGTCTGTGGTCCATAGCTCGCATTAGATTGATGCGTCTTTTACAATGTCCACGAAAGGCCGAGAGAGGGCAACATGAACGCGCGTGAACAGGCGATGGAAGACACCGAGGTTGTCGAGTGGCTCGGCGCCAATCTTGCGAAGTGGAAACTCGAAGGTGGTTGGATTCGCCGCACTTATAAGACGGCGAGCTGGAAGGGGACTTTGATGGTCATTAATACCGTCGGTCACCTGGCGGAAGCTGCCTGGCACCACCCTGATATAACCGCCTCTTATGCTTGGGTCGAGGTGCGTCTGCAAACCCATACGGCTAAGGGCATTACGATGAAAGATCTTGAACTTGCTCGCAAGATCGAAGACGTCGTCGAGTGGCAACCAGCTAAGGAAGGCGGCGCCCTTGAAGGCACGCCGACGGGCGATCTGCGATTTGCATACATTAAGTATGACTAACGCGGGTGTTCGACTTCTGGTTTGTATTTCACACAAGAGTGACGCGTTAGACGTGCGGCTGACTACGGGATATCCGCGTTGGGCCCACGTGCGTTTTAACGCATTCTTTTGATCCGGTAACGGAGTTGCCATGAATAGGGATGATGGGCACGCGCCGGCTTTTGACGCCATTGTCGCGTTAGGTTCGAACATCGGCGACAAGGTCGGCAATATTGAGCGTGCTCTTAGTCTCATCGCTAAAAGTGGTGATGTGCAACTTGTTAAGCGCTCGCGCAATTATCGTACTCCGCCGTGGGGGAAGACCGACCAAGATTGGTTCGTCAATGCATGTGTCAGTGTGACGACGGAACTTTCTCCTCACGGTCTTTTGCGGCGGTGTCTTGAGGTCGAAACTCAGATGGGGCGCGAACGCTCCGAAAAATGGGGTCCGCGTGTCATCGATCTCGATGTTCTTGTCTATCGCGGTGTCGAGATGTCCGACAAAGAACTTGTGTTGCCGCATCCGCATATCACCCAGCGTGCGTTCGTGCTGGCGCCGTTAGCAGACGTCGCTGCAGACATGGAACTTAATGGGCGCACTATTGAGGAATGGCTGCATGACATCGATGCGGAGGGTGTGACGCCGCTCGCTTGAAGGCAAGAGGACAATTCTTCTGCGCAGTGTCTTCCAATTAGAAAACGCCACGCCCGATTTTGCGAGCATGGCGTTGCAATCTGTATGGGGTTCGTAAGCTGAAGCTTACTTCGCTTCAGAACCATCCGCGTTGAACGACTTGAGATATGCAATCAGGTTTGCACGATCGGTGTCGTCCTTGAGACCCGCGAACACCATCTTGGTTCCGGGAACCTTATCTTTGGGCTTCGCCAGGAATTCACTCAGAGATGCTTCGTCCCAAGTGATGCCGGAATCCTTCATCGCGGCGGAATAGTTGAAGCCTTCGATGGAGCCTGCTTTGCGGCCGACGACACCATTGAGTTCTGGGCCAACGCGGTTAACGGCCTTCTCACCAATTGTGTGGCACGCGCGGCACTTCTTGAAGACGTTCTTGCCTTCCTCGGCATCTTGAGCTGCGGCCACGGTTGGTAGCGCGACGACAAGAGCCAGTGCAAGTATTCTGCTAAGCATTGAAGTGGTTCTCCCTTGGTCGGTTATTCTGATGCCGCTCGGACGGTTATCGATACCGTGTATCAACATAGTGGCAAGCGCTTTTTGAACGGTGCGTGAACATGGCGCATGAGTGACGTTGCGACGTGCGTGAGGGAGAGCGTTTTCTTCGGCGTTGCAGCAAAACTGCAAGTTGCTTCAGTGTGCAGCGCCAGGAATGACAGTAAACCGCATATTAGCCGCGTGTGGGCTCGGTCGTGGGTTTACCCATGCGGCGATAGATGAACTCGGGTGGCTCAACGTGAGATTCTTGCGTTGCCACTTCTGCCCACTCTTTGTGAAGTGGTGAGAGTGAACATGCCGGATCGGTGTTAGCTGGATCGCCGGTGAGCGCGAAGGCTTGGCAACGGCAGCCGCCGAAGTCGATTTCCTTACGCGGGCAGGAGCGGCATGGTTCTTTCATCCAGTCCGTGCCGCGGAATTTTTGGAATGCTTGACCTTGCAGCCAGATGTCGGCGAGCGGTCTGTCGCGAACATTGTCGAATTCTAAACCGGGAAGTGATTCCGCTGCGTGGCAGGGTAAGACGCGTCCTGATGGTGTAACGTTCATGATGCCACGCCCCCAACCGCCCATGCAGGGCTTAGGATATTTTGCGTAGTAATCGGGGACGACGAAGTCGATGACGAGAATGCCCTTCAGGCGCTCCTTTGCCTCATCGACGATCTGGGCCGTCTTCATGAAAGCTTCGCGGGTCGGCATCAACGCGGCGCGGTTCTTCAGCGCCCAGGCGTAGTATTGAATATGGGCAACTTCCAACCTGCCAGCGCCGACTTCGACGGCATAGTCGATGATGCGCGGTAAGCTGTCGATGTTCTGACGGTGAAGGGGAGCGTTGATGGTCAACGGCATATCTAGCTCGCGGACCCACTTGGCGACTTCGTGCTTCTTTTCCGCGCCGCCTTTGTAGGCTGCGATGCGGTTCGCGTTTTCTGGATCGACGTCCTGAATCGAGAGCTGAACGTGGTCCAGTCCCAGGTCTCGAAGTTTCTGCAGCCGCTCTTTCGTCAGCAAAACCCCAGCTGTAATCAGGTTTGTATAGAGGCCGACTTCTGCAGCGGTCGCGACGATATCTTCGAGGTCACGGCGTGCGGTTGGTTCGCCACCCGACAAGTGGATTTGAAGAACGCCAAGCTCAGCGGCTTGACGCATCACGTTTTGCCAGTCCTCTGTCGAAAGCTCGGTATTGGCGCGTTCAAGCTCGACCGGGTTGGAGCAATATGGACACTGCAGCGGGCAACGGTGAGTTAACTCGGCTAATAGACCGATCGGGGCGCGCGCGCAGTTCGTACTTTCATTGACGGGCGTCGCTTCGGCAACGGTTCCTGGCGCCATTTCATTCATGATTTTAAAACTCCTTTGTCAGCCAGGTCCTGCAGCATGGCAATAACATCGGTAAGGATGACATCGACTGGGGCCTGATAGTCCGCTGCCAATTTTTGTGCGATCTCGCTTACGGAGCGTTCGCCATCGCACAGCTTGAGGACCTCGACGGAGATCTCATCGGGTTCAAAAACCCGTTCGGGTGCAAGTATGAGCCACTTGCCGCGTCCCTGGTCGTGACGCAGCTTAATATGCCGGGGCAGCCGCAGTCGGCTGTCTTGTGTAACAACGAGGCGTGAGGGTTGTGCAGCCTCAGTCATTTGCTTCTCCTGGACGGAAAGCTCCGGGTGGGATGTTGCCCGGCTCAACGTAGGCATGATGCAAGGCGTCCAGCTGGACCCACAGTACGTTACATTTGAAGCGCACGGCTTCGACGCAAGCATCCTGTTCAGGGCGGGTTTTGGCGTTGCGCTTGATGTAGTCGAGTGCGAAGTCCGCATCGCGCGGTGCTTGATTAAGGCGGCGCTTGAAGTACGCCATGACATTGTCGTCAATGAAATCGTAGTTCTCGAGCATTCCGGCAATACGCTCCTTATGAATTTTAGGAGCAAACAGCTCAGTCAGCGATGAGGCGACGGCGACGACAAGGGGTTGCTCGCGGACAAACTGGACATAAGCTTCAACGGCAAAGCGTGTCGCGGGCAAGGCGCCCTGCATGCTCGTTACGTATTCACGATCAAGACCCAAGCCGTCTGTTAGAACGAGCCAGCGCTCGATGCCGCCCGGTTCATCGCCGAGGCCATCGTGGTCATGGATGCGGTGCAGCCACTCGCGGCGTAGTTCGCGATCATGGACGCGTGAGATCAAGGCTGCATCCTTACGCGGAACGGCTGATTGATAGCAGTAGCGATTCAGTGCCCATGCTTGCACCTGGCCCTTGCTGAGGTGGCCGCCGTGTAGCAATTGATGAAACGGGTGCTTGTCGTGATACCGCTCAGCACCAACCGCTCGGATTGCGGCATCGAATTCATCAATCGTCATGAGGTCCGTAACTGGAGCCTCGGAAAAACGCCGCTCACTCATAGTCGTACCTCCATGCCGTCATGGCTTACCTCCCATCCGGCTGCTTCGGCTGCCTGCCGCTCTTCGGAATTATCGTTGAGGATGGGGTTCGAGTTGTTGATGTGGATGAATATCTTCCGATCAACATTCAAGTTCTTGAAAGATGATATGGAACCTTCCGGGCCGGATATTGAGATGTGGCCCATGCGCTTGCCGGTTTTTTGCGACAGCTTTTGGCGGATCATTTCCTCGTCGTCGAATAGCGTGCCGTCGAAGAAGACCAACGGTGCGCCCTCGAGGCGTTTTGCGAGAGCCGCGTCGATGGTGGCGCAGCCTGGAATATAGAGAAATCTCTTGCCGGTAGCGGTTTCTGTTATTTCAAGGCCGATGGTGTCGCCCTTTTGGGTGCCGAAATCTGGCCCGCGGCTTTCATCCTCTAAAAAGAGTGCGACCTTGCCGGGTACATCGAAGGCTTCGACGGTGAGGCCGAGATCGCAGTCCGCCCCCTTTACCGCAACCCGCTCGTCAGAAGGAAGGTCGGAGCGGGTAACGAAGTCCTTCGAGAGGACATTGAAAATGCTGTTGGCCGCGAGCGTCGAGAGCACCCGGTGCGAGCCATAAAGGGCCAACGGTTGTTGTTCGCGCAGATTGATGAGGCCAGCGATATGGTCGACGTCGGCGTTTGTGACGACGACAGCTTTAATCGGTGTATTGCGCAGGCTGCCGCTGCGGACGGCGCCAAGTTCCGGAGTTTCATTGATTTGCTGGCGCAGATCTGGAGAGGCGTTGAGCAAAAGCCAGTCCGTACCATTCGCACTTACGGCCAGTGACGATTGGGTGCGGGGGGAGAACCCCGGCTCACCGGCGCGGGCGCTGGCGCAATTTGAGCAGTTGCAATTCCATTGCGGAAAACCGCCGCCGGCGGCTGACCCCAACACCTTTATGATCATGTGTGAACTCATAGTCAGTTTCCCCGCAATCACAGTTCCCGTTCCATAGCGGATCAGGGAAGGCGGAACGTCGCGAGCTGCTTTCCTAATAGAAGCATGGTGCGTTAAGCGGCCTACAGGGCGCTGACCTAATTATCTATTCAGTGACCACAGCCGCAGCTGTATGCCGTTGCGCCGTAACGCTGAAGCTCTGCCTGTTTGCAGGGGTAGAAAAAAGAAACGGCGGCCGATGCCTCGACCGCCGTGCCTACATGACATGCATGTCGGGCAAATCAGAACGTCATTAGATGACGTCGATCTCTGCCGGCAGGTAGCTCGTTACTTCGAGACCAACTTCCTGCTCGCGAACCTGGGGCTTGTTCCAAACCTTCATGATTTCCTCCGTTAGTTTGAGTGCCAAATTTCTTGGCGCGCTCCGTTGGCGCCTGACTACCAATAAACATCGGGAAGCGACTATTTCAAGAGCAAAACGCGCGATTATCGCCCAATTCTAAGTATTTCTTCTTATTGTCACGATCAGATGGGGCGGAACGCAAGCAATTCCGATACTCTATAACCGTAACAGAATAACATGTCAGGTGTTATGATCTAACATTTCTAAATGTTCCTCTTGTGATCCGGGTTATTTTGGTAGCTCTGGGAAATAAAAGCATGTGTAATGTTATTTCATTTTATTTTTGCGGGATGCGGGTGTCCGAGCCAGTTGAGAGCGCCGCGGGCAGCTTTGACCGCGGTGGCAAACACGCCCTGGAGAAGATAGCCGCCCGTTGGTGCGTGCCAGTCCAGCATCTCGCCGGCACAAAAGACGCCAGGCCGATCGCGCAGCATCATGTTCTCATCGATAGCGTCCCAGGCCACGCCGCCGCTTGTTGAAATGGCGCGACCCAACGGAGACAGCTCCGTGACTTCAAGCTTGATTTTTTTTAAGTGTGCCGCGAGTTCTTGCGGGTCCTCCGGTAATCTGCCATCCGGCTCCCGAGCCAACGCTACGGCTGCGGTGGTCAGGCCGGTCTTGCGACGCAGGAATGTTGCCATGGATTGCCGGCTGCGAGACGTACTCAGTCGTTCGGTCAGCTGTTGAAGGTCAAGATCGGGACGAAGATCGAGATCCAGGACTATCGGGGCGTGGTGCGCGTTAAGTTCGTCTCGGATCAGCTCATTGAGCGCATATACGCATCCCCCTTCGAGGCCGGTGCGCGTGATGACTGCTTCGCCGCGTACTGTCCGACCTGCGTAGTTTAGCGCAATGCGTTTGAGCGGCTGCCCCGCGAAGCCGTCAATGAGATGCTTGGACCAGGCGATGCAGACACCAGCGTTGAATGGGCCAATGGGGGTGATGCCGATCCCTGCGTGTGCGAGCGTTTCGGTCCACGTGCCATCGGAACCTAGGCGTGGCCAACTGGCGCCGCCCAGGGCGAGGATCGTGGCGTCGGCTCTGATAAGTAAATTGTCGGCGTCGGGACGTGCAAATATTTGGTGCCCTGTATCGTCCCATCCGAGCCAGCGGTGGCGCAAATTGAGTTCAACACCAAGGTCCGTCAGCCGCTGAAGCCAAGCCCGCAATAATGGGGAAGCCTTCAAGGTTTGCGGGAAAACTCTTCCGCTTGTGCCGACAAACGTCGGCTGGCCGAGATCTTCGGCCCATGCGCGCAGGGCTTCGGGGGGGAAGCTTTCGACAATGTCGGAAAGCGGCGTGTTTGCAGGGCCATACCGGTTCAGAAAGTCCGGCAATGGCTCGGAGTGCGTCAGGTTAAGTCCGCCCCGCCCAGCCATTAGGAACTTGCGGCCGGGTGCTGCCATATGGTCGAAGATATGGGTTCTGAGACCTGCGGATGCGACCGTTTCAGCAGCCATCAGGCCAGCCGGACCGGCGCCGACAATTATAATTGTCGGCGCGACATGAGAGTTCTCGGTTTGCTTGCTGGAGTGTGCCGGCGTGAGCTCGCCGTTCTTTTCGCTCACCAGTGACCGGTGTTTGGCATGGAGGCCCAAGGCTCTTGCTGGGGCAGTGCATCGCCTTTTTGCAAGAACTCAATCGAGACGTTGTCAGGCGAGCGGACGAAAGCCATGCGTCCATCGCGCGGGGGACGGTTTATTGTGACGCCAGCGTCGGCAATGTGTTGGCACGTGGCATAGATGTCATCAACCTCGAACGCGAGATGTCCGAAGTTGCGGCCTTCGCCGTAGGGTTCTGGATCCCAGTTATATGTGAGCTCCAGGACGGGGGCTTTTTCGGCGGCTGCACGTTGGCGATCTTCGGGAGCTGCGAGGAAGATCAACGTGAACCGGCCCGCCTCATTCTCCATGCGGTGCATTTCTCGCATGCCGAGTATCTTGCAGTAGAAGTTGAGGCTCTCGTCGATGTCGGAAATCCGGACCATCGTATGCAGATAGCGCATGATGTCTCCTTGTCAGGTTCTGATCGCGCGAAATCCGTAGCCGCTGCCGGGCGCGACCCGCTTGTAAACGGTTATCGCATGTGCTGTCCGGTTGGGACAGGGGCGGAGTTTCAAGGATGCGCAAGGTCCGGGCAAGAAATGCCAGGCAAGAAGCTTCGTTTGGGCAGAATCTTAGGGCTCAGGCGAATCATCGCGACCGATTCGCTGCGCCCGCGGGCACAATTTCGTCGAAATTTGATTACCAAACCGCCCCAGAAAAGATCGTGCAAAACTTATTTTGTTGAAGAATCGTGACAGCCGAAAGGCTCTTTGCTGACAGATATTTAACCATAAAAAGTTGAGGCAAATTAGGGGGGTGCTCCCCTGTTTGCTGGGGATGACGGCTTGCCAGGGGACTACCTTTGGCGTTCGGAGATGGTATGTTCCGCTCAACCGCGGATCACTGGTTTGAGGGCAGAGGGCAGCCCGACGATACGGCCTCCGCGGTCTAGTTAAATGTTAGCATTATCGTAGGCCATGTCACATGGCAGCGGGGGTACACTATGAGCGATTCAAAGCGACCTTCCGGTCCGTTTTCTGAGGACTTTATCACGTATGAGAGCGTGGAAGCCCTGGAAGAAGCCGGTCTGGAGGTGTTCGAAGTTGCTGGCTCAATAAAGTGGTTCGATGCGTCCAAGGGTTACGGGTTCATTGTACCGGATAATGGGCTGGGGGACGTGCTGTTGCACGTTACGTGTTTGCGAGCCGGCGGTTTTCAGACCGCTTACGAAGGGGCTCGGGTTCATTGCCAGGTTATGAAGCGGCCCAAGGGCATGCAGGCTTTCCGCATTCTGTCCATGGACGAAAGTACGGCGATTCACCCATCCCAGCTTCCGCAGCGCACGCACGTTATCGTGACGCCAGAGAGCGATTGGGAGAGGGCGATCTGCAAGTGGTTTAATCGCGTACGCGGATTTGGCTTTTTAACGCGTGGCGAGGGCACGCCTGATATCTTCTGCCACATGGAGACGCTGCGTCGGTTCGGTTTTACTGAGCTGCGTCCAGGGCAAGTGGTACAGGTTCGTTATGGCTATGGTGAGAAGGGCTGCATGGCGGCGGAACTCAAGCCGGATGGCCAGCAAACGATGGGCTTTCCGGTCCAGCATTAAAGCCAGCGATTTGACATTTTACCGTACACTCTCAGGCAGGGCTGCGAACTTCGCGGCCCTGTTGTCGTTGTCGGTTGTCATTTTGGCGGCCTGTGGCTTCTTTGGGATGACGGAGAGCATCGCAGACGGACAAATGCCACGCGAGACGCTGACGATTCAAAGTGGAGAAAAAACTCATACCTTCGAGGTGGAGGTTGCTCGGTTGCCGCAAGAGAAGTCGCGGGGGCTAATGTACCGGACCGAGCTCCCTGTTGGGACAGGGATGCTCTTTCCCTATGAAGAGCCCACTGAAATTCAGATGTGGATGCGCAACACATACATATCTCTCGATATGGTCTTTATTCGAGCGGATGGGCGCGTTCATCGCATCGCGGCTTATACGGAGCCGATGTCGGACGATATCGTTAGTTCGCACGGGGATGCGACAGGCGTTCTAGAGATTGGTGGGGGCGAAGCCTCGCGATTGGGAATCAAGGCGGGTGATCTTGTGCGACACGCCCATTTTGGAACCGCTTCATCGCGTTAATCAGCGTCTTGGGCCACCGTGTCACATCAGATTTATGAGGCTCAGTTGTTCTGCACGCTTGACCTGAGCGGCAAGAGGCGGCACAGACAGTCAGCCAGTTACGAACTTGGCATGTCGGGGCATAGCTCAGCCTGGTAGAGCACCTGCTTTGGGAGCAGGGGGTCCGGAGTTCGAATCCCCGTGCCCCGACCATTTCCTTTTCAAATACCTAGAAATTACCTCATGTGGGTTGCGCGTCCGGGTGGCTGCGGCTATTCGATGAACGGACGTGTTTTCGCTTCATTTGCGGGAAATCAGCATGGTTGTGCGCATCTACAAGCCTGCCAAGACGGCTATGCAATCGGGCCGCGCGCGGACGATGGAATGGGTCGTTGAATACGAGCCAGAGTCTCCGCGTGAGGTGGAACCTCTGATGGGGTGGACATCTTCGGCTGACATGCATTCTCAAGTCCGGTTGGAGTTTGCCAGCAAGGAAGATGCGATCGCCTATGCTGAGCGCCACGGGCTGGCTTATCGGCTTATTGAGCCGAAGGACCGCAAGCCTGTGCGCAAGTCGTATGCCGATAATTTCAAGTTCGGCCGGATCGGTTCCTGGACGCATTAATGCGTCCTCTACGTCAGCTGTGGTAGTCATGTGCCGTCGGTCAATTGTGGTCCCGTAGCTCAGCTGGATAGAGCAACTGCCTTCTAAGCAGTAGGTCGCAGGTTCGAATCCTGCCGGGATCGCCATGATTTCATTGGCTAATTTGGTGACCAATTTTGTCGGCGCTGGGCTCGGGCTACCAATGGGCTACCAGGGCCATGCGCCTTCCTTCCGTAACAATCCGTACTCTTACCGTGGTTTGCAGTCGAAATGTAGGTTACGGCCTGCCTGCGTTGCAAGCGTGTTGTGTCTGATGTTGTGTTCTCCCTTTGGAGGTAGAGCATGGCCAGAACACTTAGAGAACGCTTCGCGGCCCTGAGGGCCAGCGTTGAACAGCGCGCCCCTCCGGTCGTCTCGGAACGGGGCAAATCGAAGCGCCTGCAACTGCGTGTCCCGGATGAGCTGCTGCTGCAGCTGGCGGTGATCAAGTTGGCGGAGGGTGGTTCAACCAACAAATTCTGTGAGGGACAAATTGCAGAGGGCGCGGCCAAGAGGATCGCGGAGCTTAAGTTGCGCTTCAGCGTCGATACCTGGGAAGCGATCGTGGCCTCGGCCCACGGCTGCTGGCGCGAAGGCGCTGGTGATTGATGTCCTGATTTTCGCGGGCGTCGTGGGGAGCCTTGGCCTGGTGGCGGTGTCGGCGGTGCTCAACTACCGCTTCGGTATTCGCCTCGGCGGCCAGGATGAGGTGGAACGGCACCTTTACGGCTTCGGCTTGGGGCTCGCGGACATCGTGAAGGCCCTGATGCCGTTCTGCTTGGCCTTGGCCGTTGGCAAGCGTGATTGGCTGGCAGCCTTGGGCGCGGGGGTATTCCTTGTGGTGGCCAGCGTGAGTTCCTTTTATGCGGGGATCGGACTTGCCGCCGAACACCGCCTTGGGAACGCGGGGAACAATCAGAGCGTCATTGACCGGCGCAACAACCTCCAGGCGGAACAGAAACGCCTTCAAGGGCGGTTGGAAGCTATCGGGCAGGTCGGAACCCATCAGGAGGTCGAAAACGCGATTGAGGCGGCGTACGCGCAACCCTACGGCCGGGGGAAGCGGACCGTGGCGGTGCATTCGGACCGCTGCCGGAAGAACATGATCGCCACGCGGGTGGCCTGCGCGAAGATTGCGCGGATGCAGGTGACGCTGGAACAGGCCCGGGAAGCAGAAGCTTCGTGGGGAAGGCTTAGAGAGGTGCAGGCGGCGCTAGGAGGGCTGGACTCCTCTGTGCAAAGCGCGGACCCGCAGCTGGATGTCCTTGACCGGGTGTTCCGCTGGTTCGATGCTCCCGTGGAGCAGGCCGACATCCGGACGGGGCTGCTGCTTGGGCTTGGATTATTGCTTGAGCTGGGGAGTGGGTTGGGGCTTTACACGGTGACGACGCCGTGGCGGCACCGTGACAGGGATGTTGGGCGCAGGATGACGACGCTAGGTGACGTAGCGGTTTGGGCTGATGAACGGTTGGAGGCGGTGCGCGGCGGACGCCTGACGGCCAATGTGGTGTTCAACGATTATGAGGCCTGGTGCCGCGACCACAATTTCGTGGCGATGCGCGAGGGCGTGTTTGTTGAGCAGCTGATGGCGCTGGCCCATGAGGTCGGGATCCCGATGGAACAGAGCGGGTCGAACCTCGAGTTCCGGGACGTGGCATTTGGAAAAGTCGTGGCCTAGGGCTTAGGCTCGGCTTGCCGGGTTTTACCGGCTGCAAAATTACTTCTTCGCTTTCGGCTTTCGCTTCGTTGAAGTGGCCCTATTAGCCGGCTTCCTAGGTGCTTTGAGTTTCTCGCTTTTCTTTGCTTTGATGATTGCTCTGATGGCTTTCCCGAGCGGGGGAAAGTCCTTCTTCAGGGTGTCCCAGATCACCTCGTTGGCCACTTTATGGTATTCGTGTCGCAGTATGTTTCCGATGCCTTTGATCTCGACCCAGGGAATGCTCGGCTGGCTGTTTAGATCCTTGGCCGGAATACCTCGAACAGCTTCCGAGATTGTGAGTATCGCCCGTTCCACCGCGCGCCGCGTCAAGTCATCGGCGGCGTACGAATTTAGGGTAAGCTTGCTTGTGGCCTTCTTGATGAACGCGATTTCCTCAAGGATGTCCTTGAGGAGATGATCGACGCTACGCGCCATGTCAGAAGACTTTCACCGCTGAGCGATGAATGTCCTTGCGTAGCGCGGGATGCAGGCTACGGCGCGTTGTCAGGTCGACGTCGCTTCCAAGGCTGCGCCGCAGGAAGTCGCGCATCCGAATGAGGTCGACGAGGCTGAATGGCCTGTTTTTCACGGGCTCGATGAAGATGTCGATGTCGCTGTCGGAGCGGGCCTTGTCGCGCGCGGTTGAACCAAACAGGTACAACGACGCCGCGCCCATGCTTCGTAAGCGCTGGGCGTTTCGGTGTAACCGGCTGATGGCGTCCGCTTTCTTCATGGGATTATTATGAGTGCCGTTTTGGTCCCTTGCAAGACCGACGTCTTCGATTGCTCCTCTGTGTACGCCTTTTTGTGGCACGCCTGCTTGGTCGAGCGCGGCGATGCGATCATTTTCGCTCATTCTTGGTTCCGTTAGGCGGCTTGGGACAACGTGCTGACGGCAATACGATGACAGCTGAGTGGGCTCTCAAGATTTTCCATGGGGGCAGCATGAGTGAGCTCTGATTGGCTGTCTAGTGAATATGCCGAAGTGGATGGCATGGGAGGATGGGGGTGTGGCGAATGTCCCCTTCCCTTTTCCATGAAAAGCCGCGCAGCGCCTGTTCTGAATTCTGGAAAAGGTTCTGGAAGAATGTTCCGGAAAATGTTCGGACGGTGTTCTGAGATGTTCTGTTCTATATAGAGCGACTACCGATCCTACGTGAATGCTGCTACCGAACCTACGTTGGTATTGCTACCGAACGCACGCAGGCCTGCTACCGATCCTACGTGGTGCCGCTACCGATCCTACGTGGTGCCGCTACCGATCCTACGTCGGCGGCTTTGAATGCGGCGCTGGGCCTCATGTTTTGAGGAGGCGGGCACTACCGAACCTACGTAGGTTCATAACAGGGTGTCTTGCTACCGATCCTACGTTCCTCCCCTCCCCCATGCTTGCTACCGATCCTACGTTGCGCCTTGGCTGAATTCCGCCAATGGAAGGCAACAATCAGAGGTATTGCTTGCTACCGAACCTACGTTCCACCCGAGGCGTGAAACAGGCAGGCAATCGGCCGCGATCCGGTAATGTTGGACGGAAGCTGACAACGGCTAGGCGATGGCACGACGCGACGTCAGGAAATTCGGACGATGAGGTGATGCATAACGGCACACCGGATTGCTCATGAATGCAAAGGGTTAAACCGCGTTTTGCTACCGAACTTACGTAGGACGCAACGATGCCCCATAGGATGGGGATTTGCTACCGAACCTACGTCCCCGCGTCCCTTTACTTCAAGGGCTTGCGCGGAAGGGCAATGGCTTCCGGCGAGCCGGGTGAGATTGTGCATCCGGCTTCGGTAAGGACGACGGGCAATTTGGGGAACACTTCCTTGATCTCGGCGATCTCCTTGGCAAAGTCGCGCTTGAAGTTGTTGAAGCGGCTGTAGTTGCTGCCCCATTGCTCGGAAAGTTTGTCCCAGGGGATGGAAACCTTGCTTTTGAGGCTGTGCAGGCGGTAGCCGAGCCAGAACAGCAGGTCGAGCTTGCGGGGACTGTTGGCGAAGGCGCGCGCGGCATGGATGTTGATGGGCAACGCGTGCGCCGCAAGGGTGTCGAAGAACTCACGGCTGAGAGACAACTTCGAGGGCCACAGCACGCGCTGGTTGGGGGCCGCCGTGAACATCTCCATGGAGAGCGATGTGAAGGGCTGCGTGTTGATGGTGCGGGACCCGTTGTTGCCGTCCCACAAGCCGATGCGCATCGAGCAGGCTGCAAGGGCGTTGATCTGTTGCTTGAAGGTGGTGAGGGTTCCGTGCTTTCCGCCGGTGACTGGGTAGCCCATGGCGCGGATGAAAGCTGACAGGGAATCCTCGATTTCGATGTTTGGTGAATTCTTCCGGATGGCTTCGCTGCAGACGTGAAGCAGGAGCAGACGTGCGCGCGAGCCGTAGGGCAGAGGCATGTCCACCCAGTCGCCGTTGGTTGGATCAGTGAGCTTGCCGGCCGTGATGGAAAGCTTCATGCGGCCTTGGCTGCGGTTCCACTCGCGCACACTTATGGGCTGCTGCTGGTAGGGCAGCGAACAGAGGGCGAGGACGCTGTGGATGTGAGATAGGTTATCGCGGGACGCTGCACCGTTCTCCTCGAGATTGCGCCGCGTGGAGATGCGGCGGCGTTTCATGGCGGGCATGGCGGACAGGGCATCGCGCCGGGCCTGCTCTTCGACGCATTGCTTGTAGACGATTTCTCGCATGAACGTTCCGGCTTGGTCGAGGCGCTGCAGCAGGTCGGGATCGCGGACCTGCGTATCGACGAGCATGGGCTGGACGTTGGTCATGACGCCCCCGGTGTTCGGGCATCGGTTCGGGGCGTGTGAACGTGCGAACGGACGTTGTTACGTTCGCAGGTTGTTGCGTTCGCCCGATGCTTATTCATCGGTTTTGCTCTCTTGAATGTCGATATCCTTGATGGTGAAGCCGGCGTCCTTGAAGGCATTCAGGATGAGGGTGCGTTTGTTGCAATTCCTGCGGTGCGCTTTCTCGCGGATTTCGGCGATTAGATAGAGTGGCAGGTCGACGGAATAGCGCTTGACCGGCGCAGGCCTTGGGCCCCTCGCCTTTCGTTCTTGGGTGGCGGGTTGGGAAGTGCGGGGGAGATTTCCCGAGTGGTGTTCGGATGCGGTGGGCTGCAGTTCGGTCACCTTGTTGGAAGCGTGGCTCGGGAACCGCTGTGTGGGGATGTTCTGCGCGGTGGCGACTTCCTTGACAGCGTCCATGGTTGCCTGGAGTTCGGGAGGGATGCCAAGGGCCATGCGCTTGGGTTGGAGTTTGGCTGCGGGGGTATTCATGCTGCGGCTTTCTGTTGGATGGGCTGTGCGAAGAAAGCAGTGATCTCATCCATGAGGGCGTCGATTTCTGCGAGGGCCTTCTTGTCGGGGGTGTCGGACATGTGGGGCAGCGTGCCGCGCGAGAACGATTTGCTGTAGGCGGCGCGGCGACGGATCAGGGTTTTGAACCGTTGAAGGTTGCTCTCGTCGATCTGTTGGATGAGATCGAGTTCGTCATTGGAGATACTGCTCGGTACTTCGTTGAGCAGGATGCGGTGGTTGATCGGTTTGCCGATACGTTTGGCGACGGCATGGAGGTTGTGAGCCATTTTATTAGCTTCGATGATGTCGGGTTCACTGACCTTGGCGGGGGTGATGGTCAGGTTTGCAAAGGCGGCGATCATGAGGACGATTTCGGAGAGGGCGCCTGCAAGGTCGAGCAGCACGTAGTCGGTGGCGGTTTGGTAAAGGTGGCTGACGAATGGACCGATGTCATCGGTGGGCCCCTTCTCTACCGTGAGGTTGGGGATGGTTTGTGCGAAGGGGCTGGTCGTATACCAGCGCCAGATCGTTTCGGTCTGGTCGAAGTCGATGATGCGGACCTTGTGTCCTGCAGCGAGCAATGCTCCGGCGATGGCGAGGCACGAGGTGGATTTGCCGACGCCGCCCTTGGGGGATGCGAAGGAGATGAAGTTGGCGGCCGTGTTGGTCATGGCGCTACGATGCGTATACGGATAATGACCGTCAAGCATGGCCGCCCTTTTGCTGTGCAGTTGGATGATGGGGGTGTGACATTTCTGGTGGCGAACGCCCGAACGGACGAACGGGCGAACGCCCACGGAGCATCTAGGAATCTAGGTGCTTTGGCGGTGGATTGGCATAAAGCGAACGGACGAACTGACGAACGTAACAACGGGCGATGTAAACAACGTCCGAACGGACGAACGCTCCCGAGATGGCGGAAAGCTTCGGAAAGGTGACGAACGGGCCAACGGACGAACGTCCGAACGCAAGAACGCACGTTGTAAACAACGGACGAACGTCCGAAGGAAAGAACGTCCGAACGGGCGAACGCAGCAACGGAACAACGTCCGCACGCAAGAACGGGCGAACGGACGAACGTCCGAAGGAATCAACGGACGAAGGGAAGAACGCCCCAACGGGAGAACGGACGTTCGTAAGATAATGAGTTGAAACAACGGAGATGTGTGAAGCGCAGCGGGCGCGAGGAACGCATCACGCCGCAAGTTTGAGCATTGGCGCGACAGTTACTGGGGGCGCGGCATTACGGGTTTTGAACGGTGCGGTTGCAAGCCATTTGAAGAGCGTGGGTCCGTTGTAATTGGCGTGCCAAACCAACCAGCAATAACGTTGCTTTAGGAGGCTGCGGGTGGCCTTCGTCGGATCTCCATAGGGGTAGCAGGTGCAGTCATCCACGGCGTAGATGATTGCGGGCGGGTGCTTCTTGAAGAAGGGGGTGCGTGCGGGGTGACAGAGGCTTTGCACGGCGACAAGCATGGCGACCTTGCCGCCTGTGTCGGCCGTCAATTCGATGGCGTGTCGGCAGAACGCATCGGCGAGGCCACGGCCGTAGGGCGGATTGGTGATGATGTTGCGGGCCAGCGACTCCCGCTCAAGGAGGAAGTCGCGGCCCGGCTGGCCGAAACCGTAGTCCACAAGGTCCGTGGCCACGACGTGGTGGTTGTTGGATTCGAGGACCTTGGCGATATGGCCTTGCCCGCATGCAGGTTCCCAAACCGACCCGTCGAAGCGTTCGGCTGCCAGAAGGGCGCGGGTGGCTTCGGGCGGCGTGGGATAGAATTCATAGGCGGCACGGTTTGGATGGAATTGTCCGGAAGCGGGGAAGGGCCGCGCACCCTTGTAAGCATCCGTTTGCTTATGCGGGTTGAAAAGGAGAGTGGTCATGGATCTTGCATTCATTAGTGGGTCTTGAGGCCAAGCAGGATCTGGATGGCCATGTCGGGGTCAGGGTGGAGCCGGTGGAGCGCGTCGCGGATATGCGGAGGCACGGGGAACGTGATGGTTCCGTCGTCGTTGGGCACCGCATGGCTCATGGCGTCACGCGTGAAGGGCAGGGCCACCAGCCGTTGGTGGGTTTCCCGGCTGATGGTGACGGTGAACCGATTGGCGTCGAGGATCACATGGTTAGCTTTCGTTGGTTGATAGGGTAGGGGCGTCGTCCTCGGTGATCTCAAAGTAGTTGCGGGAGAAGCTTTCGAGGATGATGCAGGTGGTGTCTTCTAAGGTGGGGTCCGCGCGCTCCCATAGGGCGTCGGACCATTGTTTGATGGCGAAGGACCGTGCTGCTTCTGGGTTTGTCGCGTATGCCTCCACCTGGACACGTAAGGTGTCGTGGAAGGTCACGGTGTAAAGCTTGAGGGGCTTGCTCATAGGCGTACCCCTTCAGCTGCCGGCAACTTTTCATCGAGAAGTGTGACGATAGCGGCGGGCAGGTATGCTCGCGGGTTATCGTATCCGATGTCGGTGTTTTCCGGAATCTGCTCGATGCCGTCCTTCTTGATGGAAGATATGACGTCATTGTGCAGGCTCCAGAAGTCATGTTTTACAACATAACCGGCCTGTTCGAGCACATCGACCACTGTTGCGGTTTCAACTTGACCATCGCCGTCGCCGAATCCGAACTTGTCGAATGCGTCCTCCCAGATCCAGTGGAAGGGGGCACCGCAGTTTTGGCAGATACAGCTAGGCATCGTTGTGCCCTCCGTTGGGAGGGGACTGGCGGTTGGAGATGCCTGAGATTGGCTCTTCCCCGATGACCTCGAACTCGGTTGAACTGGATACTTCGCTCCAGTTGTCGAGGCCGTGGCGCTCTTGATCGACATCGGCCAAGGCAAGGGCGTGTTCGTGGCTTTCGGCGATGAAGGATTGCCGGTAGGTGGACATGTCCAGCATCGAGATCATGTAGCGTTTGCGTTTAACAGGCGGGGTCGTGGGCATCGGTTTCGTCTTCGTAATCGTAGGCGGGATTGTTGCTGTAGTGGTCATTGGCGAACCAGGTGTCGATGGCGCGGTCGAGGGCCGCCCCGCTCAGTCCCCGAACAGGAAGCTCGGGGAAGAGGGTTTGCAGCGCCGCGCGGTCGCGTGGCGAGAGGAGCATTAGGCCTGCTCCCCTTCGCCTTCGGTGGCGGTGTCACCGTTGGACTTCGGTTCCTCGACGCGGACCACGATCTTGCCGTCGCCGACGGGGAACAGGTCGAACATGATGTTCAGGCCTTTGCTGTCATCGTGCATCCATGCGGCGCCGATGCGGGTCCAGAAGCCCTTGCCGCCTTTCTTGCCTTCGCGGACGTGGAAGACGCCGTGGGTGGGTTTGCTGCCTTTGGATTGAGCCATTGCGGTTACTTTCGTTGGTTTGTTTCGAGAGGCTGCATCCATTGCGGCCTGTCGGGGTCGCAAGCGCACATCGGGAATGACGGTGGCGGGAAGGGGAGGGGCGTTACCCGGCTGCACGCAAGGAAGCTGGGGATACCCCTTCCGGACGACGGCCCGTGGGCGATAACCCCCGACATGGAAGGACGCATGGTGTGCCAGGCATCGAAACGCAACGACAGGGCAATGGGGTCGAAGGCATCGGACCGGTACGGCAGAGGTTTGCGAGGCTTAGGGGGACGGGGCTTTTGACAGGACGGGCCGTAGTTTCCGGCAAAAGTGGGAGTATAAACTCCTGCCAATCGCTGCCCCGGCGGTGAAGGCGGGCTCAAGTCCTTTGGCTGTACAAGGAAAATTGCCGGAGGAAGTTGGGATGGCGTGCCAAAAGTAAATTGATCCACCTTCGATGCCAAATTTGTTATTCGCTAGTCGTGTTCCTGGCGTTGTTTGCTCTTGAGCAAAGGTGAAACCGGCTGAAGAAGACGCACTGGTTAAGGCGATTGCGGCCTAACTGGGTTTTGCGGTTGTCTTCTCTCAAAGATCTAATCATCACTCCGGAATACGGACGTCCTCACGGTCAGAACTGGGGGCCTTGGAAAGCTGAGCTAGTGTCCGCTCGATGCGATCTATTTTTGCTTCCAATCGGTCATCGCTATCTCGGGATTCTGCGCTGCCGCGGTGGATCAGAAACGACGTCAAAACTACCATGGCGAGGAGCTGCAGAAACTCGGATTGCCAGTTTTCGAAAGTCGCGGCAAGGAATGTCCATATGTAACCCTCCTGGCCAAAAATGCTCGCCGCTTGCTGATGCGAGGATTGATCAGCCGAAAATTCTCGCCATCCAGTCCAAGCCTGAAAAATCCAACTTACCAGAAAGCAAGTAGCGAGCACGATGCTGAGGTTGTAGTCCCGCCACCATTTAAGAAGCTGGTGTTTCATGTTTGACCTCGTTTGTAAGCTGGACCGACTCACAACGCTGTTGGGCGAAAATGAGGGCAGCCCTCAAAATCGCTTCACGCATGGCGGACCGTTGGCGTTTTTGAAATTCGTATTTCCTGTGCCATGTGCCGCTGTGACGATGGGCAATCGCGACGTGAATTTCGCCAACTGGATTGTTGTCTTCATCCGGTTCGGGACCCGCCACGCCGGTGACGGCAATCGCAAGGCTGGCTGACGATCGCGCGAGGCATGCTTTGGCCATGGCTTCGGCGACAGGTTGACTTACTGCCGAATGTTTTCGGATCAGATCTGTTTCAACGCCTAAGATCTCGATCTTGCTTTGCTTCGTATAAGTGACAAACCCACCATGAAATTGCTCACCTCCGCCTGGAGCGTCGGCCAGCACAGCTGCTAGTGTTCCCGCGGTACACGATTCCGCGGTCGCAATGGTAAGCCCGGCACGCTTGGCAGCGGCCAGCAAGTCGGCCGCAAGTGCCGGAAGCTCCGGCACACGCTTCTTCATTCCGCAGCCGCTTTATTGATCGAGCCTCGCGCTAATTTAGACAGCAACATGTCTGCGTTTTTTTCCTCTTCCAGATTGACTTCCAGAAGTTCGGCCGCATCGGGCTTTCCAAGCTGTTGCGCCCAAGCGATCAGTGTGCCGTAACGAGTGATTTCGTAATGCTCGACAGCCTGAGCCGACCCGATCATGCCCGCATCGAGCACATCGGAATCCTCTATCTCGTCCATATGCTCTTTGGCTTCCGCGATGATGCCTTCTATGGCCTCGCATTTTTTGCCGCGTGGCTCGACGTCAAAGATTTTGAAGACCTGTTCAAGCCTCTCGATCTGACCTTGGGTTTCTTTGCGGTGGGTTTCGAGTGCGTCCTGAAGTTTTGCGGAATTGGCCTTTTTGACCATACCCGGTAAAGCCTTTAGGATTTGCTTTTCGGCGTAGTAGATGTCCTTCAGAGTGTCGACAAAGAGGTCTTCCATTGTTTTGACGGACATGGATTGCACTCCTGCACGTTGTGGATGCCATATGCAACGCGGTGCGAATGCGGGAGTTCCGGGTTCCACTCACACAACTCCGGTTTTCGCGATGAGTGTTTCGAGTATCTAGAATTTCAAAATTTTCTCCGGCGAGAAAGCGAAGATACTCGGACGTAGCACGCGGCATCGAGCCTCGTTTTGGGGCTGACCAACAGCCAACTAAAAATGGTAACTAGAGTAAGGTCGGTCCAGACGAGCAATGCGCAGAGCTTTCCCAACTTGAATGTTGCCGCCTGTGTCCAACAAGCTTGTCAAGCAGTGCCATCAATCCGTCTTGTCTTGGGCTGGCAACCTAATTGCGGAACCGGCCGTTTCAGTGCGACAAGGTTTAAGAAGCTCGCGATATTGCCTCCAAGTTGCTCATGGATTAGCGCTGCGAACTATCGATAATCTTGTTTGTGACGACACCACAAGCAATACGAGCACCCGCGTCGCCCGACGGTTGCGATTTGTAGTCGTCAACACCTGCGTGAACGACTAACGCAGAACCATCCTCATCAAAGAGGGTATTTTTTGCGTTCCTTGCCAGATCGATATTTGGAGCAAAGACTTCCACATTCAATCTTCCATCCGCGGGCACATGAATGTTGGGCAGATCGCCGGCGTGCGGGCCATCTTTCTGCAGCACCCCGTGGTTATTTCCGGCAGGCGCGTAATGTCCGCCTGCGCTCTTGAAATCACCTTCGCATTCGCCCGCTTCGTGAATGTGAAACGCGTGCGTCCCGAACGGAAGGTTGGAAAAGCTCGCGTTGAGCCACACTCCCCCGGTGTCTGTTTGTCGTAGCGCGACTATGCCGACGACTTGGCCATCGACATTTTGAAGCTCAGCACTTGCTGCGTCTATTGTTTCAGCATGTGCTGAAACACACGCCAGAACCATCCCACAGATGCCCAAAAAGCTAATAGTTGAACCACGCATGGCGTATCCTTCCTGGCCGTCTCGAAAACAGGTATGTTGGCCCAACATCTCACGCGGGCAGGTGTTCCAAACTTTTGAGCGGAGTTCTTGGACAAGTGGAACTTGGGTTCTTCCGGGAACTTCGCAAAGAAACTCTCGACATATGCGGTACATTCTCCCTCGATATTTCGAAGAGAATCGAAGGCGCGACTTCATGACTGGTGAGCCGCTATGGTAATGAATAGAACGCGAACCTGGTTATTGATCGCGGATGCGAGCCGGGCCCTAGTGTTTGAAAACGCAGGCGACCGTGACGCCGTCGCTGAGATCGAGGATTTGTCGCTTTCTACAGAACTGCCGATGACAAGAGAATTGCTTGAGGACAAGCCTGGACGCACGTTCGAGTCTGTCGGATCTGGAAGGCATGCAAAAGAAGAACCGACGGACTCGCGTCGTCACCTCAAGCGGGAGTTTGCGGGCACCGTGATCGATGCTTTGAGAGACGCGATGGTCGCACGACGGTTTGATCGATTGGTGCTCATAGCCCCGCCCGCGTTCCTGGGTGACCTACGGGCGAAACTCCCAAAGGATCTGGAGTACAAGGTGGTACATGAGGTCGCTTTGGATCTTACAAAGCTGCCGAAGAGAGAGCTTTGTAAGCGGCTTTCCGATATTCTTGAGCAAGGGAGCTGAGGGGTTAGCTCCCGCAAATGATTTTCGGCAAAACGTCCTTGACAGATGTGGGACGGATGCCGAGTTCAGAAAATCCTGGCGTTTTTGATGAGGCGACGTTGTCAATCTCCATCAGCTCAACCTGAGTGCGTGTAACCTGCGGGTTAGGGAGCCAACTCGAAATACGAGCCAATGCATACCAGGCGGCGAACGGCATCGGAACAAACTGTACGCGTTTGCGCATTGCGTCTGCCACGATCTCCAATAATTCCTTGTAGGCGTAAATGTCGGGACCGGCACACTCGACCGCATTAGCTTTCGTATCGGGCGCTTGCATCAAATCGGCGATCGCGTGAGCAACGTCCCCAACAAATGCTGGTTGCAATCGTGTCTCTCCTTTACCAAACATCGGAAATATCGGTAACCGACTTATCAACACACTGAGGGGCTTGAGAAACCGATCGTCTGGCCCAAACATGACAGCGGGACGGAGCCGCTTGGCATTTGGGAACGCTGCCTTTACGACCAGTTCTCCCTGACCGCGAGCGCTGATGTACTTTGAGGAAGAATTGGGGTCGGAACCGATACCCGATATGTGAACAAACCGCTGCATGCCGGTTTCGCGCGCGAGTTGCGCAATGCGACGGGCTGCTTGAACGTGTATGCTCTCGAACGTTGTTGATCCTTGTTCGGCGTATAGGCTAATGGCGTTTACTGCGCCGTCGCATCCGGCTAGAGCGGCTCGTACTTCTCCATCATCCTGAACATCGGCTCGGACAAATTGCAATTTGGTGGCGTTTGCGTCGAATATCGCGCGGCTTCTATCGGGATGCCTTGATGCTACGCGCACGCTTATGCCAGACTCTTGCAGTCGGCGAACCACCCGCCGTCCTAAAAAACCGGACCCTCCAAAAACAACAACGTGATTTGTCATTTAGCAAAGTTCGTTGAGCGATTTCCGCAGTGAAACGACAGGCTTGCTTGAGGTCTCCGATCGGCTGCCGCGGAGCTCGGCAACAGCAAGGAGTTCGCAAATCTGTCGACGATCGAGTCACGCAGCAGCCTTGCTGTCCGAACAACCTATAAAGGTCTTATGTTCCCACCGTTCCATTGGAGAATTCGAAAATGCGAAACACAGCGTAACCAAACTTGCCGGTGGCTTATGCACTTGCAGGGTGACGACATATCATACCCTGGGGATGGCGGAACTTGCAGAGTCGACGGTTCTCTGGCTGAAATCGTTTGGTTGTCGTCAGTCCTTTGACGAATGTTCCGGCTTTCCCTTCCGCTTGCCGGTGGCGAGTTCTTTGAGTTCGGTTTGAGTCATTGATTTTTCCATCTCTTTGGATGCGCCTTGCAACTCACTCTTCTTCTTCTCTCCCCTTTTGGCGGCCAGGGCGGCACCCGCTGCCATCTGCTGAGACTTTGATTTTGCCGGCATTGGAACCTCTCAGAGTCAAAGTGATTCAGGAAAGTCCTCGAGCATGTTGAAGAGGAACTTGCTGGACGAGGACTGTTGTTGGGCTACATCCCACCCTGAGCCCCGGGCCCTCCACCAAGAGCTAGTTCGGGTAGACGCAAATTGTTCTGGGTATGCTGAACTCCGGTAACGGAGTCGGAACAATCCTCAGCTCGCCGTTTTTCAAAGCGGCTAGAGACTGTTCCCGATAATGTGACTTCTCCGTTTTGGACCGAGACGGAAATTTCGCTTGCATCTAGCTGGCCGTCTTCGGTGAGCCTATCGCAGACGTCCTCCATGATCCTTTGATCGGATCGCAGATAGCTCTTAGGGCCCTTGCCGCGATGTCCGCTCTGCCTCGGTGCGTTCTCTTCATTGCCGATCCACGGCGCAACATCCCTCGATTCCTGGTGCCCGATCTGATCTTCATCATATGCCCGAACGGGGACATTGTTGCGGGAAGCCTCGCCTCGTGGCCAGCTGTAATAGTCGGCATACGGCGGTACAGCGGCGCCGTATCGGCCGCTTCCGTAATTAATATAGTCGTCCCGGTTCACCGGTTTCCAGTCGTATGTTTGTCGACGACTAGGGCCATCAAGCTTGCCGAATTGCCCACGCGATGACAGTTCACGTGCCATTATAAATTGCTCCTCGAAAATTGCTGTCGTGGGTCCCTAACTGGCAAAAGCCAGTTTTGTTCAACCTCTCTTTATCAATTCGAAAATTCACTAGGGAGGAGTGCTTGATGAGCTTGACGCATCTCTGTCGACGGTATGGATACGTCATCGCTTCTTGCGTCCGTCAGCAGCACGGTCAAAAAATTATTCGCCCAATTTTGGACGTTAGATGATCGAATGCGTTGGAGTAGAAGGTGATGACGTGTTCGCCTTTCCTGAAGCGGCATCGTAAGTGCTTGTAATAGACAGCGAGCCATCTCGTCGGTGTCATGCGGATTGACAATGAGAGCTTCCGTTAGCTCTTCCGCTGCGCCCGCGAATTGAGATAGAATGAGTACGCCGGGGTGATCCGAATCTTGAGCCGCCACATACTCTTTCGCTACGAGATTCATTCCATCGCGCAATGGCGTAACAAGCCCGACGTCACTATGGCGGAGTATTGCAGCTAGCTTGTCGCGCGCGACAGTGCGATGGATATATCTAATGGGTGTCCAGTTAAAATCGGCGAGCCTTCCGTTTATCGAACTGGCCATTCCTTCAGCGGTCTTCCTAATTTCCTCGTAAGGTTTGATGCCTTCTCGTGTCGGTGGCGAAATCTGAAGAAGCGAGACGGATTTTTCGAGAGATGGGTTCCCGGAGATCAACTTTTCGAATGCTTCGAAGCGTGCGGGAATACCTTTTGAATAATCGAGCCGGTCGACACCTATTATCTGTTTGCGTTTGAGGATATGTCGCCGCATTCCTTCTAGCCGAACATCTTCCGGAGCCGCTTCCGCCATTTTTGTAAAGCTATCGACGTCAATCGATATGGGGAAGCGGCCGCTTCGCGAAGTTCGTTGGTCACTTCGAATTGTGCCATCGGCAGACACGACAGCAATTGCGTACTCGTCCAAATATCGTTGGAAATTAGATAAGTCGGTAGACGTTTGAAAGCCGATCAGATCGTAGTCGAGCAGTGAATCCACGATGGAGGCATGATTTGGTGATGCCGCGAGCAGGTCGGGAGGTGGAAAGGGTATATGGAGGAAGAACCCTACACGCGCATTTCGTGCGCCAGCCCGTCGTAGAAACCGTGCAAACGGGATAAGATGATAATCGTGGACCCATACGATGTCGTCTGCACGTAAGCGAGGATAGAGTTGATTGGCGAGCTGCCGGTTGACGCTCATATATGCTCGGAAATCGCCCTCGCGATAATCTATGAGGTCGGTCCTGTAGTGAAAGAGTGGCCAAAGGACACTGTTCGCATAGCCGGCATAATAACGCTGATATTCGGTAGAAAAGACCGGTGTGCTTGCGTACTGCACTCCGTTGCTGCCTAAAGCGGTTTGTAGAGTACAACCGGACTTTTCAGAGCTTTCGAAGCAGCCAAACCATAGGCCTCCGTATGTGCGCAAGGCATCTGCAATTGCAACGGCGAGGCCTCCAGTTTGGGTCGAATTGTCAACGTCTCCCACGCGGTTCGAAACTACAACAAGTCTGCTCATCGCGCGGTGGTCTCCGACCTTTGTTTAGAACGGAAACCGGGTACGTCCTCCAATTGTTCCCGACAACGTGGTGATTTGACAACGCAAATGAAGACGTTCTTGCCTGTCAGCAATTTGGGGTGAGAAAATAGAGCCGTTCTCCGAGGCGGAGGTGTTCTATGCGTGAGGCTGTAGCACAACCTTTATGCATCCATCCTCTTTGTCCCGAAAAGTTTTGTAGAGCTCTGATCCTTGAGAAAGTGGGACGCTATGGGTAATTACAAACGATGGATCAATTTTGCCTTCTTCGATTAGTCGCAACAGCTTAGGGAGATAATGTTGTACTGGAGTCTGTGCCATCCGAATCGTCAGGCCACGGTTGATGGCGGAGCCGAAAGGTATTTTATCAAGGTATCCACCGTACACGCCGACGATTGATACAACTCCAAAATTGCGACAGCATTCGATTGCCTGACGTAAAACATGGGGCTGGTCTGTTCCCATGAAGGTCGCTACCTTTAGGCGATCCACAATCGAGTCGATGCTGGCCGTCGAATGGGGTTCCGTCCCGACCGCGTCGATGCAAGCGTCGGCCCCGCGTCCGCGCGTCATGTCTTGTATGACATCGTAGACGTCCTCCTGCATGAAATCGACCGTCTGCGCTCCTGTGGTGCGCGCCAATGCGAGTCGTTCAGGGACTGTGTCTATAGCGATCACTCGTTCTGCGCCGAGCAAAAAGCAACTGCGAATTGCAAATTGGCCCACCGGCCCACATCCCCAGACGGCTACGGTGTCACCTTGATGGATGTCGCAGAATTCTGCAGCCATGTATCCAGTGGGAAAGATGTCAGAAAGGAATAGGACCTTTTCGTCACTGAGTCCGTCCGGCACTTTAATCGGGCCGATGTCTGCATAGGGAACACGGAGGAATTCGGCTTGCCCACCGGCGTATCCGCCGAGCAGGTGTGAGTAGCCGAACAGGCCCGCTGGCGAGTTGCCCCAGAGCTTTTTCACTTTATCTTTGTTGGGATTTGAATTCTCGCAACCCGAATAATAGCCCCGACGGCAAAAGAAGCATTCACCGCAAGCGATAGTGAAGGGGACAACGACCCTATCTCCGACCTTAAGCCTTTTGTTGCCTCTGCCGACCTCAACGACCTCACCCATTGTTTCATGGCCGAGGATGTCACCTTCATGCATGCCAGGCATGATTCCGTTGAACAGATGCAGATCGGAGCCACAGATCGCGCAACTCGTTACTCTTATGATGGCATCGCGATCATCGGAAATTACTGGATCGGGCACCGTTTCATAGCGCACATCGTATTTGCCGTGCCAACATAGGGCCTTCATTGAGCCTCCCGCAAAAACTCCAGGTCGAGCAGCCTTATGGTGCGCAACAATCTCCACGCCAGAGTTGTTCCATCGGTACGGTCGTTAACTGGGGGCAAGACCATGTGTAATCCAAGCTGCAAGGCTATTCGCCTTTTTGGCGATGGCTCTCCTGCACTCCGACAAATGCGACAATTCTCGCCTTGGCCGGATCTACGAGCGCAACATTGTCACCGGAGATAAAATATCGATACCTTGTCAAGTCTGGGAACTGCGTTGTGACAGCCTTTGGTAGCAACTCCAAGCGGGTACCAACGGGCGGGGCTTTGCCGATCTCGACCCGCAGCCGCTGCTCATCGAAGGCGGTAACATCCTGTTCCCTCGGTAAATTCTCGTACATATCGACGTTTTGGATAATCGCCTCGCATTCCTCACCTTCCAATTTGAGGATGGGCTCGCTTTGGTCTTCGATTGTTTTCCCACACAATAAAACTCGCTTTTCGTCGGCGCGATACCAGTCCGGAAAATAAAGGAAGACGGCCGTCCCAAGTATAATCAAAATCGCCGACATGGCGGCGGTCCATTTTATGAGCTGATTTTGCGACGTCATGGTATTTTCCTAGAGCGCTCGCTAAATGCAGGTCTAATGCGAACTTGCTGCCAGGGTTCCGATCGCTCGCAGTTCCCGTCCATTGCTGCTTCTAGGAACCGCGCTACCGCTGAGGCGTTGCGCCGAAGGTTGAAGCGATTGGTGAGCGCGTACAATGGGAAGATTTTCTGGCAAGTCTGGTTGCTGCTGGACGGAACAGCTCGAGTCGGCGTCCTACGCTCCACTCCACGAAGTGATCGAAGTTGAGACAGTCATCGTGGGGGCCGGCATTGTCGGCCTTACGAGTGCACTAAAACTTCTGGAAGCAGGTAGGCAGGTCGTAGTGGTCGAAGCTCTAGAGGTTGGGAAACAGGTGACAGGACGCTCTTCAGCGAAAATCACGACGCAGCACCGGTTGATCTATAACGAACTGATTGAGAATTTGGGATTGGAACGTGCGCGCGAATATGCGGTTGCAAACCTAGCCGGCGTAGAGGCGATAAAAAGCTGGATTGCGGAACATGAGATTGCTTGCGAACTGGAGGCAAAGACCGCTTATGCCTATACACTCAATCGGTCGGTACGGGCCCACCTCGAACAAGAAGCAGCTGCGGCGCAGAAATTTGGCATCACAGCGGATGTAGTCGAATGGGCGCCCCTACCTTTCAGGACGGCTGGTGCGCTTCGCTTTCCAAACCAAGCACAGTTTAACCCCGCACGTTACCTCGATGGGCTTGCGCGAGCGGTGAAGGCTTTGGGCGGCCGCATTTACGAGAATAGCCGCGTTAGGCAGATTGAAAATGAGGGCTGTTGGTGCGTGGTAACTGACAGCGGCAAAGTTCAGGCTCGCAATATCGTCGTTGCTACGAATATTCCAATTAAGAGCCCGGTGGGTATGGCGAACCGCACTCAACCACGAAGCCACGCCGCGATGACCTTTCGGATCGAAGACCCGCCGCCGATCAAGGATATGTTCATCAGTGTTGAAGAGCCGAGCCATTCATTGCGGATTGGTCGCGACAGGACAGGTTACTTTCTGTTGGCGCTTGGCCCGCGATTTAGTACGGGTCAGGACGGTGACGTCGCTGCTATTTTTGCGGAGCTCGAAGATTGGGTGCGTAGGAATCTCCCGGTCGGAGATGGCCTATGGCATTGGTGCAACGAAGACTACGATACTGCGGACCGGATTCCATATGCCGGGCAGCCGGACCACGAAAACGCGTCAGGATTTTACATTGCCACGGGTTTCAATGGCTGGGGGATCAGCAACGGCACCGCCGTTGGCATGATGATCGCAGATTGCATTGCAGGACGTCCAAACAGCTGGCTGTCCCTTTATGATCCTCTCCGGCCCTTCCCAAATGATTTTCATGAGAGCGGAAAGAGCCAATCCACTGTAAGCAGGGTGGACCAGATCGGTCGCGGTGAAGGAGGCGTGTTATGCGTCGGCGACCATGATATTGCGGTACGGAGAGACTTGAACGGTACGTTGCATACATTGTCTGCGGCCTGCACCCATAAGGGATGCCCGGTCACTTGGAACAATGCCGATCACACGTGGGATTGTCCCTGTCATGGCTCCATATTCGCGGCGGACGGCTCGGTGATACATGGGCCAGCGCGTGCGCCGCTGCCGAAGGTTGATGTGGATCTGTGAGACGTCCAGAAATGCGCAGCGGATCTCTTCCACGGCTCAAGGGTTTCGATCATACGATCGCTTTCCTGCACGATGGCTATGAATTCGTTTCCCGACGTTGCGATCGATTGAACAGTGATGCCTTCTTGGCGCGTCTTATGTTGCAAAAAGTCGTCTGCGCGCGCGGCGAGGATGCGGCGCAACTGTTCTACGAGGGTGGGCGTTTCACGCGGCGTGGCGCAATGCCACCTACCACGATGCGGTTGTTACAAGACCTCGGAAGCGTACAGCAGTTGGACGGAGCAGCCCATCGGCATCGAAAGGCAATGTTTGTTCGACTTTTAATGGGAGCCGACGCCGAACAGCAGATTACAGAGTTGTTTCGCGGGGAGTGGCGAAATGCTGCCAAAGAGTGGTCGAGCAGGCCCAGTATCGTTTTGTTCGACCAAGCTAATGTAATCCTTACGAAAACGATTTGCCGTTGGATGCAGATTCCCGCAAGCAAGCCGTATGCGGAACTCGCCAACGAATTTTCCTCGATGATTGAAAACTCGGGCTCAGCGGGCTTCGCCGTTATCCTTGCGCTCATTCGAAGGAGAAGCACAGAGCGTTACTTTGAGCGATTGGTCAGAAGCATCAGAGAAGGCACCGCCATAGTGGCTACCGACTCTCCTCTGGCTTACGTCGTCAATTATCGCGACATGGATGGTAGTCTTCTTTCTGAGCGCAGTGCCGCAGTTGAACTGATAAACATTCTTCGGGCCACCGTGGCCATCGGCCGCTTCGTGATTTTCGTGGCGATGGCGCTGGAACAGCAGCCGAAGTGGAAAGAGAAACTCCATTCTGCGGACGATGCCGCCTACGAGCACTTTGCCGAGGAGGTTCGGCGGTTATATCCGTTCTTTCCAGTGATCGGAGGCAGAGCGATTGAATCCTTTGAGTGGCGTGGACATGAATTTGACTGCGGAGATTGGTTCATATTGGATCTTTACGGAACAAATCACTTTCGGCGTCTCTTCCCTGAACCCCATCAATTTAACCCCGCACGGAGGCTTGCTTGGCGAACGCAGGGCTATGATTTCATTCCTCAGGGAGGAGGTGATTCCCGGACCGATCACAGGTGTCCCGGTGAACAAATAACCGTTGGCATTATGCGCGAAGCGTGCCGGCTGCTCGTTGAGGATATGCAGTACGAGCTACCCGAGCAGGACCTAACTCTATCACTCCACGAAATCCCGGCGAGACCCCGCAGCGGAGTCGTTCTATCCAATATCAGGCTCAATATCTAAGTTATCTGTTGGCAATGTCTTGCCGACTGATTTTTTCGGATACGCGTAATTTCACATTTAAAGTGGCGGGTCACGTTTTCGTGAAACCTGCAATGGAACATGAGAACATTCCGTTGGTTGGCAACCTCATAACCACAACCAAAGGAGTTGTTCGAATGGAGTTGGCCAAACTAACAGCAGTAAGTGTCCTTACCCTCCTAATCGGTGCGAGCGCAAGTTTGGCACAGACCTCTCCCAAAGAGCCATTGGGACGCAACCAGACTGAGGCGCCTGGGCAAGCGCGCGAAGTCGCGCCGCGAGAAGAAAATAGGAATATGGACACTACCCCAACTCAGCCACCAGCAACGACTGGCAGTATCGCACCCCGAAAGGGCCCAGCTGCGGCTGATGACGATGTGCCGGACGAAAATCGCAGCGTAAGCGGTAAGGTCCAAGAAGAGACTCCTGGTTCGACGCAGGACTGAACCAATGAACCGGGGAAAGCAGCTGGGGTGTTTGGCGCGGTCTGTGTAGGGGCCGTGCCATTTTCTTGAGCTTTCCGCAAAGGCTTGGTTGAGGCGCTCACCGTAAAGTCAGCGGGACGGTGTTTGGTAGAGAAGATTATTTTCAATATCGCCCGCCTGATCCATGGAACGTTTCACTGACCGGCGGCGTAGAAAGTTCAGATCCGAAGATCGAGCAATCGACAACTAGGATCTAAAGAGCTCTTGGTGAGAAATCACGCGGGGGCTCTCGCTGTTTATGGTTCGCAACATTGGATTCGCCGCGGCTTGATCCCTGCTTCTTCCGGACGTGCTGACATTCATGTCAAAGCTCCGATCTGTTTCTACCCTACAAACTCCAATCGTTCTCTCTGAGGATGCTAATTAGGAACATTCTGCGGGACCTTGCGTTGTTTCGTTCATGTGGGGGCACAGCTTTAGTCAAGGAGTTCAGCTGTGCCGAAATCGAACCAGCTCAACGAGGATATCGTCGAGCTAATCCCGGCGCTTCGTGCCTTCGCTAGATCCTTCTACCGCGATGCAGCGGATGCTGATGATCTCGTGCAGGAAACCCTTATTCGTGCACTTTCAAAAATTCACCAATTCCGCCCGGGGACGAACATGAAATCGTGGTTATTCACGATCATGCGGAATACATTTTGTACTAGGCATATGATGGAGAGGCGCGAAGCGCCTGGATCTGCCGCTTGCATCTCCGAAGGCTCGGCCATCGACCCAACTCAGGAATGGTCGCTACGCGGGCGCGAACTTATCGAGGCGGTGGAGCGTCTTCCGGATAAGCAACGTGAGGTGTTGGTTCTCGTGGGAGCTCTAGGCGTCGCTTACAATGAGGCAGCGACCATTTGTGGATGCTCTATTGGAACCATCAAGAGCAGGCTCAATCGTGCGCGTCAAAGGCTATTGGTGGAAATAGGTGAGACGACGTCAACGGCTTGCGTGGAGCAGGCGATGCAACATCCGGTAGGACTTGTTGCCTGGTATCGCACCCAATAACCGGTGGTCACAGCGTAAAGCAGCTTAGTGCTAGCTTGAGAACTTGCGGCAACTTTGCGGACGGGCGCATTCCCGATTCCAGCCCATAAATGCTTCACGAAATGATCGCCCATAGGAACGATTTTCCCGGCAGCTTATTAGCGTAGTACATGAATAAAAAACCGAGAGGTTTCTACCATGACAAAGCAGCAGAAAAAAGAAACGATCGCGAAAAAAATGTCGACTTCAAGCGATCAGAAGGTTGGTCAGCCTAGCGATAAAAAGCCGGCAATGGGAAAGAACATCAAGCAGATGAACGAGGACGTGCTTAAGGAAGAGGTTGCAAAGAAGATGGCGAGGGATAGCTAGCTGGGGATACCTACACAGTTTCGGCTTTCGTGGATTGGTGTTGGCCGACGCCTGGATAAGGGAAGCTGATCCGCCAGACAATCCCTTGCGGGCGATAATCGATGCGGGCTTCGCCGGACAGACTCGCGGATGCCATTTGCTCAATTACGAAAGAGCCAAAACCTCGTCTTGTTGGCGTAACCACCTCTGGTCCTCCCGTTTCTAGCCAGGCCACATCTAACAACGGTTCTGACTGGCCATTGCTTTTGCGGGACCAGGAGATTTTTATGTGTCCGGAACCAATTGAAAGTGCGCCATACTTTGTGGAATTTGTTGCCAACTCATGGAGCGCTAAACCGAGCGCCTGGGCGCTGGCAGCATCCAGTTTCACAGACGGTCCATCGGCATCCACTTGAGGACTTGGCCACTGTACGAATACTTCCAGCTGCCCACGTACGAGTTGATCTAAGGGAACGTCTATCCAATTCCAGTGAGTCAACAGGTCGTGGGATGCGGCGAAACCACAAAGCCGCTGCTCAAACGCGTCGACGAACTCTTCCTTAGACGAAGTATGCTTTGCGGTTTGATTTGCTATGCACTGGATAATCGCCAATTGGTTCTTTGAACGGTGGGCGATTTCGCGCATTAAGAGCGCGGCATGCTCTTCTGCGGCTTTTCGATCTCTGATGTCATGAATGATGGAGGAAATGGCGAATATAGTTCCATCAGGTCGTCGTATGGGTGCCGAGTTGAGAGATACGTCTATGATTGTCCCGTCCTTGTGGCGCCGCTGGGTTTCTACGCGCACGCTTTCTCCGGAAAGGATTTGACGTCGTAAGTCTCCAAATTCTGACGATCGATGTTCCGGGACAATGACTGTCTTTGGTTGTCCGGAGATTTCGTCCTCTCGATAGCCGAAAAGTTCTTCTGCGCCCTTGTTCCAGGATCTAATCGTGCCATCGAGATCGATGCTAATGATCGCATCGCCCGATGACGCCACAAGCGCGGAGAGCCTTGCGTTTTGTGAGATTGCCTTCTCAAGAGCCACGCGCACTTCTTCGAGTTCCGCAATATGTTGCGTCCGGATCTCGACAGGCATTCCGCCAGCCAATGCATGCGCATAGTCCTTCAGGTTGCGCACTGGCTGTGCGATTTTTCTAGCCAAGTAGGTTGCCAGTAAGAGCGTGGCAGCGAGTATAGTAGTTCCACCAACGACCAGCAGGGGAATGGTCTGCCGCAAAGGTGCGGTCATGACATCGAAGGGAACTGCGACAACAGTTGTCCACCCCGTCAGCGATGACCGCTGATACGAGTTGAGGGAGTGCACACCCTCATATGTTACATTGTCAAAAGTGCCACGGGGTTCAGGCTTCCGGGCTGCATCCACGAGTTCTGGCCGAGCTATTCGTCCTACCTGGTAGGATGAATCCAGGCTCCGCGATACGAACTGACCGTTCCGATCTACGACAGCGGCGGCCCACTGAGGCTCCATACCAGCTTGCCGGAAAAGTTGGCTAAAATAGCCAACGTTTATCTTTGCGACGATTCCGTGTGTGATTTGACCATTTGATGAAAAGGGAACTCCGAGAATAGCATAGGCATTACGTCCATCTCCCATGACGGAAGAGATCGCAAACGCTCCAGAAAGAATCTTGGTCTGCAGCTGCGGCGGTATTTGCTCTGGCTTGTTGGCTGCGTCCGAAGAGTCTGCCACGACCATGCCATCCCTTGTAAACGCCCACGCTCGGTCTATTTGCGGGTGTGCGAGGAGGATAGCTGACTGCATATTAAAGTTCTGAAAGTCACCGTCGCTTAGACTTTCTGAGCGTGCCACGCTTTCAAGCAGGCGCAGAACACTTGTTGCCTCTTGATCTATGGATGCGGTTACGCGCTCGGTAAGGTTCTCGCGCTTTTCCTCAATAATCTGGCGTTTCGCTGCAGCATATTCGAGGGCAACCCAAGTGAACAACGCAATGAGAGGAATCACGATCGAGGCTACGAGCGTGAGGACTCGAAATCTAATTGTTGTGGATCTGTTAAAGCCGAACCGCGGCAAGCGCAACAAGGTCAGCACCTCGGTAGATTATTAGGGACGTTAGCGGACAAACGACTATCGCAATAAACAATCACAATCCTAAGAGGTTCCGCTTACAGAATCCAATCAACGGGGCATGATAATGGATGTCCGATTCTGGCGGGGCATACCTTCCGTGTTGGGCTCAGAGGCCTCAACGGATTGGGCTTAGTCAGCAGGTGACGGCTCGAGGCCGCGCAACGCCAATTCTTTGAGGCGTTGCGGATCACGTTCTCCGTCTTGCGCGGCTTCAAGAATGCGAAGTGCGATACGCCTGCGAACCACGTGTGCGCTATATGGCAGGTCCATGGTAATGGCATTCAGCTCTTGCCAAGCTTGCTCGAAGGCGCGCCCCATAACGGCGACGGCTTCCGGACCATACGCGTCTTCTGGGAAATCCATATTGTGGTACTCCTTTCGACAAGCATCGATTGGAGCGTGTGCCAAGGCCTCCTCAAATGCTGTCGCCAACAACATACTCGTCGTGGCCTTGTGCGTTGGGTGTTCCCGATGTTTCGTGCGCAGAGAGGGAGCCGCACGCGATACTGGTTATCCCGATAACCAATGGCGGGCTGCTCATCGTGAGCTTCCCAGCTTAGGCAAGTATATCCTTTTCTCTGCTCTATTCTATTGCGAAGTCAGTTCGATATCGTACCCAACTCCATTCGTATTTAAAATTGTGGGTTTAGCCGCGACGTGGGAACTCTGCCATCGCTGGAGAGTTCTTCCCTCTAATCTTCCGCAGCACCGATTTCCCTTTTTCCTGCTGCTCGGTCCCAACCAGTTGATCACAGTGGCTGTCGCGATTTGTAAAGGGATAGCCGACGCGCCGCTAAATTTCGTCGGTGCCGTGGCCCTGCCTGGGATGTCTTTGATGGAACAAATCTCCTCACCCGAACGCCAGAATCACATTTTGAAAGCAATGTCCGATTCGGACTACGCCGAAATAGCGCTTGATTTCAAAGACCAGACATTATCTTTCCGGCAAAATCTTCAGGCGATCAACAGGCAGGTTGGTGCGGTCTACTTCCTGGAAAGCGGCTTGGCGTCTGTGGTCGTAATTGGCGGACAGCGCCGGCATGCGGAGGTTGCCCTTGTCGGATCGAAGGGTTTTGTAGGACTTCCAGTGGTCCTCGGTGTGGACCATTCCCCATACGAGATATTCATGCAGGTCGAGGGGAAGGGGAAATGCGTCAACGCAAAGGATCTCAGAGCGGCTTTAGCAAAGAGTCCCACGCTTCTGCGACATCTCCTACGCTACGTTCATGTTTTTGGGGTGCAAACGGCTTATACGGCACTGGCCAATGCACACGGGAAGTTGGAAGAGCGTCTCGCGCGTTGGTTGCTGATGGCGCATGATAGGAGCATAGGGCAGGAACTGATGTTAACGCACGAGTTCCTCGCGCTTATGCTGGGTGTCAGGCGGGCCGGTGTGACGATTGGACTCCAACACTTCGAGGACAAGGGCATTGTTGCGACCGCGCGAGGATGCATCGAGATCGTGGATCGAGAAGGTTTGGAGGAGAGCGCAAACGGTCTATATGGCCAACCTGAGGCCGAGTGGGAGCGGTTGTTTTGCCAATAGACGTTTCTGCAGAAGGGCTGCATCTCATGAGTTCGAAGCTGTTTAAGAATGTCGACGCCAATCCCTGTTCGCTGATTTGTGATTTTGTAAATGCGTAGCTTAGCCCTGTTGGAAGGGCTTGGTATGCCCGGCGCAAGGATTGGATGAACTGGCATGGGGCGCGCTATTGCCTGCAGGCGCGCATACCTGGGCCGATGCAAGGTCCTACTTCGATCTCCAACCTGTGCTCTGCTGGTCGGATCACTTATGCCGGCACGAGATGTTGTGCGCCACTTCTATTTGAGAGCGGTTGGAACATGTCGCTTGCACGAAAGTTGGGTAGCCAATCCGATGCTCAAAGGAGGTCAAGATGCCAAAGGATTGGGAAGATAGCAGGCGGTATGGTCGCGGCCACCGACACGAGCGCGTAAGGGGGCCATTCCCCGAATACCGCGATCGAGACTGGGACGAACGGGAGAGTGATGAAATGCAGTGGGGGTTCGGCGACGAAGATATGGAAGAGTGGCGGAGGGACGAGGATCGGCGAGCTGGCATGGGTGGCTATAGGGGCGACTACTCCGACGAATTTGGTTACGGACGCGGTTCTTCCTACGGTGGCTATTACGGCCCAGCGTCAAACGAGAGGTATCACCTTGACGCGCCCGCTGGGCACGGCCCCTACGGCAAACATCGATCTCCCAGGAGGGCGCCGTATGGCGGTTCAGGCGGGTATCGCGGAGAATTCCGTCATCGCAATGAAGACCGTGGCTTTCTTGAGAGAGCTGGCGATGAAGTTGCTTCGTGGTTCGGGAGTGAGGAGGCTCAAAGGCGTCGCGAAATGGATGACCGGTTCAGGGGACGGGGTCCAAAAAACTATACCCGCTCTGATGATCGTATCCGTGAAGACGTCTGTGATCGTCTTTGCGACGACCCCCACATTGATGCTTCGGACATCGAGGTAACCGTAAGTGGCGGCGAGGTCACCCTCGAAGGCACTGTGCGTGATCGGTTCGCCAAACGTCATGCGGAAGATCTCTCAGAGAGAGCCTCTGGAGTGAAGCATGTTCAGAATAATCTTCGCAGAAATGAGCAGCAATCGAGTTCGGATCTCGCAGGCGCCACTGCGAGCACCCGTCACTAACGCCGTATCGAATTGAAGTGATGGCTACACCACTATGCTCTCCGTGATCGGCAGGGGAGCATTGTTGTACGCGGTTGCCCGAAGTAACAGGAGGAAAGGATGAGGCTATCGAGCTTGGCGTTGGGACTATTGGTTTTCACCATGCCAGCCCACGCACAGACTACAGCTGAACAGCAGGCGCCACCAAGATCAGATGCTGGCAGCGCTGCGCAAGAGTTTGTCACCGAGGCTGCGGTCGGCAATCGCTACGAAATTCAATCAAGCAATCTGGCATCGCGAAAATCATTGGGCGAAGCGTTTAGTACGTATGTTCAACAAAACATCGCAGACCACACGGATCTGGAAGCGCGGTTGATCACCGCGGCGAAAAGCATCGGAGCCACCATTCCCACCGAGCTTGATACTAAACACAATAAGATGATCGAGAAGCTCCGCTCTGCCTCGGACGCGGAATTTGGTGAGCTATTTAGGAGCCAACAGATCGATTCACACGAAGAAGCGATTCGACTCTACCAAGCGTACAGCCAGAGCGGAGAGAATGACGAGTTGCGCAATTTCGTAGAAAGCACATTGCCGGTGCTTAGAAGGCATCTGCAGATCGCGCAAAATCTTACGCAAGAGCCAAAGATTGCCGGCCAATCCGATGATCGTCAAAAAACTCAGCGACAGACACAGCGACAGACACAAGGCCTCGAACTCAAGCGGCAGGTGCTCAGCACCGCTGGTCCGGATCATTTCATGGCCTCCGAACTTCCCGATACGGACGTCTACGGCGCCAACGGCGAGGAGATCGGCGAGGTGCACGATGTGCTTATGAACCGGAAGGGCGAAGGGGTCGCGATCATCGTTAGCGTAGGTGGGTTCCTCGGATTAGGCGAGAAGTATGTTGCCGTGCCCTTGGACGCAGTTCAGATTAATGCAACGCGTGAAGATGGGGAGAAGGAGCCAGCTGAGCCCAATCGCGTAGTTCTTCACGGCATGTCCCGGCAAGAACTTGAGGATGCTCCCAATTTTGCAACTGATTGATCATGGGCAGACAGGCATGGACCACTTGGGGCTCTTTCGAGCTAGCTGGAGCCCCCTCCGTACAATGGTCGACCCAATTGCTCCCGTGGGGAGAAGGATGCCTGAGTGCGACAACGCTTTCCAGTAGGTGGAAGGGTTATGCCCAGATGTGCTGCAGCGCCTTCAGCGTGGCATCCGCAGGCGGAGACGTGCCGCCCCCCTGCCCTTCGGCTGAAATTGCGATGCGTTACTCCTTGCGGATCGATCTCGGCAGGCCTTGGAGGATTGGACTCCCTACCACCCTTGATGTGTAGACGGATCTGCGAAGGTTCCGAGTGAGCCGTGGATGGGACGCGGCAGATATGTGAAGGGTGCGGGAACGGTTGCACCATGCGCACTGTTCGCGCCGGACGATGGTCTGGCGTTCGGACGCCATGGAGGTGAAACTCCATCTTCGCGGATGGGGCGCGGGCGACGTCAGACTATGCGCAGACGCCGTTTGCGCTTGGGGGGCGAAGGTGGCGTTTGCTCGGCTTCGAGTTCGGAGGGGGTCGTGAATGGGGCATTGCCGACAGCCGCGTCATAATCATTGGCCTGACGCAGGAGGGTCTGGAAAAGATCATTGTGCTGTTCTACGCCGCCGCTGTGGCGGATGCTGACGACGGCCAGCTTGAGTGAGGTTTCGAATTGGCAGTGTATCGGTTGGGGGACTGTCATTTTTCCCTTAGAGATACCGCCTCCGGCTATTAAGGACGGGAAATCTGCTTTTTGCCGTCATGCTTGCTGTAAGGACCCACCGGTGGATCCGCTTTGCGCTCATCCTTTTTCGACGGGAGCGAAGGGCTTCGCCCGCCTCGACCGTAGTCTAAAGTGTTATTCTTCTTTTGCTCTGTTGGATGGTCTTTCATTGCTAACCTCGCTTTTTTATTCAAAGGGTCACTTGGTGTTGTCTTTTTCATCTTGAAGCGAGCCTTCGGGTAAGACCGCCGGCGCAAGATCGGTTGGCGACGTGCGCTCGACCATTTTGGGCGGAGATGCGCTGTGTTGCCGGTTATTGAGAGCTGCAGCTTGCGAATTGCTGTTTCCCGACGTCGGTTCTGGAGAAATTGCGCCAAGGGTGGAGAGGTCGCTGCGGACTTGGTCCGTACCGATGGGCGAAGGTATCACGGACCCATCAGCCGCGGCCACGCGCCATACAGTATTGCCTGCATCATCTGCAATGAGGAGCGCGCCTGTCCCATCTATACCAACGCCAACGGGACGTCCGCGAACCTGATCTCCATCGAGGAATCCTGTCACCACGTCTTGGAATTTGCCAGCCGGATTGCCGTTTTCGAACGGAATAAAGACGACTTTGTATCCGTTGAACGACTGACGGTTCCAACTGCCATGTAATCCGACGAAGGCGCCGTTCGCATAGGGGGCCGGCATGCCTGAGTTCGCGGAAAAGGCAAGGCCGAGCGCGGCGACGTGACTGGACAGCGCATAGTCAGGTTTGAGAGCCTTTTTCACCATGTCGGGCCGTTGCGGGTGGACTCGCTCGTCGACATGATCGCCAAAGTAGCTCCAGGGCCATCCGTAGAACGCACTCTCCTGTACCGATGTCATGTAGTCGGGGACGAGGTTCGGGCCCAACTCATCGCGTTCGTTTACCACAGTCCACAATGTGCCAGTCTCGGGTTGAAAGCTTAGACCGTTCGGATTGCGAAGACCGGATGCGAAAACGCGGCTGGCACCCGTTTGCCGGTCGACCCGCCAAATTGCGGCACGACCTTTTTCAGCCTCTAACCCATTCTCGGCAACGTTTGAATTGGAGCCGACGGATGCATACAGAAAGCGCCCATCCGGACTCAATGCCAGATCCTTTGTCCAGTGGTGGTTGATCGGTCCGCCGGGAAGCGGTGTCAGCACTGTGGGCTCGGCCGTAATTTGGGTCGCGCCCAGTTCATAGGGGTAGGCAAGAATGGCATCCGTCGCTGCGACGTAGAGCGTTCCCTCGGACCATGCCACACCGAAAGGTGAGTTCAGATCAGTTATAAGATCGGATTGTTGATCCACTTTCCCATCGCGATCCGTATCGCGCAGCAGCGTAATCAGGTTGCTTTTCTTCTGATTGCTGGGTCCGTGAGCCATCGACATCACCCAATCGCGAATGACGTCTTTCGGCCGCGCAACGTGCTCCGCGGCTGGACCGCGCGACTGCACGATAAGCACATCTCCGTTAGGCAGAGTGTGAACCGTCCGCGGGTTCGCAAGATCCCTGGCATAGGGCGTGATCGTCAGGCCCTCGGCGACGGTCGGCGTTTCGCCTTTTCCCCATCCCACGACCTCAGCGACCTTCAAGTCCGCAATCAGATCAGATTGTGGTTCGGGTAATTTGGGATCGCGTCCAATCTGCTCTGCAACATCAAACTTTGAGCCGCTATCGAAGCTCCCGGAAATCGCGATGCCAATGAGCCCAAGAGTGAGCACCGTGACAACACCAATCGTCATCGCGCGACCCGACATGGGTAGACGGGCCGGCGAATTTGTGACGGGATCTGTCAGATCCTTCCACATGAAGAACGCAATAAGAAGGACGGTCACCGCGGACAAGAGAAGACCGTAGGGGACGACGGCAGTCCAGCCATCTCCCGCGTGTACAAGACTATTGACGAATGCAGCTGCGAGAACCAGCAAACCACCGCTCGCGTGCGTCCACCACCGAGATGCCGGCGCGCGTAACTCAGGTCGAACAGCCAATTCCACCAAGCCGAGGAGTGCCGCTACGCCGCCAACAACGAGTCCGGCAAAAAGTAGCCAGGACGAAAAGTTTTGCCACATGAGGTTCGACGTTTGCCAATAAGCAAGGTCGGTTAGAAGCGTGAGAATGAAGCACGCAATCGGAAATGGGATAATACGCGTGTACACGCTGTGGCGATTGTGGTGCTCCATAATTTAGCTCCTGGGAGAGACTTGGGTTGCGATTTCGTCCCGTCAGTCTCCTCAAGCAATGCAACGCATTGTGAGCGGCGCCAAAAGGCTCACCTTGCTAACAAGAGGGCGAAGCGATTGTTCCACCGCAGCTCTGGCGCAAAGCATGCTCACCATCTGATGGACACGACGTGCTCAACTACCAACAATGGTTCCGCCATTGGGGTGCAGGACTTGGCCAGACATGTAGGACGAATCCTCGCATGCTAGGAACAAGAAGCTCGGAGCAACTTCGTTCGGTTGGCCCGGCCGTCCCATAGGCGTGCTCTCGCCGAAATGCTCCAGCTTCTCTTTCGTTGCACCACCGGAAGGGTTGAGCGGCGTCCAAATAGGGCCGGGAGCCACACCATTTACACGGATGCCTTTGCCGACAAGGTTTTCGGAAAGAGAGCGTGTGAACGCCGTAATGGCGCCTTTGGTCGAACTGTAGTCGAGTAAGCTCGACGAGCCTGCATACATCGTCACGCTCGTGCAGTTGATGATCGACCCTCCGGCCTTCATATGGGGCAGCACCGCCTGCGTAAGAAAGAACATCCCAAACACATTTGTCTGAAATGTCCTTCGAAGTTGATGTTCGGTTATGTCTTGCAAGTGTTTGTCGGGATGTTGTTCCCCCGCGTTATTCACCAAGATATCAATCTTGCCGAACTGAGAAATTGTTGCGTCAGCCACGTCCTTACAGAACTGCTGATTACCCAGATCGCCCGCAAACGAAATAACTCGGCGGCCTTCGGCTTGAACGGCGTCCTTTGTAATCTCTGCGTCGTCGTCTTCGCAAAGGTATGCAAACGCGATGTCCGCACCTTCTCTGGCAAAAAGCACAGCAACGGCGCGGCCTATGCCACTGTCGGCGCCAGTGATGAGAGCGACCCTGCCTTTCAAGCGATCAGAGCCCTTGTAACGAGGCCTCCATTCAGGCTTCGGCTCAAGCTTCGTTTCGTCTCCAGGAAGCGAGGGTTCCTCACCTGATCGGCGGAATATGGGCTGTCGGGGATGCGGTTCGACGTTTGGGGACATAGTCAGCGCTCCTCATCCATTCCCGGTTTTCTGATATGTCCCGAACCAATAAGTGTGCCAAATGTTCCCTCTGAAATTCGTCGGCAAAGCTCCCTTCCACAACGGCACACTTTCCAGTGTTATGCGATGTCGCCATTCCGGTTTTTTCGCTGGCCATTAATTCCGTGGCTTCGTTTCACCCTCCTCAGTCGTCATTTTTGGAACCTCTGTTCCAATTCTACCGGTTGGCGGGTGCACACTCTCTTTGCGTTGCCCGTTCTGAGGTTTAGATTTTGTCTCCGCTTCCTCTGTTGTCATCTTTGGCACCTCGGATCCAATTCGACCGGTTGGCGGGTGAACCTCTTCGGGCTTCGGCGAGCTGGACTGCGCTAATGCGCCTGATGTTAGAACGGCGACAGCGAGCAATGTGCTAGCGAAACGCAACATCATGCAATCTCCTCACCTGTATGCCCTCTCGTGACATTCGGGGGCAACGTTTGTTGTTCAACTTTTGCGAGAGAAGTTTGTTCCGAATTTTTGCGATCGTAAGAACTAAGCGCGATTTTTGTGATTGGACCAGTCAACGTGCCAACACATTCATGCGATTGCCTCGTCCGCGGAATTAGACGTAGGCTGAAAGCAAGGCCAGTCCGGAAAATCCAAATGCAAACGAAGCGGTGGACAACCAACGCGCCGGTTTTGGTGCGTCGCCTTGTGGGACGACGTCCTCAATGGTCGCCAGCAATAAGACCCCAGAGATGAAGGCGAGGGTCGTACTCCTTAGGGCCTGATCCGCATCGGCCAATAGCCAATAGGCTAGAGCCGCACTAGCCATCGCTGGAATGGTCATGGCAACCGCTGCGATCCACCTATGGTGACGCAGGACATTTCTGTTTCGCAAATTGGATGCCGCCGCGAACCCACCAGGAATATTGGCGATTGCCTGACTGGCCGCGACGAGCAGGCCCAAATTGTGACCGATTGCACTGCCGGCCCCTGTGAGTGCTCCGTCGCTCGCCAAGTCGGCGGCGATGGCCGTATAAACCATCCAGGCCTGAAGGTTCTTTGGTTGGCGTTCGGTGCTTCTAAAAATGCGTAAGGTGCGCTCAATGATGACAGATACGACCGCGCCGGCGAGGAAAGCCGAAATGAGTGTGGTCATCGCAATCTGATCAACTATTCGAGGCATCAGATCTACGCTTACAAGCGCAATGGCGACGCCTGCGGCGCCATGTAGTGTCGCACCAATCACCCAACCTGGTGCGCGGAAAGTCTCTGCGAGTGTCGTGCCGATGAGCACTCCCATGACGGGCAACATTGCGAAAAGCAGGACTTGCGAGAGATCAGTCATGATCGCTTGGCCATTTCTCACCGCAACGGGGCGCAGGGATCCACCAAAAATGCGGACAATGCGAGCGCCGCGATGCCGAATACAGACAACCACGCAAGGAGCGTCATGACGGATGAATAAAACGACGCTCGTCTAGCGGCGAGATCTACGCCCAATGCTGCTGCGAGGCGCGAGGGAAGGGAAATTGCCCATACCAGCGTGGCTACCGCGCAAATGCTCACCATGAAAATGATGGCTGCAATGGCGGAATTGGGATGAAAGTCGAGATGGTCTGCTGCCGCACAAAGCGTTGACTGACTGCTGTACACTATCGAGAAATGGATCGCCCAAACGATCGGTCCAAAAAGTAGAAAAAGAATCATGCCGACGGTGGGCCGGTTCACTATTGTCGGTTCCTCTGCATCACGTTCTATTTTATCGGATTCATTCATTGGAGTAATTTATTAGTTTCGCCCGCTAGATGACGAGCCTCGGAAAGCCGTGAATCACCAGGAGGCCCAATAGACCTTGGCACACGGTGTAATGGGTGAGCAGAGCGACGTTGTCGAATGTCACCCGCCTCAATCTGTTCAACCGCTTCGCGAAGTGACGTGCGATCGTCAAAATGGTCATCAGTGCTATAGCGACAGCAAGCTGACCCGTGAGGATGCTGGCCATATAAGCCATCGCCCCATAGCTGCTCTCGGTTGGCTTTAGACCGTTGGTCCAATGACCCCACACCTCCAACGCCACGGCTGCTACGAGAGAAACCACAGCCAAGCAGAGGAACAGGGGCGTGCGCCAATCCTGACTTCCCGGAAGAGCCAAGGAATAGTCCGCGCCCCGTATGAACGCAGAAGCAGCAAGAAACAGAACCGCGGAACCAATTGGCCAAGCTACCGACTGAAGAGCATCCGTACTCGATGGCCAAACACTCGGAGATACCGTCCACAGATAGAGATACGAGAATAGGAACGAGAGATAGAGAGAGCCGGCAACCAACATCAAGACGATCATCGCCCACCATGAATGAGAGGACGGTCCCGATCTGTAAGTGTCCAGTTTGATCCCCCTCCCGACATCAATTTTGTCGCTTGGCCCAGGATCCAATTCCCAGACCCAGACAAAGCAAGCAATGATGGCAGCGAGTCCGGAAAGTACCGCGGCGATGACAAATTTAATCGTCAGCAGGAGAAAAAATCCCGCCGTGAAGATAGCAGCCAGAACATGCGCCCAGCCGGGCCCTGGCATCTGAATGATGTAGTCGGGCTTGGCATCAATCGCAGTCGTCACGATGGTTTCACGACCACCACTAGGCGCATTGGGCAGATAATGCCGCCCCTCAGTCACCTCCTTAGCTAGATCTGGTTGATCCCAAAGAGGGTCACGACTCGTCACGTGCGGAATTGATCTGGTGCAGTAGACATCCGTTGGAAGCCATTCAAGTGTGCCCGCCTCCCAAGGATTGGTTTGCTTGGATTCACCTGGTCGAAATCGCAACAACACATCAATGACGAAAAGCAGGACGCCTGCGGCAAACACAAATGCGCCAACTGTGGAAGCAAGGTTCAAACCATCGAGGCCCATGTCGCTTGGATAGGTCCAAATGCGCCGCGGCATTCCGTAGAGCCCCGAGATGTGCATCGGGAAAAACGCTGTATTGAACCCGAGGAACATGAGCCAGAATACCCATCTGCCGAGGCGTTCCGATAGCGGATTTTTGGACAGCATCGGCGTCCAGTGATAGAACGTCGCGAACAGCGGGAAGACCATTCCGCCCACCAACACATAATGAAAATGAGCCACGACAAAGTAGGTGTCATGCACCTGCCAGTCGAACGGCACCATGGCGACCATGACGCCGGTCAGGCCTCCCAGTACAAAAATGAAAAGAAAGCCAAGAACGAACAAGGTTGCTGTTGTAATGCGCACGCCATTTGGCGCCGACGCAAAGGTAGCGATCCACGAGAACACCTGTATGCCTGAAGGGATAGCAACGGCCATGCTAGCGGCGGAGAAGAAGGCCAGACTAAGCGCGGGAATACCGGTCGTGAACATGTGGTGTACCCAAAGCCCAAAGCTAAAAAAGCCTGTTGCGATGAGCGCGACAACGATCAGGTGGTACCCGACGAGAGGTGTTCGGGCCATCGTTGGCACGATCATAGAAACGAGGCCCGCCGCGGGTAGAAATATTATGTAGACCTCTGGATGCCCAAAAAACCAAAACAGATGTTGCCATAGCAGCGCATCGCCACCCTTATCCGCGATAAAAAATGGCCAACCGAAAGCGCGTTCGAATTCCAGCAGCATTGTCGCCAGGATGACCGCAGGAAAGGCGAAGATAATCATCCCGGCGAATATGAGCATCGACCATGCAAAGATCGGCATTTTGTCGAGGGACATTCCGGGCGGCCGGGTTCGGAGGGTGCCGACTACGATTTCAATCGCTCCGGCTATTGCTGAGATTTCTATGAAGCCAATTCCAAGGAGCCAGAAATCAGCGTTATTTCCCGGGGAATACTCACTACTCGTCAGGGGGGGATACATGAACCATCCGCCGCTTGGCGCGAGATCGTAAAAGATCGTCGAAAAGAATACTAAGCCGCCAACAATGTAGGCCCAGACGGCAAAGGCACTTAAACGAGGAAACGGGAGGTCGCGGGCTGCAAGCATCTGGGGAAGCAGCATGACGCCGAGCGCCTCAACGGCTGGCACCGCGAACAGGAACATCATCGTGGTTCCGTGGACCGTAAAAATCTGATTGTAGAGTTCTTGCGACAGGAACGTATTGTCTCCAACCGCGAGCTGCGTCCGCATCAGCAGGGCGAGAACGCCTGCAAGGAGAAAGAATAGTAAGGCAGCGCCGATGTATAAAAGGCCGATGACGTCATTGTTGACGGCCGTCACGATGCTGAAGCCGCGTGGTTTTGCCCAGATCCGCTTGAGTTCTTCTTCTTCCCCGTCGGGACGGGGAGTCGGGCTAAGCGAGTCCTGTGCTGTGATGGCTTCGCTCATAATCAGTCCTAACGCAACGTGAACAACAGAGCCATTCCACCGACATACGCGACGAGAACGGCAATTGAATCGATGCCCAATCGAAAAATCGTTCGATCTCGCCGCTCTGCGAGGCCGACGAGAAATAGCGCGGTCACAAGTATTCCGAGGACAGCCGCGACGGCCCCGAATTTTCCGGCCGAGGCGAGTGCAGGTGACGAGTCCCCAACGGCATCGACGACAAACAGTAAGCCGACGTCAAACAGGTTGGTTCCAAGTATGTCCGAGATCGCAAGGGTGAACAGGTTCGCACGTACGGCGGCGAGAACCGTGCTGATCTCGGGCAAGGATGTGGAAATCGCGACGAGCGCCGCCCCGACGAAACTTTGGCCAATCCCTGTCTCGTCAGCAATAATTTCAGCTGTGCGGGCGACGACGAAGCCGGCTACCAGAATTAAGGCACCCGCAACTCCCGCCTTTATCAGAACCGCGGATAACGGCATCTCGTACCCTTTGTTGGGCGGAGCCGATTCTTGCGATGCGTCACTTAGTGAACCATGAGTAGGCAGGTTTGCCAGCCATGGTTTGCGTTGTTCTGCCTGCGTGAGAATCCAAATTGACAGAAGGAACATCACAAGAATGATCCACGAGAACAGCCCAACGCCGCCCAGCACAATATCTCCAGCGATTGCTGCACATGCCGCAATCGAGAGAAGCACTATGTTTAGAGCACCCTGTAGCAGTACCACTGGATCAGGAACGACAGATGTTAGTGCGCGCCGGCCAATCGCGAAGTCTGCAATGGCCAGGATCGTGACCTGCATGGCGACCCCGCCCAGAATATTGTTGATGGCGAGCGGAGCGTTCCCGCCGGCAGATGCTGTCACGGTGACAGCGACTTCGGGAAGCGAGGTCACTCCCCCCAGCAGCAAAAGCCCAAGCAGGGCGTGACCGAGGCCGGTTTTGACACTAATGATATCCGCGTAGTGGGACATGCGATAACCGGCGCGCCAGACCACGAAAGCCGCAGCGAGAAAAGCCGCTACGTTTCCCGCAAGACCAAGGTCCTCGAAGCTTGGCATGGTGCTACTCCAAGTTCTCCAAATAACTGGCAATGTCGTTGAGTTCGTGCGTCGCCAGACTTTCAAAATTCAGCATCAAGTTGCCGGGCTTGATGTGCTGATTGTCACGAATCCAGTTCACTAGAGAGCCCGGATTGTTGGCGAGGGTGGCCGCCGCTATGGATTGCCGACTTCCGATATGCGTAAGGTCGGGGCCGATTGTTCCTCCAGCTCTCGTGCCCCGTACGGTATGGCAGGCACCACATCCTTTGGAGAGGAATAGGTTCTGCCCGCGCAGCTGAGATGGTGTGGAGGCAAGCTGCGCCTCGCTCCTCTCGCGCGCAAACCACTTATTAAAGTCATCGGGATCGAGTGAAACAACGTGGAATCCCATTAAGGCATGCGCGCCTCCGCAATACTCCGCGCATAGGCCACGAAACACCCCGGGGCTGTTGGCCGAAAGCGTGATGAAATTCGTTCTGCCAGGAATCGTGTCGACTTTGCCGGCGAGGGCAGGAACCCAAAAACTGTGGATCACGTCAGCCGATTTCAGAGCGACTTTGACTGATCGCCCCGTTGGTATGCGCAGTTCATTGGCCGCCTCGATGGGGCCACCTTCCTTTTGATGGTAGATTACGCGCCACCACCATCGTTCTCCAATTACGGTGACTTCGAGAGGACCAGAATCGTTTGAGCTAGGACCTGCGCCGGTCACAGCCGTCCCGTAGGCAAGCAGGCAGGTGAGCACAATAATTGGGAAAGCGAGTCCACTGAGCAATACGAATGCTTCGCTTTGCAATACACGGCGGATACGTATCGGTCCGAGCAACGCAGCAGTAGCAATCGCGATAACGATAAGCAGGATCATCGTACCGCCGATGAATAGGATCCAAGCCAGGATTTCGATTTGTTCTGCATGATCGCTGCGTGGAGCAAGAACGCTGTGGGCATCCCGGCAGCCGCCGAGTGTGGCGCACGTTATTGCGAGGATGCATGAATTGAACGCCAGGCGAACGCGGGTGATCATGGATTGCCTCCCGCAGAGGTACTTCTGGGGTTGACGGCATCAAGTGCAGCCTGAAAGTTACCCTGGCTCGCAAAATAACTTGCGATGTCTTGCATCTGTTGTGGCGTCATGCGCTTGGCAATCTGCCCCATCATCCTGCCATGCTCGGTTTGGGATCTCAGTCCCTGCCTCCAGCGTTCGAGTTGGCCAAGAATATAGGCGGCGGATTGTCCGGCAAGACGCGGATACGTGGGCGCGGCGCTGGTGCCGTGACAGCTCAAGCAAGGAGGTATGGCTTGGCCTTGTGCACCCTGCGTCGCCAGCTGACGGCCTCTCTCCAAATGCTCCGCTATCGTCGTTTTTTTGTCGGGTCGGATATTCGCGTAGTATTCTGAAAGGGCTTCAATCTCGTCATCGCTGAGGTCGGCCGCTACAACTTCCATAAAGCCGCTTGCCCGCTCACCTCGCGCGAATTCGCTCAATGCTCGGCTTAGGTACTCTTGGGACTGGCCCGCAAGGCGTGGCGCCTTTGCGTTTGGAGGGGCACTTGCCGCATCGTCATGGCAGCGCGCGCAATTCTCCGAAGCGATCTCTGTTGCATGATTAGAGGGTTGTTTGGTCCTTCGCGCGTTTCCAAGAGCAAGCGCTCTATAGTCTTCCGACTTCAACTCTGGCAGCTTCCGAAGGAATGCGACTAGGTCCCATACCTCGTCATCGCGGTGCTGGGCGGGCCACGCGGGCATGCCTGTGTATTTGATGCCATGCTTGACAATCCAGAACAGTTCGCGATCGCGCCACTCGGATACGTGCTTTTTAAGCGCGGGGGGCGACGGCAACATGTCTTTGTTCGCTGGATTTGCGCGAACGCCTGGCGCGCCGTGACACGGAGCACAAACAGAATGAAAGTGTGCGGCTCCCAGCTGGATTTGGTCTTCGTTTTCGAGATTGGGGGCTTCAATGAAAGCGGCGTGTGTCCGAACGGAATTTGTCATTCCGAATTGGAGGAACCAGCGAACGATAGCGAAGTGACTGCTCGAGGCCGCGACGCTGTAAACCCCTGTCGTTGCGATGAACAAAATACCAAACGCGATAAGAGCGAGGACCGCGAGACCTGAGGCGACCGCGACGCGCCATGTGTGCGACCGTCTGCTCATGGCGAACGACTCGAGGCAGACTCAGAATTACAATGGCTGGTCAATTGGGGTGACGCGCTTAACTCGTGCAGCCATACGGCTGAAATAATCACTCCCGCCGCAACATACGTGAGCGGGCATGCAGCGGTCATCAATAGCCCCGCGAGTTGCTGGTCCTGAAGGGTCGACGCTAAACCACAGATCGTCGCACCTGGACAATTGTAGAGGGGTCTGGGCGCAAAGATGAGGAGGATACCTAATAGGCAGAAGAGTTTGCCGGTGATCAGGAGAGCAACAATAGGCTGCCAGCGCCTGCTTCCGCGCGCAGAAAGGACCGTGTGCCAAAACCAGATTGCCGCTGCAAAAAGCACAGTCAATGATACCGTATGCAGTTCGGCCGAATCCAACGTAGCGGTTAGGACGATGGGGATATGAGCAACCCAAATTGCGATGATTTGAACGCTCGTCGCAGCGACGAGGACCTTGCCGGAATGCGGCGTTCTGATTCTCGGCACCCGTAATCGCCATGCGATCAAGGGTGCGACAGCATTCATCACTAGGATGTGGAGCAGCATGTGGTGTGAGATTGGTCCCGCATGGGGCGCGGAAAAGTGAAGCATTGAAAAAGCTGTTACCGCTGCGGCAACGAAGAGCAAAGTTGTCGCCATAATTGGTCCCGACTCGTTGGTCGAGGCGGGGCGCGGAATGCTGTTCGTGATATTACCGGATCGCATGCCTGTTCCTTGTCCGATTGGAGAGGAACTGGCGATCTGAGATATTGTTCCGATCGCTGAACCACTATGGTGGAGGTTACTCAGGGTCTTTTTTGTAGAGCTCCTCAGCGGCTCTATCCGTCCGGCGTTGGGCCGCAGGGTTGCGTCTCCGGTGATATGTGGACAAGAGGCCCCATGCGATTAGCCCACCCAAAATTAGCGGTCCGCCGGCAACCACAAATAGCCATAACCACTCTGGCACAGAACACCTCCCAACTGGGCTGCCGTTGCCTTAAACGACAAAACAGGATCCGCGAATAACGGAATACCTTACAACAACGAATGGGATCGATTGCTGTTCCGCGCAGAGTGTCTGAGTTCTAGCCGGAAAAGACGGTTAGTCTAAAGAAACGGCAGTAGAAGGTTGCGCCCCATCCAGATCACTAGCCACGCGGCCGAAGCTGAAAGTGCAAGGCCAATCGTGATTACAAGCCCGTCGCGCATGGTGAGTCCGAGCCCGAATACCGCGATAGCCAATGCCGGGATTCCCGAAGTGAATGGCAGCATGTCGAGAGGGAATATGCACAGCGCTAATAGCGTACAAACGCCAGCGATCAGCCGCCGCGCCGGTTCGGTTGTGAAGAGAGTTAGCCGAGCGCCAACGAAGTCGTCAATTCGATCGGCATAGGGCCTCATGATCTTTACGGACTTCTCAAGCGTAGCTCTGGAAAACTCGAACTGTGCGAGACCTTGAGGTATCCATGGGTACTTTTTGCCGATGAGCATTTGTGCGGAAAGCACAATCACGATGGAAGCTGCGATGTAAGACAGGAATGGAATCGCTGCCGTCGGCCCGACTGCGATAAGTCCGATCACCAGGAGCAACGGTCCGAATGACCGGTGAGCGACCACGTCGAGGATCTTCCCAAGCGTAACCTTGTCGCCTGTTGTGTGTTCGACAAGCTGATCGAGCAATGAAACGAGGCTATCGTCTCTAGGGCCGAGGTGAAAATTGCTAACATTGCGGATTGGGGGGTGTTTAGGATCGAAACTCCTGTCTACGCATTGCTGATGGTTAGCCTTCATCTTTAGAGGTCCTGATTTTGTGTCTACGCCGCTGCGTCTAACCGCCAGCTATTCAACGTCGCAGCGACAAAAAGGGTCCTCGATTTAAGCGCGCGGCACGCATGAAGAGATTCAACGGTCTCTTGCTTGTCCGTTTCGGAGCGGCGGCAACGTATCCGTGGGTCAGCGCAAACCACCGTTATGGACGGGCGCCTAGCCTAGAGGATTGATTCAAGCCTCCGAATCGGCCGCTGCGCAGCAACTGCAAGGAGTTCGCAAATCTGTAGACGTTCGAGCGACGCAACGGGCTTATTGCCTGAACCGTACCGCAGGTCCTTTCTTCCCACCAGAGTGCCACCTGCTCCTTCAATCGCCGCCGGAGTCGTCCCCGCTGTATTTAGTCACGTTCGACATGGAATTTGCGGTATCGAGCAAACCATGGTGAGGCGTGAAGGCCGATGATGTCTAAAGCCCCGCCAGCTGCTTGCATAAGCGCAGATCTCCCACAAATCGAATGTACTGTCGGTCTCGCTCAGGTTTCTTCTGAGTACGGAGCAAATACGACGGGTGCACCGTCACGTATATTGGAACTTCACAAACGTCGTTGAGCAAACGGCCACGAAGCTGAGAGATTTTTCCGGGTCGCGCTGCCATGCTCCGGAACGCTGTAGCGCCCATTGCAATCGCAAGACGTGGTTGCACGAGTTTTAGCTCTTTAGTCAGCCACCAACGGCATCGGTCAATTTCGTAGGTATTTGGCCGCTTGTGAAGACGTCTCTTTCCTCGTTGTTCGTGCTTGAAATGTTTTACACTGTTCGTCAGATCCACGGTATCGCGTGAGAGGCCTGCAGCCGACAGCGCATCGTCAAGCAGTCGGCCTGCCGGTCCTACAAACGGCCGGCCGTCCAGATCCTCTCTATCTCCAGGTTGCTCGCCTACCAGCATCAGTCTTGCGTGAGAATCCCCTGTCCCGGGAACGACCTGCGTTGCGTCCTTCCAAAGGCTACATCGTCTGCAGCAAGCCTCGGCCGCTGCAAGCTTGCTAAACTGTTCGGCAGTTCTCAATTGTAAGTCCGTATGCTTCACTAAAGCGTTTAACAGCGCCACACACGATTGATGCTTGGTGCGTGGGATTCTACGAACTGTGTGGGGGGACAGCTTGTTCCCACATGAATCGAGCGTAGCCCCTCGGCCTGCGGTTCGAAACGTCCGATCGAAGGGCTACTGAGCCGCCTCCGTTTGCTCCCCATTGCTTATTAGGGGGAGGGAACAAAACTGCGGGTGGAGAAGTCGTGTCGCTTGCCGGTGGGCACATCTATCTCTTCGCCGATAATGTCGTGTTCAGGAAATTGCTGTGCGAGGCGGAGCCGAATGAGGCTTTCGATATTCTCATCGACCTCTGAAACAGGGTCCCCCCATTGGTGAAGTTCGGGCTTTCCGCTCTTGTAGCGCACGGCATGCATGGTCCCGAGAGAAGATTTTATTTCGGCACCCGCCAGATTGGCGAATTCGACGGCAAGCAGTTCAATTCGCTTTATGCAATGTGTGTCCATCATTAATCAGCGCTCTCCGGCACACGATCCGTCTCTGGCTGCGGGGTTTCCAATGCTGAACGAGCAACAAGCACCTTGAACGCCTCTGACTCAAGAGATGCCGTTAATCGGCCCGATTCATCGAGTCCGCAAATTTCATCGTCGTCAACGCGCACTCCGACATCTTCGCAAAGGAGGATCTCGATGGAATGCCCCTTCCAATTTACCACCGGGGCTGCCTTGTCGCGTGGCAGCTGTATCCATTGCGCGGCTTGTTTGCGCTGTTCAGGCAGGACCGCGACAACGTCAAGGAAGCCATCTGAGGGGCTCGCCGCACGCAACAGGGGCAATCCCGGACCGTTGTAACCGATATTGAGGATTTCGAGCGCGATTACCGAGGTTGGCAAATCGAACTTGTCTACCCGGCCCTTTAACTTAAAAGGTCGGGCTTTTTGTATAAGTCCGGACAATGTCTTGCGACCCTTCATCAGCCTTGTCGCACCATTCGTATCGGATCCGGAATCTTTGCGGAGCATCTGCGCGGACGGTCCGATCCCGAAGTCTTCGATAAACCGATTGCATCCCCAAGGGCCATCCACGACTCCGACATCCAACCACCGCCAACATTGGGTGTTCCAAGTTTCGGCGACTTCCCAAGGTGGCCCGTGAATTCCTAGCGAACGCGCAATGTTGTTTGCAGTGCCAAGGGGGATAATTCCAATGAATGCGTTTCGGGATGGCAAATGCTTCAGGACCTTGGAGACGGTTCCATCTCCACCCGCTATGACAGCAATATCGGCAGGTTCCTTCAGCATCTGCTTGAACGCGGGAATGTTCTTGGTCGAACAGTACCGAGGTTCAAATCCAGCCAAGCGAAGTGCATCAATCACCTCTTTCGGCTCGCTTCCCGCCCCTGCAGTCGGATTGTGAAAGAGGTTTATCAGCATTTGACGTGAACGCCGATCGGTTAGTTTTCGATCCGCCCTTTTTGGTGTTTTGGGATGGGATCAAGCGGAACAATTTTTGGCGGCACCTGTTAGGATGGAATATTTGAGCCCACCACCAGAAATTCGAGTTGGCTTCAGCTCAACGTCCGTTGCGAGGTGATCATGCAGGTGCAGAAATTAATGACGAGGCAAGTCGTTCTCATTCACCCAAATACGACAATTCTTGATGCTGCAAAGAAAATGCGAGCCGAGGATGTCGGAGCGCTTCCGGTCGGAGAGAACGATAGGCTGATCGGAATGGTAACTGATCGCGATACGGCTATGCGGGCGGTCGCCGAGGACCGAGCGCCGGCCGAGACCACAGTGCGCGAAGTTATGTCGGATGATGTCTATTATTGCTTCGAAGAAGACGATGCAGAGGTAGCTGCTGCGTCTATGGCCCGGCATCAAGTTAGAAGGCTGCCGGTTCTGAATGCCGACAAGCGTCTCGTCGGCTTTGTGGCACTCGCAGATTTCGGCCGCAAGGAACCGCAGTCGGGTCAAACAGCGCTAGAGGGAATTTCAGAATCGAACGGCGAAACGCGCCGCTGACATCCCTCATGGAGTGGAAATGTATTGGGTACCAATTATGATGGCTATGGCATTGCCGTTTGTATCGTCCGCAGAGGCGCGGAACCGCATGAACACAGCCAACGGCTCTATACTCGTAGAGACGGTTGCCTCTGGATTGGAGCATCCATGGTCTGTGGCTTATCTGCCCGATGGGCGTTTGCTTGTCACCGAGCGGCCGGGGAGATTGCGTATCGTGACACAGGATGGGAACCTGTCTGGACCTCTCAAGGGGGTACCTGAGGTTTTCACATCCGGACAGGGAGGGCTGCTTGATGTGGCTCTTGATCCAGCGTTTCAACGCAATAGGTTTGTTTATCTTTCCTATGCGGAGGCGGACAAAAATGGCGCGGCGTCTACTGCCGTCGCCCGTGGGAAGCTGGATAAGCTTGGCTTGCGGGAACTCCAAGTGATTTTTAGACAGAAGCCGAAGGTAAGTGGGTCCAAGCACTGGGGTTCGCGCCTCGTCTTTGCTCCCGATAGGACGCTGTTTATTACGCTTGGTGAACGCTTTAAATTCGATCCAGCGCAGGAGCTTTCGACTCACCTTGGCAAGGTCGTGCGCATCAATTCCGACGGGACCGTCCCAGAAGATAACCCATTTGTCGGTCAGCAGGATGCCCTCCCGGAAATTTGGTCCTATGGTCATCGGAATGTGCAGGGCGCGGCAATAAATCCGGAAACCGGCGCGCTTTGGGTGCATGAGATGGGACCCGAAGGCGGTGACGAATTAAACGTGCCAGAGGCAGGCAAGAACTACGGCTGGCCTATCGTAAGCTGGGGCGATAACTACGACGGTACGACCATTCCCGATCCACCGACGCACCCTGAGTTTTCGGGATCAGTGCGCCAATGGACCCCTGTGATATCCCCGTCGGGTATGACGTTTTACACGGCTGACGCGATACCGGGATGGAAAGGTAGCCTCCTCATAGGTGGCTTATCATCAGAATCGCTAATTCGTTTGAATCTGAAAGGTAATGAAGTGGTTGGGGAGGAGCGGCTTGCGTTGGGAGTCAGAATCCGCGATGTCCGCCAATCGCCGGATGGAGCCGTGCATCTTCTTACCGACGAGAAAGAAGGCAAGATTCTACGGTTGGTGATCGATTCCAGCACTACGCCGTAGGCCATTGATCGTATCCATCCCCAAGGACCTGTTGGGGTGTCACCAGTGATAGAGATGGACTGGGAGGCAGCAATGTCACCCCCGTTTGTTAATATGGTTACTCAATGCCCTGTGTTGTTCGCCGAGGGCTTTTCTATGCGTGCGCCGCCTGCCAGTGATGAGATGCAGGAAGGTCACAAGACTGATTATCAAGTAATCTAACTCACTCCCCGTATACCGTTTTATCTTTTAGCGTGACGCCGTGAAACTCGATTTGCGACGTGTCGTGCTTTGCGCCTTGGCGGGCTTGGCTGCCGCATCCGCCTACGCGCAAGACTGGGGCAACGTCGCCGTCATCTCCGACACCATGGGCAACAACAGCGGACGCCTCTGCGTGGGCGACGGCTCGCGCCCGTCCGACATCGGCTGCCCAACCTATGCGCCCAGCCTCTCCACGGCGGGGCACGTCAGCATCACCGGCAACGTGTCGGCCAACAAATTCATTGGCGATGGCTCCAGCCTCACCGGCATGGCCAGCGGCGACAGGCTGACCAGCGGCACGCATGTGGTGGTGGTCAATGAATCGACCGGGTCGGTCAGCCTGACCACCGGAGGCGGTACGTGGGGCTACCTCAGCGCGGGGTGGAGCTTCCTGAACAACCTGTTCACCAACACGGTGTCGAGCAGCCTTGTCTCGGCCACCAACGTGAGCGCGACGCTGGTGGACGCCACCCGCGACGGCACGGTGAGCGGCACCTACGGTTACTTCCGCTACATCAGCGGCACCAACATCCACGGCACCTTCACCGGCGATGGCTCGGGCCTCACCGACATCGGCAGCGGCGACCGCATTGCCAGCGGCACCACCCCGCAGACGCAGGTGGTGGCCATTTCCAACACACGCTACATCTCCATTACACAGGGCGGCGCCGACACGGCGTGGTTTGACCCCACGCGCGGGCTGGTGGCGCTGGGCGTCAGCACCACCGGGCCCATCAGCGGCACGCGGGGGTACTTCAGTAACTTCGTGGGTATCGGCACTGGTACGCCCGCCGCGCACCTGACCATTGAGGAAAACGGCCCCACCACCGCTGCGGCCATCTTAGTGAGCAACACGGTCAGCGGCACGGCGGCCAGTGCACGCCTGCAACTCAGTACGCAGGGCGGCAGCGCTTATATCTACCGCACCAGTGAGGGCTATACGCCCGCCGGTGTCCGCAATTCGCTGGTCATTCAGGAATTCGGCGGTGGCGACATTGTCTTCTGGACCTATGGGGGAGAGGTCGCGCGGATCACCAGCGGCAGGAACTTTGGTATCGGCGAAGACTCTCCCACAGCCACTCTCGGTGTGTCGGGCACCATCTCGGCGACTGGCGCGATTCAGGTGGGAGCCAGTGCCCTTAGTTGTTCGGGCGGCATTCCGGGCGCGCTGCGCTACAACAGCGGCAGCATGGAATACTGCAACGGTACCAGCTGGACGAACCTGTCCTCCAGCACCAGTGCGGGCGTAACCACCATCGCCAGCCTGACCGACGTGCAACTGACCAACACCGCTGGGCGTGATTATCTCCGCTACGACGCCATTGGTGGCAAGTGGGTGAACATCTCCGAGAGCGAGGTGATGAGCACCACAACGATGCTGTCCAACTGGCCGGATGCGATTGTTTGTACGTCTTCGTCGACCTCGAGAACCTTGTATCTTGATGAAGTCGGAACGACATATGCAACCTATGAGCAACCGCGCTCGGCGGCGGGCGGTACAAGAAGCTACATATCGTTTAACGCCGCAGGCGCCTATAACTCCAATCAAAGTCAGGGCAGTTCTGACTGCGTCACCAATGCTTGGTCTATTTCGCAGCTTTATGCGCGGGGCCTTGCCTTCAACTTCATCGGCGGAATCGACGGCGACGCGGGCAGCCCGGTGGAAGGCGACCGCATCACCAGCGGTACGCTTGCGGTGATTGGTAATAGCGCCACCAGCATCGTCAGCCTCACCACCAACGGCACGACATGGGGCTACCTCGGCAATTCCGCCAGCTACCTGCCGACCATCACCGCCAACAAGGTCAGCAGCACCAACATCTCGGCCACCTATGTCCACCTCAACAGCGCCACCACACCGCTGGCTTGTAACAGCGGATTCACCGGTGCCATGCGCTACACCAGCGGCACCATGCAGGTGTGCGACGGCAACAACTGGGGCAACATTGGCATCGGCGTTCCGGGCGGCACCATTGCGGCGTTTGAGGCGGTCTCCTGCCCGGCCGGGTGGAGCGAGTACACGCCTGCCCGAGGCCGCTTCCTGCGCGGTATCGATACGCTCGCCGCAGGCATCGATCCCAGTGGTACCCGCGCGCCGGGCAACATTCAGGAAGACACCCTGCAGAACCTGACTGGCACACTGGCGAATGGTGGCCATGACATCCAAAACGTCGTTGATTCAGCGGATGGTGTGTTTGAGATGGTCAGTGGTGCGCGTACGCATTATATCCCCAGGACGTCCGGTGGTGCTTCAGGTGTGCCGATAGGAGTGAGGATGGATGCCTCGCTCCAAGCCCGGACCTCGACGGAAACGCGTCCCAAGAACGTGGCGGTGATCTACTGCCAATACAATGGCTACAACACGGAGCTTTCCACCGGCGTGGCGACTTTGGCGAGCCTGTCGGACGTAGCTGTGGGAGGTGTCGCCAACGGTCAGGTGCTGGCGTTTGATGGCAGCAGCTGGGTGCCCAGCAATACCAGCAGCGTGGGCTTGCTGAACGACCTGACCGACGTGAACACGGCAGGCGCGGTGGCGGGGAACGTCATCCGCTACAACGGCTCCAGCTGGGTGGTAAGCGATGCCACCAGCGTGGCAGCCCTCTCGAGCCTCAGCGACGTCACCCTCACCAACCTCGCGGGGCGTGACTACCTCCGCTACGACGCCATCGCCAGCAAGTGGGTGAACATCTCGGAAAGCACTGTGATGAGCACCACGACCATCCTGCCTGGCTGGCCGGATGCGATGATTTGCAACAAGGATGGTGATGACTACGTTCTCTACAATAAATACAACGACGCCACGACTGTTTACTACGGCTTGTGGACGAACAATTCAGCGAGTGAATGGCGAGTTAGCGTCAGTAAAGCGACGCGTACCGTTGCCAACGCGAACAACCTCGGGACGGCGGATTGCGTGGGGCAATCGATTGCGCAGATGTATGCCGCCGGAAAAGCGTTTAACTTCATCGGCGGGATAGAGGGCGACGCAGGCAGCCCGGTGGAAGGCGATCGCATCACCAGCGGGACGCTGGCTGTGGTGGCCAACAGCGCTACCAGCATCGTCAGCCTGAGCACCAACGGCACCACGTGGGGCTACCTCGGCAACGCCGCCAGCTACCTGCCGACGCTGACCGCCAACAAGGTCAGCAGCACCAACATTTCAGGCAGCCTTATCCAGGTAGGCTATGGCAACGGAGCGTCGTGCGATGCAGCTCGAAAGGGTGCGATCCGCTACTCGGATACCAGCAGCACCATTGAATACTGCAATTCCACCGCGTGGGTGAGCATGGGGCCGAGCGCGACGGAAACTGTCAGCTGGGCCGTGCACAAGCACAACGTAGATCAAACGGTGACGGCGGACCAGATGGTCCTCATTACCTGGCATGCCGAGCGTTTTGACACGAACAATAACTTCTCCGGCAACAGATTCACAGCAAGCGTGCCCGGAAAATACTTCGTCTCCGCGGCGGTGACGTGCGGCGGCTCCACCTCCTATTGCGTCACTTACATCAGAAAGAATGGCAGCTCCATCATGGAAGGACGCATGCGCAGTTCGATAGCCGGGGGGAACAAGAACTCACCGGTGTCTGGGGTGGTTGACATGGCGGTCGGGGATTATCTGGATGTCGCCGCTTATAACGGAGGTGGAACGACGGTAATTGGAGCGGAGTCGTTTACATTCTTTACCGGGGCATTGTTGGCACCGCAGGGAGGAGGAAGTGGCGGTGGAGCCAGCCTGCTGAACGATTTGACCGACGTGAACACAAGCGGCGCAGCAGCGGGGAGTGTCATTCGATACGACGGCGCCAGCTGGGTGGTCAGCACCACAGGAGATGCCACCGCCGAAGGCGATCGCCTTGTCAGCGGAACCCTTTCGGTGGTGGCCAACAGCGCTACCAGCATCGTCAGCCTCACCACAAACGGCACCACGTGGGGTTACCTCGGCAACGCCGCCAGCTACCTGCCGACGCTGACCGCCAACAAGGTCAGCAGCACCAACATTTCGGCCACCTATGTCCACCTCAACAGCGCCACCACACCGCTGGCCTGTGACAGCGGATTCACCGGCGCCATGCGCTACACCAGCGGTACCATGCAGGTGTGCGACGGCAATAACTGGGGCAACATCGGCATCGGCGTTCCGGGCGGCACCATCGCGGCGTTTGAGGCGGTTTCTTGCCCGGCCGGGTGGAGCGAATACACGCCCGCCCGAGGCCGCTTCCTGCGTGGTATCGATACGCTCGCCGCAGGCATCGACCCCAGCGGCACCCGCGCGCCGGGCAACATTCAGGAAGACACCCTGCAAAACGTCACGGGCTTTTTCGGAGGAACGAACCTTAGCACTGATGGTCCGTTCTATGTCGATGGCGGAAGTGGCAACTTCGGTAGCTCGGGCACAGGTGCGCGCCGCAACATTGCCTTCGATCTGTCTCTCAGTGCCCGGACGTCGACGGAAACTCGTCCCACGAACGTGGCGGTGATTTACTGCCAATACAACGGGTTTGAGAGCCAGCTTTCCACCGGCGTGGCGACCTTGGCGAGCCTGTCGGACGTAGCTGTGGGCGGTGTCGCCACCGGTCAGGTGCTGGCGTTTGATGGCAGCAGCTGGGTGCCCAGCAATACCAGCAGCGTGGGCTTGCTGAACGACCTGACCGACGTGAACACGGCAGGCGCGGTGGCGGGCAACGTCATCCGCTACAACGGTTCCAGCTGGGTGGTGAGCGATGCCACCAGCGTAGCGGCCCTCTCGAGCCTCACCGACGTCACCCTCACCAACCTCGCGGGGCGTGATTACCTCCGCTACGACGCAGGCGCCAGCAAGTGGGTGAACATCTCGGAGAGCACCGTGATGAGCACCACCACCATGATTGATGGCTGGCCGGACGCCATCGTGTGCAACGTAACTAATCCGGTTTGGGGCCTAAGTGTGGGATACCTCACAAGGGCTCCGGGTAACGCTAACCTATACGGGTACGCGTTCAACTCGATGTCAACGAACAACCTGTTCCACGCATACTTTAACCCTGATGGGTCGTTCAATTCCTATCAAAATCTGACGACGACAGACTGCAACACGTCGATATCGTCGTTGTATGCTACCGGCCAGGCCTTCAACTTCATCGGCAGCGCCAACGTGGCGGGAAGCTCCGCCGAAGGCGACCGCCTGACCAGTGGCACGCTGTCGGTGGTGGCCAACAGCACCACCAGCGTGGTCAGCCTGAGCACGGCGGGTACCACATGGGGCTACCTTGGCAACGGGGTCAGCTACCTGCCCACGCTGATGTCGGGCAAGGTGAGCAGCACCAACATCTCCAGCACCTATGTGCAGCTTTCCAGCGCCACCACGCCGCAGGCGTGCAGCAACAGCATTGTGGGCGCCATCCGCTACTCGGTGGGCACCATTCAGGTGTGTAACGGCGTGGCGTGGACGTCGCAGACCACCGGCGACAACAGCGATCTCTTCGCGGTCCTTGCCGACCAAAAACCCACCGGCACCCACGGAGGCACCTATCCGGCCAACACGTGGCTGACCCGCGACCTGAACACCAAGCTGTACGACAGCATCGGCGTCACCCTGTCGTCCAACCAGTTCACGCTGCCGGCCGGCACCTACCTCATAGATGCGGTCATCCATGCTTACAAGACAGGTGCCTCGCAGGCCCTGCTATATAACGTGACCGATGCTGCGGCGGCTTTGAACGGAACGACGGTGTTGGCGTCCCCCAGTAACAATGTCTATCTCACTGCGGGGTTGCGAGGCGTGTTGGTTCTTGATTCCGCCAAGACGTTCGAGATCCGTTGGCGCGGCGATAATGGACAGAGTGGCACCGGCCTCGGCTTTGCGGCCAACATCGCGGGCTACCCTGAAACCTACATGAACGTGCTGATCACCAAACTGAACAGCGGCGGCGGGGGCGACGGCGGCAACGGCGTCAGCGCGTTCAACGACCTCACGGACGTGAACACGGCGGGCGCGGTGGAGGGCAACGTGATCCGCTACGACGGCAGCAATTGGGTGGTGAGCGATGCCACCAGCGTGATGGCACTATCTGGCCTGACTGACGTCACCCTCACGAACCTCGCTGGACGCGATTATCTTCGCTACGACGCGGGTGCTAGCAAATGGGTGAACATCTCGGAAAGTACCGTGATGAGCACCACCACCATGGTTGATGGCTGGCCGGACGCGATTGTCTGTAATAGTGGGGCAAACCGAAGAGTGCTCTTCTACGATATCGCGGACAGCAACTACGTGAATTACCACATGGCGCAAAGCGGAGCCGGTGGTTACATCTCCATGATTTTCAACAAGTCGACGCGGGCTTATTACTCGCACGCAGGAATGACCGGATTTGATTGCTTGAACCAGTCTATTCAGCAGCTGTATGCCAGTGGCCAAGCGTTCAATTTCATTGGCAGCGCGAACGTAGCAAGCATGGTGGATGTCGACCGCATCACTAGCGGCACCCTTGCCATGGTGGCCAACACGGCGGGCAACTACGTCAGCCTGACCACCGGCGGCACCACGTGGGGCTACTTCGGCCAAAGCGCCAGCTACCTGCCCACCTTGCTGACCGTGGGCGGCAACGTCTCGGTCACCGGCGGCATCAGCGTTACCGGCAACGTGCGGGCCTACTCGTACCTCCACTTGTCGGATGAACGCCTGAAGGACACCATCACCACCATCCCCAACGCGGCCGATATCCTCACCAAGCTGCGCGGCACGCACTTCCGCTGGAAGTCCAGCAAGCAGTTCTCCTACGGTCTCATCGCGCAAGAGGTCGAGAAGGTGGTGCCCGATCTCGTCACCAACGGCGAGGGCCTGAAGGCGGTGGATTACGACCAGCTGGCGCCGATCCTGCTGGAAGGCTGGAAGGTTCACCACAAGGCCATCAAGGCGCTTGAAGACGAAAACGCCCAACTGAAAGCGGCCATGGAAGGCCTCGAGCAACGCATCCGCAAGCTTGAGGCGGCCGGCGTGGCGAGGTAGCCATGCGCGGGGGGATGCTGGTTCTTCTGCTGGGGGCGCTGCTGCTGGCGGTGCCCGCCGCCAATGCGGCCGACGGCTACACCGTGGCCAACGGCGCCACCACCACCATCAACGAGCACGGCTACTGCCGCAAGGTGACCAACAACATCGTCAGCGGGCTGGGCATCTTTGTGCCTACCAAGTACAGCGATGAATGGTTCAACAACGCGGTATCGTTCGTGTCGTCCACCCCGGCGGGGGTGTCGCTGGCATCATGCATTGATGCCGTGAGCCTGCGCTTCAACAGCGCCGACACCATCTATCTGGACCGCACGCCCTCCACCGGCGGCGACCGCCGCACATGGACCTTCAGCGTCTGGGTGAAACGCAGCTCGCTGGGCAGCAACCAGCACCTTTTCGATTCGCTGAGCTCGGCGTCCAACGTCACGTTCCTGCGCTTTGCCGCCGATGATTCGCTGCTGCTTCACCAAGAGAACAGCACGGTGCGGAACAACTACACGGCGGCGGTCTTCCGCGACATGTCGGCGTGGTACCACATCGTCCTGATGATGGACACCACGCAAGCCACCGACAGCGACCGCCTGAAAATATGGGTCAACGGCGTGCTGCAGGCGTTCGCCTCACCCAACTGGCCCTCGCTGAACGAGAACACGCTGATGAACCATACGGTGGAGCACCGCATCGGGCGCGGGATTGAAACCGGCAGCCTCCGCTTTGATGGCTACATGGCCAACATCCACTTTGTGGATGGCCTTAACTTGAGCGCCACCGATTTCGGCCAGTTTGACCCCACCACGCTGCAATGGGTGCCCAAGACCTACAGCGGGGCGTATGGCACCAACGGCTTCCACATCAACTTCCAGAACGCGGCCAACCTTGGCGCCGACAGCTCCGGCAACGGCAACAACTGGACGGTGAACGGTGTCACCACCACCGCCGGACCCAACTACGACCCGATGCGCGACTACATGACGTCGTTCACCAGCGAAGGTTGGGGCAACACGGCGACGCTGAACCCGCTGCACAACGCGGGGACAACCCTCGGCACGGCCTCCGACGGGAACCTGTACTGGTCGGCCAACGGCGGAGGCGGCGAGGGGTATATCGCGGGTACGATGGCGGTGAAGAGCGGCAAATGGTACTTCGAGTACACGCGCGACAGCGGGAGCACGCACACGTCGGTGGGCGTGACCGATGTCGGGGCATCCCAGCAGAACAGTGCGGGCCTGAACCCCTACGATGCGGGAATTGGCGGCGCGTGGTACACAAACTCGTCGGGGGCAAGCGACGGGTATAACGCGAATGGGGTAGGTGGCACCTCATCCGGCCTCAGCATTGGCGATGGCGACGTGCTGGCCTTCGCGTTCGATGCCGCGACCGGCAATTTCTGGCTGGGGGAGGCCTCCGGCGGCAGCGTGACGTGGGGCAACAGCGGAGATCCCGCAACCAATGCGAACCCCACCGGCACCATCACTACCGTGCCGAACGCCTACATTCCGTACGTGGCCAACTGGTCGGCGAGCAGCGGCCGCAACACCCGCGCGATCATGAACTTCGGCCAACAGCCGTTTGTGGGCGCGGTGCCCGCGGGCTTTGCGGCGCTGCACACCCACAATCTGTCCACCCCGGCCATCGTGACACCCACCGCCTATTTCAAGACCGTCACCTACACCGGCACCGGCAGCGCCCAAAGCATCACCGGGCTTGATTTCCAGCCGGATCTTGTCTGGATCAAGAGCCGCTCGGCGGCCACCGACCATGCCCTGTACGACAGCGCGCGCGGCGTCCAGCAAGACCTTGCCACCAACAGCACCAGCTCCGAATCGACGCAGGCACAGGGAGTCACGGCCTTCAACAGCAATGGCTTTACCATCGGTTCTCTGGGCAAGCTGAACACCAGCAGTGCCGACTATGTGGCCTGGGCCTGGAAGAAGGGAACAACGCCAGGGTTCAACGTTGTTACCTATACGGGCAACAACGGCAACGGCCAACCGGTGGCACACGGGTTGGGCAAGGCTCCGGCGATGTTCATCCTCAAGGCGCGCAACAGTGGGCAAAACTGGAAGGTGTGGCACTCGGCGCTGACCCCGGAATCCAACGAGTGTACGCTTTCAAGCAACTCCGGCTGTGGCACCAGCACGGCCATCTGGAACAACACCGCGCCGGACAGCACCAACATCTACGTGGGCAAGAACGGCTGGGCCGGGCAGGCGCAGGTGAACGGTAACGGAACCAACTATATCGTCTATGCGTGGGCCGAGGTGCCGGGGTTCTCCAGCTTTGGTAGCTACACGGGCAACGGCAGCAACGATGGCCCGTTCATCAACACCGGCTTTCGCCCGGCATTCGTGCTGCTTAAGCAGTCCAGCTCATCGGGCAACAGCTGGCAGCTGGTGGACATGAACCGGCCTGCTTATAACCCGATCGACACGCGTCTCTCGCCGGATGTCACCAACGCGGAAAACAGCGGCGTGATCATGGACCTGCTGTCGAACGGCTTCAAGCTGCGCACCACGAACAATGCGCACAACGCGAACGGGTCCACCTACATCTACGCGGCCTTCGCCGAGGCACCGTTCAAGTACGCCAACGCGCGGTAGGGCGGGCAGGCAAGCGCCTGCTTTACAAGTTCAAGGCTGACTTGATCAGCTCAACTGTAACTTCAGACCGCACCTTCGCCCGGCACCGGACCGCTCTGAGGCGTCAATCGTTTATTTTCTCGCTGCTCGACCAGCAGCTGCCGCAGGTGAGTCTCGCGCTCTTGCCACTCGGGCTTCCCGGCTAGGTTCTCAAGCTCCATTGGATCGCCCGTTACATTGTACAGCTCATATTCGCTGGGCGCGGGTTCTGTTTTGACGCGCTGCTCATAAAGCCGCCGCCGGGTACCATCATCCGTCTTCTCGCGCCCGTGCAGCGTAAGAACCACGTCGCGCACGCCATCCTCGCCGGGCGTACCGGGATTGCTCCAGTAGCGCGGGTGGTCGAAATAGCGCGAGTACTTCCAGACCTCACCGTCGATTTCGGTAATTACCGTCTCGACGTGATTGGGCTGCGCGACGGAATCATATGAAAGCCCGATGAAGTTCTTCTGGTCGAGCCCGCGGCTCGGATCATCGTCCGTCATAAAGAAGACCGGACCGCTCAAACCATCCGCCGCCTCACCCCGGATCAGAGGCGACAGATCGCGCCCCACCAGCGGCAGCGGGTCGGTGAACCCGCCGGCGATCTCCTTGCGCACCGCCTCCGCATCGACACCCGCGAGCCCGAGAATCGTCGGAGCGATGTCGATGTGGCTCGTCGGCATGGTAACCGACTGCGCCTTGGCATTCCCCGGCTGCGCGATGACCAGGGGCACCCTCAGTGCTTCCTCATAGGCCATGTACCATTTCTGGTGCATGCCGCCATGCGATCCTAGCAGGTCGCCATGGTCCGAGGTGAAAATGACAATCGTGTCCTCGAAGAACCGTGACGTCTCCAGCGCGGCCATGACCTCGCCGAGATGCTTATCGACGTCCGCATGCAGCCGGTAATAGAGCCGGTAGTACTCCTGGCTGGCGAACGCCGGCTGCATGAACTGGGAATAAGCTTCCTTGTATGACTGCTGGCAGGACGGTTTGGACTTGAGGTGCTCACGTCGCGTCTTCTCGAATAGGTCCTTGTCGAAGACATCCTCGGGCACGGTGTCCGGAACGCTGAAATCGTATGCCCCCTGCGCGCGCGTCGCGAGGTTCGTGAAAAAGCCCCACAGCGCGATGTCATGCGGGTTGGTGAAGGAGGCCATGACGAACCACGGCGTGTCGTCATCCGACTTCGACAGCTCGCCCAGGAGCCGCACCACCTGCTCGGAGATCGCCGGATCGCGCCCCTGCTGACCCTGCGCCGCGCACGACCCCGACCGCAACGGATCGGACCCATGCGGCTCCGGCCCCACCCAGCCGGAAAACCCGTAAGGCTCCAGCACATCCGCTTGGAGGTAGATGTCCTCCTTCGCCGGATCACGGAACCCCTTCTCGTCGTAGCTGGTGACCACCTGCTCGGTGCCCGGCACCCTGAGGTCCGACTCCGAGATGTGCCACTTGCCCTTCCAGTATGTGCGATACCCGGCTGCCCGCAGATAATTGCCAAGCGTCGGCACCGTGCCCGGCTGCAGCCAGTGCATCTCGGGATCGGTGGCAGCCTTTGCCGCACCGTCCGTATTGGCGACGCCATGCAGCGAGGGATAATGCCCCGTGTAAAGCGACGTCCGGCTCGGCACGCAGGCGACAGAGGCGATGTAGTGCCGTTCAAAGGTGAGCCCGCGCTTCGCAAGGCTCTGCTGCACCGGCAGGTGCGTGTCCCGGAATGTCTTGAGCGCGTCGCTCTCGTAGACAGTCGGATAACGCTGCTCATCGACAAGCAGGAACAAAATGTTGGGCCGGCGTGTAATTTCCGCCGTTTCTGTCTTTGCGGACGCTTCGCTGCCCGCATGTGCATCGCGGCCCGCGATTCCGGCGGCCGCCCCCGCCAAGCCGAGCTTCAATGCTGTACGTCTATTGACATCCTGATGATCGGTCATTGCATTTCCCCCCACGTGGTCGACAATGACACGCGGCATGCACCGGGCGCGTGCGCCAAGGCGGCCATCGTCACTCCCAAAATCCTCTTGGACTGCTGGTTAACAGAGGGCAAAGCGTGAGATCAACTGTAGAAAAGCAACTGCATATCGGAGACTGTCGCGCTTCGTCGCCTTGGGCGCTGCCGCTCACATCGGCGGATGTGGATGCGCTTGTTTGTGATGGCGGTCCAGCATCGCCCGCGCGGCGCGCGGCATTGAAAGCGGCTCCCGGGTTTGCAGCCGCGGTTCGCAAAACCTCCGCAGCGCTCGTCGCGATTCACCATGGCAATCGTGTGCTCAACGCCATCATCAACGATCGTGGACGCTTCTTCGTCACGCTGTTTGTGCTCGATCTTCATTTTCGACGGCCTGACGATGGCATCGGGCTTACACCCGGACGTCTAAAGGAAAGGTGCGTAAAGCAAGGTGTCTGCAGCGCGACGCGAGCCGGTGCACTGCTCGCACTCATGAAGCTCCGAGGATATGTCAGAACCGCGCCGGGTGCGGCGCCGGCCGATCGGCGCCGGCGGGAACTGGTGCCCACTGCGAAGCTGATCGCGCACCAGCGAGCGCGCTGGCATTGCCATTTCTCGGCCGCGGCGCCACTTCTTTTGGAGGCTACTCACGCGCTTGAAATGCTCGATCGGCCGGACTTCATGCCGAGGCTCGTCCGCCTTATCAGCGCACACCATTGCGCCGGCTTCCGAATTACCGACCACATACCTTCCACTGGACTGTTCAGCGAGCGCAACGGCGGGATGTTCGTCGTGTTCTCTCTACTGGCAATCGCTGAGGAGGAAGAATTGCGCCGACAGGCGCCGATCCAGACTTCGATCTCAGGGCTCGCCCGCAGTATCAGCGCCTCGCGCGCGCATGTTATCAAGCTGTTGAAGGACGCGGAGGAGCGAGGGCTGCTCAAGCGACCGCGGTCCGGTGGCGTCATCTTGATGCCGCCGCTCGTGGAGGATTTCCACGAGTTCTTCGCGCTCAGCTATCTGTTGCTTTCGCATTTTGCAAGGGTCATAGGCGACTGCAGCGAGACAGTTCGCGTGCGAACCTAGGCTGGTGCTCACCATGCTCCGACTCTAGCAGGGAGCTTTGACGCTTTTCTAGCCACCGGAATGCATGCGTGCGGGGCTGTTTGAATATCGTTTGATTGCTGGTGGTGGCGCATGCGTCCTGTTGAAGCCATGATGCGGAAATGGGAGAGGGGGTCGCGCGTTTTGTGCCGCTGAGGGGTAATGCCCCGTTCAAGGCTGCCGGTATTCCGCACAGTGTCCAGGCCGAGCAAGCGTTGCTTGGCGCAATCATGGTCAACAACCGACTTTACGATGATCTGTACGGGCGGTTGGAGGCGGACCATTTCTACGTTCCGCTGCATGGCGCGGTGTTCGGTGCGGTCGAGGCCATCATCAACGGCCGGGGAGGGGAGGCGAACCCGATCACCATTCGGGAGCGGCTTCGGGGAACAAGCTTCGATGCGGATGAGAAGCTGTTTCCGCATCTCACCAGCATGTTTGAGAATGCGGCGTTTGCGGGTGATGCACGAAGTCTGGCCGACGTCATCCTGACGGCCTTCAAGCAACGGCAACTGATGGGCCTTGCGGAGAACCTGCACGCCAAGGCGCGCGATGCGGCGCGGCCGGAGGACGTGGATGGCGTCGTGGAAAGCGCGGGCAGCGAACTGTTCAGGCTTTCCGAGGCAGGTGGGTACAAGACCGGCGCGCGCGGGATGCGTGAGAACCTGATCGAGGTCATCAAGCAGGCGGAAGCGGCGAAGGCGAGTGGTGCGGGCATCACCGGGATTGCGAGCGGGTTTGCCGACCTTGACCGGCTGCTGAGCGGGTTCCAGCGGAGCGACCTGATAATTCTTGGGGCGCGGCCGAGCATGGGGAAGACCAGCTTGCTGCTCAACATCGCGCATTGGGTGGCGGGCAAGCAATTACGGAACGAAGCGCATGGGGCGCCGGTGGCGGTGTTCAGCTTGGAGATGTCGGCCGAACAGCTGACGCAGAGGATGCTGGCGGCCGAGGCGGGAGTGGCGTCGCAGCGGATCTCGAGCGGGCAGTTCAGCGATGCTGATTTCGACGACATGGTGGGATCGGCCGACAAGCTGCAATCCTTGCCGCTTTATATTGATGATACGCCGGGCTTGTCGATTACCTCGCTTCGTGCGAGGGCGCGTCAGCTCAAGCGTAAGCATGGGATTGGGCTGATTATCGTCGACTACCTGCAACTGCTCACGGCGCCTATTCGGGGTGACTACAATCGCGTGCAGGAGATAAGCCTCATAAGCCAAGGTTTGAAGCATGTGGCGCGGGAGCTCGACGTGCCGGTCATCGCGGCGAGCCAATTGTCACGGCAGGTGGACAGCCGGGACAACAAGCGCCCGCAGCTTTCGGACCTGCGCGAGAGCGGGAGCATAGAACAGGATGCGGATGTCGTATGTTTCTTGTTCCGCGAGGATTATTATTTGAGCCGGGTGGTGGGTGCCGGTGATGATACCGGAAGCGAGATGGATTGCAGGAAATTGGCGGAAGCGCAGGATCGGCTGGATGCCGTGCGTGGTGTCACCGAATTGCTGGTGAGCAAAAACCGCAAAGGGCCGATTGGCACTATCAAGCTTCTGTTTGATGGCGGAACGACCACGTTCCGCGATTACGCGTCGCGCGGCTCGCGTTGACAAATTTAGGCATTTAGGTTTTGGGGGAACGATTTGCGTGTTTTCATGTTTTGGCGCGAAAACCGAATTTAAATGTTCCCGTTTGAAATGAGTGCATTTGTTGAATGAATATGGACTCGAAAATCAATTGTTTCTCGTGGAAGGATAAATGGCAATTGTAATATTGTGTAATGTCGATATGTGCACTATAATAAATAGAGGAGGAAATGAATATGAATATTTCTTTGCGCATAGATGACGAGACAATGGCTCGCTTGGATAGGACTGCAAAGTCATTGGAACGTTCGCGTTCTTGGGTGGCGATGGAAGCGCTGGATCAGTTCCTGTCTTACCAGGAACACTTCTGCCGTACCGTGGAAAAAGCTGTGGCGGAGGCCGAGGCGGGTGGACCCTTCATGGCGCATGCTGACGTGGTGGCCGCGTCTAAGGCTCGTAAGGAAGCGCGGGGCAGATGAGGCTGGTCTGGCTGCAACGCGCGGTCAGCGACCTGGAGACCATTTCCAACGAAATCGCACGGGAAAACCCGGCTGCGGCCAATGCAGTGGAGCTGCGCATCATCGCGTCCATTGACCATCTCCCCCAGTTCCCGCAAGCAGGCCGGGCGGGCCGCGTGAAGGATACGCGCGAAGTGGCGGTTGTGGATTATCCCTACATGGTGGTCTACCGCATCAAGGGTGACGACGTTCAAGTGCTGACAGTGCGTCACACATCACGGCAATGGCCCGAATAATTCACAATGGGCTCACTGAAAATGACAGTAGGCTGAATGTTGGGGAGCATGAGGTATGAAGTCTGAAAGCCTCTCTGTTATCGGTGGCCTCATCCGGAGGGTGAGCGTGGGCCTAGGCATTCTGGCCGAGGAACCGAAACAGCGGATTCGGACGGAAGCCGAGATCCGTGATGCTCTCCTTGCCGTCGAGGAACTGAGGAAAGTCCAGCTGGATATGCGTGGGCGCGGTCTGACGGGGAAGCTGTATCTCGGTGAGCATTAGGCTGCGCAGGGAGCGGGCAGCGGAGTGGAAGACCCCGGGGAGAGATGCGATCCTGTGGGCCAAAGAAACTCCCGCACGTGATCCCAGAAGAATCGAACCTGATGAGCGACAAGCAACTGGCGGCGGCGGTTGACCGCCTTCCGGAGCTTTCCCGTTTGTCGTTCGAAGACATGCGCAGGAATTTGCGGGGCTGTGCAAGGATATGTGGGCTGACGGAGCGGAAAGCGGTCGATCTTGCGAAACGAAGGCCGGTGCTGCTCAAGACGACGCCCGCGTGGTTGGAGGAGAACGTTGCAGCCGGGGCGCTTTGCCTTGACGTGTCGGTGGAACGATATGCGCAGCTTTGCAGGAGTTGCACCGAGTTCATGCTTCTGGATGCGGAAGCGATGAGAACCAACGTCGAAGCGCTCGAGGAACGCCTGAAGATCCCCCGCAAGTTGATCATCAAGGCATTTGTATCAAGGCCATTTCTTTTTACGGTGCCTGCGGACGTGCTGGTTGGGAGGGTGGTCGAGAGTTCGAAGACCCTCGGCGTGCCGTATTATGTCTTTGCTGCGGTGGCGCTGAAATGTCCGCAACTGTTGTCGATCCCGCCAGGGAGCCTTGCGAAAAAAGTGGCGGACAGCGCGCGCCAGTTAGGTGTCGGCAAGGAGGTCATGTGCAGTCTGGTGGTGAAAGCGCCGCTGTTGATAACCCGGAAGCCGGAAAGCCTGGAGGCCCGCCTGAGGCTTATCGAGGAAGCTGCGAGGGCGTTGGGAGACCGAAGACCGATAGCGGAGATCCTTTTGGCGGCGCCGGCAGGGCTGTGTTACGGCGAAGCCCGCCTCAGGCAGCGCATTTTGCTGGCGCGCCAAGGTTACGACAGGGGGCTGGGGCGCCTGTTCGCGATGTCCGATGGCAATGTGCAGAAGTTGCTGAAGGATGAGCCGAGTCTTGAAGTGACGTAGCCGTCAGGTCGAGACCTTCGCAAAGGTCGGCAGGTCTACGGGTCCGTAGAAGGGGTTTGGCGCGGCCAGCGGAGTCAGCATCGGGTCGGTCCTGTAATCGGCGCGGGCGACCATGCTCACTTTCCCCTCCCGGCATAAAACCATCGCGTCGGTATCGAGGTCGTCGGTGGATACGGTTCCGCACAGGTAGTTCTTCAAGGCGCGCTGCGCGTACGGCGTTTTTGCACCGAAGAACTGTTGCGTGGAGCAGTTGTTCAGGATGCTTTCCCAATCGCGAGGGTAAAGGTTTTTAAGCTGGGACAGGTCTTGCCAGAAGGTCCATAGGCGCATGCCGTAACCTCTCATGAGGGTAAGCCCGGCGCGCAGGGAATCCAATTCGCCGAGTTGTGCTGCTTCGTCGATGATGAAGAGGGTCGGCTGTGGTGGAAGGCGGCGGCGTCTGGAGATGGCGGCTAAAATAGTACCGATCCAGAGACGAAGTAGTTTTGCCATTGGAACCAACTTGTCGGGGGGCAGGACGATATAAATGGTCTGCATTGCGCCCGCCCTGACGTCGTCGAGCATTATGGTGCTGTTGGATGTAGCCTTGGCAACCGCTGTGGAACGGAGGAAGCCGAGATGGGAGGACGCTGACGAGAAGATGCTTGAGCGGGTCCTGCCGGATGAGAATTCGGTTTCCGAGAAGAGCGCGGCAAACATTTGGAATTTGTGATCAAAAGTTTTCGCGTCGTCAGTGGGGTCGCGGTAGGAGGGAATGGCGTGGGGGTTGACGAGCAGGCTCTTGATATCCTGCAGGGCGAATGTCTTGTACGGATAAAGAGTATAGAGGGCCTTTATGATGGTGATGATAAGGGCGGCAGCGCGTTCGTCCCAGAAGGGGTCGATGGTGCTTAGCTTGTCCTGCACGAGCAGATGGGCGATGAGCGCGCAATCGTCTTCGAAGTCGTCGCTGTTGGGATCGAGGAGATCCATCGGGTTGAGCGAGGCGCTTTGCGGTTCGTCGGTGACGCCGTAGGGATCTAGCACAAGAACCTGATGGCCCATTGCGCGACGATGTCTTGCGGTCACCGCTACGTTTTCGCCCCGGGGGTCTATGACCACGGCGGGTCCCTGCCAAGTCAACAATGCCGGTATGATGCAGCTGACGCCTTTTCCGGACCCGGTGGGGGCGACCGTGATCAGGTGCCCCTCATGTCCGGTGTCCCAAATGGCTTCTCCGGGGCCGGTTTTCGCAGAGGCAGCCGTGCGGCCGAGGAGTAAGCCATTTAAAAGCGATGTTGTTGGAGTATTTCCGACGTTCATTAATGCACCCGGAGATGTACGAAATAATTTCAGGTGGCTAGAGCTTTCAGAAAACCTCGGCTGACTAGAAAAGTGGTGATGATTGCGGCTGGGATCAGCGGCTTGGTAAGGCGTGCAAGCATGAACGACCTCGGGGAATCGCGTTTGGGGATGTGCTGATGGATTTCCAGCCGGAAGGTTCAGGAGTCCTTGGGGGAACGTGCGATGAGGGCTACCCCAATCGCGACGAGGATTCCGGATAGGCCCAGGAGGCCATAGTAGATGCCCGGATTGAGACAACCGTTCAGATGGCTGGAATAGAAGCAGGGCTGACCGAGGAAGGTTAGATATTGGATATTGATTACGGTCCAAGCCCCTAGCGCGCCTCCGAGAATGACGAGGAGGATGGGGGTGTCGAGCTGTTTGAACATGAGAGGTTTCCTGATTCATACCGGTGATGGTTTGCACGTGATGCGGCTCATGAGGCCGCCTTTCGGCAGGTGTGCCCGATCGACGATCCGCAACACGGTGCCGAAGACGTTGCCCAATGGATCGGGATCGTTGGGAAACACGGAATACAGCGCGAATTCGCCATCGGCCGCGACGTAGATGGACAGGTTGTTGGCTTGGATGGAGAAGGGGAGTGCAACGCCCTTTTCCGGACGACCGCTTCGGTCCGTGAGGGTTGCGGTTTCGAAATCAATTGTGAAGGCGGTCCCTCCTGGTCCGGATTCGACGGCGTCGGGCAGGTATCGGCCACTGGTTGCGGCATTGAGCCAATGCTCAAGGTAGCCGCAGGTGTAGGTTGATGCGTTGGCCGGGGCGAAGAGAGCGCACAGCAGGAGCGGTGCGGCGGCGATGCGGAACATGGTGCGGGCCTCGATCCGGTTGCAGAACGCGAAATGACCTGATTGTGGGAGAAGGGAATTCAACGTGTGTTTTGCCCCGGACCTTTGTCGACGGCACGGGCCACGACTTTTGCGCTCTTGAATCCAAGCTCGGCAAAACCTGCAGTCCAAAGGGCGAAAGCTGCCGTGAACATCGGCAAGGCGAATATGATGCCGATGATCGTGAAGCTCAGGACGACGGCAATCATGAACACAAAGGTGCCCGACAAAATCTTTCCGATACCGGCCATGTTGATCCCCTCAAATATTGATTTTTGGATATTGGTCAGGAAACGTCGGTGCTGAAACTGGTTGACGGAATAACCGCCCTATTTGGTGCTTTTTCCGCAGGGTTGCGGTAACGGTCACGGGTCTGACGGGGGTTGGTGATTGACGCCCGCGACGTGTTTGCGACGGTACTCGGTGGGGGAGCAGTTTTCCTCGGCGGCGAAGACTTCACCGAAGTGGCGCTCGTTCTCGTAACCGGCGCGTTGGGCGATGTCCCGGACCATCATCCGCGTGTGCGTCAGGAGGTGCTTGGCGTAGGCTATGCGCGTTTTGCGGATGATCTGGCCTGGCGAGGGCGCATTGAGTTTTTTGAGTTCCCGGCGAAGCGTGGCTTGGCTGATGTTGTCGAGGCGCTTGGCGAGATTGTCTGGGGTAAGACGGCTTTCCTCGATGGCCGCGAGATAGATCGGCTTCTTGCCGTTGCGGGCCGCATCGCGTTTGAGCGACGTGATGACAAGCCACTCCTCCTGAATCCAGCGTTGGGTGAGGTCGTAAACGCGGTCAAGGAAAGGAATGCCGAGCGGTTGCGGCGGAGTCATTGCCGGGTATGGGGTATCATCCTGCGCGGGCAGGCGATAGGTGCGCTTTTGTGCCATTGGCGATGACGGTGCCTGATCTGAAGACGTCAAACCGTTTGTGCGCGCATCTATTTGTGCACGGGTACGGAGCGCAAGGTAGGTTGGCAGGTTTGAAGGCATTACCGCACGAATTGACATTTTTTCAGCCGGTGTGATGTGGAGAAGAGCTGGAGCGGATTAGTTGAGCATCCTGCGCCTTGGTGATGCCTGCGCGGTGCACTGTTCCATGATTTCCAAGAGACCGCGTGCGTCGAGGCGAAGCCACACGAAGAGGATCTTCCGTGGGTCCATGTCGCCTTTTGCGCGATTGCATTCATTGCAGGCGAGGACTGTATTTGTTGCGCCTCGTGCCCCGCCTTTTGATAACGGTATGAAGTGGTCGCGTGTGGCGGTGTTGGGGGCGTTGGGTTCGCCGTGGGGGTCGACGTCGACTCCGCAGTAAAGGCAGCGTCCGTTGAAGCGTGTCATAAGAGTTTCGATTTTCATGTGGAGGCTATCCGTCGCAAATGGTTATCCCTGCGTGCGCGGATAATCCTCCTTTCCGTCGGGGCGGAATGGCGGCTGAATTGAGTCAAAGTTCAGGCGCGTTAGATAGGGGTACACCCCTAATGTTGGTCACGAGAATTAGGATCTTGGGGAAGAAGAATCTCAGGCGGAGCGTCACGGTGCAGCGCGTGGAGCAAGAGGGTGGCGTGGTGCCAGTCGAAGATTAGTGGCCGTGTACCGTACAAGGAATTGACAAGCCGAGGACGGGGTATGCCGATGGCGCGGGCGGCTTGTTTCGCGGAAAGGCCGGATTTCTCCCAGTGTGATTTTGCGGCGTTCCAAACGTGCTGCCGGTTCTGTGCGCTGATCCGGTAAAAGGCCCATTCCCGGGTTTCGGGTTCTGTGAGTGCGCGCAGAAGCTCCTGTGCATCGATGGCGAGAAGCTCGGCCAGAGCGATCACGGCCGGTTCGGAAAGCGGTTGTCTGGCCTGCGCAAGTGCCGTGGAGGTGTGAACTTTCCCGTTGAGGGCATGATGGAGGGGTTTGCCTGTCAGGCGCAGCCGGTGGAGGTGAAAGGCCAAGCGGGCCTCTAGCGAAGCGGCATCTTGGTCTTCACGGAGGAGCGGCCATTTGTAGGGCAGTCCGGGTTGCTTTCTTTTGAAAGCATATGGGACCGGATCTTAGGCGGGTTAGGAAAACTCCTGACGGGGTTTGGATGAGCGGAATGCGGGACAATCAGCCGGAAAATCCGCAAAGGGCATAAATCCGCTTCTTAATCGGCAACAGGTGCGATTTGTATCGCAGCAGTTTCGGAAAACGGTTTCGGATAAAGGTTTCCAGAATCCCAAGCGGGCTCTGCAGCTTGGCACGCAAAAGGGCGGTACTTACGGCCGCGACGACGTCTTGGCGGTTGAGTGCCGTTGCGTAGGCGCGGATTTCTTCGGCGAAAAGCTTCGAGGAGTAGGTCTTCAGGAAGATGTTGCGGAACAGGTTGGGGGAGTAGCCATCCCACCTAAAGGTGTGGGCGTTCCGGGTTTGGCCGGCGAGGTCGAGGGTCAGCATCGTGCGCAGGCACTTCTGGCACCTTGAGCAGTTCAGCTGGTCGGCGTGAAGGGTTTTCGTGCAGACCCGCAAGAGCTGGAGGGCCATCGGGCTTGTGGCGATGTGAAGGGTTTTCTGGATGCGGTTGAACTGTGCGCCATCGTGGACGATTCGTGTGCGTGCGGATGTGTGCAGGGGATCGGTGAGGGGGTGCGAGCCGAAGGGGATGAGCTGGCCATAGGTGAAGGTGGAGGCGATGAGCACGGTGTGAAGCTTCTTTCCGAGGAGGTGGGCCACGGCGGCGAGAGCGGAGCCATGGACGACTTTCTCCCAGCTGTTTTCATAGGTGTCGTGCCACTCGAGGAGATTGGTGCGGATGACGATCAGTGTTTTGCCAAGCTTCTCGGCCGCATCCTGAAGGTACGTCCGGGTGGTGTCGAAGAGGGCGGCATTATCGAGGGGGATATCGAAGCCCCAGACCAGAAGCAGCTTGTCGATCGTATAGTGCCCGTCGAGACCGGAATTGGGGACGTCGCTGTTGCGCAGCAAGGTGAAAAGGCTATCGACTCCGCCGGAGAAGAAGGCGCCAACTTCTTGGTGCTTGGGGGACGACGGGGAGGAGAAACCTGCGGTGTTGAGCTTGGGTGAATGGTATTGGGGATGGAATTGCTTCCACTGGCGGATAAGCGCTGAGACGTTGTTGAAAAGCAGCCGGTCGACGGGGCCGTCTATTTCAATGTCTTCGCCAAGCAGAAGTGCGTATGGCGCGGCAAAGCAAAGCCATGCATCCCAGTTTGCTTCAAGGTAGGAGGCAAAAGGCTTTTCGACTTCGAACCAATAGTTCCTTTTTTCAGAAATAGAATCGAATGAAATATCTACGCTCGCGCGGACCCAATCGGGGTTCGGAGCGGCGGCAATTTTCAAATTGGTCAGTTTCACGGAACGTTTGATATTGGATAAATATGGCTATGGCAACGAAAATGTATCTTTAATTGCTAGGGGCTAAGTGCGAAAGCGTAAAACGTGGGGAGGGGATGATTTTGGCGAGAGTTAGTTAGTTTTTACAATAGTCGCGCAATAACTGACAGTTATTCAGGTTCGTTTCTTCAGGCTGTCAGGCGGGCGTGAATTTCTTTACCGACATTATTCATATGTATTAAGATGTGCATAATTGAAGTGTAACGGCATGGCAAATACCGAACGAATTAGCATCAGCGTTGATAAGCAGCGTGCGGGGCGTATCCGTAGCTTGGTCGAAAGCGGGGCTTCCCCCAGTATCAGTTCAGCATTCGATGCCGCCGCTGACGTACTGCTTGCGCGTGTTGCGGAGAGTGAAGCCTGGTGGGAGGAAACACTGCGGCGCTGCGATGAAGCCGAACAGCATCCTGAGAGGATGCTCGACTTCGACACCTTCTTCAGCGAGGTACGCGCCGATATCGAGCGCTTGAAGAAGAAGGGAGGCAGGGTGCGGTGATGCGGCGTGAACTTGCGCTGCATCCGGTCGGAAAGCAGGATCTCGTGGATGCGTGGCTGCTGTCTACCGCAACGATGGCGAGGATCGGGCCGACAAAGTCACCGCGCGCATTCTAGCCTTTATTCGCAGCTTGCCGGAGTTTCCATACATTGGCCGTGTGCACGACGAACGTCGATCGGGCTTGCGGATCTGTAGCGTTCCGGGTCTTGACACCGCCACGGTGGTCTTTCGCCTCACGGATGAACGTGTCAGTGTTCTTCGGATTGGCTACCTCGGCCGAAACGTGATGGGTTACATTCCGGAAATATAGGATGGAGTTCTACGAGTTAAAGAAAGACGACACAAAGATTATAACGCAATGAACTAATTGATGTTTTCCCATAATGTTAGTTATGTTAAATCGTTGAAAGAATAACCGAGCCTGCTGTTTCGTTGTTGTCGAAATCAGTAATTAAGTTCACTCCTGCCATTTAATTAGTTTCCGGGCTTCTCCTCAACACCAATGTTGGGTTCTGTTGCCCTTCCGTCACTTCTGAAATTCTTTTCGTCCGCCTGATTAAAAAGATCGTACCAGTGCGCATTGTGCATAGGAGTGAGTTGCCTTAGCGAACCGATTTCCTACGAAGTTAGCTTTCAAGATGGAAATGGGAATGCAGACTGGAGTTGGTACCTGGCTCTCGTCACCATCTCGTTGCCGGCATGGTTCAGGCTGTGGGATATTCCGTGAAATGAATTGGGGTGGATCATGGACATCAACGAATATGCTGCGAGTGGCCAAGCGCTGTACGAAGATCTTGCAAAGACCGTAACCGAAATTTTGGAGCAAGCTGTGGGTGCCGCTGGGTTGCAGGCCAGTAGACCGCAAAGTCAATATCGGGCCAAGAACGCCGATAGGCTGCGTGCGCGTTTGCAGGAGAAAGATCAGGCTTCGGCGCCCAACATTGAAGAAGTTCGAAAGGATCTCGCTGGGTGTCGGTTGATCTTCTACACGAATGGTGACCTGAACGAGTTCCTACAGAGCGACATATTGCGAGAAAACTTCGATATCGATTTCGACAGCAGCAGAATCCATCATCCCGTAGCAAAGGATGGAAGCGACCCGCAATTCCGTGGGTACAATTTGGTTGTTAAACTGAAGGAGAATCGCACGTCGCTCCCGGAGTATGGCAGGTTCGCGGGCCTTCGGTGCGAGGTTCAGCTGCAAACCATCCTCAATCATGCTTGGGCAGAGACGTCGCATGACATTGTCTACAAGCAACCCATTGGAAAGGAGCTCGCTAGGAAGGCTCTTGGGCAGATAGAAAAGCGTTTCCGGGACATCATGCTGAAGTACCTCGTGCCGGCGGGATACGAGATTGATAAAGCCAAGCAAGATTTTGAGAGTTTGTTGAAGGGCAAGCCGATCTTTGAAAAGGGGCCACTTCGGGCGCTTAAGGATGCTGGCGATAACAACGAACGGTGGGGCGTACTGACTGTTATTCAGGAGCATTACCTGCCGAATCACGATGATCCACGGCCGCTCGTTCCAGAATTGCTGATGACAGTGGAAGAGGCCATCAATCGGAGCCGCGGCACACCGGCGGCTAAAATTCAAATGGGCGCGATCGAGGCGGATGGCTGGACGGGCCAGGACGTGACTAGCTGCGCGCTCGATCTTCTGGGGGAGTTTCTTTTCGTCGATCCTGAGGCGACGTTTGACCTGCTGGTTCGGCTAATGGAGCAAGCAACCGGTAAGGAAGAAAGGGAACGCATTCTGCAGTCGGCCGAACGACTTGCTACCGTTCCCATCAGGGTGGTCCGGATGGTGGGTGGGGAAGTTCAGCTGCGCCTCGCCAGGAAGCTAGAACAACTCGGAGCGGATAAAAGGTCAAACGTACGGGACCTGGTTCTCAAGATTTGCGAAGAAGTGCTAAAGCCCGACGTAAGCGGCTCATCCGGATCCTACAGAACGGTGACGTTTGAACGGGGAACTATGCCGGCGACAAAGGAGATTGAAGTCGCCCGGAGCAAGGTGATCGACATGCTCCACGTTCTCTACAAGGAGTCGAGTTCGGATATTGAGCGCCTCGTGATCCTTCAGCATTTGTCTGAGGCATCCCGGATGCCGATGCAGGGGGGAAAAACCAATGAGCTTGTGGAGGTGATCCTCCGGGATAGCCTCAAGGTAGCTGCGTTCATGTGTGACGTGCTGTCAGAGGTATCCTTCGAAATCAAAAAAGCCATCGAGTACGATGCGTGGAACATGTACCGGATCTTGTGCATTGCCACATTTGACGGAGATGATGATCGTACGCTTCATGATCTTCAGGAAAGGCTGCGTTACGCTACGCTGCAGATGCGTGATGCATTGGCGGACGACACTGAGTTTGAGATTTTCAAGACCCTCGCCAGCCTGGAATCTGTCTATCCCCCTGCTTGGGACTCTCCCAGTTTCGACTTCCGTAGGGATGAAGCGTGGCGATCTCAACGCATTGAATTATACCTTGCTGAGTTTACTTCAGCCTCGGCCGATCAATGGTGGGGGAGGATGGAGAGGTCCGCTGCTTTTGAATCAATGGATCTCGCAGCCTATGGCGGACTGCAGGAACTTCTTGGCCGACTGTGTGAGGAAAAGCCCGATCTTGTATTTCCACGACTTGATAGCCTTCCTGAGAATGTGGCGCGTTTCCTTCCGTTGATCCTCTCGCGCTTGGCGAGGTCGAGTAGGGAAGCTGAATTGAGACCAATTTTGGAGCGATGGGCTAAGGAAGGAAAGTATCTTTGTTCGCTTACGCGCCATTATCGGGCCAGTAAGAAAGCGGATGTCACTGTATTGTCGGACGTGTTTATGAGGGCCGTCGAAAAAGAAGACTGTTCCGTAGCTATCGAACTCGTTACGACATTGGTAGACACTTATGGAGAACCAGACAACTCTGGCAAGGCTCTGCTCTTGGAAGTCGTCGCTTGGCTTGAAAGCCAGGGGAGGACAGACTGGGTTGATGAGACGTGGCACATGGAAAAGGGGCTCTCAAGCCTCGCCAAGGATTTGACGCAAGACGAACGTGTAGCCGTGCTTGGGTCCTTGGTTCCGCGCACCAAGGCGGATCACCATATTGACTATCTGCTGACGCCGTTCGCAGAGGTCGACTTACCTAGTGTTCTCGGTTTCTTCGGGGAAAGGCTGAAGTACGCAGCATCGTCACCACGAAAAAAGAACTACGATGCAATTCCTCGTTCTTTGACTCAATTGAAGCCGTTGCGCGCGGCGCCACTGAACGTTCTTGAAACTGTCTTAGGCTGGCTCCGTAGTGCTGAATTCATGGACCATGAAGCCGGGTCCTTTGTCTATGCGGTATTCCCAAAATTGCCCGATGAGCTGGCGGTTGCCATGGTGGAAAAGGCGGCCGAAGAGAAGCAGGATGCGTGGAGCGTTCTTGAAATACTTTCGAGTTACGATGGCGCCGAGAAGGTGTTCGAGATTTGCCGCGAGATGGTGGGCGCCCATGAAGCAAGCGACAGAGAGTTTCTGAAGAAGGTGGGGTTTGTTCTTAACGCGACTGGCACGGTCAGCGGTGAATTTGGCTTTGTCGATGCCTACATTGCCAAAAAGGAAGTTTTTGAAGGATGGCTGGCGGACCATCGTGAGCCGGTGGTGAGCTTTGCCAGACAGGAAATTGCCTCGCTTGATAGGATGATTGCCTCAGAACAGAACCGTTCAGAGCAACGTTACGCGTTGGAGAGGCTGAACTGGGGTGAGTCAATTGATGATGACCAAGCTTAGTTTTTGCTTAGGGTGTTGTTTTGATTGCCATACGGTTCAATGACCCGGAAAACGAAATGGCAGACAGCTCACGCAGAGGCACCCATTGCAGGGCCTTGGATTCGTGGCTGACTTTAAAGTCCAGGCTTCGCGCCAGAAGCAAGTAACGAATGTCGTAATGCAGGTGGCGCGGTTCGCCTTTGTTCGGGTTCTCAGGAATCTCATGTACGTCCACGTCGAAGATGCCGGGCGTGAAGAGCTTGATATCGGTTTTTCCGGACTCCTCTTCAGTCTCGCGTAAGGCGACGTTTCGGATGTCAGCTTCTCCATCGGCATGGCCGCCGAACTGGAGCCATTTGTCGAGGGCCGCGTGGTGGGTGAGAAGCACGCTTTGGCGGTCGGGGGAAAGCAGGAAGCCCGAACCGGTAATGTGTCCGGCGAAGTTTGTGCGGTCAAACGGGTTGCTGTCGCGGCGCAGGAATTCAATGGTGGCCCGGATATCTGCGCGCTCTTTTTCATCGAACGGTTCTACCGCGGCCATGTCGGCCAGTAGGTCATCCTTGGTGTAGATGCGTTTTTGCGGCGTCATGACGTTTTGCGGGGTTCCTCTTCCACGATCGTGTGGTGCCGGGCGCGTGTCTCGTTCCGGGATGCTGATGCTGGTGGTTCGCTAAGTGCCGATGTGAACCGGATATTGCCACACGGAGTAGCGGATGATACAGAACGAAAAGTGAACATGATCGCTTGGCTTGAGGCAATGCAGTGGAGCGAAACAGACCACCACGCGTCCGCGACGTGCTTGACGATGACACCCTGACGAAGGTGTCGGTTAGCTGTAATAACGTGAAGTGCAGGCACTCGGCGAGCGTCCTGCTGACCCGTTTTCTTGATGCGGGAGCGACGTTGGACACACCTGTGTTCCAGTTGCGTGAGTGGTGCGTGTGCAGCAAGTGCGGATCTCACGATTTACAGACACGAACGACTCCGTACCCTCGCGGGGTCAAAGGGGTACCCCACATGAAGGACGTGTAGCCGCATGTGCAATATGCGCTCGATGACCAAGACCCGGGAAACGGTGGGCAAGCTTTTTGGTGTGTCAGACAACCGGATGCCCGTGGTTGAACCCATGGCAGGCATTTATCCGGCCAACGATGCGCCGGTGGTGCGGATGGCGGAAGATGGTGAACGGGAGGTGATCCTTTCGAGCTGGGGGTTTGTTCTGCCGCAGAAGGACAAGGCTCCGAAGCGGGTGACCAATTTCCGCGATGACAATCTGGGGTCGCCGTTCTGGCGCTCATCGTTCGAAAATCGCCGCTGCCTCGTGCCGACGACATCCTTTGCGGAACCGAAGGGGCGAAGTCCCGCCATATGGCACTGGTTTGCATTGGGCCGTGATCGGCCCCTTTTTGCGTTTGCCGGAATTTGGCGGGTGTTCCGTGGCGCGGTGAAGAAAGACGGACCTACGGTGGATCTGGCGGTTCACTCGTTCATGACAACAAAGCCCAACTCCCTCGTTGCCACTGTGCACCCGAACCGGATGCCGGTGATCCTCACCACGGAGGAGGAGTTTGATACTTGGCTGAACGGTACGGTGGATGAAGCGCGGGCGTTGGTCCGATCTTATCCAGCCGAGCAGATGGAGATTGTTCAGTATTCTGAGAAAAAAGTGGATTTGCTCGAACAGCCGGGTTGAAAATTATGATTTGATTTTGAAGAAATGAATTTTGGGAAATGGGGAGCAAGTCGAGGGATGAGCGATTTTCCAGAAGTTGATGCGAGGGCGCCACGCGGTTACACGCTTCAGGACGCGCATGCTCAAGCAGGCAACGTGAGTATGGCGCATCTTATTTTGAAACGGAGAGCATACGTTACAGCGCGGGTGAATACGCAGCAGCAATTGGGGCTGCCGGTAACGGTGCAAATGATTGACGATTGGTGGAGGGAGGCGTTTGCGGTAGGCGCACGGCCGGCAGAGGCAAGCGTGAGCGAGCCGTCTGGCAAGGTGAAATCCCGCTTTGTAGAGGCGGTTCAGACTCTGCTCGCCATTATGGGAATTGCCGGATTGGTGTGGTTGTATTTTGTCATGTAGATAACGAATTGACGGCAAGCCTGGTCCGCTGCTGAATCAACGGCGCTACATCGACATTTTTCGTTTGCGGGTCTTGGGCTTTGGGGTACGCGAGGTTTGCAGGAAGGACTCGAGGGGCGTTGGTTCGATGGTGTCCTTGTGGGGTAATGGTCCGGTTGCGCGCATGAGTTCGTCGCGGCGCGCGGCGGCCGTGCCGATTGCCAGGTGGGATCTCTGGCTGTTCAGGATGGCATTCAGGTAGTCCGAGGTCTGGCAGGTGAGCGTGTACGCGGTGTCGGCCTTCTGCCTCAGGTCGTTGAGGAGGTCATCAAGCTGTTCGGCCTCAATGCCATCGCTCACCCATTGCCGGCTTTCATAGTAGGCGATGGCTTCCTTTAGGTGACGTTTGGCTTCATGTTCCTTTGCCCCGAGGCCTTTGAGTAGCTGGGCAGTGGACCTAGCTTGGGAGGCTTTGTAGTCCTCGCTCCAGGAGGCGAAGGGGGATTTGTTAGTCATCGTGACATGCCAATCGAGCGTTTGCGCTGTTTGGTGGTGGGACGCGACGCCTGCCTTTGGTCACGCTTTTGCTGGTACTCGATGCGAATGTGCTGTTCGCGGCCGTCCTGTTCCTGGCGCTGGCCCTGTAGTGCGGACACCGCCGTTGAAATGGCGGGCATCAACTCCGTGAGATGCTGCTCGTTATAGAGGTAGCGGTTGTTGGCACGCTCGAGTTCCGCCGTTTTGCACCGGGCATGGAATTCCCTGTCGTAGGCGTGCCTGCGTTCAAAGAGGATCTCGAGAAGTGTGTCCAGTCGTTCCTCGCGGGATTGTCCGGGGACGCACATGCGGTGGCGTTCCGACCATGTGGGGCGCATGAACAGCAAGCGTTGCCGTTCGAATGCCGATAAACCGTACATCGGGTTTGGGAGGGGTTGCCGGGAACGGACGACGAGCTTCTGGTAGGCACGGGTGACTTGCGTATCTGCCATTTGCTACATCCTCATACGGTGGCGGCGTTCGCGGCGCTTTTGACTGACGACCTCTTCCTGTTCCGGCGTTGGTTGGGGAAGGCCGAGCTTCTCGCGGCGGTAGTTCTCTGCCGCCTGCCTCAGCGACAGGTCCGCCTTGTCGTCGTGTATCCGCTGGTCGACCGTTGCGGCGATGGCAGCGTTCATGAAGGGCTGGTAGCGGCGGAGGCGGTCTTCGCTCAAGACATCGCGCACCGTTGGCGCCTCCACATTACTGTTGGCGCAAATGCTTTTGAAGCAGCGCTCGTAGAGGCGTCGTCGTTCCAGCAGGATGGTGAGCAGAAGGGTTTCGCGTTCCTGCTTATTGAGGTGCGGTTTCCGTATCCGGTACCGTTCCGACCAGCTGGGGACCATCGATAGGAGAAGCTTCTTCTCGTAATTGGAGAGGCGTGCGAACGGGCCGTCTCGTCCGCCGATCGGTTCAGGCATGGATATCCGCTCCGACGAGCTTGTGGAACCATGCCCTGATGTTTGAGTATGCCCGCACGCGGTGCAAGGACATAAGTCGCCGCGATTTGATCTGTCCACAGCCTATTGGGCTGTAGCATGCGGCCGAGATCATTCGGCCGCTTCCTCTGCGAGGGTCTTGAGGACATTCCCCAGAGGGAGGATGCGTTCATGGGAGGGATTGATGGCATCGCGGACCACGACAACGTTGGCGTAAAGAAGCTCGATGAACTTGACGTCCCGTGTGAGCTGCTCAAGCGAGGTGGTGGGAGCGACGCTGCGGCCATTGGCATCCATGCCCAAAAGCAGTCCCCTTCCCGCGAAGGGTTGGGGCATGCCGCGCACGGCAATGAAATGGTAAGCGGGTTTAAGCAATCCCTCGTCATCGACGTAGAGACCGTCTCCATTTGGGAGGGTAGCCACGTCGAAGGTATCGCAGCGCAGGTGTTTGTAGATGGCGGGCAGCTTGTCGCCGGTGTCGGGAACTTCGACACTGGTGATGGTTCGGGATTCGGGATCGATGAGGTGTGCCAGCATGACGGCTTTCTCCTTTGTTGCGCGAGCCGCCCATCGCGGCCCATGCAACCCCCGGTGCGCCGGGCTGGAGGGCCTGCCGGGCTGGAGCCGCTTGTGGCGGAACCGGAGGCGCGCGCATTGCGCGCGGCCCTTGGCGGGGCCGACAACTGGCGCGACCCTTCACTTGCAGGGTGCTGGTGGGCGGTATGGTCAACCAAAGGTGAGCATGTGAGTGGGTGGGCTTTGGGGTATCGGGGAATGCCCGCAATGGAATTCACCGGGCAAACGAGGCCGTTTTCTTTGCCGTGGATATGGAGACGTTGACTGAGAGGCAAAAGCTGTTTCAGCGGTCGCCGAAGAGGTCTCTCTGCCTCCACTTGGCAACGGCAAGGGCATAGGCAGGATTTTCGGCGTCACGGTTGGCCCACGCTGTGAGGAAGGGCACCACGTCACCGGCCGCATCCAGCTCGTCATCGTCGATGCCGTGGGTGCGGTATCCGTTGACCGCAAAGGGAAGAGGAGCATGGGGCGGATTGGTGACCCGGATGCGGATCAACGTCCAACCATCGATGCGGTGGTTGCGGATTACGCTGATGCGGGCGGTCACGGATCTCCATGTGAACGTCACAAGTTCCCTTGCTGGCTTAGGCTGCATCGTCCTGCTCCTTTCTTGAAAAGGAAGCGAGGTAACGGGCGGCCTCGGATGCTTTGGCAGCTGCGGTGAAGATGGCTTTCTTGTCGGCCTTCAGGACCTTCAGCCAGTGGGCGAGGTATTGCGCATGATCCATGCGGGGTTCGGCGGTGAGGCCCAGTTCCGCACAGAGGAAGGCCGCTCCGATTTCGGCACACAATTCTTCCATGGCGTAAGCGTCGCTTTTGAAGCGGCCGGTGAGATCCCTGGCCAATCGATGCTTGGCGCCGCTCCAGTGGATTGCTTCATGGAGCAACGTGCTTTCGAAGTGGAATGTGCGTTCGGCGGCATCATCCTGCTGGAAGTAATGGGGGTCCGGCAACGCGATGTAATCGAGGCTTGGCAGATAGAATGCCTTGTCGCCACCGATGCGGATGTCCGCGCCTGTTGCGGCCATGAAGCGTTCGACGGCTTCATGCCGTTGCAAGGGTTCCATTTCCTTGACGGGTTCCGGCGTGGGTGGAGTGTAGCCGTCTACTTGGGAGCCGGAGAAGACCCACGAGGCACGTGCGACGCGCCTGCGGCCGTCATCGTCGGTGTCCTCGGCATTGGGCTGAACGGAGTATTCCTTGTAGAAGACGACGAGGTTGCCTTTTTCGCCTTTGCGGACCTGCGCGCCGATGCTGTGCCACTGGCGGTATGTGGCGTAGACGGGGGCCAGTTGGCCAAGCTCGGAGGCAATCCAGAGGGTGATGCAATTGACCCCCTGATAGGCCTGCTTGGTGATGGCGTTACGGGGAAGTGTGTTGGCGATGCCGACGCGCTGCCATGGCATCCGGAATTCACCCGGGTTGGCCTCGATGGCCGCGATGACGCGGTCGGTGACGTATTGGTGGATGTCGAGTGGGTCTTTTCTGGCCATGGCCAATTCCTCCGGTTTCCCGAACCGCGCCCGATGCGCGGCTCGTGCGCCGGAGAAAAGCCGGGGGCGCCGGGGTCCCCGCACCCCTTGGGGCGCGGCAGAGCCGCGAGGCTTGCCCTTGCGGGGTGGCGAACCAGGCTTAGGCGCATGGGTCGAGCCGCGCCGGTGCGCTGTCGGAAGGATTGTCGAAGGTATTGCCTGCAATGCGTGGGTGCGTATACAATCATCCGTACAATGAAGGGTACTGATGTGGATGATAAACAGCGCGCGTCCTTACTTCGCGAGCACCCGGAGCGTTATGCGACGACGGGTTTGGATTGGGGCAATCCGGCGCATTATGAATCGTTGGCGAATGGATTGTCCCAAGTGCTGATGGGTGTGTTTGCGCGGCAGCAGGGATTGCGGGGCCATGCCGAAGGCAAGGTGCTGCGTCGGCACCAGCAGCGCATTGAGCAGCGGCTTGGGGTGGCGGAACGCGCGCTGTGCCGAATTGGCGGATTTTCGCCGCGCCGCATGGAAGATGCGGAGATCGTGTATGGCCTAGAGAAAATGGCGGATGCTCTGGAGGAAGGCGCGGCAGCGTGGCTACCTGACAAGGCGGGAGAAAGTCGAAGCAATGTGCTTCCGGGAACGATGCTGGGCATCGCGGTGGGGTTTGCCGCGGCGGTGCGCGGGCATGGCGGCATCGACCGTTTTTCCGTGGGACCCTTTGGTGGTCTTTCGAAGATCGGCGGGTTGGTGACGCGGCCGGATGTGCTGGTTGAGATGGAAGACCTGCCGGAACTCGAAGCCCTTGTGCGCAAGGCACGCGAGATTCCTGTAGGGCATGTGGTTGTTCACGAGAACGAAAGCTGCGTGGATTTCCACGAAGCGCTCGATGCCCTGCAAGCGCGTTTGACCAAGCGTGATCAGGAACGGGATTGGACCTGCTAGGTCGGGAACACGTGAGGTGGACGCAGCAAAACTGGCCGCCCCTCGTGTGAAGGGCAGCCAGTGGCGTGTGTGATCGTAGCGTTAGGCTGTCGGTTTTGGTCGCTTGGTGAGGGGGCGCTTGGTGTAGGCCTTGCCGGGGAATGCCATCCAGCGCGGAAGCCACTCGTCAACCTTCTTGCGGCCGTCGCCCGTGAGGGCCTTGCGGATGATCTCTTTTTTCGACTTGCCGGTGCCGGTGAGGTAGCTGGCGGCGGCTTCCTTGCCGATGACTTCGCTCAACATGGCGTTGATGACTTCCCTGTCACGGTTAAGGTCGAAGAAGGCATCATCGGGCTGCCACGTTTTGGCGATGTCGACGCCCATGGTTTGGCCGAGGACGTCGACGACGGTAGTGCTGAGGGCGAGGGTTTCGGCGGTGAGCGCGGCCAGGATGGCGAGAACGTCGTTGTCGGACAGGGTTTGCAGGTGCGTGAGGATGGTCGTCACCCGGGCGCCGTGGGAAGGGCTGCGGATGGCGTCCTTGTCCGCCATGTAGGAGGCATCGTGTTTCAGGTTGGGTAATAGCGCCTTTGCCTTGGCACGGATCTCCTTGAAGGCCTTGTCAGCCGGAAGATCCTTTACCGCTTTGGCGATGGCGTCGTTGGCTGGCCTGCGATCTTCGGCGCTGATTGACCAGTGTTGCGAGCCGGCGATGAGCTGGGCAACGGCCAGCCGTAGCGCGAGGCTTGGGGTTTTGGCGAGTTCGGCCCTGACCGCCGAATGGCGCACAAGGTCGATGTAGTTGCCGAGAGGTTCGGACAATTCTGGGCGGGAGGCGGTGTCGGCCTGATGCTCTGCGTCAACATCGCCGGTGGCGGTTTCCTTGTCCGCCTTGCGTTCCAGCTTTTTCATCTCCGCGTGTGAGATGAGGCCCTTGTGGACTTCAACCTCACCGTTGGATCTGACGCTGATGAAGACATGGCCGCCCTTGCTTTTAGAGAGCGAGACGTGGTTGTAGCAGTAGAAGGGTTGCCCGGGTTCGAGCAGGTGAACCTCGGACCAGCCGGATGCCTCGTGGGCGTCCTTCAGTTTGGCGATGGCGGCGTTCTGGAGTTTCCAGAACTGATCGGCATTGGTGAAGTAGGCATTGTCGCCGAACAGGTCGTTGGCAATGGGGGCCTTGTAATCGGCAAGGTCGAAGATGGCGACCTTGGTCTTGATGGCCTGACCGCCAAACAGCCATTCGCGCAGCATGTGCGGGTATGGCGCGTCGCCGTCCTTGTGGGCCTTGAGATAGGCCTTCTGCCGGGCCTTGGTTGCCATGGTCAGGATCTGCAATTCCTCAAGTGAGATGTCCTCGTTGCGGTAGAGGGCGCGGATTTCCGGAATGAGGTTTCCGATCGCGAGGCGGCGCTTCACGAGCTGCTCGGTGCATCCGAAGACGGCGGCGACCTCGGCGGTGTTCTTGCGGAGGTCGAAGGCCTTGGCGAAGGCTTCGTACTGGTCCATCTCGTTCATGGGAAGTCGTTCGACGTTCTCGATGAACGAGGCCTCGACGGCGAGCGCATCGTCGCCGGGTTCAAGGATAACGGCGGGCACCATTTCGGTGCCGGGGTGGCCGTCCTTGTGGAGCTTGCGGATTGCCAGCGTGCGCCGTTCACCGAAACAGACTTCGTGTGTACCGTCGGGTTGCGCACGAACCCCGATGGGCTGCAGCAGGCCGGTCGAGGCGATGGTGGCCGCAAGGGACTCGATGTCCTTGTCCTTGTGCTTCCGGACGTTCAGCTTGGTCAGCACGAGGCTTGCCAGGGGAACGTCACGGATGTCACGGCGGAACGGTCGCGGTGCCGGTAGGGCTGTAGCGGTGACGGTCGTTTGGGTGGCTGCCTGGATGGTCATCATGGTTGTCCTTTGTTGGTGGGACGGTGCCGGCGGGGGCCTCTCCCCCGCCTTCGCTTCTCCGTCACCCAACCCCCTTCCCTCCTCGTCCTCTGCCCTTGCGTGCCTGCGCTGCTGAAAAATGAGTCAGCCAGTGTGGCAAGGGTGATGGTGAGGGCTATTGTTTGCGTCCGAGGGAGGGTGGAGTCGTGTTGGATTACAGTTTTTGGAATGAGCCGGAGGTTGCGGCGGCCCGCGAGCAGGTCATCGCGTCGGCGGAAGCGTTTGAGGCGGGCAGCGGCGGGGAATCGGCGCTGGAACGTGCGGTCATTGTTTTCAACGCGGTGGTGGAGCAGGTGCGGACCCGCCTGGGGCATTATGAGAATGATGAAAAGGAAGATGGATTAAGCGACGAAGAGCACCGGATGGTGCTCGGGCGGCGTCTGGAGGATGCCAAGGTGCCGCCGCCGCAAATAGCAAACTTGGTGCGGGCTCGGGCGTGTATGTTGGCCGCTGTGCGTGATCTGGACAAACCGTTGGGCAAGTGGGAGCGGGAGTTTATCTTCAATTGCTCATGCGGGGTCTACGAGACGGCTGGCATTGCGGCGCGGCGTGAGCAGAAGGAAAGGGAACGCGCATGGCGAGGGACCAAATCGGGGCGGCAGCGCCGGGCTTTTCGGCGCGGGACGTCAAGACTGAACAGAGCAAATGGGAAGTCGTTGAGGCGCGGATAAGGGAGGTTGAGCCGCAGTGTAAAATAGACAGGGCAAAACGGCACGCGCTCGATCTTGAGGAAGCTACGCAGCATAGGAAGAGGCAGCGAAAACTCAAATTATAAGGGCGGCTCATCGGCCGCCCTTGGGGCTTTTGTCCCGACAGTCCCAGCGGCGGATTCCGAGCTTGAGGGCTTTGTCCGCGAAGTTGTCCTGAATGCCGGAGCCGGGGAAGATGACGGCGGCGGAGGGAAGCTGCTCAAGCATGAAGTCGTTGCGCTTGAACGGTGCGGCCTTGCCGTCGCGGGTGAAGTTGGGCGGGAACGGGTAGCTTGAGACTTTGCGGTTGGCGGCCCAGGCATGCGCGATGGCCTCGGCGCCGGTTTTGTTGCCGCCATGGATGAGCACCATGTCGGGGTATTCTTTGCGGACCTCGTCGAGGACGGCCCAGATGCGGATGTGGTCGTTGAAGTTGAGACCTCCGACGAATGCGACCTTGGGGCCCTTGGGCAGGAATATTTCGGTTTCGGCGCGGCGCTTGGCGGAGATGTAGTCACGGCTGTCGACCACGGCCGCGGTCATGGTCCGGCGGCTGACCATGGAGCCCGAGCTGGGGCGCCAGGCCGAACCGGTGCGGTCCTCGTACTCGGCGGCCGCGTGATCGCGCAGGCGTTCGAAAGCGGCGTGCTTTTCGAGAAGGTTTTGTCCCTTGTCGATCAGGTGCTCGAGCTGGACCGAGCGGATTTCGGAACCGTCCTGTTCCTCCTGTGCGCTGCGCTGCTTGGATTCGTTTTCGTCGAGGAGGCGCTGGATGCCGTCAAGCTTGCGGTGGAAGAGGTAGCAGAGCGACCAGAGGAGGCTCTGGACGTCAGGTTCAAGCGCGGTGTCGGCAAAGGCGTCGGACAGGGTGGCGAAAAGGTTGGTGACGACATTGTCGAGGGTTTCATCGGCGGGGAACGGGCGCTGTTCCTGGCCGTCCGCGTAACCATGGACATTGCCGTAGAGTGCAAGATTGCTGGTGACGCGGCCGGTGGCGGAGACGGACGCGAAGCCCGAGCAGTTTCTGAAACTGGACATGGATTGTGTCCTTCCCGTTGTTGGGAGGCCGGGGCCCTTCCCCGACCTTTCTGGCGAAACCCTTGCCAGAGGCGCGTTGCGGGCAGCACCGCGCGCCTCTTTGGGCGCGCGGCCGGAACGTCAGTGGAGGACGGCAGAGCCGTTGCGCCCGGACCCGGCTCTGGCCTCCTTCGCCAGCTCGTAAAGGCGGGAAGAGCCGCTCCGCCGAGGGGATTGCGGCCGGGCCTTGTTTTGGGAAGGGCGCCTAGTACGTTCCGGACATCCGCGTGAGGAAGCGGCGCTTGTCATCCGGGGCAAGCTGGCGGGAAAGCGCCGTCATGAGGTCTTCGGCCGGTTCATGGACAAGCGCGGTGTTCCAATCGTCATTGCCCGGCGGGGTGAGCAGGCGAACGTCGAGGCCGTTGCCGGTGGCGACCTGTTGCAGCTGCTGGGCGGCTGCAACACCCGGGGCGCCATGGTCATGGGCGATGTAAAGGCGCTGCAACCCGGGTGGCGGGATGAAGAGGGTGAGATGGTTGGCGCTGGTGGCGGCGGCAACGGGCATCGCGGGCATGAGGGAACGCACGGAGAGCATGGTTTCCAGGCCCTCGCCGATTGCCATCACGTCCTCGGCGTTGCCGATGCGGATGGCATGGCCGATGAGGTCGCCCAAGGAGCGTTTGGGTTGGTCGATGCGGGCTTTGCCGGTCCCGTCGGGAGCAAGGTAGAGGCGTTGCACGCCGGTGATGATGCCGGGGTTGTCGGTGACGGCGGCAATGATGGCAGGAAGCGCGATCCGGTGGCCCTCGTCGGTGACGTGATAGCAGCGCGGATGAAAGCGTAGCGCGGAAAGGTGAAGGCCGCAGGAGATGGCGCGGCCGCGCAGGTAGATTTCCCCGGGGGTGCCGAGAATTGGTTTTGAGGCTGCAAAGAGGCGTCGGGCTGCCTCTGCACTGTTGCCGGGTGCGGGCGCGCGCTCCGCAGGCCTCGCCGCGAGGGTGGGTTCGGAGAGGAATTGAAGGGCCTCCTCGCGGGCTTCCCGCCTGGAGATATTGAGGGTTAGCTGGATGATGTCGAGCAGGTCGCCATGCTCGCCGGTAGCGGCATCGGTCCATTTGCCTGCGGCGCCGGGACCATAGTCTGGACCGGCCAGCCGCACGTACATGGAGCGGCCTTTGGTGTTGAAGGCATCGCCTACCATCCAGTAGCGGCCGTTGCGCTTGCCGTTGGAGAGATAATGGGCGCAGACGGCTTCGGCGTTGCGGGCAAGCCGTTCGGAGATTTGGCGTATGGAGGGGGGCATGTCGGTATCTTGTCTTTGACGATTACCGCGGGACGCGCCTCTTGCACCTCCCTTCCCGGTTTACCAAACCGATCCCTCCTCTCGCACTCTTGTTGGCCGCGAAGACGGCGCCTTGTTGTTTGACACAGCGAGTCGCCACGGGGCACGGCGAGAGTATTGCTCTATGTTGGCGGGCAGCTTTGTCATGGGCATGTGTTGCGAGGGCGGGCCACCTTTTTCACTTCACTTGCGGAAGCGATCGAAACCCGCAGGGCCGAGACCCGCGCCTTGGCGTGCGGGGCTCGGTCGCGCCGCCAGTCCTTGGCCGGCGCGAGAGAGCGCGGCCCTCCCGTAGGGAGGGAGCCGCCCATGCTGGTGCCTTACAGAAGAAAAATGTCTGCTTTCATGCTTCGAGGCAATCGCTGCTTGTTTTTGGCCTTCACATTCGGAAGCCCCTCGGCAAGGGGCGCGGTAATGAGCTTCTTGAGATACATGAAACGCAGCAACGCTTTCATGCCAAGCGAGATGTAGATGTAATGATGGTTGGGCTGAGCAAGGAATTCCTGCACATCACGGGCCGTGATATCCGTGGTGCGCAGCTCGTGGTCGGTGAAACGGTACTTCAAAAACCGCTTGGCAATGCGCACGTGCATGACGGATGTCCCGGCCGTCAACCCCGCTTCTCGGATGAGATAGTGACTGAACCGGGCCAGTAACTCCTTCACCTGCGCTTCAGTACCGCGGGGCACAAGCAGCTTCTTCTTGGCCAGATAACCCAGAAACGCAGCGAAGCCATTTGGGAGCAGCCGTTTGTCCGGAACCAGCGGCTTGTCGTTCAAATGGCGGTCGGCAAGCTGGTGTAAGTCCAGCCCAATTGCTGCCGCCTCACGGTCCACGACTCGAAGGCAGATTAGGTAAACCCTGATTGTATTGGGTGTGTAGCCTTCAGATTTCAGAAAGACACGGAAATCAGGTAGGTACTGTCGCAGTACAGGCGCATCCTGCGCCGGTGATCCCCCCGTTTCTCGATGACCTTAAGCCGTATCTGGGTCCGCAGTTGCGAACCGATCGATGTGGCCACAAGGGGTTTTGCTCCGCCTTCGGCGGACTTCTCAATGATCTGCGACAGCGTCAACCCGTTCGGTGCACAGCGGATGATGTCGACCGCCCGGCCGACATTGGTCGTCTTGTCCGGCCCTGAATACCTAGTGCGCTTCACTGGCCCCCCATTGTCAACTTGGTCCAGCATGTCGAGCACGACCTCGACAGAGCGACGCTTCTCTTTGATTTCCTTTGCCTGAACGGTCAGGCGTTGCAGAAGAGCCCGAAGCTCTTGGCGTTGATCCATGGTCGACACTCCTTCGTATAAGGACCCTGACCGATCACGCCTGAGCCGACGGCTCGCGCACGACAGATCGAACGTCCTTACGAGTTCAAAGGAGCGGACAAAGGCGGACTCGTGTCAGTGGCCTTGTGCGCCGCTAACCTCTGAAATGTAGCAGAGGACTGTAGCGAGACGTCAATGCCTCTAGCCGGAAATTATTCGTACCAAGGGCAAGAGCAGCGTATATTGCCCAACTGCCTCTAGAACCGCGTGCTGAAGTTCACCCGACCGATGTGGGTTTCCAGCGTGTCGCCGAACCGGCCGTCGTAGCCGAGCTTCAGATCAAACGTGTCGTCCTTGCTCAGAATGTCGATGCCGGCGCTGAACTCGCCGACGATCTGATCGGTCTCGCTCTCGGCCGAGAACTGGCCAGCAGAAGCGGGCGCGCCCTCGAGCGAAGCGTTGGATGCGAAGAGGTCGTCGCCGAACAGCGTGACGCCGGCGCGGAGGAACGGGCGGATCTGATAGCCGTCGTAGCCGTCGAGCTGCGCGCCGAGCTCGATGGCGGGCGTCGCCGAGAACAGCCAGCGCCCGTCGCCTTCGACGGAGAGATTGAGGGCACCGGCGCCGGTCTCCCTGAAGCCGTGTTGGTAGAGATAGGTGGCATTGAGGTCGACCATGGGCTTGAGGTACAGCCGGGCGCCGAGATCGACGACGTTGGCGGCTCTGAGCCGGAGGTTGGCGTGGCTCAGTTCGTGGTTGGCGTTGGCCTGATCGGCGCCGGGCAGGATGCCGCCGAGGTTGAGGTAACGGTCTGTGTCGTACCAGCCGTGGCCGGCCGTGATGCCGCCCGCGAGGATCCACGAGCCCGTCTGGAACTTGAGCACGCCGCCGATGCTGCCGCTGTCGCCTTCGCTGCGTGACAGATTGCCGACATTGATCTGCGACTTCTCGTAGCCGATGGCGAGGCCCGCGCGCCAGTTGGCGTCGAGGGCGACCTGCATGCCCGACGTGAAGGTGTAGGTCGTCTCGTTGACGCCCGAGCTGCCGTTGGAACCGTCGATACTGGTGTAGCCGGCGGACGCCTTGGCCCAGTAGCACTGCCCCTCCTTGATCGTTCCCTGGGCCCCGGGGGCATTCACCGGGCAGCTCATCAGCTGGTTGGTGAAGTTGAGCGCGGCGTTGACAGTCGACGTCTCCTTCGCCGTATAGGGCTCGTGGCTCATGCGCTCCATGACCGAGGCGATGACCGCCGGGTCCTGCTGGTTGGCGAGGAACGCGAACAGGCTGGCGAGCGCCGGCGAGCCGTCGCCGTTGAGGATGCGCTCGATGTAGGCGCCGGCGGAGGCCTGGCTCGCCGTCAGCCCGTCGAAGGATGTGAAGTCGACATTGCGGATGCCGACCTTGAGGTCGTTGCCGTCGGCGAACACCTCGTAGTCGACCGCAGCGCTGTCGACCACGGTGACGCCGTTGGCGGTGAGGCCGTTGGCGGCGCTGATGACCGTCTCGGCCGGGCGGACGGCTGCGAACGACTTGAGCGTCGGCACGATGACGCCGGAGACGTCGGCGGCGCCCGCTGCCAAGAGGATGTCGGAGGCCCCGGGACCAACGCCGAAGCCGAGATCGACGTGGAAGCTCGCGCCCGCCGACTGCACAAAATCGCCGGTGAACTCAGTTGAGCCGACGTTGTCCGAGCCGGCAATCACGAGATCGCCGTCGTTGGTCAGAGTGCCGCCGTTGAGATTGACGGTGTCGCGGGTTTCGAGGACGCCGCCCGTCTTGTTCCAGTAGCGGTTGGCCCCAAGTCCCAGATCGATGTTGCCGATGACGTAGCCCGCGCTTTCCACCGCGTCGTTACCGTCGGTCGCCATGATGGCGCGGTCGCTGACCGCATGGATGGTGCTGTCGGCGCCGATGGTGATGATGTTGTCGGCGCCGCCGTCGAGCCTAATGGCCGCGCCCATGTTCTCGCCGCCCTGGATGGTACCTTCGTAGACATTGACGATGATATTGCTGCCGCCGTCGCCGCCGACCGACTGCGCGAAGATGCCGTAGCCGTTCCACGACGGGGCATAAATGCTGCCCATGTGGCTGACCGAGACCTCGCCGCCCTTGCCTTCGCCGCCGGTCGAGCCCGCGAACGCCGTGCCGTCTGCCACTTCGACGATATCGGTCTTGTCGCCGTCGCCGTTGAGATCGAGGCCGTCCTCAACATCATCGAAATCGCCGTCGCCGTTGTTGTCGAACTCGGCTTCGTTGATCGCCTGCGTGTTGCTTACGATGCCGCCGCCGCCGCCGACTGACTGCGCGAAGATGCCGATCGATCCGGCGCGCTGCTCGGGATCATCGCTCATGCCACCCATCGCGATGATGGTGCCCTCGCTTGAGACGGTCACGTTGCCGCCGTCGCCGGAGATGCCGTCGCGGAACCCATACTCGCCCCCCTTGAAGACGACGGAATCCGTCGAGGATGCCTGGAGGTAAGCCTTAACGTACTCGAGGTAATCGTCGCCGTTGGTGATGAGCGGGCGGATCTCGGCGGGCAGGCCGCTCAGGATCTCATTCTTGATCGCTTCCGGGAGATTTTCGAAGGCGCTGGTGAAGTTCGCCACCGCCTCTTCCGAGATCGGCAGACCGTTGTCGTCGAGCACGTCGGCGAAGAGGCTCTCGGTCTCGGCCTTTTCCTCGTCCGTCAGGGTGCCGTCGCCGTCAAGGTCGATGCCTTCGCCGTCGAACTTGTTGGCCGAGGTGTCGCGCACGGCGCGCGTTTCGTCGACGCCGGTCTTCTCGACGCCATAGGTGATGTCGCCAGCAACGCCGCCGCCACCGCCGACCGACTGCGCGAAGATGCCGTAGGAGCCCTGACCCAAGGTGACGATGTCACCGCGTTGGACCACAGTCACGTCGCCGCCGTCGCCGGCCGCGCCGCCGAGACCGCCGATGGCGGTCTTGCCACCATTGGCGAGATGGGCGTTGCCGCCAACGCCGCCGCCGCCGCCAACGCTCTGAGCAAAGATGCCGTGTGAGGCGGTACCCGAGGTGACGATGGCCACCTCCGTGACGGCGCCCGAGCAAGTGCCGGCCGTCGCGTCGTAGGCGGCGCCGTTGCAGACGGTCACGGTGTCGCCGTCACCGGCAGCGCCGCCGACGCCGCCGACGGAGATGCCATAATGCGGCTTGATGCTGCTTTCCTGCGTCTCCTGGACGGCAGCGTTGAAGCCCACTTTACGGATGGCCTTAATGAACTCGTTGCGAAATTCTGAGCTGGCGCTGCCGAGGTCGGCCGAGCCGCCGTCGCCGCCGCCACCGCCGACCGACTGTGCGAAAATGCCGTTGGCGAGATGGCCCTCGGTGACGATCTGCCCGGTGTTCGACACGACGACCTTGCGGCCGTCGCTCGCGGCACCGCCGTAGCCGCCGATCGAGATATCGCCGGACAGGGCCGAACCGGACAGGCCGCCGGCGCCGCCACCGCCACCGACGCTCTGGGCGTAGATTCCGGTCGCGCCGTCACCCATCGTTCCGATGTTGCCAGAGTTGGAGATTTCGACGGTGCCCGCGGCGCCGCCTCGTGCACCGAAGCCGCCCACCGAAAGCTTGTACTTCTGGCTGCGGAAGTTCTTCTTGACCGTGCCTTGAGCTTCGAACTTCGTCTTGAGTTCCTTGGCGCCGACGGAGGAACTGCCCCCTGCGCCACCGCCGCCGCCGATCGACTGGCCGAAGATGCCGACAGACCCGTTGCCCTGCGTCAGGATCAAGGCGGAGTTTTCCACGTCGACATCGCCGCCGTCACCGCCGGCGCCGGCGAAGCCGCCGACCGCAATGGCGAGCTGCTTGCCTGGCTTCACCTGGCTGCTCAAATCGTGATGCAGGACCGAGAAGCCGCGGCTGCCGCCGCCGTCGCCACCGCCGCCGCCAACGCTCTGGGCATAGACGCCATAGGCTCCATGATAGGCGGTGATGATCTCGCCGGAGTTGGTGACGGTAACCGTGTCGGCATCGCCGCCCGCGCCTCCGAAACCGCCGAGTGTCAGCGAGTAGGTGCCCGAAATCGCGGCGTTGAGGGCCGCGGTGGCAGCGGTCGAGATGCCGCCCTTGCCGCCGCCGCCGCCGATGGATTGCGCCAGGATGGCGTGGCCGTGGGTGCCGAGGGTGGTGATCGAGCCGACGTTGGTGACGTCAACCTTGTCGCCGTCGCCGCCGGCGCCGCCGAAGCCGCCGACGCTCAGCGCCAGGCTCTGGGTCTTGGGACCGACCCCGCCAGAGAAGCTGCCACTGTCGCCACCGGCGCCGCCGCCGCCGCCGATCGATTGCGCCAGGATGCCGACGGCGTGTTCACCGGACACAATGATGTCGCCGTTATTGGTGACGTCAACAAGGCCGGCGTCATTGCCGGTGCCGCCGAAGCCTCCGACCGATACCGACAGCATGTTGGAATTGGTCACGCCGAAGGTGAAGGAGCCCGAAAAGCCGCCGGCGCCGCCGCTGCCGCCGATCGATTGGGCCAGGATGCCATGGGCGTTCTGACCGGCATCCGCGTGCTCGGGGTCGCCGGTGATGATGAGGCCGTCGTTGCCGACGGAGACGGCGTTGCCGATGGCGCCGCTGCCGCCGGCGCCGCCGAGCGCCAGCGAGACGTTAGCCGAGTCCCCGCCGCCGAGGGCGAGCCCGAGGGCTCCGCCGCCGTTGCCGCCATTGCCGCCGACCGATTGGGCCAGGATGCCATATGCGAAATCGCCGGTGGTGCTGATGATTGCGGTGCTTGCCGTCGTGACGTTGACGGTGCCGGCGCGGCCGCCGTCGCCGCCGAACCCACCAATGGTGACGCTGGGCGCTAGGCTGCGGCTGCCGGTGGAGGTGTTGACCGAGCCGTTTAGGTTGCCGCTAAAGCCTCCCGCGCCGCCGCTGCCGCCGATCGACTGGGCGACGATCGCCGCCGAGTGCCCGCCCGTCGTGGCGATGATGCCGTCGATGCCCTGGGCCGACCCCACGATGACGTCGCCAGCCGTGCCGCCGTTGCCGCCCTCGCCGCCCAAGGAGATGCCGATGGAGCCGCTGGTCGCGCGCGTGACGCTCCCAGACGCGTTGATCGAGAAGCCGCCCGCGCCGCCATTGCCGCCGACCGATTGCGCGAGAATGCCATAGGCCATGTCGCCGGTCGTCAGAACGTTGCCGGTGCTGTCGACAGCGACGCGGTCCGAGACGCCGCCGTTGCCGCCGCTGCCGCCGACCGAGGCGCCGGCTGCGCCGCCGGTACCGGAGGTGGTGAAGGCGAAGGACAGGTTGACCGAAGCACCCCCTGCGCCACCGTTACCGCCGATCGACTGGGCAACGATGCCGTGCGAGCGGTCGGAAGTGGTGAAGATATTGCCGAGGTTGGCTAGGTCGACCGTGCCGCCGCGTCCTCCATCACCGCCGGCGCCGCCGATGGCGACGCTGGCCGCCGCCGCGCCGGAGCTACCGAGGGCGATTGCCGCCGAGCCACCGAGGCCGCCAATGCCACCCGAACCGCCAATGGACTGGGCAAGCAGGCCGTAGGCGTCAGTGTTGATGCGCTCGCCGGACTCCGGATCTTCTGCGAGTCCAACGGAGAAGATGTCGGCGTTGTTGGTCAGGTTGACTGCGCCGCCCCTGCCGCCGTCACCGCCCGAGCCACCGAGGGAGACGGAGGCCGAGCCCGTGCGCGCCGACGCCGATCCGCTCGAGGCCAGACCGACAGAGAGGCCGCCGGCGCCGCCGTCGCCACCGATCGATTGGGCTGCAACGCCGATGGCGCGAGCGCCGTTCGTTACGATTATGGCATTGTTGGTGATGTTGACGCTGCCGCCTCTGCCGCCCTCGCCGCCGGGGCCGCCGAGGCTGACCGCGGCTGAGCCGCCGCTGCCCGACGTGCCGTTGAGGGCACCGGCGACGGAAAGGCCACCGACGCCGCCCGAGCCGCCAATCGATTGGGCGAGAACGCCGTAGGCGTCGGCACCTGAAGTGTAGATGGCGCCATCGTTGCTGACGCTGACCGTGCCGGCCGTGCCGCCAGTACCGCCCGAGCCGCCCAGCGACACGCCGGCGGAAGCACCGCTGCCGCCGCTGATGTTGAGCGCACCGGCGACGGATATGCCGGCGATACCACCGGCGCCGCCGAGCGATTGAGCGACAATGCCGGAGGCACCATCGCCGCTGGCCGAAAGCGCGCCACTGTTGATCAGAGTAACGGTGCCCGCCGTGCCGCCGTCGCCACCATTGCCGCCGAGCCCGACACTGACAGCGCCGCCCGCGCTTGTGGAGGCAGTGAGCGCGCCAGCGACAGCAAGGCCGCCAGTTCCACCCGAACCGCCGACCGATTGGGCGACAAGGGCGCTGGAGCCCGCCCCCCCCGTCGTGACATCGCCGGTGTTGCCGAGGGTGACGGTGCCGCCCGCGCCGCCACCGCCGCCGGAGCCGCCGAACCCGAGCGCCACGCTTCCCGCTGCCACGCCACCCGCGCCGCTGGCCGCGATGGAGCTGCCGCCAGCACCACCGCCGCCGCCGACCGACTGGGCCAGGATGCCGTAGGCCTGGGCGCCGCGGGTTATGATGCGGCCGGTGTTGTCGACGTTGACGGTGCCGCCGTTATTGCCACTACCCCCGCTGCCGCCGACGGAAATTCCGACAGCCGCGGTGTTGCTGAGGCCTGCCGCCACCGACATGCCGCCTTCGCCGCCACCCCCGCCGATGCTCTGAGCAAGGATGCCGTAGGCGCCGTCGCCCAGCGTCTCGATCGATGCGGCGTTCGACACATCGACGGCTGCGCCGGTACCGCCATCTCCGCCCGCGCCTCCAAGGGCGACGTTGAGATTGCCTCCGATGCTGGCGCTTGCCGCAACGGAAAGCCCCCCTGAGCCGCCGCCGCCGCCGACACTCTGGGCAAATATGCCGTAGGAGCCGACGCCTTCTGTCAGAATGACGCCGCTCTCAACGTCGACGGTGACGTTGGAGGCCGAGCCACCTTTGCCGCCAGCACCGCCGACGCCAACGCTGGCGCTGGCACCGGCGCTGATCGAGCCTGCGATCCCCATGCCGCCGTTGCCGCCGCCGCCGCCGATCGATTGCGCGACGATGCCGCTGGAGCGGTCGCCCGTGGTGGCGATATAGGCGTTGGACGTGAGATCGACGACGCCGCCGTCGCCGCCGTCACCGCCCGAGCCGCCAACGGCCATTGAGCTGTTGACGCCGGGGCCAATGCTCGCGCCGGCCGAGATAGAGCGACCGCCGTTGCCGCCACCACCGCCGACCGATTGGGCGAGGATGGCGCTGGCTTGGTTTCCGGCCGTCGTCAGAACGCCGCCAGCGGTGACTGTGACAGTGCCGCCATCGCCGCCGGGACCGCCGGAGCCGCCAACCGAGACTGCCGAGGAGGGCGAGACCGACGTCGCATTGCCGCCGTTGCCGCCGCCGCCACCGATGGACTGCGCAACGAGCGACGCAGCGCGGTCCCCAGTCGTGGCGATGACGCCGTTGTTGCCTTGCGTGACCGTGACGGCGGCGCCTTGGCCGCCAGAACCGGCACGTCCGCCTGTGGCGAAGACGCCGCCCGAGCTACCGCCGTCTCCGCCGCCGCCGCCCACCGATTGGGCGATAACGCCGAATGATCCGGCACCACTTGTGGTGATGGTTCCAGTATTTGTGACGGTGACCGCGCTGCCATCGGCGTAGCTGCCGCCGTTGCCGCCGATGGCGTAAATGCCGCCAGAATCCGAGCCCGAGCCAGCGCCGGCACCGTAGCTGCGCGCGAAGATGCCGTATGCGGCGTCGCCACTCGTGGTGATGTCTCCGGCGTTGTTGACGGTGACTTTACCGCCCTTGCCGCCGTTGCCGCCCTTACTGCCGAGCGCGACGGCGCCGTCGGAGTCGCCGCCCTCACCGCCGTCGCCGCCGCGGCTTTGCGCCAGCACGCCGTGGCTATCGTTGCCGGTGGTTATGATGCTCGAGGAGGCCTTGAGATCGACGAAGACCTCGCCGCCATCGCCACCCCGGCCGCCTGCGCCCGGTTCGGCGACGAGGCCGCCGGCCCCGCCACCATTCCCGCCCTTGCCGCCCTCACTGGTTGCGAAGACGCCATAGCGGCTGGCACCGACAATTACGATCTCACCTGAATGGGTGACGACGACCGATCCGCCGTCGTTACCGTTGCCGCCTTTTTTGCCCTTCGTGTAGAGTCCGAGAACTGTTTTGGTGCCGCCTTTGCCGCCCTTGCCGCCTTCGGCTTCTGCATGCAGGCCATGACCGTTGGCCGTGAAGCTAGCATTGTTGATTAGGTTGACGGCGCCGGCCGCGCTGGCGTTGCTGCCGTCAGTCGCATCCTCATCGGGAATGCCGTCACCGTCGAGGTCGACATCCGGAAGCCCGTCACCGTCGAGGTCGACGTCTACGATGCCGTCGCCGTTGATGTCGACGTCGGGAAGGCCATCATTGTTGGCATCGTCCGGGATGCCGTCGGGGCCTTCGCTGCCGTCCTCGTTATTGACGTTGTCGATGTATTCGACGGTAAATTCGATATCGGTGCCGTCGCCACCGAAATTGCCGCGCTCCCGGACCAGGACGCCCGTCGTCGAGACGTTGACCGGTGGACCGGCGGGAGCGTTCACCGTGACGTAGCTGAAACCAGCGTCATTGTAACTGATGCCACCGGTCGGCACGCCGGAGCAGGTCGCCGCTGAGCCGCTGGTGCTGCAGGTCGAGTTGGCGCCCTGCGCGAGTGCCTGAGATGTGGGCGCTGCGAAGGCGAGAAGCGCTATGACGGCGCTCGCCGCAATAGCCTTGACGCGTTCCAGACGCCGAGTGGAGACAAAACTCAAGAGCTTCGGGGCAATTCCGAGAACGCGACGCGACATAATGTAAGCTACCGTACGCTGACACCGACTGTGTTGCTCCGGTAGCATCGCGCTGTCCGAAGCGAGGCAACACGACACCTCTCAGCGCTGAAAACAGCACTATCCCGCCTACCCCTGCACAGTTTGTAATTGCTTGATCCGCGTAAGTGAATGGTATGCACGGAATATGAGTACGAAAATCACTTTTGCGTGCATCGGTTGACTCCCTGGAGTGGTATTTCGGAAACACTGCATACGGACCAAGACGTTGACATGATGGTTCAATATAGCGACACGGACGGTCTGATTCGTGTCGTAGGGGGTAGAGATGTCGAGAGTGGTTTCAGTTGCGGCGTTCATCGCGGGTATCATCATGCTTACCGGCGTGGCCGGCGCTCAAGAGAAGGGGAAGGGAAAGACACCGCCGGCAGCGTCTGCTGACAAAGCGGGCGCCGCACAAGCTTCGCCCCAGGCGCTGTCCGTTCCATGGCTCGTCAACTGCGCCTCCACTGGCGGGGAGGTCCCGTGCGAAGCGAGCCAGCGCCTCGTGGTCCAGAAGACCGGACAGCTTCTAATTGCCGTGACCGTGCGCATTCCGCCGGAGTCCAAGACGGGAGCGATGATGCTGCATCTACCGCACGGGCTGTTCCTGCCCGACGGCGTGACGCTCGACATCGACGGCAAGGTGAGCAAAAAGCATGACGTTCAGACGTGCGATCAGAAGGGCTGCTATGCCGGGCTGCCGATCGACGACGCGAACCTGAAGATGCTGCAGTCCGGGAAGACGATGACGGTCGCCTTCCGCAATCTGCAGAAGGAGGAGGTGCGTGTGCCGATTACGCTGAGCGGTTTCAAGGAAGCGTACGCAAAGCTGCGGCAATAGCGTGCTAACCACCCTCATGAGTGCGGCGCGGTCAGGCCGCGCACTGGAGACCTTTTCTTTGAAGATTTGCGCCGCTCGATAGCCAGTGCAGTGGGTCAGCGGAGCTCTCGCCTATCATCTGGACAAGCTACAAATTTTCAGTGTCAACGGGGCAGAGCAAACTCTTTCATCCAAAATGGTTCCCGACCCTCTCGATTGTCGCGTTTGGGAGAAATCTAGGCACCGTTCTGCTCCGGATTCGGCAGCGGCGTCACATCCTGCTGGGCATGGATTTCGTCGGCGTAGAGTTTGACCTTGTCGACAAGCTGATGCCAGTCTCCGTAGCGGCTGTAGAGCGCGTCGAAGTGGTCCGGCGGTTCAGCGAAGGCGATGGCTTCGAACAGGCGCTCCATTGTTATGGCGGCGAAGGAAACCCGGCTGGCTCCGGGGCCGCTGAGGTGATTCCTGAAAGTCTCTGCGGCCTTCTGGGGCGACGTGTTTAAGGGCGGGGACTACCTCGTCGGCATGCACAGCGTCGAGCATGGACAGCGTCAGACACGTCAGGCGATAGAGTTGCTGGATCGGGTTGTCCCGGAGTGTGCGCTGATACGCACACTGCAGAATATAAGGATACAACGCACGTTTATTGCCCTGGGGCCGGTCGCAATGTCCTTTGCGACGTTGAGCACTGCGCCTCAGGATCGGACACGGTAAGGAGACATCTTACAAGGACCTCGCGCAGTGCGTCACTAGTCGATTTTAAGCGTGGCTTGCCATTGCGCGGGATAAAGCCTAGCCGGCTCACAGGGTTGAGCCCCCTGCATCATATTTAGCATATACATCATAAAACAAAGGCCCCTGATGGAGCCCCTGCTGTGCCACGTACCCTGACTTAGAAGGTGCGTTCCTCGGTCGGTGCGTCGTGCCCGAAGACGGGTTCCTCGGCGTGCGCGGCGGCTTCCTGCATCTTCTTGAGCTTCTTGGCCGATACCTTGGCGTTTTCCGGGGCGGCGTCGGGAGAATCCTGCTCCCTTTCCCAATGCTTCTGGACGCTGCCGACCACGGAGAGGCGGCCGCCTTCATGCTGGTTGGTCCAGCCGCTGATGTCGCGGATGACGCCCTTGTCGTTCCACCAGCCGTAAATGTCGGCGCGGCGGAAGCCTTCCTCGGTCAACTCGCCGTTGGGCAATTCGGATTCGAACAGCACGAAGCGGCCGGACTCGAGCTTCATGCCGTTCACCTCGACGGCGGGGCCGATGTTGTCTTCGGCACCGGCCCGCATCTTGTCGCGGGCGCTGTCGCTGCGGGCGAAGGGTTCGACCTGGCCGTTGTAGGCGGTGAGGATAACGCCTTTGGCATTGGTGAAGGATGTGCTCCAGCCGGCGACGTTGAACTGGCGGTCGGGATTGTCATGGGCGGCGACGTAACCTTTGAGGTTGGGCAGTGCCTTGCCGTTACGGTTGGTGCGCTTCTTAGGATAGAGGTTTGCGGAAAAGGTCGGGATGGTTTGGTCCATGGATATACGCTTCCTTGTTGATCAACATCCACCGAACTCTTCTTGTTGTTGTTGCGTGGGGTGCGGGAAGGCTGACGGCATGGCCAAGGCTGGTCAACGCATGTGCGCACGGAATGGTCACTTGCGTACACGGAGCGCACATTGCTACGGCGAGAGCAGACGGTGTGGGAAAAGCGGTGAGTGCATATCGAAATGGCTTGTGCGGGTGCGGTGGATTGCGAAAAATGGAATGCTGTCCCGGGATGCGGGGTTGGGCGAAAGCGATATACGGTGAACCTCTGTTGCGGCATTGAAGGGCTTGGCGATGTGGGACAGGCAAAAGCTTGGGAAGCTGGCGCGTGAGCGCAAGGCGGCGCTGGGCGGTTTGAACAAGGCGCTGCTGGCTTTTGCCCGGACACAGGAGATGACGGAGGAGACCGGCATCGACCGCCGGAAAGCGGAACAGGACCTGGCGGCCGCCCTCGACAGGTTGGAACCGGATGCCGTGCTGCAGATGAAGGCGCTGGGAAGCGTCGAGCGTGATGAAGTCCTGCGGGATTTCCTGACGGCTCTGACGGATCACAACCAGGAGAATATCGTGCGGGAACTGAAAGAGGTGCAGGAGCTTTCAGAGCCTGTGCTGGAAGCGCCGGTGCTCGAAAAGCCAGAAAACCAAAAGGCCGCATCGAAAAAGAAGCGCGGCCTTCGGATGTTCAGAGGGTAGGGCTACTGTCGACATTGACACGCGCGTGCACTTTTGGCTTGCTGCGGGGAAATAGCTGTCTTCCCGCAAAGGGGCATGTGTCTCCTGCTTTTTGCATGTCACCTGGATGTGTGTTCCCTGGTTGTCGGATACAGGACAGATCCTACACTTGAGGGCGCGCCTCTTCTTTGGCCGTGCGGGGATGCCTGTTCGGCCGTGATTTCGTTCTTTCGTTTGGCCTTGTGGGGGGTGACGTTGACTGAGGGCATGGGCTTGCCGAAAAAATGCAAACGCGAACCGGCACAGCCGCAATCTATCTCTTCTGATGATTATCGCTTCTGATGAACGGCGATCTTCATGGATTGCTCGTTGGCGACGACGAGCTGGCGCAAGTTTGTCGCGATCTTCCGGAATCCGCCTGTCGGGAGCAACCGCGCAATTACCGCTTGCATGTCGTGTCTCTGAGCCTCACGAGGATCGGCGAGGGACTTGCTGATACCAAACTGGTGCTTGCCTGGTTACTCGACGCGATTGGTGCGCCAACCTGGGCGATTGGACTATTGGTGCCCGTGCGTGAATCGCTTGCCATGCTACCGCAACTCCTGATTTCGGCGCGTGTTCGACGCATGAACATTCGCAAGACCGCCTATGTTGTGGGCTGTGTTGTGCAAGGTCTCGCGATTCTTGGATTCGGATTGGTCGTTCTGATGCTTACGGGCAGCATAGCCGGCATCCTGGCGATCGGCCTTATCGCGGCGTTTGCCCTCGGGCGCAGCCTATGCTCGATCGCGCACAAGGACGTGCTGGCAAAGACCGTGGACAGGGGGCGCCGTGGCTCTGTCAGTGGTATCGCAGGAAGCATCGCGGCGGCTGCAACGCTGCTGTTGGCTGCTGGTTATGCGACCGGCTGGATACCGCTCAGTATTCCGGTCGTCGCTGGTGCCGTAATTCTCGGCGGTATGGCGTGGCTGCTTGCTGCATTTTTATTTGGATCGATCCGTGAAGATCGCGGCGCGACTGAAGGCGGAATCGACGGCTTTGCCGCTGTCGTTGCACAATTGGCGCTCTTGCGTCGTGACGCGCGTTTGCAGCACTTCATTGCGACACGCGCCTTGCTATTGTCGACGGCGCTCGCACCACCCTTTTACATCGCGCTTAGCGGTGACCGCGAACCAAGCGGGCTGGGCACGCTAGGTCTGTTTATGATAGCGGCTGCTGCTGCAAGTCTGTCGAGTTCCTATATCTGGGGGCGACTCGCAGACCGATCGAGCCGGCAGGTGTTGATGTATTCGGCTGCGTTGGCGTCACTGGCTAATGCCGTGTGCGCGCTCACGGCGCTAGCGATGCCGGACCAATTGGAGACCGCACTGCTGCTGCCCGCAATGTTGTTTGTGCTCATGATCGCGCATCAAGGGGTTCGGCTTGGGCGCTCGGTGCACATCGTCGATATGGCTGATCTCGACAGCCGTGCCACCTATACTGCACTTAGTAATTCGGTGGTGGGCCTTATTCTTCTTGCCGGCGGTGTATTTGGCATCATTGCTCAGTGGTTCGGCGTTGGCACGGTGCTGGCGCTGTTTGCATTAATGGCGGCGATGGCCGTATTGGCTGCTTCGGGCTTGGACGAAGTCCAGACAACGTAAGAGTGACGCTGAACTCCCTGACATAGTTGACCCGCCAGCAGTGCGTCTTTTCCTAGAGCATAGCGGCGTAGCGCGCGTGCTCCCTAAGCCTGTCGCCGACAAGCCGCTTGAGTTCAGCCGGCGACTTGTCAGCCGTGAAACTGAGCACCGATCCAGCGAGTGTCGTACCTTGATATTCTAAGCTGACAGTTGCTCCAGACGCCTCGGCGATGGCATGACCTTTGAGGTCGAGGCTGCCGGTTGTATAAGAGGATGGCGAGCCCCTCACCATCCTCCCAGCCAATGTTGCGCCTAAGGACTCGATTCTGTTGTTTGAACGGCTGTCGGGATCATTTCTATCCGGCGATATGGGGCTATGTTTCCGGCTTGACGCAACGCTTCGTCTACAAGCGTAAAGACCTCGTCGCGGCAATCAATATCGCGGTCAAACCGGGACAGCCAATAGCGCAACGCATAGGTGATCCCGCCCTCTTCGTAGGCCAAGACACGCACATCAGGTGGAGGTTCTTGCTGGATGAGTTTCGCGGCTTTCAGAGCCTCTACCATCACCTCGCGCGCGCGCCCAATAGGCATACTATGATCAAGGGTGATACTGACCTGGGTACGATATTCTGGTTTGGGCGCGGAATAGTTGGTAATGCGCTGGCGCGCAATCTGACTGTTGGGGAGGATCACATAGGTACGGTCACGGGTTAGAAGACGTGTGGTGCGCCAGCCGATCTCGATCACAGCGCCGCGTGCCAGCCCGTCGATATCGACCCAGTCGCCGATGCGGAATGGCCCTTCGATGCCGAGAGCGACCCCGGACAATGTGTCGGCGACGACGTTGCGAATGGCGAAACCCAGCATAGCGAGCACCAAGCCTGATCCCGCAAGCGCCCCTAACGCGCCCTTCCCCATAAAGAGCGAAACCACTGCGGCGAAAGCGACCAGGAACAACATTGCCGCGACCAAATCCTTGAGCAGGCGCGGATAAGGCCGTCGCTTCGTCGCTGCCCGATCGAGCGCTAGCGCTGTGATCCTGCTGATAAGCCAGGCTGTTGCAAAATAGGCCAACGCGGTGAGGGCAAGCCGCAAGGTTTCACTATCGCCGAAGAGCGCGACAAGTGGCGACGGTGCCAGAACCAGCCCGAGGCTGGCCAATGTCAATATGGCCGGCCAGACAAGCCGACGAACATTCTGCTTCGGGCTCATTATCAGACCTCTCCCACTTAGCCGCACTGCGCAACGCCCGTACAGCAGACAAGGCAGGACGGACAATCATTCGCATGCAACCGGTAGATCGCCGCTGCGTAGCAGCGGTGGCCGCGCCGCATGCTCGCAAAATATCGTTTAGTCAACGGCCTACGCTTGAGAAAGGGACTTCGTGACAACCATCTGAGAGACAGATTGCTTACTTTGTGCGGTGGATTGCTGCCACAGTCGGATCGCCGACGTCATTTTATCGGGGAGTTCCCAAGGATTCGATCCGACCATGGCACCAAACCTAGCCATTTGGAGATCCCACACAAGTCCGGACGGAATAGTCAGCACGCTTTAGCACGCGTAGTCAGGAAAGCACTAGCGCGCTCAAACCCAATTCAACTGTGTCCGCTATGTCGAAAATGGCATAGCGCCAAATTACCGAATTCATTGAGGTGATCCGGCACGCCGCTTTTGCGCTCGATGGGCACTCTCATGACTCATTAACATTGCTCTGGACTCCGCGACACCCAATATCGGCGGCACCGCGGTCAGCGTGGCTATTTCGCTCGTGAAATCCTCGCATCAATTGCTGCGTCAATTCGTTGGTATCGACAAATCCCAACTTGGCATAAGCGGCGATGATGATGGCTTGGCTTTGAAGATCCTTTTCTGCGCTTCGGTCAACGTGGAGGCTATGCGCGCGGTTTCAGCACCAAACTTGGGGGGGCTGCGTTTGGACGTCGAAATCTTTGGGCGAAGTGCATGACCTCTTGATCGGATGGCTGGGAGTTGACTAGTTCGTTCGCCCAGAATGTCTAAGCTGGTAGAGGCCGACATCGAGCCATCCCGCCTCGAAACCAGCCTCGCAGTAGACGAGGTAGTAGTTCCATAGCCTGCGGAATCGCTCGTCAAAGCCAAGTGCTTTCACCTCCGGCCATGCTCGAGCGAAGCAACGTACATCGTGCGTGATTGGATCAGTACAGCGTTGCGCCGTGGCTGACATTTCTTGCAATGCAGACACTCATTGCCTCCCTGTTCGTGGGGATGTTCAAGGCTACGATGCGACCGGTGTCTTCAGTATCTTCGGACATAGAATGTTCCTGTCGGTTGAAGGCGATGGAGAGGAAACCTAGGGGTGTGAAGAAGCCTGTGGCGTTTGGAGAACGCTTGGTACGGGCGGAGGAGGCAACCTCATGCGGTCGGCCATCTCGCGGTAGGCAAAGAATTTGGAGAGGCGCATTGGGGTTTCGCCCGGCGAGAGGACGATGATGTCGTCGCGGAATTCTCGGCCGCGTAGCTGGTTTTCCGGTGCGAGGGGCTGGCGTTCTTCGGAGTAGTAGCTGTAGGTCTGGCCAAGTGCTGGGTTGATGTAATCGGCCGCGTCGTCATCGGGGCGCATCCACGAGCTGACGCGGCAGCCGCCTACGATGCCTTTGGCGAGATCCCGGTATGATTTCTGGAACTGGCCGAAATATTGACCGAACAGCCAGAGGCGAAGGCCTGCGCTGCGGCCGAGATCGAGGAGGTCGTTCAGGGACGACATGGTACCGAGCTGAGGTAACTCGTCGAGGAAGAAGGTGATGGGCAGCTGGTCGGGCTTAGCGGAAGATCCGTCGATCAGTTCGTTGGCGTGTTGCTGGAAGAGGATGCGGATGAGTGGGGCGAAGGGCTGGATGTCTCCCGGCTTGAGGGAAATGTAGATGGAAGTGCCGGTGCGGTAGCGCAGGTCCTTGGGCTTCCAGTTGCTGGTGGCGAGGGTTGCGCGCACGGTGGGCGATGTGTCGAAGGCGGTGAAGAACTGGCGTGCGGTATCCATGATGGATTCAAGGCGCGTGTTGTCGGACAGGGCATTCTCCAAGGCGGTAGCCTGGGATGCGAGGAATGGGATGTTCGCGGTTGCGGCCAGTTGTTTCATGGCGGCAATCACTTTCGCCGTTTCGCTGTTTTTGTATGCGGGCTTGGTCAGGTCCTCGAACGATGTGGGCAGCGCCAAGTAGCGGGCGACGTAGGCGAGGTTGCGTGCTTGGGGAGGGTGTTTGATGGCCACCATGATGGAGAAGGCGGCGATGAAATCGCGTGCGCGGTTGACCCAGTAGTGCTGGTCGCCTTGGCCCTCGCCGGCAAGCTGATGTGCAAGCACGGTGCATTGGTTGGCGGCGATCGTCGGATTGCGGCTGACGAAGTCGAAGGGATTGTAGCTGTGGCTCAGGCCGCCTTTGTCGGTGGGCGAAAAGCGGTAACACGGGCCGAAGTGCTTCTGCCGGTAACCGGCGGTCTGTTCCCAGAGTTCGCCTTTGACGTCGAGGATGAAGGCGGAGCCTGGGTAGTTCAGCAGGTTGGTGATGACGTGGGCCTGCGACTTGCCGGTGCCGGAGCCGCCGATGGTGACCAGGCTTTCGTTGTGTGGGTAGTAGACCGTCTGGGCGGTATCCTTGTGGCGGCCGAGGATGAGTGCCTTGCGCGATGGCTTGGTGGTGAAGACGGCGCTGGTGGCGAGGTCGGCGGCGGCCAGCCAACGGGCGCCTGAGCCGATCACGGCGGCGGCGGACACCGGATTGTAGGCGGAGGGAGCACGGTTGGCGTAGGTGAGCGCTTCTTGGGCGGCATCGACGATGAAGTGATCGTAGGTGGGCAGATATGTGCCGACGAAAGCTTTCATGAGTCCCATCGCGAGTGGGAGATGGGGTGAGGATTGGTACTTGCCGCGCGGGACGAGGCGCCCCTTCCCGTCATGCAGCATGAAGAGCAGCAGAAAGCGGGCCCATTTGTCGACGGAAGCCTGGCCGGGGGTGTCGCGGTACATGGCGAATTGGGCCATGAACACGGACTTTTCCTTTTCGGAGATCGTCAGGCAGTCACGGACGAGGTCGGAATGGACATAGATGTTGGTGATGTGGCGGTGGTCGACGCTGCGCTTGATGTTGGAACCCCATAGGGCCAGGAACGACCATAGGGTTGGGTTGGCGATGAATTGGGGGGCGAGGATGACTTGACCGAGTTGCACGGTCGGACCCCTGTGGCCGAGTTGCTTGAGTGTGAGGTCATGGAAAACTTTTTGCGGAATGAAGTTGAAGAACCATTGTGCGGGCATGGAGAGGCGCGCAGCGGGGTCGGCCAGGGTGGCGGTGAGGAAGCGTTCCACATCGGCAAGGTTCTCGCCCTTGATCCCGAGCATCATGGTGAGGCCTCCTTGCGGAAGGCCCAGAACATGGTGCGGTCGTCGTGGTGGTCGTAACCGTTATGTTTCATGAGGGCGTTGACCACGTGAAGCACTTTGAAGTGATCGGCGGCAGTGGTGGCGATGGTGTGCAGGGCGTGGGTGACCTCGGGATTGGTGAGGCGGCCGTCATCTTCGGATTTGCCGAGGAAGAAGCTGTCGGTGCCGTCCGTCGCGAGCACGAAGGCCTTGATGTAGGGTTTGTTGATGGTTTGGGCTGCGAACTGGGTGCGCCAGTTGGGCAGCACGATGAGATTGGGTTGGTCGTTGGATAGGGCGGTGGCGACCCGGGTCAGACGTTTGCCGTCGTAGGAGTAGGCGTTGCTGTCGCCGATGTGGCCGACGGTGATGGCTTGGCCCTGTATGACGGCGGCAGCCAGTGTACAGGCATAGGTGCCCCAGAAGGCGTTCTCCTCGGTGGTGCGCTGGATCAGCGTGTTATGGGTGAACGAGAAGGCTTCGACGATGGCCTGCTCGGGATCGAGGCCGACGTCCAATCCGCGTGCAATGGCGCGGGCTGTGTGCTGTACGGCGAGCCTGGCCCCCTCCCCGGATCTGCTTGCTTTTTGATCGCTGACACCGTCGGAGAGGACGGCGATGACGGCGCCATTGTGGACGGTGAGATGGATGCCGTCTTCAGAGGATGTGCCGGCGCTTGTGTGGTTGGTGCCGACCGCGGTCACGGTGAGGAACGTCCAGAAGTCGTTTTCCGAAAGTGAAATTGCATAGCGGGCCGAAAGGCCCGCCAGCACGTCAGTGTGGGATGATGTTGTCGCTGTTGAAGCTGGGCGGGCTGGAGTCGGCGGGGACTTGGCCGTTAACAAGCTGGGTTGCGTGGGTGATGAGGACGGTGATGAGTTCGACCATGTCATGGAAGGCATCCTCGGAATTGGCGAGTTCGAAGGTCTGGGCGCCATTGGAGAGTTCGCCCATGAGCTGAAGGCCGGAGAGGCGTCGGCCGTCGTCGAGGTCGGTGCCGCAGGCGTTGGCGTCACATCCGTTGGCGGTGACGAAGCTTTTGAGGGCGATGTATTTCTTTTCGGGATTGGGGGACATGCGGGCGAGCCGAGATTGGACTTCCTGCCAGAGAGGTGAGCCCGGCAGCATGTCGGTTGGGGCGCCGTCGGTGAAGTGGAAGATGTTGGGAAGGCCGCACTTGATGTTCTGACGCTTGAGGCGGATGTAATGCTTGAGCGCGTACTCGATGGAGAACAGCAGGGCCTTGCCGGTTTCTGTTCCCATCTGCGGTGAAAATGCAGGGATCATGGGAGGAGCGCTGACAACGGACGTCCAAGGAAGATTGACGTCGACATTGTTGGAATAGGTGAGGATGGCGAGGTCGATGCTGTCGCGGTTGTCGGCAAGCGGTGTGCCGGGTGGTGGGGTGCGCAGCATCGAGAGGATTTTCTGGATGGTGTTGTTGATGCGGTGGATGTCGGCGTTGGGGCCGCCGGGCCCGTTGATCGGGTCGACGCCGGTTGAGCCGGAAATGTCGACGAGGAGGACGAACGGATAGCGCGTCTTGCGGGTTGCGGCGGCGGGGATGTCGATGGGTGGTGGTTCCGGCGTTTGCAGGAGGTCGAGGAGACTGGACATGGATTGGCTCCTTTCAGTCGGCTGGGAATAAGGGCGGAGTGGGTTCCATCCTTGGATCTGATGGAAAGGGTTTTGCGCTCGGGATGAAGGTGTGCAGTGGTGGATAGGTTTTGGGCTCGGGTAACGGTGGCGTTGGGACGGCGGGCATGGCCGGGGCCAATGAGAAAAGGGCTGGACTGGAAGCGTGGGGGCGTCGCTTTTCGATCAAATGCCGTTCGTAGGCGTCGAGGAGCCAGAAGATGCTTCCGAGCAGGACGAGGCCCGCGGTTATTTCAACGCCACCGTATTTCTTGAATGGAGTCCATGCCGCGGTGGCAATGTCGGCGAAACCCTGTGCGAGCCATTTTGCTAGGCCGAGCGCGAGCCTGCCGAGAAGCATGCCCGTCATGATGAGGAGGCTACGGAGGCATTTGGCGATGAAGGCCAGCACGATGATGTGGATCGGCTTCCGAGGTACGTGAGACGGTGTCGCTTGCAGATTTACGGGGGATGCCGGGCGTGGGTGGAGAACATATTGTTGGGCGGGTGCCGGTGGAGCTTGCGGGCGGGGTGGTGGTGAGGCCTTCGGCTTCGGAGGCGAGTTGGCTTCGACGGTATTGGCGAAGCTCGGGAGGGTCTCTTCCCATTCTTTGGCGGTTGGTGGCACGAAGTCCTGAAAAGCGCGCGCGAACATGGAGCGCAGGTCGGGGTGGAGGCGTGCGTAATGTGCGGGGGTCTCGCCGGGCGGACGGAATTTGGCCACGTCGCTATAGGGCCAGCGTCTAGCCTTTATGTTGTCGTTAGGGGTGATGTTGGCGAAGAAGTCGCCGGTGGGATTGAAGGCAGGGCCGGTGTCAAAGGGATGGCCGCCATCAAGGAGCAGCTGGAATATGTGGATGGCGAGGACGAAATTGTCGTCATCCGGCGTGCGGGGACCGGCGATTTTGTTGGCTTGGTTGGGGGACGCATAACCGTCGGTGAAGTGTGGTTTGGTAAAGGCCGTGACGAAGGGGTGTTGGAAGGCGTCGGCGTCGACGAAGGTTATTTGCCGGTAATCGTTTGAGACGAGGATGTTGTTTGGATTGAGGTCGCAAAAGACGATGCCGCGCTGGTGCATGCGGTTGAGGTAGTGCGCAATGATTGCGGCGATGCGTACGGCTTTTGCGTTTGCTAGGCCGTTTTGAGTGCCGTTTCCATTGCCGATGCGACCCCCGGCATCGCTGGTCAGCTTTCTCAGTACGTTATGGCCGGTGACGTGGCGCATCGTGATTCCGGCCAGCGTTGAGAGGTGCTGGACGGTGGAGGGATGCTTGATGGTGAAAAGGACTTCAATCGGCCAGGCGACAAATGGCAACGCATTGGGCTGTGAAAGTTCCTGATATCTGGACGTGAGAATTGCGAGGCTTCTAAAGGCATCGGATTTTAGAAGCGATTTGGATTTGTGGTTATAGATCTTGGCGACGCGGGTTTCGCCTGCGTGAGGCTTGAGGGTGAAGATGCCGCCTTCTCCGCCGGATGCATTGGCGAGCGGTTTGTCGATTTCATATTGGGTCCAAATGTCATCGCCGTGAGGTTGCACGCGGCAACCCCAGTAAACTGTCTCCATTTCGCGCAAGCTCCCGTGTTGCTTCCACGCGCGAGCGGAAGCAGCAATTCATCATGGGTGTTTGACGAGGTTAAAAGCAGGCGGTTATTCAGGGTGGGGGGAAAGTCCGGCGTAATGGAATTTGGAAATCACTGAAACTTTGGAATGAATAAGGAGTGAAAGCATTGTATTTGCCTCGGAATTAGCGCATGTCCTGCTTTCGACGCTTGCGTTTTTTAATGGTTTGCAAGCTCCGGCGATTGGAACTCTCACTTATATGAGTGATATAATCAATGTTTGAATCCGTATGCGCATTGTCTGGCACCGGATATTTCTGTGGATGAGTGGTGGGGCGTTCAATTGCGTTGGCGGGTTGACCGATTTGGTTGGTTTTTCGGTCAACCGATCTACGGGTGTTTTTTGCGAGAGTTGGGGCGGGCTCCTTGATTGCGCCGATGGAGCCGCGCCATGGTGCGTTGAATTTCTGCTCCAGTTTGGCGACGCGGATGTCTTTTGAAAACTGTGAAAGTTTCACTTCACCGTTGGCGTCACGGATGACGTGACCTTGCCCCTTCCCTTCCAGTCGCAGGCCGTTGGCGGCAAGGGCTGAACCGAGTTCATCCCAGGAGCGGGCGACGGTGAACAGGGCGATGATGCGACGACGTTCGGCGGCGATCGTCTTGAGGCTCCATTTCTTGGGCGGGGAGGGTTGGCGTTTTCTGCGGGTCAGCTGATATTCGGGATCGCGGGCGTCGCGTGGTTGTTGCGATAGCTCCTTGCTGTTGTGGCGGCCGGGCACGAAAAGCAAACCATGGGCCTTGGCCTGACGGGCAAGGCTTGTCTCAAGGCGCACCCAGTCCTGTTGCCGGTTCCAGGCTTTCGTGGTGTCGGGATGCACGCGGTTGATGACGACATGGACGTGGGCATGGCGGGTGTCGTCGTGGGCGATGACGATGCGCTGGTGGTCGGCGAGGCCGAGGTCGGCGCAGGTGTCAGCAACGATGCGCCGTTTGAGATCCTCGCTGGGGTTTTCCTCCGGCGTCCAGCTGATGACGAAGTGATAGACCGGCGATTTGCAGCGGCGGGACTTGTTGGCGGTGGCGCGCATGATGCGCATGGCCTGTTTGGGGTCGCGCGTGATGAGGTTGTGGGTGTCGACCCAGAGAACGCGATCCTTTTTGGCGAACGCTCGTTCGTCCGTTCGCCCGTTCTCCGGCTCGGGTGTACGGGGCCCGTTCAGGAGGTAACTGGTGATGCCCTTGAAGCCGCGACCTGCCTTGGGAATTTTTCCGATCATGACGTCTGGTTGAATCCGGAGTTCGCTCGTTTGAACGCCTTGGCGTTCAGGCGTTTGGCTGGAGGGCGAACGCCACTATGTCAGGAGCTTCAAGGCGGCGGTGTGCACGGTGGCCGCGGCTTGCTGGACCGCATGGAACACGGCCAAAACTTCATTTCGGGACACTGGGACCAACCCGGTGTTGGCTTGGCGCGCGATCTGGTTGAGGTTTGTCCCGATCTTGCGCAGGTGGACGTGCAGCGTGTTGATTCCGGCGATCAGTTCGTCGGTCTGCCGTGATTTTTCAGGGCGCGGTGGCGGTGGTTTCTGGCCGGCGATGGCGGACATGACCAGCGTGCGGACCATTTGCGCCTCTGTCGAGCCATGGGCGGCGCAGAGGGCTTTGAAGGCCGTGAGTTCGTCGTGGGTCATGTAGGTTCGCACGCGGTTGGTGCGCAACCTGGAATCGGGTTCATTGCGTGTGGCCATTTATCGGAGCCCCCCCGGCACTGAGGGGCAAGCAAGCGCGTTTGAGGCCAAAGGCCGAGGTGCGCGATTTTGGGGCCAAGGTGGCCCCAAAAGACTTGCTTGCTCCCGTGGGGAGAAGGATGCCTGAGTGCGACAACGCTTTCCAGTAGCTGGGAGGGTTATGCCCAGAAGTGCTGCGGTGCCTTCAGCGTGTCGTTCGTAGGCGGGACGTGCCGCCCCTTGCCCTCCGGCTGAAATTGCAGTGCGTGACTCCTTGCGGACCGCTGTGCGGGGATCTCGGCATGCTTTGGGCGGAATCGGATTTACTCCCCACCCTTGATCTACAAACGGGTTTGGGGACGTTTCCAGGAGGCATTGGATGGGGCGAAGAAGCAGCTTCAAGGATTTGCGGCCGGGAACGGTAGCAGCATGCGCAATGTTCACGCTGTACGATGGTATGGCGTTCTGGCGTTCGGACGCTATGGAGGTGGAACGCCATTTGCGGGGATGGGCGCGGGCGATGTCAGGCTATGCACAGACGCCGCCTTCGCTTGCGGGTTGAAGTTGGCGTTTTCTCGACTTCGAGTTCGGACGTGGTCGTGAATGGGGCATTGCCGACAGCCGCGTCGTGGGTAAGGAGCAAGCGGGCGGCCATCGTCTGTCGCTCGTGTTGTGATGTAGAGGGTCATTGCATGCTTTAAACGTAATTCACGACCGAGCGGTATGAGGTGAGAATTCAGATGGCTGTTGTAGCGGACCGAGTTCGGGTGATGGGGTAGGCTGCTTGCAAAGCGCGAACGGTGGGTTTCGCTTTCAATAATTCAGAACTTCTAGACAAAAAAAGTCACCCGGTCGGTACCACCGGGTGACTTGAGTTTGGAAAGTGCGCCCCCTGAGTCCAGAGTCGAGGGCATTTTCTCTAACTTGGAGTCTGGCATCCAAGTATCGAGAACTTTTAACCGGCAAAATTGCCGGTGGCTGCAGCTCGGACGCTGTCGCCCATGCTTGCAGCATGTGCGCCGAAACCCTTGAGGGCTTCATCGTAGAGCAACGCAAGCGCCTGCCCCTTGATCTCGTTGTAAATCTCGCTCGTCTGCATGTGAAACTCTCGCGGACGCGGGAGAGGGACATCGATTACCGTTGCGACACGAGTGGGTTTGTAGGTGAGGATTATGATTTTATCGGCCAGGAACACCGCTTCGTCGACTTCGGACGTCACGAACAAAGTCGTCATGCGATGCGCTTCGAACAGAGCCAGGAAGTACTCCTGCATCAGGCCGCGGCTCATGTGGTCGAGACCGCGAAAGGGCTCGTCGAGAAGAAGAACATCAGGCCGATTAATGAGAGCCCGCGCCACTTCAGCACGTCGTTGCATGCCGCCGGATAGCTCCGTCGGATAACGGTTTTCGAAGCCGGCCAATCCGACCTCGGAGAGTAAAGAGGTCGCTTCTTTTCTCGCGGCCGTGCGCGCGACGTCGCTTTGCTCGGGTCCATAGGATACGTTGTCAAGGATCGTCATCCAAGGGAATAATCCCGTTTCCTGGAAAACGACCATGCGATCTGATCCCGGACCCGTAACGACTTCGTCGTCTTTGCGAACCGCACCCACGCTTGGACGGTCATAGCCCGCAATAATGTTGACTAATGTAGATTTCCCGCAACCTGAGGGCCCGAGCAGAACGGTAAGCTTGCCTTTCTCGATTTCGAATGAACAGTCGCGGAGAACGACATGGGGTTTGCGCTGCTGAGAATACACCTTCCCGATGCGATCCACGGTTATGGATGTATTCTCCTTGCGCGTATTGTGGGGTGTTGACACCATCCTGTTTTCCTCACGCAAATTCTTTTTCGCCGGCGTTGAACGCTTTAACGGCTTCCTCGTGGACGGCTTCGATCGCGAGCTCTTTCAGCCGGACGAATTCCGGCTGGGTCAGTAGACGCGCGTCGCGAGGCCGCGGTAGATCGACTTCGATTGTCTGTTTGATGTGACCGGGACGTGTGGTCATCACGAGGACGCGGTCAGCCAGATAGATAGCCTCCTCAAGGTCATGCGTGATGAACAAGACGGTCTTTCGAGAGAGGTCGTAAAGTTCCAACAAGGCCGTTTGTGTGACTGTTTTTGTCAGCGCATCGAGGCCACGGAAGGGTTCGTCTAACAGCAACACGCCTGGGTCGTTCAGAATGCCCCTGATGATTTCGACCCGACGGCACATCCCCGACGAAATTGATCCGGGATATAAATTCTCAATGTCGGCGAGGCCTACCTTGCCCAGAAGATCGCGGGCCTTCTCTGTTGCTTCGCGTTCCGTCATGCGACCCTGGACGACCGGCCCGCGTATCAGGTTTTCAAGCACTGTTGCCCAAGGGAAAAGGGCACCATTCTGAAAAACGACGATACGGTCCGGGCCGGGCTTAGGATTCTGGCCGGGCGCGTTGATAAGTTTGCCATCCAGGAAGACTTCTCCGCTGGTCAGTTTATCGAAACCTGCAATCGAATTCATAAGCGTGGATTTACCGCAACCCGATGGGCCGACGATCGCGCAGAATTCACCGGGACGGATTTCGATTGAACAATTATCGACCGCAACGACGTGCTTGCCTGACGGGTCATACACTTTGCCTGCGTTGCGAACAGATACCCAACCTGTGTGCCCCGACACCGCATATTCATGTGCGGCATAGGATCGGGACAAGTCCTGCAGATAAGAGTGTCCTTCGCGACCAAGCGTTCGTAGCAGCGATCTCAAATACGCGCCGTCGAGAGCTAATGCCTCTGTGTCCGTAACGGCGTGCGCAGAGATAACCCTGCTCCCTCGACCCTCGATAAGCCCTGCGTATCCGAAGATCGTTCCTTCCAGCATCACCTCTTGAACAATACCGAACTGATGCATCGGAGAGTTTACTTCGGGGTGACGGACATGGCCTTTGAGAAGAACGTAAACCTTGCTGGCCTCATCTCCATTTCTGAAAATTTCCTCTCCCGCAGCAAACGACTTGAGTTCACAATGTTCTGCGATCTGAGATACGAGTTTGTGCGGCAACGATGCGAGGATCGGGTTTTTCCTCAACACTGCGATCTTTTGATCAATTTGCATGTCTTTCTCCCTCACCGTTTACGCCACCAGGGCATCGCGTATTTGCCTAGCCGTTCCATCAACCAGGCCGAGATCATTCCAGCCAGACCGATGGAAAGCATGCCGACAATGATGCCGGGGAGAGAGTTGGTCATGTAGGCGTTCCAAGTCAGGTAACCCAGACCGTAGTTTCCAGACGCCATTTCCGCAGCGATAACGACTTCCCATGTAATGGCGATAGCAATCGTCAACCCCGTGAAGAGCGATGGAAGCGCGCCGGGAACTAGAATTCTCCAGAATAAAGCCTGCGGGCTGGAGTTCAACGACCGTGCGGCATGGATGTAGCGAACATCGATGTTATCGATTCCGGCGAGGACATTGAGAAAAACCGGGAAGAAAGCGCCGATGAATGTGAGAAACACGATAGTCATTTCCGCCGAGGGCCAGAAAAGAATAGAAATGGGAAGCCAGGCCAAAGGCGGTATAGGACGTAGAATCTCAATTATCGGAAAGCCGAGAAACCGAAAGCGTCGATTGACGCCCATGGCAATACCAAGAACGATTGCCAGAGCGGCGGCGCTAAAGAAACCGACAAAGACCCGAACGGTTGTCGCGATCCAGGATTCCCAATATCCGTCCTGCTGAATTTGTGAGGGCAGAGCCTCGATGACTTCGATAGGTGTCGGCACAACTGCAAGGAGACCCAGCGTTCTAGACAGCTGCCAAATAAGAAAGAACGCTGAGATTCCAAGCGCACCTTGCCAAAAAGACGCGTTTGCCAGATTGAGGAACCACCGCGATCTGGAGGGCATGAGCTTTGCTGCCGTCATGATGCTGTTCCCCCACGATTGTGCCAGGCATTAAGTTTGTTGCCGACTACCCGGATGATTGCACTCGACCCGAAGCCCAAAATCCCAAGGGTGATCATGCCGATGAAGATGTTTGGTAACGCGACGTTCGTATAGGCATCGAAGATGAGGTATCCGAGGCCGGACCGTCCTGCGATAAGCTCACCGCCAACGAGAGAGAACCACGCAACACCCATTGCGATTTGAAGCCCGGTGAAAACGAACGGCAATGCCCCGGGGATAACGACACGGCGTAGAATTTGAAACCGAGAGTATCCCAGGCATGCTGCTGCCCGAAAATAGTTCTCGTCGATCGACTTTACACCGAGAAGCGTGTTGAGGACCGTCGCAAAAAAGGACGCAAGAAGCGTGATGAAAATCACCGCACCTTCCGTTGACGGAATCATGAGAACGGCAAGCGGCACCCACGCCAGAGGCGGAATGGGACGCAATAGCTCGACGACAGGAAAGATCAAGTTCTCCGCAGTCTTACTCCATCCCAGCAGAATACCTAGTGGTGCCCCCAACGCTACGGCAGCCGTAAACGCCCCAAAAACCCTAAGTGTGCTGGTCCAGATGTGTTCATAGTATTCCGGCGTGAATAGCGACACGCCGTATGTCGGCTCCCGGCTGGTCCATTCCTGAAACAAGGACAAAGGATCAGGGATGAAATTGAATCGCGGCGGTACGATTACGGCGGTGAGAAAGTACCAACATCCAAAGAAAGCCACGAAGCCCATCAAGCCCAGAATGAGCTGATCTCTTGTTAGCGCTCTGAGAATCCGTTCGCCGAAAGTCAGCTGCTCGACGGGCCAGTCAATACTGGCCCGCAATTGTGCATCGTAGCTCGCAGCGTCACTCTGTGATCCCGGTGGCGCTGCAGCTTGGTCCCGCAGATGGACGTTCATTTGCCTCCCTCCACTAACTCATCTCCCTTGAAGGGATTGGTGAGCCCTGCCGGAATTTCAAAGAGCTGCTGGTTGGGGGCCAGGCCGAGTTCTTCAAATGCACGCGTCACATATTCCGTCCGAACGGCACCATCGCGCATTTTTGGATCGCGCACGATTTTGTGGTCTAGGAGGAACTGGTAACCGCGTTCAAGAAGTGAGCGGCCGTCCGCGTCAATAATCATCTTTCCGCGGACCACCGGGCCGGATGCGCCGATGCTGTCAGGTTGCGCACCATAAAGCGCGTACCAGAGATTTTCCCGTGTGTAATCGGGAAGTTCCTTCTTCAAGAATTCAATTGTTTCGATCGGCTTGTCCCGGAGGAAATAGAGAGCCTCGATGTTGGCCTTCAGCCATGCAACAGCGACATCTGGATTCTCTTTAAGAAAATCCTCGCGCATCACGATCGCATCGGCATCCAGTTCACCGAATGCTGCCGGTGATGCCGCCCAACGCGCGTGATCGTCAAACACTGACTTCGAGAGGTGAGGTTCGTACATAATGGCAGCGTCGATGCGCTTTGCCTGCAGGGATGTAACGATAACTTCGCCCTGCATTTGTTGCCACTGAACCTTCACTCCTTCTTTTTCCAGCATCAACTGCCCTAAACGGTCGGCGCAGCTGCCCTTCGGCACGCCGACGATTTTGCCATCAAGCCAAGCGATAGCTTCTTTGTACGATTTGAACTCAGGGGCGTCCGAGCGCACGAGTATCGTGCCGCACATCCGGCCGCTCGACACGAGATTCAACGCAACAATGCTGATGGGCGCGAGGGCCGCCTTCGCAGTTGAAACAATGGCGGGGTTGTCGCCGAGGTATCCAATTTGCTGCTTGCCAGCAATTAGATCCGTAATAACCGGCGGCCCTTGAAGATTTCTCTTCCACTCCACCTTACTTCCTTCGGGAAGCCATTTCTTCCATAGCTCCCCTGATCGCAGAATCACCGTGTCCCAAGCGCCGGTCCAGCCGAGGAAGAAATTTGTCGAGATTGTAACTGGCTTACCTTCAAGCTTTTTCGCCTGGGAAGCGATCTGCTCGTAGGTCACGTCACTATTGGGATTGTTTGCGACAGCCGGTGCTGCAGCGAACAAGACAAAGGCCGTAGCCAGACCTCCAAGGCCTGCTAGATTCTTCATGGCATTTCCTCGTTTTAATTTTTTTGTCGATTGGGCTTTGAGTCGCTTAGGCCGCCGTGTCGTTGGGTTTTTCTCCCACCAACTTTAAGAAGCGTGCGTACTCGTCGGCATCCATGTGGAACGCGCTTTCTTTCGACGGATACGTACCTTCGCGGCTTTCGTCGCGATACATACGCAAACCTTCTTCGATCGTCGTGCCAACGTCGGCGAAACTTCCGCGGTTCTTCGGAATTGGGAATGCACTGTAACCGACAACATCTCCGCTGATGTGGTACACACCGTCATTAACGCAACCACCTCCAAGCGTAATGATCGGCACCTCAAGTGTGCGTGTCAGATAGGCCGCAAGCTCTGTCGGGACCTGCTCAAGGATGAACCCCCAAACACCAGCATCAACGAATGCGCGAGCTCCTTCGACGATTTCCAATGCGTCTATTGCTGTCCGGCCTTTTACACCAAAACCGCTCTGCTCGACACGCCGAGAAGCCTGCATGCCAATGTGCCCCATGACAGGGATGCCTGCACTTACGATCTCCGCGATATACTCGGCTGTGCGCACGTTGCCTTCGCACTTGACGGAACCGGCTCCGCCCTCGCTCACCATGCGACCGGCATTGGTTATGGCTTGGTCCTTGGACGCGTGATAGGTCATGAAGGGCATATGGCCCACAACCAGCGCATACTTCGTCACGCGGCTTACTGCTTTAGTCAAATAAAGCTGCTCTTCAAAGGTGACTGTCGTAGGATCGGGATGTCCAAGCAGAGACATCGGACCAGCGTTCCCGTTGATCAAAAGATCAAATCCGACACGATCCGCGATTGCGGCCATAGGGGCATCATAAACGCCGACGGACGTGATGCGTTCTCCGCGACTTTTCTTTTCGCGTAATGAATTTAATGTCACTTTTTTACGTTTTAATTCCGACATCTAATGTTCCTCTCTTCTGGGTGCGTTGGATATGTTTGTTTTTATTCGGCCATAAGCCACACGTTTGTCTGGTGGGGTTTATTCAGTCGACTGCATATCTATCCATTTCAACGTTTTCTCCCATCCGCCAAATGGGAAGAAATGGAGCGTCACGTCTTTAATTCCACGTTGAGAAAGTGATGAATCAAGTTCTGCAATTATGTCGCCGGGATCTTGATCGCGCATTGCTTTGATCAAAGACGTTCCCTGTCGCTTGAGTGCGTTCAGTGAGGCGCCTACTCCACACATTGCTGCGAACTTGATGAGCTTTGGCAGGGAGGTCACGCCCGCCATGCCAAAGCGTAACGGGGCATTGATATCCTGAGTGCGGAGTTCAGCGGCCCACGCCGCCATCGCCTCACCATTGAATGCAAATTGTGTAACGATTTCAGGCTGCGCACCCCACTCGCGAACCAAGGAGATCTTCTCTTTCAGAGCCGGAATAAGGGCGTCTTTTGGAATGACGCTGTGGCCCTCCGGATGTCCTGCTATGAAAACTTTCTTGAGTTGGACGTCGTTCAACACGGGGTGCCGCAGAAGATCGGCGGCAAACCGCAGGGGGGGAGTGCCCGAAGAGGGATTGCCACCTAATACGAGTACGGTTGTCACGCCTATTGATGCGAGGGTTCGAAGGTGCCCTGCGTATTCATCGGCAGATGTGAAATTTCTGGCAGCCAAATGTGGGACGGGCACAAAGCCCTTATTGTGTATCTTTTTGGCCGCTTCTGCCTGCGCTGAGATCGGCTTTCCAGGGATATGAGTAAGAAAAACTAGTGAGTTTTCTGGAAAACATTTTGCTTTGGGTAGGAATGCATCAACTTGTTCAGGCAAAAGCTCAATTGATATATCCTGAAAAAGAGTACTGTGTCGCATTTCGTGAGACAGGATCGAGCGTTCCTCGATATCGACCGGCATTTCTGTCACGTTTTCACTCCCGGTGCCTTATGCTAGCGACATGTGAAGTCGACTGGTTTTTTGTTTTTTGCTGGATTGTTTGCTCGTTCAGCCTTCTCGCGGATGGGGCTGTCCAAGCGCGGCATAAGATTGAGGCTAGAGAGATTGGGAGCGGACAGCAGTCGTCGTGACGACGAATTCAACCTCGAGGATGCGCAACGTCTGTCGGGTTGACGACAAACATCGGTTTGCGAAGTTTGTATTGCCTCAAAGGTGACGAAAAATGCATGGCGTCATGCATGAAAGTGCTTCCGTCGGCGTCCCGGTCTGGTTGTTACAAGGGGGCGCGGACAATGATTATGAGATCACGCGCGCTTTCGATAACATGAAGGGGCTTGCAAGAAGTTTGAGCCCCTAGCATCTAAGTTTGAGCTTCGGGTAGCTCAGACATCCGTGAGAGGCGGAGCCCTCGATATTTGTTCGACAGCCCGCAACTTAGACGTCAGTCTGCCGGAGTATAATATGCTGGAGCGTAGAGTTGGCGACTCACCTTGGTACTGGGATCGCGTACACTTATTTGACGGAGTAGATGAGGCTGCGAAGGATATGTTTCTTCGTCATGCCATCAAACAGACGGTGCACAAGGGGCAGCACCTATTTCGTGCCGACGACGACGCCGACAAAGTCTTTTATCTCGAAGACGGCATGGCGCGAATTTATCACCTCTCCGCAGAAGGCGAGCTGACAATATATTGGTATTGTGTCGCCGGAGAATTATTCGGTGCAGGTGGAATTACGGGATGCAGGAAGCAGACCGTCAATAGCCAAGCAATATCGAAATGTACCGTATACGTTATGTTGCGGCCAATCTTTGAGCAAATGCTCAAGCTTAATCCTCAAATTTCTTATAATGCTCTTAAGCTTATGGGTGCACGGCTTCGTTTGGCTTGTGATACGATCGTTGACATGCGGTCACAAAAAGCGAGTGAGCGCGTTGCTCTGGCCTTGCTGCGACTGGCGCACAACTGCGGTGTCCCACTCGGAGAACATATCAAGCTGGATGCCCCGATCACGCATCAGGAAATCGCAAATATCGTGGGAACGTGTCGTCAGACAGTGAGCGAAGTTCTGCGGGATCTGGAAAAGCGCGGTTTCATCATGCAGGAATCTCGTCAAATCATTGTCACTGATCCGCGGTCGATGCAGCGGTACGCGCAGTTCGATAGCGCAGAGGATGAGGAATATGCCTGGAGTTAGCTCGGGATATTTGCAGGTAGTTAAGCCGATGTTGCCGCGGGTCTTGTGCAAATTGTTAGGAAAAAGAAGTGCCGACGCTTTTTTTATTGTGCTCCGTGAGCCTCGTGAATGTTTGTTGAGGCCCGGTAAGAAGCCGCCATTAATGAACGTTCTGCCGAGCTGATTGTGTTGACCAGAAGCATCGTGACCGTCATCGGCCCCACGCCACCTGGTACCGGCGTGATGTAGGAAGCCCGCTTCCGCACGCCTTCGTAGTCGCAATCGCCGACGAGACGGCCATTTGGCAGACGATTAATCCCCACGTCGATGACAACAGCGTCCTTCTTGACCATCTGTTCAAGGATCAGATTCGGGCAACCGGCCGCGACGACCAGAATATCCGCAAGGATCGTGAACTGTGCCAAGTCGCGGGTGCGCGCGTGGCAAACCGAAACCGTGGCCTCATTCTGCATAAGCATGAGCGCCATCGGCTTGCCGACAATGTTGCTGGCGCCAACTACAACCGCGTTACGTCCGGCAACCTCGATGCCTTCGTGCTGGAGGAGACGCATCACGCCAAAGGGTGTGCAAGGCGGGAAGATCGTATTGCCGACGACAAGGCCGCCGACATTATAAAGATGGAAGCCGTCAACGTCCTTTTGNGCACTGATAGCACCCAGAACGCGTTCGATGTCGAACTGCTTGGGCAGCGGCAGCTGAACGAGGATCCCGTGAACAGTTGGATCGATGCTGAGCTGTTCAATGAGATCCAGCACTTCCTCTTGGGAAGCCGTATCGGGAAACAGATACTTGGTCGAATTAATGCCGACCTCTTCGCAAGCACGGATTTTATTGGAGACGTAGACCTTTGAGGCTGGGTTTTCGCCAACCATGATCACTGCCAGTCCAGGAGTAACGCCGTAACGCTCCTTGATGACGTCGACTCGCGTGCGGCACTCTTCGCGTACTGAGGCGGCGACTGCCTTTCCGTCGATAATTTTTGCTGTCATCTCCGAACCTCTTTTCGGCATTCGTCGCCGAACGCCACCGGAAATAAATAAGTGTAAGATGCCGGGGAGAGGCGCTGCTGCGCCCCTCCCCGGCTTTGGGTTAGCTCAGGTTCTCGATATGGCCCTGATCATTGAGGCGGATGGCTTCCGCTGAGGGCACGCTCGGCAGGCCGGGCATGCGCATGATGTCACCCGCGACCGCGACGATGAATTCCGCACCCGCCGCCAGGATCACTTCACGCACGGGCACTTCGTGGCCCGTTGGCGCACCGCGCAGGTTGGGATCGGTCGAGAACGAGTACTGGGTCTTGGCCACGCAGATCGGCAGATGGCCGTAACCGGCGTCCTGCAGATCCTTGAACTGCGCCTTGACCGACGCCGAGGCGGTAATGCCCGAAGCCCGGTAAATTTCCGTGGCGATGGTGTTCATCTTGTCCCACAGCGGCATGTCGTCGGGGTACAGCGGCTTGAAGTCCGCCTGGCCCGAATCCGCCAGCTCCGCGACGTAGCGGGCCAGGTCCTCGATACCGGCGCCGCCGTTTGCCCAGTGCGAGCACAGGAACGCCTTGGCGCCGACCGATTCAGCCGCTTCCCGGACCGCATCGATTTCCGCATCCGTGTCCGTGATGAACTGGTTGATGGCAACCACCGGCGGCAGGCCGAACTTGCGCATGTTTTCGATGTGACGCTTGAGGTTCTCGCAACCCTTCGCNACCGCCGCGACGTTCTCGCCCTTGAGATCGTTCTTGGCGACGCCGCCATGCATCTTCATGGCGCGCACCGTCGTCACGATGACGGCGGCATCCGGCTTCAGACCGGCCATGCGGCACTTGATGTCGAGGAACTTCTCAGCGCCGAGGTCCGCGCCGAAGCCGGCTTCGGTCACGACATAGTCGGCGAGCTTCAAGGCCGTCTTGGTGGCCAGCACCGAGTTGCAGCCGTGCGCGATGTTGGCGAACGGACCGCCGTGGATGAACACGGGGTTGTTCTCTAAGGTCTGCACCAGGTTCGGCATCAGCGCGTCCTTGAGCAGCACGGTCATAGCGCCGTCCGCCTTCAGATCCCGCGCCAGCACCGCCTTCTTGTCGCGCGTATAGCCGACGACGATGTTGCCGAGGCGGCGCTGCAGNTCTTTGAGGTCGCTGGCAAGGCACAGGATCGCCATCACTTCCGAGGCCACCGTGATGTCGAAGCCGTCCTGACGCGGGAAGCCGTTGGAAACGCCACCGAGCGAGTTGACGATCGAGCGCAGCGCCCGGTCGTTCATGTCGATGACGCGGCGCCAGGTGATGCGGCGCTCGTCAAGGCCGAGCTTGTTGCCCCAGTAGATGTGGTTGTCGATCATCGCGGCGAGCAGGTTGTTCGCCGACGTGATGGCGTGGAAGTCGCCGGTGAANTGCAGGTTGATGTCTTCCATCGGCACGACCTGGGCATANCCGCCGCCGGCCGCGCCACCCTTCACGCCGAAGCAGGGCCCGAGTGAGGGTTCGCGCAGGCAGCTCATCGCCTTCTTGCCGATGCGGTTCAGACCATCGCCCAGACCGACCGTCGTCGTCGTCTTGCCTTCGCCAGCCGGCGTTGGCGAAATCGCAGTCACCAGAATGAGNTTGCCATCGGGGCGATCTTTGACGCTGTTGATGAACTCGGCCGAGATCTTCGCCTTGTAAGGTCCGTAGTTGAGCAGCGCGTCACCCGGCACCGCGATCTTCTCGCCCACCTGAGAGATCGGCTTCATCTTGGCTTCGCGTGCGATCTCAATGTCTGACTTGACGGTCATGCGTTGTCTTCCTCCGCCGCCTAGCGGCTTTTTTTGTTAACACCGGTTATGATTCATTCCGCGGCCTGAAGCGTGAACCTATTACCAGCCTTCAAGCCTGCCGTTTCCGCAAATTCTGACGCTGCGACTTTGGGCGCTTTACCGGCTCGGACACGTTTAACGAGAATCGTTCCACCTTGCGCCGCAATGGTGATGCCTTCTTTCGAGACCTCTACGACTTCTCCCGGTTCGCCGCTTCCATCCGATTTGGCGACGTCAAAGATATCCAGCCGTTGGCCGTCGATTTCCGTCCATGCACCCGGAGCGGGATTCGCCGCGCGTATCAGGTTGTAGACCTCATCGACCGGCTTAGACCAATCAATTCGCGCGATCTCTTTCTTAAACCACCCCTCGTAAGAACCCGCCGCCAAATCCTGTGAGTGCTTGAGAATGATGCCGGCCTTGACCAAATCGAGGCCTTCCATCATCGCATCGACGCCCATCGGGAATAATTTGTTGAAGTACACATCGCCAATAGTCTCGTCCGGTCCGATTTCACATGTCTTTTGCAACATGATCGGTCCTTCGTCGAGACCATCGTCAGGCCAGAAAATCGTCAACCCTGTACGCTTTTCACCCATCGCGATGGGCCAGTTAATTGAGGATGGTCCGCGATGCATCGGACATAAGGAGGGGTGATACTGGAACGTCCCGTACCGTGGCGCATCCCGAACGTCCTTCGGCACAAACAACAAGACATATGCCATCATGCATACATCCGCGTCGAAAGACTTCATGAGCTCAAGCGCTTCAGGCGTTTTCCATGAACTGGGCTGATAAAGCGGCACCCCCCGTTCACGAGCCAGTTCAGCTAATGGGTCTTCTGGCTGGCCTTCCTTTGTTGGCGCACAGCAAACCGCAACAACATCTTCGCCGCGCTCCAGCAATCGTTCCAGTACAGCCTTGCCGAATGCCTGTTGGCCATGAACGACGATACGCATGATCCCTCCCTTCGGCTGGCGCGGTGTCACCGCCAGCCGCTCCAAGTGTTAAGGTAAGAATTTATGGACGCGAAAGACCGAACTGAAAGGCCACCGCGTCAGACTATTCAGCGGCCATTTTCTTAGCAGGCTCGGTCGCCCCTGCATTCTTCAGTTCTTCAACTTCTGCAGCGGAATATCCCAGAACATCGGACAAAATCTGATCCGTATGCTCACCGAGCAGCGGAGAACGACGCACCTCCACCGGACTGTCAGAGAGCTTGATCGGGCAGCCGACCGTCAGATATTTCCCGCGCTCGGGATGGTCCACCTCGACAATCGTGCCCGCCGCCCGAAGAGCTTGATCCTCAGCCAACTCCTTCATGGAAAGGATCGGACCAACAGGAATGTCGAGCGGATTGCAGATTTCCATGACCTCGAACTTCGTCTTGGTCATGGTCCACTCCTCAATCGTATTGAAGATATGTGACAACTTGTTGAGGCGTGCCTTCGGCGTTTTATACTCAGGATCTTCCTTCCACTCAGGCTTATTGATCACATCGCAGATCTTCTCCCACACCGGAGCCTGTGTGATGAAATAGGTGTAAGCGTTAGGATCGGTTTCCCACCCTTTGCACTTCAAAATACGGCCGGGCTGACCACCACCTGAGTCATTTCCAGCCCGAGGAACCGCATCCCCAAACGGAATGTCTTCGCCGTATTGAGAGTATTCCGTGAGAGGACCGCGCTCGAGGCGCTGCTGGTCGCGCAGCTTCACGCGGCACAGGTTGAGAACACCATCCTGCATCGGCGCCAGAACTTTCTGACCGCGGCCAGTCTTCTCGCGCTGGAAAAGCGCCGTCATGATGCCCAGCGCCAAGTGCAATCCCGTACCGCTATCGCCAATCTGAGCACCAGTGACCGTCGGCGGTCCATCGAGAAAACCGGTCGTAGAAGCTGAACCACCCGCACACTGCGCAATGTTCTCGTAGACCTTGCTATCTTCGAACGGTCCGGGACCAAAACCTTTAACCGACGCCATGATCATGCGCGGATTGAGCTCCTGGATACGCTCCCACGTAAAGCCCATCCGGTCCAAAGCGCCTGGCGCAAAGTTTTCGACCAACACGTCGCAAGCCTTGACCAGCCGCTCAAGCACCTCTTTGCCTTTTGGATTCTTAGTATCGAGAGTAATCGAGCGCTTATTGTGGTTGAGCATCGTGAAGTAGAGGCTGTCAGCACCGTCGACGTCGACGAGTTGCTTGCGCGTCGCATCACCAACGCCCGGCCTTTCGACCTTGATCACGTCTGCGCCGAACCAAGCCAACAGCTGCGTGCAAGTCGGCCCCGATTGCACGTGCGTGAAATCCAAAACCTTTACGCCTTCCAGTGCCTTCACCATGTCTGTCTCTCTTTATTTATCCCGGATGATACCGGTGTTGATTATGCGTGCGTCCCGCGCGAGGGCCCACGCGGGACGCATCAAGTTTTACTTGTACATCGTCTGGTTTTTGGTGCCCGGCGCATATTCGCGCGGATCGACCCAGATATTGACGATTGCCGAACGCCCGGTCTTCTGGATGGCCTCGCGCGCCCGCTGCAGAGCCGGCTGAATATCCGACGCTTCGCGAACTTCTTCTCCATATCCACCGAGCATCTGTGCAAACTGCGAGAATGGAATGTCGCCAAGTAGGTTGCCAACATTGCCCCGCTGTTCGCCGTACTTCGAGATCTGGCCGTAACGGATCTGGTTCATCGCGGAATTGTTCCCGATGACCGCCAGATAAGGCGCGCCGAAGCGATTTGCCGTTTCCATATCGAAGCCCGTCATGCCGAACGACCCATCGCCGTAGTAGCACATGACTTCCTTATCGGGATTGGCGAGCTTGGCCGCCATGGCAAAGCCTGTACCGACACCCAAGGAGCCCAGCGCACCCGGATCCATCCACTGCCCAGGCGCGCGCGGACGCACCGCTTGCGCTGAGATCGTGACAACGTCACCACCGTCACCGATGTAGATGGTGTCATCACCAAGGAATTCATTCAGTTCCCAAGCAACCCGGAAGGGGTGAATAGGCGACTGGTCCGATGTGAACAGCGGCATTAGCTTTTCAAGCGCCATTTGCTCGGCCTCGCGAAGCTTCTCCATCCACTGCTTACGCGCTTGGCGCTTGCCGTTGTCGATCTTGGCGGAGGCCGCATCAAGAACAGCACCGAGGATCGCACCTGGATCACCGACGAGCCCAAGCGAGATATCGCGGTTCTTACCGACCGTCCGGTAGTCCTGGTCTATCTGCACAAGAGTGAGTTCGTTGGAGATGCGCTTGCCATAGCCCATGCGGAAATCAAATGGCGTACCCACAACGACGATGACGTCCGCATTCTTAAACGCCAGCGACCGCGTACGGTCGAAGTGGTGCTCATCGCCCGGCGGCAAGAGACCGCGGCTCGCACCGTTGAAGTATCCGGGAATATCGAGACCGCGCAGCAGTGCAATGGCCTCATTATGCCCACGCGAACTCCAGACCTGCTGACCATAAAGAATAGCCGGACGCTCCGCCTTCACGAGCAGATCTGCGAGCTTTTCGATATCCCTGGGATCTCCGATCGATTTGACCGACGCACGGTAGTGACCTGACTTCGGAATAACCGCATTGTCGATATGCACTTCGCGATCGAGAACATCGCGCGGAATTTCGAGATACGAAGGACCGTAAGCGCCCGAGAAGCTTTCACGTGCGGCCATCGAAATCATGTCAGCGATCCGTTCCGTCGAACGAACCGATTCCGCAAACTTCGTAATCGGACGCATCATATCGACGTGCGGCAGATCCTGTAGCGACCCCATACGGTGCTGCGTTAATGCTCCCTGGCCACCAATGTGCAAAATGGGGCTCTCAGAACGTAATGCCGTCGCGACGCCGGTTACGGCATTCGTGCAACCTGGCCCCGCAGTCGTAACCACACAGCCGAGCTTACCGGTTTGGCGTGCATAACCATCAGCGGCGTGGGCTGCCACTTGCTCGTGGCGTACGTCGATGATGCGAATACCTTCATCGATGCACCCATCATAGATGTCGATGATGTGCCCACCACACAGCGTAAAGATCGTATCGACGCCTTCATTCTTGAGTGCTTTGGCGACGAGGCGCCCACCCGAAACAATGTTTGGATCCGAACTCTTTTTGGCCAGAGTGTCGTCGGCCGTGTTCGCTATCGCCGGTGTCGCCATGTCTCAGCTCCCTTCGAGTTCGACCGGCTTTGGAGAATATCCCCCGGTCATATGGTTGTGGCTGTTGGCTCTGTGGCTTCTTCAGTCGATGTCCACAAAGCGTTCGACGTGATCTCGCAGCTTCATCGTGTGTTCCCGCACCAAGCGTTCAGCCCGGTCCGGATCTCGTGCTTCAAGCGCCTCAATGATCTCCTTGTGGTCTGCGACGGACCGTTTGGCCCGATCCTGCTCGATAATCGTCCGGTTCCTGATCGCGCGAACGTGCAGGAAAAGACTGTCGGCGATGCCCTGAATCAGAGGGTTTCCACTGAGACTGAGAATTGCCTGATGGAACGTGATATTGGCGTCTGAATATTCGCCGAGCCGCATGGCCACTTCGTCTTGTCCGTAGTCATCGACGAGACGATGCAATGCGGCGATGTCGTCGGCGCTGGCCGCCGAGCACGCAAGCCGCGCGGCCATACCCTCCAACGCTGCCCAAACCGTGATCATGTCGAGCACTTCGGCCTTAGTCTTGCGCACGATAAAGATACCGCGCCGCGCGACGACCTTGACGAGGCCTTCTTGATCAAGCTGAGCCAAGGCCTCCCGCAACGGCGTTCGGCTGATGCCGAAGCGCGCGGAAAGATCGCGTTCATCGAGCTTTAGTTGAGCATCAGCATCATAAATGTTCATATTCGTAATGGCGGATTTCAGCGCCTCATAAGCTCTCGCTTTGAGACTTTGATTCTCGCCGATGAGATCGATTTTGATGGAAGTCACAGCCATAAAATACCTGGGCGCCGTCCGGAAAAGGTTTCAGATGCGGTCATCGATCCTTGCCCTCCGGAAACGGATGTTGTTGCAAAATGACGTAAAACGAACGCCATGACATTCGCCTTCAAGAGCGTGGCTGCACCCATCGTTTGGCCGCTCGATGTCGCCTGCGGCGACCATGACCATTGGTAGGTGAACCCAACAAACCTCCGGCATCTGGTATACCAGATACCGAACTATAGTGCTCCCTTCAAGTGATGTCATGGGTTGGTTCTGTCATTGCCCACGTTTCCTGCCGCTTATCCGAAGGTCAGCAAGCCGGCGATAGCCCGTTGACCCCAAGAATTCTGTGGCGTCTTCTTCTGGGTCCAAATCCGGTGATCGGAGAGGATCCTTGCTTGCGCCTTGCATGGCATACAATATGCCAAATAATCGCGCTACGCAATCGGCATATTGCAGGATAACGCTCGTTTTTTGAGTGTCGCCTATGAGGTCTCCCTCTACGACTCTGCTACATCTCAAAAAGAGACAGCAAGTCGTTCAAACGGGGTAAGCGCCCTCACGCGCGACATGCCCACGGACAACGAGATCAAGAGACTTGGACACCCGCAATGCGCTTGTACGAATTTCAGGCTAAGGAACTTCTCCAGCGCTACGAAATTCCGGTTCCCGCCGGGCGGGTTGTTGACGATGTCGCCGGAGCTGGGCGCGCCGCGGCACGACTGCAATGCGCCCGTTATGCGGTGAAGGCGCAGATTCTATCGGGCAATCGTATAGACGTTGGCGCTATCCGATTTGCAGCTTCGAAGGAGGGCGTGGAGGCGACGGCCGAACAGCTTATTGGCCAGATCTTCACAACAAACCAAACACGTCCCGACGGCGAAAAAGCTCGTTGGCTGCTCGTCGAGGAATCCGTCGCGGCCGTACAGCAAGTTTATGCCGCCGTTGTGCTCGACGGGAGCGCCGGCCGGCTGAAATTGCTGACCAGCCGGGTAGCCGGTACGGGTATCGAGGCGCGCATTGCGGCCGAGCCCGAGTTGATCCGGCAAACGCCTATAGACCTGACAAGCGACGGTCCCTCTGCCGATTTCAAAAGCGCCGCCGAAGCAATTGAACTTAAAGGGGCGGCAGCCGAAGAGGCGGCACGCATCTTTCGCCAAATGGCGCGCCTCGCCGTCGAACTCGACGCCACCCAGGTCGAGATCAACCCTCTGGCAATAACTGCAACCGGTCAGTTCCGGGCCCTCGACGCCAAACTTGAGCTCGATACTCACGCTCTGTTTCGCCACCCTGCCCTTGCGGCATTCCGCCAAGCGCTGGAACTCGAGGATGGTGACCCACACGAACTGGCCGCCGACCGCCACCAGCTCAATTACACCGCTCTAGACGGTGATATCGGGGTCGTCGTCAACGGTGCCGGCCTCGCGCTCGCGACACTCGACATGCTCCGCGAAGCTGGCTGTCGGCCCGCCAACTTCATGGACGTCCGCACGACAGCATCCAGCCTCGACATCGCCCACGGGATGGGCCTCGTACTCAACAATCCCAGGACGCAGGCCATGCTCGTGAACGTCCACGGCGGCGGCATGCAGCGATGCGATACGATCGCCGAGGGTATCGCCATTGCAATGCGGCAAACCACACGACGCGTTCCTCTCGTCGTCCGTCTCGCGGGCAACAACGCTGATTTCGCGCGCACGCGGCTCGCCGGTTCTGGCATCGAATTTATCGATGCCACCGACATGAAGGATGCGATCCAAAAGCTAACCGCTGCTCTCAAATCGGCAGCCGCCTGACCAATTTTGCGAAAACGACGGGGTCAGGCAGTTTACCGCGTCCTGATGGTCGCACCCAGACCCCCTTGACTTGGTATACCAGATCGGACCAACCCTACGTGGACCAAGATCACGATCGCAAAGCTGCAAAAAAGAGCAGCGCGTGCCCAACACATTCCGGGAGGAATAAATGAAAGTTTGTATCTACGGAGCGGGTGCCATCGGCGCCCATATCGGCGTTCTTTTGAAACTTGCCGGCGTTGATGTTTCGTTGATCGCGCGTGGCGCGCACCTGGAAGCGATCCAAAACAATGGCCTCAAGCTACTTATCAACGGCGAGGAAAAGGTCGCCCGTATGCCGGCGAGCAAGAACCCTGCCGACCTGGGGCCTCAAGACTATGTGATCATCGCGCTCAAGACACACCAAGCGTGGGAAGTCGCCGAACAGATGGCACCTCTCCTAGGACCCGATACAGCGGTCGTCACCGCACAAAATGGCATCCCTTGGTGGTACTTCTATGGCTTCGAAGGCCAGTACGCGAACCTCCAGCTCGAAAGTGTCGACCCCGGCGGACGGCAGTGGAACGCGATCGGGCCCCAACGCGCCATCGGGTGCACGGTTTATCCCGCCGCCGAAATCGTAGAGCCGGGCGTCGTCAAGCACACCTACGGCGATCGCTATGGCCTGGGCGAACCGACACGCAAAGAAACAGACCGCGTCAAAGCTCTGGCCGGCGCCTTTGAAGCCGCGGGTCTGAAGCCGAAGATCTATCCCGAAATCCGGAACGATATCTGGCTTAAGTTGTGGGGCAACCTCTGCTTCAATCCAATCTCGGCCCTGACCCACGCCACGCTCGATATCGTAGCCACTGATCCCGGCACACGCTCAGTCGCACGCCGGATGATGGAAGAAGCTGAAACCATCGCGCGTAGAATTGGTGCGCATTTCCGCGTCGACATCGAGCGCCGCATCAACGGAGCAGCGTCGGTTGGTGCACACCGCACGAGCATGCTGCAGGATCTTGAACGCGGCCGGCCAATCGAGCTCGACGCCTTGCTGACGGTGGTCCAGGAAATGGGTCGCCTGGTCGATGTGAACACACCGACCATCGACACTGTCCTCGCCCTCACGCAACAGATGGGTCGCGTAGCCAACGTCTACCCAGTCTTCCCAGACGCGGCACCGGAAGAGGCCACCAACTCGGTCGACTGATACGACGCGTTGGTCTGGAAGAATTAAACGCACAATGCGGCCGCGCCCAAAGCGCGGCCGTTTCCCTTAGAGCCCCGCCTCCCTTAGAGCCCCGCCGCTGGCCGCGATGACGCCCTGAGTTTCAACTGCGCCTCCCGCCGCGTAACGTAAGCCGAAGCTGCAAAAATGATGAGCCCGCCCACCCACGTTAAAGCGTCAATCGCCTCTCCGAATGCGAGAAACCCGATCGCGACCGCGAACGGCAAACGTACGAACTTGAACGTCATGACCAAAGACGCCTCCGCCACAGCGTAGCCTCGTACGAGCGCCATATGCCCAAGCACCGCGCAAAGCCCCATAGCTGCCAGATACGGCCACAGGTCCAGTGATGGCCACTGCCAAACAAACAACGCCGGCACGAGTGCCAACGGCGTCATGATCGCATTGGTGATGAAAACCACGCGATCAGCATCGTCCTTTTGAGTCAGCTGTTTGACGAGAGGTCCGATGCCACCGACCGCGAGAGCGGAGACCAGCGCCGCCCACTGCCCCCAGCCCGGTTCGGAAAGCCCTGGCCGAAGGATAATCATGGCGCCAAGAAACCCGATCCCCAGAGCCGCCCAGCGGCGGAAATGGACGCGTTCGCCGAGAACCATTATTGCGACGGCCGTGCCGAACAGTGGTGACAGAAATCCGATTGCCGTCACCTCCCCGATGGGGATCAAAGCCACGGCCTGGAACATGGCCATCATCGAGATGAAACTCAGCACAACACGCGCGCCGTAGAGTTTCGGTTGCTTGGTCTGGAATAGCGAGGGCCCACGCCAAGCAAGCAGCGGCAGCATCCATACGACACAGAACGCATTGCGAAAAAAAAGAACCTGCAGCGGATCCATACCCTGCAATGCTAAGTACCGGCCCAACGAGAGAAGGCCCGCCAACAAAGCCATGGCGATAATAACGAAAATCGCCCCGAGGAGAGGATCGTTGGCAGCCCCGGGCCGCCCACTTGCCTTGAGACCGGCGCGCCAGCCGCCAGCACCACCGTCGGCCCTGACTTGCTGCCCTTCATTTAAACCGGTCAAGTTAGTCTCCCGATACGCCACACACGCAAGCTCACGAGCATCACCCGAGCCTAGTTTCAAGCTCTGTGAAACGCGAGGAAACAACGCTGTGCCAACGACCGAGTTCACCGCCCTGCAGGGTGATGGCGCAAACCCATGCAATCTCCGCACGCGCTTACGGCGTTAAACGGAGCCGATTTGTTCAGCGGCCACAACACGCACAGCGACGACCGTGGCATTGTCTTGATGCGGATCACGGACAGCCTCAACAGCACGGATAAGCGCGCTCGCCACTGCGTCCGGTCCATCCTCCGCGTAGGCCGCGATAATGCGTTCGACCTCACTCTCTTCAAGAGTCTGCAAACCGTCACTCGCCAGAATAATGTAATCGCCATCTTCCAGCGTCAAAGGTCGTTGAGATTGGTCGACAAGATCAAGTTCATCGCCCGTCACCGCCGAACGCAGCATATGCCTACGCGGATCAGAACGCGCCTCTTCGACGGTCATCCGTCCAATCTCAGCCAACCGGTCCAGCTCCGGGGCTAACGAGTGATCCTCGTTGAGCAGAGCAATTTCGCCCCGGCGGAACAGCCACAAGGGACTGTCTCCGACACTGACCCACTCGACACCGCCCTCGGAGAAGGCCACGCCGATCAGCGTCGAACCCATCCCTGATAGCACCGGATTTGAGATCACCGTTTGCGCTACCGCGCCATTGGCTGCATCCAACGCATCGCGCAACCGGTCCGGCACCGGCCCGTTACGCTTCGTGAAGGCTTCGAGAAATTGCTCGCAGCAAACGCGGCTGGCCAACGCGCCGCCAGTGTGACCACCCATTCCATCGGCCAGCACAGCTACGAGAGGCACACCTCCAGCCGGGCTCGATCCGTTTGCGACGGCAGCGCTGTCTTCTTGATACTCCCTGGCCCCGCGCGTTGTCTGCCAGGCGTGTTCAAAGGCGTTCATTCAATCCTTGTTTTCGGCAAGTTCAGACCAATCGAATTCTGGCCCACAGAAGGGCACGAAGACAAGCTGCGTGCGACCGACCGTAATGACATCCATTGCGGTGAGTTCAACGGCGCCAGTCGGGCGCTTATCGTTCACCGAAACCACATTTGTCTTAGCAAGATTTGGCACGAACAGGAAAGACCGGTCGCTGGAATCGTAGCGAATGTAAGCCTGCTCTTCCGACGAAATCGCATCATCACCGAAGTCGAGCGGAATGCGTTGGTTGGGCGAGCGTCCCAGCGTATTGTTTCCCTCGAACACCGGCCGGTATGAACCGATCCCAGGGCCGCCTACAACGACTAGCCACCCCACCACCGGATCACGCTCAAATTCACCGCGTTTGACCTGCTGGCGACCGCGTACCAGCTGGGTTCGCTCGGAGTTCTCTTCAGCCTTCGGCGCACTCGGCGTCTTCACGACCCGCGTCGTAGGCGGTGCATCGGCTTCCACATGCGCATCAGGAGGCGTTGCATGCTGCGGGCCACGGGTGCGCGCTTCGCGCGCGGCTTCCGCTGCACTCAATCCCGTATTGCCGTCTTTTACACGGGTGGTGACAGGAGGAGGCTCAGCGGCAGGCGCAGGTTCCGAGGGCGCAACAGGCGGTGGCAAAGCTATGGTCGCCGGACTTGCCTCAGGGGCAGCGCTTTCTGCAGGCTTTTGCGGTTTACCGGTTTCGTCTCGGCTCGCCGCCACCAACGCATCTTTCAATGTTCCCAAAAAACCAGATTTCCCACCGGCTACCGGCTTCGATTCGTTGGCCATATCGCGTCGCTCCTCTTCGCCACTTGTCTCCTCCGCGCCAGCATCCGGCGCTGACTGTCTATTGCAGTCGAAACGTCAATTTCGCCGTCCCCAGGGTGATGACGTCGCCGTCCTTCAAGCGTTGCCGCCGAATCCTCTCTCCGTTGACGATGACGCCATTACCATCCGAACTGGATAAATCAGAAACGACATAACCAACATCTGCGGACCGACTTATGACCGCATGGTAACGATGCACGGTAGGATCGGTTAGTCGCACGTCGTTATCCTCCTCCCGGCCAATCCGAACCATCAGCGCACCGCTGAAGCGGAACTCCGAAACCTCCGCGTCAGACGTCTCCTGAATCTGCACAAACGCATCTCCTGGGACGATCACCCTGTGTGAATAGGGCGGTGGGTTAGTCGTCGGCAGCTTTTGCGCCGCCGGATATCGCACCGTTCGGTCGGGCTCGATGACACTCCCGGACCGCCGCAAAATCAAACCCGCAGCAACGAACAGCGGCACAATGACCACAAGGCTCAATCCCAACAGCAACGCTGGAGCCTGTCCATAGCCCTGACCAAGAAGATCACCAAAGTCGGAAGTCACGCGCTGCCACCAGCTCAGCAAATCACCCTGCCAATCGGCGGCGATATCCCAGATTGGCATTGAAACCTCGTTGGCGAGAGCCGAATCAGCCGCCAGCAATCTAGCGCTCAAAGCGATCACTGAGCACTGCCACGCCGTCTTGTTTATCCACAACAACGATCGTCGGAACCTCAAAAATGTCGGTATAGCCGTCAAACGGCGGCAACGATCCCCTGCCACTGTGGCATTCACTCCGACTTCATACGCAATTCCGCCCCGCACGTCCCCGTCCCCTCTTGGCCTTTCCGCCCAATCGCGTCAGTGTCAAACTTTATCCGTGCTACATGCATGCGCGCACGCGCGAACGCCACAATCGTGCTGCAAAGATGGCATGAGCAAGGTTTTACGCCTCGGAAAACTGGTGAAAGAATCGGCGCGTGTCATGTAAGACGATTATGGCATCGCCAATATCGGTAGACTGGACTTAACGGGGACGATGACCAACCTGATAGCGCTTCCAGATGGCACTGAGCTTGTCGGTGACTACAGGATAGAACGTGTGCTCGGAGCCGGCGGCTTCGGCATCACCTATCTTGCCGACGAGCTTGCGCTTGAGCGTCGCGTAACCATCAAGGAATATTTCCCCTCGGATTTTGCCGCCCGCGCCAATAGCATCAACGCGAGCCCGCGCTCGCAAGATTGCGATGGCGATTACCGTTGGGGGCTGGACCGCTTCATCGAAGAGGCCCAGACGCTCGCAAAATTCAACCACCCGCACATTGTGCGCGTGTACCGTTATTTCCGCGCGAACAACACTGCCTACATGGTTCTCCATTTCGAGGAGGGCCAAAGCCTTAAAAACTGGCTCAAAGGCCTCGGGCGCGCACCTCGCCAGAAAGAGCTGGATCGCATTCTGGAGCCGTTGCTCCAAGCGCTCGAACTCATTCACAAGGCGGATTTTCTCCATCGCGACATCGCGCCGGACAACATTATCATCCGCAAGGATGGCAACCCGGTTCTCATAGACTTTGGCTCAGCGCGCGGCGAAATCGCGAGTCATTCGAAGACGGTCTCCGCTCTCGTAAAGCCGGGCTACAGTCCCTATGAGCAATATGCTGAGACAAGCAGACAGCAGGGCCCTTGGACGGATATCTACGCCCTCGGCGCCACTCTCTACCATGCCGTTACAGGAAAGCGGCCTCCGGACGCGCCTTCGCGCATGGTCAACGACGAGTATATTCCTGCACGTCAGGCCGCACTTAGCTCCTATCGCACACGTTTTCTCCGCGCGATCGATGCCGCAATGGCCCTCAATATCGATGCTCGGCCACGTTCGATCGCAGCTTGGCGCGGCGAACTTCTCGCGCCCGATACCCCTCCTGCTCAGCGGGGTAGCTGGCTCTCGCGGGGTCGCGCCGCACAATCGAAAGAGGAAGCAGCCGAACGGGCCTTTGACGTGGTAACACCCGATCCCGGAATGCCTCCACCTCCGGACGCCCCAGGACCGCATGGTGGTATCCTTGATTTCGTAGACGGCTTGAAGCGCAAGCCGCTAGCTGAGGCGTTGGCGAATGTCGAGGCCGACAACCCTGCTGCCGATGAAGCCGATGCCGCTCCAGCCGAAATAAATGCAAACGAAGAAGCGGCTCAATCGCCTCTTGCCAAAACAGTAAAGCTGAACACGGCACCGCCCCCGCTGTTCGCAAAGAAAGCGAAGAAGGCGGCGCCACAAAAAGGCGCAGCAAGCAGTCGGCAGCGCAAGGAGCGCAAAGCCGCCGCACTTCCTGTGCCAGTGGAAACACGCAAACCCGCGCGTCCCCGCGCCAATCGTGCGGGCCGCTCGGGATGGGTCTCGCTCTTCCTCAAGCTCATTTTGGTTGGCGGGCTCGGAACAGGCGTGATTGCGGCACGCGATCAGTTTCCGGAAATCGACGTCGCGGCGTACCTGCCGTCCATGGGCGAACACAGCGCGGCAACAACAAAAAGCAGCACTCTCCCAAAGCCGCGACAACGACCTGAGACGACAGCATCCCTTCAACAGCGCCCTGCCGAAGACGATGGCCCTGCGAACCCGTTGCTCCAACAGCTCGTGGGTCACACCGGCGCTGTCACAGCGTTAGCGTACTCCCCCGGCGGCTACAGCATCGTATCTGCGGGTGCCGACGCGACGGTCCGAATTTGGAATGCCAGCAACGGCAGCCTCTCCCGTATCATTCCGATGGACCATGGAGCCGCCACATCAATTGCGTTACAGGGCGAGTACATCGCGACCGGACACGCGGACGGATACGTTGCGGTCTGGGACAAAACCTCGGGCCACAAGGTTGCTGACTTGCAGCGGAATGAAGCGAGCATTTGGTCGCTCGCGTTTACGAACGTGCCTGGTCGCCTGCTCGCAGCAGCACACGATTGGAAAGTTGCCCTATGGGATCTGCGCGCTCCAAGTAGTCCCGTCCACATCTTCGAAGGACACGAAAACGCGGTGCAGGCCATCGCCTTCGCACCCCAAGGCCCCTTTCTCGCCTCCGGCGGCGCCGACCGAACGGTCAAACTGTGGAACCTCAATACGCTCGATCTCGTACGCACCTACAGGCGGCACCCTGACTTCGTAACGGCCGTCAAGTTCTCTCCCGACGCATCAAGGGTTGCGTCCGCGACGCTCAACGGAGACATACGCCTCTGGTCGACCTCCTCCCAGAGGACCTACCGGCGGCTGCGTGGCCACAAAGATAGCGTCACGGCTTTGGCGTTTAGCGGTTCCGGCGGTCTACTAGCCTCCTCCAGCGCAGATGGAACCGTCCGCCTCTGGGACGTCGAACGCTCAAGAACAGTAAAGACCTTTGCAAGCCACCCCGGCGAAGTGACAGCCGTCGACTTTTCACCCGACGGAAGCCGCCTGATCAGTGCCGGCGACGATGGCAAAATCCGCGTTTGGATGGTCCCCCGCAGAACAGCGCAACGGTAAGCCGCTTTTAGGAGGCCGAATGAATGCAGGCGCCTCGTGTGAATCGGCTTCGAAAACCTGCAGCACAATCGGCAATACGGACCTGCACTTTAGCGGTGCTGGCGTTGTCTTTTCATCTCGCCACCTCCGCCTCAGGATCAACGGAGAGCAATACCCCAGGCTACGACATTGATCAGACGGGCTTCTCCCCACCCTGTCGTCTTAAACGCGGTGCGCTCCATACCGTTACCGATGTCGTTGATGCAGAAACCATCCGCCTCGATGATGGCCGTCTCGTCCGACTGATAGGAGCACGAACACCGGCCCCGTCCAGCACCGCCGCCGGATATCGAGAAACACTCCAAGAGCGTGCCGCAAGAGCTCTCACCGAACTCGTACTCGGTCACAGCGTACGTCTTTATTATCCCGCGATTGATCGCGACCGATACGGACGGACCCTGGCCCATGTGGTTCGAGAAGACAGCTCACAGGGACGCACGTGGGTCCAAAGGCATCTCGTCACCAACGGCCACGCGCGCACCTACGTGATACCGGGGAATGCCGAATGTGTTGATGCACTCGCTGAGGCCGAGAACCGGGCACGAAACGCCGGGCTTGGACTTTGGTCTCTCGCAGCCTACCGCCCCATTGCTTCATCGCGCACTGAGCATCTACGACGGCTCAAGGGAACATTCCAACTCGTTGAGGGACGCATAACAGGCGTAGGAAGCTCTCGCGGCAACGTTTATCTCAACTTCGGTCGAAATCGTCGCTTTGCCTTCACGGCATTCATTGCATGCGCATCACTAACCGGCCAACGCGACTGGGCCAAGGACCTCAAAACTCTAAAGGGTCGCCGCATCCGAGTACGCGGCTGGATCGAGATTCACAACGGCCCGCACATTGAGGTCACGCACCCGAACCAGATCGAACTCCTGAAAAAAGATCAATCGTGACAGATCGGGAGGACAAGGTCTGGCCTCAGCGGTCCCCAAAAAACAAAAGGCGCCGAACGTCTTTCACGTTCGGCGCCTTCTTGAATATCAACGAAGCGACCGCAACCTAACTTAGGCCGCACGAGTTTCCGCATCGGCAGCTTCTTCCTCAGCAGCCGCGCGACGGCTACGTGCGCTCTTGCTTAGCACGTCAGTGATGCGCTGAACTGCGCCGCGCTCATCGAGTTTCTCAACCGCCGCAATTTCACGTGCCATACGGTCGAGAGCATCTTCATAAAGCTGACGCTCTGAATACGACTGCTCGGGCTGCGCTTCCGACCGATAAAGGTCGCGCACAACCTCAGCGATAGAAACGAGGTCGCCTGAGTTGATCTTGGCGACATACTCCTGAGCACGGCGGCTCCACATCGTACGTTTGACGCGCGCACGGCCCTTCAGGATCTCCATCGCGCGTTTGACGATGCCATCATCCGAAAGCTTACGCATGCCAACAGATTCAAGCTTGCCAGTCGGCACCCGCAACGTCAGCTTCTCCTTCTCGAAGTTGATGACGAAGAGTTCGAGAGCAATGCCGGCAATTTCCTGCTCTTCGATGCCAATGATGCAGCCCACACCATGCGCTGGATAGACGACGTATTCGTTCGTCTTAAAGCCATGGCGCTGGCTCACAGACTTCTTCTGCTGATCACTCACGCGCGCAGCCGTCTGCACAGGCGCCTCTTTCGGAGCCGCCGGCTTCACAGGAGCGCTGATCTTCTTTGCTGCCTTCTCGGCAACCGAGGCGGCCACGCTGCGGGTAACGCTCACAGGGCTCGCTGATGATGCCTTCTTGGTAGAAGCAACAGCGGCCGAAACACGACCCTTGCTCGACGCTGTCGGGCTCACACGAGCCGCAGCAGCCTTATTGGTCGGCGCAACGGTAGCGCGTGGCTTTGCGGCCGTTGCAGACTTGCTCTTTGCAGTAGGCGCGGCAGCCTTAGCTGTCGATTTCTTGGAGGCGGAAGCAGCCGTCGAACCGCGGGTCGACTTTGGGCTCACGGGAGTTGACTTGCTGATCGACTTCGTTGCACTCTTGGCCTTACTTTTTGCGGGTGTCGCCTTGACCTCGACTTTGGTCTTTTTAGCCATTTGCATCGTCTCACTTTTTGCCACACACACGAGCCGTCCAAGAAACCACACGGACGGTATTGGACAGCGCCCTTGATATAAGGCGCCGCAAACAAGCCCCGGCGCTCGATTGTTCAAAATCGAACTCCAGGCAAATCAATAGGGGCCGATACTAGCCACTTGCGGGGCTACTCATCAGCCTGTCGGACACCATGGCCCTGCTGTACGGGGTTGTGTCTCGCAGCGATCGCGTTGTCGATGTTCGCATTTGTCCAGAAAATCGCCTCTTAACGATGCATGGACACTATATGTTCGCTACGGTTCCAGTTTTGTTCAGCTACGCCACTCGATAGATAATGTAACACAATCTTCACGGAAATAGAAGGGCCCGAACATTACTGTTGGTCAACGAAGGCCAAACGATAGTCTTAAGGCCCTGTTTTAACTGAGGAATTATGCTGGAACAATAAGATCCCCGACCTAGCCAGTAAGGCTTAAGGGCCAGTAGAAGATGGATCTATCAACGGCTCACGCCTCGTCAACGAGCGCGCAAAACACCTACCGAGCACCAAGAACAACCATAAGCGGCATCAATCGCCGTCACCGGGCTCCGAAGAGAAGTACTTCTCGAACTTGCCATCCTCATCCCGATGCTCCTCCGCTTCCGGAAGCGCATCCTTTTTGGAAGTGATGTTCGGCCATTTGTCAGCGTATTCCCGATTGACCTCGAGCCATTTCTCCAAGTGAGGCTCCGTGTCGGGCTTAATCGCGTCGACGGGGCATTCCGGTTCGCACACACCACAATCAATGCACTCGTCAGGGTGAATGACGAGCATATTTTCCCCTTCATAGAAGCAGTCTACCGGGCAAACCTCCACGCAATCCGTGAACTTGCATTTGATGCAGCTCTCATTAACAACGTAAGTCATGCGAGTGATCGTGCTCCGTATGGTCGTTTGTCGTGTTGCGCGCGTCTGAATATCAGAATTCACTTAACCGAATGCTTCGCTGGATCGAATCCGGCACCGCGATGCCCCGCTCTTAACCCACTCGATCCGTATGGACAAGGCGGCGGGTTTCAGAGGATGAATGCTGCTCTGTTAAAAGCGCTCATCCCACCGAGATCAAGATTCTCCACCTTTAAATCTGTCTAGCTGCCGTCGTTCTCTTTTTGTAGGCCGCCCCGCACCGGGCGTCCTCTCAACGGGGCTTGGTTCAAAATCCACCGGACTAGCTCCAGTTTTGCTCTCCGAAGAAATCGCGCTGCCAGACTGCGGCGTCAACTCTTCATAAAGAGTGCGTGCCTCGGTCGCAGGGCCACGCCGCAAACCCGGCTCCAGAACCTTGAGAATACGAACCTTCCGATGCACCGTCGCGGTAATCACATCTCCCACGCGAACCTGGTAGCTGGGCTTATCTGTCTTCGCTCGATTAACTCGGACTTTCCCGCCTTCAATGAGCGTGGCTGCAAGCGTGCGCGACTTTGTAACCCGCGCAAACCACAGCCACTTATCGAGCCTCTGCCCCGGTAAGGCAGCAGCCGAAGGCGTATCGGCTGTGTCCGGCCCGCTCATGTGTTCGGCTCATCTCCCTGCTTCTGCAAAGCCTCCTTAAGCGCGACCAGTGCCGCAAACGGAGAATCCGGATCGACCGAGCCGCCTTTACCTCGTGGGCTCGATGAATGAACTTCTGGCCTGCGGCGATCCTCACGGCCACGTCCACCTTCCCATTTGCCACGCTTGGGCCCGCGCCCGCGCCCGTCTCCGCGTGCCTGCCCCTCACGCCCATGAGACTTTTTACCGTCGCTCGAGCCGCGCCGATCGCCATGTTCGCCACTTTTCGGCTTGTCGGAATTAGCCCCTGCATGCTGCGCCCCCGCACCATTAGCAGCGCCCCCCGTAGAGGAGGTGGCATCATGCGCGCCCTCGCCGCCGGAACGATGCCGCCCGCGGCCACGTCGCCGGTCACGATGGCCACCATCATGGCTCCGATGATGCCGCTTGGGCCGCCAGATCTCGATGAACTCCGGCTCTCCCGAAGCTTCGGAAACCGGCGCCTCTGTGGCGGACTCCGATGGTGTATCCTCCTGGCTCGGTTCAGTTTGCACCGCTTCCGCAGCAACCTCTGCAGCATTCTCCGTCGTAGAGGCGACCAATTCTGCGCTGGTCTCCGCAGAATCCGGCGATGCGTCGATTTCTGAAGCAGGCGTCGCGACCGATTCCAAGGAGGCATCCGCGACATGCGTCGCCTCAGCCTCATCAGCTTCTGGCGACGTCTGCGCCGTCGGTGACGCCGAATCCGATTCAATCTCAGCTGCAACGCTCGCGCGTTTGACTTCCCGCCGTTCGGAACGGAAACCTAGGGCCTTCAGCACATTCCCGAGTTCATCCGGCGAACACCCAAGGATGGACATCATCTCTGGCGTCACCGTGAAACCACCGTCGCCAGTCGCCCCCTTCGGCGGGGTACGATCCGGCACGGCTTCCTCACCTTTGTTACGCCAAGCCAGGAGAGGACGGATCTGATCCGCGAGCCGCTCAAGTATATCAAGCCGCACGGCGCGAGGACCGCACACATGGAAACCATAAGCCCGATAGAAAGGCTCAGGCGTCGCAGCATCGGTCGGAATCGAGGTCAAACCGGCACGTGGCGCTACCGGCAAATTCGAACGGGTGATGCCATGCGCGTCACCGCTTTTCAGAACCCAAAGAGTGGCCGCCAATTCTGCTGCGGCCGGCTTCAAGAGCAGCGGCATATATATGTTGAAGGCACCGAAGCGCACGCCGTGGCGGCGCAATTGTGCGCGAGAGGTCTGATCAAGGGCTTTGACCTCATCAGCCACAAGCTCGCGCTTGAGAATGCCGAAGTTCTCCTTGAGCTGGAACGCGATACCGCGTGCGAGCCCGGTGATATCCTCAGCTTCCGCCATTTCGACCAGGGGCTTCAGCTTCTCGCGTACATGCTCGCTGATCCACGTATCAAGACGGGCCTGGATCTTCTCCTTATCCGGCGCACTCAGATGCTCATCGACCAGCAGATTGACGGTCGGGCGCAACTGATCTTCCGCCGCTTCGATCACCGCGACTTCTTGATCCCGCCACAAGATCCTGCCGTCGGGCGAGAGCGTGAAAGCATCAGGCTTAGCAGCTGCCACACGGCGCGCGCGCATCCCGAGCTCACGGGCCAGAACCTGCGCAGCAGCATGCCGAGTCGCCTTGGCATGGATGCCGTCAACCTGCGTCTCAGGAGAAAAGCGGAAGCCAACGAGGCGTCCGACATAATGATCTTCGACTTTAATAGTGCCGTCTTCAGCAATCTCGGCGTTCAACTCGTCTTTATCCCGCATACCCTTCATCAATGCACTCGTTCGCCGATCGACAAAACGTTGCGTCAGACATTCATGTAGTGCGTCCGACAGCTTGTCCTCGATCTCGCGCGTCCGCCCCTGCCAGTGCGCAGGGTCTTTCAACCAGTCCGAGCGATTGGAAACGAACGTCCAAGTCCGGATATGTGCAATCCGGTTGGCCAACGTGTCGATATCACCGTCTGTGCGATCAGCAAACTGAACTTGCTTGGCAAACCAGTCTTCGGGGATTTTTTCACCCGGCCCCATCAAATGCTTATAGATGACGCCTACCAATTCAGCGTGACTGCTACTGGAGATTTTGCGGTAATCTGGAACTTGGCAAACATCCCAGAGCTTCGCAACGGCAGCCGGCGCCTGAGCGAGCGCCACGACTTCCCGGTCGTTGGCAACTGCCTCAAGAGCTTCGACATCGTCAGCCATACGGGCCCGCGTGAGACGCCGTTCGCCTGGCACCTCTCGTAAGCTATCGCGCAATCGATCAACGCTTCCATAGTCGAGATTGCGCGTCCGCCACTGCAGAACCTTCACGGGATCGAAGGTGTGGGACTCGAGACGCTCAATAACGTCCGCATCGAACGGTTCAACCCCGGCCGTGACGCCAAAAGTACCGTCATTCATATGCCGGCCGGCGCGACCGGCGATCTGAGCCAGCTCCGATGGCGTCAGATTACGGTGGTTTTGACCGTCAAACTTGCGCACGGAGGCAAACGCAACGTGATCGACGTCCAGGTTGAGACCCATACCGATAGCATCGGTCGCCACCAGAAAATCCACATCGCCAGACTGATAGAGTTCCACTTGCGCATTACGCGTACGCGGCGAAAGAGCACCGAGAACGACCGCCGCGCCCCCACGTTGCCGCCGGATCAACTCCGCGATCGAATAAACTTCGCTGGCCGAAAACGCCACCACCGCCGAACGAGTTGGCAAGCGGGTAATTTTCTTTTCACCTGCATAAGTGAGCTTTGACAGGCGTGGCCGGGAGATAAAATTGGCACCGTCGATGAGATCCTGAATGCAGTCACGCATAGTTTGCGCGCCCAATAGCAGCGTCTCTTGGCGGCCCCGCGCATGCAGCAGCCGGTCGGTGAAAACATGCCCACGCTCAGGGTCGGCAGCGAGCTGAATTTCGTCAATCGCCAAAAAATCAACGTCGATATCACGCGGCATGGCTTCCACCGTGGAAACCCAATAGCGCGCGCGTTCGGGCTTGATCTTCTCTTCGCCCGTGATCAACGCGACGTTCTGGAAGCCAATACGATGGCCTATTTTATCGTAGACCTCGCGCGCAAGCAGCCGCAGCGGAAGCCCGATCATGCCACTAGCATGGCCAAGCATCCGTTCAATGGCGAGGTGGGTCTTACCCGTATTGGTCGGTCCCAAAACCGCCGTAACATGGCGGATTCGAGTTTCGAGGTTGCTGCCCATAGCAAGGGCCCTCCTGGATCGAGCCCGAAGAAACAGCGTCGTGAAACGGGCCGGTCCGAGTGGCATTGCATCACGGACGCGTCAAGATCAAGAACTACCTATCATGAGACGGCGCATTCCGCAGTAGGTGTTCCGTCTCTGCCCGTACTGTCTAGTGCGAAGAATTAAGTTACAAACCGCGTCAGCAACATGGCAATGGCAGCCTCCAAGGCTGCCATTCGTTGAGGACAATCACAATGCTGAAGTGATTACGAAGCGTATTTTAGTGCCCCAGCGCGATCCGTTCCCTATCCGAAATCCGGATATCGATCCGGTTGGATGAAAGTGTCACAGAGCCGGCAATCGTAGGAATACGGATCTCATAAGGCACATACAGGTTAGCACTTGGCACCGGGCGCAGGGTGACTTCGATACCCGTATTCTCAGCCATTTGCTCCGCTTCGCTGGGGCTGTAGCCCGCGATTGGAACATAGCGGACATTGCACACGATTGCGACGCCGGGCTGCCCCGACCGTCGGTTTTCGCGTATCAGCTCCTGCCGGCGATAGCTAAGTCGCAGATCGAAGCGCTGCTTGCCGTCGAAAACGGGGATCACGCGCTCGCAAGGGCCCTTATCGCCAACCGGGCGGGTCAGCGCCATAACTGCGGTCAAGGGATCAAGCGCGCCCTTAAGATGCTTTTTCTCGACCGGAACCGTATCTGCCTGATCAGGAATGGGCGGGACCAACGACACATTGGACACCCGATCCTTATTGAAACCAAGCTTAACCGACCCCGATCGGGAAGAGCTTTTGAATGTGAATGTATAGCCAGCGGGCTGCGGGTTGCGGCTACTAACCTTCCCCGACGCCCGGGTTAAACCGCGCCACTTGAAAGCCCCAAGCAACGCGGAAAGCTCAGCGTCTCCGTCGAGCACATAGCCGCGACCACTGATCGCCGACTGAAATTTAAAACTGCCGATATCGAAACCATTGAAGGTGATATTGTAGTCGGCGTTCACCTGGGCGGGCCATTCCCCGCCCGTGGCCTTAGCAGGTTCGGAGGTCACCGATCCCAGCGGCAGAGCATACAGGCCAAAAACGAACCCTGCGGCGATCAAGCCCTTGGTAGCAACCGACAATCGGCCACCATCACGCTTGCTTACAACTCTCAACGCACCACCTGCGGCACGGCACGAAACGCTTTTAAACATGACTCGTTCTTCCCATCGAACGCGGGCCTCACGACCACTAACCATAGGTAGCGAGGGTTTACGGCGACTGTTTGATGCTCGATTTTCGCCCAGACTTATTAAGAAAGCTCTGACGCACGCGTCATTTCGGAGCTAAAACTGCGTGAGGCTAACGCCGTTCCGCGTCACAAGGCGACTTGACGGAATTGCCCCACCTCCGGTATACGAGCCCGTCATGTTCCGCCGGTTCGCCGCGCGGGCCAAAGAATTTCGCCAAATCGCAGCGACGAATAAGACTGCGCGCCCCCAGCACACTAGGGTGGCTGCCGCAGTGAAGGAGCTTTTTAAGATGACCAGGCAATGCGAGCTGACGGGCAAGCTTCCGCTTTCGGGGCAGCTCCGCAGCCACGCCGAAAATAAGACGAAGCGCAAGTTCCGCCCGAACCTGTGCAGGGTCACCCTCATCAGCGACGTTTTGGGCCGCAGCTTCCGCCTTAAGGTCAGCGCACATGCGCTTAAGTCCGTGGAGCACCGTGGTGGCCTGGACGCCTTCCTGATGAAGGCACGTGACGAAGAGCTGTCAGACCGCTGTCTGAAGCTCAAGCGTGAAATCAAAAAGGCAAAGAAAAGCGCCGAAGGCGAAGCCGTCGCTGCTTAAAGCGGGCTGAGCTTTTCTCCTAAGGGGCCAAGCTCCCCCCGAGCTTGGCCTTTCCCTTTTTGGGCCTGCTCTCGGATTTCTTATTGTCAGCGCGCAGTAGATTTCACAGCGGTATCTGGCAGCCGAAACTGTATTAAAACGGTCTTCTGCAAACCGCGATTGAAGTTGTCATCGGAAATAACGGTGATGATCGTGTCGCCTCGCGCGTCCCGATGCACGCCGATTCCCTCCATATTATCGATGACTTGAGCCATGGTCGCCTCAAGGAGAACCTCTCCTTCAATGGCAGCGCCAGGAGCCAGCTCGCCAGACGCGATCCGTCGAATTCTCATTTTGACGCCCTCGGTCCAGCGAAATCGCCGTTCGAGAACCAAAAGATCACCATCCGGCAAACTCACAGCATCGGTTATGTCGAAGCCACCGATATCCGTGAGCGCAAACGCACGCGCCTTGCCCCCCGTCCAAAGCCAGCCCGTATGTCGCCCCTTCTCGTCATGCATACGCTCGCCAATTGCCACGAGCGCCCCTTTGAATTTGCCTGCTCTAAGCACAGCAATGGCCTCAAAGCCCTTCAAAGACGGCATCCGTCCACGGCTCGTATCTGGCCGAATATATGATGTGGGGGCCGACACACCGTTCGGGCCGATCTGAAAGCGGCCGATCCGGTGGTTCTGTTCGAAAGCGATGAGAAGTTGTCCGCGTTTCGCTGTGCCACTGACAAGCGTCACAGCCTCGGCATCGCGGTCTCTGTTGCGACGTAAGTTCGATCCATCAAGCGCCTTGAGCGGACCGACGCGAACGTCCTCCAACCCGTGAGGAACACCTTCGCGGTATCCAATCCGTCCCGTCATCCATGATCCGGAATCGGAAACCGCAACAAACCCTTTTCCATCAGCATTCAATGCAATCCCGGACCAGCCCCCGAACAACTTGTCCTCGCTGATCAGGCGCAGCCCGCCAATCCATTCCAGTTTGCCGAACGTCCGCCGGCCTATGTCGATGGCATCAAAGCTTGATATCGGCACGGCGCGCACAGCCATGGGACGCACGCTCAGCTTTAAAGTATCGGGCTTGGGAGATGCAGAAACACGCCCGATGCCAGCAAATTGCACACCAGCAGCAAGCATTCCTGCGATGATGGCACTCAATAACAGCCTTGGCCTTACAGGCTTCTTGCCTGCGCATTCAGCGTAGTCAGCCATCAGCTGCCATCACCTCTTCGTCACGCCGTCAAGTCGGGATACGCCCGCGCAATTCTTTAGAAACCGGGCAGCTGCCTCGGCCTTTTTCAGGTCCCTGTGCGCTGCCGCGAACCGCGCGAGCCTTGCGAAGGCCTCTCTGCTGTTTCTTCAAAGAGTTCAACCAGCTTGTCCGTCATGGCACCCGCCAACTCACTGGGATCGGTAATCGTCACAGCGCGACGATAATAGCGCGTCACATCATGCCCGATGCCAATAGCGATCAACTGAACCGGACTCTTGGTCTCGATCTCCTCGATCACGCGCCGAAGATGCATCTCCAGATACTGTCCGGCATTCACGGACAACGTAGAGTCATCAACCGGCGCACCGTCAGAGATCATCATCAGAATGCGGCGTTGTTCCGGCCGCGCTAACAGACGTTTATGCGCCCAGGCCAGCGCTTCACCGTCAATATTTTCCTTGAGAAGTCCTTCACGCATCATCAGCGCGAGCGCTCTCTTTGAGCGCCGCCACGGAGCATCAGCCTTCTTGTAGACGATATGGCGCAAGTCGTTGAGACGTCCGGGGTTGGCCGGTTTGCCATCATTCAACCATTGCTCACGCGACTGACCACCCTTCCAGGCTCGCGTTGTAAAGCCCAGAATTTCGACTTTGACCCCACACCGTTCCAACGTCCGCGCTAGGATGTCGGCACACATCGCCGCAACCATGATCGGCCGGCCACGCATCGACCCGGAATTGTCGAGCAGCAGCGTCACAACCGTGTCGCGGAACTCGGTGTCGCTTTCCTGTTTGAACGAAAGGGGGAACATCGGATCCACGACAACGCGCGTTAGCCGCGCGACATCAAGCACCCCTTCTTCGAGGTCAAAGTTCCAAGCCCGGTTCTGCTGCGCCAGAAGCCGACGTTGCAAACGGTTCGCAAGCCGCGCCACGACGCTCGACAAACTCCGCAGCTCTTTATCGAGAAACCCTCTCAGGCGATCGAGCTCTTCCGGGCTCGACAAGGTATCAGCGGCGACTTCCTCATCGAACTCGCGCGTAAAGACCTTGTAGCCGAACCATTCCGGATCATCGAGAACAGAGACGTTCGGACGCCACGAGTCAGGTGTATCAGCTTCCTCTTCGCTATCGAACTCGCCATCGAATTCTTCAGCAGCCGATTGCTCGCCGCTTTCCTGCATGTCACCGACATCGTTGTCGGAATGCTGCTGCGGTGTCGCCTCGTCCTGGCCGTCGCCTTCTTCCCCAGACTCCTGGTCCTGCTCCTCACCACCCTCGGAATTATCGCGAGCCTCTTCCTGCTCTTCCGTTTCGCTTTGTAATTGCGAAGCGTTGTCCGCGATATCGAGCGCCTCCAGGAGATCGAGCATCACCTGCGCAAAATTCTCCTGATCCTCGACCAGCTCATTCATGCGATCAAGAACGGTCCCAGCGCGTCCTTCAACCCAAGGCCGCCACGCCTCTACGAGACCGCGGGTACTTTCCGGAGGTGCACGACCTGTCAAACGCTCACGTACGATCAGCGCCAACGCTTGATCAAGCGGCCCATCCTCGCGGCTTTGCAGCACCGCAAAACGCCCATGCGAATAAAAATCTTCAATCTTGGCGGCGAGATTATTGGCCATACCGGGCATGCGGGATGCACCGACTGCCTCGACGCGGGCCTGTTCCACAGCCTCAAAGACGGCCCGTGCATCACCCTGGGTCGGCGCGAGTTTGAGATGCAAACGCTGATCGTGGCACGCTGCTTGGAGCGCTAGCGAGTCCGCCCAACCGCGCATAACCGCGATTTCACGCTTGTCGGGCAAACGCGACGGCTCAGGCAGCTTAATCGAGGTTTCCGTGATCTGCGGCCCACCCGGACCAAAATCCACCCCGATATCGCGCTTCCCCGCAACCGCACGCGCGCACGTCGCGACAGCGCGTTTCAGCGGCTCGACAGGGGCCTGCTTTTTGTTCGAGCGGCCTGCCATCTGGCGCCTCAGCCCAAAGCTACGTTGGCGGCGCTTTCCGGCAGGTCTTCACCGAACGAACGCTGATAGAATTCAGCCACCACAGGACGTTCCAACTCGTCGCATTTGTTCAGGAATGAGAGCCGGAACGCAAAGCCGACATCATTGAAGATCTCAGCATTCTCAGCCCACGTGATAACCGTACGCGGACTCATCACCGTCGACAGGTCACCGTTGATGAACGCCTGGCGTGTGAGATCGGCGACGCGCACCATGTTGCTGATCGTCTTACGCGACTCAGCCGACTTGGCCATCGACTTGACCTTCGAAAGGATGATCGCGACCTCATCGTCATGCGGCAGATAGTTCAACGTGACAACGATCGACCAACGGTCCATCTGACCTTGGTTGATCTGCTGCGTACCGTGATAGAGACCCGAGGTGTCACCAAGCCCGATCGTGTTTGTCGTCGAGAACAGTCGGAACGCCGGATGCGGCCGGATCACTTTCGACTGATCTAGGAGCGTCAGCTTGCCGGACACTTCCAAAACACGCTGAATAACGAACATAACATCTGGCCGGCCGGCATCGTATTCATCGAAGACCAAAGCCGTATTCGACTGCAGCGCATACGGCAGGATGCCTTCGCGAAACTCAGTGATTTGTTTGCCGTCCTTAAGGACAATCGCATCCTTACCGACAAGATCGATACGCGAAACATGGCTATCCAGATTCACCCGGATGCAAGGCCAGTTGAGGCGTGCCGCAACCTGCTCGATGTGCGTAGACTTACCCGTACCGTGATAGCCCTGGATCATCACGCGCCGATTGTGTTTGAAGCCTGCCAGAATGGCGAGCGTCACGTCGCGATTGAAGACATAGTCTGCGTCAACGTCAGGAACGTGTTCATTCGACTTCGCGTACGCGGGGACCTCAAGATCGCTATCGATCCCGAAGACCTGACGCGCCGAAACCGTCATATCGGGCAAGAGTGTATCTGCTGAACTCGTATCTAATGATTGCACGGGCATAATTGATTAGCTCGATCCAGTTTGTTTTCCGGGACTGGCAAGGAGAAGTCTTGACAGATTGAGTTTGAAGGCCCTGAGCGTGGGCAGCCATCACGGCGCTCTAAACAAGACCGACCTGTTTCAAGTAGTTATAGGCTTGAATGATCTCACGCAACTTGTCCTCTGAGCGACGGTCTCCGCCATTAGCATCAGGGTGGTGCTCTTTAACCAGGGCCTTGAACTTCGCCTTGATCTCTTCCTTCGTTGCAGATTGCGTCAGGTGCAGAGCATCAAGAGACTTCTTTTCCATCGGCTTCAGCTTACGCCGGCGCTCGGGTGCCTCCTTGCGCGCTTGTTGTGCGCGCCAGGCAAAAAAGCCATGCGGATCACGGGCTCGGCTCTCCGCGCTCTCAGGCGCGTGCTCGGCTTCCCGCTCACCATTCCCTTCAAATGCCGGGTTGTCACCCATCTTCCAGGTCGGGCGATGGCCTGTCATCGCATCCTTCTGGAATTTGGCTACTTCGGTGTCCGACATTCCGTCAAAGTAGTTGTATGATGCGTTGTATTGGCGCACATGATCGACGCAGAAGAGATAGTATTCACCGTCGCGGCCACGCCCCATCGGCGCACGATGGCGGCCGGCCTTGTCGCAGCCCTTCCATTGGCACGTCGGGGCCCCGGCAGTATGCTGCACAGGATCGTTCGCCGACCTGCTACGCTTGGGTGCGACGCGGATTGAATCGAAGTATTTCGAACCGAGCTTCATGGACCGAAGTATGATCTTTCGTTAGGGGGTGCACAAGGTTACAGGGGCGACACCCAGCGACGAAGTAAGTGCCTGAAATTCATTCAGACCGCGTAATTCCTACACAACAACTAAGAGGACAAGAATGAGCATCGAAAGTCAGATGCGTGAGAAGCTGTTGATCGCTTTGGAACCAACGCGATTAGATATCATAAACGAGAGCGAACTGCATGCCGGTCACCGCTCATCACCAGGCACCGGAAACAGCCATTTTCGCCTACTCATTGTCTCCCCCGTCTTCGCTGGTAAAAGCCGCGTTGATCGACATCGTCTAGTAAACACGATTTTAGCCGATGAACTCGCCGGCAGCGTCCACGCCCTCGCTATGAAAACCTATGCGCCGGGCGAACAGCTCACCTGACATTTATGCAAAGCTTTGAGCCGCCTACCGCGCGGCAGGCGGCTCAACCGAAGCTTCAGCTCCACCGACCGCTCCGGCATCCGACTCAAGCGGCTTCACCCTGAGCGCCGCGATCCGGTTGCGATTCTTGCGCAGAATTTCGAAGCGATAACCGTAGAACGTGAAAACTTGTCCCGGCTCCGGAATGGTCTGCGCCTCGTGAATCACAAGTCCAGCAACCGTGGTCGCCTCATCGTCGGGCAGATCCCAGTCCATAAACCGGTTGAGATCGCGGATTGGCACAGAGCCATCGACGTTGACGGTATCATCGGCTTGCGGGCGAATGCCCATCTCCGGCGCGTCGTGTTCATCAACGATCTGTCCGACAATCTCCTCAAGAATATCTTCGAGCGTAATGAGACCTTGAACTTCACCGTACTCATCCACGACCAAAGACATCTGTAACTTTTGTTTCAGGAACTGATTGAGTTGCTCCTTAAGCGTCGTCGTATCGGGAACAAACCAGGGCTGCGAAGCGAAACTCAGAAGGTTGAGTTTCGTGACATCCCAGTCGACCTCGCTTAGCGCCGTCAAAAGATCTTTCGTATGCAGAATGCCGACGATATTCTCGGGCTCATCCTTCCATATAGGAACGCGTGAGTACTGCGCCTTCACCACTTCTTCGACGATCTTTTCCGGCGGATCGTCCGCATTTACCATTTCCATCTTTGTCCGATGGATCATGATATCGGCCACTTGCAAGCTGCTGAGATCAAGGATACCGCCAAGCATATGAGCATCGCCCTTGGCGACAGCACCTCCCTTGGTCTGGAGCTGAATCGTGCCTCGGATCTCTTGGTGCGCCGAAAGAATGTTAGCGTCGTCGTCCTCCCGTGTTGGAGTGAGCGAGAGAATAGCGCTGACAACAAGTTCCACCGCCCGAGTAAAAGGCCAGAGAGCCACGATCAAAAATTTCATGATCGGTGCTACAGCCAGCGAGATACGGTCAGCGTAAACGAGCGCGTACGTTTTCGGCAGCACCTCTGAAAAAATGACGACGAGCAACGTGATCGCAAGCGTCGCATAAGCGACGCCTACTTCCCCGAACAGATTAATGAGCAGGCTTGTCGCCAACGCCGAAGCAAGAATGTTGACGAGGTTATTGCTGAGCAACACCGTCCCGATGATGCGTTCCGGTGCAGCCAGCATCTGATTGATCATCTGCGCCCGTACATTACCTTCGCTCTCCAAAGCATGCATGCGCGCGCGCGACGCTGTCGTCAGGGCTGTCTCAGAACCTGAAAAGAAGGCCGAGAGCGCCAACAGAAGAAATATGGCAAGAAGGGTGAGGAGGAGTTCTATGGCCATGTCTCTTTATGGGTTTGCATGATGCGTTTAAAGTCGGCGATAATCGGTATTCGTACGTAGCGGACTGACGTAAGGTCCACGCACGGAACTCGCAAGCTTACGCCCCGGAAAAAGAAGACGTCGGCCCCTTGAGAACCGCAAACATCTCAGAGCCGTTCAAGCCTGTGCCCCGATATTCTCATCCAGGAATGCCGCTACGTCGTCACGTCCGACATCTCGCGTAACGAACGCTTGGCCGATGCCCCGGACAAGTACGAATGTCAAAAGTCCATCTTGTACTTTCTTGTCCTGCTCCATGAGTTGCAGGAGCCGCGCTGGCGTCGGCATCTCCCCACCGGGAATATCGCTGATCCGCGTCGGTAACCCAGCCGCCGCAAGGTGCGCAGTAACACGTGCTGCCGTTCCTGGAGCACAAAGCTTCAGTTTCTCCGACAAACGGAACGCGAGGCACATTCCAATCGAAACGCCTTCGCCATGAAGCAGGCGATCAGAATATCCCGTCCACGCTTCCAAAGCATGTCCGAATGTGTGCCCGAGGTTGAGCAAGGCCCGCTCGCCCGCTTCGCGTTCATCCGCAATAACGATACGCGCCTTCATAGCAACGCTTGTCTCGATCGCATGCAGACGCGCTGGCAAGTCACCGTCGAACAGCTTTGACGCATTCGCTTCAAGCCAGTCGAAGAAGTCCGCGTTGCCCAAGAGACCGTACTTGGCAACTTCGGCATAACCTGCGCGAAGCTCTCGATCCGGCAACGTTTCTAAAACATCGGTGTCAATGATCACGAGGCTGGGTTGATGAAACGTACCGATCAGATTCTTGCCCTGCGGCGTATTGATCCCGGTCTTTCCGCCAACCGATGAATCGACCTGGGCAAGCAGAGAGGTGGGAACCTGCACAAAACGTACGCCGCGCCGCAGGATAGAAGCAGCGAAACCAGCGAGATCGCCGATCACGCCACCGCCCAGCGCAACCACCATATCGCCCCGCTCAAGCTCCATTTCCAGAAGCTGCTCGCACAGCGGAGCCAATTGCGAGAAACTCTTCGACGCCTCACCGGCCGGCAAGACGATCGAGCCCTTCCACCGACCTTCAGCCTTAAGGCTCGCCTCGAGTTCACCCAGATGGTACGCGGCGACATTTGCATCGGTCACGATGCCACAACGCCCCTTACCGAGCCGGCCTGCGATCAGTCGACCACCCTGCCCCAGCTGGCCGGGCCCGAGCAAAATATCATAGGCGCGTCCTGGCAGCGCGACGCTCACCGTCCGTGAAACGTTCTGAGTTGCAGCGAGTGAATTGACGACAGTCGGCATAAAAGTTTCCGAGTTGGCTGGCGACAGAGCGGCACCAGCTTAAGTTAGGGAGATAAGGCAGCTGTTCCTATCAGACACCGGGCTGCGCTGCCAGAATAGGCGATTTCAGCAGTAAATTGATGATCTGGGTCACGATCTGATCATGCGGCTCATCACGACTTTCGGCGACAAGATCCGCCTCGGCATAGATCGGGGACCGCTCCTTAAGCAGCCGCTTCATAACAGCTTCCGGGTTGTCACCACGCAGAAGCGGTCGGCTGTCGCGGCGTCCGACACGGCGCAAAAGCACTGGTAAATCGGCCTTGAGCCAGACCGAAACCCCATTTTCACGGATGGCATCCCGCGTCTGGGCATTCATGAATGCCCCACCACCCGTTGCAAGCACCTGGGGTCCACCACTCAGAAGGCGGGCGATGACCTTACGCTCTCCTTCACGGAAGTGCTCTTCACCGTGATCTTGAAATATCTCCGAGATGCTCTTGCCTGCTGCCTTTTCGATTTCGTCGTCGGCATCAGCAAAAGGCAAACCGAGCCGCTGAGCCAGACGGCGGCCAATTGCCGTCTTGCCGCATCCCATCATGCCAACCATCACGATCGACCGCTCACCGAGCGCCACGCGCAGTTTCTCGATTTGCGCCGCATCCATTCGCTTCGCCCGTCGCTGCAGACCGATTCGGATCATCGAATCCTGGCCCCTTGCACGGATGCTAAGCTGCCCTGTTTGCGAGAATCGAACCGACAATACATAATTGCTATCCTAACTGTTGCTGATCGGCTCTTCATCGCCACCAGCCGAAGATGGTAACCCACCATCGCGACGGCGCGCCATACTGCAGCCAATATAAACCGACAAGAAATTGATCGGGAGCAGACTAATCCAATGCCCACTCTTTTTCGATTTTTGTTCGTCACGGGAACGCTCGTCGCCGCCGTGTTTGCCGGGCTTTATATTCTGGCGACCCGCTTCGAGCCCGAACCACGCCATACGGTCTACCGTCTCCAGGACGTCAAGACGAACGGGCCCATGCCGACGCGGGAATCGCCGTCTGCGGACAATACCGGAGCGGCAAACCAGAACGAGGGTGCAAAGGATGCCGGAACTCCACCCCCTGCGCAAACGGAGTAGCACCACCGTGCATTCGTCGCTAGCCGGCCCCAAAAACCTTTCTGTTCTTACTCTTATAGCTCTTTCCGCATTTGTGCTGCCGGCCCAGGCTCAAGAAGGCTGGCCATGGCAGAACGAGCCGCGATATGACCGTCAACGCGCGCCTGCGGAACGTCCAACAGTTCCCGATTACGACACTCCGTATATGAAGCCGACGGGAACAGAACCGCCCAACAGCGGCTGGCAGGCACCTGCCGAAACACAACGTGGGCCCTCACAGCGCCCGCCGGCGAGTTATCAAGAAGGTCCGGCATTCCGCCCCCCTGTCACAGTCGAAAGTTCCGATCTGGCACCGGTAATGGCGGGCGATGGTTCGGGCTTACCTTATGAACTTTGGAACGGACTCGATTCAGCAACCTTCGAAAAGCTGCTCGCAGACATAGAGATCCCCCCCCGGTCAAACGCACTTCACGGCCTCTGGCGCCGGTTGATGACAGCGGAAATTCGCGCCACCGGAGCAGGCGATGGAGAGAGATTTGAAGCCATACGTTTGGAAGCGCTCTATCGCTCGGGCCTGACCGCAGACATGCAGCGCCTCATGCAATCATCCGCAACAAGCACACCAAGCCCGGCTATCTCCGTGCTCTTGGCCCGCGCCGCCATCGCTGACGGCAATGATGACGAAGCCTGCAGCCAGACGCAGGGCTTTTTGCGCGACCTGGGACGCATGCCGCGGATGCTTGCCGGCGAAGCGGTGATGATCTCAGGCTATTGTGTGACCCGCTCAGGCAATTCCAGCGCGGCTGGCGTAGCCGCAGGTTTTGCCCGCGAACAAGGCGTTGAGGAAGGAGCGGGACTGGCCGCCCTCGACGCGATCGCCCACGGCGGCAAGCCAAAGCTGAAATCTGGTCACCCTGTTTCGCTGATTGATTACAAGCTGCTTGCGAAAGCCGGTTACACTGACATCTCCGGTCTATTGCCAGGCGCTTCCCCGGCCCTGCTCGTCGCCCTCACGCGCGATCCGCAAGCCTCTTCAGACGTGCATCTGTCAGCCGGCGAGGCTGCGGCCCGGCTCAACGCAATAACGGCTGAAGAGCTCAGCGCGATTTACCGCAGAGCCGCGATGTCGGCGGCAACAACGGCCCAGGCCACTCCGCAAGCCGCAGGTGGAGGGTTCGGCTCTCAAAACCCTCATGTTGCGGCCGGAACGCCAGCTTATCGCGCCATACTCTTCCTGCAGGCGGAAACAGAGCAGACGCCATTCCGCAAGGTGCGCGCGATCCGCACGTACCTGGACGAAGCCCGCCGCGCCAATCTTTATATCCCGGCTCTCCAAACGATGGGGCCGGCCGTCCAATCGATGCGGCCCGTGCCGGAAATCAGCTGGTTCTCTGAAACCGCCATTGAAGTCCTATTGGCGAGCAATGAACCTCAAGTCGCCCGATCATGGCTGAACTTGAGCGATCCGGCGGACCCACGCGCGGCAGGCCAGCTCAATCATTGGCGCGCCTTGATCGATATTTCAGACGTGAATGGCGCCCGCCACGGCCAAAGCTTGGCAGCACTTGAGCATCTCGCTTTACGCGGCGTTTTTGTTCCCGATCAGTTGCATCGTATTGCCACAGTCCTCGACGCCCTGGACTACCAGATCCCCATTCCACTCTGGGAAGCGGCGAGCCGCACACCTCAGCCGTCAACAGGCCATCTACCTGAAACCGGCGTACTTTCCAGGCTCCAGAACGCCGCGAAAGCTAAGGAATTCGGCCGGACCGTACTCCTGACTATGAACGCCCTCGGCCCCAAGGGAGCCGAAGGAGCACATATGATCGCGCTTGGTGATGCCATCCGTGCCCTCAAAAGTGCGGGCTTGGAGGCTGAAGCCCGCCGTCTCGGCTTTGAAGCGCTGTTTCCGGCTTGGCCACGCCAGGTCAGCGGTTAGCTGCGGAGAAGCGCTCAATGACTGCGCCCATATCCGCTGAAGACCGCGGCCAGATCGATGAATTTTTGCAAATGCTGTCAGCCGAACGTGGGGCTGCAGCAAACACCCTGGCCGCCTACCAGCGCGACTTGCATGATGCCTGCCACTTTTTCGCAGCCAACAACTGCAGGCTCGTCTCAGTCTCACCAGACAACATCCGCGCCTACCTGACGTCCCTTTCAGCTGCAGGGCTATCGCCAGCCTCCAGAGCGCGGCGACTGTCGTCGTTGCGCCAGTTGTTTCGCTTCCTGACGGCGGAAGGCAGGGTCCCGGAAGACCCAAGTCACGGCGTTGCCGCCCCCAAATCGGGCCGCCGCCTTCCCAAAACGCTCACCGTCGAAGAAGTCGATGGCCTGATCGACGCAGCGCGCCGTCGAACGGAAGGCACATCCGGCATCGAACGCATGCGCGCTCTGCGGTTACACTGTCTGATCGAACTGCTGTACGCCACTGGACTTCGCGTTAGCGAGCTTGTCTCACTTCCGCGTACAGTTTTGCGCGGCGATGATCGGATGCTGACGATCAAGGGCAAAGGCGGCCGTGAACGTCTCGTGCCTTTGAATTCCGGGGCTCGCACCGCGCTTCAACGCTATTTGTCCATCGGCGAGGAGGAGCACGCGGCTCTCTCAGCGACGGTCGCAACGCGCTGGCTGTTTCCATCAAAAAGCGACACGGGCCATTTGACGCGCCAACGGTTCGCTCAAGATTTGAAAGAGCTGGCAGTGGCGGCCGGATTGGCGCCCGAGAGCGTCAGCCCCCATGTTCTACGCCACGCCTTCGCCAGCCATCTCCTGGATCGCGGGGCCGATCTGCGCGCCGTTCAGCAACTTCTTGGACACGCAGACATTTCAACAACCGAGATCTACACCCACGTTCTCGAAGAACGTTTGAAGAAACTGGTCAAGGAACACCATCCGTTGGCCCGCCGCGAACCCTGACGGTCAGTCGATTTACCATGGTCGAAATCACCGCCTCAGAAAGCTGATGCTGCGCCGCACGAATGCTATCATGTCAATGGTTGCGGCACTCACGGGGTCTCGGTCTTGACACCAACCCCGGACAAAAGTGTATCTGCCCGCACACAAGTACGATGAGCGAGCCTGAACTGAGGCTCCGCGACGTCATTGAAAGGTCCGTTCCGTTGGAAAACAGCTCGCCTGTCCGCACGTATCTCGACTTCGAAAAGCCGATCGCAGAACTCGATAAAAAGATCCACGAACTCAAGACGTTGATCGGGGATGATACGAACGAGTCTATGCGCGGAGAAATCGAGAAACTGGAGGAAAAAGCGCGCACGGCCCTCGCTGAAACTTACGCCAAACTTACGCCTTGGCAGAAGACTCTCGTGGCCCGCTACACCGAGCGGCCACACTGCCTCGACTATATCAACGGCCTTATCGAAGATTTCACGCCGCTTGCAGGCGATCGATACTTCGCGGAAGACGAAGCAATCGTTGGTGGCGTAGGCACCTTCCGCGGCCGTTCCGTCATGGTCATGGGCCACGAAAAGGGCTCGGATACAGAAAGCCGGATCAAACACAATTTCGGCATGGCCATGCCGGAAGGCTACCGCAAAGCCGTCCGCTTAATGGAAATGGCTGACCAGTTCTCGCTTCCCATCATCACGCTCGTGGACACAGCCGGTGCCTATCCCGGCATCGGGGCGGAAGAGCGCGGTCAGGCCGAAGCCATTGCCCGGTCCACCGATTGTTGCCTGAAACTCGGCGTTCCGATTGTCAGCGTCGTTATCGGCGAAGGCGGATCCGGCGGTGCTGTGGCGATCGCGACGGCCAACACCATACTTATGCTCGAACACGCCATTTACTCGGTGATTTCACCAGAGGGTGCCGCTTCAATCATTTGGCGAGACGCCGAAAAGAAGGAAGAAGCCGCCACTGCAATGAAAATCACAGCTCAGGACCTTGAGGAACTCGGCGTGATCGACGGTATCATTGCCGAACCCGTAGGCGGCGCGCATCGCGACCCCAAAGGGGTCATCGACGCAACAGGAACGGCAATTGCGCTGGCCCTGGCGGGCTTTGAAACCATGACGCCCGATCAGATCCGTCGGCACCGTCGTGACCGCTTCTTGCAAATGGGCCGCAACCTGTAGTCCGCACAACACCCTTACCTGAGGCGAAACAGCTGCAGCAGCGCGCCTCCAGAGGTAGGTTATTCTCATAAGTTACAAAGCGTTACGTGATGGGTTGACCCCAATTCCGCCTACAGACCGCCGCATTCCTAAGCTCATTTCTGAGCAGGGAACGAATCATTGCGCATCCGCCCAATCATCGCTAATCTCATGCGCGTTAACATTTTGTTAACCGTTACGAATCGAAGGTGATCGGCGTGCGCCAGGGGCACTGCGTCATGAGTCTGATCATCACTGATATGTTGAAAATGTTGCGCGCTATCACGCTCGTTGCAGCATGCGGCTTATTATTGGCTGCGTGCGCAAATGCACCTCAAATCCCACCCGCCGAACAGCCATTGTCACGTCCCGCCATGATGTTGATGGGACACAAGGGCATGGAAGTGGGCTCACCGATCTTTATTCGGATCTTTAAGCAGGAATCCGAACTTGAGGTCTGGAAGGCCCGCGATGACGGCCGGTTCTACCATTACAAAACTTACCCAATATGTAATTGGTCCGGCGAACTGGGGCCGAAGGTGAAGCAGGGCGACAAACAAGCGCCGGAGGGCTTCTACACCGTAGCCAGCGGCCAGATGAACCCGAACTCGAGCTTCCACATCGCGTTCAATCTAGGTTACCCCAACGCCTACGACCGCGCTCACAACCGGACCGGAGACTTCCTCATGGTCCACGGCAAGTGCCGTTCAGCAGGCTGTTACGCCATGACAGACGCGCTGATTGAGGAAATCTACGCCCTGGCCCGCGAAGCATTCCGCGGAGGTCAGGAGAGGATTGAGGTTCACGCGTTTCCATTCCGCATGACCGACGCCAACATGGAACTTCACCGCGATAACAAGTGGTACAAGTTCTGGAGGACGCTGAAGGAAGGATACGACCACTTCGAAGTGCATCGCATCCCGCCGACGGTCGCCGTTTGTAATCGCAACTATATCGTCAATGTTCACCTGCCCCAAAACAGCAGGATTGATCCCATCGGTCACTGCCCACGCTTCATGCGGCCGCAGATTGAGCCGTTTGTCCCGAGAAGCTCCACGGAACAGCAAATCGCGCTGGAACGGTACACCGCACCCGGCCAGCGCATGCGCACCGCAGCTTCGGAAACGCAATCGCCAATTGCAACGGGAGCCATCGGCACAGGCCCAAAATTTGGCCTTGGCATCGCATCCAGTGGCTATACGCAATCACCGCCCTCCGCGGCGCTAGGCTTCAACCAGTAAGCCGCTCGCAACGCAATCCCACCCAGGGTCATTTGACCTACCCTGGGTGGGATGTTTCTTTTCCGGACGAGTATTCCCGCGAGGTTTCCTCGAGAGATGACCCGCAAGTCCGAAAATCGAGAACCACGGCCCCGTCGCCGCCCCGGAGCGGCACTGTTCGTCCTTGGTACCATCCTTATATTGCTAGGTGCCGTTTTCGTGCGCCAGCATTGGACCACGCTCTCCGCTCATCACGACGACGTTGTTCTTCAAGGAGAACGCCTCTGGCGCAAAGCGTTTGCCCGCTTCGGGCTACCGCTCCCGAGAACCCCGGACCTGAATTCGCTCGAGGCCCGCCTTCAAGATGCCGGATTAAAACTCGGCGATCCAATTTTTATGCGGATCTTCAAGCGTGAGTTTCTGCTCGAAATCTGGATGCAGCGAGACGGCAAGTTTCAGCGCTTCGCCACATATCCCATCTGCCGATACTCCGGACAGCTCGGACCAAAACTGAAGCAAGGCGACCACCAGTCACCCGAAGGCATCTATACGGTTTCCTCGGGTCAGCTTAATCCGGCGAGCCGTTGGCATCGCTCCTTCAACCTCGGCTTTCCCAATGCGTTCGATCGCAGTCACGACCGCACAGGCACCTTTCTGATGGTCCACGGCGGATGTTCTTCGATCGGATGCTACGCAATGACCAACGATGTGATTGATGAGATCTGGGAGATCGTCACCTCGGCGCTGAAAAGCGGTCAACCGCGCTTCCAGGTGCAGATTTTTCCTTTCCGCATGACTTCAGAAGCAATCGAAGCACGCGCCGATCACAAATGGGCACCGTTCTGGCGTGATTTGAAACACGCCCACGACCTCTTCGAGAAGACGCAAATCCCGCCACGCGTGGCCATCTGCCGTAAACGCTACGTCGCCACACCCGGCGTCGAGCGCTCCGATGGATCAGCCACGATCGGCGAATCCTGCGCAACGCAGAACGCGGTCGTTACCAATTGAACGCCATGCCCGCTGCATCTTGTGTGGAAGCCCGCATAGATTGAACCGGCGGCTTCGTTAAGCATTGTTCAATGAAATCGTCACAATGCTTCAGCATTTGGTGTGCACTTGGCAGTACCCTTGATAGCGCCGGACGCCGCCTTACGCGCAGACCGGCATGAGAAGGAACAGGCAGTGTCTAGATCCACATGGTCCTGCTTCGCTTATGCGCGTTCAGTCAAACCTCTGGCTGTCGGCTTGGTCGGCTTGTCTGTCGCCATCCTGATCCTCTTAGGCGCAATACCGCGCGCTTACGCAATTTCAATCGAGCTCAAAGGTGCAGCGCCTGACCGCATCGAGCGGCAACGCCAAGCTGCCAACGGCGACCTCCCCCTCCCGTCGACGCCTAATGTAGGGAAGCTAGACGAACGACTCGCGAACAAGCAATTGACACGCGGAGACCCCGTCCTCTTGCGCATCTTCAAGGACGAGTCCGAATTCGAAATCTGGATGAAGAAGGACAATCGCTACGTCCACTTCGCAACGTATCCCATTTGCCATTGGTCCGGTGACCTCGGGCCGAAACTTGTGGAAGGCGACAAGCAAAGTCCTGAAGGTTTTTACACCATAACCCGCAAGCGCCTCCACCGCAGCGGACGCTGGCCGCGGTCTTTCAATCTGGGCTTTCCCAACGTTTTAGACCGTTCGCTGCTGCGGACGGGGTCTTACTTGCTCATTCACGGAGGCTGTTCCTCTGTTGGCTGCTACGCCATGACCGACGCGGTCATGACCGAAATCTTCGGTCTTGTGTACGACGCCATAAAGGCGGGACAGGACTACGTGCCGGTTCATGTCTTTCCCTTCCGCATGACCAACGAGAATCTCGCAAGTCACGTTGAGAGTGAGTGGCGTGACTTTTGGATCAACTTGAAGGAAGGCTACGATTCCTTTGAGCGCACGCGGCTCCCCCCACGGATCAGCGTATGCAATGGTCGCTACAGCATTCTCGATGCCGCCCCCGGGGAGGGGGGCGCTCACCCCCCTTTAGCCGTGTGCGGCGAGACAGCCGCAGTTCTTCAGGCAGAGGAGACATTACAAAATATTGTCCACCAGCCCTCCCGTTGGAAAGCGTTGTCCGTGGAGGAACAGAGGCTGGTCGCACTGCTGCCGTTACCGATCGAGACGATAGCCGCCCAGCACTTAGCCGCTAAATCTACCAATACGAAATCGCGTCCTCCGCGTGCGGTGGCCGCCGCCCCCCTTCCCCGTCTTCAGTGCAATCTGGGCTTGGCGAGCTGTCGCCGTTTCCTGGCTTTGCAGCAACGAAGCTACCAAGTGCGCACCACCAAGGGCAAAACAGGTGTCGCAACGGCGCGTTCAAATCGCAACTAGGACGAGCCGGTAGAAACCGAAAATATGGCGCATCAATATTCAGTGAAAAGCAATTGTGTTCCTTAGGAAACTGAACCAACCGGCGCACGTGACCTTATATCTGAATATCAGACACAAGGTTTCGCTCCCGAAGAGGAACAGGTAATGCAAATTTGGAAATCCACACTCGTCCTGGCATGCGCGGCAACGCTGCCGATCTTTGCAGCGGCGACACCTGCTGCCGCAAAGATCCGATGTGACGGCGCGTATCAGATTGTCAACGGGTCCCTGATCGCAACACCCTACTGCGGCGATAATTATCTCGCGTCGGTCGCCCAGAGTTACGGTAGCCACGTCTCAGCCCGCGCAATCCGTAACAACCCGAGTAAGAAGGAAGAAGTCTGCAGACTAGTCGGACATGACACGCGCGTTCAGGATATCTGCGCACCCTACACCAACTTTGGCGATCACGGCCGGCGCAGATAATCAGCGCCCGCTAGGAAAGCGAAGCTGCTTCAGCGGCTCTTTTTACTTTCCGCTCCGACAGGGAGAGGTCGCGCGTGATGACAGGTCAGACGCCATCCGCCGGCCTCCTTCACGAAGACGTTGCTCGCCGTCATCCGTGCCCCGCCGACTTCCTCGACGCAGAGTACGAACGCCATCCGCTCCGTACGGATGACGGTTACCTCCTTCGGAAAGATCTCCGGCGGCTCTGCTAAAACCAGAACGTCGTGCCAGGAGGCCATCACCTCTTCGCGTCCTGTGATACCCGGCCAATTGGGATGGTACACGGAAACAACATCGCGAGCCGACCACAGAGCATCCATTGTTGCGAAATCACCTGAGCGGATCGCGGCGTAGAAGCGATCGTTGGCGGCGATGACTTCAGTCTGCTCCATGTCCTGATCCATGACGTTCCTCCATCTCCCTGGAACCGGTCTTCACGCAAGCGCATGTCACGGAGGTGACGCACTTCCCGCCTTCCAGTTCCCTAGAGACGGAAGACGACCGCGCCACCTGTCAGACCAGCGCCTGCTGCCGAGAATAGCACGACTTGCGAGGAACGATAGTCGCGAGCTTCCGCACCTTTCGATAGCGTGAACGGAATCGAGGCGGCGGAGCTATTCGCATAGTCTGGCACTGTCGAAATAACTTGGTCGGCTGAACACCCCAAACGCCCGCGAACTGCCTCAATAATGCGGGCATTTGCCTGGTGTGGAATCCAATGGTCGATGTCCGAAATACTCAGTCCTGCCTGCGTCAAAGCTGCACGACTTGTATCTGTCATCATGGCCACCGCCTTCTGAAACACGGCCCGCCCGTCAGACAACGACATCAGCGTTTCAATTGGATCCAGCCCCATGCGGAATGGCTGCCGGCTTCCTCCTGACGGGATTTTGATGAGATCGTATCCATCACCCTCACTCGCCAGTTCGCAACCGATAACGCCTGCATTTTCTCTGGAACTCGGAGCCAGCAAAACGGCGCCTGCAGCATCCGCAAAAAGGATCGCGCTCGCACGCTCTTCCGGATTTATGCGCCGCGACAGAATATTGCCAGCGATGACAAGAACTGGAACGCGCCTTGTTCTCACGAAGGAATCCGCCAAGCTCAAAGCATAAACGAAACCGGCGCAGGCGCCTGCCATGTCAATGCCCCCGGCCCGGCTCAACCCCAGGCGATGCGCCACGAGCGGAGCCGACGGCGGCAACAAATGATCCGGTGTAGACGTCGCGAGCAACAAAAGCCCGACGTCCTTGCGTGCGAGTCCCGCCCGCTCTAGCGCCCGCTCCCCTGCAGCAATTGCGATGTCCGAAAGTGCCTGATCATCATGCGCCCATCGGCGGGACCGGATTCCCGTCCGTCGCTCGATCCACCCAGCTTCGAGCCCAAGCTGCTGCTCGATTTCGGCATTGGTAACGATCCGCTCCGGCGCATAATGCCCAAGCCCAGCGATCTCGACACCAATGCTATTCCTACTGCCCGCGACACTCATGCGGCATTAACCAACTCGGCGGCATCAGAAATCGCATCATAAATTTTGTCGAGATCCTGCGCCGTCACACAGTACGGCGGAAGCACATAGATCGTGGAGCCCAACGGTCGCAACAGAACGTCCCTTTCGAGGAAGAAGTCATAAAGGCGAGGCCCTACCCCGGCGAGATAGCCAGGATCCCCGCAAGCCAGATCCATAGCTGCAATCGTCCCGCACTGACGCAGGGATGAAAAACGTTGGTCACCGGAAAACCGGTTGAGCCGTTCGGACTGTAGCGTGCTCAAGGTCGAGATACGTTGGCCCACCGGCTCGCTTTGCCAGATTCCGACGTTGGCCAACGCAGCGGCGCAGGCGATCGGGTTCGCCGTATACGAACTCGAATGATAAAAGGTCCGCGTGCGATCTTGAGAATAGTGCGCTTCAAATATCGGCGCCGTCGCCAGCGTCGCCGCTAGCGGCATGCTTCCCCCCGTGATCCCCTTTGCCAGACACAGAATATCAGGCGTGATGCCTGCCTGTTCACACGCAAACAACGTGCCCGTCCGCCCCCACCCTGTCATGACCTCGTCGGCAATCAACAGCACATCAAACCGTTCACAGATGCGCTTCATCTCTGCGAGCGTCTCCGCCGGCCAGGTCAGCATACCTCCGGCCCCGAGGATCAATGGTTCCACGATGAGCGCAGCCACCGCCTGATCACGGCATGCCGCTTCAAGCGCATCGAACGTGCCCTGCTCGCTCCCCGACACAGGAAACGGCAACCGCTCAACATCGAACAACAAAGGACCATAGGCCTCGTTAAAAACGCCCCGCGCACCTGCCGACATCGTTCCGACAGTGTCGCCATGATAGGCGTGCTCCAGCGCAAGGATGCGTGAACGCGGTTCCCCTCTGTTGTGCCAATACCCGAGCGCCATCTTCAGACCGACCTCAACGGCGGTCGATCCGGAATCGGAATAAAACACATGCGACAAGCCTGCAGGAGCAAGGCGGATGAGTTCCTGCGCCAGCCGCTCCGCAGGCTCATGCGTAAAGCCAGCGAAGATAACATGATCCAGCACATCGCACTGACGCTTTATCGCGTCCATGATGTGCGGATGCCGATGACCGTGGGTAACAACCCACCACGACGAAATGGCATCGAGGATCTTCCGGCCTGAAGCCGTTTGCAGGATCGCACCCTTAGCACGCGCAATTTCCGGAATCTCTGCCTGCAGCGCATGTTGCGTGAAAGGATGCCAAACGGGCGATTCTGATTGCACGCTCATTGGAAATCCTCACGACGAAAGTGCGCGTCGAATGCCGCATGCAGAGTTACCGCATCGAGCGACGCCAACAAGGGCAAACGCCCCAGACGCCGCGCCATCGCGAAATCGCATATCGTGCGTTCCGTATCGATGTTCTCCTCACCAATGAAAGTGATCCCGTGAATGTTGAGACCTCGCGTCTTCAACACGTCGACCGAGAGCAAAGTATGGTTGATCGTACCCAGCGACGTCCGCGCGCAGAGAATAATCGGAAGCGCCCAATCCGCCATGACATCGATCTGGAGCAGGTCGCGTGTGAGCGGCACCAGCAGCCCCCCGGCAAGCTCGACAACGACGGGGCGCGCCGTCTCAGGCAGACCTAACTGCGACCGCTCGATTTGAACCTTGTCAATCTCCGCCGCGAGATGAGGTGAGCAGGGCGTGCGCAAACTGTGTCGCGGCTCAAGGAAGTGATCCGCAGGCAAACCTGAAAGTCGCTGCACGACCTGCGTATCGGTCTCCTCGTGCGTCCCCGCTTGAACGGGCTTCCAGTAGTTGAAGCCGAGCGCACGTGTGAGCGCTGCACAAAAGACGGTTTTTCCGATCCCCGTGTCGGTTCCGGCAACAATGAAACCCGATGTCATGATGCCAGCCGTTGCGCTTGTTCTTCCGCGAGGTCATCAACCATGGCCAACGCCTCGTCCTCGCTCACATTGAGATTAAGCGACAGCCTCAGCCGCGCGGTTCCTTCCGGCACCGTAGGTGGGCGGATCGCACGGATATCATACCCGCGCGTTTGCATTGCCGCCGCAAGTCGCACGGCCTCAGCATCACTTCCGACAATCACCGGCTGGATCTGTGTGCCCGTGGGCTGGATACCACATTTCTCTTCAAGTGCCCGCCCGACACGCTGAACAAGGTGGTTCAACTGCGCCCGGCGCTCGTCGCCCCGCGCGATGAGCCGAAGACTTGCCCGCACCACCGCCGCAAGCAGAGGCGAGGGAGCCGTCGCATAAATAAACGGACGCCCCCGATTGACGATGAAATCACACAAGACCTTGGGCGCCGTAATAATCCCGCCCATAACGCCCAGCGCTTTGCCACAGGTATGAAGCGCGATGAAATTCTCGGTCGCCTCGAACCTCGCCGAGAGCCCCCGGCCTTGAGGACCAAAGACGCCCGTCGCATGGGCCTCATCGGCAACCAGTATCGCATCATGCCAGCGCGCGACGCTCATCAGGTCTTCCAGCGGCGCGATGTCCCCATCCATGCTGTAGAGACTTTCCACCGCAATCCAGGCTCGTCCCGTATGCCCCTGAGACCGCCACTTCGCGATGGCATCCCCGAACGCCTGCACGTCGTTATGCGGAACGGCAACATGCGGAGCGCGCGAAGCCTTCATACCATCGTGCACGCTGGCGTGGATCAGTTCATCATGGATGATAAGGTCTTCGCGCTGCGGCAGCGTAGAAAACAGTGCGTAGTTCGCAACAAATCCGCCGCCGAAGAAGAGCGCAGCCTCAGCTCCGAAGAACGTGGCCGCTTCCGCCTCAAGCGCCTCGTGTTCAGCATCGTTCCCTCGTAGGAGACGCGATCCTCCAGAGCCGATACTTGCCCCCTGCTCCAAAGCAACCATCGCCGCTTCCCGCAACTCAGGAGCCGAAGCCAAGCCGAGATAATCGTTTGAGGCAAAGTCGAGCCCTGCGCGCGGTGAAAGCTGCCGCAACCGATTGCGACGGGCCAGCGCTTCAAGACCGCGCGCCTGAGCTGCGTGCCTGCTTTTCGCCCGCGCGTCGTTCATGGAGCCTTTCGCCTTTCAGGTCATCCGGCTAACGAACCCCTTCAGGTTCCGGGTGCCATACCTTGAAGACCGAGCTTGTCGAACAGCACATCATCCGCGTCTTCGCCAGGATTGTCCGCCGTGAGCAATGTCTCGCCGACAAAGATCGAGTTCGCTCCGGCAAAGAAGCATAGAGCTTGAAGCTCGTCGCTCATCTCCGTGCGCCCGGCGGACAAGCGAACGACTGACTTCGGCATCATGATGCGCGCAACTGCAATGGTGCGTACGAAGTCGATACCATCGATCCTCTCCGTCGACGCCAACGGCGTCCCCGGAATCGGTATGAGCATGTTGATCGGGACACTTTCCGGATGCTGTTCGAGATTAGCCAGCGTGACCAGCATGTCGACCCGGTCCTGACTATCCTCGCCCATACCGAGAATGCCGCCGCAGCAAACCTTGATGCCCGCTTCCCGCACCCGATTGATCGTGTCGATACGGCTTTCAAAGCTGCGCGTTGTGATGATCTCGGAGTAATAGCGCTCCGATGTATCGATGTTGTGGTTGTAGTAGTCGAGCCCGGCGTCCTTGAGCCGGCCGACATCATCGTCCGTGAGCATGCCCAGCGTCATGCACGTCTCAAGGCCCAATTCTTTCACGCCCTCGACCATGGCCACGATCGTGTCCATGTCACGCGCCTTCGGGCTCCGCCATGCTGCCCCCATGCAGTAGCGCGTAGCGCCCGAAGCCTTGGCCGCACGCGCGCCTTCGAGCACCTCCTGGACCGCCATCAGCTTTGAAGCCTTCAAGCCGGAATCGTATTTCGCGGACTGGCTGCAATATCCGCAATCCTCCGGGCACCCGCCCGTCTTGATCGAAATCAGCTGGCTCTTCTGGACGGCGTTGGCGTCGAAGTAGCGACGATGAAGCGTGTGCGCCTCAAAAAGCAGATCGTTAAACGGGCGCCGATAGAGTTCGAGCGCTGCGACACGTGTCCAATCATGACGCACATCGCTCCGCTTCGCCGTCTCGGCGCGCGCCATTGCAACCGTGTCGGTGAGCATGAATTATCTCTCCTTGCTATCCCGTGGAGGTGTCGGCTCTTTAACTGAACCAGCCGCGGCGAACACTTACCGCCTTGTTTGGCCGCATTTTGTGCACCGCCGAGCCCGCTCCGGCAAGCCCTTGTCAGCGGTTGTACTTTCCACGAGGCCCAAATCACCCTGGTATCCCAGCATTCTGCGGCTATTTGCCTGCAGGTTGCGCCAGAACATGCCATGTTCCGTCTGCGGCAGCGCCACCCGTTTTAAGAGCTTCGCCGAGGCTATCGATGATTTGTCCGGCTATCGGTAGCCGATAGTGCAAATTGTCCCAATAATTCTCGTCGCGGGTCGTAAGCTGAGAATGGCGCCGAAAATCAATAAGATAGGCGTCGTGCCGACGTGCTAAGCCCGCGATGCGGGACTTACATTCCGTTTCGACGGCGGCAACGTCGCTACCAAGACGCGGCTGGGCAGCAATATGAACCGGCATAAAAACCAGGATCACCCGCTGAGCAGCGAGCGCACCCAAATCGGCGTCCAGCCACTTCAAGGCTGGAAAATCCCATCCCTTCCGCTCTTCATCCGAAGCTACGTAAGGTTTTGAGGCAGCAGTGCGTCGATGCCCGCGATTTCCCCAAATCTTACGTTTGGCCTTTTCAGCGTCATAGCTCGCATCCGGCGGAACAAAGACCTCGAACCCGCGTGAGGATATGCGAGCCTCTGTGAGCCCCAAATGATAAGCAAGCTTCCGGCCGGCGATTTCAACGGCCTTTCCATTCAGCATGAACGGGAAATCGTTCCAGGGATTGGCGTCGTACATCCAATCGGGAAAGCCCCGCTTTGTGATACGCCGCTCATCGGCACGCTGATCGCACCACACCACATCAAGGCCGACAATAAGGGTATGGAGTTTTGCCCCTTCAGACTGCACGAGGTGCATGAGTTGGCTCTGCTCCCAGGCCCGCCCATCATTGAGCGCTAGGTTCAGAAATCGGCCGCCAAACTGGGCATCAAGAAGCTCTGGATCCAACAAGCGTGACGTTGACGTTCCGACGACAACCGAATCGTAGTCCTTTTCCCGCACCAGCGCCGGATACTGAAAGCGCTGATTGTCGTCCATGACGACATGAGATCCGGTGAAACTCCACGGCAGATTGCCGTACGGATTCAACGCCGCCACAATCAGAACAAGGGCCACAGCCGAAACGGCGAACGTCAGCAGCAGTATCCGCGCATGGCCCGACCAATTGAAACCTGTCTTCAACTCCCGCGCGCACGAGCGCTCCGGTTCGCGGCCCCGCCCCACTTCCAGCGCTCGTACCTCGTCCGTCATGCGGAGCAGGGTTCCCTCAGCTCTCCACCGGCGCCGTCATCGCCTGCGTCGTTACCGTGAAGGAACGGTCATGCCGCAAAGACGGAACACGCGCACGGACTTGAGCAACTTGCCCCAAATCGATGTCAGCAAAAACGACGCCCGGTTCCGTCCCGCCTTCGGCCAGAACTTCACCCCAAGGCGAAATGATGACGCTATGACCATAGGTTGAACGGCCATGCTCATGCTGACCACCCTGCGCCGCTGCAAGCACGAAACACTGTGCCTCGATCGCCCGCGAACGCAACAAGGTATGCCAGTGCGCCTCACCCGTCGTACGCGTGAACGCCGCAGGCACGGCTAACAACGAAGCCCCGCCATGAGCCAACGCCCGGAAAAGATAGGGAAAACGTAGGTCGTAGCAGATCGTCAAACCGAGGCCGCCCCAAGGTGTGGCCGCGATCACGGCTTCTTCTCCGGCCTTATAGTTCTCGCTTTCGCGGTAACTCTCACCATTGGCAAGCTCGACGTCGAACATATGGATCTTGTCATAGCGCGCGGCAATCTCGCCAGCGGGTGAAATCAGGAAAGACCTGTTCGCCAGCTTGTCCGGCGTTACCCGCACGGGGATCGATCCGATGTGCAGCCAAATCCTAAGCGCGTGCGCAACCGACTGAAACGCCGCTAACGCCTCATTTCCTTCCTCCGGCTGACAAGCGGCAAACAAACGTTCGCGATCGAGCTCCATCAGCGTCGTGACTTCGGGCGTCTGAACATACTGCGCGCGCCCCGCTGCCGCCTCACGGATCAACGCAACCGCTGCCGTCACATTGGCGTCGACCGTACGGCCCGAGCACATTTGTACGAGGCCCGCCCGAAATTTTTCACCTGCAATAGTGTTATTAGTCATGTGCCGCCCGTTGTATTCGAATATGCTTCGCTGACCACGCTAACAAAAAGGAATACGCCGCTCGGCTATCGAGAGAAACCCCGAAAACTGCTCAATCACTCCGGGGGGTCAGCTTAGCGTCGAGACGGCCTGTGGTTTCAAGGGCGAACAGATCGTCCCAGCCGCCAACATGCTCATCACCGATAAAGATCTGCGGCACCGTATTGCGACCCGCCGCCTTCGCACGCATGGCCTCCCGCAAATCAGCGCGCGCCGTAACATCAATTTCCTCAAACGGGGCATTCTTTTTGCGGAGCAGGTTTGTGGCCATATGGCAGTATGGACACAACAGTGTTGTGTAGATGGTTATGTGCGCCATTCCCTCGTCTCACACGCTGCCGGATCAACCCGAAAAGCTAGCGATAGCAGGTGTTCATGGCAAAGCCCTAACCATGCACTTTCAACAACCGCGACGTTACGTCGTCATGCGTTCGGGCTCCGTGACCAACGCCAAGGCCAGAACATCAACTGCCACCGCACCGGCATCCAGCAAGACCTTGGCACAAGCCTCCACCGTGGCGCCGGTCGTAACGACATCGTCAACAAGAAGAACGCGGCGTCCCTGCACAATGGACCGCCCCATAGGTGCGATAACAAACGCCCCCCGCACATTCTGCCTCCGTTGCGCATGGGTCAAACCGACTTGGCTCCGGGTCGCCCGCACGCGGTGCAGGACCATAGGTGAGTGCTTTACCCCCGACCGTCGGCTGAGCTCCCCGCCCAGGATGGCCGCTTGATTGAATCGGCGCTTGAGCAGCCGTAAGCGATTGAGCGGAACGGGGACAATGACATCAGCGGTATCTAGCAATTCGTGCCCCGCCTGCAGCAGCCAACCACCGAATAGCCGCCGAATATCGTGGCGATCGTGATATTTGAAGCGATGGATAAGCTGACGCATAACGCCGTCATAACTCGCGACCGCACGCGCCCGATGATAGAGCGGCACGCGCACCGCGGCCGCCGCCGAAATCATGACCCCACCCGTATCAAACGGCAGAGGCAAACCGAGCCGGTCACACAAAGGCGCACGAATAAAATCTATTTGGCACCAACATTCCGGGCAAAGCGCATGATGTACGGATAAGGGAGCCTGGCACGCGAGACAGACAGGCGGAACAATGGTGTCGGCGAGGCGACCGGCAAGGGCGCGCGCATTGACAAAAAATGCGCTAAAAGCTGAGCGTGTCTGCGGCTCTGCGCCGTTACTTTCGCCCTTGCCTGAAACAACCATAAGCAAATTCCTCCGTACACGAGGATAACCTGCTCAGCTTGAATCGGCGAGAGCCAGCGCGACCTATGTAGAACGAAGTGCACGCCTCTATTCATATCGCCCAGGCCTGCAAAGCCACGGAATCAGGAATGGCATCCGAGACCTCAAATATCGTTTTTGACCGTGCCCAGCTTCGCCGTCAGCGCAACCGCGCCGCGGGTGGTGCCGCCGATCACGACTTCCTGCTGGCTTATGTGAGTGACGACCTCGTTGACCGCCTATCCATCGTCACGCGATCATTTCCGGCAGCGCTCAATCTTGGAGCCCACCACGGTCTGCTAAGCCGTAGAATTAGAGAACGCGACAACGTCGGCGTGGTGATAGACGCCGACGCATCGCTCAACCTCCTCATGCAATGCACGGGCCCCCGCGTCCTCGCCGATGAAGAGGCCCTCCCGTTTGCTTCCGAAAGCCTTGATCTGGTCGTCTCTGGCTTAGCGTTCCAGTTCGTCAACGATTTGCCCGGCACCCTCATTCAGATCCGCAAGGCTTTGCGGCCTGACGGTCTGCTCCTGGCCACATTGCTAGGCGGCGCCACGTTGAGAGAACTGCGTCATGCTTGGCTGGTTGCTGAGTCCGAAGTTTCCGGTGGTGTCTCGCCGCGCGTGGCACCTTTTGCCGATGTCCGCGAGGTAGGGGCTCTTTTGCAGCGAGCGGGCTTTGCACTTCCCGTCGTCGATTCCGAAACGCTGACAGTGACCTATGATTCCCCCCTCGCACTGATGAGGGAACTCAAGAAAATGGGCGCCGCAAATGCTCTATCAGGGCGGCACAGACATCCCGTCACGCGCCATCTGCTGGCGCGCGCATGCGAGGTTTATATAGACACCTTCGCAACCTCTGACGGAAGGATACCCGCTACCTTCGAATTGATCACGATGACGGCATGGGCACCGCACGAAAGTCAGCAGAAGCCCTTGCGTCCAGGCTCCGCACAACATCGTCTGGCAGACGCCCTAGGCACGACGGAACATTCCACCGGAGAAAAACCGGACCAAGTCGGCAATTCAAAACGTCGAGACTAGTCGAACCACTTGATCAGCCGAGCAGGTCCCTCAGCATGGGGACAAGCGGAATGTCTGCTGGCGGCATCGGATACTTGCCGAGTCGACTGGCACGCACCCAAGCCAACTCCTGGCCTTCCCGCGCGACGATGTCCCCATCCCACTTCCGACAGAGGTAAAGGGGCATCAGCAAATGAAACTGCTCGTAAGTGTGGCTGGCGAAGGTGAACGGTGCGAGGCAGCTTTCACAGACCTCGATGTCCAGTTCCTCACGCAATTCGCGCACGAGAGCCGCCTCGGGCGTTTCCCCGACGTCCACCTTGCCGCCGGGAAACTCCCACAGACCAGCGAGATTTTTGCCTGCAGGACGTCGCGCGATAAGCACATGGTTGTTCGGATCGACAAGCGCAGCGGCCACAACAAGCAGCATTTTGGACTGCGGTGCCGCATCTCCCTCGGATGAAGGACGTAAAGTAGTAAGAGCCATCAGCGCAGCCTGTAACAAGTTTCAACGAGACCCGTCAGGCCACGTTTTATGAGATTGGCATTTCCTGCAAGAGCATCACGCTCAGATAGTAGATCTATCGCGAAACGGTCGCCAAACAGCTTTTCCACTTCGACCTTCGACACCGAAAAAGGCGGGCCAGACATTTCGGCAGGATTATAGGAAAGCGAAACGAGCAACCCACTGACCTCAGGCTTCAACACCTCCCCCAGCCTCCGCGCATACTTGGCCCGCATGTCGGGAGGGAGTGCCACAAGGCTCGCCCGGTCATAAAAATAAGAGACATTTGCAAGGACGCCTTCGGGCAATTGAAACAGATCGCCGCACCAGATCTCAAATGGCCCCGCAGAATAAACCGAGAAACTTTCTTCCCGGCGCAACTCAGGCTCAAGCCGCTCATTCTCAAAGAAGGCTTCAACCGCCTGTGCACTGAGTTCCACGCCGAGCACGGAATGCCCGCGCGCCGCAAGCCAACGCATATCGAGACTTTTACCGCACAGAGGCACAAAAACACGGGTTTCAGTGTTCTGGGCGATCTGCGGCCAGAATTCGGATAGCCCCGCCTGCACCTCGTCACGATGAAAGCCGATGTCACCCGTTTCCCAGCGCTTGATCCAGAATTCTGGTTCCATCGCTCTCACCTCATCGCGGAGATGCGTGCAGCATCCCTCTCGTTTGTTTCTAGCTGCGATAATCCGCATTGATAGAAATGTACGCGTGCGTCAAATCGCAAGTCCACACACGTGCGTGACCGCCGCCGATACCAACGTCGACGCAGATCTTAATCTCAGCGTTCTTCATATATTGAGCCACGGTCTGTTCGACATACTCCGGCGCGCGCTCCCCCTCTTTCGCGACGAGATGCGGCCCGAACCAGATCGAAAGCCGGTCGCGGTCAGCAGCCTCTCCGGATTTGCCCACCGCCATGACGACGCGTCCCCAGTTCGGATCTTCACCGGCGATCGCGGCCTTCATGATTGGTGAATTGGCAATAGAAAAAGCGATTGTTCGGGCTGCCTTGTCACTCTCAGCACCCGTCACCTCGATTTCCACGAACTTGCTCAATCCCTCGCCGTCTTTAACGATCGCCATCGCGAGGTCATGCATCACGCCCTTGAGCGCAGCAGAAAACGCCGGAACGCGAGGATCCATTGCGTCCGCAATCTCCGCCGCACCGCGCTCCGCAGCTTTACCCGTTGCGAACACAAGAACCGTATCGCTAGTCGAAGTATCGCCATCCACGGTGATGCAATTGAAGGTTTGATCAGCGAGCTCTGAAACGAGAGCTTGCAGGACCGGGTGTGCGATCGGAGCATCGGTAAAAATAAAGCTCAGCATCGTCGCCATGTCGGGCGCGATCATGCCTGCCCCCTTGGCGAAACCCGCAATGCGCACCGGCACCCCATCCAAATCAACGCTCACTGACACGAGCTTGGGATAGGTGTCCGTCGTCATGATAGCCTGCGCCGCCGGCAACAGCGCATCAGGCGCCGCTTCAGTAGCAAGCCCTTTCAGCAGGTGTGAAAACGCACCGGCGTCCATCGGCTCTCCGATGACACCCGTCGAAGCCAGCATCACCTCTTCTGGAGCACACCCAACCGCCTCCGCCGCTGCGGCTGCCGTGATCTCGACAGCTTCCTGCCCGCGCTTACCCGTAAAAGCATTCGCATTACCGGAATTGACCACCAATGCCCGCGCGCATCCGTGACGCAATTGAGCCGCGCACCAATCGACAGGCGCAGATCTTGTTTTGGACTGCGTGAGGACGCCGGCTACCACCGTGCCAGGGTCCAGTACTGCCACCATCAAATCCTTTCGGCCCTTATAGCGAATACCCGCTTCAGCGACCGCCAAACGCACGCCTTCCACCGGAGCAGCCTGCGGCAATGATTTGGGGGCGAACGGCGAAAGCGGTGGTGGTGAACCCATCTCGGATCTCCGAATGAGAAGGTGGCGTGCATCCGGAAAAGTGGAAACCGGCTTTCCGATAAGAAGCACAACCAAACAAAGAGCTAAGGGGGGCTCCGCGATTCAACAAAAGGTGAAAGGACTGAAACCCCGGCACAGAAAACAGTTCGGGCCGCTAAAAAACAAGCGGCCCGAGACATCAGCAAAGATTAGAGCGAGCGCCGGCTTATTCGGCTTTCTTGCCCTCAGCCGGTTCGGCATCTTTCTTGTCCGCCTCGCCTGCCTTTTCTTTCGCCTCAAGCTGCTTGATTTGCTGCTCGATCATTTGGCGCTGCTGCTCGGCTTGAGCCTCTTGCGCCGCCACTTCCTTTTTGATCTCCGGATCGACGTATTCAATCTTCGCGTTTTTACGGAGATCCTCCGCGACGGACTGAGCCTTGCGATGGATCATTGAGTTAAGAATGCGGTCCTTGACCTCGTCGAATGTCGGCAGCGGCTTCTTGCGGCGCTCCTCGACCTTGATCAGGTGCCAGCCGAACCGGCTCTCGACCGGATCGGAAATATCGCCCGGCTCTAGCATGAACGCAGGCTCCTCGAACTGTGGAACCATCTGACCGCGCGAGAAGAAGCCAAGAAGCCCACCGTTATCCTTCGTCCCAGGGTCCTGAGAGAATTCCTTAGCCATCTCCGCAAAGTCGGCTCCGCGAGCGATCTTTTCCTTGATATCACGCGCCTCCTCTTCTGTTTTCACCAGAATGTGACGCGCTTTGACCTCTTCCTCCGGCTTCATGCCTTTGATCTGGTCGTCGTAAAATGCCTTAGCGGCCGCTTCACCCACAGAGTCCTTGATTTTGCTATCGAAGTAGGCTTCGCGTAGCGCTTTGCGCTTGTAGTAGGCCATCCGCTCATCGAAGCCCGGCGCCTGATCCATCTTTTCGCCAAGCGCGGCATCCGCCATAAGTTGCGTTTCGATAATGTATTCAACTAAAACGCGACGTCGCGTGGACTCCGGCAGATTGCCGAGGTCGGAGCCGATTTCAGATTCTGCTAGTTGCAGATCCCGATCCGTAACGGGCTTGCCATTGACGGTTGCCAGCGGTGCATCTTCGGCGGCGATTGGCCCAGCAGGCAGCCAGACGAGGGCGCCAAGCATGGCCGCCGCGAGTAAATTCATTGTGGACTTGGATGTCATGGAAACTTTCACGCGTTGTTCCTTTCCCGGTCGATTGGCTTCTACCGCCACGGCTCTTAGTTGTGACTTTTGAACCGGCCCGGCCATCGTAGGAGTGTTAAAACTCAATGTGTTGCCGGCATCGATAGACCAGCCCATGCGACGCTGCCAAGTGAAGATTTCGATAGATTGGTCAACCGCTGATCGCGTTTCGACCCGTCTCAGCCACGGCGATCCGTTGACATTTACGCTTGCCGGTCCTTATTTCTGCCTCTAACGGCATGGACCGGTTCGTCTGGCCGCACTTTGTCGTGTCGGCTTCGCACTCTCGGCCGTTCTTCCACCCAAGGTTGAAGATCGCGCCCAACCACCGGTGTGAGCATCGCGTGAACGGGCTTGCGATGCGTATGACGGCAGCGGGGCTGAGAATTTTTGGGATGTCCGGAGGGGCTCCCGTTTGAAAAACGTTTGAGGACCGAATGCTCCCAATCGCCACGCTGGCAACCAAGATTTTCGGCTCGTCCAATGCGAGGCGCGTAAAGAGCTACCGCCCCCGCGTTCAGGCAATAAACGCTCTGGAACCGGAAATCGAGGCCCTATCGGATGACGCCCTGCGAGCCCGGACCGAAGAGTTCCGCCGCCAGATCAAAGAAGGGGCCAAACTCGACGACCTTTTGGTTCCTGCTTTCGCAACCGTGCGCGAGGCCGCAAAGCGAACGCTAGGCCAGCGTCACTTCGACGTCCAGTTGATCGGCGGCATGGTCCTGCACGGTGGCAATATCGCCGAAATGAAGACCGGTGAAGGTAAGACGCTTGTGGCGACACTACCCGTCTACCTCAACGCATTGGCTGGCAAAGGCGTCCACGTCGTTACGGTCAACGACTATCTCGCCCAACGCGACGCCGACTGGATGGGCCAGATCTATCGTTTCCTAGGCCTAACTGTCGGTTGCATCGTCCATGAACTCGATGATGATGCACGCAAAGACGCTTACAATTGTGATGTAACGTACGCCACCAATAACGAGCTGGGCTTCGATTATCTACGCGACAACATGAAGATGAGCCGCGATGAAATGGTCCAACGCGATCATTTCTTTGCGATCGTCGACGAGGTCGACTCAATCCTGGTCGACGAAGCCCGCACGCCACTCATTATCTCTGGTCCGCTTGACGACCGCGCCGAACTTTATAACGCCATCGACAGCTTCATGCCGCAATTGAACGCGGAAGATTATGAACTCGATGAAAAGCAACGACAGGTCTCGCTGACCGATGTCGGCAACGAGCACATCGAGCAGCTGCTCGAAGCCGCCGGAATGCTTAAGGGCAGCTCGCTTTATGACATCGATAACGTCACCGTAGTCCACCACGTCAATCAGGCGCTAAAAGCTCACAAGCTGTTCCAGCGCGACCGGGACTACATTGTTAAAGGTGGCCAGGTCGTCATTATCGACGAGTTCACCGGCCGTATGATGGCTGGACGTCGCTACTCGGAAGGCCTGCATCAGGCGCTCGAAGCCAAAGAACACGTCGAGATCCAGCCTGAAAACCAGACGCTGGCCTCGATCACCTTCCAGAATTACTTCCGGCTCTACAAAAAGTTGGCCGGCATGACCGGTACGGCGCTTACTGAAGCCTCGGAATTCATGGACATTTACGGGCTCGATGTCATCGAGATCCCGACCAACAAAACCATCGCGCGCATTGACGAAGATGATGAGGTTTATCGTACGCAGCGAGAAAAACTCTCTGCCATCGTAACAACCATTGCCGACAGCGTACGACGCGGACAGCCGACACTTGTCGGTACGGTATCCATTGAGAAATCCGAACAGCTCTCGGAGTTGCTCAAAGACAAGAAGCTGATCTCCGAACTCGGCCATAAACTCATTGAGCAGGCAAAGCCCCTCAAGGAGAAGGAGAGCGAACTCAAAAACTACCTGACAGATATTGGAAACTTCCTCATCGACCGCGCCCGCAACGCAAAGGGCTCCGAGGCTGTCATTCCGCACAATGTCTTGAATGCCCGCTATCACGAGCAGGAAGCGAGCATCATCGCCCAAGCGGGTATTCCCGGCGCGATCACCATCGCGACCAACATGGCAGGCCGCGGTACCGATATTCAGTTGGGCGGCAACGCCGAGTATCAACTCAAGGACTGGCTGGCAGAAGAAGCCAAAGCTGGTCGCGAGCCGACAGAGACCGAAAAGAAGAAGAAATTCGAGGAAATCGAAGCGCGGGTCGCCAAAGACAAGCAACGTGCGCTCGATGCCGGTGGCCTTTTCGTTATTGCAACCGAACGCCACGAAAGCCGTCGTATCGATAACCAGCTGCGTGGCCGCTCCGGCCGCCAGGGTGACCCCGGACGCTCAAAGTTTTACCTCGCTCTTGACGATGACCTCATGCGGATCTTTGGGTCCGATCGCATGGAGAGCGTGTTGAAGTCTCTCGGCCTTCAAGAAGGCGAGGCGATCACCCATCGCTGGATGAACAAATCACTCGAAATGGCGCAGCGCAAAGTTGAAGCGCGCAACTTCGATGCCCGTAAGCACGTTCTCAAATACGACGACGTGATGAACGACCAGCGTAAGGTCATCTTCGAGCAACGCCTTGAAATCATGGGCGAAGACGACGTCTCTGAAATCATCCAGGAGATGCGCAACCAGGTCATCGACGAGCTGATTACGAAACATATTCCTGAAAACGCTTATGCGGAACAATGGGACGTTGCCGGCCTGACCGAAGCGGTTTCCAACACCTTCGGCCTCGATTTGCCGATTGCCGACTGGGCCAACGAAGAAGGCATCGCCGACGAAGAAATTCGCGAGCGCCTTTCGAAGGCCGTCGAAGAAAAGGCCGCCTACAAAGCCGCCGACATCGGAAGCGACCTGTTCCGTCAGATCGAAAAGATGGTGCTCCTTCAGACGCTGGATCATCTCTGGCGTGAACACCTTGTGACGCTTGAGCATCTGCGTCAGGTCATCGGCTTCCGAGCTTACGGGCAACGCGACCCACTGAATGAATACAAGTCCGAAGCCTTTGTTCTATTCGAAGCCCTGTTGTCGAGATTGCGTGAAGCCGTAACCGGTCAGCTCATGCACATCGAGCTCGCTCAGGAAGCTGAGGACGAGTACCTGCAGCCAACAGAACTACCACCCATGCACGCTCATCATATCGATGCAACGACTGGCCTGGACGAGTTCGCAATGGCCGATGCCGCGATCGAAGCTGGTGGCCGGGATGGATACGGCGAAGAAGAACGTCGCGCGCCCTTACAAACACGCCGAGGCTCGCGCGATATTGATCCGTCCGATCCTGCAACGTGGGGACGCGTCGCAAGAAACGCACCGTGCCCATGCGGTTCGGGCAAAAAGTACAAGCACTGCCACGGTAAGCACGATTGAGAAGCTCGTTTCGCCGGCAGCCGGACGCGAGCATAGTGAAACGCTCCAACATCCGGCACCGGGAAACCATGTGAACGACGGTGTGACAGCGGCTTGCGAATCCTGGGGCTAGTTGCAGCAACTCACGACACCGGCCTCGCCCTGATCGAGGATGGCAAGCCATTGCTTGTCGTCGAGGAAGAACGATTCAACCGCGAAAAGCACACGAAAGCTTTTCCACGGCACGCTCTTGTTGAAGCTCTTGGCGATGATATCGCCGATCTCCGCAGCATCGACGTCATCACAACGCCCTGGGATGAACAGCGCCTGCGCAGAACATTTGCACGCGCCATCACCAGCCATCTTCCTATGAGCCTAGCACTGTTGCTAGAGCGTTCTCATACGCCCCAGCGTAATGAAATCGTGCGCGTCTCTGCCGTTCTCCGTCGCAAGCTCAAACGGCTCACACAAGACCGCATTCCCTTGCCGCCCATTATCGGCGTTGGCCACCATGAGTCGCACGCGGCGACCTTTTTCGTTTCACCGTTCGAAGAGGCGAGCATCCTCGTTATGGATGGCTTCGGCGATGACGCTGCCACGACGATATTCACTGGACGGAACAATAACATTGAGCGTCATTGGCATGAGCCGATGGCCAATTCGCTGGGCCTCGTCTACACGTTTCTGACCCAATACCTGGGCTTCGGTGGCTTTTCCGACGAAGGCAAGGTAATGGCGCTCGCAGCCTGCGGCGACGACAGCTACGTGGAGCGTTTTCGCGACGTCATCCACCTGAAACCGGACGGACGTTATAGCGTCAACTTCGACTATTTCAGCTATCGAACGTTCGGCGAGCTGAAACCATTCAAGCAGCGCTTCTTTGATGTCTTCGGCCCACCGCGCAAAACCGGCGAACTACTGGAAGACCGCCACCTGGCGATTGCCCATGCGCTACAAACCGTAACTGAAGAAGCGATCATCCATGTCGTACGCGAGATGGAAAAGCGCTTCCCTTCGCGCAACCTGGTTTTTACAGGCGGCCTTGCGCTCAACTGTGTCGCCAACGCCCGCATCCTCGAACATACGGAAATGAAGCGCGTTTGGGTTCCACCCTGCGCGTCGGATACCGGCGCTCCCCTCGGCAGCGCTCTGTGGCACTACCACCAAACACTTGGAAAACCGCGTTCTTACGAATTACGCCACGCATCACTCGGTATGGAATATGCCGACGCCGATATCGCCCACGAACTCGAAGAGGCGGGCGTGCCCTCCGAGATCATGGAAGAAACCGAGCTTTACGAACGCCTCGCCCGCGATCTCGCCGACGGTAAAATCATCGGCTTCTTTCAAGGACGATTCGAACTCGGCCCCCGCGCCCTCGGCAATCGTTCAATCCTGGCCGATCCTCGGCGTGCAGAGATAAAGGCTGTCATCAACGGGAAAATAAAACACCGCGAACCTTTCCGTCCATTCGCACCCGCAGTTTTGGAAGAGCACGCATCAGAGTACTTCCACATCGATCAACCCGACCCATTCATGACGATGGCGCCATGGGTCCGCGAAGAAAAGCTCGACATCATCCCCGCTGCCGTTCACGTTGACGGCACAGCGCGTATCCAGACCGTCTCCGCCACAGACAACCCCCATTTTTATCGCGTGATCGATGCCTTCAAACGGATCACAGGCGTACCCGTTCTGCTCAACACCAGCTTCAACCGGCACGAGCCCATTGTTGCACGGCCTGAACATGCCATCTCTTGCTTCCTACGCACCGGGATGGATGTTCTCGCAATAGGCAAACACTATGTGAATGAGCGTCCTAAGGCGGCGGTTTCGCGCGCCAAGTCGCTCTTCCGACCAGGACCAATTTGACGAATGACACGTCTTTCCAAACCCCTCAGCGAAATCAAACCCTGCTACGATGTCATCATCGTCGGCTCCGGTTACGGGGGTGGCGTCTCGGCCTCCCGTTTAGCCCGTACAGGAAAGCGCGTCGCCGTTCTGGAACGCGGACGCGAAGTGCTGACGGGGGAATTTCCCAACCGATTTCCCGACCTAAAAAACGAACTCCAAGTCACCGGTAAAAGTGTGCGCACGGGCTCGCCGACGGGCCTCTATGACGTGCGCCTCGGCGAGCACATGCACATTCTTGTGGGATGCGGCCTCGGCGGCGGTTCCCTTGTCAACGCGGGCGTCGCCCTGCGCCCAACCGCGCGTGTCTTCGAAGATCACGCATGGCCCGAAGAGCTTCGGCAGGACGGCTGGCTGCAGGAGGGCTATGTCCGCGCACAAAACTGGCTGCGCCCAGCCAAAGATCCTCGCGCCGCAAGCATGACCAAATTCAACGCACTCAAAACCGCCGCAGACCGCCTCGGGCACGCGATGGTGGAGACACCGGTCGCTGTGAGTTTCTCAGAAACCATCAACGCTGCGGGACGAACGCAAGCCGCCTGCACGTCATGCGGCGACTGCTGCGCGGGCTGCAATGTTGGCGCCAAAACGACTGTGGCCGTCACATATCTACCAGACGCCGTCGCGCATGGCGCCGAACTCTTTACGCACGCCAAGGTTAGTAGCCTGGAAAAGCAGTCAGACGGCACTTGGCAACTGCATGTCGAAGACCTTCGCAAGGACGGACAGAAGGAAGGCTTCAAACTTTCAGCCCCGGTCATCATCCTTGCAGCCGGCACTCTAGGCTCTACAGAAATTTTACTCCGTGCAGCAGCCAAAGGCCTCGCCGTGTCAGACCGCCTGGGTCACCGCTTCTCGGCGAATGGCGACATCATCGCCTTTGGCTATGGGCTGAAGGCGAAAGTAAATGCCGTGGGGATTGGCCATCCTCCCAAGCTTGAGGACTTTGCCGTCGGACCATCCGTAACCGGGCAGCTTGAAGTCCGCGACGCTGAAACCCTCGAAAACGAACTCACAGTTCAGGACGGAGCCCTGCCATCAGCGCTAGCTCCAATCCTACCCGTGATGTTCGTTCCGAATGGCCGCATCCTCGGCGCGTTGAAAAGCTTGGTCAGCGGAGTATATCGAGGTCCCTTCGCGCACCTACAGACAATATTCGCCGTATCGCATGACAGCGCTTCCGGCCGCTTTATCCTGGACTCTGATCGCCTGAGCCTCTCGTGGCCTGGCGCAAAGGATGAACCCGTCTACACCCGCATCGATGCCGCGCTGGCGCAAATCGTGGGCGACGCCGGGGGATCATACGTAAAGAATCCTTTGGCAGGCACAGTCATGGGCCACCAGCCGGCGACGGCACATCCCCTTGGGGGATGCTCAATGGCGGAGGATTGCACCACAGGCGTCGTAAATCACAAGGGGCAAGTCTTCGACGCAGGAGCAAGTGGCTCAACCGACGTCCATCGGGGGCTCTACGTCATCGATGGATCAATTATTCCCCGCTCGTTAGGCGTCAACCCGCTCCTGACCATTACAGCGCTGGCCGAACGAGCGATGGCTCATTTCGCCACCGACCACGACCTGTCCTTCAGCGCGGAACCAGCCAAAGCTTCATAAGTAATTTAGGATGATGCCCGGTACGAAGCGCACCAGGCATCAATCCGCACTCATTGTGCCTTCGCTTCGGGGTGATCAAGATACCGAACGTCCCTGGGCGAATAGGGAAGCGGATTGATGTAGCGGTAGCCTTCTGATTGCAGCAAAGCGATTTCAGGAAAACCGGCCGGAACAACGGTCACAAACCCATGGAAATCTTCTGGCTTGTAGCCTGCTGCCTTTAGTGCGTTGCTGCACATACGGAACTCGACACCCGCGTCGGCGAGCTCCTTCATCTTATCCATAAGGCCCTGATACTTGATGTAGTTCTCTTTAGCGAACGCCCGGAGTTCGGGACCGTGAGTCACGACGACCATCTTGCCCTTGAGCGGCTTCATCGTGTTCTTCACGAAGGCATAGAGCATGTTGAGATTGTTGGGATCGGTGTAGTTGGCATCAAACACCGCATTGATCATAGGATACTCATGCATATCACTCTTCGAACTTCCGTACGGAGAAAGCTCATCGTCAGCAGCGAATACATTTTGCGTCACACCCAGAACCAATGACAGCGCGACGGCGGCAGCGAACACAAGTCTCATAGAAAAGCTCCACGTTAAGAGAGAGGGCAACAGGTTTCCCCGTATGTCGCCCATCTCAACGCAAGAAACACGTGTCTGTCTATAGCCTTAGCGGTACGAACTTCGTTGTACCGTCTACCGTGTGGGATCAGGCTCTGCATAAGATTGACCGATAGGCTGCGCTTTTGGCAAAGCAGTGGTCTCAGCTTTCCTTTTTCGCATCTGCCCCATCATGAGGACAGCAAAAATTAACAAGCCAATCCCAAGCACTGGATACTCGAACGGCAAACCGCTGTCGTGGCGAAGAACCAGGAATGCTACGATCAGGGCCGTTGAGACGATGGCCAACACGCGCTCGTACAAACTGAACATCGTAAGCGCACAATTAAAGATGGCCATGGCCAATGTCGACATACCAATCGGCACAGCGATCAGGGCAAATACACCGTGCGCCCAATCATCCGGCTCAAGAACGAGCACGGGATTATAGACCACCAGAAACGGAATGATGAATCCCGCCAGGGCAATCATAAACGCGTAGAGCGACGTCTTCACATAGTCGGCCCCCGCTATGCCCGCACCAGCCAACGATGCCAGCGCAACAGGTGGCGTAATGGCAGATACGACCGCGAAGTAGAACGCAAAGAAGTGCGCACTGATGGGGGTTACTCCCATCTCGATCAGCACGGGCACAACCACAATCGCAACAAGCGCGTAAGCTGCGCTGGTTGGAATACCGAGTCCGAGAATAATAGACACGATCATCGTGATGACCAGGGCGAGCGCGAGGCTCCCGCCACTCAACATTTCGACCACACTCGCAACTTTGGTGCCCATGCCGGTCGTGATAAGCGCTTGCGCCATCATGCCGACGCCCGCTAGCGCAATACCAATTTGCGCGCCGATTACAGCACCTCGCGACAGACACTCCGCTAGCTCCTTGAAGGTCGGACGCGTGTCGCTCGAGATATAGCTCAACACAACGGCAACGATGATGGCCCAAAACGCGGCGAGGTTTGCCGAGTACTGCATAAGCAGCATAACGACAAGAACGCCGAGAGGGATTAAGAATAGCGGTAACCGTCGAAAGATGAGCCGCACGTCGATCGGTGCGCGCGGAGCACGGATATTTTCGCGGACAGCAATGAGCTGCACACTCAGCATACAACCCCAGAAATAGAGCAACGCTGGAATAAGCGAGGCTGCCATCACGCTTGCGTAGGACACGCCGATAAACGAGGCCATCAGAAACGCCGCAGCGCCCATCACGGGAGGCATGAGCTGGCCGCCGGTTGACGCCGTGGCCTCAATCGCTGCCGCAATGTGGGGCTTATAGCCCGTCTGTTTCATATAAGGGATCGTGAAGGCGCCCGTGATCGCGACGTTCGCCACGGCCGCGCCGGTGACCGTGCCAACCATGGCACTCGATATCACCGCGGTCTGGCCAGGCCCGCCCCGGAATACGCGTCCGGCGGCCTGCCCCAGTTCGCGAAACAGGCCATGAACTCGGAGAATCTCCAGCAGCGCTCCGAAAATAACAAAAAGAAAAACATAGTTTGCGGAAATAGATAAAAAATTCCCGTAGATACCAGAAAGGCCAACACTCAAATAAGAGACGACATAGCTGAAATTAAACGGACGATGATAAAACGGCTCGGGCAAATACTGACCGAGGAAGAAATAGGCAACAAAGAAAACGATCACGCAGGGCATAATGTTTCCCCACGCTTGACGCGTCCCTTCCAAAACCACCAACATCAATATGACGCCGACAATCACGTCCATTGTTTCTGGAAATCCGATCACCATTTCCAGGTGAGACAAATTCAAATAGATGTAGGCCGTCGCAAACAACCCCAATCCGAGCATGCTCAAATACCAGAGCCGCGCCGATACTGATGTCGACAATCGCACGGCACCGAGAAAAATAAGCGTCACCACAAACATCAGATGGATTGTCTGATGCTCATAGGAGCCAACCATCAGCACCTGCGTCGTCAGCATGTGATAGCCGAACGCGGCAATCCCTACGGCGACGATGATGTAGTCGAGTATTTTTGACATGCTCATCAGCTTGCCCTTTCGGCGAAGGTGAGCGGAATGGGCGAAGGCTAATCAACTGGACCCGGCGGGGCTTATTGCCGGGTCCAACCGTTCAGAAGCGCTTCAGTCGATCAGTCCGGCTTCTTTGTAAGCCCGCAGCGCACCAGGATGCAGTTCGCTCGGCTCCCAGCCATACATGAGAGCCTTTGGCGACATCAGCTTGCCGAGTGCGTGGTAGTTTTTGAACTCCCCGACATGATTGATGATCAGCTTCGTAATCTGGTAAATCGCTTCCTCAGGAAACTCTTCCGAAGCTGTCCAGGAAATCGTGTCAGCAAAACCGTCAAGCGGCTCATCGCGACCAGGCAGAGCTTCCGCTGGGATAGTCACAGCCACCATGGGCATCCCGGAATCCTGTGCCTTCTTCACAGCATCCCCACCCCACGGAAGGAAATAGACCTTGCGTCCTGAAGCGAGGAACTCGGTCGTTTGCGGAGAAAGAACCATAGTATTCGTGAGCGGATCGAAATAGCCACCAACGATAGCCGCTTCCACCTGTCCATCGAGCAGCGCGGCGGCGGCTTCCTGCACACCTAGATACTCAATCTGAACGTCCTTACCCAAACCCCAACCGACGCGCATCAACCGCTCAGGCTGAATGGTCCAGTTGATCTGCGGTTTGCGGCCCAGAGCGACCCGCTTTCCCTTCAGGTCGGCCACCGACTTGATATCGGGATTGAGAGTGGCGAGGAAATAGCTGCCCAGATTGTAGTTCGCGATAGCTTTGACGGGCGGAAGCGTTTCTTTAAACGGCTCTTCACCACGCACAGCCAGTGTACTGACGCCACGTCCTGATCCAATGATCATGGTTTTACGGAGATCAGGCTCTTTCTGCAGCTTCACGTGATTAAACGCAAAGCCTGGGCTCTCGCTGTGACTAATGCGAATTGTTGGATGGTTTTTACTGACAATCTGCTCGAGAGCGGAGCCTAGGATATAAGAGCCACTGCCAAATGGCGCGGAGATCAGACTGTAATTCTCTGCTTGGACTGCATTTGCGCCCAATAAAAGAGCACCAGCCGCAATCATTGTCTTAATTGCATTCGTCATTTGGGTTTCCTCCGTGGAGATTTTGGCTTCTTCGTCCAATCTCCTATTGTGTGAAAGATTTCAGCGCGTCCGTGTAAAAACCTCCAATTCTATAAGATTACATCCAACCATAAAATTGGTCACATCATTGGTCTAATCGATAATCGATATCTGCCTCATGCAAATGATGAATAGTGCAGCCACATAAAGTGAGCCCTAAGCATCCTCGACCTCATTGGCCAAGCAGCTTGCGTCATTTCTCCATCAAAGCGGCGGCGGAAAGCCCAGACGATGCTTTGCTATCCGACACTGAAGTCACTTGGCGAGGATGGCGCACCATCACGACATCCACGGCAGCAGCGGCCTCACTCGTCAGCATCACCGGATTGAGATCCAATTCTCGCAAAACACCCTCCGTCGCGGCCCCCAGTTCGGAAACACGGCAGAGCATCGCGACGAGTGCATCCCGATCGATTCCCTTGCGCCCACGGAATGAGCCGAACATCGCCGCGCCCATCAGGCTATCGATCATGTTGGAAGCATCGCGAGGCGTGAGCGGACACTTGCGGAACGCCACATCCTTGAGCACCTCAACGAGCACGCCACCAAGACCAACCATGATGACGTTTCCAAAGACGGGATCATCTTGCAGACCGATAACGACCTCGACGTCGCCCTTGAACATCGGCTGCACGACCACGCCATCGATACTTGCATCGGGGCGCTTCTGTGCAACCGACGAAACCAGATCCGCAAAGCAGCTACGCACATCCTCCGCCGTCTTGAGCCCCAGACGAATGCCATCGACTTCCGTTTTGTGCAGGATGTCTGCAGACTCGATTTTCATAACGACCGGAAAGCCGACACTTTCCGCTGCATGCACCGCCTCTTCCGCACTCGCTGCGAACTCGGTGGGAACAATCGAAACACCGGCAGATTTCAGAATGCGAACGGCATCGACGGTCGACAAAGGACCATCCCCCGAGGGAATAACCACCTGCGCAAGCTGCTGCTTCGCCCGCACCTCACGATCCGCAGACCACTGACGTCGCGCTTCAGCAAAACGGATCAAACCGACAACGGCATCAACAGCCGGCTCCGCACCACGCAGCACGGCGATCCCGCGTTTGCGTAAAGCCTTCACAGCCTCATCCGGTGCCGCAACCCACGCTACAATGAAGGGCTTGGTCGCACGTTCTTTGATGTCTTCGAACAGAGAGACCAGCGTATCGGCAAACCCTTCCATAAGCTGGAGCCACACGATACCGACATCAACGTCCGGATCGTCCAGCATATGCAGGACGCTTTCACTCAGGATCTTGGGATCGGCAACAAACTGCCCAGTCACATCGACTGGGTTGGCTGTCGCACCAAAGCCAGGAATGCATTCTTGTATCTTCGCCTGGGTCGCATCGCTGAGGCGCGGAACGGAAAGCCCCAACTCCTCGATACGATCAGCCATTAGCACGCCGGCACCACCGGACTGGGTAGCAATACCGATACCCGCGCCTTCGGGCAGGTCGCAGCAAGAGAGCACCTCGACAAGATCGAGCATATGCTCTTCGTTGCGCGCACGGATTATTCCCTTCTGGCGAACAACACCATCGAAAACGATGTCTTCGCCCGCAAGAGATCCCGTATGTGAGGCCGCCGCTCGCGCGCCAGCTCCCGTGCGGCCCACTTTCGTCAGCACGAGCGGCTTACCGAGCTCCATCGCGCGATCGGCAAGATCACATAGCCCGGGACCATCTTTCAGTCCCTCGATATATCCCGCACCGACGCGAATACGTTCATCTTCGATCACCTGGCGCATTGCATCGACAAAGGTCACATCGACTTCATTGCCCGTGTTGACAAAATACCCAAGCCCCAAACCGCGCGAGCGTGCCAATGCGGAAATCGCCGTACCAAACGCACCCGACTGCGAAACGAACGCGATCGGACCAGCCGGAACTTCGCCATTCACGTACTGGCTGAAGGATGCAATCACGCGCTCGAAAGCATTGAAGAGACCAAGGCAGTTGGGACCACAGATCCTGACGCCGGAGGCCCGCGCCGCTTCACGTAGCTCGGCCTCAAGCTTGCAGCCCTCTTCCCCAATCTCGGAAAACCCAGAGGCGAAGACGACCGCAGCAGGAACGCCCTTTCGTCCGAGATCGCGGATCGCTTGCACGACACCGCTAGCCGGCAACACAACGACAGCAAGGTCAACACCATCCGGCAAGTCATCGATCGACGCGATCGCCGGAAGCCCGCCGATCTCCTGCGCCTTCGGATTAACCGGATAAATCTTCCCCTTGTAGCCCTTCTCGATCAGCCATTTGACGGGCCGGCCGCTAACCTTGCGAAAATCCGAGGAAGCGCCGACCACGGCAATCGCGTTTGGCTTCACCAACGGCTTCAATGACGTCTTCATGTTTCCCCTGCCGGTTGTGGACCAACGGTCAGTATTGCTGTTTCTCTTCAGCGAAAGGCTTGAATGCCGGTTTGCGCCCGACCCAGCACCAAGGCATGGATATCGTGCGTGCCCTCGAGCGTGTTGACAGTCTCCATATTCATGACGTGCCGGATGACGTGGTATTCGTCCGAAATGCCGTTTCCGCCGTGCATGTCACGCGCCACCCGCGCGATTTCCAGGGCCTTCCCGGCGCAATTGCGCTTGAGCAGCGAAAGCATTTCGGGTGATGCCAGCTTACGGTCGCGTAACCGGCTCAAATGAAGGCACGCCAAGAGACCGAGCGTGATCTCCGTCTGCATGTCGGCGAGCTTTTTCTGTACGAGTTGATTGGCCGCCAGCGGACGCCCGAACTGTTTGCGGTCCAGCACGTAGCTGCGGGCAGCATGCCAGCAAAACTCGGCAGCCCCCATCGAGCCCCAGCAGATTCCGAATCTTGCATTGTTGAGACAGCCGAACGGCGCATTGAGCCCCTTGGCGTAGGGCAAGCGGTTTTCATCCGGAACGAAAACATCGTCCATCGCGATCTCGCCTGTCGGCGATGCGCGAACCGAGAATTTGCCTTCAATCTTCGGCGTCGTGAGCCCGGTCATGCCGCGTTCGAGAATAAAGCCGCCAATCTCGCCGTCATCGTCCTTAGCCCACACCACCATCAAATCCGCAATCGGAGAGTGTGTGATCCAGATCTTGCTGCCGCTGAGCCTATATCCGCCGGCGACCTTTTTCGCCCTGCTCTTCATGCTGCCCGGATCCGAGCCGTGATCGGGCTCCGTCAATCCAAAACAGCCGAGCAATTCGCCAGTCGCCATCTTCGGCAGATACTTCCGCCGCTGCGCTTCACTGCCATAGGCGTAAATCGGCGTCATAGAGAGCGTGGTCTGCACCCCGCACGCGGAGCGAAAAGCAGTGTCCACACGCTCCAGTTCTCGCATGATCAAGCCATACGTGACGTAGCTCACACCCGCACATCCGTAGCCGTCGATAGGCGCGCCGAGAAATCCGAGTTCGCCCATCTCCCGCATGACGGAAACATCAAAGGTCTCAGTCCTGTTGGCTTCCAGAATGCGCGGCATCAGCGACTTCTGCGCGTATTGCCGAGCACTGTCGCGAGCTAAGCGTTCTTCGTCTTTAAGCTCTTCGTCTAGTCGGAAGGGGTCTTCCCACTGAAATGCTGCCCCAAGATTGGTGAACTCGGAGAAATTCTCTGAGGCTTCGGGCTTTACGGCGTCCGTCACTGTCATGGTCGATCCTCCCGGTATCGGCGTCAGGTGCGCTCAATAACGACGGCAATGCCCTGACCGACGCCGATGCACATGGAGATGAGGCCGTACCGGCCACCGGTACGTTCAAGCTGACGTGCCGCAGTCAGAAGAATGCGCGGTCCCGATGCACCGAGCGGATGTCCCAGCGCAATCGCGCCACCGTTCGGATTGACACGCTTGTCTTCAAAGTCCACGCCGAGGCCGGCGAGACATGCCAGCACCTGAGCGGAAAACGCCTCGTTGACTTCAATGACATCCATATCGTTGATGGTGAGACCCGCGCGCTCGAGCGCCTTCTTTGACGCTGGCACGGGACCATACCCCATAATCCGTGGAGCGACGCCGGCAACAGCTGACGAGAGAATGCGCGCTTTCGGCGTAAGCCCCAGCTTCTCGCCCGCGTCCCGGCTCCCCAACAACAAGGCCACCGCGCCATCGTTGATGCCCGACGCATTGCCGGCAGTCGTAACGCCTCCAGCATGTATCGCATTGAGCTTTTGCAGCCCTTCCATCGTCGTCTCACGCGGATGTTCATCCTTGGCGACAATCTTGGGATCTCCGCGCCTTTGTGGAATCTTTACGGGCGCGATTTCGCCCTCGAAGTATCCCTCAGCCTCTGCGCGCGCATAGTTCTGTTGCGATTGAAGCGCGAAGCGATCGCATTGCTCGCGCGAGATCTGATGCTCTTCCGCGAGATTATCCGCCGTCTGCGGCATGCTATCCGCGCCGAAGGTCTTTTCGATCACTTTGTTCGGAAACCGCGCACCGACGCCTGAATCAAAGATTTGAATGTTCCGGCTGTAAGCAGAATCGGCCTTGCTCATGACGAATGCAGCACGGCTCATGCTCTCAACACCACCGCTCAACAAAAGGTCACCCTCTCCAGCAGTGATCGCATGAGCGGCACTTGCAATAGCACCAAGCCCGCTCCCGCAATTGCGCTGCAAGACAGTGCCACCTACTTCGATCGGCAATCCAGCAAGCAACAACGCATGGCGCGCAACGCACCGGCTGTCTTCGCCCGCCTGATTAGCGCACCCGACGACAACGTCTTCCACTTTGGAGACCGCACCGTTATTGCGCTCAGCAAGATCGCGGATCACGCCCGCTAGAAGATCATCAGGTCGGACAGGAGCAAGACCTCCACCATGGCGTCCAAAAGGGGTCCGCAATCCGTCGTATAAATAGGCATCCAGCATAGTCGTTTCCTGGGTCGTTCCCTGTTTCAATCAGTCAGCTATTCTCGCCGTCGTTTAGACGGGCATCCGTTCCGGTGCTTTCAATGAGAGGCCGAGCCGCGCCCTGCGTGTCAGCCAAGGGCTCGGGCGATAACGCGGATCGCCATAGGTCGCGAACAACGCACTCAGAATCTGATGGACCTTCTGAGGCCCGATCCGGTCACCAAGACTGAGCGGACCAGCCGGATAGTTGAGCGCAAGGGTCGGCGCCTTATCGACATCCTCAGGAGAAGCGCCGCCTGATTGCGCAATCGCACAGCAGATGTTGATGATCATCGCCACGATGCGCTGTGCGACAAAACCCGGACTATCACGAAGAACGGTCACTGATATCCCGCCGGCTGCAAGCACGGCCTGAGCTGCCTCCAGCATCTCTGCTGTCGTTGCGGGTGTTGGCATGATGACGCGCCGGCGATCCATCGCAAACAGCGTTTCGACCGCAACGGTCCGGGCCGGATCGAGGTTTTCTTTAAGAGCGGTTGTCGTGGCATCATCACCAAGTGGCGCAACCAGACACAGCGCGCTATCGCTGGGACGCTCTCCAGCTTCAACCTTAACGCCACTTGCTTCGAGTGCGCCCAAAATCGCACGCGCACCATCCGGGTTGGCTTGACTGATCCAGACGCTGGAAGGGAGCGTCGATGGCGCGGCCGGCTCGTCCTGTCCAATGGGCTGGCCATCTTTGTAGAGATAGAAGCCACCATTCGATTTACGTCCGAGAATGCCGGCCGCCGTGCGCTGCGCCATCAATAGCGAAGGACGGTACCGCGGTTCGAAGAAGAACTGCTGGTGGATCAGCTCGGTCGCCGGATGCGTTACATCCAGCCCGGTCAGATCCATCAACTCAAACGGGCCCATCCTGAAGCCGACGAGATCGCGCATGACCCGATCAACATCTTCGGTCGTCGCGATGCTCTCATCAACCACATGCGCTGCCTCAATGGTGTATCCACGCCCAATCTGGTTGACGAGAAAGCCCGGCGCATCTTTCACCCGTACCGGCTCACGCCCCATCCGCCGGCCGACTTCCATCAGCGCTTCGCAAACCCATGGCGCGGTGCGAATGCCGTCAATGACCTCCACAAGGCGCATGAGCGGAACAGGGTTGAAGAAGTGGAAGCCCGCAATTCTCTCAGGCGCCTTGGCCTTAGCGGCAATCGCTGCGATAGATAGAGACGAAGTGTTGCTCGCGAGGATGCAGTCACTGCGAACGATCCCCTCCAATTCAGCCAACAGCGCCTGCTTCACATCCAGGTCTTCGATCACCGCCTCAACGACGAGATCGCAGCCGTTCAATTGGGAAAGGCTCTCCGCGGTCGTGATCCGTCCAACCACGATCTCGGCATCTTTCTGCTCCATCCGGCCCTTCTCGACGCTCCGCGCGAGAAGCTTCGCAATGAAACCTTTGGCGTCTTCCGCAACGCCCGGCTTGGAGTCAATCAGGATAACTTCGTAGCCGCCGACTGCAGCGACCTGCGCGATGCCCCGGCCCATGGCCCCCGCACCAACGACACCTACAGCCGAAATCGCTTCCGCCACGCCAACCCTCCCTTCATCCCTTTGCGTCGCCCGCGTTTTCTTTTGGCTGGGACGACATATTTTTGTCGGTTGAAAAGGAGCGTAGGAGCGGCCATGCTATAAATCTAATTGAACTCCATAATCACCATTATTCAGAACATGAATTTAAGAGCGATCGACCTGAACCTTCTGCTCGTCTTCGAGGTCATCTACAGCGAAGGAAATCTGACGCGCGCTGCAGATAAGCTGGCGATGAGTCAGCCTGCCGTAAGCAACGCATTGGCCCGGCTGCGCGCCACTCTTGATGATCAACTCTTCCTCCGGACCCCGCGAGGGATGACCCCAACGCTACGTGCCCGGCAGATGATCCAGGAGGTGCGCCAAGCCCTCGACCTCATCACAAGCGCACTACGCGACCGCCCTGAGCAATTCGACTACGCCCAATCAGACCGCGTCTTCACAATCGCTGCTGAGGACTATGGGGAAGCCGTCATCACCCCGCGCTTCATGGACTGGCTGACTGGCGTCGCACCAAATACCAAGGCGCATGTGCGGCTCAAACAGAGCCTGGCCCTACAGGACGAACTGCGCGATGGACGGATCGACCTCGTGATCGACTACTTCCGGATCAGGGACAATAGTTTTACAAATCAGCATCTTATGACGGACGAACTGGTGTCCATGGTCCGGGTCGATCACCCAACCATTCGTGACACGCTATCCTTGGAACAGTACATCTCGCTGCCCCACGTGGTCCTTGAACAGAAATCCCCGATGGTGGACCGGGAGCTTGCCGTGCGCGGCCTGACCCGCAATCGCGCCTTGCACGTCCCACACTTCATCTCGATGCCGCTGATCGTGAAAAGCACGGACTTCATCTGCACCCTGCCGCGCCGGATGGCCATGCTCTACATGGAGCACTTCCGGGTCAAAGTTCTCAAATCGCCAATAGACTTCCCCAAGATCCCGATCTTCCTGATCTGGAGCAAAAATATGGAGAAGGACCCCGGCCACCAATGGCTGCGGCAGTCCCTGCTCGATCTCTGCCAGAGGCTTTAATTTCCCGCATTATCACCAAATCGAATGGACAATATTCGGCAAATCCACTGGCTGAATAAAAATTGGACCGATAGCCTCGCCCGAAAGCGATATCATCACGATAAATCATAAGCTGGGAGGCAATAAACTATGGCGCTCGTGCTACGCGAAGAACCATCCGAAGGTGTGAAGCTGCTGCGGCTGAACCGCCCGGATGCACGAAACGCGCTCAACACTGCGCTGAGAAAAGAACTCGCCAGCCATTTCCAGGAACTCAGCTCCGACGAGACCGCGCGTTGCATCGTTATCACCGGAGATGACAAAGCCTTCGCGGCGGGTGCCGACCTCAAGGAGATCGTCGACGACACGCCGGTAGAAATTATGAACCGGAATGTGAGACGCTTCTGGAACGTCATCTCATCATGCCCGGTACCGGTCATCGCTGCAGTCCGCGGCGTTGCACTCGGCGGAGGCTGCGAGCTTGCATTGCACGCAGATATCATCGTAGCCGGCGAGAACGCGCGGTTCGCCCAGCCGGAAGTCTGTGTCGGCGTCATGCCGGGCGGCGGCGGCACGCAGCGTCTAGTCCGCGCTATCGGCAAATACCAAACGATGAAACTCGTTCTGACTGGAGAACCGATTTCAGGGCGGGACGCCTTCACCATGGGACTAGCTAGCGAAGTCGTGCCCGATGATGCGGTCTTGGATCGCGCGTTAGAGATGGCTCGCAAGATCGCGAGCTTACCACCGATTTCCATACGCCTGACGAAGGAAGTCACGTTGGCAGGGGCCGACGCAGCACTGGACACGGGCCTCCTGATGGAACGGCGCCTGTTCGAAATGATGTTCGCCACGGCCGACCAGAAGGAAGGCATGAATGCCTTCATTGAAAAGCGTAAACCAGATTTCGCGGGCCGCTAGAAGACGTTCTGCACCTCAATGAAAGTCCCGCGAATTAGGAATGATGCGGACTGTCCGGGGATGACGGCGAGGTGAGCGTTCATAATTTGGATGCATCACCTCGTCCGCCGAACTAAGCGGTAATTTGACATCGGAATCGGAGAGGAGACCCAGCTTGGCCGAATGATCCTCAAGCCGTTGCGCAACTAGGTGAACAACGCCATCGTGCGACTGGATGCGCCCACGTATTACAACGAGCCGGCTCCCCATTGCGACCTTGCGATAAGCTTCAAACGTCTTCGGCCAGACGACCGCGTTCGCGATGCCCGTCTCGTCTTCAAGCGTCATAAACATCACGCCCTTAGCCGTTCCAGGACGTTGCCGGACAAGCACGACACCAGCCACCGAAACACGCGTTCCATCCTTTAAGTCCCGATATCGTTCCGTCGTCACGCATCGAGCTTCCGTGAAGTGCGCACGCAAAAGAGCCATCGGATGCGCTTTGAGCGAAAGACGGAGCGTTTGATAGTCGGCGATAACATGCTCCGATAGCGGCATCTCCGGCAGTCTGATATCGGGATCTGGCCCAGCGGCGCTGGTGTGAGCATGGGCAAACAACGGCAACGGCTTTGCCTGAGCGAGTCCCCGCACGTTCCACAACGCCGCCCTGCGATCGAGTCCGAGAGATCGGAATGCATCCGCTTCCGCTAGTTTCTGAAGGCCACCCACAGGAACGCCGGATAGCAATCTAATTTGTTCCATGTCTTCATAAGGAAGCTCGCGGGCTTCAACGATCTTATTTGCATGCTCCTCGCGCAGGCCGTCCACTTGACGCATTCCGAGCCGCAAAGCGCATCGATCTTCCTTGGCAGGCTCAAGCGTATTGTCCCACTCGCTCATGTTGACATCGACCGGGCGCACCTCGACACCGTGGTCACGCGCATCGCGCACGATTTGCGCCGGGGCATAAAATCCCATCGGTTGCGAGTTGAGCAGCCCGCAGGCAAACACCTCAGGACGATGACATTTCAGCCAAGACGATACATAAGCCAGAAGCGCGAAACTCGCCGAATGGCTTTCGGGAAAACCATATTCAGCAAACCCTTTGATCTGACTGAAGCACTGGCGCGCGAACGTCTCGTCATACCCCCGCGCCACCATGCGCGACACCATCTTGTCTTCGAAAACATGGATGGTGCCGGAACGCCGAAACGTTGCCATCGCTCGACGCAATCCATTGAGTTCCGAAGACGTGAACTGCGCCGCCTTCATCGCAAGGCTCATGGCCTGCTCCTGAAACAGAGGCACGCCAAGCGTTTTACCGAGAATGTCCTTAAGCTCGTCGCGATCCCCATATTTCGGATCAGGTGACGGAATCTGAACCTTATCCAGCCCCTTCCGGCGGCGCAGATAGGGATGCACCATTCCACCTTGGATTGGGCCGGGCCGTACGATTGCGATCTCGATAACAAGATCATAAAAGTTTGCCGGCTTGAGACGCGGTAGCATGCTCATTTGCGCCCGGCTCTCGATCTGAAAAACACCGAGCGTGTCGGCTTCCTGGATCATCTCAAAGGTGGGAATGTCATCAGCTGGAAAAAAGCTCGCGAGATCCCGCTCTTCACCGTAGTGACGTTTCAAAAGGTCGAGACATTTGCGAATGCAGGTCAGCATGCCAAGCGCAAGCACATCGACCTTGAGTATCCCGAGCGCATCGAGATCGTCTTTGTCCCACTCAACGAAGGTGCGATCCTCCATGGCAGCATTCCCGATGGGAACAACCTCGCAAAGCGGGTCTTCAGTCAGCACGAACCCGCCCACATGCTGAGACAGATGCCGCGGAAAGCCAATCAATTCCGTGGCAAGCTCCAGTGTTCGATAAAGCTGCGGATCGGTCGGATCTAGCCCTGCTTCGCGCACCCGATTTTCAGCAATTCCTTTATTGGAAGTCCCCCACACCGTACCGGAGAGCGCAGACGTCACATCCTCGGAAAGCCCCATCACCTTTCCAACCTCGCGGATAGCGCTCCTGGAACGGTAGCTGATAACCGTCGCAGCGATGCCGGCATGCTCGCGCCCATAGCGGGCATAGATGTACTGCATCACCTCTTCCCGCCTCTCGTGCTCGAAATCCACGTCGATATCCGGCGGCTCCTTACGCTCCCGCGAAATAAAGCGCTCAAATAGCAGATTGATCTCAGTGGGATTTACGGAGGTGATGTGGAGGCAATAACAAACAGCCGAGTTAGCTGCAGAGCCTCGCCCCTGACACAGGATATCCTGACTGCGTGCCCAGCGAACGATATCGTGCACCGTGAGAAAATAGAGCGGAAAGTTCAACTCGGCGATAAGCACGAGTTCTTTTCGCAACGCCTCTCGCACCTTATCCGGAATGCCCTCCGGATACCGCTGATGCGCTCCCTCCCAAGTCAAATCCTCGAGATACTGCTGAGGCGTCTTTCCAGGGGGCACCGGCTCACGAGGATAGTTGTAGCGCAGATCATCAAGAGAGAAACGGCAACTCTGAGCAATCTCCTGGCTGCGCGCAATCGCGGCCTCATACCCATTAAAAAGCCGGACCATTTCTGCGGGGGATTTAAGATGCCGCTCGGCATTCGCCGCCAGGCGAAATCCAGCCTCCTGAATGGTGCAATGCTCCCGGATGCAAGCGACGACATCCTGAAGCGGGCGGCGTTCCGGACGGTGATAGAGCACATCCCCCGTCGCCACGAGCGGCGCCCCAGTCTTCTCAGCAATCGCATTCAGTTCCGCAATGCGACGCCGATCATCACCGCGATACGTGTAATGCGCGGCTAAAAAACATGGAGCTCCGAGCCGGTCTGAAATCGTCGCCACGTCCCGGACGAGCACATCGTGCTCCCAACGCTCCGGTGGCAGGAAAACAAAAATCTGCCCTTTGGCATGGACGTAAACATCTTCAAGAGTGAGGTGGCAGTCACCCTTGTCGGCGAAACGCTTGCCGCGCGTTAAAAGCCGCGACAGACGGCCATAAGCAGCACGATCCATCGGATAGCAAAGAAGGCTTACACCATCGGCGAGATCGAGCCGGCACCCCACGATAAAAGGAATGTCAGCGTCCTTAGCCGCAGTATGCGCGCGCACCACTCCGGCAAGAGTATTACGGTCAGTCAACGCAACAGCCGAGAGTCCCAGCTCTCGCGCCGTTGCCACCAACTCTTGCGGATGCGACGCTCCGCGCAGAAACGAGAAATTGCTCGACACCTGCAGCTCAGCATAACGCGGAGAGAAGGATAGTACGCCACTCATGCGAATAGCCCATGCATATGCCAGGTCGGCAGAGGCTCTTCCTTTGAACTTCCCTGATCGCGATAAAGCCCCTCGCGGAACAACCAGAACCGCCGTCCCCTATCGTCCTCGACACGGTAGTAGTCACGTGTGCGATGAACTGGCCCGAATGATTGATCCCACCATTCCGGGCCAATCCGCTCCGGTCCTTCGGCGCGAACGACGCGGTGTGCAACACGCCGCCACGTAAACCGCAGAGGCGGCCCCTCTGGAACTTCCGCAAGGACCTGAACCACCTCAGGCCGCGCCAGAAGACGGAAGGGCCGAGGTGGTTTTGAGGGGCACCGCGTCACCGCAGAAGCCCCCCCGCGGAGAGCCGGCACGCGTATCTCCGCCCGCTCCGGAATATGACTCTCGTGAAGGAGTATCCGCTGCACGCTTCCAGCTCCCAAACGGTTCGACAGGCGGTCGACCAATGACGACACATCCACCCGTGCGCGCTCCATGGCTGCACCGCGCGAAAGCGACAACTGGTCTGTGCCAAGCCGAGCGACGGCATCTGCCGATAAAATGAGAACATCGACTCCGAAACCGGGATTAAGCGTCTCGATCCGGTCTCGGAAAAGAAGCTCCAAATGTTTGGCATCTCGCGAAGGCCGTGCCGTCGCAATGCTCACTTGCGAAACGCCGCCATCCGCATGGTAGGCGGCAAACGTCAGACGCGTTGCCCCCTTGTGATCCATTTCCATACGGCGGCACAGCCGGCACAGAAGTTCGTGGAGGCCACGATAAAAACTCTCTGTTGCGAGGATCGGATCTGGAAAGGAAATACGCTCGAAATAATCCGGCGCGGCTTGAAGAGGGACGATAGGTTCCGAAGCCAGCCCAAGAACCTGATCGAGGCGATGTAAAACCGCTTCTCCAGCCTCACCCGCTGGAAACCGGCGATAGAGACTGGCACGTGGAATTTCACACAGGGCGCCAATCGTTTTGAAGCCAAATCGCCTGAGGAGAAGCAGGACATCCGGATCGAGACGGAGCGCCGCCAAAGGCAACAGAGAAAGGGCTGTCTTCACATCCCCCGACGGCACGCTCTGAGCCTCGCGACCCCCGTGAAATCTGGCAATCGCCCACGCCGCTCCTGGAGTATCAGCCAACCCGAGCCTGCTCGCAAAACCAATGGTGCGCAGTCTCTTGCCAAGATCGGAGAGCAGGGCATCCTCCCCCCCGCAAAGATGCGCCGCACCCGTGATATCGATCCAAAGGCCATCAACGCCATCAACACTGACAACCGGCGCATAACGTCGGCACCAGTTAGCCAAACCCTGCAAGGCGCGCGCCTCAGCTTCAAAATCTCTGATTTCTGTTACGAGTGTAGGCAGGAGCGCGCGCGCATCCGTAAGGCGCATGCCTTCTGACACACCGCCCTTACGGGCAATCGCATTCGGCGCGCTGATCCGGACACCACTTGCGTCCTTGCAGACAAGCGCAAAAGGATCGGCCTCAACCGGATGCAAGTCGCATGCAGGGCCTCGGGAACTGCGCCTCTGCCATTTCAGATGATCGAGCGCAAAGGTCTTCAACCAAACGGAAACAATGCGCTTCATGCTCCCACTCCACAGTCCAATTGCCCGGCCGTCCTCCGTGACAACGGTTGAGGGCGATCTGCCAGCGTGCATGCCCCGGAACCGTCGACACAAGACGGTCACTGACACCCGAAGCCGCCTGCACACGCCAACGAGTCTCAGCCGCGCTAGCTGCGCGATCCTGATCGGATCTGAGCAAGAGGACCGGCGTGCCAGCCGCCGCTGCTGCTAGCGACAGGCGACGAGTTTGTGTGAACGAAATCGTGTCGACTTCGCCAATAACAGCGAGAAGACTGCCAGCACGCGCACCTTCTTCAAGCGCCCAAAGCACATCGTTATTTTTAGCCGAACTGACGAAGAGGAAACGCTGCGGATCAAACCCAAATTCCCTCAATCCTGCTCCGTAAGGCGCACCGAATTCACGCTCAGTCCTCACAGTCTGACACCAGAGGACATATCGAGATGGAGACGCCGGCTCTAAATCCGCAAACCTCCTGAGAACCGCAAGAAGATAGGCTGATGCCACAGGCATGTCGGCATACTTCTCACCCGAAAATTCATGCACGCCCTCCCGGCTTAAACCACCTTCCGGCAAAGCTCCGTCGATATCCGGCACCCCGGTACACCAGATTGATGAAGGAAGGCGGGCCTCCCTTTCAGGGTGAACGTATTTTCGGGTCGCGTGCCGCTCGGTAGCCGCGATCAAACCGCGCAAAGCCGTGATCTTCGAAGACGTCTCTGCGGCGTGCTGAAACCTGTCACGCAGAAGAACGTCTTTGGGTGAAAGCTCAGAACCCATCGCACCGCCTCCTGCCAAAAAGGCAAAGATCTTTTAGGACGCAGACGCGGCAGTTCGGAGAATGATGGCAGACCGTCTGCCCATGTCGCTTCACAAGAAAATAGTTATGTTGCAGATCGTCCGTTGTCATCCAACCCGGAACCAGACGAGCGAGCGACCTGTCTACCGCCCTGTCGCTAGCTTTTGACGCCACAACCCCAAGACGTTTAGCAATGCGCTGATAGTGACTATCAACGACCAGAGCCGGCATCCCTAGCGTGCTGAAGTTGACGACTGCTGCGCTCACCTTAGGGCCAACACCAGGCAAAGCTTCAAGCCACGCACGCGCCGCTTCCACGGAATAGCCGGCGAGAAAGTCGAGGCTCAAGGCCCCACGAAGATAATGAATTCTATGAAGTGCTGCGGAGATCTGCGCAGCCTTGTTGTCCGCAAAGGTGACAGGCTGAATAAGATACGCAATCGCGTCAGGTGAGACGTGACGCAGGTCGTCCCAACTGGTGAAACGCCCACAAAGTTTGCGGAAGGCCCGCTTGGAGATGTCCTCACGCGTTCGCCCATCGAGAACCGCATGAACCATCTGCGTTATGGGATCGAAGGTGATCCATCGACCCAGCGGACCATGCGTTCTCACATGCGCTTTCAGCAGGCGGAAATGGACTTCCACCAAGGGATTTGGCTCCATAAATGCGAGGTCAAACTGCATTTTGGAATGCTAGAACAAAAAGTGAACATACGCAAGAGGTACGAGGCGGAGAGCATAACCACCCGTCAATTCTCCGACCGCAATAGAAAAAGCTGTATTCTTGCTGGACCGGTTTCCGTTAATACATACCACTGGCCGAAACCTGATTAAAAAAAAGAAATAAAAGCAATTCAATCAATGACGTATTGAATAATTTTAAGGTTGTGATTGAGATGAGAAGCCAATAGCATCGTTTTGTCACGACGGGTGGCTGAGGGACTTCTCTAAAGGAGCAAGTCCACGATGGCCGGGGTGGTTATTTCCCGAGGGCAACATGTTGCCTTCGCTTCGTCTTTCAGACGGCATAGCCCGCATTCTGAAAATCGCGAAGTTTCAGACATTTCTCTATCGATGCCCTTGGGTATCAACGCTTGCGGCTGCACCACCGAGCCGAAGTTGGCTCCCAATCCGGAGCCCACCCTTCAAAGTCAATCTGCGCAAAAATCTACGAAACGTGTCCGACAACGTTCGGCTTTTGCTGTGGGCATGAGCCCGGGGCAACGCGAGGTAACGATACATTCCCCCCGACAAATTTCATCATAGAGTAGCGAGCATGACTTTGCGCCTCAGCAAACCAAAGCACTCACTGAAATTGAGAAGGAAAAGCCGGTTCTCAACGCCCTCACTAATACTTCTATCTAGTCTCGCATTTTACCCCGTGTCATCGCCTGCCCTTGCGCAAGAGACCATCAACACCCGCATTGGCAAGCTCACGTTCGAAAGCGGCTATCCGTCAAAAGAAACGGTGGAGAAGCTCTATGACGAAATGGACTTCCAGCGCGCAGCTCAAGCGTACATCTGGGGCATCCCCGCGGTCGGGCTCAACGAGTGGCGCCGGGCTCATTACAACGTCTTCGGTGGAAAAAGCGGCGAGATGCTGAACTATTTCGACTTCACCGAAAAGCTGGGCATTTTGACTCCAAACTACACAACACCCTACATCGCGACGTTCATCGATTTGAAGGAAACTGGCCCCTTTGTCGTCGAAGTCCCCGCGGGACTGATCGCAGGCATGATCCTCGACAACTGGCAACGCGTTCTAGCTGATTTAGGTGTTGTCGGACCTGACAAGGGGCAAGGCGGAAAATACCTGATCATGCCGCCGGGATACGGGCTCGTAGAAGCCGAAGGCTATTACGTTGTGGAAGCGACGAGTCGTGATGTCCTGGCCGGGTTCAGACTGCTGGGCGCCGACAAGGAAAAGGCGATTGCGGAGCTGGTTCCGCAAATCAAGACATATCGATGGACGGTTGCAGGCACCGGAGAGGCGATGCCCGCGCGTGACGCAGGCGACAAGAAGTGGAGCCAGATGCCGCCACGTGGCATGGCTTATTGGGACAGTCTCAACGAGGTCATCCAGCGTAACCCCGTCGACGAGCGCGACCGGTTCATCCTGGCGCAGCTAAAATTCCTCGGCATTGAGAGAGGAAAACCTTACAAGCCCGACGAACGGCAGACGAAGCTGCTTGAGGACGGCGTTGTCGTGGGCGAGGCGATGGCGAAGGCTAACACGACCGACAAACGGGTAGAGCCGCCGTTCTGGGAGGGTACTCACTGGAAGCACGCGTTGGTCGTTTCCACCGACCAGAGAGCCCTGACTTACGACCAGCTCGACGAACGCGCCGCATGGTTCTATGAGGCGGTGGTTATCTCCAAAGCCATGCTGACGCAGCCCCCTGGTGTTGGGCAAAGGTACATCGCGTCCTACAAAGACTCTGACGGCAATTGGCTCAACGGCAGCAACACCTACAAGCTGCACGTTCCTCCTAATCCTCCGGCCAAGCAATTCTGGTCCGTCACCGCGTACGACGAGAATACGCGACAGATGCCCGTCACCGAGCAAGGGCGCCCTGACATCTCCTCGCGCAAGTCAGACATTGCGAAAAACAGCGATGGCTCTGTGGATGTCTACTTCGGCCCCAGCGCGCCGAAAGGCAAGGAAACGAACTGGGTGCAGACCAATCCGGACATGGGCTGGTTCGCCTACTTCCGGTTCTATGGTCCAACCGAGCCGTTTTTCGACAAGTCCTGGGGATTGCCTGACTTCCAAAAAATCGAGCTGACACCAAGCATGGCCATCCAATGAAAAAGTACAGCTAAAAGCTGATCGTTTTTTGGGGCACCACAGCATTCTGCAGTGAAAAAAGACGGCGCCTTAACTTTTGCTTGGCGCCGTCTCACTCCGTGCCGACTTAGGCAGCTAAAAGATCATCGGCTGGACCGAAAAACTCATAGCGAATCCGATCCGGCGAAACGCCAGCGTCTCTGAGCCCAACCGCGATATCCCGTAGAAACGGCTTTGGCCCACAGAGGAAATACGTCGCACGATCGGATGGCGTATTTCGATGCAGCCAATCAGCCGAAATCAACCCCTCCTCGTCACAACCGCCAGCCTCTCCAACAGCGCTCGTGGCGTCCGCATAAAACACCTTCACATCAATGTTCGGTGACCTTTGCGCAAGGCCCCGCACGTGGCTCCCCATCGCATGAACAGCCCCATTCAATGCGCCATGCACGTACCAGGTTGGGAGATCCGGCCGCTTTTCAGCAACAGTCTCAAGCATGCTGACCATAGGCGTCAGTCCAACCCCGCCGCTAACCAGCACGATGGGCTCACTTTGACCAACATCGAGATGGAAATCGCCCGCAGGAGGTGAGACCTCCAACACCGTACCAGCCGCCGCATGTTCATGAAGCCAAGTGGAAGCCCGCCCCTCTCGCTTTACGGTGATGCGGTAATAACTGCCATTAGGGGCACAGGAGATCGTGTAGTTACGCTTCAGAGGTGGCAACCCATCCCCCTGTAACAGCACTGTCAGATATTGACCGGGCTTATGGGAGATAACTGCTCCCCCATCCTGCGGCCGCAAATAGAAGGAGCAGATGACGGAGCTTTCGGGCTCAACCTTTTCGATCACAAACGGCCGCCATCCGGCCCAACCACCTGGCACCGTGGCCGTTTCCCGATAAATCTCCGCCTCACGGCCAATCAGAATATTTGCCAGAAACCAGTAAGCTTCTCCCCAAGCTTTCAAGATATCGTCCGATGCCGCATCGCCCAAAATATCGCTGATCGCTTGGAGCAAAGCATTTGCGACAAACGGGTAGTGCTCCGGAAGAATGTTGAGCCCTGCATGCTTTTGAGCAATCCGCTCCACTGCAGGCGCTAGTGCGCCCAAATTTTCAATGTTCTCCGCGTACGCAAGGATCGCCTGCGCGAGAGCCTTGGGTTGGGAACCGTTTGCACCCTGATGAGACTGATTGAAGAGATCCCGGATCTCTTCATTCTTGAAGAGATGTTCGTACATCTTCTGCGTGATTGCCAACCCATGCTGACGTAAGGCCGGGACGGTGGCTTTGACCAATTGAATAGTCTCAGGTGCGAGCTGAGCAGACATTTTCTTATGTTCTCCATTGAGCTTAGGGCGACCTGCCAGCAAAAGATGTACAAGATATGCATCTTAAAAGACAAAGCGGCGCGCTGCCGCATCCCCCACGCTTCGGACGTAAAGCTCTGTTGCTTGTGATGAAGAGCACGGCCTCTGCGAAGCAGGAGCCGCATGCCGAATGGGCTAGGATAGGTATAAGGAGGCGACGACCTCGAGCATGTTCAGTTGGAACGCTGGGCCGGATACCGCAGTTACAAATCTTTGGACCCGAAATGCGGACCGCACATTCGAATAGACGTCGGCAAGGTAACCGGTCACACGACAGATTGACGGCACCACATCGCGATGATGCGATTGGTGTCCGGCCAGGTGGCAAACCGAACTCTTAGGGAGCAAAGCCTGTTAGGCAATCCCATCTCGGAATTGCGCTAGTGCTGGTGATGTTTCCCCCGAGATCTGAACCGATACGCCTTCCCGCTGTAATTTCGGGGGAAGCTGTTCCCACACACCAAAACCTCGAACGATCCGCTTAATTTTTTGAGCAGCATCATGAAGACGTCGCTCATGTCCTCTAAGGATCTGTCCGATTTAATTTCCCGGATTTACGATTGCACGCTCGATCCCGGGTTATGGGACGGGACGCTCGACGAGTGTATAAACTTGCTCGGCTGTCCGATTGTCCAACTCGCCTTAAGCGATGTTGCAAACAAACGCATGCTTATGTCCAAAGAGCGCGGAATAGCAACCCGGTGGGGTGAGGCAAAAAATCCGTACATTTCTTACGCAGAAAACATCGTTGGTCGGGAAATTTTGATCGATGAGCCGATAATTGCATCTCGCGAACGACCAATCTCCAAGATTGAATCATCGCCGTTATTCAGAGAATGGGCACACTCTCATGGCATTTGCGATATAGCACAAATTAACATTTTTCGATCCCCGACACGTTTTGCATTGCTAAGTTTTGGAAGACATGAAACCGCAGGTTATTTTGATGACGTCGCCATCGATTTAATTCGCGTTCTCATTCCGCATGTCCGTCGCGCCGTGACAATCAGCAACATACTCTACGCGAAGACAGTCAGCGAAACACACCTCCATGGAACGCTCGACGCTCTCAAACTCGGAATAGTACTCACAAATAAAAACGCTGAGATCGTGTATGCCAATCGAACGGCCAGCACCATGATGGGCAACGAGACGAGTCCCTTGCACCAAATACAGGGACACCTTGAAGCCGAACGGCGCCCAGTATCATCAAAACTCAAAGAAGCCATTTCAATTGCCGCTCGCAACGAAGGCGGCTTAGCCGGGACCAGTCTTGCCGTTCGGTTGAGCAACGACGACGAAAAGCCAGTTATCGCCCGCGTCCTCCCCCTCTCCCAAGGAAGCACGCGCAAACCCTTCGCGTCAGAAGTGGTTGCAGCGGTTTTCGTAAGCACTCCAATGGAAGAGTCGACCTGTGCCCGAGCCGTTGCGCAGGCATTCAGACTCACGCCCGCCGAAGTTCGCGTGCTCGGCCCTATCCTTTCCGGCAAAACCGTACCCGAGGTCGCTGCAGAACTGGGCATCGCGACAAGCACTGCGCGAACGCACCTCAACAATATTTTCACCAGAACCGGGACATCCCGGCAATCTGAACTCATGAAACTCGCAGCTCAGATTGCCCTGGCATCGTCCTTATTGATGCAGGCAAACGGCTCCTTCCCTGTGATACCGCGATATTTTCCTGTGCCACCGGTGATGATATGCGTGCCGCAATCCATCTTCGGCTGTGTTTTGTCGAGATCACGGGTGTCAAAGGTCGAGAACACCACGTCGCCGTCTACATCCGTCAAAGCGCAAGCGCCGTCGATCCACTTCTTGCCAGCCGTTTCTATACTGACCGCTTCACATTTGGCCTTCATGTCGTTGAGGAAAGAATCACCCTTAGTGTTTTCTGTCGGTCCGGTCGCTTCCAGCGCAACGGCTTTGCCGACTCCTGGAATATCCACCGTCGACTTGGGCACGAAAACAAAGTGTGTCGTATAGGACGTGGTGCCGCTATTTGGAGGCGTTTCTACGGCTTGCACGGGAACGGAACTCAAAGCGCCAACCGCTGCCGACGCCATAATCAAAATAAGAGATTTGTTCACCATCGACGTAACTCCCAAAATTTCAATGGAAGCAGGCTTAGAGTGCTGCTTCAGAATCTGAACGGGAGGAAGAAGTGCCGCGGGGGGTTCGAAAGCGTTTGAAATCCGCTCGCGGTTCACATCAATGCCGTGACTGTGCTTGGAAATAGGCCATTCGTCCTCCTCCGATCGGAGGAGGAACACGCGAAGTTGATGGGTGAGACTGTTGAGCGACGGACACGTTCCCCAATTGGAGAGGAAAGCCGTCAAGGTTTCCGACCCCAGACCTGTGCGACCGTATACATAGTGAAAACCGTTTCGGAGCGCGCGAGATGAGCTCGGCACGCAGAGAGCATTGTCGTAAATTCGTTCTCCTCAAGCAGGCCGAGTTGGAGAACCGTCGAGCGCAATGATTCTACTGTCGACGGCAAGTAGTCGACCATCGAATCCACCGACCGCACGCCGATAATGAAGGGGCGATATTGCACATCGGTGAGTCCCGATTGAATTATCACATAGTAAATACGGCGAGCGAGTTCCAAATCGGCACCCACGCCTCTGAAAGCTCCGAGCAAAGCATCCTTCAACTTGTCCCAACTAGGATGAGGAGGATAGCAGTTCAAAGTCGAACCATCGGGCTCCTGCAAGGCAATTGTCCCTCGCGACTTTGCTAGACGCGTCGCCTCACGCAACAACCTCTCCGGCGCACCTGCCGTACTGGCAACGAAGCGCATGTGCACAAGATCAAATGTTTCCGCCGTCAGCGCCGAGTCATAAGCATCACCCAACAAGAACTCTGTATTCGCTGGGGCGGTAGCTCGGGCGTATTCAAGGAAGTCCGCGTTCATGTCCAAACCGACAACGTGGCCCTTAGAGCCAACACGCTCGCTCAAAAGGCCCGTAATCCCGCCTGGCCCGCAACCGGATATCGAGACACTTCCAGCCTTCGCCGACACCTATAAGGTCGAGCATGCGCGAGGTTTCTGGCGCCATGGCCAGAGCCTGGACGTTGAGACGGTCAATCTCTCCCTTGCGCGGTTCAAGTGGGTAACTTCCAGAGAATTCGTTGCTCACTGAATCCTCCATCGGCAGCAATCACGCACCCAATGCATTATATTGCAATAACCCGTCGGTGACTACGGAGTCCTCGGACAGCGTTTTGTTGTCCGTCAGGCACAACAGCGAAAGTGTACGGATCTAAATGCCGCTGATATTCAGTAACCAGCAGATCTGCTGAGGGCAGCGTCACTTTGCGACCCATCCCGGACCGCCGAGTGACCGAACCCTTCCATTCGGAAAGTGCGATTTCTAAAATCCAGGCAGATCGGCCAGTTGGGACGGCATGGGCGCCGGTGACTATAACGGCTACACCCTTCAGGGCACTGTCAATATCCCGCTGAACTGAGACCGGGGTACAATGGCGTCGTGGTGAGATGCTGGTGGAGCCGAGGGGAATCGAACCCCTGACCTCCTGGGTGCGATCCAGGCGCTCTCCCATCTGAGCTACGGCCCCTGAAAATTAGGTGCGGGCGATTTACTGCCCGCACTCCGAGCATGTCAAGCAGCTGTAAGGTGATCCGCGTCCTTCCGCTGGCATAAACACGGGATTCATTAGACTTTCATCATCATATACATACCCAGAGCGACTTGCCCGCAGCGCACGGCAACGCTACACGTCAGCGAACCGCAAGCAAATGGATCCGCACGAATGCTCGAGCTCTTGAACTTCATCAGCTATGTCATCACGCTGTATACCTACGTTATCCTCGCCAGCGTGATCATGAGTTGGCTCGTCGGCTTCGGCGTGATCAACGGCTATAATCCCACCGTCCAGGCCATTTATCGTGCTCTAAACGCGCTGACCGAGCCTCTGTTGCGCCCCATCCGTGCAATTTTACCGGATCTCGGAGCCATCGATATTTCGCCCATTGTTCTGCTCTTGGCGTGTTTCTTCATCCAGAGCGTCGTACTGCCCAACATTGCAAAAATGGTATTGTGACGGACAAATCCCTGCCATGGCGCCAAATCGCCGAAGGCGTCGAGTTGCGTATCCGCCTAACGCCGAAAGCTGCGCGCGACGAAATCCTCGGCCTGGAACAAACCGCCGATGGCCCAGCCATCAAAGCCCGAGTGCGCGCGCTACCGGCTGACGGCGCAGCCAACGCAGCCATCGAGAAGCTCGTAGCCAAATGGATCGGCGTTCCCAAAACGTCCGTTGCGGTGAGCCAAGGCCAGAAATCTCGCGTCAAGGGCTTGACCATCCATGGCGAACCGAAAGGACTTGCAACGCGCCTCGAAAGCCTGTGGCAAGACCTCGCAGCGCAATAGGCGCCAGATACGCGCTATCCAGTCAGCCTTGATTTTTTAAATACCTGAAGGGAAGGAAACAGAAAAAATGACAGGTCCACGCATTATCGACGGCAAAGCGGTTGCCGCAGAAGTCCGCGCCGAGATGGCAAAGAAGGTGGCTGCGATCAAGTCAAAGCATGGTCAGGTACCCGGACTTGCTGTCGTACTCGTCGGCGAGGACCCGGCCAGCAAGGTTTATGTCCGCAACAAAGGCGCTCAGACCGTCGAAGTGGGTATGAATTCTATCGAGCACAAACTTTCTGCCGAAACCTCTCAGGACGAACTGCTCGCACTTGTCGACACTCTCAACAAAGATCCGCAGGTGAACGGCATCCTGGTTCAGCTTCCGCTTCCGAAACACATCGATGCCGAACTCGTTCTCAACACTATCGATCCGATCAAAGACGTTGATGGCTTCCACCCCGTGAACGTCGGCCGCCTTTGGATTGGCGAACGCGCACTGGTGCCTTGCACGCCAACCGGCTCGGTCATCCTTGCAAAATCCGTCGCCCCGAACCTGTCAGGCATGGACGCCGTCGTTGTCGGCCGCTCCAACATCGTCGGCAAACCGATGGCCGCCCTCCTGCTTCGCGAAAACTGCACGGTGACGATCGCGCACTCGCGCACGCGCGACATTGAAAACGTGGTCAAGAAAGCGGATCTCGTCGTAGCTGCCGTCGGTATCCCCGAGTTCGTTCGCGGCGACTGGATCAAGCCGGGTGCGATCGTCATTGACGTCGGCATCAACCGTATCGAAGGGCCGGACGGCAAGGGTCGTCTCGTCGGCGACGTCAACTTCGCCGAAGCCTCAAAGGTCGCAGGCGCCATCACGCCGGTTCCCGGCGGCGTCGGCCCGATGACCATCGCCTGCCTCCTCAAGAACACGGTCGAAGCATTCGAAATGCAGACCGGCTTGAGCGCAGACGCATAACGTTTGCCGAAACGGCACCGCATCTCAGAACATCAAATTGCCGGGGCGCTTAATCGTAAGCGTCCCGGCGTTTTTTGATCGCCCTCGGCAACCTAAGGAATATTTTGGCGATATTGACTCGGTGAGACACCGGTCCATCGTCGGAACGCCCGCGTAAAGTGCGCAGCGTCGCCATAACCGAGCATAAACGCAACGTCCGTCACCGGCGCTTCGCTCTCACGAAGAAGTTGCTCGGCCCGCCGTAGCAAGATCGCCTCGGCGACGCGATTGAACGTCGTCCCCTCTTCTTTCAGCCGCCTCTGAAGCGAACGCCGGGTTGTCCCGAGCTTTGACGCCACCCAATCCACACGCGGATAGCCGTCATGAAGAGCCAGCTCGACGACGCTGGCAGTCGCCGCCGCCACATCCGTTGGACGCGGCACGGACGGCTCTGGAACCGGAGCCCCAAGCTGCCGATTGAAACGATGGGCAAACGAAGCGTTCTCAAGTAACGGCGCACAAAACTCTATCGCCGGCACCGCATGCCCGTGAGAGATGTTCGCGCCAAAGATCTCCTCGAGCTCACGCGTAGGTGTCCCGCGGGGAAGCGCGCTCATCACGACATTGGGGCGCCATGTCGGTCCCGCGTAAACGCGCACGACATCTATCATGTACCCGAGTGCGAGAAACTCGTTGTGATGCCGTCCCTCACTTTCAGGCTCGAGAAATTCAATCGACCAGCGCGCAATCGGCCCGCACACTGAAAGTGTCAGCGGGGTAGACGTTTGCAGCAGGGTGTCCATGCCAACTTGCGCACGCCATGTGGCTTGCTGCAATGTCCCAGCCGCGCAGACCCAGGCCCCGAATGCACTCAATTCCGTGCTTTTGACCACCTGTCCAAGCCGGGCGCCGAAATGAGGATCTCCGGTTTCCCGCGCGGCTCTGTCCAGGAGTCGAAACTGCTCCCGTAACGGCACGAGAATGTCCCGCTGCTCAAGGATCGCGAACGGCAGATCAACGGCGCTAAGAACGCGCGCAATGGAGCCGCCCCCTTCGCCCATGAATGTGCGAATAGGCCCGAGTGAGCTTGCACGTGTAAATCCTGGTAAACGAAGCGCCATCGTTCCAGCAACCTTCAAAATCGAATGGAGCTTGGCGCAAAATGGCAAGCGGGCCTGCGCTGCCTGAGGCAGGTTTCCAGCACTTCAACGCAGAGCATTTTAGTGAAAGGAACCACGGTGACGACCCTTCCTTTTGATACTCAGAACATCCATTGGAATACGCTCGAAGGTTTGGCTCACGTCGCCTACCATATTTGCGCCGTCGATGAAGAAAAACGCATTGTCGATATTCTGTTCAAGTTCGACGCCAATTCGCAAATCGCATTGCATCGCCATGGCGCCGCTTACATCACGTTGGTGCTCCAGGGCGAACTTCGCATCTATCGCGCCAATGGAGAGCTGAAAGAAGTCAGGCCTGTCGGAAGTTATGTGTCGACGCTAGCCGGAGGCGAGCCTCATCGCGAGGGTGGAGGCGATCAGGACGTGATCGCGTTCTTCAGCAATCGCAACGTCGACGGACCGATCTATGAAATCCTCGACGACGACCTGAACATCATCGCGGTTTTCGGTATTCCCGAGTTCAAGGCCCTGTGGGAGGCTCAGCCGACCACCACCATCAAAGCCGCCGAATAAGAATTTCCCGAATATAATTGCAGAGCACACACGATGTGACCGACAGCGAACACGCGTGTGCTCCGCACAATTTCGCAATCAGCGTTTGAGCCCGCGAACCATATAGCGCGCATCGTCCCCATAGCTGGCAAGCTTCGTGCTCATGCTTGGGATCGCGAGAACTTCAAAGCCGTTCCGCTCCCAGAACGGAACGGATTGATTGACGGCGACGAGTGCCACAGCTTGCCATCCAGCCAACGGTACCGCTTCCACCAGATGATCGAGAATCGCCCGCGTATAGCCTTTGCCTCGGGCGACGGGAAGAAGAGCGAGATCGTGGATGTAGAGCACATCTGCGTTCTCTGGGATTGCGCCAATCGGGCCGTTGAGTGGTGGCGCGCTACCATACGTCCAAGGATAGGCTATCAAGTAACCTTCGATGTCGCCGTGCGGGGCAATGAGCGTAAAGCAGGTTGTAGAACTAAGCCGCAACCGCTCTTCAAAACGTGCCGGTTCTTCGAAATGATCAGGGAAGGCGACGTCCGCCAAAGTCAGGACACCCTCAAGGTCCCCCAATGTCATGGGGCGCCACGTAGAAACGTCCATCACGTCCACTTTCCTCCAAACGAGCGGTTGCTGGTCAGGTGCGAGGCCCTTGCTTCAGTCGGAGACATCCAAAGCGCCCATGTCGAAGCCGACAACACCCAGAACAAACCTTAGCCGTTTGCGGCACGAACGCGTCCTAGGCAACCTGTCGCTGTCGCAAGCTTTCACCACGGTACGACAGAGCTTCGGCTATATGAATCTGCCCGACCTCCTCCACGCCGTCGAGATCCGCCAGCGTTCGCGCAACCTTCAACGTTCGATGAAAACCACGTGCGGAAAGGCCCAAGGTATCTGCGGCTTGTCGCAGAAGCGCCCGGCCCTCTCCGTCAGGCATAGCGGTCTTCTCCAGCAATTCTCCCGAACACTCGGCATTCGTTCGAATACGCGTGGCACCGTGAGCCCGAAAACGTTCGCGTTGGCGCTGACGGGCCGCATCCACACGAATCCGGACATCCGCACTGCCTTCCACAGGTGGCGGCAGGACGAGATCCGCCGCTGACACCGCAGGTACCTCGATCTGAAGGTCGATGCGATCCATCAACGGCCCGGATACACGCGCCTGATAGTCACTCGCGCATCGCGGCCCTCGCTTGCACGACTGGCCGGGAGACCCGCCACCACAGCGGCAAGGATTCATCGCAGCGACAAGTTGAAAGCGCGAGGGGTAAACGACGCGATGATTGGCCCGTGCGATGACGGTTTCACCCGTCTCGATTGGCTGCCGCAGACTGTCCAGAACCTGAGGTGTAAATTCCGGCAGTTCATCCAGGAAGAGGACGCCGAGATGCGCCAGAGAAACCTCGCCCGGCTTCGGCCGCGATCCGCCACCGACCAACGCCGCCATGCTCGCGGAATGATGCGGCGCGCGAAACGGCCTCCGGCTCGCCAGCTTCCCGCCCATCAATTCTCCGGCAAGGGAATGCACCATCGAGACTTCTAGCATCTCCGGCATTGCGTAGCAAAAGCACCAAGTAGCTTTTCACGTAATGTCCGAGGAGATCTCGGATGAAGAAACACAGCAATGAAGTGATAGAGTCCCCGTGCTCCAGCGCGAATCGTGGGGGGCAAGGATGTCGGATCGGGGGCGAGTCTATACTATGTCGTTGCTCAGAGGCGCTTTTTCACAGATCGGGAATTTGGCTAGCAAAGTCGAGTCTTGGTGGGCGTTGGGGTTACTTGTCATGAGCACAGGTGGCTTCGCATGGCTCGGCAACCAGTGGGGCGCTCTTGCTTCGCAGGGGTGGGCTGCTGTGCTTCTCGTGGCATTGGTATCATCTGCCATTTTGATACTCGCTGGAAGCATCGCGTTTCTAGCGTTTTGCCGACTTCGGTATAATCAAGTTGCCGCTCCGCCCGCTCTTGAGGTGCGCACGGAACAACCAGGCACAGCCACAATTGAGCAAACTCAACCCAACTTAAAGATGGTCGTAAACGCCTCTTTTGAAAATCAAATAGTCATCATTGATGACCACCACTTCGTGAAGTGCACGTTCAAAAACTGCACCATCCAATACAGTGGCGGCCTGTACCAAATGATCGAATGTAGACGGGAGGCTGGCGAAGTAGTATTTACATCATACAATCAGGAAATAGTCAGGGCGCTGCCGCTACTCCAGTTCGTTGGCCTTATGCGCGAAGACGCAAAAGGGACGATGGTGGTCGTTCCTAAGGATGCATTCAAATCCTGATCTCTTTGGCATCTACCGCCTCTAGGCATTGGACTAAGAAGGCCGCTGAGAATTTCCCCCGTGCGAGCTTATTCCGTATGTTCACTTCCTTTTCGTCAACTCCGATCTCTGCCAGCTTCTCCACAAGCTGGGCATAGGTCACGCCTTTCCGCTTAAGTTCCGCCTTCAATAGGTTTGCGACACGGGCTTCCCAGTCCGTCTTTTCGACCATATGCATCTCCTGCGTTACAAAAAGTAACATATACGATGCATTTGCCCTTGTCCACAGTGCCCATACGTACTATATACGTTACATACGTAACGGGAACAGTACGAAATGGCCACCAACTTCAAACTGACAGCTCGGGCTCGCACCCTCTCCCTCCGTGAGGTTTTCACGATGGGAGAAGACAAAGCCTATGACCTGTTCCGCCAGCTTCGCTGGCCGGAAACGGACGGCGCTGCGGTTTGCCCGAAGTGCGGCCATGACAAGGCTTACGAGATCACCACGCGCCGCAAGTTCAAGTGCAAGGCGTGCCACCACCAATTCAGCGTGACCTCGGGCACGATCTTCGCCAGCCGCAAGCTGAGCTTCACGGACATACTGGCCGCCATCGCGATCATTGTGGACGCAGCCAAGGGCGTGTCAGCGATGCAGCTTTCCCGCGATCTGGATGTGCAGCACAAAACGGCTTGGATTTTGGCTCACAAGCTCCGTGAAGCGATGGCTTCTGAAACCGCCTCGCACACGCTCTCAGGTGTTGTCGAAGTCGATGGCGCCTACTTCGGCGGCCACGTAAAGCCAGCCAACAAGAAAACGGACCGCAAGGACCGTCGCCTATCTGAAAATCAGACCGGAAAGCGTCGCGTGGTCGTCGTTGCTCGACAGCGCCAAGGCCGTACCCTTCCCTTCGTTCATGAGCATGAGTCTGATGGCGTCGAGACCGTCTCAAAGGTCATCGACAATGGCTCAACTGTTCATGCCGATGAGGCCTCACACTGGGATGCTCTGCACGCCACGTTCCCGACGCTCCGCATCAATCACAGCGAAGCTTTCAGCCTCAACGGTGTGTGCACGAACCAAGCTGAAAGCTACTTCTCCCGGCTCCGCCGCATGGTTCGCGGTCAGCATCACCACGTTTCAGCCCGCTATCTAGCCGCCTACGCACAACACGCAGCTTGGATGGAAGATCACCGGGAGATGGACAACGCCGCGATGGCGAAGCGGGTTATCGGCCTCGCAATGGGGCATTCCGTTAGCCGGAATTGGAAGGGGTACTGGCAAAGAACCAAAGTTTAACGCCGAAGCGCCGAGCGCGATGCAGGAGCATCGCGCTCGGCTCATCTTAGGCTGCGATAAGGGCCTTTTTCTTCGGTCTCTTGACGGTTACTGCTCCCAATGTCTCCTCAAGCCACTTTCCAGCCAACTGTGACAGGAGGGCCGAGCGATTGACGCCAGCCAACTGGCAAGCCCGATCAAGCGCGGCGATCAAGCCGTCGTCCATAGAAACGTTGACACGGCGCTTGCTGCTGACAACTATCAAGGGCACTTCGATCACGAAGGCCGCCTTATCCATCTCGATAGCTTCGGACGCATCGCTCTCAAGAGCGCTGTGCGATCTCGGAGTCGGCATCTCATCGCCGTCCTCATCCAAAGCCTTCGCATACTCGCGCAATGAAACCTTCGCGTTTTCGATGGCCTCGTCATAGCTCTCCCCGGCCCCGTAACATCCAGGAAGATCGGGGAACGAGACACCAAACGAGCTGGAAGGATCCTTGTAAACGTATGCAATATAGGTCTTCATTGTCGCGTGTCTCCTCTTACAGACCACTCAACATTCCCATCCGGCATCCTTATAAATTCGTTTGACCAAGCCTATGGGCAGGTCCTTTTTGGGATGCACGAAGATGATTGGGTGCTTAACGCCCTTCTTTTTAAGTGTATGATGACTGCCGTTGATGCGGGTGATTACCCACCCGTCTTTCTGCAGCAAACGCAAGAGCTTACGGCTATTGAACTCAAGCGAAGCATGTGGGTTCTTGGACATATATATACACACCCCCAGCCGCGAATCAAGATTTTGAGTGTGTGTAACGATACACACTATAGTGACACAAAATCCTAATTTCTTATGGAACGATGCCCTCAGGCTACGAGAAATCCCCTGACTACGGCGGTCCGCCTCCTACATGGCGACGTGAGGCGATCTTCATCGTCGTGATGATTGCGCTATTCGGCTTCGGGTTCTGGATGATGCTCTGATGGCAAAGGGGGCCAATCAGGTCAGGGTGAAAGTCCCCTTTTCGCCAGAGAACATCCCGGCAAGGCAGACGTTCAACTCTGAATCAGTTAAGGTGCCAGCCGGCAGCGGCATCTCCTGACTGCAACGCATTCACTCGCTCGTTTCCTGCCCTTGAGAAAAGGAGGAACGGACGGCAGTAGCGGGCAGAAAGGAGGTGGCTCATGAGCTGTTCTAAAAAAGTGCGGACGGTACGCACTTCAAAGAAGCCTGGGCCTAAGACCGTTAAGGTGTTGCCACACCAGCGGTCTAAGCCCAAGCCTTGTAACTGAGTTGGTAGCGTAGCGTTCTGAGTAAAATGCCGTTGCCACCATTAGCGTCAACTAGAAGGGCTCGCCGTGAGGTGGGCCCTTTTTCTTTGTACCGCAACACTAGGGATGATTCGAGTAACGAATCACTTAATTCACTGCTATTTTTAGCCTCTAAATAGAGGCTTGAAAAGATGGCAGCAAGCGAACGCAAGCGGGGACGTCCCAAAAACCCGCAAACGACGAAAAAGGTTGAGCCTGGTTTGCCGCCAGACGCCTATGCGTGCTTGGAGCGACTTGCAGACATGGGATATGGCTCAACGCCGACCGATGTGGCGCGATACCTCATTCTTCGAGAAATTGACGATCTTAAGCGTACCGGCGTGCTCAAGGTCGGATCATAAGCCTCCACAGCACGCACTGCCCCGGCCCTATCGTTGAGACCGTAACGCCCTTGTCCCTCTGGCCTCTGAGGGCAACCCCTACACGCTTTGTCATGAGGCGTAGGAGCTTGGCGTCATGCCGGTCTAGGGCTCGCTCTAGGACGAGCTGAGTGGCAATGTCCCGGCTCGTCAGCGGCTCTGTCGCCTTCCTCAAGATGCCGAGAATTAAGCGAGTCATTTCCCCGCGCTTTGACCAGTCTTCCGGTGGGCGGAAGGCCTTTGGCTTGATTGAAGCTATCTCATAATCTGGATCGAACATGAGGAGCGTTGCGTCTAGTCGCTCCAGATCCAAGATCATCTTACGTAGTTCAATCTGTGTGCGCTCGATGTCGCCCGAAAGCTCGGCGCGCTTCTTCGCTAAGGCTGTAATGACGTGAGGTTCTGCCATTTGCGACTCGTGCTAGGGGATACTTTTTTACATTCATTGCAGAGGCCCCAATGGTACGCAGACCACGCACAGCATTCGGATTTTCTCAACCGCGTTCGTCTAAGCCAAGCGATCCACCCGCGCCGCGCAACTACGCCTATGAAGACGTGATTTGCGGGGCAATAAATGACCGTCTGCGAATTACGTTCACCTACAAGAACGAAGTACGTCTATTCGATCCTCACGCTGTGTTCCCTACCTCAACAGGCAAGATCTGTGTTGCAGGGAATGAAGTCCGCAACCTTAGTGATCCTATGGACCAGTTAGGACCGCACGATTTCGAGATTGGGCGCATGTCCGGGCTTAGCGTCACCGACACGAGCTTCACTCCCGACTCCAGATTCAACCGCTCGCACGCCAAGTACCGTTTCGGTATCATCTGCTCTGTCTAGGTACGACAGAAGCGATTTCAATTCGGCGATTGCGATTTCTATGGCCGTGTCCGCGTCTAGAGTCTTGAAGGCGTTAAGTGCACCCTGAGCGTAATAGCGAATTTGCTCAGGGTGCGGGGAAAGCTTTACGAGCATGCTCGGTTCTCCTTGAGAAAGGTTATCCTCAAGGCACTGACGTAGCTACGAATTACTTGGTGCTTTTGCTACGCAATGCCGAGCATCTCTTCCACTTCGAGCGGCGGCAGAATGGACGGCAAGCGCGCAGCCAGCATCGACTTGCCGGAGCCCGGTGGCCCTACCATTAGGAGATTATGCCCGCCGGCCGCGGCGATTTCCAACGCACGCTTGGCGCTCTCCTGCCCTTTGATATCGCGCAGATCAGGCAACAACTCGTTGTTCGCCTCGACATTAGGCTTTGGCCGCGACAGGGTCTGAAGGCCTTTGAAGTGATTGACCAGTGAAAGCAGATGCGGTGGCGCCAGCAGCGTAAAATCCTCGCCTGCCCAGGCTGCCTCCGCCCCGCATCCCGCTGGACAGATCAACCCCTTACCCAGCGCATTCGCACCGATCGCAGCGGGCAGGCCGCCCGGCACATCACGGATAGATCCATCAAGCGCAAGCTCTCCGATTGCAGCAAAATCCGCTATCGCATCCGGCGCTATCGCGCCCATGGCCGCCATCAGTGCTAGGGCAATGGGCAAATCGAAGTGGCTGCCTTCCTTGGGCAGATCGGCGGGAGCCAGATTGATTGTGAGATGCTTGTAAGGAAGCCCCAACCCCACGGCATGCAAGGCATTGCGGACCCGCTCACGGCTTTCCGCAACCGCCTTGTCCGGCAATCCAACGATGGCAAATGCGGGGGCTCCGGGCGTGATCCGAACCTGCACCTCAACGGCACGCGCCTCGATCCCCACGAACGCCAACGTCGAAATCTGCGCGTACATCTGAGCCCCCGATCCGTACACTCACGATCAAAGGAGCCTAACGCACCGCATACGCCATTTCAAGAACATAAGAGGAACAAGAAGTGGGTTTTCACTGCCCGATATTCACCCGCGCCTCGATCGCGTCCCAAATCTTCGCCGAGATGTCTGGGCCGCCCAACGCCTGAATGTGCCGGATACCCGTTGGCGACGTGACATTGATCTCAGTGAGATAAGGCCCGATCACATCGATGCCGGTGAACAACAACCCGCGCCGCTTCAGCTCCGGCCCGAGCCGCGCGCAGATCTCAAGGTCACGCTCTGTAAGGTCCACCGCCGCGGGCTTGCCGCCAACATGCAGGTTCGAGCGTGTCTCACCTTCCGCAGGAATACGGTTGACGACACCCGCCGGCTCACCATCCACCAAGATGATCCGTTTATCGCCGCCACTAACCTCCGGCCGGAACTCTTGCACCATGAAGGGCTCGCGAAAAACCGTCTGAAAGAGTTCAACGAGAGAACCGATATTGGAGTCGTCCGGCTTCAACCGGAAAACAGAAGCCCCGCCGTTGCCGTACAGCGGCTTGACGATGATGTCCTTATACTGACGCCGAAACGCGAGAACATCGTCGAGCTGCCGCGTAATCATCGTCGGCGGCATGAGATCAAGGAAATCGAGAACGAAAATCTTCTCCGGTGCATTGCGTACATGCGCAGGATCGTTGACCACCAACGTCTGCGGATGGATGCGCTCCAACAGATGCGTCGTCGTGATGTAGGCCATGTCGAATGGCGGATCCTGGCGCAACAGCACCACGTCTTGCCCGCGCAGATCCTCGGTGCGCGGATCTTCCAGGTGATAGTGCGCACCTGCCTTGTCTTGAACTTTGAGACTCGCACCGCGCGCTATGAGCTTATCGCCGTGCAGCGACAGGCTCTGTGGCGTATAATAAAAAAGTTCGTACCCGCGCCGTTGCGCCTCGATCAGGATCGCGAAAGTGGAATCGCCGGCAATATCGATCCGCTCAATCGGATCCATCTGGCAAGCAATTTTCAAGGACATCGGCGGCTTCCTCATTGAAGCAGGGAGGGAACGGGAAAATTCCCGGGGTATTTGCGCGACACAAGAAGGGCACCAGCCACGGGCTTGTCAATCATCAGTATTTTCGTACTGACAGTTCACCGAAGCTCATGATCCGATAAACCATTCTGAATATGCAGCGGCCATCGCCACGGCACGAGAAACACCACGTCAAAACCTACATCGTGATTCTCAAACGATCGCCGTTTGCTGAGCCAGAGTTCTGCGGCTCGTCGCACCCGCTGTCGCTGCCGCAGCTGAATAGACGCTTGCGCAGCGCCCACGTTCCGCCGCTGTTTCACTTCAACGAATGCAAGACGACGTCCACGAACCGCGATGAGATCAATCTCCCCACCCGCTGTTCGCACACGGCGGCCCAGCACTCTGTATCCCTTGAACATCAGCCAAGTTGCGGCCACGCGCTCCGCCATCAAACCACTGAAATACCGACGTCGCCTTTGACGTTTCCAGCGCCTAGCCTCCGCGTCATCCGCCATCTTGCGCTCGCTTCATAGCCAGTCCGAGATCATAGACGCGCGCCTTCGCCACCTTCAACTCACTGGCGATCAAACGCGCGGCATCACGCAAGCTAAGGTCTGCGAGAGCCGCCTTCAGCCGTTCCTCGATATCGGTATCCGCAATCTCTTCGGTAACCGGCGGCCCGACAAGAATGACGATTTCCCCTTTGACCGTCTCACCATCGTAAGCAACGGCAAGTTCGGACAGAGGCCCGCGCACGAAATCCTCATTGAGCTTGGTCAACTCCCGCGCGACGACTCCGGCACGTGGCCCGAGACAGGCACTGAGATCGGAAAGGCTTTCCGCAAGTCGCGTTGGCGCTTCAAAAAAGATCAATGTCGCCGGGACCTGCGCCAGGGCCTCAATCCGCCCCCGCCGCGCATCCTTCCGTGTCGGCAAAAACCCCGCAAACAAGAATGTATCCGTGGGGAGACCCGCTGCCGTTAAAGCCGTGAGCGGCGCAGACGCGCCCGGAATACTAATGACCGCATGCCCCTCGGCAATGACGTCACGCACGAGCTTGTAACCCGGATCTGAGATCAACGGCGTTCCCGCGTCGCTGATCAGCGCAACCCGGTCCCCGTGTGCGAGTGCCGCGAGAATATGCGGACGCTCTTTCTCGGCGTTGTGCTCATGATAGGACCGCAACGGCGCCTTGATCGCGAAGTGGCTAAGCAACGTACCACTGTGGCGCTTGTCCTCGGCATAAATGACATCGGCCTTCGCCAGTACGGCGAGCGCCCGCAAACTGATATCGGAAAGATTGCCGATCGGCGTCGCCACGAGGTAGAGCCCTGCCTCTGTAACCTTGGAGAAGGCCCGCTCCAGCTCAGTCACGACACGCGGCGCGACAAGGTCCAAACCGCCGTCGTGGCGAGTCGACTCACGGCCGGAAGTGCCTCTTTCGGGATTAACCTTCAAGCGCGTCACGTTGGAAAAACCTTCCTATGCTCAAGCGTACGGCTGTTTCCCAAGAGCATCATGTTCACCAAGTATTGGTTTCAACAGCGAATTGGGCAACGTGTAGCCAAATTTGCTGCATAGTGACAGGAAAGGACTTCCGACGCGTGCTATCACCGTCTATCCAGGGTTGCATTGGCGGCTGCGAGCGATTCGGGGCGCCAAACTGGGGCGCCCTTGGCCAATCCGGATTGCCGCGGTCCTTGGCCAAGCCTGCTACTCGCGGAGATCGAATACAATATGATGAAGGCCGTCGCAGCGAGCTTCATACAAAAAATCGGAGCACTATGGCTCCGAATCCGGCCCGCCGGCATACTATCAATTCTCGGTCTGAGCGCGCTCTCGCTGGGGCTAGCCGCGTGCGCGACGAATTTGGGCGGCCCCGGACTGACCACGCCCAATCAAGCGACCGAAGCCGCCGCGCTAGGCCCTTCCGGCAAAAGCCACCGTCCCGTTAAAATCGCCATGTTGCTCCCACTCGGCGGCTTCAGCCAATCCGCCGCCGTCGCCAAGAGCATGAAACAAGCAGGCGAAATGGCCCTGTTCGAGTTGGATAACCCAGCCATCCAGCTGATTGCAAAGGATGACAAAGGCACGCCCGAAGGTGCGCGCGCCGCAGCACAGCAAGCCATCGATGAAGGCGCCGAAATCATCCTCGGCCCATTATTCTCGAGCGCCGTAACCGGCGCTGCGTCGGTGGCACGCACAGCCAACGTGCCAATCATCGCGTTCTCGAACGATCGCAAGGTCGCTGGAAACGGCGTCTACCTTCTGAGCTACCTTCCCGAGTCTGAAGTCGAGCGCATAGTTACCTACACAATCTCAAAGGGTAAGCGCCGTTTCGCCGCTCTCATCCCTAACGGAACCTATGGCGCAGCGATAGAAAATTCGTTTCGTAGTACTGTGACGCGTTCGGGCGGAACCATCGTCGCACTGGAGCGCTACGAACCCGGCGCAAATCAGATGCTCGAACCCGCACGACGCGTATTCGATATCATCAAGCAGGCTGGGCAAATGGGCTCACCTGTCGAAGCGTTGTTCCTCCCCGGAGGGCAAGAAACCCTTCCGAGCCTAGGCCCGCAGATCGCCTATGCTGGCCTCGATACATCTCGGATCAAGATCATTGGAACAGGCGCGTGGGAGTTCCCCAACATCGGGCGAGATCAAGCGTTTGTTGGCGGATGGTACCCGAACCCCGACCCGCGCGGCTGGCGGGAGTTCTCAGAACGCTTTGCACGCAACTTTGGACAGGCGCCGCCACGGCTGGCGAGCCTCGCCTATGACGCGATGAGCTTGGCGATTACGCTATCGTCCAATCCGTCCGCCAACCGCTATTCTCCAGCTGCCATAACGCGGGCCTCTGGTTTCAACGGCGTCGACGGCATCGTCCGCTTTACGCCAGACGGATTGTCCTCGCGCGGGCTCGCAGTCCTCGAAGTTCAAAAGTTCGGCTCCTCCGTGGTCGATCCCGCGCCCGGCGGTCCCACAACACCGCTTACGACCGGAGGCCTTTCCCCTCAGCAGCAGAAAGAGTCGCCTTGGGCAATCCCAGGGACCGGCGCTTACTGACCATCCGACACCTAGTCTAGTTGCCTAACCCTCCGAGCTTAGCTAGGAAACAACAAAGCCGTATGCGTTCACCGCCACCGGATCAAACCTCCGGATCGAAGACCAACATCAACGGCTAAAACAAGGCGCGGTGCGCATGCTCGCAGTATTGGCCATCGTAGCCCCCGTGTTTGGGCTCATCATCCTAGGCTACCTCTCTGGCCGTTTGGCTTGGCTTTCCCCGGCGGCTGAAAAGGGGGTCGCCGAGTTTGCCTTTTCCTTGGCGATTCCCGCCCTCCTATTCAAAACCGTAGCGACAGCCGAGTTCGCCGATCTGTCCGTTGTCGGTGTGTGGGGAAGCTACTTTGGCACGGTAGGCATCATTTGGCTCCTCGCCGCTCTCACCACAACGCGCATCCTGCATCGCCCGGCGCAGGACGGCCCATCGATTGCCATATCATCAGCCTTCGGCAATCTGCTCATGCTCGGCCTGCCGCTTACGATGGCCACGTACGGGAATGCCGCGACCGCCACCATCGCCCTGATTTTATCCATCCACGCGCCAACACTCTGGCTGACGGCAACGCTTCACGCTGGACTGGTGGACCGCGAAGCGAACCAATCAGCCCGCGATCTCATTTCGAACCTCGTGAGGGATCTCAGCCGCAACCCCATTATCATAGCCATTGCTCTCGGCGCGTTGTGGCGCGTAACCACCCTCACACTGCCTGCGCCTATTCTCACGATGTTGACCTTGCTTGCGCAATCAGGCGTCGCCGCAGCACTGATCGCACTCGGCCTGTCTCTCGTGAAAGCCGAAATCAAAGGCCAAGCGCCGACCCTGTCATCGATTGTGCTGCTGAAGCTGATCGCCATGCCGACGATCGCTTACCTGCTGGCGTCTCAGGTATTCCAGTTGAGCCCCGTTTCGCAGGGTGTCATCACGATCTTTGCGTCCGTACCGACGGGCGCCAACGCGTTTCTGTTCGCCTCCAAAAGCGGCCGGGCCATCAACTCAGCCTCGGGCGCAATCGCATTGGGCACAGTCCTGTCGGCCGTAACGATCTCGATCTTGCTGGCTATAATTCAGCACTAACGCGGGAACACACCCGCCGCATCCAAGACGGATGCCGTGTGTGCAAGTTTGCGGATGGCCGTCCTCAGACGTTCCTGCGCGTCTGTATCGTTCAGACTGCCGTCTTCCGCGAAAGCGGTATTTGCGCGCGGCAACATGAACTGATCCGGCAGCACAAGAGCGCCAAGCCCCAACTCTAGCACCGGGCGCACGCTATGAAGGCCACGTAGTCCACCCGTACCGCCCGATGATGCGGACACCAGTAGAAACACGCGTGTCTTAAAGACCTTCGCCGTCCCATCATTCTCTCGGATGCGGCTCACCCAATCCAAGGTGTTCTTCAACAGCGGCGTGATGGAGGAATTATACTCGGGGCACGCGATCATAATTCCGTTGTGCTGCTCAAACAGCTTCTTAAGCCGCTTGGCATTTTCCGGTTGCCCGGAGTCCAGTTCGAGATCACCGTTGTAGAGCGGCATATCGTAGTCGGCGAGATCGACGAACGTTGCGTCGATGCCATCCGACGAAGCGATCGTCGCGCCGAGACGAGCGAGCTTCTTGTTGAACGAAGCACTCCGTGTTGAGCCGGCGAAAAAAAGCAATTTCGCCTGATTGCCCATCAGCCCGCCTTACCGTCGAAGAACTCTTTCACGCGCGCAAAAAAGCCGTGGCTCTCTGGGCTCGTCTCATCGCCGCTTTGCGCTCTGAACTCTTCAAGCAGCTCACGCTGCCGGCGGGTCAAATTCTTTGGCGTTTCGACCTCAACCTGAATGTACATGTCGCCCATCACCTTGGAACGTAGGACGGACATCCCTTCTCCCTTAAGCCGGAACTGCTTACCGCTTTCCGTTCCTTCGGGGATTTTGACCCGCTTCTTGCTGCCAGCAACTGTTGGAACTTCGATTTGACCGCCAAGAGCCGCAGTCGTCATAGAGATGGGAACGCGACAGAAGATGTCCGCGCCGTCGCGCTGGAAAAAAGCATGCGGAGTGATGGAAAGGAAAATGTAGAGATCACCCGAAGGCCCGCCGCGCAATCCAGCTTCACCTTCTCCGGCTAGACGAATGCGCGTACCATCTTCAACGCCGGCTGGAATATTGACCGACAGCGTACGCTCCTTCGTGGTGCGTCCTGAGCCGCCGCAGCTCGTACACGGATCCTGAATAATCTCGCCACGTCCGTGGCACGACGGGCACGTCCGCTCAATCGTGAAAAAGCCTTGGCTGGCGCGCACTTTGCCGAGCCCTGCGCAGGTCGGGCACGCCACGGGTTTCGTATTCGGCTTGGCTCCTGTGCCGGAGCATGTTTCGCAAGCCACGCTCGTCGGCACGCGGATCTCAGCCGTCTTGCCCGTATAGGCTTCGCTAAGGCTAATCTCCATGTTGTAGCGAAGATCGGCACCGCGCTCACGGCCCGTACGGCTGCGAGGACCACCACCGCCCCGACGCCCTCCCATGAACTCTCCGAACAAATCGTCGAAGATGTCCGACATGGACGAAGCAAAATCCGGCCCAAAGCCACCGCCCGGACCACCCCGGCCACCCATGCTGCCATCGAAGGCTGCGTGTCCGAACTGATCGTAAGCAGCCCGTTTCTGTGGATCCTTCAGAACCTCATAGGCGGTGTTGATTTCCTTGAAACGAAGCTCGGCGTCTTCATCTGCGTTGGCATCAGGGTGATATTTCTTCGCCAGCTTGCGAAAAGCCGACTTGATTTCCTGATCCTGTGCTCCGCGCTGCACGCCCAAGATGTCGTAAAAGTCGCGCTTGCTCATTTCAGCGCGCGTCCTTCTTCGCTGCGAGCCAGACAATCATAGAAGATCTCCCATCCCACACGGTACGCGTCTCCGCGCATTGCACACCCCGCATGAACCTACGCCTATGACCGCAAGTGCTCCATGAAAATATCCTCACTGGCATAGCGGACCGGACCAATGCGGCTCATCCTCTACCACCAGTTCGCCCTGTGTGGCGAAAACCCCTTCCGGCAACTCGGATCCGGATAACGCGATCAATGTCCCCGTGCATAACCAACGGACACTGTCACTGATTCGCGGACCTAGCGCGCCGCCCCGTGACGTACTGGTGCGCGAAAGAGACTTTCGCGCACCAGTGGACTTGAGATTAAGCCGACTTCTTGTCGTCGTTGATCTCTTCGAAATCAGCATCAACGACGTCGTCGCGGCCTTCCGAGGAAGCCTGGGCACCTCCCTCAGCCCCATCACCGGCAGCAGGTCCGCCAGCCGCCGTATCACCGCCTTGGCCGGCGTAAACGGCTTCACCGATCTTCATCGACGCCTGCGTGAGAGCTGCCACAGCGGTAGTGATCGCTTCCACGTCGTCCTTACCCATCGCTTCCTTAGCGGACGCAATAGCAGCCTCGACCTCGCCCTTGACGGCATCGACCTTCGGATTGTCCTTGTTATCCTCCAGTGACTTCTCGACCTGGTGAATCAAGGCTTCAGCTTGGTTGCGGGTCTCAACAAGCTCGCGCCGCTTCTTGTCTTCAGCAGCGTGCGCCTCTGCGTCCTTCACCATCTGATCAATCTCGGTGTCGGACAGACCGCCAGACGCCTGGATGCGGATCGATTGCTCTTTGCTTGTCGCCTTATCCTTGGCGGACACGTGCACAATACCGTTCGCATCGATATCGAAGGTCACCTCGACCTGCGGCACACCACGAGGTGCGGGAGGAATACCGACGAGATCGAACTGACCGAGCAGCTTGTTGTCGGCGGCCATTTCGCGCTCGCCCTGAGATACGCGGATGGTAACCGCGCTCTGACCATCCTCTGCTGTCGAAAAGACCTGGCTCTTCTTCGTCGGAATGGTCGTATTGCGGTCGATGAGGCGCGTAAACACACCACCCAAGGTCTCGATACCGAGCGACAATGGCGTAACGTCAAGCAACAGGACGTCCTTGACGTCGCCCTTGAGAACACCGGCCTGAATAGCGGCACCGACAGCCACAACCTCGTCTGGGTTGACACCCTTGTGCGGCTCTTTGCCGAACAGTTCTTTAACGACCTGCTGCACGCGCGGCATACGGGTCATACCGCCAACGAGAACCACCTCATTGATGTCAGCCGCTTTGAGCCCTGCGTCCTTCAAAGCCGCTTCGCACGGCCCCTTGGTACGCGAAATCAGATCGTTGACGAGGCTTTCGAGCTTGGCGCGCGTCATCTTCATCGTCAGGTGCTTCGGTCCGGACTGGTCGGCCGTGATGAACGGCAAGTTGACCTCGGTCTGGGACGAGGACGACAGCTCGATCTTTGCCTTTTCCGCAGCTTCCTTCAAACGCTGCAGAGCCAGCTTGTCACCACGAAGATCGATGCCGCTCTCTTTCTTGAACTCATCGGCGAAATAGCTAACGAGCTTCATGTCGAAGTCTTCACCACCGAGGAAGGTGTCGCCGTTGGTGGACTTGACCTCGAAAACACCGTCACCGATTTCCAGGATCGAAATATCGAACGTACCACCGCCGAGGTCGTAGACCGCGATCGTGCTGGAATCGTTTGTCTTCTCAAGACCATAAGCGAGCGCTGCCGCCGTCGGTTCGTTGATGATGCGCAGAACTTCAAGGCCTGCGATCTTACCCGCATCCTTGGTTGCCTGACGTTGCGCATCGTTGAAGTAAGCCGGAACGGTAATAACCGCCTGCTCCACCTTCTCGCCAAGCTTCGCTTCGGCGGTCTCCTTCATTTTCTGAAGGATGAATGCGGAAACCTGTTGCGGGGAATATTTCTGACCGTTGGCCTCAACCCAGGCATCGCCATTTGGGCCTTCAACGATCTTGTAGGGAACAAGCTTCTTGTCCTTCTCGACAAGCGGATCATCGTAACGACGACCTACAAGGCGCTTGATCGCAAAGAACGTATTCAGTGGATTCGTTACGGCTTGGCGCTTGGCTGGCAGACCCACGAGCTTTTCACCATCGTCAGTAAACGCGACGATGGACGGCGTCGTGTTGGCGCCTTCCGCATTATCCAAAACTCTCGGCTTTCCGCCTTCCATGACGGCGACGCACGAGTTGGTCGTACCGAGATCAATGCCGATGACTTTAGCCATAGTCTAATTTCCTTCTTAATTCGGCAGACCGTTAAGGCCCAGAGACTGGCGCCTTTGCTGTCCAGCACTGGGGCTTGGGTGCTGATTGCCCAAACCACCGTGCGGTCGGACACGGTCCCCTGGAGTTCACGGATCAGCTTGGCGTTATATAAGCAGGGCTTTTCCGGGTGCAACTGTGCGCGCTAACGCGAACGTGATCCGGAAGTGAAATATTTCCCCTCCCAAGCCTCAACTTGGCGGGGTCGTGTCGCAGGTAGGTCCCATGCTCAGAGGTTTCCGTCATATTCGCGGCTATTTCAAGGACCCTCAGCAACTCGAACTTCTCGAGGAAATCCGCCGAATCATCGCCCAGGCCCCGCTTTTCAGCCCCGCTATGCCGAGAACCGGCAAACCATTTTCCGTACAAATGACCAACGCAGGCGCCTTGGGCTGGGTCTCTGACATTTCAGGCTACCGGTATCAGGACCGACATCCCGAGACGGCCGAGCCATGGCCGCCCTTACCCGCGACACTGCGCGCGTTATGGCGAGACGTGGCCGATTGGCCAGGTGATCCTGAAGCTTGTCTGATTAACTACTACGGTCAGGGAACCCGTATGGGCAGTCATGTCGATCGTGATGAGAGCGATTTTTCTGCCCCCGTCGTATCCGTCTCCCTCGGTGATGACGCAATTTTCCACGTCGGAGGACTTCGTAGGTCGGATCCCAAAACGCGCATTGTCTTAAGTTCCGGAGACGTGGCGGTCCTCGGTGGTTCGGCCCGCAAGGCTTACCACGGGATCGACAGGATCATCCCGGGATCGTCCGATCTGCTGACGGAGGGCGGCCGCTTCAATCTGACCCTGCGCCGCGTCACCACATATCAAAATCCCGTGCCCGATCTTGACCGAACCCGCGGGACTTAAGAAAAACTATCTGTCGTCCCACTACGTAATGATGCCGCCTTTAGTTGTATGGTAGGTGGTAGCTCCGACCGTCAGGCGGGCTCTACCCGGAGACAATATGCTGCGCCAAATCCGTGATTTCCTGGGCATCATCGGCCTAGCAATCGGCTTTGCTTTCCTCTTTCAGGCGACCGCTTTCGCAACATACTTCATTCCGTCCGAAAGCATGCTGCCGACGTTGCAGGTCGGCGATCGGCTGACCGTCTCCAAATACGCATACGGCTGGAGCAGATACTCGCTGCCCTATGACTTGAAGCTTCCCGTAAGCCTCACCGGCCGGATCTTTGGCCACCAGCCCAAGCATGGTGACATCGTCGTATTTATGCACCCGACGTCAGGTGAACGCATGATTAAGCGTCTTGTGGGATTACCCGGCGACCGCATCGCGATGGTGAATGGCGAACTGGTGCTGAATGGCCAGCCCGTGCCGCGCCGCCACCTGAGGACCTACCGTTATCGCGAATACGAAGGGCGCATCGTTGAGGTCGATGAGTTCGAGGAAACCCTCATTCCTGGAGATAGCCACAAGGTTCTACAGCGGACCCGTTATATGCCCGGCCGAAATATGGCTGAGGTCACCGTACCGCCGGACCACTATTTTATGCTGGGTGACAACCGCGACAACTCTTCGGACAGCCGATTCCCGCAGATGGGTATGGTGCCAGCTGAAAATCTCATCGGTCGAGCAGAAGTTATCCTCTACAGCTTCTATTCGTGCACTGAGGAAAGCGGAGTCACATGCGCCGATCGCCGTTTTGTCACCCTGCTCGAATAGGGGGCGGGCTCGAAGCCAAAAAAGAGCGCTGACGCAACTACGCCAGCGCTCCTGAATTATAACCCAACTCAAGTTTAGTGATCAGCGATCCGGCTCATCCTCATCCGATGGGCTTGCCTCATTCGCAGGCCCTTCCGGCTGATCGGACGTCCCGGATCTCTGCGTCGCCTCGACCGATGCGGGCGCAGCTTTGGGACCACCTTTCGCAACCACAACCATGGCCGGACGCAAAACGCGGTCACCAATCATGTAGCCCTGCTGGAAAACCTGCAGAACCGTACCAGCAGGCACAGAAGTATCCTCCTGCTCCATCATCGCCTGGTGCTTGTGAGGATCAAACGGCTCGCCCTTCGGGTCGACTCGGACCACACCATGTTTTTCCAGAACATTCAGGAACTCGCGCTCCGTCATGGTTACGCCATCGAGCAAGCTTTTCAGCACCGGATTGTCCGACAGCGCCTCCTCAGGAACAGACAAAATGGCCCGCTCGAAGTTATCCGCGACCGCTACAGTGTCGCGCGCAAACTTTGCGATGGCGTATTTCGACGTCTCCTCGCGCTCACGCTCCAGACGCTTGTGTAGGTTCTGAATTTCGGCATGCGCACGAACCAGCCGGTCCGTGAGATCCGCCTTCTGCGCGTTTAGTTCATCGAGTTTCGTAGCGAGAGCACTAACGTCTTCCAGCGGTGCGCCTTCTTTTCCTGGAGCAGACTGCGCACCCTCTGCCATCTCCTCCGCAGCCGTTGATACGTCCGGCGACCTGCCGTTAGTCGCGCCGTTATCGGTTTGACTAGGCTTTTTCGTTTCTTCGGCCATCTTCTCTCCACTTAGCAAGTGCCGCAATCAGCGGTCCGCGCCGCAAGACTCTGCGTCGCGCTACCACTGTGCGTTTCCAACGCTTTCGATATCAGGGCGTTCGCCGCCAGATCAAGTGAGCAAGCGGCTAACCAGCTTTGCCGTGTAGTCCACCATAGGAATGATACGGGCATAGTTAAGCCGGGTGGGGCCAATTATCCCAATAACACCGACAATTCTGCGCTGTTCATCGTGAAATGGCGCCACCACCAGCGACGAACCGGACAAGGAGAACAGCTTATTCTCCGAGCCTATGAAAATCTTCACCCCTTCCGCCGTCTCTGCGAGCCCAAGGAGTTGCAGCAACTCACGTTTCGCCTCCAGGTCATCGAACAACTGACGGATACGCTCAAGGTCCTCCTCCGCAGAAACATCTTTCAGAAGGTTGGACTGGCCGCGCACAATAAGGCTCTGGCGGTCGTCATGGGCTCCAGACCACTCCGCAAGCCCCGCCTTGATGACCCGTTGCGTCAGTTTGTCCAACTGCGCGCGCGCCGTCGTTAACTCGTGCTCGATCAGCAATTGCGCCTCCGAAATGGTCTTTCCCATGACGTGCGCATTCAAATAGTTCGCCGCTTCGCTAAGAGCCGAGGAAGGCAAGCCCGGCGGCAGCTCGATAATCCGATTTTCGACGCGGCCGCCCTCATCCACAAGGATGACAAGCGCTTTGCGCGGATCCAACGGAACAAACTCGATGTGCTTAAGCCGGATCGTCTGCTTGTCGGCAAGAACAACGCCAGCGCAATGCGACAAGCCCGAAATCATCTCGCTGGCTTCGTGCAGCACCTGATCGAAGTTGCCTTGGTGGCGAATGCTGAGCTGACCTTCAATGGCACGCCGCTCCTCGGCATTGAGGTCCCCAACCTCCAGCAAACCATCAACGAAAAGCCGCAAACCGGATTGCGTCGGCAGCCGACCTGCCGAAGTGTGCGGCGATACGATGAGGCCTAAATGTTCGAGGTCCGACATGACGTTGCGGATCGATGCCGGCGACAACGTCATCGGAAGCACACGTGACAGGTTGCGCGAGCCTACCGGCTCTCCGGTCGACAAATAAGTTTCAACAATTTGACGAAGGACGGTACGCGATCGTTCATTCAACTCCGCGATTTCAGTAATCCGCTGCATTGCTCGTGCCTGGCTCAAGGGGGCATTGGGGCCAAAAATGTAAGGACTATTCTCGCCCCGCCGGAAAAGTCCGCCCGCCCGATAAGTATTGGTAAACCAACGGCTCTTCGTCAAATGTCCTCGCAAACATCTCAGACGATACCATTTCCGAGCCTATTTCATATTGAACACACCGCGCCCCTCTTCTAGGGTCCGGCGCGGATCGGCCGTTCCAGGAGTGTCCTGGCACGCTCCACCGAAATATCCCGCAGTCCCTAAAACAAACAGGCCGAGCTTCTTCATGCGCCCATCAAAACGCCAGCCCGACGAGCTACGACGCGTCTCCATCGAACGCGCCGTTTCCCTGCATGCCGAAGGCTCCTGCCTGATCAAGTTCGGCAACACCCATGTCCTCTGCACGGCATCTCTGGAGGAACGTGTTCCCCCCTGGCTCAAGGGCCAGCAGCGCGGCTGGATCACCGCCGAATACTCGATGTTGCCTCGTGCCACGCACGAACGCACGCGCCGTGAAGTCACGAAAGGCTATCCATCTGGCCGCACACAGGAAATACAGCGCTTAATCGGTCGCGCCCTGCGCGCTGTCGTCGATCTGCCACGTCTTGGCGAGCGTCAGATTACTGTCGATTGCGACGTTATCCAGGCCGACGGCGGCACCCGCACGGCAGCTATCACCGGCGCATGGGTTGCTCTTTACGAGTGCATCCAGTGGATGAAACTGCGCGACATGGTCAAAGACGATGTTCTGCGCGACCAGGTCGCAGCCGTCTCGTGTGGCATATACGGTACGACACCGGTCCTCGACCTCGATTACGCGGAAGACTCGAATGCGGAGGCCGACGCCAACTTCGTCATGACGGGCGCGGGTGGTATCGTTGAGGTGCAGGGTACCGCCGAAACAGTCCCGTTCAGCCAGGAAAGCTTCGACGAGCTTATGGCTCTTGCCAGAAAGGGCATCGGCGAACTCCTGCAATTGCAAAAGCTCACCGTTAGCTGATGGCTTAAGTGTCCTTGACCGAGCAGAACCAAACACATTCATCTATCGACGGCGTTCTCGAAACCGTTCTTTACGCCGACGACCTCGACCGGGCGGAAGCCTTCTATTCCGGCCTCCTTGGCCTCAAACTTCAAGCCAAGGAGGAAGGGCGTCACTTGTTTTATCGCTGCGGCAACCAGATGCTGTTGGTGTTTAACCCCACTGTAACGGCGAACCCAGCGCCCGACGCCCATATACCGGTTCCACCGCACGGCGCGCATGGTCCCGGTCACATCTGTTTCCCCGCCAGCCGCGACACTCTTATGGCGTGGAAAGAGAAGCTGAAAGCAAACGGCGTAGAGATCGAAACGGAATTCGAATGGCCGCAGGGAGGCCATTCCATCTACTTCCGCGATCCTGCAGGCAACTGTTTGGAATTCGCCGAGCCCAGGATCTGGGGACTGAAATGAACCATAAGCTGGAACCCGGCACCAAGCTCGTTGTGGCCAGTCACAACCCCGGCAAGGTCTGGGAGATCAAACAGTTGATCATTCCTTATGGCCTAGACGCCATATCCGCCGCCGATTTGAACCTGGAAGAGCCAGAAGAAACAGAAACCACCTTCGTTGGGAATGCCGAACTCAAGGCGCGCCATGCCGCGCGCGCCGCCAATCTTCCCGCGCTCGCAGATGACTCCGGCCTCGAAGTTGAAGCCCTCGACGGCGCTCCTGGCATCTATTCGGCCCGCTGGGCAGGCCCATCAAAAGACTTCGGCGCAGCCATGAAGCGGCTTGCCGATGAGATCTCGGCCCGCACGGGATGGAGCTCCCCCCCTCGGGCCAACTTTACTTGCGCACTCAGCCTGGTCTGGCCAGATGGCACAGCTCAGAATTTTGAGGGAAAGGTTTTTGGCCACTTGGTCTGGCCCGCTCGCGGCGGAAACGGCTTTGGCTATGATCCAATGTTTGTCGCCGACGGTAAGGAACAGACCTTCGGCGAAATGGAGCCAGCCCAGAAATACGCGATCTCCCATCGCACCCGCGCCTTCTCTCTTTTCAAGGAAGCTTGCCTCGAAGGCATTCCATTAGCGCCGCCATCGAAAGCGACGGGCCGCGATTTGGAAGGCTTTGCAGCCGCAGCCCGCAATCTCTCAACGCGCGACGAACTCGTGACCTTTATTGCCAACCTGCGCAAAGATCACGAAACCCACGGAGCAACCTGGGGCACACACACCCTCACCGAGTTTCTGACGGCACTTGAGAAGAGCGTCAGTGCACTCGATAGCGAGGAGGAGGAACCGCGTTGGCGGTATCTAGCCAAAGCCCTGTTCGCAGCAAGCCGCTGATGCCATCCCCAGCGCCCCCCGAAGCTTTGACCGTATCGGACAGCTCGGAGCCCGGCTTTGCCGTATACGTTCATTGGCCGTTTTGCGCTCAGAAGTGCCCTTACTGCGACTTCAACAGCCACGTCCGCTCCGACGGCTGGGACGAAAAGCGCTTTCTCGCAGCGTATCTTCGCGAACTTGATCACACCGCCGCACAAATTGGCTCTCGCAGCGTTGCCAGCGTCTTCTTCGGTGGCGGCACACCATCCTTGATGCAGCCCCAGACACTTGGGGCCATCATCGAACATATCGATCACGTGTGGGGCTTGGCGTCCGGCGCCGAAATCACTCTCGAGGCCAATCCCGGATCGGTAGATGCAGGACGCTTTTCTGGGTACCGCTCTGCAGGCGCCAATCGCGTATCTCTCGGCTTTCAGTCCTTACGTGATCCCGACCTGAAAAGGTTGGGCCGCATCCACACGTCAAGGGAAGCCCTTGCGGCGCTCGACATCGCGCGCGCGAATTTTGAACGCATCTCGTTCGATCTGATTTACGCACGGCCTCAGCAAACCTGCGATGACTGGCGAACCGAACTCAGTGAAGCGTTGGCCCTAGGGCCAACGCACCTGTCGCTCTATCAACTGACCATCGAACCCGGCACCGCTTACGAGAAACTCTATAACGCAGGCAAACTCTCTGTTCCGCCCGCCGAAGCCGCATCCGATCTGTTCGAACTGACCCAGGAATTGACCGAAGCCGCTGGTCTGGCCGCATACGAAACGTCCAACCATGCGAACCCTGGAGAAGAGAGCCGTCACAACCTCGTTTACTGGCGATATGGCGAATATGCTGGCATTGGCCCCGGAGCGCATGGCCGCGTTCTCTCGAACGGCGAGCGATTGGCTACGGCCACGGAACGTCATCCCGAAACCTGGTTGGCTCAGGTCGAAGCCAGCAACCACGGCGTGATCACACAAGAATCAATTAGCGATGCAGAAGCCGCAGACGAAATGCTGATGATGGGATTGCGCCTCACCGAAGGCTTGGATCTCGCGCGGCTTGCGCGCATTTGCGGTGTAAGGCCAAACCCCGAAACGTTACGGCAACTCATTGGGCTCGGAGTGATCGAACGCGACGAAAACGCAGGTCGCGTACGAGCCGTAGGCCGTGGACGCTTTATTCTGAATGAAATAGTTCTACATCTGTCGCGAAGCTTCGTTCCCGTGCGGTTTCCTTGAGAGCCGTCCCACCCTCACAACCGCGTTTGATCTTTCCAGTTTATCCTCAACTCACCGGCATCCATGCTCAAAAGCCTTTACGACTGGACCATGCGGTCCGCCTCGCACAAGCGCGCTCCCGAAGCGTTGTTCGCGGTATCCTTCATCGAAAGCTCGTTCTTTCCCATACCGCCGGATGTCATGCTCATACCGATGGTGTTGGCCGAACGCGCGAAGGCTTGGTGGTTTGCAGCAATCGCAACGATGGGGTCAGTCCTAGGCGGCCTTTTCGGATATCTGATCGGCTACGCGCTATTCGATACAGTCGGCAAACCTCTCCTCGAGTTTTATGGGGCGCTCGACAAATTCGAGACGTTCGCAAGTCAGTACAATGAATACGGCGCGTGGATCGTCTTCGCCTTCGGCGTAACGCCCTTCCCGTACAAGGTAATCACCATCGCCAGCGGCGCCACCGCATTGAATATTGGCGTATTTCTGCTTGCGAGCATTGCCTCCCGCGGATTGCGCTTCTTTGTAGTTGCAGCGCTACTTTATTGGCTGGGGCCAACGGTTCGCGACTTCATCGAAAAGCGACTCGGTCTCGTTTTCACTGTGTTTGTGGTTTGCCTTATCGGTGGCTTCGTAGCGATCCGATATTTGATCTAACGAAAGCGTGCGCGGGAGCAGCATCATGCGTGTCGAACAGCCAAACGTGGTCCAGTCGCCAGCTTACTTCCTCGGTAGCCTCGTGCTGTTCGGCGCCACAGCGATCATCCTCACCGCACTGGCATTTGAGCACATCGGCGGATACGCCCCCTGTCCGCTTTGCCTGCAGCAGCGCTACGCTTACTACGCGGGTATTCCGCTGGCATTCTTCGCCTTGGTAGCCATCAGCGCAGACCTGCGCCGACTAGCTGCAATTCTCTTTCTCGTGATCGCTATCGCGTTCCTCATCAACACTGGTCTTGGTGTCTACCAGTCGGGGGCCGAATGGGGGTGGTGGCCCGGCCCCGACAGCTGTTCTGGTGGCTCCGGCGTTGTCACGAACGCAAAGGACTTGCTGTCCAGCCTCGAGACGACCTCAGTCATACGTTGCGACGAAGCTTCTTGGCGTTTTGCCCAGCTTTCGTTCGCCGGATGGAACGCCGTGCTGTCACTGATTCTCTTCACTTTGGCACTTAAAGCAGCCTTCGCCAGCGTTTATAAATAATAATAATATCATAAACTTAAGTTAGATAAATCCGCAGCCTCCTCGTCTATTGCAACACGTCGCAACGCACGACCGTGGCCCGTTCATCACTTGTCTAGCGAAATAACATCGCTCAGCCAGATTGTGGTCTTTTTGTCGCCGGAATAGCACGATTAATTCTCCCTCATTCGCGGAACACAAAGCGAACTGTTGGTGAGTTTGGAGGCGCGGCGATGTCAGTATTTGTTCCAGCCGCGCAGTCGAAATCGGCCCGACGAATTTGGTCATTAAGTCGCGCGTATCAGCACTTGGCTAACTCGCCGTCCGCGTCCTCACCCAGCTCCGTTCCGCAGCTCAGTGTTCTGCGTAAACCGTCCCCAGTAAGCGTTGCGTATGCGTCGAGTTCTGTTGCGTTGAGTTCGTGTTTGTTGCGTCCCGTTGCGTATGAGTCGAACCACCCTTTGAAGAGCACGTTATCCACCGTGTTCTTGCAATTGAGACGAACTGCTCGGCGAAACAAGTGTTTGCGTAATACCGAGCGGTTCGTCCCCATAAAGAACATTATGAGCCGCAGTTCCGAACTCGACTGACCCTCGCCGGGTTCGGTGACAGTGGCCCACCTTGTAAGCGTTGCGTTTGAGTTGTTGCGTTTTCAGTAACCGGTCGCTGGCCGCGTTTCATAGCCAGCCCCACCCGCGTAGCGTTTAGTCCACATCAGTTCAGCGTGAAGTAGAGGCGTATCGTGACAGAAAACAGTGAGACGTGGCGTCAGATCGGCACTTTGCTGAGTAGCGTAATCGGGGCTCACGTCCCTCCGTCCGATGTCCTGAAGCCAAGGGACCCGCGTACGGACGATGAGTAAAGCGTTGGCGTAACTCGTTCAATGACGGCGCGCATACGGCGCGTCGCTTTGAACACGGCATACGAGGAATTCGAGGTGAGACCGCCCTCTGCAGATCACCTCAATCGGAATGGCAGATACGGCAAATGTCTGAGACTTCATCTCGCAAACGGTATCGCGTTTCAAGGTTCAGCGTAGTGATACTGCTGACACGTGTCGTATCTGCCGACCTCGTTCGTTTCAATTGCACCAGGCTCGCATAAGAGCCAGCAAACGCGTAACCGCTGGAGGCAGCACATGTCCCATGAACACATCAACCCGCTACAGTGGCATCAAGCGATCGGCTATGCCCGGCAATCCTGCGCGCGCATCTTCCGCGATGGCGGAACGCCCGCGGACGCACTCGCAGCTTTCGGGATCACTAAGCCGGCCGGCGAGCAGTTCAGCGATTGGAGTAAAGTCGTTGAGGTGATCGCCGAGGAACTCTGCGCGCATCAGCCCTCCCGACGCGCAGCCTGAGGCCGGATCACCCCCAAACTGTGTCGACGAAAGCGATTAAGGTTCGAGTTCGGAATCCCAATAAAGGTAATCGAGCCAGCTTTCGTGCAGGTAATTGGGCGGAAAACGCCGCCCATTGCGGTGAAGCTCGAAAACCGTCGGCCGATAAGGCTCCTGCATAGGCAGCATGCCTACGTCTTCCGGCAATTCGCTGCCTTTGGCGAGATTGCAAGGAGCACATGCGGTCACGACATTATCCCAGCGCGTGAGACCGCCAAGCGCCCGCGGAATCAGATGGTCGAAGGTCAGATCATCTCGCGCGCCGCAATACTGGCAAGAAAACCGGTCGCGCAGGAAAACGTTAAAACGCGTGAAAGCAGGGTAAAGCGCCGGCTTAACGTACGTCTTCAACGAGACGACGCTCGGCAGCCGCATCTTGAAAGAGGGGCTGGAGACATACCGGTCATATTCTGAGACAATATTGACCCGGTCCAGGAAAACGGCCTTCACGGCCTCCTGCCAACTCCAGAGCGACAAAGGATAGTAGCTCAGGGGCCGGAAGTCGGCATTGAGAACCAGGGCCGGACTGGCGTCCGGTATGCACGCTTCAGCGGTCACGATCCTGTTTCCTGACGGTTACCCGACGAGAATCGGTATCGCACCCCGATCCGGACGAAGGAATACTAAACCTGCATGTCAGCTCTGTGAAGCCGTCACAAACACCCAACCCACCGGCAAATGCCGGCCTCGATGAAACGCTTAGATAGTATTCCGCACAAACTCTTCTATCAGCAGGCGAGCCACTTTAGCGAATCATCCCGGCGTTGCAGATGAAATCTTCTTCATCATTCCGTAGTGTGCCCACAGAAGGCGCGCGGCCACACCGCGCCAGGGGCGCCATCGCTCACTGATGTCCTGAAGTTGAGCCGCGTTAGGACGCGCCTCCAACCCCATCACCAAGCGCACCCCCTCCTGCAGAGCCAGGTCGCCGGCAGCAAACCCATCCCGCCGTCCGAGGCAAAACATGATGTAGATGTCAGCCGACCAGGGACCAAAGCCACGCAGGCCGGTCAGTGCTTTGTGGATATCTTGATCTTGAGCGCCATCAAGCGCAGCCACATCGAACGTCCCATCGAGCACCGCTGTCGCTAACGACCGAATCGTTGCGATTTTCGAACGCGACAGACCAAAGCTGCGCAGTGCGTCGTCATCTAGTCTCATAATCTGCGCAGGATCGAACGGGACAACGCCAGCCTCGACCCGCGACCAGATCGCCGCCGCACTTGAAATAGAGAGCTGCTGGCCGACAACTATACGCACGAGTCCCGTAAAACCGCCGGGGCGACGCCTCAATGGCGGGGTACCAACCACATCATGCACACGCCGCATATGCGGGCACTTACGCCTGAGAGCACGAACGCCTTTGGCAATATCTTCTTCAGTCTCGATGACACCGCGTTCAACTACCTTGCCCAAAACCGCACCTCGACCCGATTCCCAACGCCGCTTAAGTTTCTGTAGTTTGACGCCGACGCATTACATCACAGGCAAATGTCCGAACTTCCCGTTCTCCGCTTCGCCCCCAGCCCAAATGGCTACTTGCATTTAGGTCACGCGCTGTCCGCACGCGTTGGACGCCAGCTAGCGCAAAAGCTTCGCGGAAAGTTCTTAGTTCGTATTGAGGACATCGACCAGGGGCGCACACGCGAAGCTTTCGTGTCGGCGATCTTCGAGGACCTCGAATGGTTGGGTTTAACTTGGGACCCAAGGATACTTCGCCAATCACAGGAAACTCCGATCTACCAGCGCGCAGCCGCACACCTACATAAACTCAACCTTCTCTATCCTTGCTTCGCAACTCGCTCCGAGATCGCGATCACGGCAACCGCCGGAGGGCGCGACCCACAACGCGATCCCGACGGCGCCATCGTTTATCCCGGCCTGCACCGCGGCATGCAACAACAAGAGGTAGAGCGCCGCATTACAGCCGGTGAACAGCCCGCCATGCGCATCCGCATGGATGCCGCCATGGAGCTGGCAACGAAGCGTCTGGGAGGGCGCCCGCTAACCTTCCGAGAACTCCATCCCAACGGTGAAATAGAAACGATTGAAGCCCAGCCGCATCGGTGGGGTGACGCCATCATCCAACGCAAGGACTTTCCAGCCAGCTATCACCTTGCCGTGGTGGTCGATGATGCCAGGCAGGGCATCACACATGTCACGCGCGGTCAGGACCTGTTCGCTGCAACCGACATTCACCGGCTCCTCCAAGTCCTCCTCGATCTCCCTGAACCGATCTATCACCATCATCGCCTCCTCGTGGACGCAAACGGAAATAAACTTTCTAAAAGTTCGGGCGCGCGAAGCTTGCGCGATCTGCGAAACACTGGCTGGACCCCAGCTCAAGTCCTTGAAGCCATCAACGACACTCATCAGAATTCACGCGATTTCCCAGTCAGCAGTCGTTAAATTAACCGTAGTCGCCATATCCAGCTTCAAACAGAACGGCTTGGCGAAGCCGCAAACCGCACCGCTGCCCAAAGGACTAACCCGCTTGAGAACACTCCGACCAACGGCCTCCCCAGCATTCGCGCTGACACTGCTGGCCGCACTAATACTTTCAAGCATCGGTGTGAGAGGTGAAGACGCCCCGCAACCGGACGAAAGCTCGCAAACATTTGCGAGTCGGCTGGTGGACGCCGCGCGTGCACAAATATCGGTGCCCACACTCTACGATCCGACCTACCGAAAAATTCCGTACCCTGCTGGCGATGTCCCCTGGTACATCGGCGTTTGTACCGACGTCATCGTACGCGCCTACCGCGAACTCGGAATCGATCTTCAGGAATTGGTACACACATCCAACGTTGGCTCTGGTGATCGCAACATCGACCACCGTCGTGTCAACGTCTTAGGTAAGTTCTTCGCACGCCGTGGCGTGTCACTCCCTATTACCAAAAACCCAAAAGATTATAGCGCCGGCGATCTCGTCACGTATTACGTGCCTGATGGCACCTTTTCAAAAACGCATATTGCCATAGTCTCAAACCGCGAGAACATAAATGGCGTTCCTCTCGTCATTCACAATCGCGGCTATGGCGTGCAGGAAGAAGACTGGCTTTTCGCGGACAAAATAACTGGGCATTACAGGTTCCAAACAGAACCACACATGGAGAAACGAACCGAAGAGCAGTAATCCCAGAATCCAATCCCCCTGCAAAACGGCATTGATTTCGAAAAATATCGAATTGCGCTTCCTTAAAAGTTGAAATGCGAAAGGCTTAGGCAAGGAATCAGTATAAGTATTTATTAACCAATAAAGCCAATCCTACCAAATCGTTGCGCCGGCATCCTCGTACCGCATTTCCACGCACACACGGAACCTATGCGCCATACATGCATTTTCCAATGCAGGGTTGCATCAGCTCCACCTGGAACTACCGATAGGGAAGTGCAATGGGGAATACATCCTCAAGATCCGTGACCGCGCCAGAGACATACGGCCTATCTGCCCAGATCGCAGAGGCCTTTACCGATGTTTTCGGTCAACTGCGCGCGATCGTCTCTTCCGCCCTCCCAACGCGCGCTAGTCCCTCAGACATTCGCCAACGCGCCCAAAGCCTATTGCAGGCCTGCGGGTGGAAGCGCGCACCTGATACTCCGAGGCTTCAGTTCGACGTTGCAAAGCCCCCCGCCATCGTAATGGACGAGAACGCAGCGACGGAAACCAACCCCTGGGTCGACTTCGATGAAGTCAGCTCAATGGCCACGCAACAGGCCTTGCGGCTTGAGGAGCTCCACACGAGCGCGACCAACTGCCTGGATGCCGCTGACTATGCTCTGCAGCGTCTGAAGCTTGAGCTATCCGCCGTGGCACCCAACCTCGTCGCCGGGCTAGATATGACCCCGCTCCCCTTGAATCGCGCAGCGGTAGCCCTGGCAGCCCCCCCGATACCTCACGGACGGGAACTTGCCACCGGCATCGCCGCCTGATCTGTCGACCACTCGTGAAACAAAAAAGACCCGCCGCGAAAAACGCAGACGGGCCTTTCTTGGAATGACAAGCGAAGCTTGAGTTACTCGGCAGCCGCTTCGCCGCCCTCAGCTGCTGCCTTTGCCGCCTCTTCAGCTTCAAGGCGCGCTTCTTCAGCTGCCTTCAGGCGCTCCTGCGCCTTCTTCTTCGGCTTTGCCTTATCCGGGTTGTTGCGTGCGTCACGCTTCAAGAGCGAGGCCGCATCCAAGAAGCGTGCAACGCGATCCGTCGGCTGCGCACCAACGGACAGCCAGTACTTCACGCGATCCTCGTCGATCTTAACGCGCTCAGCCGAATCTTTCGGAAGCATTGGATTATAAGAACCGATCCGCTCAATATAACGGCCATCGCGAGGCGATGTCGTATTTGCGGCAACGATGAAATAATAAGGCCGCTTTTTCGCACCACCGCGGGCCAATCTCAATTTAACTGCCATCTAAGTCTTCCTTGCTTTGTCGTGTTCGTTGGTTTCGTTGATCTAACACCACAAGCACCAATCAGCCTGTGGCGTTACATTTCTCAGTTACTTCTTTCGCTTTTTGGAATTTCCCGAAGCCGCACCGCGGCCAAGTCCCGGGAAACCACCGCCGAGCCCAGGCAGCACTCCGCCCCCCAAACCGGGAAGACGTGGCACGCCTGTGCCCGGAACTCCTGGCAGCCCTCCACCTTTCGGCAGGGACTCCTTTAATTCCGACGGAAGCTGTTCAAGCGCCTTGGGATCGAGACGACCGAGTTCAGCCTGCATTGCCTGCATCTCTGCTTCGCTCGGTGATCCACCGCCACCCATGCCGCCAAGCATACGGCCCATCATGCCCTTCTTACCCATGGCCTTCATCATGTCAGCCATCTGCCGGTGCATCTTGATGAGCCGGTTGACGTCTTCCACCTTGGTGCCGGAACCAGCCGCGATACGCCGCTTGCGCTTACCGTCCAGAATCTTCGGATTGCGCCGTTCCTTAGGCGTCATAGACGTGATGATCGCGTGCTGACGCTTGATGATTTTGTCGTCAATATTTGCATCAGCGAGTTGCGACTTGATCTTGCCCATGCCGGGCAGCATGCCCATCAGGCCGCCCATACCCCCGAGCTTCTGCATCTGCTTGAGCTGGTCCGCGAGGTCTTCTAGGTCGAATGCGCCCTTGCGCATCTTCTGCGCGATCGATTTGGCTTTTTCCGCATCGATCGTCTGCGCCGCCTTTTCGACAAGACTGACGACGTCGCCCATACCCAGAATACGGCCGGCGACCCGCTCTGGATGAAAATCTTCCAGGGCGTCCCACTTTTCACCCACACCGAGCAGCTTGATGGGCTTACCTGTGACCGCGCGCATGGACAGTGCAGCACCGCCGCGGCCATCGCCATCCGCACGCGTAAGAACAATGCCCGAGATGCCGATGCGTCCGTCAAACGCTTTCGCGGTGTTAACAGCATCCTGCCCAGTGAGGCTATCAGCCACCAGCAGCACTTCGTGCGGCTGTGTCACGCTGCGAACCTCGGCGACTTCATCCATCAGCTCTTCGTCGACCGTGACGCGACCAGCCGTATCCAGAAGCACCGCGTCATACCCGCCGAGCCGTGCCGCCTCTAGCGCGCGCTTCGCAATCTGGAGCGGGGTTTGTCCGGCAACGATCGGCAGCGTATCGATCTCAGTCTGCTCGCCAAGAACCCGGAGCTGTTCCTGCGCCGCGGGGCGCCGCGTGTCGAGCGACGCCATCAACGCTTTCTTCTTGAAGCGCGTCTTCAGCCGGTAACCGATTTTAGCGGTGGTCGTCGTCTTACCCGACCCCTGCAGCCCCACCATCAGAATAGCAACGGGAGGCGTTGCATTGAGATCGATCGGCTCGGCAGTAGAGCCAAGCATCGCGACGAGTTCGTCATGAACGATCTTGACGACCATCTGCCCCGGCGTCACCGACTTGACGACGTCCTGGCCGATGGCCTTAGCCTTAACCTTCTCCGTGAAGTCCTTGACCACATCAAGCGCAACGTCAGCTTCGAGCAACGCCCGGCGGACTTCACGCATGGCCTCCGAGACGTCGCTGTCGGTAAGAGACCCGCGACGGGTCAGCTTATCGAGAACGCCGGATAATCGGTCAGAAAGACTTTGAAACATCAACGACCTGCAATCTCTTTTCGCGTGCTGCGGGCATGAAGCCTCAAGCGCCCGCAATCTTCATTTGCTGCCAATCGCGCATCACATGCTCCCGATAGGCCGAGCGTTCCTGAAGGCGCTGGTACCAAGCCTCCACGTTGGGAGCTTCAACATGCTGGATCGGCATCGTGTAGTAACGGAACATAAGAGCCCCGACGACGATGTCCGCAAAACTCAACGCATCGCCAACGATAAAGCTCCTGCCCTCCAGATGGCGGTCCAGAATCGTGAACTGCTCCACCAGCCGCTCCGACGCCGCCGCGATAAGCGCATGATCGCGATTTTCAGCTGTCACCCTGATGTGCTGGTGAAAGCAATTCGTGATCAGATCGCTGTAAAGCGACGATAGAGACCAATCGCTCCATTGCCCGGCCAACGCACGATCTTCCAACTCGGCAGGCGCCAGAACACCATAGGCTTCCGCAAGATAGCGCACGATGGCATTTGACTCCCAAAGGACGAAATCGCCGTCCTGGATAACGGGAATCTTCTTGTTTGGGTTGAGTGCAAGGTATTCCGGCGTATCGGTTTTGCCGAACTCACCACCAACGTCGACGCGCTCATAGGACAGCCCGATTTCATCGGCTGCCCAAAGCACCTTCTGTACGTTGATGGACGTCACACGTCCCCAAATCCTCAACACCACTTGTGCCTCTCTTGCGTCCTGTCCAAACTATCGATCCACCGACTGGCCAAGCAAAAAAGCACCCGCGGGCGAAACTCGCCGGCGGATGTTGCCTCCTTTGCCTCCTGCGCCGATCAACCTGAAAGGGTGACTGCGCCTCGTGCCGAGGAGTGGCTCGATGTACGGGCCTACGTAGATAAGGCCGCGAACCTGTAGCAAACGACAATATTTGTCAATGGTTGGCAGACCGAACTGCCACCGACACCAAGCATAAACACGTGATTGGCCGATGTACGCCGAGAGGTTTAATCACATCCAATGGCTGAAATGCTTGAGCAAGATGAGTAAGAAGCCCCGTGACAAGCCTCCACCGATCTGCAGAGCACGGCTTCACAGCCGGCGCGGAAACCTATGTTAAAGGTCGGCCGGAATATCCCCGTCAGATAACCGAATGGTTAACAAATACGCTCGCCCTAGACGATGGAAGCCAAGCGGTCGACCTTGGCGCCGGCACGGGTAAATTCACGACCTTCCTGAAAAGAACAGGCGCTGAGGTCACCGCCGTAGAGCCCGTGGCAGCTATGCGTATCCAGTTGGCAATGCACCACCCGGGTATTCGCATCACGCCCGGTTCAGCCATGGCGATCCCATTGCCTGATGCATCGGCGGATGCGGTTGTTTGCGCACAAGCGTTCCATTGGTTCGCGAACGAACAGGCACTTAACGAGATACGGCGCGTACTTAAACCGGGCGGACGCCTGGGGCTGGTTTGGAACATCAGGGATGACAACGTCGCCTGGGTCGTGAACCTCATGCAGATTATCGCGCCTTACCAGGGGGCCACGCCGCAGTATGCAACGGGCCACTGGCGAAAATTGTTTCCGGCTAAAGGTTTCGGCCCATTGCAGGAAAAGCAGTTCCCACACAGCCACGCAGGCGCCCCTGACGATGTCATCGTTGCGCGAACACTATCGACAAGCTTCGTTGCCGCACTCCCGGCCTTCGAACGGAAAAAAATCGAAACGCGGGTTCGCGAGCTGATCGCCACAACGCCCGAACTTGCAAACTCAGAAACGGTAACCTTCCCCTATAAGACGTTCGCTTATTACTGCCTAAAAGACTTGCAGTGACAATTTCAGCAGCATCGCCATCTTTCCCGTGCACTTAAAGCCTAGCGTGAAGCCTCATAGTGGACATGGCTATATTTCAAGGTTATCCCGCTCAGGCCGGGGGGCAACAAAAACACGGGGGCAATCGCCATAATGAGCCGAAATGCGCTCGCCATATCCGCAGCTCTGGCCGCATCCGTCGCTGCCGCGGCCTGCGGCGGCGCCACGTCACCCTTTTCAAAAGCCCCGTCCACCGATCTGGTATTCGTCAGTGCGGCTCAAACGTGGGATCTCAATAAGGACAATTCCGTCACATGTGACGAGTGGGTCCAATACACGACTGAGCTATTCCAGGCTGCAGACCAGGATGGCGACGGGATCGTGACAGCGGAAGAATATAAAAAGATCGTGTCGCAGGATCGCCTGTTCGATGTCGTCGGCATGCCCCACTTCGATGGCAACGGCGATGGTCGTTTGACGTTGCAGGAGTTCACAGGCGCCCGTAATCCAGCCTTCGAGATGCTCGATCGCGACAAGGACTGCAAGATCGCACCAACCGAAATGGTGCAGACACGGCAGATCCAGCAGATGAAGGACAAGGGCAGCGGCCAGCCCAACATGCCCGACGCCGGTCCCGGACGCTACTAAGGCGTCCGGAACGAACCATCGGGCAACCGGCTATTTGCTTTCCGGCGAGAGACGAAGGATCGCCCCGTCGCTCTCGTCAACGAGCAGATAGACCGCGCCGTCCGGCCCCTGTCGCACATCACGGATCCGGAGGCCTTCGTCCTTGAGAAGGATCTCCTGCCCGACGACCTGTCCATCTTTCATAACGAGCCGCGCGAGCTGAGCGCCCGCCAATCCACCAACGAGGAAATTCCCTTTCCACTGTGGAAAGAGGTCTCCGGTGTAAAGTTCGAGCCCCGATGTCGCGATCGACGGGTCCCAGTAATAAACGGGTTGCTCCATCCCGGCCTTTTCAGTCCCAATTCCGATTTTCGCACCCGAGTAGTCGCGCCCATACGTGATGACCGGCCAACCGTAGTTCTTACCCTTTTCAGGGTGGTTCAACTCGTCGCCACCGCGCGCACCGTGCTCCACGGTCCAGAGCTGGCCGGTTTCTACGTCGAGCACCGCCCCTTGAATATTGCGGTGTCCGATCGACCAGATCTCTGGCTTCCAGCCCTCAGGTTTTGGGTTGTCGTCTGGAATAGACCCATCGGCGTTGATGCGAATGACTTTGCCGACCGTTTCGTCGGGGTTCTGCGCAGGTTCGCCTTGGCCACGATCACCTGTCGTAATGAACAGAACGCCTTTCTTGTCGATCACAATCCGCGACCCGAAGTGCCGGGTCGTGCTGTAGGCGGGCTGCTGCTGAAAGATGACCTTCACATCGCTTAAACGGCCGCCGTCGTCCGTGAGTTCAAGACGCGCCCGCGCGACTGCTGTTGCGGCCTTCCCACCATCGCGCGGTTCTGCGTAGGAAAGGAACAGCATGCCGTCATCAGCGAAATTGTGTGACAACCGCACATCGAGCAGACCGCCCTGTCCACGCGCGTAGACTTTCGGCACCTCCGAAACAGGCTTGGACAGCTGACCATCCTTCGAGACAATCCTCAGCCGCCCCGGACGCTCGGTGACCAACATGCGCCCATCGGGGAGGAATTGAAGGCCCCATGGATTTTCCAACCCTTCGGCCACTGTCTCAACCGTCACAGACGTCGCCGGAACCTTCGGTGCATTGGTCTGCGCAGCTAACGCCCCCTCCGCGCTCACCAAAGCAAGAGCGCCCACGACGCCAGCCGCGACAAAAGAGAGATCGCTTTTACATTTAGTCACCCGTTCTTCCTCCTGATGATCATCTGTTTTGATTGGTCTGCCACAAGGGGAGTCTCACTTCGTGCCCTTGCCTGAACATTCAAGGCTTTAGCCGGAGGGAACGGGTTTCAAAACGCGGGAGGATCACGCAGCCAATCGTGTTTCAGGCCAACTGCGGCAATACGTTGCACATAGCGATCCGGATCGCGCAGATGCACATGCTCGTAGGCAATCGGCGTTAAACGGCCAGCCACAACGTCGATGAGTTCGCCTGGCTGCAAAAGAAACGCGGGATTCGAAGGCTTTCCAAACCGGCCGTTTCCAGTGGCAAAAGTCTCATAGATCAGAAGCCCGGTATGCGACACCGCCGCCACAATCCCGGGCAAGAGCGGCCGCCAGAGATAATTCGTAACGATCACCCCATCACAGGTCCCGGCCGGCACCGGAAATGGTGAACCGTCTTCAAGGTCCAGCTCAACCAGATCAACATTGGCTGGCCAGCGGCCGGCTTCACCCGTGAGCGTATCTCGCGCGCGTGACGTATCTCTGTCGATCCCGGTCACAACGTAGCCTGCACCCAACGCCAAGCTGAGATGCCGCCCACTGCCGCAAGCCACGTCCAGGACACGGCCGCCTGGGCGAACACCTGGCAGAAACCGTCTCACCCATTCCGAAGCATCCTTCGACAAAGCACTTCGGCAGCCCTGCTGCCGCCCCTAATTTGCATCAACCAACCATCTTGCACGGGCGCAATTGCCAATGCACAAGCCTCCGCCATATAAGGGACCATGCAGACGGCGCAAAACATCCCATTTCGCAAAATGAACGGGCTCGGCAACGAGATTCTCGTCGTTGATCTACGCGGCCGCGCCAAATCCTTCAGTGAAGCTGAAGTGAAAAATCTCGCAGGACGCGCAGAAACGCACTTCGACCAGATGATGGTGCTGCACGACCCTTCAACCCCGGGAACCACGGCATTTGTCCGGATCTATAATGCGGACGGATCGCAGGTTTCAGCATGCGGAAACGGAACACGCTGCGTCGCGCTCAGCGTCGCTGAAGACACCGGCCAGACAGAAATGACATTCGAAACCGACGCCGGGCTGCTGGCCGCCCGCGTTGAAAGCGCAGACCGCATAACCGTGGATATGGGTGTACCGAAATTCGACTGGCAGGACATTCCTCTTGCCGAAGAATTTCGTGATACGCGCGCCATCGAGTTGCAGATCGGGCCAATCGACGCGCCGATCCTCCATTCCCCCTCCGTGGCGAACGTAGGCAATCCTCATGCGATCTTCTGGGTTGAGGACGTCGCCGCGTACGATCTCGCCCGCTTCGGACCACTGCTCGAAAACCATCCTGTATTCCCGGAACGCGCCAACATATCATTGGCGCAGGTTGTCTCTCGCGAACACATCATCCTGAGAACCTGGGAGCGTGGCGCAGGGTTAACAAAGGCTTGTGGCTCCGCCGCCTGCGCCGCAGCCGTATGCGCTATGCGCAAGCGTCTCACCGAGCGTCGCGTTACAGTGACCCTGCCGGGCGGAAACCTCGAAATTGAATGGACCGCGGCCGACCGAATACTGATGACGGGCGCTGCTACACACGAACATGCTGGAATTTTGCCTGAAGCACCGGCACCAGCCACCTAACTGCCCAGTTCTGGCCGGATCTGCTGAGACTTGCTTTTACTAGGCCAAGATGTCACGTCACGCAGGGCCGTCGTGCCTATCATCTCAGGCACCCCGCTCATCAACAGCAAATGCGAATGACCGAACCGACCATCATCACCCTTGGCTGCCGACTGAACACCTACGAGTCCGAGGTGATGCGCCGCCACGCCAATGATGCCGGCCTTGAGGATACGGTCATCATCAATACATGCGCGGTGACAGCCGAAGCCGTGCGCCAAGCCAAGCAGACCATACGCAAAATGCGGCGCGATCGGCCCAACGCGCGCATCATTGTCACGGGCTGCGCAGCGCAGATCGAACCGGAAAAATTTGCTGAATTGGCGGAGGTCGACCACGTGATCGGCAACGCCGAAAAACTGCAAGCAGACACCTTCAAAGGGCTGTCGCTCGACGAGAGCGAACGCGTTGTCGTCAACGACATCATGAGCGTCACCGAAACAGCCGCGCACATGATCGATAGCTTCGGATCGCGAACACGCGCTTACGTTCAAGTCCAAAACGGCTGCGATCATCGCTGCACGTTCTGCATCATCCCTTACGGCCGCGGACCGTCGCGATCCGTCCCGGCCGGAGAGGTCGTGAACGAAATTCGCAGGCTCGTAGAAAACGGTTATCCCGAAATCGTTCTGACCGGCGTCGACATGACGGCCTACGGCCGCGATCTGCCGGGCCAGATGACTCTGGGCAAGCTCGTACGCAAGGTCTTAAATCTCGTTCCAGAACTCCGACGTCTACGCCTGTCCTCCATCGATCAAGTGGAAGCCGATCCGGATTTGATGGATGCAATCGCTGAAGAAGACCGGCTCATGCCGCACCTACATTTGTCCATGCAGGCGGGCGACGACATGATCCTGAAGCGTATGAAGCGGCGGCACACGAGTTCGGACGCCATTGCGTTCTGCGAACGCGTCCGCGCCATGCGTCCCGATGTTGCATTCGGCGCCGACTTGATCGCAGGCTTCCCGACTGAAACAGACGAGATGTTCGCGAACACGATGCGTATCGCCGAAGCTTGCGGCCTCACCTATCTTCACGTGTTTCCGTTCTCCCCTCGAACAGGCACACCCGCCGCGCGGATGCCGCAGGTCGCCAAGCCCGTTATCAAGCAGCGCGCAGCACAGCTTCGCGAACTGGGCGATCGGCTCCTGACCACTTATTTGAATAGTCAGACCGGCCGGACCTTTGAGACATTGATGGAAAAGCCGACGTTCGGGCGCACCGAGCAATTCACCGAGATCCTGATCGAGGATATAAACGCCGAACCTGGCGTTCTGATGCAAGCAAAGGTCATCGGCCACGACGGCCGCAGGCTCGTTGGCGAGGCAGTAGTTTGAGCGAGCAAAAAGGCAAACGGCGCGGGATGTTTGGCCGCCTCTTCGGACGCGAGACAAGCGTCGAAGAAACAGGGCCCGAGGATGCGCCCAAAACACCGGATGAGATCCAAAGCCACGAGAGCGCTGAACACACGTCTGACGTTGAAGCCGGCACCGTCACTAACGACTTGAGCGAAGGCGCTGTTACGGACACGCATCCTCGGTCCGGGACAGAGGTCGCCGTGACGGCGGTGGAAGAGTTCTCCCCCGATGTCGCGTCAGAAGCCCCAACAGAGCCCGAAAAACCCACTCAGCAAAGCTGGTTCCAAAAACTCAGATCCGGCCTGACGAAAACGTCATCACGCCTTTCTGATGGAATCACCGGTATCTTCACTAAAAAGAAACTCGATGCGACAACGCTAGAGGATCTTGAAGACCTGCTGATTCAAGCCGACCTGGGCGTCGACACGGCAATGCGCATTACCGATACACTCTCAAAGGGGCGCTACGAAAAAGGCATTGCCCCCGAAGACGTACGCCGCGTGCTCGCAGAGGAGGTCGAACGTGTTCTGGCCCCCGTCGCCCAAACTTTGGAGCTGAACGCCTCAGCTCGCCCCCACGTCATCCTGGTCGTTGGAGTCAACGGAGCTGGTAAAACCACGACAATCGGCAAGCTCGCCGCAAAATTCGCTGCAGATGGCAAAAAGGTGATGCTCGCGGCTGGAGATACATTTCGCGCTGCAGCAATAGACCAGCTCAAGATCTGGGGTGAACGCACCGGTTCGCCTGTGATCGCCCGTGACGTGGGTGCCGATTCTTCAGGCTTGGCTTACGATGCCTTGAAAGCGGCGCGCGAGGGCCAATATGACGTGCTTATTGTCGATACGGCTGGCCGACTACAGAATAAACAAGCTTTAATGGACGAACTGGTGAAGGTTGTTCGCGTGCTCCGAAAGCTGGACCCGGACGCCCCCCATGACGTGACGCTGGTCCTTGACGCGACCACAGGTCAAAACGCCATGCAGCAGGTCGAAGTATTCCGCGAACGGGCCGGTGTTACGGCCTTGATAATGACGAAATTGGATGGGACCGCCCGGGGTGGAATTCTTGTCTCGATCGCGTCCAAATTCGCCATTCCCGTATATGCCATTGGCGTCGGGGAAGGAGTTGAAGACCTCCAACCTTTCGACGCCGCACAGTTCGCGAAAGCGATAGCGTCCATGTGACGAGAAGAAGACCTGGGGGGCAAACAGTGGTGCTCAACTCGAGGGCCATGCCGAACAAAAAGGAACTGTGGGACTGATGACCCAGCGCCGGCGTTTCTATCCGTTCACCGCCGAACAAACCGTCAATATTTTGAGCGAGTTCGGCCCCCTCGTGGCGATGTTTATCGTCAACGCCATTGCCGGCATCAACGCCGGAACATGGGCACTGATGATCACGACCGGCTTGGCGATGGTTGCCATGCTCCGAGTCCTCGGGCGACTGCCGATCTTTCCACTTATAGCCTCAAGCGTCACCGTCGCCTTTGGCGCCATGACACTGCTGACTGGCGATCCGATGTGGATTCAGATCAAGGTAACGATCTTCAACATCATGTTCGCCGTGTTCTTGTTCGGCGGCTTGATGGCCGGAAAAAATTTCTTCAAGTACATTTTTGAACAGACATTCCACTACACAAAGGAAGGCTGGGACCGCTTCACCTGGAGCTTTGCTTGGTTCTTCGTTTTGACTGCGATCCTGAATGAGGTGGTGCGTCAAACATTTATCGACACCCACGTCTATGACGTGCTGGGCTTTCAGATGGACGGCGTCAACATCTGGATCCTGTTCAAAGTTGCTTTCATCATGCCGTTGTCGGGTCTGTATGCTTGGTATCTGACGCGCCTGATGCAAAAGTACCGTATTGAGGATAAGAAGGCGCCCGCAGAAGTCGGTCCCGGCGGAGTTGCGACCGCAGGCAAGGGCATGGAGTTCGCCAAGCCGAACGAGCAAAAAAAACCATCCTCAACGCTGCGGCAAGCTGGCGCCGATCTCAAGCCTTAAACGTCGTCGAAAACGTGCACACGGATCCGGCCATGAGGGGTTCCCTAATGGCTAGGCGCCTGCCAAAATAATCAACCGAAGCTCGCCATCTCTGCGCAAGAAAACGGCAAGGACGAAGGACGCGATGACCAATTCCGCCGCACCGGACAGCAGAAACAATACCAAGCCTGTCCAAAGCGACGCAGAACCGGCGGTAGGGGGAGCTCAACTCGGCAAAATGTTGCTTGAGGTTGGCCCACTTGGGGTCTTTTTCTTTGCGAATTCGCAAGGCGGCATATTTTGGGGGACGGGGTGCTTTATGGCAGCAACGCTCGTCGCACTGTCCCTGTCTTTCATAATCTATAAAAAAATTCCCATCATGCCCCTCATCTCGGGGGTATTCATTCTTGTATTCGGCGCATTGACGCTTTGGCTGCACGACGATCTCTTCATCAAGATCAAACCAACCCTGGTGAATACCCTATTTGGGTCGATCCTGGCAGCAGGCCTGTTCTTCAATCAATATTTGCTGAAGTACGTGTTTGGAGAAGTCTTCCGTCTGAGGGATGAAGGGTGGAAGTTACTGACGATCCGCTGGGCTATGTTTTTCTTTTTGCTCGCAGCTCTCAACGAGATCGTGTGGCGTAACTTTTCCGACGAGTTCTGGATCAGCTTCAAGCTATTCGGCATCATGCCTTTGACACTCGTCTTCGCGATGGCTCAGGTCGGATTACTCAAGAAATATGATGCAAGTCCGAAAACACCATAGCTGCTCGCCAAATTGTTGACGGAAAAACTCATCATTTCCGAGACACCTGACTTGTCAGGGTAAGGCCGATTATTGGTCGGCCCTAATATAATATTTATGCAGACCTATGGAACCATCCGCATATCTACGTCATTGCTAATTTTTTATGAAACGAAACTCGTTCTGCAGCGTTGACATTCTGTTCTGCGCCTATTTCCAACAACAGCTGACTTCAGATGGCCAAAAAAGCAAAAAGCGCTTCGCCTAAACTCACCTCCGGCTCCTCGCCAAGCGACGTACTGGAACGTTCACCCATCCATCTCCTGCATCGTGCAAGCCAATGTGCGGGCAACATATTTCAGGCCGAGATGGGTACAGAAGATTTGACCCCCCGCCAATATGCGCTGCTCGTTGCAATCGCGCAGAATGAAGGGCTCAGCCAAACCGATCTCGTTCAACGTACTGGAATTGATCGGTCAACCCTGGCCGACGTCATTCGCCGCATGTTGAAGAAGGGTCTCGTACAACGTCGTCGGACCCGGGAGGATGCGCGGGCTTACGCCGTAAAGCTCACCGAGCTGGGGCGGCGCTCCCTGCAGGCATGCGAACCGCTGGCCCGTCGCGTCGACCAACGGATTCTCACCGCACTGCCAAACCAGGAACAGCGGGAGCGGTTCATAGCGGACTTGCTGACGATCGTCTCTGCCCTGGGCAGTATGGAAACGACGATGATAGCAGAGGCACCAAAGGGAAAACGCAAAACCTAGCGTTTCACGTCTTACGTCCCGAAACACAAAAAACCGGCCGCACGTTTTGCGGCCGGTTTTTGCAAGCAATCCTTACGCGGCGGCACGATCCTTCAGAAGCCCGCGATTGATGAGCGTCTCTGCAATCTGAACGGTGTTCAGCGCCGCACCTTTGAGAAGATTGTCTGAAACGATCCAAAGCGCCAGACCGTTGTCGACCGTCGCATCCTCGCGGATACGCGAAACGTAGGTCGCATACTCCCCCGCGGCTTCGCACGGCGTGACATAGCCACCAGGCTCGCGCTTATCGACGACCATGATCCCCGGGCTCGTGCGCAGAATCTCCCGCGCCTCTTCAACGGTGATAGGGCGTTCAAACTCGATGTTCACCGCTTCCGAATGGCCGACAAAGACCGGCACGCGCACACACGTCGCCGTAAGCTTGATCTTCTTATCGATGATCTTCTTCGTCTCAACCATCATCTTCCATTCCTCTTTCGTGTAGCCGTCTTCCATGAAGACGTCGATGTGAGGAATGCAGTTGAAAGCGATCTCCTTCGGAAACTTGGTCGGTTCGACTTCTTGCCCCGGAACGAACTTACCCTTGGTCTGCGCCCAAAGCTCGTCCATCGCATCCTTGCCCGCACCGGAAACGGACTGATACGTCGAAACAACCACTCGCTTGATGCCGGCCACGTCATGAAGGGGCTTCAACGCAACAACGAGCTGAGCCGTCGAACAGTTGGGATTGGCGATGATGTTCTTCTTCGTGAAGCCGGCAACGGCATCCGCATTGACCTCCGGCACGATCAGAGGAACATCGACGTCGTAGCGCCAGCACGACGAATTATCGATTACGACACAGCCTTGCGCGCCAATCTTGGGGCTCCATTCCTTCGAAACGGAAGAGCCAGCCGACATTAGGCAAAGGTCTGTCTGGGAAAAATCGTAAGTCTCAAGGTCGCGGCATTTCAAAACGCTGTCACCAAAGGATACTTCCTTGCCAAGCGAACGCCGCGAGGCAAGAGCGATCACTTCGTCAGCAGGAAACTCACGCTCGGCAAGCACATTCAGCATTTCGCGGCCCACGTTACCCGTGGCACCGACAACGGCGACCTTATAGCCCATAAAGGAATCCTCGAAGTTCATGCCGCCACGGCGGGAAGCATGTTTCCGGTGGCGCGATTAAATGGCGACGGCGTCCCATACTCGGGGTTGACGCGCGTTTCAAGGCGTCTCGCGACAATCCTTAGTGATGGCCCGTCGGCAATTCGGGCCTTCCTTACACGAAATTGGCAAAAAAACGAAACCGGTTACTTAACGCGAGCCCCCGTCAGTCGATGATCCGGCCGAACAACGCGCAATCAACCTTGACCGTCCCACCCAACTTGATGTCGCCGTGCAAGAGGTCAAGAGGCGCGACAACATCGATAGACACATCAGCTCCATCGATGAAAAGCCAGCAAAATGAGTGTCCCGTGGCTTCGTTGATCAGCGTCTCGCAGCCTGCGATCTGCCCCACAACGCGCGCAGTGGCCTCGCCCTCCGTGGCTGCACCGGTCGCCGCCAGCTCACCTCGAGCGTGATCGCCCACCTCCTCCAGAAGGTCCACCCGACGCGCAAATCCCGTAAGCCGGACGAGCCAGCGTGCTGGCAGAGGCCGCGTGCTGTGGGCAGCAAAATCAACCGCGTCAAAAATCAGAGGAGACTGCCCACCCGCGTGCGTACGAACCGCGCCAAGGAACGCACCCTCATAGGCATTATCGTGCGGACGCGTGATAGCTCGCTCAACGTCAAGCGAGTTTTCTGAGCGCCCCTCAAAAAAGGGCGTCAGACCAATGATCTCGCGCTCTCCGTCTTCTGCTGCCCCGAGATGTATCCAAAGCTCGGCTCCGGTACGCGATCGCCAGATCGCGTACTCACCAGCATCTGTGACAAGGCGCTCGCCAGCCTCTCCCGCCAACCGGACAACAAGATCTCCGAGTTCGGCGGCGTTCGTGACACCGAGCCCAATGCAGTCAAAATTACTGGCCATCGGACCTCCGGCTGCAGCGACCTTGTCACCACGACCCTACGAAGTTTTACGATAGGGTCGCTTGAAGCTCTTGCAGGATCGCCGTGCCCATCTGCTCGGTACCGACCTTCGTCTTGCCGTCCTGCATGATGTCCGCTGTGCGAAGCCCACTGTCCAAGACCTTCGCAATCGCTTGCTCGATCGCATCGGCTTGCTGGCCCATGCCGAAGGAGTAGCGCAACGCCATGGCAAAGCTCGCGATCATCGCGATTGGATTCGCAAGACCTTGTCCGGAGATGTCGGGCGCTGAGCCGTGAACCGGCTCATAGAGCGCCTTGCGCCGGCCAGTTGACCCATCAGGAGCACCCAACGAAGCCGATGGGAGCATACCCAACGAACCGGTCATCATCGCAGCTTCATCCGACAGGATGTCACCGAACAGATTGTCGGTCACGATCACGTCGAACTGCCGCGGGTTACGGATGAGCTGCATCGCGCAGTTGTCAGCGAGGATGAGGTTGAGTTCGACATCCGGCGCATACGCCTTATGCGTAGCCGTCGTTACCTTCTGCCAAAGCACACCGGTCTTCATCACGTTCCACTTGGCCGCCATGTGCAGCTTGTTGGTGCGGACCTTCGCAAGATCCAGCGCCACGCGCACAACGCGATCAATTTCGCGCGTCGTGTAGACCGTCGTATCGACACCACGTTGCTCGCCGTCGGCAAGGTCCACGATCTCTTTGGGCTCTCCAAAGTAGGTGCCGCCTGTCAACTCGCGCACAATGAGAATATCGAGACCTTCAACGAGCGAGCGCTTAAGACTCGAAGCGTCCGCCAGAGCGGGATAGCAAATCGCGGGCCGCAGGTTCGCAAACAGATCAAGATCCTTGCGCAAACGTAGCAAACCGGCCTCGGGACGGTGTTCGTAGGGAACGTCATCCCACTTCTGCCCGCCAACAGCACCGAAGATCACGGCATCAGCGGCATCAGCCTTCGCCATCGCAGCATCGGTGATTGCTTCACCATGTGCGTCGTAAGCTGCGCCGCCAACGAGATCGCGCTCGACCTCGAATGTCACCGAGCTGTCCTGCGAGCCAAGGAAGTCAATGATCTTTTCGACCTCGGCCATGATTTCCGTGCCGATGCCATCGCCTGGCAAAAGGAGCAGCTTGTGCGTTGCCATAGTCTGGGTTCCCCCGCGATTTGATGAGTTTGTGAAGAAATTGTTCTGGATTTCGTCTGATTGGAAGTGCGTACTGCTAGCCCCCGGCGCGTGAGCTTGCAAGCGGTTGCAGCGCATGGAGAGCCATAAAGTCGGCGATTGAACCCGACGCATTCGACAATAAGTCGGGCCTTGTTGACCCCGGGGCTACGAACTCAACGAGCGAAATCGGCAAAGCAAGCCGTCAAACGAATACGCACACAAATTAAAGGGTGAGAAAAATGCTAGGAAAATTAGTATCTTGCCTTGTAGCGTTCGGCACATTGGCTGTCATCGCAGCCCCCATTGCAATGGCGGAAGGCGATCGCTACAGCAAACAGAAAGTTGTCTATCATATTAACTATGATGGTGGGGAAGACGGAAAAGCCTACAAAGGCGCCCTAGGCAACATTCAGAACCACATCAACGCCGTAGGTAAGGATAATATTGACGTCAAAGTCGTTCTGCACGGCGATGGCGTCAACTTGCTACGTGTCGCCAAGGATAATCTTCAGCTGCAGGGCACAGTCTCAAACCTGAAGCTCCAGAATGTCGCCTTCGCCGTTTGCAACAATACCCTCAAGGGCCGCAAGATCGACAAGGACAATGATCTGTTCGAGGTCTTTGACGAAGACATCGTCCCCTCAGGCGTTGCAGAGCTCTCATACCTGCAAGGACAGGGCTACACCTACATCAAGCCCTAGCGTCGGCTCATAACTAGGAGCTGACGGCGGCCGCGATACACACGGCGGCGAGGAAGTTCGCCGCCAACCGGCTTATCGGGATTCACTCAGACGCTGACACCAAAAAGCCAACCCACTCCGGCAGTAACAGCCATTGCGAACACTCCCCAACTCACCACACGAAAGGTGGCGCGTAATACCGGTGCAGCGCCTGCTTTTGCTCCTAGCGCGCCGAGAGCCGCCAAGGTGATGACCGTGACGACAAGAACAACCGGAATGATCGAACCTGCGGGTGCTGCGAATGCAGCCAACAACGGGATTCCCGCGGCGACACTGAACGTCAGGCCCGAAGTGAATGCGGCCTGAAGCGGATTGGCCGCGTGTACCTCCGACAACCCAAGCTCGTCTCGAACATGGGTGCCCAATGCATCGTGCTCGGTGAGTTCTTTTGCAACGATGAGCGCCGTCTCTTTACTAAGCCCCTTCTCTTGATAGATGGCGGCGAGTTCGGCAAGTTCCGCCTCTGGAAGCTCTTTCAGTGCCTCGGTTTCGCGTGCGATGTCAGCCCGTTCCGTATCAGATTGCGAAGAGACGGATACATACTCACCGGCCGCCATTGACATTGCACCCGCCGAAAGCCCCGCAATACCCGCTATGACCACTGTACTTGGGTTCGGATCGGCTGCGGCTACGCCGACGATCAACGATGCGACTGACACAACCCCATCGTTCGCGCCCAGGACTGCAGCGCGCAGCCAGCCGCTGCGAGACACGTAGTGCGGGTCGTCCGGATGGGCTGATGCTCGGGGCATGATGCTTCTTCTCCAAAGTTGAAGCTGAGCTTATCCATTGCCGCGAGCGATCGAAAGCGCCGCACGCTCGTAGTCACAATCGAAACCTGTGCGGTGTAAATGCGCGTGCCCGATCCGATTAATGGGCCCGGACCGAAACGCAGGCCAACGGGCCGTGCCTCTGAATCTGGAGACACGCCCTGTAGACACCTGCAAGCGGCAGCTCAGCTTAGGCCCGGAATACTGACGGCCAGCGTAAATCCGTTGATTGTCAGCAGGGCGCCGGCAATCCCTAATACGCCACTCAACCCGAGCAGAGCATTGCCTCCGGAAATAATAGCAATGGAGGCGAGCACAATCGCGATCTGCAAAAGCGCTTGACCGTAGTCAAAGTAAGGATCTTGGGCCATAGCGCGGTCCCGCTCCTGCTCCAGCACCTTTCCTTTGACGAACAGCTCATCGAGCCCCTCGCCACTTGTCGGATCGGTCGTCAGCTTGGAGTCGCTGGCTTTGTGTTCCGCCATGCGCGCCATCAATTGAGCTTTGCTCGCATCATCCAGACCGGGCGACGCAAGAAGCGTCAGCTCAAGGTTCTCGATCTGTGTGCGCACGATCTGTCGACGAAGATTCTTGGCCTGAAAGAAGGCCCAGGTGTTGGACGCTTCTATATTTTTGATCGTGGCCGTCTTCGCCGCATTGTCGCCCCCCATAGCCGCGATGGCCAAGACAACGGCGAGCACACCGATATAAACACCGATCCACCGATCACGGTGGCTCGGCCGCGCGTCATCGACGGCGCCAACCACTTCGTCCATCACATATCCCCCCAACGCCCCGCATTTTAAAGTGCGTACCCTTAGGCGACGAGATCCCTGCGATCTTCGACATGCCCGTGCATCGTCAGCCTGTAAACTGCTGGAACACCCGTAGCGACTTCACGTTCAAGGATCTGCTGCGCCGACAATTCCTCAAGGTACATGATCAGCGCGCGGATTGAGTTGCCATGAGCCGTAACAATAACGTTCTTGCCGGATTTCACAGCGGGCCAGATACGGGTCTTGTAAAAGGGCAGCACACGCGCCGCCGTATCCTTCAAGCTCTCGCCGCCTGGCGGTGGAATGTCGTAGCTGCGGCGCCAAAGAAGAACTTTCTCGTCGCCCCACTTCACGCGCGCTTCATCTTTATTTAGGCCGGAAAGTTCACCGTAATTGCGCTCGTTAAGGGCCTGATCCCGTATGGTTTCGAGGTCCTGCTGTCCCAACTCATCGAGGATGAGCGATAGCGTGCGGTTGGCGCGCAAGAGCGCGCTGGTAAACCCTAGATCAAAGTGGAACCCTTGCGCCTTGAGCAGTCGCCCCGCGCGTACGGCCTCCGCAACGCCCTGCTCGGTCAAGTCCGGGTCACACCACCCGGTGAACAGATTACGGCGATTCCACTCACTTTGGCCGTGTCGGACGAGCACGAGGACGTTGTCCATCTTGAGAAGTTTACCTCCCAGCCGACGATCTAACTCAACCTTAAAGGCCCAGCACGTCGATCATTGAATAAAGACCTGGGGCCTTATCACGACCCCAAAGCGCCGCTTTTACGGCACCGCGGGCAAAAATAGAACGGTCTTCGGCTCGGTGAGTGAGCTCAATCCGTTCTCCCTCACCAGCGAGGATCACTGTATGATCGCCGACGACGCTCCCTCCGCGTAACGACTGCATACCGATTGCGCCCTTGGCGCGCGGCCCAGTGTGACCATCGCGAACCCGAACTGCAGTATCTTCGAGGGAAACGCCACGGCCATCAGCAGCCGCATGCGCGAGCATAAGCGCCGTGCCAGACGGAGCATCAACTTTATGGCGATGATGCATCTCGACGATCTCGATATCGAAATCCATGTCGAGAGCCGCCGAAACTCGTCGCGTAACCGCAGTAAGCAGATTGACACCCAGGCTCATGTTGCCGGCCTTGATAATCCGCGCACGCTCGGCGGCCACGCGGATCTTGGCCTCGTCTTCCTGACTGAAACCCGTTGTGCCAATCACGTGGACAATGCCGCCACATGCGGCCATATCGGCAAACTTCAACGTCGCCGCCGGAGCCGTAAAATCCAAAATAGCATCTGACGCTGCAATGACCGCCTCGGCGTTGTCACTAACATTGACACCCATCGGTCCGAGGCCGGCCAGCACGCCGATATCCTTGCCCACCGCGACAGATCCAGGGCGTTCCGTCGCCCCGGCCACCACACAACCTTCCGACGCGGCAACGGCGCGCACGAGCTGTTGGCCCATACGCCCCTCAGCACCCATTATCGCGATTCTGAGGTCGTTCATGAACCTAGCTAAGTCCGTTGCTGTTCAGGAGGAGGCCATGGCTATAGCAGCCCCCGGAGACCAGCGAAAGTCTTAGGGGGGAAGCCATCACCGCGATACAGATTGCATTGAACGTACGCGGCACCGCAAGTCTACTCATCGCGATGCCGTTAATACTTACGCCTTGGCGGCACGATCAATAGCCTCAAGGATGAGTTGCTTTGCCTCGTCGACATCACCCATGTGTTTGATTTTCACCCATTTTCCAGGCTCTAGATCCTTGTAATGGGCAAAGAAGTGCTCGATCTGGCGCATCGTGATCTCAGGGAGGTCCGTATACGACTTAATACGATCATAGCGGCGCGTGAGCTTAGCGCTTGGAACCGCGATGATCTTCTCATCCCCACCGCCGTCATCTTCCATGACGAGCACGCCGATTGGGCGACAGTTCATCACTGCACCAGGGAAAATCGCCCGCGTATTGCACACCAGCACGTCGATAGGATCGCCATCGGCGGATAGCGTATGGGGGACAAAGCCATAATTCCCAGGATAGAGCATCGGCGTATACAAGAACCGGTCGACAACGAGGGTTCCCGCAGCCTTGTCCATCTCGTATTTGATCGGCTCACCGCCGAGCGGCACCTCGATCACGACGTTGATGTCATGCGGCGGGCTCTTGCCAATGGCGATCGCCTCAATACGCATCGGTTCTCTCTCCTTGTCGTATGAAAATAGTGCTTGGCGGACGTGTATCCGACGACGAACTAAACCGCCACAGCATCCGAGCCGCACGCGACATATGGACACTCGTACAGAATTCCCATGGGCTCGAACAACTGGAACAGTCTGGGCGCGGCGCACCTATTCCCAAAGATACGCGATCTTCTCGAGCGGATATCCGGAACTACGGTCGAGCCGTTGATAAACGGGCCGGCCACCGCGACGGTCATAGAACCCTCGCGCGACATCGTTCTCGGCCAAAACCCAGATGATCAACCCTTTAAGGCCGCGCCGGTCCATCCGCCATCGGCAAGCCTCAAACAGGATCTCTCCAAAACCGAGGCCCTGATAAAGCGGAGCGAGATAAAGCTCATAGATCTCGCCCTCTTCGCCTCCACCATGGCGCGAAGGGCCGAACGTAGCGTAGCCGGCGACCTGCTCCATCACTTCGAGCAACAGCACACGATCACCTGATCTAAGTGTCCTGCGCCACCAACCACTGCCCCGTCGAGAAATGACTCGGTCGAGTTTATCGTAGGGAATAATGCCCGCGTAAGCATGCCGCCAGGAACGCTGATAGACATTCTCCAGAGCCCCGGCATCCTTAGGCTCGGCATACCTAATTCTTACTGTCGCACTCGACCCCAGCATACTGAGAAGACTAGCAGAGTGAACGCGCTTGCGTGAGAAAATAATCTGGCTGCCATGAAAAAGCGAAGGCGGCGTACCCCGAAGGAGCACACCGCCTCTGACCGTTGACTTCGACCTCGAACGGAGGGGCTTAAGCCGACTTCTTGATCTGGTCGAACGTCTTAGAGGCCGCCGTATTCATCGTCTCAAAAGTCTGACGCGTGACCTTCGTCGAAAGCTCGAACAATTCCTTTGTCTGAGCACCAGCAACAGCAAATTGCTGCTGAAAGAAATTGGCTTGCAGGCGAGCCGCTTCCGGAAGGGTCTTGGCGCGGGCGATGGCTTCCGCTGCGTCAAACACAGCTTCGGTGTTAACAGCAGTATTGTTCACAAGCTTATCGCCAATAGCTTTGGCGCCAGCCTGCGCAGCCAACATCACTTCTTCCATAGCCTTCGCGCCATCTTGAGCGGTCGCGTTGAACTTGGCATAGGCCTCGCGGCTCTTTGCGACGCTTTCTTCAGCGAAGGCCTGAACATTTTCAGGGATGCGGGCGTCTTTGGCGGCGGCAAACATGTCTTGGGCTTGACGTGTAAATTGCTCAGTCATGACAATCTCCTGGGGAAGGTGGCTTTGGGGCGGCGGCACGTAAGAACTGGCCTGAACGGCACTGATAAGAGCTCGTTTCAGCGAAAACTTTCGTCGGTTCTCTGTATCCGACGAAAAGCAATATAGTGCGATTTTTTGTGCGGTGCAACAGAAACTCCCGCAACTAAAGGCGCCGCGACATTTTGCGCTGCACCATGCTCAGACATAAGCGTTTAAGCCGCTCTTAAGCATTTTGGTGCATCTACGACCAATTGCAAGTCCTATAGAGATTGTGCATATGCTCACAAATCCTACAGGTAATTCAAAAAGTTAAAACCGCGATCAGGCAAGGTTATCGAAAAGATCGCGATAACCCATAGCAGAACGGTCAAAGAGAATATCCCCTGGCCGGAGCGGACGCGCTAACGCGAGCCCTTCCAATGTCCGACAGCGTGACAATGCGACGTATGCTTGACCGTGCGCAAAGGTTCCCCGTCCGAGATCGATATAAACGCGATCTAGCGTGAGACCCTGCGATTTATGGATCGTCAGTGCCCAGGCCAAACGGACGGGAAATTGGGTGAAGGTGCCCGAAACCGTTTCGACAGTCTTGTCCTGCGTCTGATCGTAGGCATACCGACGCGCTTCCCACGCCACGGGCTCGATCTCATATTCCTTGCCCTCGATCTCGACCCACACCTGGCGTTCTTCCAAGCGCGAAATACGCGCCACGGTACCATTCACCCAGCGACGATCGGCATCGTTGCGCAACAAGATGACCTTGGCGCCAACCTTCAAAATAAGCCGAGTGTCGGTCGGATGCGCGTTCTGATTAAACTCGCCCGTAATATTCGCATCGTAGCAACGAGACTGGGAGGGGAGCGCATCGAGATAGGCCATGTTGATGCGCTGAGCCGCGGCATTAGTCGGCGTAAGGATCACAAAAGGATCACCCTCGCTCAGCGTCCGGATCGGCATAACGCGCTCGTTGAGCTCATTAAGATCATCCTCATCCGCCTCACCGTCGCGCACCCGGTTGAGCACGCGAATAAGCGCTTCATCCCGCTGCCGGAACACCTGCGCGAGCTCAATAAGCGCTGTACCCGCACCCTCCCGTAGCGATGGCACCGAGAAAAAGAACGGACCGCCGAAATTCGACTCGAGATGCTCAGCAACCTCTGCCTCCTGAACGACCGGGGGCAGCTGATGTAAATCACCAAACATAAGAAGGCGGCACCCGCCAAAGGGTTCGCGCGGACGACCACGATTGATGCGCAGAGATTGGTCCATCGCTGCCATAAGATCGGAACGGACCATGGAAACTTCGTCGATGATGACGAGCTTTAGGCGTCGCATCACGCGGCCATTACGGCTCCTGCGAATGTCTTCTGTGCGGATCAGACGTGGCGGCAAACCGAAAAACGAATGGATCGTCTGCCCACCCACGTTCACGGCGGCAAGCCCCGTTGGCGCCAGCACGACCATTTCCCCCTCGACCATGTCCCTTAGGCTTTGAAGAAGGGTCGATTTCCCTGTACCGGCGCGCCCCGTAACAAACAGATGCCCCTCGCCATGCCGCGCGTAGTCAAGCGCCGCTTGGTGTTCTTCGGTCGGAGTCAACCCGGCCGGCCAGACGGCGACGGCGTTGGTCATAGGGCCTGCTTCAAGGGTATTGGCTTCACAACAGCGATCTCGCGCGGCGAGTGGACAACGCACACAAACATCCCGCAAATCAACGGCGCAAGCAGCGCCAAATAGGCGCCACCGAGAGCTTTCTTCCGCTTAGGACGTGCACGGGCAATTGTCAAAATCACCCCCCGGACTGTCAACAGATGAGTGCTTAGCTTCATGCAAGCTAGGTAACAGAGAATACCCCCGCACGGGCATTTATATTTTAATTTGGAAGCGATATTAGCCATGCTGCAATTGCAATCAGATACATCCCAACTCGTTCCATCCTCATCAACAACATCGGATGTCAAGGATACTGACGCGCTCCTGAATCGCTTTGCTCAGGACGCCACGACGACAGCTCATCGACTCGCACACGTATCATGCAACATCGAGGAACTCTCAAAGCACATGACCGAGCAGGATGTGCTGCTGAACGAAGTGCGTTGTGAAATGAAGGAGTTGCAGGGCGAGAACTCTCTGATCGCGGCCAGCGCGCAGGAATGCCTGGCCGTAGCTGACCAAGCCAGAGAGAACATAGCGCAGTCTGTCCAACAGGTCCGCGCTTCCATCTCCAGCATGGAAGCGCTAGCGACGACCGTGTCAGAGGGGCAGACCTTGATCGCCTCGCTACGCGAAGCCCTCACCGAAGTGGCGCGAGCCGCCCAAGGCATCGAAGTCATCGCGCGTCAAACCAACATGCTCGCACTGAATGCAACGATCGAAGCCGCACGAGCCGGGGAAGCTGGTCGTGGCTTCGCTGTAGTGGCCAATGAAGTGAAAACGCTCGCAGGCCAGACAGCGAGTGCCACAAAAGCCATCGCGGGCACCGTTGCGGACCTGGAAGGCAAGTCCCAGCAACTGCTGCGTCAGGGAGAGAACAGCTCAAAGCTCGCGGAGACCACAAGATCGGCGTCGTCCGTGATTGGCAGCACACTCGATGGCGTCGAAGCCAGCGTGAAACAAGTTGTCGACGAAACTTCCGGAATCTTGAAAGCGGCAACCGCCATCGACACACGCGGAGCTGCTTTAGCTGGAACCATTGATGGGCTGGCCACTGTTTTCGAGAAGACCGGACAGAACCTTGTACGCACGAAGCAGCGAATGACGGATCTACAGATCTCGACCGAAGCCTTGGTTGAGACCACCATCGATTGCGGTATCGAAACCGCGGACTCACGCTTCGCCACCGAAACGCAGCGAGTTGCGGCACAAATCTCGGAAATCCTCAGCCTGGCTGTCACCTCTGGCACCCTCGATCACAGCACGGTCTTCGATCGCAGCTACCAAGCCATCGCCGGCACCAACCCGGAGCAGTTTCGCACCCGCTATCTGGATTTCTTCGACCACACCTTGCAGCCAATCTTCGATCGCGCCTTGAGTTTCGATCCGCGTTGCGTCTTCTGTGCCGCGATCGACGAGAACGGCTACCTGCCGACACACAATTCAAAGTTCTCGCGGCCGCAGGGCGATGATCCCGTCGAAAACGCTGCACGAAGCCGCAACCGCCGCTTCTTCAACGATCGCGTAGGTTTGGGTGCGGGACGCAACCAGAAGCCTTGCCTTGTTCAGACCTATCAGCGCGACATGGGTGGTGGTCACTTCGCCGCCATGGTCGATCTGTCGTCGCCAATCTACGTCAATGGAAAGCACTGGGGCGGGTTGCGCCTGGCCTATGCGTTAGACACCACCGCAAATTAGGTCCAGCCGAGGCCGTTGCGTTGGACGCGCCAACGTCGCTTAAGCGACGTTGGCGTCAGCAGCCTCGGCTTCCTTCTTGCGCTCTTGCTTCTTGCGTTCGTTGGGGTCAAGCCAGCGCTTGCGCAACCTGATGTTTTCCGGCGTCACCTCAACAAGCTCATCGTCCATGATGTAGCTCATTGCCTTTTCAAGCGACAAACGCATCGGCGGTGTCAGGATCAGCGCATCGTCCTTGCCGGAAGCTCGGACGTTGGTCAGCTTCTTACCCTGAATGACATTGACGATAAGGTCATTGTCGCGGGTGTGTTCCCCGACGATCATCCCTTCGTACACGCGCGTCTGCGGTCCGATCATCGATGGCCCGCGATCCTGCAGGTTGAACAGCGAATAGGCCGTAGCCTCGCCATTTCCATTTGAGATCAGAACCCCTGTACGACGCCCGGAGATCTCACCCTTATAAGGTGCGTATTCGTGGAAGATTCGGTTCATCACCGCCGTACCGCGCGTATCCGTAAGCAACTCGGACTGATAGCCAAGAAGACCACGCGTAGGCACATAAAGTACCATGCGTGTGCGTCCGCCGCCGGAAGGGCGCATCTCAATCAACTCGCCCTTACGCTCGGAAAGCTTCTGAACAACGACGCCGGAGTGTTCCTCATCGACGTCAATAATCACCTCTTCGATGGGCTCAAGCCGCTGCCCCGTTGTCTCATCTCTCTTGTAGACAACACGCGGCCGCGACACCGTAAGCTCAAACCCCTCACGCCGCATATTCTCGATCAGAATAGCGAGCTGTAATTCTCCGCGCCCCGCAACATCGAAAGAGTCCTTCTCAGCCGTTTCGGTGATCCGAATGGCGATGTTGCGTTCTGCCTCCTTCAACAACCGATCGCGAATGACGCGGCTCTGAACCTTATCGCCTTCTTGACCAGCGAATGGCCCGTCGTTGATGCGAAACAGCATCGAGAGAGTCGGTGGATCGATTGGCTGAGCGGCTAGCGGCTCCGAAACCTCTGGATCACAAAGCGTGTCCGCAACCGTCGCTTCACTCATCCCAGCAATCGCGACGATATCACCAGCCTCGGCCAGATCGACCGACGTCATCTCAAGGCCGCGGAAGGCTAACACTTTCGACACCCGGAAATTCTCGACCAACGAGCCGTCGTGATGCAACGCTTTGAGAGCCTGGTTAGGCTTGATACTCCCGGACGTAATGCGCCCCGTCAGAATACGGCCAAGAAACGGATCAGCCGTAAGCGTTGTGGCAAGCATCCGCGTCGGACCAGTGTCAACCTTCGGGGGCGGCACATGACGCAAAACCAAGTCGAACAAAGGCGCGAGACTTTCCTGCGGCCCAGCCGGATCTTCAGCCATCCAGCCGTTACGGCCCGAACCGTAGAGAACCGGAAAATCGAGCTGTTCGTCATTCGCGTCACAATTAGCGAACAGATCAAAGATGTCGTTCAGAACGTCCTGATGACGCTCGTCCGGCCGGTCGATCTTGTTAATCGCAACGATCGGCCGCAGCCCTTGCTTCAGGGCTTTCGACACGACGAATTTCGTTTGAGGCAAAGGACCTTCTGAAGCGTCGACAAGAACGATGGCACCATCAACCATGTTGAGAATACGCTCAACCTCACCACCGAAATCAGCGTGGCCGGGCGTATCGATAATGTTGATCCGCGTGTCCTTCCAAACCACCGATGTGCACTTGGCAAGAATAGTGATGCCGCGCTCGCGCTCAATATCGTTAGAATCCATCGCCCGCTCGGCGACCTGCTGATTTTCTCGGAACACACCTGACTGTTTCAGCAGTTCGTCCACGAGGGTTGTTTTGCCATGATCGACGTGAGCGATGATGGCAATGTTTCGCAATTCCATGAAAACTCCGACATCGGATAATGTATTGATACGGTGCCGCCCAATTTTGCAGCGCACCATTTTGTCGCCGGGACGTAGCATATTGCAGGCTGAACCGCCAGCGGCTTGCCGCACAACCTCCCGGAGCGATCCAAAGCTCAATCTCAGCAATTTGCCGCCACGGTTGGTCTTAACCACGCCTTTGCTCCGCTTCAGCAAAGGGGGCTCTAGGTTTCGTGACGCGGCGACGAGAGACGCTTATATGGCAATGAGAACGCGCCAGATCAACTAAGACAACTTCGAACCCTGTCCAGCTCCAGCGCCCGCGTCACGATTGACGGTGTCATCGGGCGACGGTCGGAGGAACGCTTTCACGGGACCTCTCCTGGCTGTCCGCACCACCGTTCTCGTCTGCGTAAAGCCCCCACAAGAAGGCATCGATATCCGGCCGCTGAGACGCATCTCGGTCCTGTTGTCGCCTTTGCCGATTTTGCCGTTTGCGAGCATAACTTCGTGCGCCGGGCCGTTTTAAGCGGCGTCCGGCAGCGATTAGCAAAGGATGGCGCGGCTCTTCCAGATCCAGCTCTTCGAGGAAATTTTCGCGGAGCGCAAAAAAGGACTGCATGATCGCATCGCCAGCGAGTTTGCGCTCTTCTGCAGTAATATTGGAACGCTTGCGTGGATCGACCGATTGTAGCGCACGGCGCATATCGTGGAGCGGTGCGTAAGGATAAAGCCCGATCAGATCATCCGTCTCGCCGGCGTTCTTATAAACGACCCGCATCGTATCGATGACTTCTGACACCCGGCAGTAAGCCTCGATGTAATCATCCGCCGAAGGGTTCTGCTTTTCGCAGAAGGTGAACAACGCCGACTTCGTCCGAACAATGCTGCGCCATTCGTCTTCCAGTGCCGTGACGAAGCTGGCGCGCTTCTGAAAGACGTTGGCCAGATAGGCAGCAGCCAACGTGGCGATCAGAAGCGCCATATCACTCACGAGCTTGTAGATCTTACCGGCTGCGGCGAGAAATGCTGGAGGAAGCCCCGGAACGAGATCGGCAAACGTCGCGAGAAAGGACACTCCGATCACTAGGAGTATCGAAACGTAAACCAGCCACAGCTTCTTATTGAGACTGGTCCGGGTCATCGGGCGGCTCGCGGCACGGGCATCACACTCCTTCGAGCGACGACGCCTTGTGCCTAGCCCCGGACAGGCGTCTTACGCCCCACCACGATTGCGCAAACCCAGCGTCCTCAATCTCAGCGCCTGCAGACGGATGAACCCTTCCGCATCCTTCTGATCATAAGCGCCTTTATCGTCCTCGAACGTAACCAGCGTTTCCGAATAAAGCGATTGCGGACTGCTGCGTCCAATGACGATCACGTTGCCCTTGTAGAGTTTCAGCCTCACTTCACCCTCGACATGCTCTTGGCTCTTGTCGATCAGAGCCTGCAGCATCTCCCGCTCGGGTGAAAACCAGAAGCCGTTGTAAATGAGTTCAGCGTAACGCGGCATCAACTCGTCTTTTAAGTGCGCTGCGCCGCGATCCAGCGTCAGGCTTTCAATTGCCCGATGCGCCGCGAGCAGGATCGTTCCACCCGGCGTTTCATAAACACCGCGCGATTTCATGCCCACGAACCGGTTCTCGACCAGATCGACGCGCCCAATGCCATTATCGCGGCCGAGATCGTTCAACCGCGCCAAAATCGTTGCCGGCGAAAGCTTCTCACCGTTGATGGAAACGGCATCGCCCTTGGCAAATCCGATCGTGATGACGGTCGGTTTATCGGGTGCATCCTCCGGCGCGATTGTCCGCTGGTAGACATAGTCTGGTGGCTCGACGTTGGGGTCTTCGAGTACCTTGCCTTCCGATGACGAGTGCAAAAGGTTCGCGTCGACAGAGAACGGAGCTTCTCCGCGCTTGTCCTTCGCCACGGGGATCTGATGCTTCTCCGCAAACGCAATCAGGTCTTCGCGGGAATTGAAATCCCACTCCCGCCATGGCGCGACAATGCGGATAGATGGCTCCAGCGCGTAATAGCCAAGTTCGAACCGAACCTGATCGTTGCCCTTCCCGGTTGCGCCGTGACAGACAGCATCAGCCCCAGTCGCCCGGGCAATTTCGATCTGCTTCTTGGAGATGAGCGGCCGCGCGATCGACGTTCCAAGCAGGTAAATACCCTCGTAGAGTGCGTTGGCCCGCAGCATCGGGAAAACATAATCCGCGACGAATTCCTCGCGCAGATCCTCAATGAAGATGTTCTCAGGCTTAATGCCCAGCAGTTCAGCCTTGCGGCGAGCGGGCTCCAGCTCTTCACCCTGTCCCAGATCAGCAGTGAAGGTAACAACCTCGGCGCCATACGTTTCCTGCAGCCACTTGAGGATGATTGAGGTGTCAAGGCCACCGGAATAAGCGAGCACGACCTTTTTGATCTTGCCTGCCTGTGCCTTGTCGCTGCCGTTTGAATTGCCCGAGGCCATGTGTCTTCCCGTCGCTGAACCGCGCACCGTCCATCAGTGCTGCGTGTATGAAAGCATGCGACGCATGACGCATCGCGCGCCGCACTATAGGCATCGCGCGAACGCCGACAAGCGGGACACCAAGATATTTGGCTGCGTCAAAGAGAGATTCGTACCGACCCGTCGGCCGCTATGCCTTACCAGAAGCCCACGCGCCCCAGGTCGGAGAGCATCGTTAAGCCCTCAGCAGAGAGCGGAGCTATCAAGAACAGCAAAGCAAATGGCGCGGCAACAGGAGCCGAGTTTACGATACGAGCCACGGCATGACCACCGCTCGAGCGGTAGCTCACAACCGCCGACTCAACAGACTTGGCCGCGGTATTCAGCGCATCCATAGCCGCGACATTGGCCTGCGCCGTCGGCCAAGCCACAGTTTGTGGAACACCTATAGCCATCATTCCGCAGGCCATCGGCCAAGCCATGGCCGTGCGCGGATCAGACATTGCCACCCATGGAGCGAAGGGCCCCCACATCCACGTCGGAAACCCCAAAAGACTGTCATTCGCGGCACCGGGCATTGCCGACATCTGACTGGCCCCCATCCAAGGCATCATGCAGGCCCATGGTCCAGCGGGTGTCGACGCGCGGCTTGTCGATGATGAAACCTCAGGCGGCGGCACATACCACGACTTCGGCTTTTCCGGAGCCGGGGCAGGCACAGCCGCCTTCAGCATTTCCGTCCAATAGCCAGCTGCCTGTTCCGCAAAAGCGGCATAAGCAGCCCCCGTCGCTGTCAGATAGCCAAAGGCCGCATCGCTGCAGCACTTGTTAATGCGGGTTTGAGCCTGTGCATCAAACATGGCGATCAAACTTTCCTCTGCGGAATAAGGCGACGGATAAATCTGGCTGCCTTCGCCCTGGCGAGTATTTTTGCCGATCGCGAAATAGTGCCGCACCAAAAGTACTTCAATTTTTGCAGTGCAACAAGGCGAACTTGACGCGGAAGCTGAATTTTAATGCAGCAAGAGCTCAAATGAGGCCGATCTTCCGGCGTACACGCTTTAGGCTTGTAGCTGCCTGCCGCTCCTAGGCGCAGACCCGGTACCATTGACCCGAGCATTCAGTTTGACCTGCGCCAAACGCTCGTCCTGAGGTGCGGACTCGCCGGTCGCGCCCCGTCCCTCACCGTTTCCGTCCCTAGCTTCGCCTCGGCGCGCCACAAAATCGGGCTTAGGAGGAGGAGATCGCCGTCCCGCAACACGGCCGGCAATCACCCAATAAACATAACCACCGATCACTCCGGCAAAAAGGTAGGCGGCAACAGCATACGCATTGGCAATCGTCGGGATGCCTGACGGCTCGGACGCATACAAAGCGGCAAAACCCAAAAGAGAAATAAGCAGACCAGCAAAACCATAGTACGGCCACCCACGGATACGGAGCCAATGGGCGAGACCGATTGCAATCGCCGCGAAGGGGAGCGCAAATATCGCCGATTGAGTGGCAACTGCGAGGATTAACGCACCAGCACGCGCGAGCCGCTCCAATTGGGCGTCAGGACCCAAAGCCAAAATGTCGGCCGGCGTTATAACGAAAGCGACCTTCGTCATCGCTGCCGCCAGACAGGCGAATACAAACCCCAATAGAATGCGCAAGAACGACGCGATCATAATCTGCCTGGCAAAATAACTCTTGGACCCGTAGCGGAAGACCCTACGCCAAAAGGCGCAGGACGCAAAATTGAGCAGATGGCTTCAGGTCCATCGACCGGCCAGCAGCCAATAAACAAATCCCCCGGCAAAACCTGCGGTCGCGAACACCTGCCATAAGGTGACGTCAGCCGCGCCAAAGCCTGACGCAAATCCGGAGAACAACGGGATGGAGACCAGCGCGATTCCGCCCCCGACCACGTAGTAAATCACCGACCTGATGCGGGCCACCTCACCGATCACGACAACGGCAAGCGCCGGAATGATCGTGGCTCCCGCGACCAGTAGGATGCCGTCTTCCATCAGGCCAAAGAGGACATCAGGGTTCTCGACATCGCCGTAACGGTGCATCACGTGCGTCACGCGCTCTAACCCTAGCGTAAACAGCACGGCCATCGTCACCACCGCTGCGATGAGAAACGACAAGGGTACAACCAGCAATCGCCCAAGTGCGCGCCCCACGTCCCCGTTAAGCTCCCTGTCCGGAGCCGGCCGTGCCGGATTGGGCTACAGAGCCCCCCCGCGCGGAAGCCCTGATCTTGAGACTTTCAGATTTCAGCTGACCACAAGCTGCGAAAATGTCCCGTCCGCGCGGCGTCCGCACAGGACTGGCGTATCCCGCCTTGTTGACGACCTCGGCAAACCGCTCGATCTGCTCCCAATCCGAGCATTCATATTGTGACCCGGGCCACGGATTAAACGGAATAAGATTAATCTTCGCCGGAATGCCCTTGAGCAGCTGCACCAGGGCTTTGGCATCGGCGAGGCTGTCGTTCACGCCCTTCAGCATGACATATTCGAACGTGATGCGCCGGGCGTTGGACAGACCAGGATAGCTTCGGCACGCATCGAGCAATTCGCTGATGGGGTATTTTTTGTTGATCGGAACCAGTTCGTTCCTCAGGTCGTCGCGCACTGCGTGCAGAGAAATCGCCAGCATTGTCTGCGCTTCGCCGCCCCAACGCGCGATCTCCGGCACGACCCCAGAAGTCGAGAGCGTAATGCGGCGCTTCGAAACGGAAAGTCCTTCACCATCAGACGCAATGGCCATAGCCGCTTTGACGTTATCGAAATTGTAGAGCGGCTCCCCCATGCCCATAAGCACGATATTTGTGATCTTGCGCTCTGTGGAGGGTAGCAACCGCCCATCGTCCGGAGCAACGGCATCCGGCCAATCCCCGATCCTATCGCGCGCCACTAGAATTTGAGCGACAATCTCATCCGCGCTCAGATTGCGCACCAAGCGCTGCGTACCTGTATGACAGAAGGTACACGTCAACGTGCAGCCTACCTGGCTAGAAATACACAACGTACCGCGATCGGACTCTGGGATGTAAACGGTTTCGATTTCTGGAGCCGCCACTTCCGTACCACTGCGCCGCAAACGGAGAAGCCATTTGCGTGTGCCGTCCTGCGAGACCTGTTCGCTAACAATCTCCGGACGGTCGAGAGAGTAGCGTTCAGCCAGCCGCGCGCGCAGATCCTTCGAAACATCCGTCATAGCGTCGAACGAAGGAACACCGCGTACGTACATCCAACTCCAGAGCTGATTGACCCGCATCCGAAGTTGCTTGTCCGGCACCCCAACCGACGTCAGCGCCGCACACAGCTCACCGCGCCCAGCCCCGGCGAGGCTAGGCAACGGTTCCGGTCTGGTTACGGACGCCTTGTCCTTGGGGTCAAGCGCGTCGACGACGAGCACCATAGATCAATCACCTGCAGCGTTACGCGTATGGCCCCATATGTAGCCACGAAGGTGCAAACGGCAAATGCACGGGCCAACGGCAATGTTAATTGCGCGTCACGCCCAAGGACGCGACTGCGACATCTGCGACTCGAAGGAATCGATCTTATCCGCCTTTTCGAGCGTGAGCCCAATATTATCGAGACCGTTGAGTAGACAATGCTTGCGGAACGGGTCGATTTCAAAGCGGATCACACCGCCATCCGGTCCGCGAATTTCCTGGGCTTCCAAATCGACGGTAATCGTCGCATTGGCTCCACGCGATGCATCGTCCATGAGCTTGTCGATCTCAGACTGCGGCAGCTTGATCGGCAAGATCCCGTTCTGGAAGCAGTTGTTATAAAAAATGTCCGCGAAATCTGGAGCGATAACGCACCGGATACCGAAGTCCAACAGTGCCCACGGGGCATGCTCGCGCGACGAACCGCAACCGAAGTTGTCGCCCGTAACGAGGATCTGCGCACTCCGGTATGCAGGCTTGTTGAGAACGAAATCCGGATTTTCCGAGCCACCTTGCCCATAGCGCATTTCATAAAACAGCGACTTACCAAGCCCGGTGCGCTTGATCGTCTTAAGAAACTGCTTGGGAATGATCATGTCGGTATCGATATTGCGCAGCGGCAAGGGAGCAGCAATACCGGTCAAAGTCGTGAACTTATCCATTCAATCCTCGTTCTGGCCTACGGCCATGCATCGCGTTAGGCGCGTAGTCCATCGGCTAAAGCGCGGAAATAGCCTTCAGCATCAGCCAGTCGGTCGATTCGGAAGGAATTGACCGCGAAAGCCTCAGAATCCCGCAATTCACTGGCGCAGATGGTTTCCAAACGCCTTTTAACGCCAGCCAGCTTACGTCCGTCAAGCCGATGCTGCAGAACGTCTACGATTGTCTCGACATATCCGCGCATCCGCCCGAATTCCCGAATGACCTGACGCCGAGCAGATCGATCGCCGCGCCGGCGCTCAAACCGAGCTAAGGCGTCCCCTGCACGGTTCAAGGTCTCGGCAATTGCCTCGGCATAATCAGCGACACGGGCGCGACGTTCCGGTTCTAGCCCGGCGAGATCGCCCAACCATTGGTGCAAAACCAGCGCCAAATTCAGGATTTTGTTTGCGTAAGCCGTCACCCATCACCTCGCCGCTTCCCACAAATCCTAAAATTGTGGGCGGGGGCGGGGACAAACCAGACGCTAAGATAGATTCCTGACCCGAGGCCGAGATGAACGTTAATGGACCTTAGGGTCGGCGTAGCATTTGCGCATGTACTCGCAGCGATGCGAGCCGGACAAATGCATCATGTCGCCCTTCGCCGGCGCAATGAACGTACAAACCTCATCCAAACCGGCAGGGGTCAACCAACCTTGGCGGCGTCCGCGTTGGACCGCAAAACAATCAGCGGTCTCTTCATCTGGGCCGCGAAACTGATGCCCGCACTCGTGTGCAAAGATCCACTGCTTCACCGAGATGGAAACCTTGTCGAGCAACCGCGGGTTCATGATGAGAAAGCCCGGATAGGCCGCACCGTAGTCATCCAACTGCGGATCGACCACGACGGGCCGGCGGCCGCACCACTGCGTCTGGCCGTCAAGCTTGAACTCACCCGGGGACAGAATCCTGGCAGTTCCGCCAACGTGCGAAACGTACTCTTCCGGTGTCGGCGGGCCATCTGCCTTAGCGCCAGCCGCCGCAAAAAGGAACGTGGCAGTGGCAACCGCGATCCAACCAGCCGTTTTTCCAAGCCCCATTAAAATCCCCGCTCCGACAGTTGCGAGATGACTGCACATCCAACCCTTGCCCGAAATAGCCCGGTCTTCAACCCCTGGACTTCAAAGACCCACGGATTCCGAACCACGCGGGGCAAGAAATACCGTTTAGATTGATAAGGCGTCAGTCGTTGCGATTTTCTAACAACATAAAGCCCCTTAATCGCTAAGCTCAGCCACGACGATGAATTCCTGTAGCGTAAAGTGCAGATCCCCATCGATCTCACGCGGCATCAGAAACGTCGAGAGCGGCGACGTCGCACATAGCAATTGCTCTAACTCTGCGACCGTCTGAGGCCCACAGCGCATGCGGTCTACCCACGGCTGGAAACCCATCTCCTTGCCAATCTGTTCCCGCGCCAACACGGTAAAACCAGCCTTGTCCAAGATCCCAACCCACTCATCAACGGAGAGCGCTCTGGCATGGCTGGGATCGCGCAGTTTCTCAAACGCATTGTAGGCGACACCAGCTTCTCTGATTTGGTCGTCGGTCAGACCTGCAAGCCGTTCCGCATCTGGCGTAACGTTGTCGACCACGGCAATGCGGCCGCCCGGCTTGAGCACACGGCGTGCCGCAGCGACGAATTGAGCAATGTCGGGAAAATGATGCGCGGCCAACCGGCATGTTACGAGGTCGAACGACGCCGCATCAAACGGCAGCTCTCCGGCTTCGGCTTTCGCCGTCCGTAAATTGCCGAGGCCCTTCTCTCGCGCCAACGCTTCCGTCTGCCCAAGCATCTCGTCCGTAATATCGCTGGCGACAACCTCAGCGACGTGAGGTGCGAAAATCGCTGCCGTATGCCCGGCACCCGTCGCCACGTCCAACACTCGCCAATTACGGTGCGGACCGACGAGTTCAACAACACGGTTGAGACTGGCTCCCGAGCGATGCACTTCACACTCTGCATAATGCTTTGCGCTCGGTCCGAACTGCTGCTGAACAAGCGTTTGAGACATTGGCGAACCTCCGCATTTGGATGAGGCCTTTTCCTCTACGAGAGGGGCCAACTAAGGGCAGCGCGCGTAAATAGCAGCCCGAAAAACAACAAGGCCGCGCGTATCGAATTCCGCGCGGCCTTGCCGATCAATCCATCTCCGGTCCTCTCAGGATTAATGTGCCCAAGACCGGATATCGACGAAATGGCCTTCGAGCGCCGCCGCGGCCGCCATAACCGGCGAAACAAGATGCGTACGGCCCTTATAGCCCTGGCGGCCTTCGAAGTTACGGTTTGACGTCGAAGCACACCGCTGTTCTGGCTTAAGTTGATCCGGATTCATACCCAGGCACATCGAGCAACCCGGTTCGCGCCACTGGAATCCAGCATCGACAAAGATCTTATCCAAGCCTTCTGCTTCGGCCTGCGCCTTCACAAGACCTGATCCCGGAACAATCATCGCATAGTCCAGACGTTCCGAAACCTTGCGCCCCTCGACGATCTTCGCAACAGCGCGCAGATCCTCGATACGTCCATTGGTGCATGATCCGATCCACACGACGTCGAGCGGAATATCCGTCATCTTCGTACCAGACGTCAGCCCCATGTAAGACAAGGCCCGCTCCATGGAACCCTTCTTATTGGGATCCGCGACGGCGTTGGGATCAGGAACGACGCCGGATACCGACACGACATCCTCGGGAGACGTACCCCAGGTGATGATCGGCGGAAGCGACGCGGCATCGAGCTTCACTTCGGTATCGAAATGCGCGCCCTCGTCCGTCGTGAGCGTTTCCCAATATTTCATAGCCATATCCCAGGCGGCACCCTTTGGTGCCTTGGGACGGCCCTTGATAAAATCAAAGGTTGCCTGATCCGGCGCGATCATGCCAGCGCGCGCACCGCCCTCGATTGACATGTTGCAGACAGTCATCCGGCCTTCCATCGAAAGCGCACGGATCGCCTCACCGGCATACTCAATGACGTGGCCCGTACCGCCGGCCGTTCCGATCTCACCGATGATCGCCAGGATGATGTCCTTGGCCGTCACACCCTCGGGCAGCTTGCCGTCGACCAGCACCCGCATGTTCTTGGCCTTCTTCTGGATCAGCGTTTGCGTCGCCAGAACATGCTCCACCTCGCTCGTGCCGATGCCGTGGGCCAACGCTCCGAAAGCACCGTGGGTGGACGTGTGGCTGTCACCGCAAACAATAGTTGTACCAGGAAGCGTAAAACCCTGCTCCGGTCCGACAACGTGAACAATGCCCTGACGCATATCGAGTTCATTGTAGTACTCGACGCCGAAGTCAGCCGCGTTCTTCGCTAGAGTTTCAACCTGCAGCCGGCTCTCAGGATCATCGATCCCGTTCGTACGCTCAGAAGTCGGCACGTTATGATCAACGACGGCAAGCGTCTTCTCCGGAGCGCGGACCTTACGGCCGCTCATACGCAGGCCTTCAAACGCCTGCGGGCTCGTTACTTCGTGCACGAGATGACGATCGATATAGAGCAGGCACGTGCCATCTTCTTGCCGGTCTACAATGTGGTCATCGAAAATCTTGTCGTACAGCGTCTTTGCCATAACGGTTTGCCGTTCTTTCTTTTCGGATATGAAATGTCGCGCCACCGAAGGATCGCCAATCTTTGCGGGGCACTTTGTTCTTTGCAGCACACTAGATAGCGATTGGCAACGCCGCGCGCAAACGCTGCGAACGTCGCATCAAATAGGCTATTCCAGCCGACACGCCTCAGGGCAAGAAAAATGCCGGATCGAATAAACCTCGACCCGGCGCATTGAGGCAAACGTCGTAGCCTTCCAGTATCGAATGAGGTGGTGGCAAGAAACCGCACGCGACGCCGGTTGGCTAAAGTGACGCGATGACTCGCGCGCAGGCGGATCAAGGCCATGTACGCGAGCTCAAGTCCAGTAAAATCTCCAAAATTTTAAACTTGATCAATTCTTTTCGAAGCGGCCCATGGAAGAAGCGGTGTCAATGCCGCCACTGACGCGCCTTCCCGACCAGAAAATCGCGAAAAACCTGAACGCGCTTCGAACCCTTCATCTCTTCCGCATAAACGAAATAGACCGGCAACTTTGGCGGATCTATCTCCGTCAGAATTGGCACGAGATCCGTTTCACCTTCCACGAGATAGTCAGGCAGCATACCGATCCCGACGCCGGTGCGAATGGCGTACTTCATAGCCATAATGCTATTGACCCGGAAGTGCGGATGGCGAACCTCTTTACCCGTCAACCCCACGGTTTCAATCCAGGCAATCGCGCTGAGGTGCTGAGCAGGTGGACCGCTGTAAGAAACGATCCGGTGCTTTCCCAGTCCGGCGAGGTTTTGCGGCGCCCCAAATTTCCGTATGTACTGCACTGAGGCGTAGGCCCGCACCGTCATTGAAAAAAGCGGGCGCCGGATGAGCTCAACATGCCCAGGCTCCTGCACAAACAAGCCCACATCGGCCTCGCGCATCGCAATATCCATCTGCTCATCATTCAAAATGAGCTCGATATTTATCTCCGGATAAAGCTCAAGGAATTCCCTTATCCTCTGGGTAACCCATACGGTTCCAAACCCAACAGGCGCGGTGATCCGCAACTCGCCAGCCGGCTTTGTCGTCGTCTCGGAAAGCTGCGCCTCCGCCGTTTGCAGCTTGTTCATCACTTCCGCAACGGTCGTGTAGAGCAGCTCCCCCTGTTCCGTAAGCACCAGCCCGCGTGCGTGCCGGTGAAACAGCGGGATGCCGAGGTCCTTTTCCAGCGATGAGACCTGCCGGCTTACCGCCGACTGGCTCATTTGCAGCGCCTCGCTGGCGTGAGTAAAGCTTCCCGCTTCGGCGGCAGCGTGGAAAATGCGCAGCTTATCCCAGTCCATGCTCAAGCCTGTCCAAGTAAGAGCAGACGCAAAACGGGCTGCTGCTTCGTTTCGACCAACGCCTATTCCGCAGCCTCAGCAGCCACCTCGAGACCTGCGAGGTAGCGCTCAGCCTCAAGAGCGGCCATGCACCCCATCCCAGCAGCGGTCACGGCCTGCCGGAAGATATCATCCGTAACATCGCCAGCAGCGAAAACGCCGGGGATCGAGGTCGCCGTCGAATCTGGCTTCGTGATCAAATAACCTGAGCCCTTCATCTCGAGCTGTCCTTTGAACATCTCCGTCGCAGGCGCATGCCCGATGGCAACGAACACACCATCCGCAGGTCGCTCCACGATCGCACCCGTCTTAACGTTCTTGAGACGGACACCGGTCACCGATTTCGGCTCTTCCGTTCCGATTATCTCCTCCAGCGCGCTGTCCCATACGACCTCGACCTTTGGATTTTTGAACAATCGATCCTGCAAAATCTTTTCGGCGCGGAAGGAGTCGCGGCGATGCACTACCGTCACCCGCTTTGCGAAATTAGTCAGGAATATCGCCTCTTCGACAGCCGTGTTGCCACCACCAATCACGACCACCTCTTTGTCACGATAGAAAAAGCCATCGCAGGTGGCGCATGCCGAAACGCCGTAGCCTTTGAATTTCTCTTCGGAAGGAATACCGAGCCAGCGCGCCTGAGCACCAGTGGCAATAATCAACACGTCACATGTGTAGATATCTTCCGATTCACAGACGAGCCGGAACGGCCGCTTGCTGAGATCTACGGAATTCACATGATCCATCACAATTTCAGTTCCGACGTTCTCTGCCTGGGCCTGCAACTGCTCCATCAGCCATGGCCCCTGGATCGGCTCAGCAAAACCCGGATAGTTCTCGACATCCGTCGTAATGGTCAATTGTCCGCCGGGTTGAATGCCCTGGAGAACGAGCGGCTTCAGCATCGCGCGCGAGGCGTAAATGGCTGCGGTATAGCCGGCCGGCCCAGAACCCAGAATCAAGACCTTTACGTGCCGTGTTGCTGCCATTGGTGTTCCTTTCCATTGGACGAACCCGAAATTCCGAATTCGCCGGGCATATCTCGACCCCTCAAAAACGCTTCCTCATATAAGGCGAAACGTTCCGTCATGCGATAGCCAGTGATCTACGTCAGAGGCCCGGTTGTGGAGCAGTCAGTGCACGGCAGAACAAGCCAGACTAAATCAGCTTTAGCCCGCGCAGGCTCGTATGCCCCTCCCGCCCAACGATAATATGATCGTGAACACTAACCCCCAAGGGACGCGCCGCCTGTTGTATCAGCCGCGTCATGTCAATATCCGCGCGCGACGGCGTGGGGTCTCCCGACGGGTGATTGTGGACCAGTATCAGCGCTGTAGCGGATAGCTCAAGAGCGCGCTTTACGACCTCCCGCACATAGACAGGTGTATGGTCGACCGTTCCTTCCCCCTGGACTTCATCCCCCAATAAGCGGTTCTTCTTATCTAGGAACAGGATACGGAACTGTTCACGGTGTCCGTAAGCCTGCGCGGCTTTAACGTAATCGAGAACCTGGCTCCACGAAGACAAAACAGGACGCTCAACGATCTCCGATTTCACCAACCGGACCGCCGCTGCCCGAATGAGCTTGAACTCGGTTACAACAGAATCGCCCACGTCCTTCACTTCTTTCAGACGGTGCTCCGGCGCGTTGAGCACCTCCGCGAACGAACCGAAATGCGCGATCAGCCGCTTTGCCAGCTCCTTGGTATCCCGCCGCGGAATGGCACGGAACAGAACCAGTTCGAGCAATTCGTAATCGGGTAACGCCTCGGGCCCACCTTTGCGGAAGCGTTCCCGCAGCCTGCTGCGGTGGCCAACGTGCGACGGGGTCGAAGATTCGAAAAAAGCCCCCTGTCCGCCATCCTGCGCTGAAGCCGTCTCGGGTGCTTCTGGCCGTTCGGCCTTACGTCGATCGGTCATGGGCACCGTACTGCCGCTGAAGAGGCGGAAGGCTGCGTTTAAGGCGTGATGCTAGGCTGCGGTGACATAAGGCGGGCAATCATATCCACCGGGCGACCGCGTAAAGACCTCGCATCCATCTTGGGTCACACCGATGGTGTGCTCGAACTGAGCAGACAATTCCCGGTCTCGGGTCACGGCAGTCCAGCCGTCATTTAGAACCTTCACATTCGCCCGCCCGAGATTGATCATCGGTTCGATGGTGAAGAGCATGCCCGGCTCAAGTACAGGGCCTTCACCCGCCTCGCCATAATGCAGAATGTTCGGCCGCTCGTGAAACTGCCGCCCCAAACCGTGACCACAGAAATCGCGGACCACGCTGCACCGCTCACCTTCGGCATAGGTCTGGATCGCCTCACCGATATGTCCCGTCGTGTGGCCCGGCTTCACTGCGTTGATACCGCGCCACAGCGATTCATACGTCACCTCGATCAGACGTTCAGCCCGCCGCGATATTGCTCCGACGGCATACATACGGCTCGTATCGCCATACCAACCATCGACGATCAACGTCACATCGATATTGATGATATCGCCTTCCTTCAGCGGCTTCGGCCCCGGAATTCCATGGCAAACTACATGATTGATCGACGTACAGATCGATTTGGGAAAGCCGCGATAGTTGAGAGGTGCCGGTATCGCGTCATTGTCGAGCGCAAACTGCAAAACCATCTCGTCCAGCGCCTCGGTGGTCACGCCCGGTTTAACGTGCGGGGTGAGCATATCGAGCGCCGCTGCTGCGAGCTGTCCCGCCCGGCGCATCCCTTCAAAGTCTTCGGCGCTGTAGCGCTTTATCTGATTATCGTTCTTCTGGGTGCGTCGGGTATCGAGATTAGACATTGCGTGTTCTGTAAGGTTGCTGTTTCTTTGATATAGGGAACGTCTAACAAAAAACCTTGCCCACAAAAAGTTGGGGCGTGATTAAGCTTGCTTAACACCTGGGGAGGTGCGTGATGTCGAGAGTCTCCAAGTTGGCTTCTGGAGTGGTACTCCTTTACGCCACGTCAGCGCAGGCGGTTGAACTTCCAAACTGGAATATCGCCACCATTTGCGCCAGCGAAAACGCAGCCGGCCAATGTCAACTTTTCGAATTCCAAGCCAAGCACGCAATCCTTGGGGGCTGGGGCCTGCTACCCGATGATTACCGGAATGCGTGCCTCGGCGAAGTTAAAGAGCCCTACGTAAGCTATCGGTCTCTCTCTCAATGCCTCGAATTGCAAGTACTGCATGGTCGAGAGCTTAGAACAATCGATACCGCTGCCACCGGAACGACGGTACCATCTGCGATAGGTAGTTCCAGCTCCGAAACCTCCACGCCAGCAACTTCAGGCGACGCCGATAAGATAGAAACTCTCGAGCAATATATCAAACGACGCGAAAGCTGGGGCAAAGGCAGAGAAAGTTCGCTGACGCCAAAGAATGTTCGATTGGCAGCCGGAGCATCCATACCACTCAAGAGTGCCACAACAGCCGCACCTGCAGCAAACGCCACGCCTCCGATCGTGCATCCCGCCGAGGAGCGCCCTCCGCTTAAGATCACCGAAGTCCCTCAACCTATCATTGAAGAGAATCTGGCTGCCCTTCTCGCTCAACGCGAAAGCTGGAGTGGCGCAACAGCCTCGCCGATCAGTACAGCCACCGTCGGTAGCTTGGCCGACTACCTCGCCGAGCGGGATAGCTGGGGCAAGGGTCCTGCTGAGAAAGCCGCTCAACCTCTAAACGCCAATGAGCCAAAACTTCAGCAAACGGCCGAAGTATCTCAAGCTGATATTAGTAAGGCTCTCACTGATCTCCTGGCCGAACGGGAAAGCTGGGGAACTGAACCTTCACCTAAAGTTGCCGCGACACCAAAATCTGAACTGGCCTCGGCAGAAGAGGCTGAGCCCGATACCCTCGCCGGATACTTGGCCCGTCGCGCCTCCTGGGGGCCTGGCAACCCGGTCAAACCCGTGAAAGCTCCCCTCGCCGCGGGTGCAGTCTCACCACTTCCCGCAACAGCAACCGCAACGGCAAGTCCTGCATCGGACAGCAGCGAACAATCCGTTCTCGTGCACGCCGCCGAAAAGACCCCTCCAGCGCAGATGACCGAAATACCTCGCGCGGATGTCGACAAAGCCCTCTCGGAGCTTCTTTCCGAACGGGAGAGCTGGGGCACCGCGCCTGGCTCCGCAGGTCAGCAGGTTGCCGCACGCTCCGCCGAAGCGGACGCCTGCGAAACGGAGCTGCGCAACACCGTTGGCAAGGGAACGATATTGTTCCGCACCAACAGCGCCATTCTCGATGCCGAAAGCTTCTCAACTCTCGACGAGCTTTCACAACGAGCAAAGAATTGCCGTAACACGACAATCCACGTGGAAGGCCACACAGACGACCGCGGCTCCGAAAGCACGAATCAAAAGCTTTCGGAACAACGCGCGATGGCGGTCCTTAACTATCTTGTAAAAGGCGGCGTGGTTTCCAGCCGTATTGAAGCCATCGGGTTCGGCGAAAGTCGGCCACTAGTACCGAATTCCAGCCCTGAAAATCGCGCAAAGAATCGGCGTATCGAATTTTCGGTTCGCTGAGTCGAGGAAAAGCTTCAATCTCAACCTCTAATGGAGGGGCTCGGTATTCGGACCCCTCGTTATTAGTTTGTTGACGAAAAAAACCGCCGATTCAGTCTCATAGACAAGCAAATGGCTACTGAAAGTTAAGGTAAACCCTGTCATAACATGTGTGCCCATGACGGAGGACCCAAGTTATGTTGCGCAACGTCGCTGCTATTGGATTCATTTGTTTGAGCGCCGGCCCGCTTGCGGCCGAAGCAGCTCCCCACCATAACGCCACGCCGTCCCAGAACGTTATCGAAAGGGCGCTGGCGAACCTTTTGAATACACGCGCTGCCTGGAATGAGAACTCCGGCCAGCAGGATGCTATCATTGTCGTCGATACCCGGAACGAATTAGACGATTACCTGGCCCGTCGCGACGCCTGGAACGCATCTGCTCAGTCCAGCGAGCCGACGGACCTGAAAGAATATCTGGCACGCCGTGACAGCTGGGGCGCAAGTCCCGAGGCTGTGCCGATGGATAATGCCAGTGTACTCGCCGAATACTTGGCGAAACGAGAAAGCTGGGGCCCCGGACCAGAGCCGAAGCGCATTGCTGCCCCCTTGGCGGCTGGTGCGAGCCGCACACTCCCCAGATTGGCGACGGCCCCCGTAACCAATTCCGGTTCGCCGGTCATCCATGCTGCAGAAGAGCGGCCGGTGCCACACTTGACCGAGGTTCCGCAGCTGCGCATTCGCAAAGCGCTACGAGAATTGCTTGCCACCCGTGAAGCCTGGGGCAGCGAGCCAGCACTCGGCCATGCCGTCTTTGCAGGAGATCTCAAAGCTTATTTGAAGCGTCGGGACAGCTGGGGCGAGGGTCCGAAGCCAAAGCCAATCCGTGTCAAATTGGCAGCCGGCGCCCCGTCGCGTCTCCGCATCGAGAAGATCTCTCCGCAAGTCGAAGCGGCGAGACCTATCATTCATCATGCCGACGAACAGCGCCCTCCAGAGCTCACCGATATTCCCGCCAGCCAAACAAACGGCGCTTTAGAAAAGCTCCTGGCTGAGCGCGCATCCTGGGGATCGAAACCCGTTGTCGCCGAAGCGCGCGTCGCCGGAGACCTCGGTGCCTATCTCGCACGCCGTGATCGCTGGGGCGTCGGACCGGAACCCAAGAAGATCCGTGTGAAGCTGGCTGCCGGCGCAAAACGGCGTTTGCCGGTTATCCCGAGCCGCTCTGTCGATACGAGCGGTCCGGCCCCAATCATTCACCCTGCTGAGGATCGCCCGGCACCGGTATTGACGGCGATACCAGTCAACGAGGTCAAGACATCGCTGACGACATTGCTGAGCGAACGGGCCTCATACGGCACCGAACCGACCCTCAGCGTTGCTCGGGAAGCCACCGATCTCGATCGGTTCCTTGCCCGCCGCACCGCATGGGGAGAGGGCTCCGAACCCAAAAAAGTTCGGGTAAAGCTAGCCGCCGGCGCAAATCGGCGCCTGCCGAAGATCACGGCTCTTCCTGAAGCAGGTCCTGTGACGCCGCCCATCATTCACCCCGCGGACGAGCGCCCAGCGCCCGTATTGGCCCAACTCGATTCAAACACGGTCAACGCTGCTCTGACCGACCTCTTGAATGACCGGGCCTCGTGGGGTTCATCACCATCGATCACAAGCTCCGAAGCTGATGTTTCGTTGCCGGTGGTCACGCTCGACGCCTACCTTGCGCGCCGTGCCCGCTGGAACATGTTGGCCCACACGCAAGTCGCGGCCATCTCGCTGGCCCGGAATGTTCGCTCTGATGCTCTGACGTGTACAGAAGCGCTACGTCAGATCACGGAAGCCAGCTCCATTCAGTTCGCCACCGGAAGCGCCAAACTGACCTCCGAAAGCAACCGTGACCTCAAGCAGCTGGTTACCACAGCCCGCGAGTGCGCCGGTCTCCGGATTCGCATTGAAGGTCACACGGATTCGCTTGGCGACGCCGCAATGAATCAGGCCCTATCGGAAGCGCGCGCGCAAAGCGTCGCCGAATTTCTGACGGAAGCCGGCCTTAACGCCGAAGCGTTGGAAACCGCAGGGCTGGGTGAATCGCGCCCGCTCGTCCCCAATACATCCCGCGCCAATCGCGCACTTAACCGGCGCATTGAATTCAAAGTGCTGACGAACTGATCCTGGCAAAACGGGTTGGAAATCTCCCGTAGGGTCCAGGGACAAGCAGAACAAAAAGAAAAAGGCCCGGGCAGAAAGCCCGGGCCTTTTGTATCCCATAGAGGTAAGCGCTTTACTGCGCTTCGCCTTCTGCATCCGAAGCTGGTACTTCTTCGACCGCTGCAGCAGCAATAAGCTTCTGCGCCTGACCAACCCAGTCTTCCTTCTCGATGCGTCCTTCCATCTTCAGGAAGTCTTCCACGTTCGCAATATCGTCGTCCGAGAAGTTGGCGATCTGCTCAAGCTGAACGCAGTTCAGCTGTTTCAGACGCAGCACCATTTCTTCATCGATCCCCTGGATCTGCGTCAGATCATCAGGCTGACCTTTTTGCTTCTTGAAGCCCTTCCAAGCAGCGTTCAGGCGACGTGCGCGTGCGTCCGTACGCTCCACAATACGGGCCGAACGTCCGCGGCGTCCGCGCAGATAGTAGAGCTTCGCGCGCCGAACTTTACCGCGCCGGATAACTTCGATCTCAGTGATGAACGGCGAGTAGATCGGAAATACACGCTCAACACCTTCGCCGTAGGAAATCTTACGAACAGTGAAGCTTTCATTCAGCCCACCGCCTGAGCGGGCGATGACAACACCCTCATAGGCCTGCAAACGTTCGTTCTTACCCTCAAGCACGCGCACGGTGACTTTAACGGTATCGCCAGGGCCGAACTCCGGTACGCCACGTTTGGCTGAAATAGCGCGGATCTGCTCCTGCTCGAGCTCTTGAATGATGTTCATTTTTTGCGATCCTTGATTGTCATCATAGCAGAGGAGCATCACTGTCTGTCCTTGGAAATCGAGGACGGACACGGCTCTTGCGGCCCATTTAAGGGAATTGAATGCGGCGTCATAGCCGAAAAGTAGGGCTTTGTCGATGCCCTCGCCCGGTTTTTTGATAACCGACGGCTTAACCGTTCTTTTCCGGGTCTACTTTGGCCATCGACAGGCTCTTAAGGAGATCCGGTCGCCGTTCTCGGGTCAGGGCCTCAGCTGCCCGGCGGCGCCAGGCATCCACCTTCCCATGATCGCCCGAAACCAGCACCTCAGGAATAGCCCGCCCCTCCCACTCCCGGGGCTTCGTATACTGTGGATACTCTAAAAGCCCCGTTTCAAAGCTTTCGTGGACAAGGCTGTCAGGTGCGCCAAGCACACCCGGCAACAGACGCACGCACGCATCCATCAGCACCATTGCCGCCAACTCCCCGCCTGAAAGCACGAAATCTCCAATGGAGATCTCACGCAAATGGCGCCCCTCGATTACCCTCTGATCGATGCCTTCGAAACGCCCAGCCAGCAGCATGACCCCCGGCCCGGCCGCCAATTCTCGCGCAGTCTCCTGACGAAGAGGTTCACCGCGCGGCGAAAGCACGATGCCGGGTAGATCTGGCGCTTGACGCCGCGCCTCATCGATAGCGGCCGCTAGAACGTCCGCACGCATAACCATCCCGGCACCGCCACCAGCCGGACGGTCATCCACCGCAAGGTGACGACCGATGCCGAACTGGCGCAGCGCGACGCATTGTAGCGACCAGATTCCCGCGTCCAGCGCCTGCCCGGTCAAAGAATAGCCGAGCGGCCCCGGAAACATCTCCGGAAACAACGTAAGAATTTGTGCCCGCCAAGCAGGCCTACCATCGCTCGTTGGCATGTGTGGCATGACGTTGACGCCTTACAGGCCTTCGCCGGATACAAGAAGAGCGTCAGACACCTTCGACAACGGTAATGTCGATAGTACCGGCACCCTCACGCAAAGCTTTGGCCTCTGCGTATTCCGGCGACTTGGCATAACCCAACGCGTGGTCATAGCTGGGAAATTCTAGAACGACGTTACGAGCTACGCCATTTCCCTCGACGATTTCGCATCGTCCGCCACGAACGATCGGTGTGCCGCCGAACTTGTCCAGTGCAATTTTCGACTTCGCCACGTACTGCCCCCAAGCATCAGCATCGGTGACAACGGCGTGGGCGATCACATATCCCTTCGGCATTTCGTTTTGTTTCCTTGGTTGGCTTATAAACTTGCAGAGTCTTAGGTCGCACTTCGACGCTCAAGGGCCGCAGCGATATGCGCAACGAAAGCCCGCGCCGCATCAGCTGGATCATCCGCCCGCGTAATAGGCCGCCCCACCACAATCAGATCGGCCCCTGCAGCGACAGCGCTGTCCGGAGTCATCACCCGTTGCTGATCGTCCAATGCGCTACCAGGTAAACGGATACCCGGCGTCACGATCAGAAAATCAGAACCGACCTCTCGGCGCACCATGTCCGCCTCTTGCCCCGAGGCAACGATACCATCGACCCCGCACGCACGTGCCAACTGCGCACGATGCAAAACAAGGTCTGCAGGAGAAAGCCGATTGCCCTGAATTTCGAGATCCGCAGCAGTGAGATTTGTCAGAACCGTAACCGCAAGCAGCTTCATCCCGCTGCTTCCCCGCCCGACCACAGCCGCGTCGAGCGTCTTGCGATCATGCCCGTGAATTGTGAGATACGTCACACCCAATTCGGCGGCATTGGCCACCGCACGTTCAACCGTATGGCCAATGTCCAGGAACTTCATATCAAGGAAGACTTGCTTCCCTTCTCTGATCAGCCGGCGGGCCAATTCCAGGCCGCCAGCCATCACCAGTTCCAGACCGATCTTATAGACTGAGACGTCGTCACCGAGCCGGCCGATTAAGTTCTCGGCCTCCTCGACCGTCGGAACATCGAGCGCCACAATGAGCTTGTTACGTGCCCGCTCCAAGTTTTCCATTTACGCTCCGAAGCGTCAGCCAACCACTGCCACAGTCTCTATCTCGCCCGCTCAGGCTGAAAGAGCCAACTCTCTTGCTAAAGTGCTGAGTTGAGTTTCCGGCCGCGCACCGACATGGCTGATAATCTCAGCTGCCGCACACGAACCAAGTCGGCCAGCGGTAGCAAGGTCCTTGCCCGTTGCCAAGCCATACAGGAAACCGGCCGCATAGAGATCCCCAGCTCCAGTCGAATCCACGAGCCGCTCAATCGGATGAACGGGGATCTCGATCCGTTGGCCCTTGGAGATGATGACCGATCCCTTCTCGCTGCGTGTCAGAGCAGCAAGCTCCGTATGGACGGCCACACGCTGAGCAGCATCCTCAAAATCTTCCGTCTGATAAAGCGATGTGATCTCATCCTCGTTGGCGAGCAGAATATCGATACCGTCACGGATCAGATCAACGAATTCGCTACGGTGACGATCGACACAAAAACCATCTGACAATGTCAGAGCCACCTTGCGCCCGGCACTGCGCGCAATCTCGACCGCCTGACGGAAAGCCGCTTTGGCCTCCGGCTGATCGAACAGATAGCCCTCAAGATAAACGATACCAGCAGCACGAATGGCGTCGGGATCAACCTCGCCCTGATCGAGGTCGGTGGAGATGCCCAGGTATGTGTTCATCGTGCGTTCGCCGTCTGGCGTCACCAGGATGAGACAGCGTGACGTCGGCGCCTTGCCGCTAACGGGTGAGCTGGAAAATTCAACCCCCGCCGCGCGAATGTCGTGCGCAAAGACCTTGCCGAAGTCATCATCAGCGACTTTTCCGATGAACGCCGCCCGGCCTCCGAAGGAAGCAATACCGACCATGGAATTGGCGACCGAACCACCAGAAATCTCAACGCCCGGTCCCATGTCACCATAGATCGCTGCCACCGTTTCCGCATCAACGAGGCGCATGTTTCCTTTCGGAGCTTCATGACGCGCCAAAAACTCTTCATCGCAGCGCCCAATAATATCAACAATAGCGTTGCCAATGCCGATTACGTCGTAGCGGAGTCCGGTCATGTTACCTCTCGAATTGTTTACGATTTGCGCGGCACTATAGGCACTCAGCTTCGCAGAGCAAGTTTAGCGGCCCGAATAACCGCTCGCACGCGCCAGCCGGGTCAGCGACAACACGAGGCGCTCAGCGACGATATCTTCCAGAGCACCATTGTGCCGCGCGGTCTTGGCCGCGGCTTGAATCGCCCCAAGAGCCTGCGCCAACCGCTGCACCGTCCACATACGCGCTTGTGCCGTGAGCGCATCTTTCTGCTTGAAATGGAGCGGTGGCCGAAAACTCCGCATGACATCGGCAACGGGCCGGCCGGCATCAATCTGCGTACACACGCGATGCAGTCGCATAAAATGCCGTTGGAGGGCGAGGATGATAGCTTGCGCGCTTTCTCCTGCGGCTATCGCCCGACTGAATTCATTGACAGCCCGGTCACCTTGTCCACCCGCGGCAGCGAGCACAATACGATCAATTGTAAGTTCAGAGGCGTCCCCCACGATCGCCTCGACATCTTCAACTTCAACTTTGCCACGCCCCGAGCAATAAAGGATCAGCTTTTCTATTTCTCCGCGCGACATCGCCCGATCCGCGCCAAGCCGAGCAACAAGGCTGTCACGAGCCGGTGCGGAAATCGTCAACCCGGCCGCCTTCATCTCCTCATCGACCACCGCGCCAAGATCGCGTTCTTCATCCGGAAAACACGCGATTGCGGCCGCATGTGCAGGCTGCTCGAACATCTTTCGAAGCGCATCCGTCGGCTTCAGATTTCCTGCCTCTACGATCAAAACGCTGGGCAGAGCTGTCTCAGCGACAAGCGGTTTGAGCAGATTGGCGTTGATACGCCGTCCGGTGCTCGTACGAACGATTTTACGCCCGCCGAACATAGCGACCGTCAGAAGTTCATCCGCAAGACGACCTGGGTCTCCGTCCAGATCCATCTCATCAACTCTTAAAATTTCACCGGGTGGGTTTTCGCGCTTCGCCCATGCATCCGCGGCCTGTCGGGCGCGTTCCGAGACAAGCCCGGCATCCGTGCCGTAGAAGAGCAACGCCGTGATCTTGGCGTCGGGCGATTTCAGAAAACTCGCAGATTGATGACTTTTAATAGCGACCATAATCAACCGGCTCGCTGATCTGCCGCACGACAAACGAATAGCGTCCCGAAAAAACGGAACTTAAGCCTGTGTCGCAAGAAACGCTGACAACCGTGACTTCAGGTCGTTGCCCACAGTACCGGCGGCTCTGTCCTCCGCGTCACGACGTGCGCGAACGTTAGAGAAAATGGAGTCGAAACGCTCGAAACCGGCACGCCCATAGCTCGTGCCCGACAAGATTACCTTCTTATCCTTGAGGTGGATCAGCCGGAACGATGCATCAAGACTGTAGATCTGACCGCGAGAGTCACCACTACGCTGGACGAGCGTTGACGTTACACTTTCGCGAATAGCAATTTCCAAGCGATACTCCGGCGGCAAAGCGTTGCCGCCTCCTCGAGCCTGGAAGATCAGCTCGTTGCGAAGCTGCTGACCAACACGGCCTGGGATCGGTGCGATATCAACTTGCGCCAACCTCTCCGACAAACTGCCGGTGCCGTTCAAGTCTGCGTACATCGGACGAAAACCGCCGGGGCCACAGGCAGCAACCAGCGGCGCGATTAGTACCGCGACCGCCATCACTCTAAAAACCGACCGTCTGCTGCACATCCGGCTGGACTCTCCGATCCTGTCGGCGACCGAACCCGACGCACGAAGCGCCTCAGGCAACGACATTAACGATCCTTTGCGGCACAACTATAACCTTCTTCACCGGCTTGCCTTCTAAGGCGCGAGTAACCGGTTCCAAGGCCAAAGCGGCTGCCTCGATCTCTTCCTTGGAGGCGCTCCGCGCTATGGTAAGCTCGTCCCTCCGCTTGCCATTCACCTGTACGGCAATGGTCATAACATCGTCAACGAGCAAGGCCGGTTCCGCCACGGGCCAAGGTTGTTTGGCCAATAAGGTGTTGTAACCGAGCCGCGCCCAGCATTCCTCCGCCAGGTGTGGCATCATCGGTGCAATCATCTGCACCAACAGCTCTGCCCCTTCCCGCAGGGCCCAATCGAGCCCGTCTTCCGACTTCTGTAGGGTCGAACTGAGCACATTAGTAAATTCGTAGAGCGTCGCCACAGCAACGTTAAACCGCAGCCCCTCGATGTGCCCGCCTACACTATGAAGCGTCTTATGGGCCGCCCGGCGCAATGCGATCCCCTCGGGGCCGAATTCAGGCATGACATCCGCGCGTTGCGGCGTTTTTTGCGCGATCTCGTCGATCAACCGCCAAGCGCGTTGCACGTATCGGCGGGCCCCCTCAACGCCGACCTCCGTATAGATCACATCGCGCTCTGGCGGACTGTCCGACAGCACAAACCAACGAGCCGTATCCGCGCCGTACTCGCCAACAAATGCGTCGAGATCGACGACATTTTTCTTCGACTTCGACATCTTCTCGATGGGCCCGATCGTAACGGGGTTCGCACTCACCGCGTGGCGCGCAGCTCGGTTTTTACCGTCGCCATCAATCTTCACCTCATCCGGTGACAACCATTCGCCGTTCTGCGACTTGTACGTTTCGTGGGTCACCATGCCTTGTGTGAACAGCGCGCGGAACGGCTCTCGCAACTGCCCTATGCCTTGGCCAGCATCCGATATCGCTCTGAAAAAGAAGCGAGAATAGAGCAAGTGCAAGATCGCATGCTCAATCCCGCCAATGTACTGATCCACAGGCAACCAGTACTGCGCAGCGCGCGCATCCACAGGCGTGTCCGCATCAGGCGCAGTAAAGCGCACGAAGTACCACGATGAATCGACGAACGTATCCATCGTATCGGTTTCTCGCACAGCCGGCCCCTGACACTTCGGACACGTGACGTGCTTCCACGTCGGATGCCGGTCCAACGGATTACCCGGTTTATCGAACGTTGCATCTGCTGGGAGCTCCACCGGGAGCTGATCATCGGGTACCGGTACCGCCCCGCAGCTCTCGCAGTGAATGATGGGGATCGGGCACCCCCAATAGCGTTGCCGCGAAATACCCCAATCACGCAGGCGGAAGTTGACCTTGCGCTCACCAACCGGCCGCCCCCCGATCGTCATAGCGCCGAGGCGGTCCACAACTTTCTCGAATGCAGATTTGGGATCTAGTCCATCGAGGAAATCGGAATTGATCATCGAGCCGTCACCATCGACGGCCTCATCACCGATCGCGAAGGTCTCGGCATTCTCGCCCGGCGGCAAGATCACGGGTCTGACCGGCAGATCGTATTTGCGGGCAAAATCCAAATCGCGCTGGTCGCCCGAAGGACAGCCAAAGATTGCGCCCGTCCCGTAATCCATCAACACGAAGTTCGCGACCCAAACCGGCAACAACCAATCTTTGTCCAGAGGATGCTGAACGCGGAGTCCGGTATCGAAGCCCTTCTTCTCCGCACTTTCCAACTCCACGACGGAGGTTCCCTGGCGACGGCATTCGTCGCAGAACTCTTTGAGCTTTGGATTATCCGCAGCCGCGGCCAGTGCAAGCGGATGATCAGGTGACACAGCCAAGAAGGACGCGCCAAACAACGTATCCGGCCGCGTCGTATAAACTTCGACTTCGCTAATGCCTTTGGGCGCGTTTGCTGGGTCAAGAGCCCAGCGCACCAACATGCCTTCCGATCGGCCAATCCAATTGGCCTGCATCAGTCGCACTTTTTCCGGCCACTGATCCAACGTATTGAGCGCTTCCAGCAGCTCATCTGCATATTCAGTGATCCGGAAGAACCACTGCGTCAGCTCCTTAGTCTCGACCAGGGCACCCGAACGCCACCCACGACCGTCGATAACCTGTTCGTTCGCCAGAACGGTATGATCCACGGGGTCCCAGTTGACCTTTGCAGACCGTCTGTAGGCGAGGCCCTTCTTCAAAAGATCCAGGAACAGCTTCTGCTGCTGCTTGTAGTAATTGACGTCACATGTCGCGAATTCGCGCTGCCAATCGATAGAAAGCCCCATGGACTTCAGTTGCTGGCGCATCGCTGCGATATTGGCGTACGTCCACTGCGCCGGATGCGTTTTACGCTCCATCGCCGCATTTTCGGCCGGCATTCCGAACGCATCCCAACCCATTGGATGCAGGACATTAAAACCCCGGGCGCGCTTATACCGCGCGAACACATCTCCCATTGTGTAGTTGCGCGAGTGTCCAACATGGATGCGGCCCGATGGGTACGGGAACATCTCTAGAACGTAGCACTTGGGCCGTTCATCGTTGTTCGAGGCCGTGAAGACACCAGCCTCCTCCCACATCTGCTGCCAGTGCTTTTCGCGCGCAGGCGCGTTGTAACGTTCATTTCCCATGAGGCTTATCGGTCTCTTAACGGTTCGTTCAATGGCGGCGGTAATGAGCGCCAAACAAACCCGTCGGTCAAGGCGGGCTGACGGTGAAACTGGGAATTCGATAGGTCGAATGGACGGCGACGAAGCGACATATCCGCATGCGTGGGCGGATTTACAGGCCCTGAACTACGCAATCATGTCGATAAGTATCCCATTTCATCGACACATATATGTCGGCGCGTTGACGAGCCTCACGAATATGTCGAGAAAAATTGCGTACGTCGACATGACCCTTCTGGCCCAGGTTATTCTGTCTCATGCTCGCCACCCCGGAATCCGCCTCCCCACCGCGCCCCGTGATTCCTCAGGCTGTTGAGCTCGAAACCCGATCAATCCTGAAAAAATGCGTTGCAGCACGAACCGCCCTGGCCGACCTACGCTATGCCGGGAAGACATTTTCGGACCCTGCCGCCTGTGCAAGCACCTTCGCGCTTCTGGAAGCGAAGGACAGCTGCCAAATCGCGAACGTTGTAACGGCCATTGATCCGCTTTTTAAAGCCGCAAACGGACTGCGCGTCAAAGACGACGATGCCACGCGCCAAATTCTCCGGTGTCGGGCAGCCCTGATCGCCGCCGCGGCCGCGTCGAAATACCAGCGCCTTTCCATCGTCACCGCCGCAACCTTGGCACACGCGCTAACGTTGGAGGCCGGCTTCACACCACCAAGCGAAAATCGGCTCACGCATCTTCTGGCTGACTGGGCGCGCTTCCAGACCGAATCCGAGGATATCGACCCGCTGGTGCACCTCGCGGTCTCCCACTATCTCTTCACCTCCGCGCAACCCTTTGCCCTCGCAACGGGGCCAGCCGCCCGCATCCTAACCTTGATGGGCCTCTTGAACACTGGCCTGATTGATTTGCCAGTGCTTTACCTCAGCCGGCATCTCCTGGCGACCAAAGGCAGCTATGACCGCAGCCTCGCGAAGGTGACGGAAACCGGCGAGTGGGAACCGTTTTTGGACTACATGCTGACCGCCATCGAACAGTCTGCAATCTGGACCAATGGCAAGCTAAGAGCGACAAGAGCGATGATTGATATGACCGCCGATCATATCAAAACCTACGCACCGAAAATCTATTCGCCCGAACTCGCCGAACTCATCTTCATTGAGCCCTACACACGCATTCAGCATCTCGGGCGGTCGGGGATCGCCAAACGCCAAACGGCGGCCGTCTATCTGAAACAGCTCGCGGCCATCGGCATCCTCAAGGAGCATAAGGTCGGCAGGAGCAAGATTTTCATCCATCGCAAGTATCTCTACCTGATGGCGCGCGACGAAAATACGTTCACGCCTTACCCGCCGCCAACGCTCGGATAAGGCGTGCTTTTAAGGTCCAGCGTCCCCCACACAAACCGTCTAGCAGGTATGGGCTGCCGCACCCGCCTCGGCCACAGCCTGGTCCTGCGCACCGCTGCCGCCGCTGACACCAATCGCGCCGACAATGCTGCCATCGGAGCCTTTAAGCGGAATACCGCCTGCGAAAATCATCACGCGGTCTTGGTTCGACGCGTGAATCCCGAAAAACTGATCACCAGGCTGACTATTCCGCGCGAGCTCTTCCGTCGAAATATCGAACGCACGCGCCGTAAAAGCCTTGTTGATCGAGATATCGATGCTGCCGATCCAGGCTCCATCCATCCGGATGTGTGCGAGCAATTGCGCACCAGCGTCGACAACCGCAATATTCATGGGTTGTCCGATTTCTTCAGCCTTTTTCTCGGCGGCTTCGATGACACGTCGAGCATCCTTCAAGGTCAGCATGGCACGTCCTTATATTAAATGATGAAAATCGGGTCGGATGGACTACACCGCCCGGAAACGTGCTAGAGCCCCATTGGGTTCGAACATAGAAAGCTGACAGATCATCAAAATGACGACCGACGATACGATCTCCGCCGATCATCAAGGCTTACGCGCCGTCAAAGATAAGATCGCCGCCGCCGCGAAAGACGTCGGTCGCTCCCCGGCTGACATCGAGCTGATCGTCGTCTCCAAAACCTTCGGCCCAGACGAAATCCTGCCCGTTCTGAACGCCGGCCAGCGCCACTTCGGCGAAAATCGGGTCCAGGAAGCCGCCGGCAAATGGCCAGCCTTGCGTGACAAGTTCCCAGATATAACCCTGCATTTGATTGGACCGTTGCAGTCCAATAAAACCAAGGAAGCCGTCACGCTGTTTGACGCCATTCATTCCATCGATCGGCCCAAAATCGCCAAGGCTATTGCCGAAGAGCAAGCGAAGCTAAATAAGGAACTTCAGCTCTTCATTCAGGTGAACACAGGTGAGGAGCCTCAAAAGGCCGGTGTATTACCGCGCGATACGGCCCAATTCCTCGATCAGTGCCAAAACGAGTTCGGCCTCAAGATCACGGGCCTCATGTGCATTCCTCCCGTTGACGAAGAGCCTGCGGTTCATTTCGCATTTCTGGCCAAGCTGGCGCGCGAACTGGATCTCCCTGGCCTCAGCATGGGGATGTCAGGCGATTTTGAAGCCGCAGTGGAACTCGGCGCTACGCACGTTCGTGTCGGCTCAGCCATATTCGGCGCCCGCGTCTGAACACGTTCTAAACAACGCCCCGAGCAGAAGACCAAGATTCTTCTGAGGACGAGTTGCGCCTACGCGGTTGTATTCCCGACTGGAATGTTAGGCTCCACACTGATTCGAAAACTGTGCGTGCGTTTCATGATATCGGAGGCCCCATGACTGAAGGCATCGCACAAAGCGTCGCCGCAGAAGCTGAACAAGCTGCCAACGAGGCTGCGCGCGAAGCTCGGGCCGAAGTTCTCGAGCGCAGCGCCAAAACCGAACCCGAAAAGAAGCCGTCTCGTCGCATTACCAAGGCGTCCACCTCGAGCGATACCTGGCAGAAGTTTGTCGTAGACGTCTGGCTGACTGACCTTAATCCGACAGAGTTCGGCATCTACAAACATTCCCGTAACCGCGCCAAATCCCGGCAGTTTTCATCTGACATGGATATCTACGCCGAGGTCATTGAGAATGGCGAGCGGACGGGTCTTCTCGGTTACCGCAAGGATCTCTGGAAAGACGCGAAGGGCATGGACCGCAGATTGGTCTTCAAGCTGTTCACGCCCAGTCTCAATTGGCGCGCAACGATGGACCTCATGGTCGGTCGCAGCCTGCAACTCACGTTGGGGGCTCGCGGTGTGCCGGTGATGGCCTATTCCATCAACACCCACGACGACAATTTCATGATCTATCTCGAACGATCGGCGCTCAAATGGCCGTTTCTTCCTGAGCACTTTTCGTTTTTCATCGTCAGTGATGGAACGCCCAAATTCTTCCGTCTTGAGCGGGCGCTCATCAACATTGGTGGCGACTACACGCTGTATGACGAGCACAACAAAGCCATCGGCTACATTGATGGCAAAATTCTTTCCATTGCCGGCAAATGGAAGGGCGCCATTCGCAGCGAACATGCTGACAAAAAGCTGCTGACTGTGATGAAACTGTTTTCCGGTCTCATCATCTTCAACCGGCAGGCACGCTGGCATATGTGGCGGCTTTGGCATGACGTGATCGATGGCCGGATTTCCCCAGCCCTCGAACGTCAGGAATCCGACCTCTATAAGAACCCTCGCCGCGTGCGCTAGTGCTCAAAATTTAGCCTTCAACACCCGATCAAGCGCACAAAAACAAATCAAAATAGAGGTGAAAAAGTAGGCGGAAGACTAAATATCGAGCAATTATTTATATTGCCCGCCTATACGGCAATCCTACCCTTGACCATTGCTTTGGCCACGTGCAATCAGCCGCCTTTCTGGGAAGCGAAATGCACGCAGAATAATCAACAAAGCTTTTTCAAGGGGTGGGCACCATGGAACAGTTACAACAGGGCTCTGACGTATTTTTCCTATTGATGGGCGCGATACTTGTATTCGCGATGCACGGCGGCTTCGCCTTCCTTGAGGTCGGTACCGTCCGCCACTTCAGTCAGGTCAATGCGCTCGTAAAAATCATGGTCGACTTCGCGATTTCGACCGTTGCTTATTTCTTCATCGGCTTTTGGATCTCTTACGGGATCACATTTCTGGTCAGTGCGTCCGCTTTAACGGGAGGCGCCGAAGGCTTCGGCCCCCAGGGTCTGACGCTGGTCAAGTTTTTCTTCCTATGCACATTTGCTGCGGCCATCCCCGCCATCGTATCGGGCGGCATCGCGGAGCGTGCGCGGTTCGTACCCCAGTGCGCCGCGACGGCCCTACTCGTCGGCTTTGCCTACCCCCTGATCGAGGGAACCGTCTGGAACAACAACTTTGGGCTTCAAGATACACTCTTTGAAAGCATGCTCGGCGCCAACTTCCATGATTTTGCAGGGTCGATCGTTGTCCACGCATTTGGCGGTTGGGCAGCGCTCGGCGCTATCCTGCGCCTCGGCCCGCGGCGTGGTCGCTACGACCATCCTGGCGTTTCCGGAACGCCACCGTCATCGATCCCCTGGCTGGCCATGGGATCTTGGATGCTCTGCATTGGCTGGTTCGGTTTCAACGTCATGAGCGCCCAAAGCGTCGCTGCCATTTCCGGCCTCGTCGCCATGAACTCCCTGATGGCCATGGCCGGTGGGATCCTGGCCGCCCTCATCGTCGGCCGTAACGACCCGGGCTTTGTGCACAACGGTGCCCTCGCAGGCCTTGTCGCTGTGTGCGCGGGGTCCGACGTCATGCACCCAGTCGGCTCACTCGTCACAGGCGCAATCGCTGGCTTCATCTTCGTCCAGTTTTTCCAACTCGCCACCCAGCGCTGGAAGATCGATGACGTACTTGGTGTCTGGCCGCTGCACGGACTTTGCGGCCTATGGGGTGGGCTGGCTTGCGGGATCTTTGGAACGGAAGCGCTCGGCGGGATCGGCGGCGTGACATTCGCCTCGCAGTTTGTCGGCTCGCTCCTGGGCTCCGCTTACGGACTGGTCGCCGGCCTCATCGTCTACACGCTCGTAGACCTGATCTTCGGCTTCCGCATGAGCGATGAAGAACAACGCCGCGGCGCAGACCTGACGATCCACAATATCTCTGCCAATCCGGAACTCGACGTGCGCACCGGTCGCATTTGATCCCAAACGGCATTACAGGCAAAGAGAGGAGGGCAGACATCGTCTGCCCTCTAGTCTCATGTGCGAGCGTAGAAGCCGACCATGCCAGGGATTTTCTGAATGAATGAGCTGACCGGCCTTGAGCGCCTTGCATCAGGCGCCATCCCCTACCCTTTCAGCCATGTCCGCGAACTTCTCGCTCCCTTCCCGCCGGGCCGCGAACCCATCATCGATTTGACGTTGGGCGAGCCGCGCGAAACCATGCCGGCCCACGTGGCCGAAACCATTGCTGACGCTCAGGCACGTTTTGCGAACTACCCACCCATTCGTGGCACCGATGAGCTACGCCAAGCGATTGCCGCATGGATCGACCGTCGTTTTAAATTGAAGCCCGGGATCGATCCGGAAACGTCTATTCTCCCATGCAACGGCTCACGTGAAGGCTTGTTCTACGCCGCACTCCCTGCCGTCGGCCGCAAGCGGCAGCCTGAAGGTACGCGTCCCGCAATACTTATGTGCAATCCATATTACGCGGCATATATCGGCGCGGCCCTCGCCACCAACGCGGAACCGGTCTACCTCAACGCAACGAAAGCCACCGGCCAGCTCCCCGATCTTGAAGCATTAGCTTCAGAGGCGTCCCTGCTAAAACGCACCTGCGCGCTTTACCTTTGCTCGCCCGCAAATCCGCAGGGCGCCGTAGCCACGCCGGAATATATTGCGCGTGCCCTGGACCTCGCCCGGCGCTACGATTTCATGCTGTTCTTCGATGAGTGCTATTCGGAGCTTTATTCCGATGAGCCACCCGTCGGTGCTCTCACGGTTGCAGCCGCGACACCAGAACGTTTTCGCAACCTAATAGTTTTTAACTCCCTGTCCAAAAGATCGAACCTGCCAGGCATGCGCTCCGGCTTCATGGCGGGCGACGAAAAATTTCTCGCCTCGCTTGCGACAATTCGCAACCTTATCGGCCCACAAATGCCAGGACCGATTCAAGTTGCATCAGCGGCAATATGGGCGGACGAAACCCACGTAGCAGCTAACCGTCTGGCATATAAAAAGAAATACGACGTATGTGACGAGGTGCTCGGCACACGCTACGGCTATACCCGCCCGGCTGGCGGATTCTTCCTCTGGCTCGATCTCGGCAATTTTGGTGGCGGAATCGACGCTTCGGTAACCCTATGGAAACGTGCGGGTGTCAAGGTACTGCCTGGTGCCTATCTCGCTCAAACCGGTCGCGACGGCATCAATCCAGGCGCAGATTTCGTGCGCGTGGCATTGGTGCAAAGCCCGGAAACGATCAGACAGGCGCTGGAACGAATAGTCGATGTTTTCGCGTAGCGTTCGTCTGAGTAATGTTGCCCCAGTACCAGTACAAAAGTCATGTGAGTGAAACCGAGCGACTTCTCCCACAATCGTTGGAGAAACGTTTGCGCGGTGGTATTTCGCGTGTCTACGGCTTTGCCGTTCTCATCGTCCTCGCAGCCGTCTGGGCCAGCCTTATTAGCTGGTCTGCAGCCGACCCCAGCCTGACACACATTACGAGCGCCCCTCCCGCCAACGTCTTAGGCTATCCGGGTGCCATCCTTTCCGATCTTCTCCTGGAAAGCCTGGGCCTCACGTCCATCCTTGCGCTTCTGGCGCCGATGTTCTGGGGAACAGAACTCGCGCTGTCTGGCCGCATTCGCGACCTCCGGACAAAGCTGACTTTCTTTCCGTTATCGATCTTCACATTGGCAAGCGCCTTTGCCTCGCTGCCGCCACCACAGGTCTGGCCAATGTCGCAAGGCCTTGGCGGCATTCTAGGTGACGCCATCTACGGCCTTTGCCACCTCATTCTGGCAACCTTGATTTCCCCCACGATCGCACCTGTTGCGGGCGCAGCACTGTTTGCAGCTGGCTTCGCCGCGCTCGCCTATTCAATCGGGATCGAACTCAAGGATATCTCAAAGGCGCTCAAAGCTGGCCTAAATGCCTTGACGCCCGTGACAACCACGGTTGAGACGCCGCAAGAGCCCAGTCTTACAGAACGCCGCGAGCCGAGTTTTTCTTCCGCACCCTTTGCCGAACCAAGAGCCGAACCCGAGCTCGAGTCTCTTGCGCCGGAATCCGTGGACGAAGTGGAGGCAACCTTCACACCCGAACGGCCGGCAGCGCCCGTCCGAAAGCCAATGGCGCGCAAATCTAGAGACAACGACGCTCCTACGTTGATGCGTTCGTTTGACGAGCGCGCGCCTGCGCGTGAACAATCTGAGGACGAAGAGATCGATGACCTGCCGCCGTCTCTACGGCCTCAGGCAACAGAACCACCTGTCAAAAAATCCAAACCATCCTCGGGCTCATGGGAAACGGACACGCCGACGCAACGTGAGCCCGAATTCGATCTCGATACCGATGACGACAGCGCCGCCATCGCAAGACGTTTCGCGCCTGCAAACCGGCAAGGCAAAGGCTACGCCGCCTACGCCGAGCCGCCAACGACGGGAAAAAACTGGGAACCGAAAAAAACTTCTCGTGCGAAATCCTCTCCGACTCTATTCAGCGAGGAAACGTCCGAAATCGAAGTGAGCGACGAACCGACACTCGCCCCCACGCTGATGAAAAACGCTTCAGCCGCTGCGCGCGCAACCGCTTCGCCTGCGCGCAAACTCATGAAGTCATTCTTGCACAAATCCTCAAGCGAAGACGACGAGGTCGAGCGTAACCGCACACGATCGACACCGGCGCCTTGGGAAGCTGTTCCAACCATCACCCCATCGCCAATCGCCGAGACCATTTCTACGGAAGAGGACACACGCAAACGCCGCCTAGGCTCGTTGTGCTACAAACCCAGCGCCCGCATCGGCTATAAGCGTCCGTCCGTTCACCTCCTTGATCCCGCACCGACGGGGCGACCCGGCCCTGAATTCACACAAACCGTGAGCCGAGCCCACGCCCGTATGCTCAAAGATGTCCTGCGAGATTTTGGCATTAATGGCGAGGTTCGCGAGATCAAGCAGGGGCCTGTCGTTAGCCTGTTTGAACTCGAGCCCCAGCGCGGCACAAAAACCTCTCGGGTCGTCGCACTCGCGGACGATATCGCACGCGCCATGTCTGTCCCCACGGTAAGGATTGCCGCGATGCCCGGCAGCAGCGCGATCGGCATCGAAATTCCCAATCCTCGGCGTGAAACCGTCCACGTGCGGGAAATCTTTGAAAGCGATACCTACCGCCGTTTCGATGGACCGCTGCCTATTGCGCTTGGCAAATCCATAGAGGGTACGCCGGTCGTCGCTGACCTCACCCGGATGCCGCATCTACTCGTGACCGGACAGGCCGGCTCGGGAAAAACGGCCGCGCTCAATGCGATGATTCAGTCGATCGTGTATCGCCACGGTCCGGACGCCTGCCGGCTTCTGCTGATCGATCCGAAAATGATCGAACTGTCGAACTACAACGACGTTCCGCACTTGCTTGCGCCTGTCGTCACAGATCCGCTTCAGGGCATCGCAGCCCTCGAATGGATCGTTGCTGAAATGGAAGAGCGCCACAAGCGGATGTCCAAGCTCTCAGTGCGCAGCATTGACATTTTCAACAACCGGGTAATCAACGCCAAAAAGCGCGGTGAGATGATCTCGCGCACGGTCAATACGGGATTCGATAGATCGACTGGTGAGCCCATCTACGAACATGAGCAGATGGACCTCGCGACGATGCCTTACATCGTTGTTGTGATCGATGAGTTCGCCGGCATAGCGCGCTCGGCGTCCGAAAAGTTCGAAGCTGCGTTCCGGCGCATTTCTACTATGGCTCAGCAAGCAGGGATTCACTTGGTTCTGGCGACAGAGGAAATGTCGCCAGACGTTCTCACCGACACGCTGATCAAAAATCTTCGCACCAAGATCTGCTTCAAAACGCCGACAAAAGCGGACAGTCGCTTTGTTCTGGGTGGCTCAGGCGCCGAACAACTCCTCGATCGAGACGATATGTTGCTCTCGTCCGGCAGTGGGCACTGCGCACGCATTCATAGCGCCCGAGTGGATTCTCATGAAGTCCAAGCCGTTGCTGAGTTTCTACGGTCGGCTGGAACAGCCGACTATGATGCGGATCTCATGGCTCGCATCGCTGGAGCTGAATCGGAGCCCCAACCAAGAGCCCCACAAGAAGATAACTATGCCCGCGCTAGCCGACCGCGTCTTTCTCCTCGCTGGGCTTGAACTATCGTAATCAGCTTTTTGACCGTGGTATATTTGCGTGTGGGCATCCTTATCTCACCCCATAACGGATGGAATAACCCCAACCGCCCCGATCTTGTCGCATTGTTCAAGGAATCACACTGGACTGTATGCCCTTTCTTGTGGCACTGCACGATACAGTTAACGGGGACCTGGGGGAGGGACTGAGACCATGAAACACTTTCCATCGCTCGCAAGCGCGCTCGTCTTGGCGACAGCCTTCAGCGCAACAGCACTTGCCGCCGACCCCGCCAAGAACGCAACGGCCACACCCGTCGGACCAGGCTGGAGCGCACAGGTCGCCCCGGATGGCTCGAGCTCCATTGCGCTCGATGTCCAGCAGACACAGGACGTCAATTCGGTCTCCAAATATTTCAACGAGCTAAAAACGCTGAAAGGCGAGTTCGTGCAGACGGCAGCGGACGGCAAAGTCATGAAGGGAAACTTCCTCATGATGCGGCCGGGGATGTTCCGCTTTAACTACGACCGGCCCTCGCGCCAGCTCATCATTTCTGACGGGACATACCTCGCCATCCAGGACCCAGATGTCGATTCTGAGGATCGCGTTGCTCTAGACCAAACGCCATTTCGGATTCTTCTTGGCAAGGATGTGGACCTGATGCGTGACGCGCGCATCGTTGAAGTCCAGCAAATTGGGGAGTCACTTCTATTGGCCCTGGAGGACAAAAGTCCTGATGCGACGGGCCGGATTACCCTGATTATGTCCAAAACCCCTGATATGCAGCTCAAGGAATGGATTACAACTGACGCTCAAGGGTTGGACACGCGCGTACAGGTCGCCGATGTTGTTCGTGACGAGCCCGTCGAGAAGAGTAAATTCGTAATAAAGTCCGTTAATAACCCCTTCAAGCAGTAGTTAAAACTGCATTCGCTGCACATAAAGTGTGTCTGTTCGGACTCTGGGCAACAATTGAGCAGGGGAAAACAGCCGATTCTTGTTCACGTTTTCGTGATCATAGCTTATTGCACCTATTGCATAAGCCTGTTTCGCGCTTAAATTGGAGTTAGTCAGGCGCGTCACCCTGTATTCGGTAGTGCCCCCCGTCTAGCCGAAGACGCAGCCTGTGATGCCGGCTTCCCTCCCGGCATCGCGCGCGAGAGCGCAAGAGCGCCCAGTCCCTCCCCCCGGGACTGGGCGTTCACTTTTTAAATCTCATGTCAGAAATAATACTTGGTGAACGGCCCGCGTACAGCCGACTGCGTCAATGAACCGTCGCATCCGCGAGATTTTCTTGCCCGCCACCCAAAGTGGCATCGACTGTCCGTAGCTCTTGCGCGAGACGCGTCAAGCGTCCTGTGATTTTTCCAACGAAATGATCGGCAACGGCGGGGTCTTCTTCCATTTGCGCATGAAGATCGGCACGGGTGATGCGTAGGGCGCGCACACTTCCACGTGCGATCACAGTGGAGGAGTGCTGCGTCTCAATCAGCATTGCCATTTCACCCAGCAATGCCCCTTGGGCAATTTCCCTGGGAGCTCCTTCGCAACCGGGACCGGAAATGCGCACAGCATCGCCTGAAACGATGAGAACAGCAGCATCACCATCAACGTCTTCTTCGATAATGGCCTGTCCAGGTCTGTAGACGACACGCTCGGCCCGTCGCGCAATCTCGGTAATTTGGAGCGGCTTCAGCCCCTGAAAAATTGCTACGTTCATCAATGGTTTAACGAGAGCATCAATAGCCATGACACACAAAACCCCAAAAAGTTGACACGAAAAATTTCGTGGGGACGCAACACGTTGGACGTCCGCGGGGTCGTGAAAAGCAAGACCAGTGCCCCGGTAACGAGAAGCGAAAGTGTCCCGATTCGTACAAGCGCGTCCACGTCGCATTCGCGGCACGGGAAAGCGGTCACAACTTTCAAACAGATGGGGAATTGGCCCCCATGCAATTGACGCACGGAAACAAAGTGATTCTCAAAATCTCCTAATGCGCGAAAGTATAAAGTAGATATGCGGCATAAATCAGAACCACCGACAAAAGCAGCCGCAACAGCCAGTCGGGGAACGCACCAACAAGTCGCGACCCAAGCATGATGCCGGGAATTGAACCGATGAGCAGAGCACCGAGAAGTCCAAAATCCACATTGCCCATCGACAGATGACCAACGCCGGAAATGAAAGCGAGAGGGATCGCATGCACGATGTCCGTTCCCACGATCCGGCGCGCTGCAAGATTGGGATACAGCATGATCAGGATCGCAACACCAATCGCGCCCGCACCAACCGATGTCAGCGTAACCAACGCGCCAACTAGTAGGCCGTAAAGAACAGTGGGAATGGGACGTGGCGCACTGCGCATCTCCGGCGTCCCCTGGCTACCATGCCGTCGCAGCCACCATGGTACCAACGAGACAGCAAGTGAACTGGCAACGAGCGCACCGATTAATACAGTCCTTATGACCGAAGCTAGAAGGGTCGTGTCAGGGTGTGCAAACTTGAGCCACGCCAAGGTGATGAGTGTGGACGTTAAGCTGCCACACGCGAGGTAGCCGAAGATCGGCCAATCAACATTCCCATACTTGTGATGACGCCACGCCGCGCTTGCCTTCGTAATCGATGCGAAGAGCAGGTCCGTCCCTACGGCGAGTGCCGGGGCGACACCGAATCCGGAAATAAGCATCGGCGTAGTGACCGAACCGCCACCGACACCTGTCATCCCGATCAGAAACCCAACCAACAGCCCCGCGAGCGAGACAAGGATCCACGTATCTGGGAATGATGCATGCATGAGGGTTCTCGCAGACAGAAATTCTACGGTGCAAGTTTTCTAATGAGATAGAGAACGCTCAGGCCTGAAACCATCAGCCCGACGACGATCATAAGCAACCGCTCTGGCAAATATCGTGTCGCGAGAGCCGCGAAAGGCGCGGCGATAACGCCTCCAACCACCAAGCCGGCAATAATCGGCCAAAGTTCCAATCCAACGGTGACGAGAAACGTCGCTGAAATCACGGCCGTCACGAAGAACTCGACCAAGTTCACCGAACCTATTGCGTAACGGGCTTCAGCCCCACGGCCGATGAGCGTCGTCGCAACCATCGGACCCCAACCACCGCCGCCGACCGCGTCGAGGAAACCTCCGAAGAAGCCCAATGGAAGAAGATGCCGATGCCCGATATTGCTGCGGGAACGAGCGTTACGTGCCGCCCGCAAAATGATCAGCACGCCAAGGATGAACAAATAGACGCTGATATACGGCCGGATCACATCGCCGGGCACTTCCGACAGCAGATATGCGCCGAGCGCTCCCCCGATCATTCCAGGCAGAGCGAGCCGCCGCACCAGCCGCCAATCGATGTTACCGACCCGCCAGTGAGCGATACCTGAAGCTGCGGTGGTGAACGTCTCCGCAGCATGCGTACACGCACTTGCCGTCACAGGAGGAACGCCCGCACTGAGCAAAACGCTGGTCGAGACGATCCCAAATGCCATCCCGATGGCACCATCGACCATCTGCGCCACAAATCCGATCGCGACGTAGATCAGGATGTCTTCCCACACGGCGGCACCCTGCGATGTTTCTGCGCGGTAGCTAGACGTCTATTGACGTCTTCACGCCGGCAGCCCTCAAAATGAGAGCGACCTCGGCTGCGCGTCGTTTAAATTCCGCGCGATCCTCGGCGCTATTGCCAAGATCGCGGCAAAGTCCGGCCGCCAGCCGCGTACTGTCGAGAACGAACTGCGCGCCGGAACTACGCTCGGCTTGACCGAAAGGTTCCAATACGATTCCGCCAGCGACCGATGCCCCAGTGATAGCATCGACGATCATAAATGCACCGGTTTCGCAATTCTCTGTAAAAGCGTCGAGAACAACAGGACGTCCCAACGCGATCTTCGCAACCGCGATGTCGTTCGTCGTGCACACGGCGCTAGGGCGGACTGTCAGCGTCTCAAGGTCCATCAACGCCGCAAGCTCAACGCTATCGATGGGCACCAGGTCCGTAGCGGTCCGCAAGAGATAACCGGCGTTCGCATCAAAAGATTGCTCCGCCAGCCAGACAAACTGGGCAGTCAAACCATCGGCGCGAGAAGGCGGCGCAACAGCTGCTGCAAGAACGTGTCCACGAGCGACGTCGATATCCCTATCGAGCCCGATAACCACCGCCCGTCCGGGCTCAGCCGATGTGAGTTCACCATCGAAGGTCGCGATGCGTTGGACCCGCGCACGTTTGCCGCTCAGAACGTCGACGACTTCATCGCCGATCTCGACGCGACCGGAACTGATCGTACCCGCCAACCCCCGAAAATCTCGACCATCACGCAGCACCATCTGCACCGGCATACGGAATGCGCCCGCGACAACTGCAGCTCGTGGCGGCAAAAAATTTAAATGCTCCAGCAAAGTCGGCCCGCGATACCATTCCGTCCGCGCTGACCGCGTCGCGACATTGTCGCCGCTGACCGCAGCAACCGGAATGCTTACCGCGTTCTGAAATCCAAATCGCAACGTCAGAGCACGAAACTCTTCTGCGATTTCGTCGAAGACAGACTGCGACCAGTCAACGAGGTCCATCTTGTTGACGGCGAGGATGACGTGCTTGACGCCCATAAGATCCAAAATGGCAGCATGCCGTCGCGTTTGCGGCTTAACACCGTGACGCGCATCTGTAAGCATGATCGCAACGTCGGCATGACTGGCGCCGCTCGCCATATTCCGCGTGTACTGCTCGTGGCCCGGACTATCAATAATGACGAAGCGCCGCTGGTCTGTGTCAAAGGTTCGCCACGCAATATCTATCGTGATGCCCTGTTCGCGCTCGGCGGCAAGACCATCGACAAGGCGTGAGAAATCAGGCCCAGCGCCCGCGCTTTCCGCTCCGCGTTCGATCATCTCGCGCTGATCGATAGCGAGATCCGATGCATCCCAAAGCAATCTGCCGATGAGCGTCGACTTACCGTCATCAACCGAACCGCAGGTCAGGATGCGCAAACTTTCATTTGGTGCCGCACCGAGCACTTTCTCGGCAGCGAACTCAGACACAACCGGTGCACCCGTCTTGGCGGGGTCGTCCGGCGTCAGCTCCGAAGCATGCATCTCAGAAGTACCCTTCCTGCTTCTTTTTCTCCATCGCACTGGCTTGATCGTGATCGATCAACCGCCCTTCCCGCTCAGACGTCCGCGCTGAAAGCGTTTCGGCAACGACCGCCTCCATCGTCGTAGCAGTTGAGGGAACTGCGGCCGTCAGCGGCCAGCAGCCCAGCGTGCGGAATCGAACGCTGCGCAATTTCACCTGTTCGCTCGGTAAAAGCGGCATCCGATCATCGTCGAGAACCAAGATCTGGCCGTTGCGCTCAATAGTGGGCCGCTCTGCCGCCAGATAGAGTGGGACAACGTCGAGCTTCTCGCGCAGCAGGTAGCGCCAGACGTCTTTCTCCGTCCAGTTGGAGAGCGGGAAGACGCGAACCGTCTCACCCATGCCAAGTCGCCCGTTCAGCAACCGCCACATCTCAGGTCGTTGCCGTCGCGGATCCCAGCGATGTCCGGTTGAGCGAAATGAAAAGATGCGTTCCTTCGCACGGCTCGCTTCTTCGTCGCGCCGCGCTCCTCCGAATGCGGCATCAAACCCATGAAGGTCGAGCGCCTGCTTCAGCGCCACCGTCTTCATAATGTCCGTGTAAACCGATGGCGTATGGTCGATCGGATTGATGCCCTGCGCCACACCATCCTGGTTGGTATGTACGAGAAGATCGAGTCCGTACTTCTTCGCAGTCGCATCCCGGAACGTGATCATGTCGCGGAACTTCCACGTCGTATCGACGTGAAGCAGTGGAAACGGTGGAACCTGCGGCCAGAACGCTTTGCGCGCGAGATGCAGCAGAACGGTGGAATCTTTTCCGATAGAGTAGAGCAGAACAGGCTTACGGAACTGTGCCGCAGCCTCGCGGAAAATATGAATGCTTTCCGCTTCGAGCAAATCAAGGTGTGAAATAGGCGCTGTCATACCGACGACTTCTTTCCTGACCGAAGAGCGAAAAAATTTCGAGCAACCGGCAACGACCGGCTAGCAGGTCGTGGGCGCCGGCTTCTCCTGGGAAGGGAGGCGGGCAGGTCGCGAATGCAGACCACACTCCTTGCCGTCTTCGTTCTCCCACCACCAGCGTCCGGCACGGATATCCTCACCCGGCTTGATGGCGCGCGTGCACGGCTGACACCCGATAGAGGGAAACCCACGCGCGTGAAGCGTGTTCACTGGGATCGAATTGTCAGAGATGTAAGCTTCCAAGCGATCCAGAGACCAATCCGCGATTGGATTGATCTTGATGAGATTCATCGCACCATCCCAAGAGGCGAATGACACCTCATTGCGGCCTTGGGATTGCGAGCGGCGTAGTCCCGTAACCCAGGCCGTAGCCCCGGCGAGAGTTGCCGCAAGCGGACGCACCTTGCGAACGACACAGCAGGCTTTTCGAGCATCGATCGACGTTCTGAAACCGAACACACCGTCACGCGCAATAAGCTCTTGGGTCTCGCCGGCATCCGGCGAGACCATCCGGATCATCTGCCCATAGCGCAACTGACTGGTGTCCAGCGTCTCGAGCGTTTCCGGAAAGTGGCGACCGGTGTCCAACATGAAGACATCGAACACTCGTTGTTCGTGTGCGATTGCATGAAGGACCGCCTGATCCTCCAATCCGAGACTGGTGGAGAAGCTGATACGTCCTTCAATCGCCCGGCCGATAAATGCGATCCGCGCCTCTAGGGTCTCGAGCTTTCCAATATCGGCATCGAGTTTGGCAACCGAAACCGATTCCGGTGCCCTCCGTTCAAGCTTGACCTGCACCATCGTTTTGCTCCTGCGCAACCTGGCGTGACGCTTGAGAAGAACGAACTACGGTTGAATACCTGCGACTGCCGCCGACTGGACGCTGATAACTCAGCGCTAGTCCCGGCAAATACCCACGCCCCAACGCCGCGATCGTCGGCCCATGCGTAATCTCGAAGGCATCGAACCCACACCGCAACATCAACGGGATTTGGTCGAGAAGAACGTCACCCGTCGCGCGGATCTCACCTTTGAAAGCATGACGTTCCCGCAACGCACGGGCCACTGAATAGCCGCGTCCATCCGTAAACTTGGCAAACGTGAGGACGATGAGCGGCGCGTCCACCAGACCGTCAGAAATGACGTCGGGCTCTTCGCCTGCGCGCAGGATGACGCCGACATTGCCAGTCCTGAGCTGCGGCTCGGAACGCCACCGTTCAAGTGAAACTATGACATGCGCTCCGCGATCCGCGACTTCATCGTCGCCGAGCACCCGCCAGGTATCATCGACAAAGGCTCCACCTCGATAGATCGGCATTCTCAAGCCTCCTGTAATTGTTTGCGAGACGAAGCTCCGGAGTTGGGCGCTCCATAAAGCGCCTCCTTGAACGGAGCCTGGCCAATACGACGGTAGGTCGCGAGGAACACCTCGCCCTCACGGCGATGCGCGCGATATGTCGCAACAATGGTTTCAATTGCATCCGGCACAGCTTCAGCCGGGAAGCTTGGACCGAGGATGGTGCCAACCTCAGCGTCATCGCCCGGGCTACCGCCGAGCGTGATCTGATAGTGTTCGGTACCCTTCTTATCGACGCCCAGAATGCCGATATTGCCGGAGTGGTGATGACCACAGGCATTAATGCAGCCAGAGACATTCAGCCGAAGCCGGCCGATATCTTCCGCCACACTCTGATCGGCGAACCGCTTCGCAATCTCCAGCGCCACCGGAATCGATCGCGCATTGGCAAGGTTGCAATAGTCGAGACCCGGGCACGAAATGATATCCGTAATGAGCTCGTAATTGCCCACGGCGACTCCCGCAGCAACGAGCCCGTCATACACTTTGACGAGATCGACGAGCGCGACATTGGGCAGAACCAAATTCTGCTGATACGTCACGCGGATTTCATCGTGGCCATATGCACGCGCCAGCGCTGCCACAGCCTCCATCTGATCGGCCGTTGCGTCACCGGGAACCTTACCCGGTTCCTTCAAGAGAATGTTGACGATGACATGCCCGGCAACACGATGCGGCAGCACATTGTTCCGCACCCAGGAATCGAACGACGCATCTTCACGCCGTCGCTTCTCGACGCCTGCGTCGGTTATCGGTCCGGGAACCAAAGGCAACGGGGCAAAGTAGGCCGCGATACGGTCGTATTCCTCTTGCGGCAGATCGATACTGACATGATCGATCTTCGACCATTCCTCCTCGACCTGGCGGCGGAATTCCTCAATGCCTAGCGCTTTGACGAGAACCTTGATGCGGGACTTGTAAAGATTATCGCGGCGACCGTGCAGATTGTACACGCGCATAATCGCTTCGAGATAAGACAGAAGTTGCTCCTTCGGCAGGAAGCTCCTCAGCTCCTCCGCAACGTAGGGCGTCCGTCCCTGGCCGCCGCCGACATAAATCGCAAAACCGGTTTCGCCACCTTTCCCTTTCACGATGCGCATGCCGATGTCGTGATACAGGATCGCCGCCCGATCTTCCGCGGCACCTGTAATCGCGATCTTGAACTTGCGCGGCAGGAACAGGAACTCGGGATGTACGGTCGACCACTGGCGAATGATCTCGGCCCAAACGCGAGGGTCTTCGATCTCGTCGATAGCGACACCGGCGTAAGGGTCCGTCGTCGTATTGCGGATGCAGTTTCCGCTCGTCTGGATCGCGTGCATATCGACGTCAGCCAGCAGATCCAGAACGTCAGGCGTCTCTTCAAGCCTCGCCCAGTGGAACTGAATGTTGGTGCGCGTCGTGAAGTGCCCGTATCCACGGTCGTGCTTGCGCGCGATACGCGCGAGCTGCTCGAGCTGTCGCGCTGACAGCACGCCATATGGAATAGCGACACGGAGCATGTACGCGTGAAGTTGAAGATAAAGACCGTTGTGCAGTCTCAGTGGCCGGAACTGCTCCTCCGAAATTTCACCCGCCAGCCGGCGTGCCACCTGGTCCCGGAACTGCGCCGTGCGGCTCCGGACAAAAGCCGCGTCGAATTCATCGTAGCGATACATCGCCAATCTCCTCTTGGCGTCAAACGGATGGGCCGAGCGCGGCGCGAATGCGCTCACGCACGGAACGTGGCTCGGGACGTCCATCGACAAGCTCGACGTCCATGGCGTAGACGGAAATCACACGTTGAGACTCCACGTCGCGCTGTGCCGTCTTCTCAAGCTCGGAAAGTTCGTCCTTGTCCTTCGCGACCGTCGCATCACCGATTTCGCGAACCCAATTGTTGAGGCCTGCGAAGTAGACGACATCGCCTGTCCGCAGCAGGTTGGCGGTTATGATGTTAGGCATGAGCGAAATCCCCCTGAGAACGTATTGAAAGCACCGGCTGAAACTGAGGATCGATCTCTGCTGCGATCCGTTCGACGGCGCCCGCCGGGGTTAGACCGGCAATTTCCCCGACGATCAGAATCGCAGGTCCGCTCAGAGCAAGCCGCTTGGCATCATCAGCGACAACATCAAGTGACGTAGCAACGCGCCGCTCATTGGCATGGCTTGCGCGCTCCACCGCCATCACCGGAGTAGCCGGCGACCAACCCGCATCGATAAGCGTTTGCGCCAAAGCACCGGCAGTTGCCACGCCCATGTAAACAGCGAGCGTGTTGCTCCCTTCACCGAGAGCCCTGAAGTCGACGTGGTCGAAATTCGCCGCCCCATCCCCGGCAGAGTGGCCGGAGATAAAAGTCACCGAGTGCGAGATATCGCGGTGGGTCAAAGGAATTTGCAGGGAGGCCGCGGCCGCTGTGGCTGCCGTGATCCCAGGCACGACCTCGCAGGCAATGCCGGAAGCCCGCAGCGTATCCACTTCCTCACCCCCACGTCCGAAGATAAAGGGGTCACCACCCTTCAGGCGCACAACCGTCTTTCCGGCCTTGGCGTGTGTGAGAATGAGGGCATTGATCTCAGCCTGCGTTTTCGAATGGCGGCCCTTCGCCTTGCCGACAGGAATGATCTCAGCCTCACGACGCGCATGTTCGAGAACGCCCGTTCCCGCCAGGTTATCGACTAGGATCACGTCTGCGGCCTTAAGCGCACGGACCGCTTTGAGTGTCAGCAGTTCCGGATCACCAGGCCCGGCACCAACAAGGATGACCCGGCCTACGCGAGGTGCCGTTGTGTCTTCTTTGTCGAGTTCGGCTTCGATGCGACGAACACCCTCAGCTTCGTCGCCCGCCAGGATCGCAGCAGAAGCAGGCCCGCTGAAAACCCGGTCCCAGAACACGCGGCGTTGCACGCCAGGCCGCAGTTTCTGCGCGACACGATCACGGAAATCACCCGCAATTCTCGCAAGCGAACCCAGCTGCGGAGAAAGCTCTTGCTCGAGCCACGCGCGCAGTCGTGTCGCCAGCACTGGGGCATCGCCTTCCGTACCGATCGCAAATGTCACCGGATACCGATCAACGATTGCAGCCAGCGAGAATGAGCAAAGCTCGGGCCGATCCGGAACGTTGACCGGAACGCCGATTTCGCGAGCGAGATGCGAAATACGCGCATCTTCTGCATCGTCTTCCGTTGCGGAGATGACGACCGGACGCCCGCGCAACGTCTCCACATCGGGTACACCGCTAATGCGCTCCGCTCGTCCTTCGGCAACGAGCTTGGCAATGCCCGGAACAACACGATCCGCCGCGAAGAGGACGCGGTTAGCCCGCTTCAAAAGCAGCCGGGCTTTCACAAGGGCCAGCTCGCCACCTCCGACGATCAAAGGTGGGGTACGCCCCAATTCCACAAATATCGGAAATCCAGCCATGCTCAGATCACCCCGAAACAGGTTGCAGAGACCTCTACCAACCGGACTGACTGGCCCGATTCCGTGCGCCTCCTTCGTTACGGGGAACATAAGGAAATTATTTTCCTCGTGATACCACTCAAATCAAATAAACATAGAAATTCATTTCTATATGCGCGTTGTGAAGGAAAATACTTCGATACCCCACAATGAGAGAAACGGGTTGCTCATGCGTATGGTGCCGTGCAACGCCGTTGCCGGAGCTCACGCATGATTATGATGATGCAGGAGCAAAAAGAGCCGCGATTTCATCGCTTAACGCGTCAGTTGCAACGTGTCCTTGGAAAGCCGTATCGCGCCTCGCAAAGGCAACCGACAACGTGGGATGCAGCCGTAATATTGACTTGACAGATCAACAATACTTCCTGTCTTCTGTGTCCCACATGTGGCCCCTTTCCGGAGCCGCGTCGTTCAAAATTTTCAAACGAAAACGGGGCCTTGACCCCCGTTGATTGGAGCACGTCATGACCATCAGCCGTGCCGCATCTTGCGGCGTCGGTGCGCTGGCGACGATCATTTCCGTCGCCGCCGCCAGCTTCTCTCCCGCCATCGCCGCAGATGAAGTCAACATTTACTCTTATAGAGAACCCGGCCTTATTGCCCCGCTCCTTAAAGCCTTTACAGACAAGACAGGCATCAAGCCGAACGTTGTCTACGCCAAGGACGGTTTGATCGAACGCGCGGCTGCCGAAGGCGCGAATTCCCCATTCGACGTTCTTCTCACCGTCGACATCGGTCGTCTCACAGAAGCCGAAGACAAGGGCATCACCCAGGCGATCAGCTCCGACACCGTTAAAGCCAATATCCCCTCGACCTACCTCGACCCGCAGGGCCACTGGGTAGGCCTCTCTAAGCGCGCACGCTTCGTTTACGCCTCCAAGGATCGCGTAAAGCAGGACAGCATCACATATGAAGAACTGGCCGATCCGAAGTGGAAAGGAAAGATTTGCGCACGCTCAGGTCAGCACCCCTATAACATCGCGCTGCTCGCCTCGATCATCGCGCATTCCGGCATTGAAAAGGCAGAAGCCTGGGCAAAGGGCGTGAAGGAAAATCTGGCGCGCAAGCCTGCCGGCGGTGACCGCGATCAGGTGAAGGGCATATATTCTGGCGAATGCGATCTGGCCATCGGCAACAGCTACTATATGGCTGCGATGCAAACCAACACGAAGAAGCCTGAACAGCAGGAGTGGGCGAAGTCGGCCAAGATCCTGTTCCCGAACGCCGATGATCGCGGCACCCACGTCAACATTTCCGGCGCAGTTCTGGCTAAGCACGCACCCCACAAAGACGCAGGCGTAAAGCTCATTGAGTTCCTGACGTCGGAAGAGGGACAGAAAATCTACGCCGAGATCGTGAACGAATATCCGCTCAAGGAAGGCGTGCCGATTTCTGAGCGCGTCGCGAGCTGGGGAACCCTCAAACCTGACAAACTCCCACTCGAGGAAATCGCCAAGCATCGCGCTGAAGCCTCGGCCATCATGGACCGCGTTGGCTTTGACGCCGGCCCAGGCGCGTAACAGGCAACGCCCTTCTCTTCCTTCCTGAAAGTCGAAACCCGCCGCTCATTTGTGGCGGGTTTTTTCGCGCCTATTTGAATTTGATGCCTTGAAGAAACCCGCACAGGTCCCGGGTCAAGTGATGCACATGTTCAGGTAGCTCCTGCCAAGTCTTCACCTTGAGCTGCGCGGGATGATCCACATAGTCCGAATGCACCAGAACGGTCGTCATCCCCAGCGCGTGTGGCGCTTCAAGATTGTGGGGCATGTCTTCAAACATCGCTGATTGTTCGGAGCTAACGCCGTGTCGCCGCACCATGCGATCGAAAGCTTCGGCTTCCGGTTTGGGCACGTACTCACACGTTTCGATCGAACAGATATCTTCGAACTTGTCGAGAACCCCGAGTTTCCCCGCAACGCGTTCGGCGTGACGGCGCGACCCGTTCGTGAAAATGAGTTTGCGGCCAGGCAACCGTTCGATAGCCTCAGCAAGATCGGGGCATTCCGGCACGCAGGTGAGATCGATATCGTGGACGTAATCAAGGAAAGGCCCCGGCTCCATTCCGTGCACTTGCATCAGCCCGGATAGCGTTGTGCCGAATTGCCGATAGTAGCTCTTCTGCAAATGACGCGCGTACTCAAAGGGCACACCAAGCTTCTTGGCAATGAACAAGCCCATGCGCTGATCGACTTGGTCGAACAGATTGCATTCCGCCGGATAAAGCGTGTTGTCGAGATCGAAAACCCAGATAGCGGTCCGATCAAACCCGCGGCGCGCATCTGAAACCACTTGAGGCTTCACACGAACGTCCTCTTCGTTAGAGGTCGCCGGCATATTGTCCTTCTCCGCCATCGCAGATCACGACTCCAAGACACAAACCACCTCACGGCTCAAATCAAAACAGCGGCCAATTTGGTTTGCATTCAGATCCTATTTTCTTGTCCAACGAGCGTTCCAATTCCGTGCTCGGTAAACAACTCAAGCAACACGCAGTGCGGCACCCGCCCATCGATAATGACGACCGCCTCGACACCCGCCTCAACGACCTCAATGCAGCCCTCGACCTTCGGGATCATGCCACCCGAAATCGTACCATTCCGAATGAGTTGCCGCGCCTCGTCGACCGAGAGAGACGCGACGAGGTTTTTATCCTTGTCGAGAACACCCGCCACGTCAGTCAGCAACAATAGGCGTTTGACCTTCATCTTGGCCGCCAGCGCAGACGCAAAGCTGTCAGCGTTGATATTAAGCGTCTCACCGCTCCGCGAGAGGCCCACAGGGGCAATGACGGGAATGAGGTCCGAATTCGAAATGACATCCACGATATGCGGATTGACCTCAACCGGATCGCCCACATAGCCGATATCGACAGCCTGCATCAGATTGGATGTCGGATCGGGTATTTCCGTGATGCGTTCGGCAATCATCAGATTGGCATCCTTGCCGCAGATTCCAACCGCCTTGCCGCCTTGCTGATTGATCGCTGACACAATCTCTTTGTTGATCGCGCCCGCCAAAACCATCTCCACGACTTCAACTGTCGGCTTGTCCGTTACACGCAGGCCATTCACGAAGCTCGATTGGATAGCAAGCTTATCCAGCATCCGTGCGATTTGCGGTCCGCCGCCGTGTACGACGATGGGATTTACGCCTGACTGCTTCAGATAGACGATATCCTGGGCAAACGCCTGCGACAGCGCCGCATCCCCCATCGCATGCCCGCCGAACTTGATGACGACGTACTGCTCATCGTAGCGAATCAAATGCGGAAGAGCCTCGGCAAGAATACGCGCCTGGACATGGGCGCTAATTCCACCGTTTTCGTAGTCTTTCCCCACCATTTTTTGCGGCTGCGACATCTTATCTGACATGGTCTTGAACGGTCCGTTGCAGTTCGATATTGACTAAAATGCAGCCGCTGAAATCGTAATCCGCCGCCGCGTGTGTGAGTTATCCTACGCGGGACTTATATCCGTGCCGAAGCCTGCGACAACGGATTTCCCTCACAATCGGTTGCTAATAGCGCTAAGACACGGTGCGAGGGGCATCGGCTGCTGCGATGAGCGGCTGGTTGGGAGAAGGGCATGACAGCGCCGTTCGTTGAGAGTTTGGGACCTATTCCGATGTCACCGACGTTGGCGTCTACGCTGGCTCGGGCGGCAAATTATGCCCAATCTCAACAACATATCGAAGTTACACTTGAACATTTGTTGCTGGCTCTAACCGAGGATGACGATGCTTGTATCGTCATGACGTCTGCCGGCGTCAACCTCGACCAGCTCAAAACGGATGTCTCAAATCACGTCGGACGCATAGAAAACCGGCTTCCGACGGACCATCCTGGTACCGCCGCTATATCAGACGAGCTCCGGCGTATCCTCAATGCCGCTGCAGCCGCAGCCAGCGGCCGTCGCAATGACATAAACGGCGGAATCGTGCTCGCTGCGATCATTGGTGACGCCAACAGCAGCGCTGCCGGGCTGTTACAAGCCCACGGGCTGACCTTCGGTGCGGCAATTGAAGTGGTCAAACAGCGGTTTGGCCCCGAAGCCGAAACCCAGCGACAGCAACCGCACCCTACACCACGTCCGGCCCCTCCACAGCCCGAGCAAAGCAACCGTCAGCAATCGGACGCTGATTCCTTCCTGGCCGACGCGCGCTCGCGCGTAGAGCACCGCCGCGGGGGACCACCCTCTCCGGAAGGCGAAGCTCAATTTAACGCGCCACCCAGCCCTGCGCCTCAACCACAACCAGCGCCGGCGCCCGTTAAATCCCCAGCCCCCGAACCGCAACCCAACTTCGGCGCCCCGGCACCCGGCGAACAAACGCCCGCTGCTCCCCCTACGGCGCGGCCCTCACCGCAACCAGCCCCTGCGACGCGAGATCCACACCCGCAGCAACAGCCCCCACTACCTCAACAATCTCAACCCGGCCAGGCTTGGACGCCACCGCCCTCGCACGCGCAGCCTCAGTCGCAACCGCGGCCTTATCGCGCGCCCCCTCCCCTGAGCCCTGACGTTGGTATGCGGCCACCGCCACCGACGGGTCCGTTTCGTACAGAAACCGATCCTGCTCCCAACCCTCAACATCGTCCAGGAGGGGCTAGGCCTCCCGTGCCCGCAGGTTCTCCTGCGCCCGGGCCGTCACATCAGCAACGTCCTGCACCAGCAGGAGCACAGGCCAGACCGCAAACGCCACTTCCTTCTGTGGAGGAAGTTTTTGGTGGTCCTCCGACCGCAGAGCTCGAACGCGCGCAGACGACAGCGCGCCGGCAAGGCGGAGCTGACCGGGCTCCAGCCCCCGCACAGACCTCACAAAAAGCCGCAGCGCAGAACCGGGCAGGCAGCGCACCGGCTAAGAAGCGCCGCCGCGCCCGCACTGATAGCGTGCAGGCAGGCCAGCTTATCGAAAACATTCCGCGTATTATGCGCGTCGCCCTCCCCTCGCTGGTGGAAGCGCGGATCGCCAAATCCGAAGTTAAGAACCTCGCCGATGGCATGATCGGCGAAGGAGCCGCCTATCGGCACGATGTTCTCATTACGCGCGCCATGTCTGTGAGATTGCGAGCACCCGATGGCGGCTTCTTTATAGAAACCTCATCCCCCGAAACGCAGTGGATCGAGAACGCGCTCGGCTTGATGGCGGATGACTACGCAAGCTGGCGTTGGACAGTGACTCCAAAGGCGAGGGGCCGGCGCCGCCTTCAGCTGATCGTTTCCGCGCGCACCGTTGGTGCAGACGGGCTTGCAGCCGAGACAGCACTACCCGACCAGATTGTCGAAATCAGAGTGCGCACCAATTATGCACGGACTCTTACGATCTTATTCGGGTGGCTCGCGGCAGCCGTGGCAGGCGGCATTCTCGCACGCTTTGGCGAGGAGCTGTGGACGTCAATCAGCGGCTTCTTGAAAACGCTTGGCGGTCCGTAAGCGCGTGACCGTCAAGCAATCAGCCCTGCGATCGTAGCCTTGAGCTCAGCCATTCCCTGACCCTTCTCCGCCGACGTCGCAAGCACGTAAGGAAACGCCGCCGGATGGGTTCTGAGTTCACCCAGCGTTGTCTCAGTCAGCGCCTCTAGCTTGAACGGATTGATCTTATCGGCCTTGGTGAGCACGACCTGATAGCTGACAGCTGACGTGTCCAGCATCCGCATTAGCTCTTTGTCGATCGCCTTGATCCCGTGACGGCTATCAATAAGCACAAACACACGCTTCAGCGTTGGACGGCCTCGTAGATAGTCTTTGATCAGGTCCGTCCAGGCTTCAACCTTCTCCTTCGGAGCCTTCGCAAAACCGTATCCGGGCATATCGACGATGCACAGCGGCACGCGCTCGCCCGCATCAGGAGCAAAAATATTCAGCTCCTGCGTTCGCCCAGGCGTGTTTGACGTGCGCGCCAAACCCTTCTGACGCACAAGCGCGTTGATAAGGCTCGATTTACCCACATTGGAACGCCCGGCAAAGGCGATTTCCGGGATGTCCGCCGGGGGCAGGTGCTCTAATCCGACGACACCTTTGACGAACCCCCACGGCAGCTCGAAGAGCCGCTCACCGGCAGCGAGCATCTCCTTGGAAAATTCAGGTTCCACAGCTCACAACCGCCTGGGCGGCTCTCCCCTTATTCGCTCTTTCGCCCGCCGGGAACCAACGATCGCACTGACAGCAATGTCTTCTTGATATTTCCCATCAACGGCACCTCGACGCCTTGCCGCTTCATAATCAGATACTGCTGTGCCAGCGACAGAACGTTGTTCCAGGCCCAATAGATCACGAGCCCTGCCGGGAACGTGGCAAGCAGGAACGTGAACATCACCGGCATCCAGTTGAAGATCATCTGCTGGGTCGGATCAGGCTGCGCAGGGTTGAGCTGCATCTGCAGCCACATCGTCACGCCCATGATGAGCGGCCAAGCTCCGACATGCAGGAACTCGGGCACCATGAACGGCAGCAATCCGAACAGATTGAACACCGACGTCGGATCAGGCGCGGAAAGGTCCTGAATCCAGCCAAAGAACGGCGCATGGCGCATATCGATGGAAACGAACAGCACCTTGTAGAGCGCGAAGAACACCGGGATCTGCAAGAGGATAGGCAGACAGCCAGCCAGAGGATTGATCTTCTCCTTCTGGTAAAGCGCCATCAGCTCCTTTTGCTGCCGTGCTTTGTCATCCGGGAAGCGCTGCCGCATTTTTTCCATCTCGGGCTGCAGCTTCTTCATCTTGCCCATGGACTCGTAGGCCTTGCTGGCCAGCGGATAAAACGCCGCCTTCACGATGACCGTCACCGCAAGAATAGCCAGGCCAAAATTGCCAAGGTGTTTGTAGAGCCAGTCGAGCAGGTAATAGAGCGGCTTGGTAATGAAGTAGAACCAGCCCCAATCGACAAGATAGTTGAACTCCAGAATACCGAGATCGGCCTCGTATCGATCGATCGTCTGGACTCGCTTCGCACCGGCAAACAAGTGCCCGCTCACGTTCGCTGAGCCTCCGGCCGCGACCGTAATGGCAGACCGCATATAGTCAGCCTGAAAAGCTTCACGCTGCGTATCGGTCCTCTGATTAACGGCCCGCATATTTGCGGTGTACGGCACCGATTGATCGGGCACGAGTGTCGCGGCCCAGTACTTGTCCGTGAAGCCAAGCCAGCCACCGGTCTTATCCGTGAACTTCTTGGCGCCGCCCTCTTCCAGCGCACCCGAATAGGTGATCTCGTTCAGACCGGCCTCACCGACCCAGCCGATGAGACCTTCATGCTGAATGAAGAAGCCTTCAATCTTGGGCGTACCGTACCGGTAGATGCGCGCGTACGGATGCAGGGTAATGTCACCCGACGTGTTGTTTTGAACCTCGTCGACGATCTTGAACATGTACTCGTCGTCGACCGAGATCGTGCGCTTGAAAACGAGTCCCTCGCCATTGTCCCAGGTCAGGGTGACCGGAGTTTCGTGCGTAAGCTTCGCACCCTCTGGAGCGGTCCATACGGTATCCCGTTGGGGAAGTTTGAACGTTGAACCGGCCGCCGCTGGAATCCACCCATACTCGGCAAAATAGGCCCGTGATGTATCCGCAGGCGCGAACAAAACCACGTTGGGGCTGCTGGGGTCGACAGTCTCGTGATATTTGACGAACGTCACATCATCAATGCGACCGCCAAGAAGTCCGATTGAGCCCTTGAGCGATGGCGTCGCGAGCGGAACGCGACCGGCCGCCGGAGCCGTCCCCGCACCGCCACCAGGAACTTGCGCAACACCAGAACTACCAGCGGCGGGTGCTACGGGCGCCGCCGGCACCTCACCCGTCTTCGTCGGCTTCTGTGTCTCACTGTGCTCGACAGCAGGTTGCTGTGGCGGCTTGGGTGGCGGGAAGAAAAACTGCCACACCAGCAGTACAGCCATCGACAAGACAATAGCTATGATGAGGTTGTTGGAATTATCCGGTTTTTGGCTGAGCATCAGGGCCTCGACTCGCGGGGTCACTCTGGCCGGGCCGCGATCGTTCGGCAAATTACGAACGAAGTCTAGGCCGACCGTGCATATTGGCTGACGGTATCCGCCATCACCGACTTCAGCGCAACCGTGACATATCGGTCATCGCGTGGAATTTAACTCACAGGGCCTCTTGGACGCTTTGAACTCCCACGCCCATCCATCGAACTCATCACGCGGTTAACCCGGATGAAAGCCTGCTCCAGATCACCACAAAGACTTGCGAAAGACCTCGTCTCCGCACTCGACCGCGCTACAAGCACATAATCACAATTGGAACGCGCGCAACGTGGTGCCAGTGCGTCTACCGCGGCCTTTAAGCGTCGGCGTATCCGATTGCGAACAACAGCCGAGCCCAATTTCTTTGTCGCTGTGAACCCGAAACGGGCAACGTCGGATTCTGCACCGAAAACGGTCCGGGCTCGCCCGGGTGTACGCGGCTTAGCCTCTAGCACAAACGCCGGAGTCGCCCAGCGCGCTCCGCCGCGTATACGTAAGAATTCCGAGCGCTTCTTGAGCGTCTCCACAGCTTCCAAACTTTAGATCGACGGAGCCGCACACGCTCGGTGTCGCATACGGACAGATTATGCGGAAAGACGCTTGCGGCCCTTCGCGCGCCGACGGGCGAGAACCCGCAGGCCACCCTTAGTAAGCATCCGCTTGCGGAAACCGTGGCGGCGCTTGCGAACCAGCCGGCTCGGTTGATATGTGCGTTTCACGTTCTCGTCTCCACCACGTCAAGCCGGTTGCGCGCGCAAAAGGGCGCAAGCCAGCCGAAAAATCTGATTGATAGCGCTTCAGCCGCAGCCAAAGCTGAGCGTCTCCACAAACGCCCACGAAGGGCTGAAGGCGGGAATTGGCCGCTTATAGGGGTGGCCCCGGCTAAAGTCAATCGTCACGACGACGGCAAATGCAGGTACGCGCCGCGCCAAACACTCGATAGCATGCGGCCCAACAGCGACCATCCAGCGACGTCGCATTCAGCCATCACGTACAATCACGAAGTAATATCAAATATCACGACTGATTGAGATACCATTTTCTTTTCAACTGAACTTAGTCATCTAGAATTCAAAACGGATCAAACTAAGAAGACTCCGCGAGAAGCTCGAAAAGCACCATGTATCGAAGAGTTATTTACCAAAGCTCACATCTGGCGGTGCACTCCTTCACCGAACAATCCGGCACGAAACGTGGCCAGCGACGCGCGATTTTGCGTGCGTCGCTTTTCATCATCCCGGCAATAGTTGGCCTGGCCCTGAAAACAACTGACACCGCCGCAGCGCAATCGATTACGCAAAGCTTCGCGGTTGATGACCGGAATGCAAAAGCCCGGGTCAACCACACAGCCTGGTCGATGCTGCTTAAAGAATTTCTCGTCGAAGGCTCCGACGGGATCAATCGCATTGCCTACAGGCCGTTCAAGGAAACCAAACACTCCAGCCTCAAAAGCTACGTTAAAAGCCTGGAACGGATTGATCCCCGGACGTTGAGCCGACCAGAGCAGTTTGCCTATTGGGTCAACCTGTACAATGCCAAGACTGTAGATGTCGTCCTGGACAAGTATCCCGTGGCGTCAATTCGCGACATCTCTATATCGCCGGATCTTCTGGATTTGCTGAAGCAGAGTGTTGGCGCTGGTGGCCCTTGGAAAGAAGAGATCCTAACAATCGCCGGAGTTGCATTGTCACTCGACAACATAGAGCACGATATCCTGCGCCCGATCTTTAAGGACCCACGCATCCACTACGTAGTCAATTGCGCGTCATACGGATGCCCCAACCTGCCAAGCGAGGCACTCACCTCTGCCAACCTCGAAGCTCAATTGGACGCAGGCGCCAAGGCCTACATCAATCATCCACGCGGTTTCCAAATCACGTCCGGCCAAGTGACGGCGTCATCCATCTATCAATGGTTTCAAGCTGATTTCGGCGGAAGCGCTGAGGCGGTTCTGCTGCATGCTTCCAAATATGCGGAGCCAAGCCTTAAAAACAGGCTCCGAGGCATTACGACAATCGACAGTTATCGATACGATTGGTCACTCAATGACGCGGCACCGGCCAGCGGTAACGGGGCTAGCTCTCAAGGGGTGACCGCGCGATGAAATGCTCAGATGGCCAATGTGCTGACTTTCCTACACCACCCAAAGGCAAATGGCGCAAATGGCTACCGCTCATCGCGATCGTCGCTCTCATGGCGTTCGTCTTTGCCATGGGCTGGCACGAGCATCTTTCCTTTAAGACGATTGGGCTGAATTACGAGCGTCTTATGGACTTTATCGAGGCCAACTTCGCCACCGCGCTCTCGATCTATGTTCTCGCTTACATCGTTGTCGTCGCGCTCTCGTTGCCGGGCGGACTGATCATGACCCTTGCCGGTGGGCTTTTATTCGGCTGGGTAATCGCGGCACCAGCAACGATATTCGGCGCAACCGTTGGAGCGACTATCATTTTCCTCGCCGCGAGATCCTCTCTGGGTGAGGCACTCGCCGCCAAGGCGGGACCGTGGGTCTGCAAATTGAAGAACGGCTTCCAGGAAAATGCCCTGTGCTATCTCTTATTCTTGCGGCTCCTGCCGGTGTTCCCCTTCGTCGTTGTCAATGTGGTGCCCGCGCTGCTAGGCGTGCCTCTCGGCACATATATCCTCGGGACACTTCTCGGCATTATCCCCGGCACCTACGCATTCTGCGTCGCCGGTGCCGGACTGGGGAGCGTCATCGACGCGCAAAATAGGATTTACAGAGATTGTCTCGCAAATAACCCGGAAAATGCCTCAGCCTGCCCGTATACGGTTGATACGTCCGCTCTAGTGACCAAGGAACTCCTGTTAGCGTTTGCACTCCTTGGTATCGTGGCGTTAATTCCGGTGATCATCAAAAAATGGAGCAAGCGCAATGCCGCCGTCTGATCCTTCCACCGCCGCTTATTCCAACCAGCTCGGCGTTGGCTCGGACAATCATGCGGGCGCGGGCAACGGTGGTAGCGCAGATGTCACGACGAAAGGTGCCCCGACTGATCTTCTTCAATGTGACATTTGCATCATTGGCGCGGGCTCCGGTGGCCTATCGGTTGCAGCCGCCGCTGCGGCCTTCGGCCAGAACGTCGTTCTGATAGAAAAGCACAAGATGGGAGGCGACTGCCTCAACTACGGGTGTGTGCCGTCTAAAGCATTAATCGCGGCTAGCCGTCGTGCGCACATGATCCGCACCTCGGCACAGTTCGGGGTCATGGCAAGAGACCTGCAAATCGATTCCGAAGCGGTCAGCGAGCACATCAAAGGTGTTATTGCCGCAATCGAGCCCAACGACTCGATCGAGCGCTTCACCGGTCTGGGCGTTCGCGTGATCACCGCCGCTGGTCATTTCACCGATAAGTCGACAGTTTCAGCCGGCGGCTACCGTATTAAAGCGCGCCGTTTCGTCGTCGCCACCGGATCGTCCCCGCTCGTCCCGAACATACCGGGCCTTAGCGAAGTCCCCTATTTCACGAACGAAACGATCTTCGACAACGGCACACACATCGACCACCTCTTGATTATCGGAGGTGGCCCGATCGGGCTGGAACTCGCACAAGCCTATCGAAGGCTTGGCAGCAAAGTCACGGTGCTCGAAGCCGCAAGAGCGATGGCCAAAGATGATCCGGAGATGAGCAAGATCGTTCTCGATCATCTCCGCGAAGAAGGCATCGATATCCGAGAGAAAACGAGCGTCGAGGAAGTCGACACCAGATTCCGCAACGTCACCCTTACCTTGAAAAAGGGAGACAGCACCGAGGTTATCGAGGGCAGCCACCTGTTGATCGCAACCGGCCGCAGGCCCAACGTCACAGATGTCGGCCTCGAGACCGCGGGTATCAAGTACTCAGACAAAGGGATCAAGGTGAACCGCGGGCTGGTCACTTCAAACCGTCGCGTTTACGCCATCGGCGACGTCATAGGAGGTGCTCAGTTTACGCACATGGCGAATTATCATGCAGGCATTGTCATCCGGAAGGCCCTCTTCCGTCTGCCTGCAAAAACTGATGCCAGCCTCATTCCCTGGGTAACCTTTACAGATCCTGAATTGGCCCAGGTCGGCCTTCAGGAAGAAGACGCCGCCAAAAAACACGGCAAAGTAAACGTGCTGCGTTGGCCCTATCATGAGAACGACCGCGCCCAGGCGGAACGCGCAACAGTCGGTCACGTTAAGGTTGTCACAGACAAATCCGGTCGCATACTCGGCGCCAGCATCGTGGGCGAGCAGGCTGGCGAACTAATCCAAATGTGGGCCTTGGCGATTTCCCAGAAGATGAATATCAAGGCAATGACAGGTTGGATCTCCCCCTATCCGACCTTAAGCGAGATTAACAAGCGCGCTGCCTACAAGTTCTACTCCAAGGCGCCATCAAGTCCGCTCATTCGGAAGGCAATCGGATTCCTCGCTAAATTCGGCTAAAAGGGGGCGTGAAGAAAGCCTCTGAGGACCGAACCGTATTGCAGCGTCACGCCAGCCATAGCGATGATGAGAACGTGGGAGAGGAGCTCTCTCCCGCGCGTATTGCGATTCAAAACGGACTGACAGCCCCGAAACAGGCTTGGCTGAAGCTAGGCCTGCCGATGAAGCTTCTGGTTTTAACCGTGATCTTCGTCATGCTGGCTGAAGTCCTCATCTTCGTCCCGTCAGTCGCCAATTTCCGCGTGAACTGGATCAACGACCGATTGATGGCCGCGCATTTGGCAGCCCTGGCTGCCGATGCAGTCCCGGGTGGCAATATTCCCCCACCGTTGCGCGAGGAATTGTTGACGACAGCCGAGGTGCAAGCGGTCGCATGGCGGCGCGATGGCCGCCGCCGTCTCGTTTTGCCGCCGAGAGCACCCCTAGCTGTTGACGCCCACTTCGACCTGCGCAGCCGACCCGAGTTAGGCACATCACATGAGATCTTGGTCCGGCTCGGTTTGATTGGCGACGCGCTGAGAGTTTTTGTGGGCTCCGGCCAGCGCACACTCCGCGTCATCGGCCCTCTGGGCAATAACGTCGACGACTTCATCGAAGTCGTCATGCCCGAAAAGCCTTTACGGGCCGCAATGTATCGCTTCGGCCTCAACATCCTGGGGCTGTCAATCATAATCTCCTTCGTGACCGCAGCCATGGTCTACATTGCGCTCTCACGCCTGCTCGTTCAGCCAATGATGCGCATCTCGCGCAACCTCGTGCGATTCAGCGAGAATCCAGAAGACCAGAGCCGCATTATCGTCGCGTCCGAACGCAACGACGAAATCGGCACCGTCGAGCGCGAACTCGCGGACATGCAGCAACAGCTTACGCAATTGCTCCGTCAGAAAAATCGCCTAGCGCAATTGGGACTGGCCGTGAGCAAGATCAATCACGACCTGCGCAACATGCTGGCCAATGCACAACTGATCTCCGACCGCCTCAGCGCCCTACCCGACCCGACGGTGCAACGGTTCGCCCCGAAGCTGATTGCCTCGCTCGATCGGGCCATCAATTTCTGTAACGACACGCTGAGGTTTGGCCGTGCACAGGAAGCCGTTCCACGCCGCGAATTGCTGCTGGTGAAGTCAATTCTCTCCGAGGTCGGCGACAGCCTCCTCCTGCCGCGCGAGAACTGCATCGCCTGGGAGATGAGCATTACGCCGGCGACCTTGCGGATCGACGCCGACCGCGAACATCTCTACCGGGTGCTGAGCAACGTCTGCCGGAACGCCGTACAAGCTCTGGAATCCACTGAAGGAGATCGCTCCGGCGGACGCATCTCCGTGAAGGCTTGGCGCGACGGGCGCAAAGTTGTCCTGGACGTGGAAGACAATGGCCCCGGCATCCCCCCCCGCGTCCGGGAGACACTGTTCCAGGCCTTCCGGTCCTCGCAGCGCGTCGGCGGCAGCGGATTGGGCCTGTCCATCGCAACGGAACTGCTCGCCAGCCACGGCGGAACAATACGGCTGTTGGAAACCGAATCTGGCACGACATTTCGCATCGAGATCCCCGATCGAAGCCCACACGAACTTTGAGCCTGGAACGACGTTAAATAAAGCGCCTGCGGCATATTTTCCGGCGACCCGCCACGCCCTTTGCGGACCGGCGTTTTCGCCAAATCCCATTCCTGTAGGATTATTGGCCGAAGCGCTTGCACTCCCGATCGCAAACCATTAGAAGATGCGCTTCTGCGGCGGTTCAATCCGTCCGCCAGCCATCCGTCGCAACGCGATAGGCTTTAGCACCGGTAGCTCAGCTGGATAGAGCACCAGACTACGAATCTGGGGGTCGGGAGTTCGAATCTTCCCCGGTGCGCCATTTCAGTACAGAACTATGAACGCCAAACACCGCCGATTTCCCGCGGCGACAAGCGTTCGCAACAGTTCTGACTTCGATCCCATAATACGGACTTCATCATCCGCGACCTCAACGCGCTGAGCGAAAGCGCGCAGGTTATCCCGCCGATAGCCGCCCCCTCCAACCTCAGCCCATCGCGGGCAGCACTGGAGAAGACTTCGAGCATATCGGGCGTGACGGTCTGATTGCCGCGCTATCGAGCGTCAACTGAATGCGCTCCGCGTAGAGAAATGGACGTTTTCGGAAGGTGCAACGGCCAAGATGAGGTCAGAGGGCCTCCGGATAGCAACGGCGGTGAATAGGATGGCTATGTTGTTTAGACCTATAGCCTGGCAGTGCGCTATCAGGGATGCGATGCCGTCGTCTGAGGGGAGGCAGACCGTATGAAACTGCCGGAACCCTGGTGGGCCACCCTGCCGCGAACCAACTTCGGCTCTTCAAGAACGGAAGAGCGACTAGCGGCGCTCGTCCTAGCGGGGCGCAAGCGTGCAACCGTCTGGGACGCCAGACACGAAAATCCCACCGCGCCCGGGATGCAATGGGTCGTGACGGTCAAAGAACGACCCGTCGCGGTAATCGAGACGGTTAGAGTCCAGCAGCGTTCTTTTCACAGCATTGATACAGCATTCGCGTTCGAGGAGGGCGAAGGCGACAGAACTCTCGCCTTTTGGCGCTCAACGCATGAAGCGTACTTTCGGAGCGAAGGCAATTTCGCGCCCGACATGATGCTGTGGAGCGAGCATTTTCGCCTGATTGAGGTGCTCGACCCGGCGTTGGCTGCGGCGGCCGATACACACGTTGCTGCCGAACAGGCGGAGGGCGAAGCGCTGACCGCTAGTTTACAGAAAATTGAAACGCGTGAGCTTCCATGACAACGACATCTTCATCCCATCTTGCCGCTGTTGGGGCCATCCATAAGGCGGGCTTGGGGCGTATCGGCACTTCACCGGGCATTGTGTTGCATCAGAAATTACAAAGCGCCTACAATGACATAGCGGTGCCCAGTTTCATTCTGTCCGGCGCGCCACTTCCTGGCTCGGTGGCGAAGAAAATATCACCTCCTACGAGACGGCGGGCTGTGCTTGGGCCGAACGTGCAGGACAACGCTTTACTGCGTTTCTGTGTCTAAGCGCTCCACCTTTGCGCCCATATTCGGGACAAGGCGAACCCTGTAGGCGTCCTGCTCACATTGCAGAACCCATACGGTTTCGTTGGCACTCGACAGTTTCTGATCTCGCGTTGCGCTCTTCGGCTTATCGCAAGCGAAGCCTTGCCGACGAATCTGGCTCGCTATGATATCCTTGGGATCCTCACCGCTGGTCTGAGCCTGAGCCGGACTCACCGCACAGACCAAAGTCAAACCCGCAGTTAGGGTCGCGGTGAGACGTCCTCTCAAGTTCCTGGATTCGAACATGACACGCATCCTGTTCTCGACAGGCGGCCCAAAGACTATGGGACCAATCCGTTGACCGAACAATTGTGTCAGGAAACCAGCAAGATACCCCCTGTGCCAAGCGTATCTTCCAATGATGGTAAGTCTTTACCTTAATTCATCAGATGACTGCAGTTTTCCGGCACACTTGGAGGACCTCAGACCAACCCGGCGCACCAGCGCAACAATAAGTTTCTGGTCACAGCTCGCCCCAACGACGCAACAGATTATGGTAATGACTCGTCAACGCCACGACGGCGCGATTGTCATCCGGCAATTGCTGACGCAGTTCCATGATTGCTTTGTCGAGCTCGAACATCTCGGTCCGCTTTCCGTCATCGCGCACCATCGATTGCGTCCAGAAGAACGAGGACCAACGGCTGCCGCGGGTAATCTCGGTTACATAGTGGAGACTGGTCGAAGGGTAGACGACCATGTCCCCCGCCGGCAGCTTCACCTTATGACTTCCGTAGGTATCCTCGATCACGAGTTCCCCACCGTCGTAGTCTTCCGGAGCTGTTAGAAAGAGGGTCGACGAGACATCCGCACGCATACGGATGCCCACACCGGGCACGGTGCGCACAGCGCCATCAACGTGCGGATCGAATTTCATACCGATATCATACCGGTTGAACATCGGCTGTAGGACGCGATACGGCAACGCCGCGGAGTTGAACGTAGGGTTTCGCCCCAACGCCCGCAGGATCAGTTCTCCAAGTTCACGCGCTGTTTGCGAATCTTCTGGGATCTGCAAATTCGTTTTGGCTTTGGCCGCCTGTTCGCCGGCCGTCACTTTGCCATCAACCCAAGCCGCTGCTTCGAGAGCTTGGCGAGCACGTGCCACCTCTTCAGGAGTGAGGACTTGAGGAATACGAACGAGCATTTTTAAGCTTCCCGGAACAGCGACAAGAGATCATAAGAGTTAGGAAAAGCTACAACATGACTATTTTTGTCAAGTTTCAAGGCGTGCAACGTTGCCGCTCCCAAGCATTCGCACTCTTCAGTCGAGCATGGCCTTGGCGTAAGGAGTTAAACGAAGCTCCAGGCCATCGCCTTTATCGATAGTGAAGACGGCAGCCAGCTTCTTGCGACACGCATAGGCCGCACCCTCATCCGCACCGAGAACACAGATCGCCGTCGCCTCAGCGTCCGCAAGCATGCAGGACTTATGAAAAACTGTGATGGACACGATCTCGTTGGCAACGGGATAGCCGGTGCGCGGATCAATAAGATGGCTAACACGCTTACCACCGACATCACGGTTGCGAATGCCGGTCCCGGACGTGGCCACGGAGAAACCGTGTAAAGCCACAATCGGATCGGCGAAAGGCATGCTCTCAGCTTCACCTGCCAGACCCTGCGGGGACAGAGAGACCCACCACGGTAATCCGTCGGGCTTTACACCTTCACCGCAAAGCTCTCCACCAACCTCGACCAGGAAGCTGCGAACGCCGTTGGCCTTAAGCAACGCGGCAACCGCATCGACCGCATAGCCTTTGGCGATGGACGACAGATCCAACCGCAAACCACCCGGTTGCGTAATGGACAATCCCTCCGGATCGAATAACAACCGCTGCCAACCTGAAGACTGCAATACGCTCTGCACATCTGCGGCGGACGGCTCCTCCCCATTCCAGGGCTTCGCTCCAAATCCCCAAAGATCCACAAGCGCGCCTGAGGTCGGATCATAAGCGCCACATGTCTCTCGCGCGAGCCGCAGCGCTGCATTGAGCACGTGGAAAAATTCCGTCTCGAGCGCGTGACAGCTTCCGGCTGGCCCGTCGTTGAAACGGCTAATATCGGATTGCGAGTCCCACGTGCTCATTTGCGCGATGATACGCGCGAACACACGCTCCACCCGCCCACGCACCTGCTCCAACACAACGGCATTGTTCACGACGGCACGGATCGACCATGTGGTTCCCATGGTCTCGCCAGCGACTTCGTGGACGGCGCCGCCGCTCCGCACCCGAGCCAGTCCAGATGGGATATGGGGTGGAATCAGTACGATCCGCTCGTCTGTCGTAATCGGCACAGGCGAAAGAGCGCCGGACGGATCCGGCGCTGCTTCCAGGCCTTCAGACGAACCGCTCACTGCGGCAAGACTTCCAAAGTCGCCGCATAACCGGCGCTCATTTGCCGGCCCTTGGGCTCAGACGCTTCGCGACGGGCGGATGCGGAGATGAAGTACATTCCCGGCTCCGGCCACGTCACCTTGACGGTTCCATCGTCACCAGTCGTCGCTTCAATCTCGCCGAGCGCGTCCCGATAGCGAATACCGCCACGGATGACCGAAACCTTAATTCCCGCTGCAGGCTTTCCGTCTAGAAGAAACTTAAACGTCGCGGTCTCTTTTGCGTAAAGATCATTAGGGTGCGTTACCGGCTCCAACTCCAGACCGGCACCGGTAGGTTTGAGAACGTCCTTTGTCGGGTTCCCGACCGTGACAAAGGTCTCGACCCGGCTAGACCGATCGGTAACCCGTAATTCTTCTGCGTCTTTCGGAATCTCTTTTTCGAAAGTTTCTTCCGTCCCGCGCCACCGCTTCTCTTCGCCGTTGAGCTTGTAGCGCGCAAACATTCCCGTTTCGAAAACCGACATCTTGTAGGTGCCGCTCATTTCCAGGGGAACATCAAAAGTCGTACGGAAACGCCCGACATGGCCGAACTTCGGATCGAGCTTTCCACCGTCAGGAGCGGAAATTTCTATGGCCGGTGCAGCACCACGATTACGCCGACGCATCTTGGCGAGCTCTTCAGGCTGCGCATCAACATTGCTCAAGAGCATGGGAAAGTGATCGAAGTAGAACAGATCATTCGACCGCGCCGCGTCAATCGAAACCCAGCTGCCCGCTTTGGAAAAAACCGTCGAAGACGGGAACAGCCAGGACCGATGCGCCTGAGCCGCCGTCGGCAGCAACAGGCAAAGAGATACGACAAGTAGCTTGCCCGGAAACTTCATTTGAATCGCTCCTCGGTTTATTTGGGCTGGACGCGCAGAGTGATCGCGCCGAGTTCTTCGGCTCCGCTCACCGTCTTGCTTTCTTCAGCCTGCGGAGGCCATTGGAAGGGAATGCGCACGACCTCGCGTCCGCCCACTTCTCGCGCGGCCTCCACGACCAGCGCATACTGACCATCGGCCAGTCCCGCGATTTTAGGTTCAGCGAACGTAAGGTCGACGTCGTGTTTTCCAGGAGGACGCGTCGGACTACTCAGGCCATCGACAGGCATTTCGAGGGCGCGACCCGCGCGACGCCACCAAAGCCGCATGTCTTTGAGCCACTTGTTCCCGCCATTGTCTCGCTGCGCGGTGTCGTACCAGACACCCAAATTCGCAACGAGCCCGCCATCGCTGGTCTCAATCCAGGATGCGACATAGGGACGATGATATTCGGCAACCTTGAGCTGCGGCACTTCAATCGTGACGGCGAGTTCCGCAGCGAATGCGGGACCAGTCGCAAGACTGGACAAGCCGAGGGTCAGGAGTTTGCGCATCGTATAAGCCTCGTTCAGTGAACAAACAGAAGAAGGATTGCCACCGGAACTGCGATGCCAACGCCAACCATCGGCCACGTCGACGGACGTCGCACAGCGTGCATTTGCAGAAGGAACAAACCGGTGAAACAGAAGATCAGACAGGCCGCTGCGAACGCGTCGATAAAGAGGGACCAGACGAGCCCTGCATTCCGGCCTTTGTGAAGGTCATTAAGGTACGAGATCCAACCCCGGTTGGTGAGCTCGTAAAGAACGGCGCCCTGAGCGCGATCAATCGTCAGCCAGGCATCTCCGCCCGGACGTGGCAGGGAGACATACACCTCCTGTTCCGACCACTCGGCAGCACGTTCACCGACGCTAATCGACAGCTCTCGACTGAGCCAATCCTGGACCGAGTCCGGGAGGGGTCGCTCTTTCTCGCCTTCCTTCGTGGCAAGCTCTTTAAGAAGGGCAGGCGGAAGCGTCCCCTCCCGCGATGTGACCTGCGGACCCGCCTCAATCTGCCGGGCATGGTTCAAGGTAATTCCCGTGATGGCGAACAGCATCATCCCCACCAAGGAAATTGCCGCGCTGATCCAGTGCCAGCGATGCAGGTGACGCAACCAGAATGGGCGATCGCCGATGTGCAGAAATTCACGTAACTGTTTCATTCGGCGGACCGCTCCCGTGGCGCTGTCTTAAGTCGCTCCATCGCCGCGAGACCAACCGAGCGAATACGCGGGTCGGCATGACGAGCTAAATAGGGCGCGATTTCGATTGAGAACTCCCGAGGTGCGCTTTCGAGCGAAGCCTGGAACCAGGATGTAGCTTTTGCGACTTGCCCTTCGTCCGAGAGAAATCGGCCAAAGTGGAACTGCCCGCGATAACACCCCCTGATCGCAGCACGCCAATACCAACGACGCGCCGAATTCAGCTTGACGCGGCCGACCCATCCTTCCTCGCGATAACGCCCAAGCATGTTCATGGCCTTTGCGTTGCCGCCGCGCGCCGAACGCACGAACAACGCAAGGGCGTGCTGTAAGTCGGCGGACACGCCCTGCCCGTGAAGGAGCAAGCTTCCAAGGTTGAACTGGGCCCAGGTATGGGAGCGATCAGCGGCGCGGCGATACCACGTCGCGGCCTCGGCAAAATCTACGGGAACGCCCCAACCACGTTCGTAGCAACGCCCGACCATGTTCATCGCGTCCGTAGAGTCATCGCGTGCCGCGTCGAGAAACGCGCGATAGGCCGCGGCGTGATCCGCAGTCACACCATGCCCATTGAGCAAGAGATGACCCAGGATCAGTTGAGCCGCGGAACTTCCGCAACACGCTTCCGAACGCGCCCATTGCGCTAGGTAGCCTGGCGAAAGTCGCAATTGCTGCTGCGCATCCAGAGGCAAGTCGTAAGCCGAGATGGCAAAAGTGCTAGGTATCGACATTGATGTAACCGCGAGTGTTGGCAGGCAGCACGAGGCCGACCCGCCAACAAGATTGCCAACGCAAGGATGTCTTAGAATTTCACCGCACCGGTGACAGTGAAGGTGCGCCCCTTTGACGGAACAGCACGACTTGTCCAGAGCTGGTCGTAGTTCAGCTCGTCCGTGAGGTTGTAGCCATTCAGCGTGATCTTGTAGTTGTTGAACTCGTAAGACGTCATCGCATCGAAAGTGAAGCTCGACGGCACCTTCAGACTGTTGTCGGAGTTCAGGAAGATCTCACTCTGATAGCGAACGCCGGCACCCCACAACCACTCACCGGTCAGACCAGCAGGACGCAGCAGCCAATCGGATGCATCGTAAGTCGCCCAAAGTGATGCTGCATGTTCCGGAACGAGCCACATCTGATTGCCGACATTGGGCTCTCCCTGTCCGTTGTCGACAATTTGTGTATCCAGGTAAGTGTAGCCACCGAAAATCGTCACGTCAGGCAGTATCCGCCCCGTAACACCAAGCTCCACACCGCGGATCTCATAACTCTCCCCACGACCACGACTATCGTTGATGAGACCCGAATCCGGGTCGATACCGTAGGCGTTATCCTTCGTCACCTTGAAGATCGCACCTGTGAACCCGAGCTTTCCATTTAGGAAGTTCAGCTTCGTACCGACCTCAAACGTCTCGGCTTCTTCTGGCTCCAGAACAGAACTCGAAACGCTTTCGCCCGTGATGTAGGACCCTTGCGGGCTCTGGGCTCTTGCCCACGAGAAGTAAAGGTTCTGGTTCGGCACCGGTTCCCAAATGACGCTCGCATTCGGGTTCGTCATTTCATTATCTGTTTTCGTGATCGTGCCGCCGTTATTGGTTTCGGCTTCGAAATCGTCCCAACGAACGCCACCGACGACGGAAAGCTGCGGTGTCAGCCAGAGACGATCGCTCACGAACAGACCGAGGTTTCTGCTATCGGACTCCCTCTTGGTGCCGAGCTTCCACCTGAAAGGTGAGGCATGGCTAGGATCAACGATCGTGCCATCCGGTCGGCCCGGCGAATAGCTGTATCCCTGGCGTTCGTTGCTTTCGCGAACGTAGTCGACACCGGCGACAAGCTCGTGGCGGAACATGCCGGTATTGAACTTGGCGACAGCCGACGTCACGTTCTGAAATGCCCAGCCATCCAGCTCGTAAGGCGACGGGCCGCCACGCGTTACGCCGTTATAGTCGCCGGTCGTGAAGAAACTATCGGAACAGGCCGTTGGCACAGTGCCAGACCGCTGGCAGTTCGCCTGAGTTGCGGCGAACGTCCGATCATACCCCGTCACGCGCGTATCGTTGTACACCGTGAAGAACGGGTTGAAAGTGTGCTTGAACTTGGCGGTCAGCGCATCAACCTGAGTCTTATCGGTATCCGTATCAAACCCGTAGAAGTTTGAGCGCGGAACACCGTATTCCGAAAGCGGCTGCCCGACCGTTGAGCCCGGTCGTAGCACGCCTGGGATACCGTAATCAGGAACGCGGTCTTCCTTCTGGTGGAAGTAGTTGACGACCAGTTCGGTATTCGTGCCAAGTCCCAGACCAAGAGACGCAGCCACACCCCAGCGGTTGGACTCGATCAGGTCGCGATCGGGATTCTCGTCATCCTGGAACATACCGTTGATGCGAATAGCCGAGGTCTCATTCAGCTGGTAGTTGCCATCAACTGTCGTGCGCTTCAGTGAGCCACTGCCAAGCGAGACTGCTCCACTGGAGAAAGTATCGAGCCGCGCCGTCTTGGACTGCGTATTAATTGCGCCACCGGCCGTACCCTGACCAAAGGTCCCAGATGAAGGCCCCTTCAAAACCTGAACGGATTCATAATTGAAGGCATCACGCGTGAAGATACCGAAATCACGCAAACCGTCGGTGTAGATGTCGCCGCGCGCTTCAATACCGCGAATACGGAACTGGTCACCGTTGGGCGGACCCCCTTCGCCAATCGCGACAGTGACACCCGGTACATTTTGAAGGGCACGCTCAAGCGATTGAATACCCTGCTGCTCCAAAATCTGCTGAGGCACAACATTCACAATCTTGGGCACATCCTGAACCGTACCCGGCAACCGTCCAATACCCGTCCCGGCCTGCGAGGTGTTGCCACTGGCTGGCGTCAACGCAAATGTCGAATTGCCGCCTTCCGAAGCATTCGTAACCGCGGGTGCAGGCATCACCTCGGCCGGCTCATATACAGGTGCCGGTGATGGCTTTTTTGGCTTAGCGGCCTTCTTTTTCGGGGCTTGCCCCTCAACAACAAGTTCTGGAAGAGGCGTAGCTGTTGCGTCCTGGGCCTGAGCGGTCGAATAAGCACTCGGCAGCGTCACAAGCGAAGCGACACCGGTCGAAACTTTGAGCCCCTGATAGGCGAGTGAGATTGGTTTTTTCGCTTTTCCACTGGAACTCAACGCTTCATTATCAAGGCAGGTGCCGGTCGTCATAGCAACGCACTCCATCGAAGAATAATTCTCAAGATCAGCGCGTTACATGCCAAGCACTCATCCATCGGAACGCTGATCATCAACCTTATGGAGCATATCTATACGTTTTTAGTCAACTTTTTGAACACAAGCCGGCCTCAATCAGAATCTGCTGTGTCTCAATTGCATCGACCTGATCGATGATCGGAAGGCTCTTATAGATTTCGGCTATCCCGGCCACTCAATTGGAAAAGTCGTGCCAGAAAAGGACCACCCCCATGTCCCGCCGCATCGGCATCATCCTTACACTTCTTGCTTTTGTGATCGCCGCCCCTGGGCACGCAAACGCAACAGCTGAAGTCCCAACCTCAAAACAGACCGTGCTTAAAAAGTACTTCAGCGCGAAAGAAGCTTTCGACGAAGTGACAAGCAATCGCTCGAAAGTCTTGTTCGTCGACGTGAGAACCAGCGCGGAGTTGATGTTCGTTGGCGCAACCGGCGAAATTGATACACACGTTCCGTTCGTCGAGATGATCTATCCAGCGACGTGGGATGCAGCAAAAAACAGATTTAAACTTGCACCCAACACCTCGTTCGTCGCCAACGTCGATGCGGCGCTCAGCCAAAAGGGCCTGAGCAAATCCGACATGGTTATCGTCATGTGCCGCTCCGGAGACCGAAGTGCAAAATCCGTCAATGCCTTGGCCGCAGCTGGCTACACGAACGTCTATAGCGTTTACGACGGGTTCGAAGGCGACGCGTCAAAAGAGGGCCGACGAACCATCAACGGTTGGAAGAACGCGGGCCTGCCCTGGTCTTACAAACTCGATGGCGCGAAAATTCCCGCCGCGCACATAACCGCCAAATGACGGCACGATCCGCTGAGTCAATCTCAGCATAATCGTCACAAGAAACTTTGGGAGCACAGCAGGCGTGAAGAACTCGCGCCTGCATACCTCCACGTGCGAATTTGCGCTCAAGTACCTGTGGGTTATTATCGCCCCTCTAGAGAGGCACCTTATCCTCCGCTACCATCACGCAGAAGCCCAGCCACTCACCGGTGAGGCTCAGCGCCACGCGGCGGAGATGCGATGCGAAAACCGAAATCACGTCAGCAAGTCGCCCAACTGCGCGACAAAGCTATAGGCCTTCACCGCCGCGGCGATCTCCGCGGCGCGCAAGCCGCGTACGTCAAGTATCTTAAACGCGCCCCCCATGACGGAGAGGTCCTGGGATACTTAGCCATCACCAGGTTCGAACAGGGCTATCCCAGCGCCGCCCTCGATCTCATGCAGCGCGCAATTAACTCCACCCCAAGCGACGCGGGCTTGAAATTCAACTACGCGACCATGTTGTACAAGCTCCAGCGCTTCAACGAAGCCGAGCCAATACTCAAGGACTGCCTCCAAAGGGACCCCGAATTAGACGTAGCAGCAATGACCCTGGGTCTCGTGCTCTTGGAAACAGGCCGCCTCGCCGAAGCCATAGATCACTTCACAAGTGCCGCCAAGCGTTGGCCAAAACACGCCAGCATGTTGTTCAACCTCGCGATCGCATTCCGGCGCGATTACCAATTTGAGAACGCCGAACTGGCCTTTCAGCGCGCCTGCGCTCTGGCCCCCACCGATATTGAATTCCGGCTCCAGTTTGCTAAGCAGCTATACCGCAACAAGAAATTCCCAGCCGCGATTGAGCAGTATTCTTCAATCCTGAAACATCAGCCTGAAAATGTTGCGGCCAGAAGTGGCTTGATGCTTGCGCGGCTCAGAATCTGCGACTGGACAAACTACCAGACAGAGTCCGAAATGCTGCTCGCAGCATTAGACCACCCTCCACTTGAGAGCCGTTCGCAAACGAACAACGGTGCGCCTAGCCCCTACCTGATCACACTAATCAGCGGGGATGCGTCCGCTTGCTTTAAGGCGGCGCGCGCGGCTTCTCACACGCTCACCCCGACAACGGTTCCCCGAACTACATCCGCTCGAAGAGCAAACACCGGCAAGATCCGCCTTGCCTATGTCTCCGCTGACTTTCGCGAACACGCAACGGCATACCTCATTAGCGAACTCATTGAACTCCATGATCGCGAAAAGTTTGAGGTTGTCGGAATATCCTATGGGCCCATCGAAAAGACTCCGATGCGACAACGCATGGAGACGGCTTTCGATAAGTTTGTGGATGTCTCAAACCTATCCAGTCCACAAATTGCACACGCCATGAAGCAGCTCGAGCTAGACATCGCGATCGATCTACAGGGCTTTAACCAACACAACCGCATGGAGATTTTTGCGAAGCGGCCTGCACCGATCCAAGTTCTCTACCTCGGCTGGCCAGGCACGTCAGGGAGTGCATGCTATGATTATGTCCTCGCTGACCCCATCGTGATACCGCGCGAAAACGCTCATAACTTTGCGGAAAACCCGATCTGGCTGCCAGGGCCATACCAGCCAAACGACCGAAACCGAAAGGTCAGCGAACTGCCACCAACTCGCGCGGAATGCGGATTGCCAGACAACGCATTTGTGTTTTCGTGTTTCAACAACGCATTCAAAATCACGCCGGAAATATTCGATGTATGGATGCGTATCCTCAAGGCCGTCCCCAACAGCATCCTGTGGCTGCTCGATAGCACGGCTGAAGGCCGAGAGAATCTCCGCGAAGCAGCCGTACTTCGCGGCGTCGAACCGGAGCGTATTGTCTTCGCCCCGCGTGCGTCCAATCCGGATCACCTGGCGCGTCACGCCCACATTGACCTAGTGCTCGACACTCTGCCCTACAATGCACATACGACGGCGAGCGATGCTCTCTGGATGGGCATCCCGATCCTAACCTGCACAGGGTCATCCTTCGCAGGCCGCGTCGCCACAAGCCTTCTCACGGCGTGCCAACTACCCGAATTAATAACTGCCGACATCGCTGCCTACAAAAACACTGCAGTGCAACTCGCGCACAATCCTTCAGCGCTCAGAACGCTAAAATCGAAGTTGCAAAGCTCACGTCACACAAGCGCGCTTTTTGATACGCCAAGAACCGTTCAGCACGTCGAGCATGCCTATGCCGCGATCATATCGCGCCATGCGAATGGCGAACCGCCGTCCCCACTTGATCTCTCTTCATTGAACTGATCCGCGAGGCGCAAATCACTGCGTGGCTTTGCTCAGCGGACTCCACGGAAGCCCCATAGGAAAGCGCCGCTCCATAACAGCATTGCCTTTCAGAAAGAAACTCGCTCTCACAGATGTGGATGTACGCCCAGCGCAATAGTTCAAAGAGTATCGGTAATTGCTGTCGAAACGCTGAGTTTTCTCGCGCAACACCTTGGTAAGCACCCGGTCGACTTCCGATACACCGGGCGTACGCGCTTTCCGATACCACAGCGGCGTCAGCTTCAGGGCAAGCACCTTTGGCAACATAAAACAATTAACATCAACCAAGTAGTCTCGATCGGACAATACACTGGGCCACTTCCCAAGAGACTCGCAGTTATCAAAACAAACAAGATTCCCATCTTGATCAACAATCTTCCTTAAAGAATAGGCCCATTCATTTCCTTTCATCAGAACATTCACAAGACTTTCGATATGATCCCGATCCATCCAATTGTCTTCGTCTAGAAAACATACGACGTCACCACGACAGAGAAACGTTCCGGCTCCGTAAATCCTATGACCATTGAACTTATCTCGCCCCGTCGCATACGGTAGCTCGATAACATCAACGGGTCGGCCGGCTATAATCGACCGCGCTGGCGCGCCACACTCCGCCCCATCGATAACGACCATATGCTGGATCGGCTTGTAACTTTGAGCTGCGACACTCGCCATGGCGCGCGCCAGAAGCGAGCATCCTGTCGTGGGCGTAATCACGGTTACGAGAAGAGTCATCCGCGCCACCGAAATACTATGTGTTTATAATAAAAATTATTCGTTCCGATCAGACGATCGGAAAAATAAAAATAACTGCGATTATTTCCAATATAAAACTTCAAACACGAACATAAGGCACGAGAATTAAACTTAGTTATCCAAATCAGCGCTTCGGCAAATTATGTCCGCCAACTGAAATTAATCGAGCTGCCGTATTATTCTCGGGACGCAGGAAGGCACGCAAATCACATCCCGCCACTTCGCTACGTTTTTTGAAAAGCGTGGCAAAACTGCGCTCATTCGAACATTGCTATACAGTTCCGTCCCACGAACCCGTACGTCTATAGGCTAAAAATTTTCATTTAAAAGATACGCAGTCGCTATAAATCAGTCTGCCAAGAGCAACGGAAACCTTCCGGCCCATACTCGGCTTCAACTTCCTTGAGTGTGTATTCAATAAGGCGCGAACCAAACCCCTTGCTGCTCGGCGGGGACGCCGGAGGCCCACCCGTCTCGCACCAGAACATATTCACGCGCGAACCGTCATCCAGTTCTAGCATCTTCCAATCTAGACTTATGGTCCCCGTCCCGTTGGACAACGCTCCATACTTGGCAGCGTTGGTCGCCATTTCGTGCAGCGCAAGCGTAAGCGTCAACGAATTGCTAGCCGTCAGCCAAACCTCTGGCCCGGAGACCCGAAATCGCGTCGTATCGAAGGCTGACAGCGCACGGTCCACCACAGCGTGCAGAGGCGCACGATCCCAATCGCCATTGTTGAGCAGGTCATGGGCAGCCGCCAAAGTCTGGAGACGTGCCAAGAACACCTCACGGTCTTTCTCCGGAACATTCCGGAGAGATTGAGTCGCGAGTGCTTGAACTGTCGCAAGTGTATTCTTAACACGATGCATTGCTTCCCGAAGGAGTAGCGTCTGCTGCTCTTCCGCACGCTTCCTATCGGAAATGTCACGAGCGATCTTGGACGCTCCAATGATACGTCCCCTGACATCCGTCATGGGAGAGATCGTCAGCGAGATATCCAAGAGTGATCCATCGCTGCGGCGTCGAACAGTCTCGTAGTGATCGATGCGCTCGCCACGCTTTATCCGCTCGATGATCTCGGGCTCTTCATTATCTCGATCTTCAGGGATTAGGATGGTGATCGATTTTCCAATCACCTCTTCTGAGGTGTACCCAAATATTCGCTCGGCGCCTTTGTTCCAGCTCCTGATAATACCATCAAGATCCTTGCTTATGATCGCATCGTCGGAAGACTCAACGATAGAGATGAGGCGTTGCTCCATCTGGCGCCGGTCACTCAAATCGACCAGCATATTGACCGCGCCGACGATCGTTCCTTCACCGCTGAAAAGCGGGGTCGGAAAAGGCAGAACCGGTACACGCGTACCATCGGGTCGTTCACCGATGAACTCTATTCCCCGTACAGGCTGCCCCTGCTTCAAGGCCAGTGCCATGGGCGATTCGACGAAAGGTAGTGGACTCCCATCCGGCCAGAAAAGCTGCCAGAACCCATCGAGTCCCGTTGTGTTATGCTCCGGCCTATGGCCCCACAGCTGAACCGCAGCCTCGTTGAAATATGTAATCCGCCCCGACGTATCAGTGATGTAGATCGCCGCATTCAAAGCATCGAGAATCGGCCTGTGCCGCGAATGGATGTCAGCCTCAGTAACTAATGTCCCGGGTGCCAGCTGTAACACATCGTTTTTGGGCACCCCGCCCACGACCTCCATAACCGCGTCCCCAATACCAAAACACGTGATGATTGATACCGACAAACGTTCCACTCGCCGCACGTCTTTGAGGGATTATGCGTCGACGGCTTGAATACCACCGAGACTCCATAAGGCCAACAACCGCATCTTTGGAGCTTCCGTCACCATTTAATAAGACCAACCTGCAAATTTGTCAGCAAATCAATGTAGTGCCCCACGTCAATGGAGCGACATACAAATTGCGGTTCCCGGGGGTCAAAACTCGTTGAGCCGGTACGTATCACAGATCACTGACGCGAACTCTCGGAACATCCTTAGCATTCCGAACCGGCGGAAAAATTACCAAACCCGCCCACGCTGAGAAGCCTCGACGTGCTCCTTGATGCGCGCAGCGTCCTTTATCTCAGCATCCTCGAGCGTACTCTCATTGATAAAGATATCATCGCCATGAATGGCATATTCAGGCCCAAGAACCTCGACGATTGACGGGTTGCCTTCGCGACTGACACCCGTCCAACCCTTCACGATCCTTCCCTTCTCCGCATACTCAGGATCACGCAGTAAGAGGCTGTGTAGATCCTTCAGTTTGTAGTGCGGAACCGACGCGAAGAGGTGATGCGGCAGATGGTAATCCATACCCAATGGGAACACCGCGTAGCGGCTGATAGGATCGACGAGAAAAACACGCGAATTGGTCAAACGTCCCCGGTCGGCATTGCCATGCTGAACCCACTCTCTGAGAACCATGAATATGGGGAACGTCGTGAAAAGCGGCAAAATCCACAATAGCCCATAATAACCCCAGGCGGGCGCGCCCGTCAGATACTCAGCCAGTGTCAACGCTCCGTAGACAACCGCCAAATAACTCATGCGTCCGATAATCGTCGCGCGATCTGAGATGACCGGCCGAACCCGGCTTCTTGGAAAATGCGACTCTGGGATAAATGCGTAATAGGCCACCATCGCAATCCAGGTCACGCCGAGAAAGATAGCGGCCGCAGCATAGTAGCCAAACGCAACCAAGCCTACCATTACGAGCGGAACTCCGACGGCAAAGAGTATGCCGATCTGAGTCGCCAACGGGCTCGCCACGTGGTCACCATCAGAAAACGGATTGCTATCCTGCGGCATTGCGCTGTGCTTGGCGCGTGAGACCATGTATTTCAGTAGGTTAACCGGCCAAACGAGCCGAAAAAATCCCTTCGCGAGCTCCATGTGGGTGACTGGAAAGTCGAGCCAGTGTCCGCTCTCGGCTGCCTGCGTCGCGATGGGATCGCGGTCAGGATCGTTCACAAACTGATGGTGTGCAAAATGATGCAAACGATAGGCTTGCGTTGAAGTGTAGATTGGAAAACCGCCCAACCAGTCGGAAGCGAGCTCATTCAGTTTCCGGTCGGCAAAGAGGATGTAGTGCGTCCCCTCGTGAATAACGCCCCCCAATTGATGTTGAGACGCGCCCATCGCAAGAACCGCAAGAATCGTGATCGGTATCAACCAAGCGAAAGCGAGCGCACCAGCAGCATACGACTGATACGCCCATATCGTAATCACAGCGGTACCGATAATTACCGCGTAAATACCCGCGATATAACGAAAGTTCGTAACGTTATCGCGCGCCTTAAGAGCTTGGATTTCCTCAGAAGAATAGCGGCGACCCGTTGCTCTAGGGTTATCGGTTGCAATGGCAGGACTTGTGCTCATGCTGACGCCTTTCTGTAGGCACTTTCGCTTGCACCAACGCCCAACTCCGCACAACGTTGCGGAATTGGGCATCAATCTACCGGATTCAAGTTCGGCGATGTATACGCCAACTTATAGGGTCTAATTAGGTGAAACGAGTGAGACCACCTGCATAGGGGCCGACTGCGGCAATAATTTTCAGTTGCAAATATGCTTCACAAAAGGCGCTGACTGAACAAAGAACTGAAATTTTAGTTCACGCACGTCGCCAAAAATTTCATCGCCGGAGCCGTCGACGGCAAACCATCAGGCACAATAACCTTTATCTCTTTTGCAAGTTCAATCCCTTCCAAGGGAAGCATCACGAGTTGACCGCTTGCCACCTCATCGGTCACCGCTGCTTCAAGAACGATTGATGCGCCGCGCCCCGCACGAACTGCCCGCTTCACGGCTTCCGTGCTTCCAAAGCCCTCGGTCGTCTTCAAGCGATCTGCCAACGCCCCAAACTGCTGTTGCAGCAACCGGCCGGTTCCAGTGCCAGGTTCCCCCCCGAGAAGCGGTTCCGTCACCAACTCCTGGACATTCACCGCCTCGAGGCTTGCCCATCGATGCTTAGGCCCGACGATGACAACCAGCGGTTCACGCGACCATGTTTGAGCGACAAACCCCTTTCGCGGCTCCCACCATTCCATCACGGCGAGATCGGATTCACCTCTTTGGATCCGCTCCGCAACGTCGATATTCCGACCAATCCACATTTCGACTTCAATGTCGGTCTCTCTTTGGAAAGCTGCAACGGGTTGCTGCAGCATATATGTGCCGATGTTGCTCGCGGCAGCTACGCGCAGCCACGGTTGATGTACGAGGATGCTCAAACGCTCGGCCGTCGTCACTAACGCACGCGCCAGAGGAAGCAAACGCGCGCCTTGTGGCGTTAGGCCGAACGCACCGCGATCGCGCGCGATCAGCGGCGTCGCCAGTTCTTCTTCCAATTGCCGGATGTGATCGGCGACTGTTGAGGGTGCCAGATCGAGCTGGCGTGCAGCCGCTCTGACACCACGAACCTCAACGACCGTCAGGAACGTACGTGCATGAATCAGATTGAGCATCTTCTTCGTTGTTTGCGAGGTTAAACCGCTTAAAGACGCGGCTTGTTAACGGCACCACTCGGAACTACGCCTGCGAGCGCTTCCTTTATACTTCTGGCCGCAGACAATTCGATTTCACGACGCACCGTATCTACCGCTGAACCGATATGGGGCGTCAGCACGGTACGTGCCTGCGGCGCCGTCAACCTCGGATCAATTGTACGGGGCCTATCGGCACGCGCCCAATCTTCGCATTCGAAGACGTCCGCCGCGTACCCGCCAAGATGCCCACTCTCCAGCGCATCCGCCACGGCACCCTCATCAACCAGCGAACCGCGCGCCGGATTGACCAGCAAAGCACCTGGTTTCATTTGACGGATCGCATGCGCACCAATCATGCCCATTGTGTCGTTCGTCAGAGGCAATCCAAGAATGACAACATCCGACTGACTAAGAACCTCTGGTAGATTGAGCCTTTCCACCCCGGCCACACTCCCCAAGCCGCCATGCGCATCAAACGCAACGATGCGACACCCGAAACCGGACAGACAGCGCGCAATGGTTTGCCCAACGCGTCCAAATCCGATGATGCCGACCGTGGCGCCATTGAGCCCCGTACCATAGTGCTCGGGCCGCCAGCCATGAAACCCGGATTGGCGGATGGACGCATCACCGAACCGGACATGTCGCCCGAGAGCGATCGTCAGTCCAACCGCCAGCTCCGCAGTCGGCTCAGTCAGGAGATCTGGCACGATAGTCACCCAGATGCCGCGTTCGCTGGCCGCCGCGACATCGATATTGTCAAACCCCTTCAATGCCGCACCGATGACCTTGAGTTTTGGGCATCGATCAAGGAACGCACGATCAATACAGTCCGGCATAAAGGCCATGACGCCGGTAGCATCTTCGCACCGCGCCACAACGTCGTCGTAAGCCCAAGGCTCGGACTGGTCGTTCGCAACAAGGCGTGCAACAACATCAAACGCTGTGCGTGTTTCAGAGAAAGTACGATTCGTCAGAACGACGAGCGGAAGTTCATTCATCGGGTCACCGTTACTTGAGAGATTTACGTAGGTAAGCGCCGATACTGTCGACAATCACCACGCAGACGAGAATTGAAAGCAAGATGGCCGACACCTGATCGTAAGCCAGCAGTCGAAGCGCTGCCATGAGTTCGAATCCGATGCCACCCGCACCGACAATGCCGAGAACTGCGGAGGCACGGAAATGGTACTCCCAGCGATAAACCGTGACGTCGGTCAGTTGCGGCAGAACCTGGGGCATTACCGCATGTAGGATGACTTGCATCGGCGTCGCACCGGCTGCCCGCGCCGCTTCCAGCGGCTTAGGGTCGACGTGCTCAATGGCTTCCGCATAGAATTTCCCGACCATGCCGACTGAGTGCAGAGCCAGCGCCAATACGCCGGGAAGTGCCCCGAACCCCACTGCCGCGACGAACAGCACCCCCAGAATGATTTCCGGCACGGACCGCAAAAACGCAAGCAACGTCCGCACCACGAACAAAACAACAGAATGGGGACTGGTATTCGGCGCCGCGAGGATCGCGAGCGGTAACGAAAAGACAACTGCGAGAGCCGTGCCTGCGATCGACATCGCAAGGGTGTCGAATAAAGGTTTCACCCAAGACTGCCATCGGCTGAAATCCGGAGGCATCATCTCGGAGGCAAGTTGAAGGATCGCCGGCCCACTTTCCGCAAAGCGTTCGGCATCAAAAAAGCCGGTGATCGCCAGTGAGGCGAGACACGCGGCGAGGACCGCTGCGACGAGCCCCACCCCGCGTAAAGCGGAGCGGCGCTCCTCTGCCAGGATCGACTCATAAGAGCGCGTTACTGACATCGATCATTACAGCTTGGCGACATCGAGGCTGAGGACTTTCGCCATGTCGCGCAACACGTCGTAGTCCTTGTCGCTTGCCGGAGCCAAAGCCTCGACACGGAAGAGCTGAAGGATTTCCGGATCCTTAAGTTCAATGAAAGCCTTTCTGATTTCTTCTTTCAGCTCAGGTTTCAGATAACCCTGCAGCGTCATTGGATAGTTCGGTATCGGGTCGGACAGAGCAAGCTGGCGTAGTTTCGAAGGATCGATCTTCTTGGTTTCGACCAACACGCGATAAATCGTCTCCGACAATGCTCCGGCAGGGGCTTGGCCCGCGGCAACAGCGCGTGCAACGGCGTCGTGCTTGCCCAAGTGAACCGGTTTGTAATCGGTATCGCCAATAAGACCGTTCTTCGCGAGCAGGGCGCGCGGAGCGAGGTGGCTCGACGTGGAAGCCTGATCACCAAAAGCGAAAGGATGACCTTTGATGTCGGCGAGCGTCTTCACCGGGCCATCGACGTTTGCAATCAGGATCGATTGATAGTTTGGCTTACCCTTTTCAACGCCAACAGCGAACGGCTCGATTTCCGGCGCCTTGGACTTTGCGAGCACGTAAGAGAACGGACCGAAATAGGCGACCTCGATACGGCCAAACCGCATGGCCTCGATCATCGACGAATAATCTGTAGTAACAATGATCTCTACGTCCTTTTTGAGCGTCTTTTCCAGATACGCCTTTAAGGGCTGCGCGTTCTGGATGATCGTTGCAGCATTCTCATCCGGAAGGAGCGCGACGCGCAGCTTATCTGGGTCGGCTTTGTCGGCGGCCATGGCCTGCTGCCCCGTGAAGGCGCAAAGACCAACAAGGATCGAAGCCGCGATGAAGTGACGGCGCTTCATGATACTACCTCTCACGATTTTGAAGGGTCCTACTCTGCCGCTTCCGCCAACCGCGGTTGATCGGCATGGTAGATTTCATCGAGCGCATCCGGCCTGAGCGTGTCCGGATTACCCTCGAATACGATGCGCCCCTGGGCCAGACCGATCACGTGATCGGCGTACCTGCGGGCAAGATCGACTTGGTGGAGACTGATGATCGCAGTGATTCCGTCTTCACGGCAGATGCGATGCAGATCGTCTAGAACCTTGACAGCCGTAGCGGGATCCAAACTCGCTACAGGTTCATCCGCGAGAATTGTCTCCGGCCTTTGCGCCATAGCGCGCGCGATACCAACACGCTGTTGCTGCCCCCCGGAGAGCTGATCGGCGCGATGAAGCGCGCGGTCAACGAGACCCACGCGCCCCAGCGCTTCCAATGCGATCATCCGATCTGCACGCGGCAGTGGGAGCATCGATCGGAAGGTGCTGTGCGCCGCGAGGCGCCCCGTCAGAACATTCTCAAGCGCGGTCAACCGGCCAATGAGATGATGCTGTTGGAACACCATACCGGTCGAACGGCGATGCGCTCTCAAAGCTGAACGTCTAGCGAAAATGGAACCGCGTCCCTCGACGCGAACCTCGCCGCGCGTCGGCCGGACAAGACCGTTGAGTGTCCGCAGCAAAGTCGATTTGCCCGCTCCTGACGCTCCGAGCAACACGATGAATTGGCCGCGCTTAAAGGTTAGACTGGTCGGATGGAGAGCGGTAACGCCGTTGGAATAGGTGACCGCGACGTCATGGACTGAAAGCATGAAAGCATCCCCTCTGTCCGTCGCTTACGTTGATCGGATAATCCGAACAATATTAAGCAACGTTCGGTTATGCCGATTACCAACCCTACATGACACGCCAATGACAGAAAGCGCTCTTCGTTGAAGCCCGTGAGTGATTATCTTCTCAGGCAACATGCCCAGCGCGGAGCACACCTAGGAAGAAGAGCGCAGCAATTTCCAGATTGAAGGCCGTGGTGACAAAACTGAAAACGTTCAGAAACCTCAAACCTGAAGAAGCCGTTGAACACCTTGAACGGCTCTACCGAAAAGCAACGAGCGCACTCGAAAAAGCCCTCGATAGATATCTTCTCGAACGGCGCATGCCCTCGCCGGAAGAACGCAGCGCATTTTGCTACCCACGCCTGCGCGTTCTCTACAAGGACGTACCACAGCCGCCGCCGGTAAGTCGGCGCGCGTTCGCAAAGCTGCAACGGGCCGGAATCTACGAAACGACCATCACACATCCCGGCTTCTTCCGCGCCTATCTGCTGGAACAACTCGGCCCCTTGGTCGATGAATACGGTGCTGCAATCGAGGTCACCTCAAGCAGCCAGGAAATTCCCTACACCTACGTTTTCGAACGCACAGACGAAATTGCAAAAGCGGGCGTTACGGCAGGAGAGCTCGCGAGATATTTCCCGACGCCGAACCTCGCCGCCGTCGGCGACGAAATCGCTGACGGATTGATCGAACCGAAGCCTGGACGTGCCTATCCGCTCATGCTCTTCGACGCGGCTCGAGTCGACTACTCGCTACGCCGCCTTGTTCATTACACGGGCAGTGATTGGCGACACACGCAGCGATGGGTACTGCTCACCAACTATCACCGCTATATCGATCAGTTTGTTCAGCTTGCGATCGGACAACTGCTGCCAAGCGGTCAGTTCCAAAAGTTGATCATGCCCGGCAACATCGAGATCACGGCCGGCATGGAACAATCGGAGGCAGAGGATCGCATCGCCGCCTCCCAATGGCATCGATATCAAATGCCCGCCTACCATCTGGTCGCGGAAGGAGGTGAAGGCGTTTCGCTCATCAACATCGGCGTCGGGCCCCCCAATGCGAAGAACATAACCGATCACCTCGCTGTACTCCGCCCGCATTGCTGGCTGATGGTGGGCCATTGTGGTGGCCTACGCGAGAGCCAGTCCATCGGCGACTATGTGCTGGCACATGCCTACCTGCGCCAGGATCACATCCTCGACGCCCTGATTCCACCAGACATCCCCATACCCGCCCTAGCCGAGATCCAGGTTGCCTTGCAGGACGCCGCTGCTCAGGTGACGGGACAATATGGTGATGCCCTGAAACAGCGATTGCGTACCGGCACGGTCGTGACCAACGATGACCGCAATTGGGAGCTCCGCTTCGCGCAAGAACGCAGACGCATCAACCTCTCGCGCGCCATAGCCGTCGACATGGAAAGCGGTACGATCGCAGCCCAGGGATTTCGACTTCGGGTGCCTTATGGAACCTTGCTCTGCGTATCGGACAAGCCCCTGCATGGTGAGATCAAGCTGCCGGGCGCCGCCAACGCATTTTATGAAACCGCTGTCGCACAACACCTCGAAATCGGCCTGACCGCGATTGAACTTCTCAAGGATCGTCGCGAATCCCTCCACTCACGTAAACTACGCTCATTCGACGAGCCGCCGTTCCGCTAAGCGACGACGGCTACGCCGTCTCCGCTCCGCAAACAGCGCCTGTCCTCAGGTTGATGCCAAACTCAAGGTAAGCCTTCAGGCAGCACATCATGTGCATCCACCCACCGGCGTTGCCATAGGAAGCCTCAATGCCCGTGGGATTGGGACGCCACCCCGACTCTTTGATTAGCACCAACGTGCTTTCATCTTCGACCGCAAGGAAGGTCATCTCCACACATGTGCGGTAATCTCCGTCTTCCGCAGGCCACTCGAAAACAATGCGTTCGCTTGGGCGTACCTCACGAACAACCACGTCAATGGCCTCCGGCACTTCAGCGAATTTCCATCGCACCGTCACGCCTTCCACCAACGGCCCATTCGTGGACTGAATGAAGTAGCGTGTGAGCTTGTCGGGATTAACGACAGCATCAAAAACTTCAGCCACCGGCTTTCCGATTTTAAGCTGAACTTGGAACTTCGGCTCCATCGACTGACCTCCATTTGCGACGGCTCCGAAGATATGTTATAGTTTTATAACATGTCAAACATCGATACCGACGATCTGATCTTTAAGGCACTTGCGGATTCGCGACGTCGCCAGATTCTGGATCTGCTCAAGAGCGCTCCGCGTACGACCGGCGAACTGTGCGATCATTTTAAAGATGCGCTCGACCGATGCACTGTGATGCAGCACATGAAGGTGCTTGAACGTGCCGGCCTGATCGTTGTTCGACGGGAAGGCAGAAATCGCTGGAACTACCTGAACGCTGCCCCATTCAAGGAAATCCACGATCGCTGGATTTCGCCCTACGCACATGAAGCTGTCGAACTGCTCGCCCGGCTCAAACACGACTTGGAAGGAACTTAAGCGATTAGGACACATGCCGCGGCGCTGCTAGCATTACGGAGTTGCCTGAACTACCATCGTTTGCATCGCTCCAAAAAAAGCGACACAAATCAAGGGAGGTAAAATTGCAAACAATCAACGCCGAAGGAGGATGTCTATGCGGTGAAATCCGGTTCCGGGTGAACGGGCCATTGCTAGGCTCCGCCGCATGTCATTGTCGTGATTGCCAACACGTATGTGGTGGTGCGCCAGCCTATGTAGTCGTGGTCTCAAAATCATCACTGAACATCACCAAAGGCCAGCCTGCGAGTTACGCCAACACCGCCGAAAGCGGTGCCCAAAGGACGCGGCAATTCTGCGGCACCTGCGGCAGCCCACTGTTCGCCACCGACACCAGTTTTCCCGATGTTGTTTCAATCAAGGTCGGCAGCCTGGATGATCCATCCTTGTTCAAGTCCGAAGCTCAGTTTTGGACGGGATCGGCGCCACCCTGGCACCTGATTGATCCCAACGTTCCGCAGTTTCCGAAAGGACCCGAAAGTTAAGACTGCAGATCATTCCAACGCGCTTCAATTGAGTATCCACCTGAAGGCGCGCCGTAACTCGGCCGCGCCATTCGCTGGATACCATCGTCCGTGAGCGATGATGACACGCTCTGGATCCCACGAGATCATTGTCTCGATGGCCGCGCGAAGCTGCGGTTTCTGCCGCACAAAAGTCAGTCGCATGTCGCGCGGCATCTGGCCGTCGGGATCTTGCACACCGCCGGCCCAGGTCAACATACGCATGACCAAACCAAGTTTCTGCGGTTCGAAGTTCTCGATGAAATCCGTCAGAATGAGTGTCCGGCTGGCGCGGTGAAAGAACTCGACTTCCGTCATGAAGTCCCCCACGACCGGCAGTGTGTCGATGGCCTCGTCCCAGGGATATCCGTGCTCAGCCTCAAGCGGTAAGGCAGCGAAATCGATGCGGTCTCCCGCTTGCTCCTTTATGCGGGGCGCCAGATAGACATCCGCATCTGCAAAGGCTTCCCGCCACTCCGGAATCCACCAATAGTGGATCCGGTTGGGTCCGATGATCCAACGCGGACAACCCAACGCTTCGACTTCGGCTTTTAAATCGCGCGTCAGCGGGGTGGGAGAATGCACAAACAGATCTCCACCCGCCAGCCGGACAATGCTCATGCGGGTTGGAAAAGGCATCTTGAACATGGGCATGCCGAAGCGAATGAGTGGCCCATCCACAATCCATACGTCGTCCGCCACCGGCTTCAGAGTATTGAGAGGGGCGTACTGTTCGACGGCCATGGTTATTGGTTATCTCTGGGACTCGAAGGGCGAAGGTCAAATCTTTCGGCAAATTCGGATATCAGACCCGCGTCATCCTGACACGGGCAGGCACTATCTCCACACAGAAGTTCCGCTCTACACCAAACGTCAAAATTTGTACGTCAATTCAATGAAGTTATGGCTGGATAGTCCCCCAAAAAACGCTGGGTTCAACGACAGTTAGTTAGTTAATTACAGCCACGAATATGCCGAAGTGTCCTTTTAAGCGCTGAATTAACCAATAGGTAAACGGAACCTAGCCAGCCCTATGGCTCTTTGGCACCCGGTTTACAGATCTCGCGAGAGCACGCCGATCTAGAAGAACACCTGGAAATTCACCGCCCGCTATCCAAATATCCGCCAAAGTTCCAAATGCGAGTCCCCTACTAGATAAGGGCACGAACGCGCCATGACCTCACTAAACCGACGAGACCTTTTCCGCACCACTGCCGGCCTAGCGGTCTTTATGGGACTCCCCCCCGCTCTTCGCCCGGCACTGGCGCAAGAAGCCCCCGGCACTCCATTTAGCTACGAGGAACTCGTCGCAAGAGCACGCCGTATGGCGAAAGAGGCCTACGTGCCGCCCTACCGCCCGATGCCGGACGTCATTCAACAGATCGACTATGAGCAGCATGGCAAGCTGAAGTTTAAGCCCGATCGCGCTCCGTATGCGAATGGAGGCGGAGCCTATCCGCTCAACTTCTTCCACCTGGGCCAGTACTTCGGCAAAGCCGTCAAAATGCATCTCGTCGAAAGCGGTATCGCCCGCGAGGTCCCATATAACCCATCCCTATTCGAAATGCCGGAAGACAGCCCCGCGCGCAAATTGCCTCCGGATTCCGGTTTTGCTGGCTTCCGTTTGCAAGAATGGAACGGAGCCTCGGATTGGCGCACACAGGATTGGGTAGCTTTTCTTGGTGCTTCCTACTTCCGAGCCATTGGCGCACTCGGCCAGTACGGTCTTTCGGCACGCGGAGTTGCCATCGATGCAGCTGTTCCAAACAAGGCCGAGGAGTTTCCCGACTTCACGGAGTTCTACATTGCAGAACAGGCCGACCCCGAAACTCCGGTGATTGTCTGCGCACTTCTCAATGGTCCAAGCATTACGGGAGCGTTCCGTTTTGCGTTGAAGCGTGGCCGCGACCGTAGCAAGGGCGTGGTGATGGACATCGAATCCGCCCTCTACCTACGGCGCGATGTCGAACGGCTCGGCCTCATTCCGCTGACCTCTATGTTCTGGTACGGCGAATACGGTCGCGAGCGTATCCGTGACTGGCGTCCGGAAGTCCATGACTCGGATGGCTTGGCGATGTGGACGGGAAGCGGTGAACGAATTTGGCGCCCGCTCAACAATCCGCCCTCCGCCACGGTCTCTGCGTTCGAGGACAACAATCCGCGCGGTTTCGGCCTCCTGCAACGCGATCGCAATTTCGATCACTACCAAGATGGCGTGATGTACGACCGCCGTCCGAGCTTATGGGTTGAGCCGCTCAAACCGCTTGGGAAAGGCTCCATAGAACTTCTCGAAATTCCAACCGACGACGAAATTCACGACAACATCGGCGCATTCTGGGTTCCAGCAGGCAAGGCAAAAGCGGGCAACGAGTATACGCTGAACTACCGCTTGCATTGGCTCGCGGACGAACCCTATCCCGCTGAAAATATAGCCACCACGACAGCGACACGGATTGGCAACGGTGGGGAACCAGGTAAACCGCGTCCACCAAACAACTACCGGTTTGCCGTCGAATTCAACCGCCCATCGGTTATGACGAAAATCCCATATGGCGTCTTCCCGGAAGTGAAGGTCACAGCCTCAACGGGCAGAGTTATCCGGACGTTCGCAGAGCCCGTACCGAACGGGAATATCTGGCGCGCAGTCTTCGATCTGGAGGTAGAGCCACGCGAAATCGCCGAGCTACGCATGTATCTGGAGCTAAACGGCGAGCCACTGACGGAAACATGGCTCTATCAATTCGATCACCGCAACATCTCGACCTTTGGCTGAGCTAAGTTTGACCGCCGGTTGCCATGTCCGGTGACGCAAGCCAACAGGTAGTGGGCTGGGCCGCGCCACCGGCCCACATCACCTGATTGATCAGATGTTCGCACGCTTCTGAAGGTGACGGACGACAGCCACACGAACAAGCTCAGCACCCGATCCAGCGACGAGGCCCCAGAACGGATCGAACCACACCGTTACACCAGCTGTTGCGGCGATCACCGGCCAGCACGATGGCTTGCAATCAAACAGCCGCCGCGTCAGCGCCAACTCTCCTGCAGCTACGATCAACAGTGCCCCAAGTCCGGCCGCTGGCACCGCCGAAATAGCATCGAGGCCAAGTCCGCCCGGCAAAAGAGCAAACATAAGCAGCGTGACACCGATCAGAAGAGGCGCAGCCCCGCTTCGGGCACCAAAGCGATAATGCGCCGCCAAGCCTCCGGCTCCATGGCACATTGGCAGCGCTCCAAACGGCGTCAGCAACAAGTTCGCCAGCCCGCTCGAAATCGACAAACGCCCCGGCGTCACGTGCGAAGCACGTTCTCCGAAATAGTCCCCCGCGATAAGCGCTGTCAGGACCACGGCATTGGCGAGCGTCAGCGGGAGCTGCGGCAGCACATACAGCGACAACGCTTGTTGGATGTCCTCCACGGAAGGCACGGACGGAACAGAAATCATCGCCGACGCCGCGATGTTCCCCGCGATCCCTGGTACATCGAACACCTGCGCCAGAACCACCGCGACAGCGACTGCGATCAGTGCCGAAGGATATCCTGGGAGGCGACCCAGGCCGAGTACCAGGCCAAGCGTCACAAAGGCCAAAAGCGGCGCGGTCGCCATTAATCCGAGGCTCACCAGGGCAAGGGCGATGCCGAGACCAAGTTGAAGCCCCGCAAGCACCGACTGCGGCACGAGCCGAGCCAATCGCGTCATCCACCCTGTCGCCCCCAGCAGGAGCAGGACGGCACCGATAATGACACCGCTGGCAACAAGCGTTTCGTGGCTGAGTTGCGCCGTCAGCAGCACGGCCGCCACAACTTTCATAGGTTGGACAGGAATAGGCAGGCGATAATAAAGCGCGGTCCCGATGTAGAAGACCGCAAAGCCGAGAAGAACTGGCATCGGCGCCAATCCAGCAACCGCAATGGTCCCAAGAGTCAGCGGCAACAAGGTGCCGAGGTCACCCATGGCACCGTTGACCTCGCGCAGATTGAAAATGAACCTCTCGCCCTTTTGCACCACCACAGCCTCAGTTTTCCCGGTCCCGAACACAACGGATCAATAAAACACTCAAATAGGAGCCGGCCCCCTTAATCTGACTTACTCCTTTCTCGCCGCGAAATGAATACCCCGAGAAAAAGCTCATCGGAGACGACGTCTATTGTCGGACTTCTCATACACGCCCCGGTGTGTTAGCCCCAGCCACCAATCATAAGCGCATCGGCTAACACGCCTTGGAAATGACAACCCGCTACCCCAAGTAACTCGCCGCCGAGCCATTCAATCTCACCTCCTTAAGCAGATCTTCATGCCTCCAACGATTTCCGTTGCCAATCTGTCCAAGACCTATGCCTCGGGCTTTCAGGCCCTCAAAGGCATAGATCTTGAAATTCGTTCCGGCGAGATCTTCGCGCTGTTAGGCCCCAACGGCGCCGGCAAAACCACGCTCATCAGTATCATCTGCGGGATTGTCTCACCGAGCGGCGGCTCGGTCCACGTGAACGGCCACGACATCATTACAGACTATCGCACGACGCGCTCCTTGATCGGCTTAGTCCCTCAAGAATTACCCAACAACGCCTTTGAATCCGTCTGGGACACTGTCGCCTTCAGCCGCGGCCTGTTCGGAAAACCGCCAAATCCGGCACACATCGAGAAAGTCCTGCGCGATCTTTCGCTTTGGGACAAAAAAGACAACAGGATCATGACGCTGTCCGGCGGCATGAAGCGGCGCGTACTGATCGCCAAGGCCCTGTCTCATGAGCCACGAATCCTTTTCCTCGATGAACCGACAGCAGGCGTCGACGTCGAACTGCGAAAAGACATGTGGCGGATTGTGCGGGATTTACGTGATTCTGGTGTCACGATAATTCTGACGACGCACTACATCGAAGAAGCTGAAGAGATGGCCGACCGCATCGGCGTCATCAACAACGGCGAATTGATACTCGTCGAAGACAAATCGACCTTGATGCACAAGCTGGGCAAGAAGCAGCTCATCTTGCAGCTTCATCACCCGCTCGAGAAGATCCCATCTGCGCTTGCCTCACGCGGACTCACCCTTTCAGACGACGCGATGGAACTTGTCTATACCTACGATACGCAGGGAGAGCGCACCGGCATCACGTCCTTGTTGGCTGAACTCAATGAAGCAGGCATCAAGTTCAAGGACCTCAGCACAACACAAAGCTCGCTCGAACAGATCTTCGTCAGCCTGGTGAAACGACCCTCATGAATTTCCGCGCCGTACAAGCAATTTATCTCTTTGAGCTGGCCCGCACGTGGCGCACGCTGATGCAAAGCATCGTCTCGCCGGTCATATCGACGTCACTCTACTTCGTAGTGTTCGGCGGGGCCATCGGCTCCCGCATCACGCAGATTGACGGGATCGACTACGGGTCATTCATCGTACCGGGCCTGATCATGCTCCAGCTCTTGACGCAGAGCATCGCGAACGCATCATTCGGCATCTACTTCCCGAAGTTTACCGGCACGATCTACGAGCTCTTATCCGCCCCCGTCTCTTACTTCGAAATCGTTTTAGGATACGTGGGCGCCGCTGCCACCAAGTCCATAATTCTGGGGCTGATTATATTGGCGACTGCCGGCCTGTTCGTTCCGATTCAAATCGCCCACCCAATCTGGATGGTTGCCTTCTTAGTACTCACCTCTGTCACCTTCAGCCTCTTCGGATTCATTATCGGAATTTGGGCTGATGGCTTTGAGAAGTTGCAGATCATTCCTCTGCTCGTCGTGACGCCGCTAACGTTTCTGGGCGGAACATTTTATTCGATAAACATGCTTCCACCCGTCTGGCAGACGGTGACGTTGTTCAATCCCGTCGTATATCTCGTCAGTGGCTTTCGTTGGAGCTTCTTCGGCGTCGCCGATCTTAATGTTGGTCTCAGTCTGACAATGACGCTGGCCTTCCTGGTCCTTTGTCTGGTCATCATCGCCTGGATCTTCAAAACCGGCTACCAGATCAAGAACTAACCAGCCGCCCCAAAACACTGGACTCTTGCTGGAAGATCATGAGACACCACAAGGGAATAGATTTGTAGAACCGGTCCCGTAGCTCAACGGATAGAGCACTTGGCTTCGAACCAAGGGGTTGGAGGTTCGAGTCCTTCCGGGATCGCCACTAGCGCACCAAAGACAACACAAGAATGCACCCTCGATGCCCAGTCAAAGACATCGAGGGCTTTGAGCTGCGCAATCAGAAAATCTTAGGAACGTACAGCTCCGGCGGCAGCGTCTTCCGGTCGTAGTCCGGATTGAAGATTCGCTCAGGCAGTTGGACCTTGTCCGTCGGCACGTCTTCGTAAGGTATCTTAGAGAGGATGTGTTCGATGCAGTTGAGGCGTTCACGCTTCTTGTCATTGCCTTCAACAATATACCAAGGCGCTTCCGGGATGTTCGTGCGCTCGAACATCTCCTCCTTTGCTTTAGTATAATCCTCCCATCGCACGCGGGACTGCAAGTCCATCGGTGAGAGCTTCCATTGCTTCATGGGATCTTCAATACGGATCTTGAATCGCAGCTGTTGTTCCGCATCCGTGATCGAAAGCCAGTATTTGAGAACGATGATGCCAGAGCGCACGAGCATGCGTTCAAACTCAGGAACGTCACGGAAAAAGTCTTCCACCTGGGCTTCGCTCGCAAACCCCATCACGCGTTCCACACCGGCGCGATTATACCAGGAGCGATCAAACAGAACCATTTCGCCGCCGGAGGGTAGGTGAGGCACGTAGCGCTGAAAGTACCACTGTGTCTGCTCACGCTCCGTCGGCTTCGGCAGCGCAACGACACGAGCAATACGTGGATTAAGCCGCTGGGTGATGCGTTTGATTACACCGCCTTTGCCGGCCGAATCGCGGCCTTCAAAAATAATCAGAATCCTTGAGCCGGTATACTCGACCCACGTTTGCAGCTTGATCAGTTCAGCCTGAAGTCGAAGCAAGTGTACGATATACGTGCGCCGGTCGAGCGCATTGGGATGCGCCTCACGGTACATGCGGCGAAGCTCCGCACTCAGCATGGGCTCTGAGAGCTCAGCCTCAAGCGTTTCATCAAGCGTCTCTTCGAGTTCAGCTTCAAGCCAATTGGGATTGGCACCATCACCCATGTCTTCGATCCAGTCCTGCATGTATCCGGAAAAAAATCGACACTTTCCCACGACAACGAAAGTGCTTTGTCGTGGGACAGTTTCATCGCGAATTTTAAAGCTTTCATGTCACTGCGCGAGCCGTGACACAATTTCACAAATTCCGTGCTCGGATACCCCAAACCAAGGCATTGATTACAATAAGAAACATGATATTTTCCGTCTCAGCCGAACGATACAAGTTTCCTTACACAAACTCCGCTTTAGAACAGCATCTAACACCGAGCGCGCATGTCATATGACAGCTGCAAACGCGTACGGGTCTATTGACAGAGCGAGGGTCTAGCCCGTGACCAAGCCCATAGAATTCTGGTTCGATTTCTCTTCCGGGTATGCGTTCTTCGCCGCGGCACGCATTGAAGCTCTCGCAAAGCGAGTCGAACGTCAGGTGCTGTGGCGCCCCTATATGCTCGGAACGGCCTACCAGGTGACCGGCGCACGCGGACTGTCATCCACACCACTCAAACGCGACTATGCACGACGTGACTGGGCCCGTCTTGCACGCGCAGAAGGTTTGGAGTTTCACCTCCCCAAAAACCACCCCCTGATCGCGTTGGCGGCAACCCGAGCATTCTATTGGATCGAGTCTCAAGATGCGGCAGCCGCACCCCGTTTTGCCCAACGTGTATTCGCCGAATATTACGGCAACGGGCTGGACACGTCCGACATCGTCGCAGTCTCATCCTTAGCACCTGAATTTAACGCCACGCCCGAAGCGCTTGTGCAGGGAGCCCAGAGTCCGGAAATTAAGGCACATACAAAATCCCTGGCAGAAGGAGCCATCGCCCGGGGCGTCTTCGGATCACCCTTTTTCTTCGCGGACGACGAACCCTTCTGGGGATGGGACCGTATGGGCATGATGGAGGATTGGTTGAAAAAAGGCGGTTGGTAACCGCGTTACCCACCCATCCGCTGACCGGGCCGCATTCTAGGGTGGATGCGTGATTCAATGCCCAATCTTATGCATTGTGCGCAACGAACATCCTCACACGCAGGCATTGCTTGCCAGCATCCCGGAATCGGAGCTCCAAAGATGGGCCAAAACCGTGAAGAGATCAGACCCCGCGGCTCGGTGGCCAAACCTCAAAGAAAACGTAGCGATAAACCCCGTATTGGCTGGCGCGAGTGGGTTCAGCTACCGGAACTAGGCGGCGCCATAGTTAAAGCGAAAGTCGATACCGGGGCACGCACCTCGGCATTGCATGCATGGAATATCAAAACCATAACCCGCAACGGAAAACGCTTCGTCCAATTCGACCTCCACCCCCTGCAGAGGAATGATCAACACGCTCTATCCTGCGAAGCACAACTGCTCGACCAAAGGTCAATCCGCAATTCTGGCGGACAAACTCAAATTCGCCACATAGTTCGCACCCTGGTGCAGCTGGGCCCCTACACTTGGCCGATTGAACTGTCACTCACGCAACGCGACGAAATGGGCTTCCGCATGCTCCTTGGCCGATCGGCCGTACGTAGCAAATTCCTCATCGATCCCGGACGTTCGTTCATTCTCGGCCAGCAAGCCTGAGAAACTATACATCCCCATAGCTGCCCACCTTTGAGAAGGTGAACAGGAGACGGCAATGAAGATCGCGCTCATGTGCGTGAACCCAAAACTCTATACGCACCGCCGCCTCATAGAAGTTGCTGAACAACGTGGGCATCAGATCGATGTGATCCCGACCCTGCGGGTGACGATCAATATCGCTTCTCACAAGCCCTCGCTTTATCTCAACGGACAACTTCTGAGCGGTTACGATGCCGTCATTCCGCGCATCGGCGCATCCATCACGTTCTTTGGACTGGCCGTATTGCGCCAGTTCGAAATGATGGGCGTCTATCCTCTAAACGAATCCGTCGGCATCGGCCGTTCCCGCGACAAACTGCGGTCCATGCAGCTCCTGTCCCGCAAGGGTATCGGCCTGCCTGTAACAATTTTCGCGCAAGATCCTAAAAAGGCGGCTGAAGTCGTGGAGCTCGCAGGCGGGGCACCGGTCGTGATCAAGCTCCTGGAGGGAACACAAGGGATCGGCGTTGTCCTCGCTGAAACTCCGAAATCGGCGCAGTCTGTTATCGAAGCCTTTGCCGGCGCCAACGTAAACATCCTTGTCCAGGAGTTCATCAAGGAAGCTGGCGGCAGCGACATCCGCTGTTTTGTCATCGGAGATCGCGTCATCGCAGCTATGCAGCGCCAAGGGGCTGAAGGTGATTTCCGCTCAAACTTGCACCGGGGCGGCACGGCAACCCCTATCCGCATCACGCCACAGGAACGCGCAGCAGCTGTAGGTGCCGCGAAAGCCATGGGCCTTAACGTCTGCGGCGTCGACATGCTGCGCGCGAACCATGGACCGGTTATTATGGAGGTAAACTCATCTCCCGGAATTGAAGGCCTGGAAAAGGCCACAGGTATCGATGTCGCCAGCAAAATGATCGAATTTCTCGAAACACACGCAAAGCCTGGCAAAACCCGAACGAAAGGCCGAGGTTAACGCGTGCGAACTCCATTCAAAATCGGCGGGGCATCGGTGACAGCAGGTAGCCAAGGCCTCGTCGATTTGCCGGTCGCACACCTCTCGAACCACACGCCGGTTACCCTGCCAATACGCGTTGTACATGGCCGCCGCGACGGACCCACACTATTTGTCAGCGCAGCCCTACACGGTGATGAAATCCTCGGAGTCGAAATTATCCGGCGGCTGCTGAATACGCCGGGCCTGAAATCGCTACAGGGCACGTTGTTGTGCGTGCCTATCGTCAATGTGTTCGGCTTCCTCAGCAAAAGCCGGTATCTGCCCGACGGCCGCGACCTCAACCGGATGTTCCCCGGCTATCTCCATGGCTCACTCGCCGCTCAGCTGGCGCATCTCTTCATGGAACAAATCGCACGGCGCTCGGACTTCGGAATTGACCTCCATTCCGGCTCCAACAATCGCGCAAACCTCCCACAGCTTCGGGTGGACGTCGTGACGCCGGAGTTGAGAGATCTCGCGGAAGCTTTCGGCGCGCCCGTCATCCTGCAATCCGGTCTGCGTGAGGGATCATTGCGCAAAGCCGCACGCGAAGCTGGGTTGGAAGTCATCGTCTACGAAGCCGGCGAAGCCCTGCGTCTCGACGAGTTTTCCGTACGCGGTGGCGTGAGAGGCATTTTGCACGTGATGCATCATCTGGGCATGCTCGGCCCAAAACACGCGAACCGCCAAAAACACAGATCCGTCTTTGCGACGTCCAGCAAATGGATACGGGCACCGGATGGAGGGATTTTTCGCGCCCTCAGAGGCTTGGGCGACAGCATCGCCGCTGGTGATATCATCGGCGGCATCACCAATCCATATGAAGGCACCGATGTCCCCGTCCTCGCTGAAGTAGACGGCATCATCATCGGCAGAACGAATGTTTCGGTTGTGAATCGCGCCGATGCCTTGTTCCATGTCGCGAAGGTCGCGCATCCGAAACCAGCAACCGGCCAGATCGGTGGAATCTCCGATGCGATTGGAGAAGATCCGATCTTCGACGAGGACGAAATCGTCTAAGATAAGAAACAGGGAATAACCACAATGGAAATCCGCAGATCTCCTAGCGCTCCGACGAGACGCGCACCCGAAAGCTACTTCACCGGAACGGTCTGGCAGGATCCTATTGTCGATGCTCCGCATCCAGCCCGCATCAAAGGCTTTCTTGTCACCTTCGAAGCCGGAGCGCGCACTGCTTGGCACACGCACCCGCTCGGTCAAACGCTCTACGTGGTCTCAGGCGTCGGTCGCATACAGCTGGAAGGGGAACCGGTCCGCGAGATCCATGCCGGCGACAGTGTGTGGATCGCCCCAAACGAAAAGCACTGGCATGGCGCCTCTCCGACAAAGCCCATGGCACACCTGGCATTCCAGGAAGCGTTGGATGGCTCTCAAGCCGTGTGGCTCGAACAGGTTTCCGATGATGACTACACGGCTGAACCCCAATCAGCGTGATCTCTCACTCATCAATCGCACGCGCAATAGCCGAACCGACAACCCTAAGCTGATCGGGAGCTTCGCGATGCATCACGATAATCTCGCCCGAGCGCGTCGACGTGTCGGCAAGCCCCGAAATCACAACCTGATGCGTCACCAGCACCGCAGGACGGCTAAGATCCATCGCAGCAATATCAGCACGCAACTGTGCAATCTGCTCCTTCTCCCGATCCCATTCTCGGAAAAACGAATTCAAAGACTCCATCGGAACAACGCGACCCAGCTCGAGCAGCCGTGCGGTTTCAAGACAACGACACCAGCGGCTCGAAAAGACTTTAACGTCCTTGAGTCCAAGTGATCGAAGCATCTCACCCGTACGTTGTGCCTGTCGCCGTCCTGTTTCCGAAAGATTGCGTTGGGTCGAGCAATCATCAATTTGAAAGTTTCCAGGATCGCCGATACCAGGAGCCGTCGCATGCCGCATAATCAGAAAATGTCCCGGCGTGTTGACGAGCTTGCGAAGCGCATTCTCCCCCAGGCGTTCCGCCGCCGAAAGTCCGGTCTCAAGAGAACCCAATGAGCAGAATAAGACGGCAGTAAGCGTTGCTATGGTGATGGCTCGGGAACGTAGCAACGCATGAACGACTGCAAGCGCCCCGATGCCCATAAGCTGCCTCCCTTACACCTGCAAATATACGTCGTCGTGTCCGCTTACTCAGCGTAAGCAATCATACGTCCGAACACGATTGCACAGGTCCACAAACCGATCGACATCAATCCCGCGACCCTAAACCGTAAAGGTGGCGCGACGTCGGTATCAGCTTGTGACGCACGCCACTCCGCAGCAATATGCAGCAACATAACGTTCGTCAGTGCAGCCAAAATCACAAGAGCCTTGATTTGGAAGAATGCCATTGCCGCGTACTTCTCGGCACGCACCGCGAACAACAATCCACCCATTGCAATTGCGATCAACAGACCCGAAAGCGCGACAGGCAACAGCACACGCGACAGCGTTCCTATAGGAACGGATCTCCATAACCCCAGCAATCTCAGATCGAGCGGAACGATCGCCCCGAAAAGCAGGGCGATGCCCAAAATATGTCCGGCATTGACGAGGGGATAAGCCCAGCGTGACCGGCGCAGCTCCATGACAAACGACAAGTTCTGCAGGTCGCCGAGAACGTCGGTCAGCATATGTCTGGCTCGCGCGGTCTAGTCTCGGTCGGGATAAAGGTCGAAGGTTTTGCCGTCGATCACGATCCGCTCCGCCTTCAGCAGCTTCTGATCTGGTTTCGCTGAACGATGCCCTTTTGCAGTTAGCGTTACGCCGGGCGACATCATTGCGTCCGTCAGGCCAGCGCGTTCGTTACGCCAAGGTTGCCCAACCTCAACCTGCCAAACATCACCTTTGACATCGAGCGTGACGATACCATGGGGATTGCCCAACTCTGCCTTCGTCACCACACCGGTGACTTCCGAGTTGCCATGTTCAGCCCAGCTCCAGCCATGGTGAGCCAACAGCGGTGTAGTCATCGCCGCCGTCGCCAAAGCCATAATGATCACCGCAAAGAATTTCCCAAAGCGTTGCCTCATGTGTCTTCTCCTGGAAACAATCGAGACGATAGGACGCCGACGGCGAACGTCAGTCGCCAAGATTTGTTTCAAGAAAGTCCTCGAACGCAGCCCAGGATTTCCGGTCGGCCCGTTCCTGATAGCGATCGCTTCCGATCACTGTAAAAGCGTGTGGCGCACCAGAATACACCTCAATATCGTAGGTCACCTTGGCCTTCTCCAACTCGCCCGACAACGCCGCCACCTCCCGCATCGAAACAGCCGTATCGCCTCCGCCATGGGCAATGAGAATGGGTGCCGTATCTGTCGGATAGCTTTGTCCTTCAGGCGTAGCGAGCCCGCCATGAAATGAAACGTATCCGCGAATGTCTTTACCCTCGCCTGAACGAGCGAGTTCGAGCACAGCAGCACCACCAAAGCAGTAACCGATCACCAAGACATTCCCGCTGCTAAGGCGATGTGCCTCCTTCAACCCACCGAGAATACGCGAGCGCATGGCGGCCCGGTCCTTATAGAGTTTTCCAACTTCGGCTTTCTTCGCTTCGAGTTCGACGGGACGGTTTCCCTTACCGAAAAGGTCGATAGCGACCGCGTCATAACCGAGGTCGGAAATCATGTCGGCACGCTTGATCTCGTAGTCAGTCAGGCCATCCCAATCATGAATGATCACGACCAGCCCCTTGGACTGAGAAGATTGCGCCTTCGCGAAGTATCCTTCGTAAGCCGACCCGTCGACCTCATAGGAAATCGTCTCCCCTGCATATGCCGATGGCGCCATCGGCAGCATCATGCCCGTCAAAAGAAGTCCCGCAGCGATCACTCTCATGGCTTTCCCCTATCTCGTTTTTCGACATATACGCGTCTTTTCAGCGCTTGCCCGAAAAGTATATCGGCAATTCATATCGTCAGAGTGAGATAAAAATTTAAGCCATCGAAAGACTTGGATTCGGAACAGATTGATCAATAGGCGCGTTGAAGAAGCTCATACTTTATGAAAACGGAGGCGCCGAATTTGTTGGAAACAATCCTTATCATTCTTCTTGTCCTACTGCTCATCGGAGCCTTACCCGCATGGCCCTACAGCCGGAGCTGGGGACCAGCCCCATCCGGAATAATCGGCACAATACTCATAATTCTGGTGGTTCTAGCCCTTCTCGGCCGTATCTAATCGCGGAAGCTTCGGTGCGCTCCAACTCCTAGCGAGGCACACCATGGTAACCACTTCGTTCGACCCCAACGCGACCACAGCCGTCGTTACCGACGTCGAAGTAACCGGCAGACGACCATATCTCGACTGGGCGGCAGTTGTCGCCGGCGCGGTAATTGCAACCGCCATGTCCCTACTACTAACAATGTTCGGCTCCTCCGTGGGGTTATTCGTAGCTTCACCATGGTCGGAAAACGGCATATCGGCCGAGTCCATCGGCATCATCGCAGCTATATGGTTCGCCTTTACGTATATCTATTCCATTGGAATGGGGGCGTACTTCACCGGACGTATGCGCGCTCGCATGAGCGGATTTAAAAGCGACGAAACGGGCTTCCGCGATGGAGCTAATGGGCTCGTCGTGTGGGCGCTTTCTCTCATCATTGGGGCATGCCTCGCCGCCATAATCGGAAGTTCCGTCGCCAATCTCGCGACCAAAACCGCATTGTCGGCCGCCCGCAGTACGGCCGAGATCGTCGCGCCCGTGGCAGACGATGCCGGTGATGCACTGTGGCGCGAATTCGCTCCCGAAAGTCCTGCCAACCAAACGCAACAACCGCCTGCGGGACAACCCGCAACCACCACTCAGACAGGACCGTCCAGAGCACAGCGCGAGGAAGTCATGCGCATCCTGCGGGAGGGCCTCATCAACGGTGAGATTAAAGAGGAAGACCGCACCTATCTAGCGCGCCTCATACAGAGCAAAACTGGCCTCACACTTGAACAGGCCGAACAACGCGTTCGCTCAACGGTGACCGGAGCAATCGACAGAGCGAAAAGTGTCGTGGAAGCCGCAAGGAAGGGTGCCGCATTTGCCGGATTCTGGGCATCCCTCGTTTTGCTTCTTAGTGGTGTCGCTGCGTGGTGGGCAGCTTCTCTAGGTGGCAGCCATCGCGACGAGCAAACCCTCGCGACTTAAGGCCCAGCGCATCTCACAACGCAAAGCGGAAAGGAGACTTTAAAAATGCTTCCCGGAGTAATCATGTGGCTGTTGGGCGTACCCCTCGTGGTGATCGTTCTTCTGTATTTGATCTTCTAAGTGAACGATCGAGACATACTGGGATTATCCCAACCTACGTGGAGCGCTACTCCAGTCGCTGGAATGGCGTCCGTGCCCAAAATAAGAAACATTAGTGATGATTGGAGGCCGTATGAACATCGCAAGGTCAAAAATCGCAATCCTCGCCACGAACGGATTTGAGCAATCCGAACTGCTCGTACCTCTGCGCCGACTGAAGGAGGTCGGCGCGCAGGTCGATATTGTTTCCCCAGAAGAGGAAAAAATCCGTGGTTGGAACGGTGACGATTGGGGCGGCAACGTCGATGTGGATGTAAACTTGTCCGACGCAGACCCAGACGATTATGACGCGCTCGTACTCCCAGGTGGCCAGATCAATCCTGATCTGCTTCGCGTCAACGAAAAGGCCGTTCAATTTGTCCGCGCCTTCGCCAAATCCGGCAGGCCAATCGCAGCAATCTGCCATGCTCCGTGGCTTTTGATCGAAGCCGATATCGCACGCGGGCTACGCGCGACGTCTTACCAGTCCATCAAGAAGGACATGATGAACGCCGGCGCCGAATGGGTAGACGAACCCGCTGTGGTGGACCGCAATATTGTGACCAGCCGCAACCCTGGCGATCTCGATTCTTTTTGCTCAAGCATCATCGAAGTCATGGAGCGTAGCGCAACGCCACAACATCACGCTGCGGAGTAACGGGCGGTCAAGGCCACTACGATAACGTCGCTCGATCGTGGGGCGCATCCAGATCAAATTCAGGCCCTACCGGAACAATCCGCGTCGGGTTGATCATTTGATGTGACGCGTAATAGTGCGTCTTGATGTGATCGAAATGTACAGTATGCGCCACCCCCATATGCTGGTAGAGATCACGCAAGTATCCTGACAGGGCGGGATAGTTGCGGATCTCGCGCCAGTTGCACTTGAAGTGACCGAAGTAAACCGCATCAAAGCGCACCAGCGTCGTGAACAAGCGCCAATCCGCCTCCGTCGGAGTGGAATTAGCGACTGCATACCGCTGGTGGCTCAAACGGTCATCCAACCAATCGAGCGTAGCGAAGAGTTCACGGAAGGCCTCTTCGTAAGCGCGTTGCGAGGTCGCGAACCCCGCCTTGTAGACGCCATTGTTGACCGTGTCATAGACCCTGGCATTAACATCGTCGATCTTTTCACGCAGCGTGTCAGGATAAAGATCAGGTCCTGATGCGCCTGCATCGTCGAAGGCGGAATTGAACATCCGTAGGATTTCAGAGGACTCGTTGTTGACGATTTGCCGTGTTTGTCGGTCCCACAACGTTGGCACCGTGACGCGTCCCGTGAATTTTGGATCAGCGAGCAGATAGACCTCATAAAGTCTTTGGGTCTGGTTGACACGATCGCCCGTCGCGCCGTCGAAGTCCGCCGCAAACGTCCAACCGTCCTTCCCCATGACCGGATGCACAACATCGACCGAAACAATATCGTCAAGCCCCTTCACTTGCCGCGCGATCAGCGTTCGGTGCGCCCACGGGCAAGCGTATGAGACATAAAGATGATACCGGCCCCCTTCGGCCTTGAAACCGCCGTCACCAGTTGAGCCGGCCGAACCATCAGCAGTAATCCAATTTCGGAACTGAGAGGCTTGGCGCTCAAAACGTCCACCCGTCTTTTCAGTATCGTACCAGCGATCCTGCCAAGCGCCGTCGACGAGAAGACCCATATCGCACCTTCCTTTGCATATGCGAGCCGCGCAACCTATGTCCCGTTGGCCACCGCTCAAGTAACGTGGCTCCCGCTAGAGGACTGACAGCTTAAGCTGTGGTTTCCTGACGAGAGGGAAAACGTCAACTGCCGCTAACCAGAAGCCACCTGAACCTTCAATGAAGTTGCCACTTTCAAACGAAACGAAAGCACGCTTCCAGGAGTTTTCAATAGAGTAGCGCGGACACGCTGCTCCCGATCATCGAGGTCGAATGCCCAAATCAGACAACGGTGTTTTCGCGCAGGCCTGGAAGCGTCTACCCTGGTCCCAACGTTCGCGGAACACCGAAACAGACCGGCAGAAAACCGCTCAGGCTCAAGAACTGAGGGAAGATGAGCGCGTGGCTGAACAGGCTCGATCCCTGGCGCCAGTCGTATGGCTTTTAGGCAAGGTCCAATCGGGCAAAAGTTCGATCATTCGCGCACTGACCCCCACGGCCGACGCGCCCGTAGGTTCCGGCTTCCGGCCATGCACTGCATCAGCGCGAATTTACGACTTCCCACCCGAAGCGCCTCTCATCCGCTTCCTCGACACGCGCGGTTTGGGTGAAGCGTCCTATGACCCCAGTGAAGATCTTGCCTTTGCAGAAGCCCACGCGCACTTACTCATTGTTGTCATCAAGGCGCTTGATCACCAGCAGCAAGCGATTATCGACGCTCTGAAGCAAGTCCGTCAGCGTCACAGCTCTTGGCCCATCATCGTTGCGCAAACCTCGCTCCATGAAGCTTACGATCCGTCGATGCAGCATCCGGACCCTTATCCTTTCGCGACGACGGATCCGTCCAAACTCGCAGCTGCAGGCGTCCCGAACGATCTGATCCGAAGTCTCGCTCATCAACGTCGTATGTTCGAAAACCTGCCAGGCGACGGGCTGATCGCATTCGTACCCATAGATTTCACCAAACCAGAAGATGGCTATAAGCCGGTCGAATATGGCTTGACCGCACTTCACGAAGCTCTCGAACGGATAGCACCTCAAGCTCTCGTTACAGCGCTCACCGAAGCACGCAGTGACGCCGACGAACCAATACGGCGACGCGCCCGTCCCTATATTCTAGGTTACGCCACAGCGGCTGCGGCTGCAGACGTGGTACCCATTGCAGGCGCGGTCGCGGTCCCGGCTGTACAAGCGAAGCTTCTACATAAGGTCGCTGAGCTCTACGGAATACCGTGGGACCGAAGAGCCTACGCTGAGTTCGCCGCTGCTCTGGGCGGCGGTCTCTTAGCACGTTACGCCGGCAGCTACGGAATACGCCAACTCGCAAAGCTAATCCCCGTGTATGGACAAACAGCAGGTGCCGCAGCAGCCGCGGCCATGAGCTTCACCACGACATACGCTCTCGGCCGTGCCGCCTGCGTCTTCGCACGACGCCGAAAAACCGGATCAAGCGAACCAGGGGCTGTACGTCTGGCTTATGCAGAAGCGCTGGCCGAAGCTCTGCGCATGGTAAAGGATCGGGAATTTCCTAACCCGAGCGGAGACTCCAGCAAATGACCGATCGGAAGACGAAAAGTCAGTGGGGTGCAACCTACGTGCGCGCCGCTATGCTGCTGATCGCATTGGTCTTGCCAATCACCTCACTCGTAATACTCGGCAGCATTTGGCTTTGGCAGAACAACGCGATCCTCATATGGGCCGCCGCCGCATGCGGGGTTACATTGGTCGTCTATGGGCTTGAGCGTTGGATACTTGGAAGCACGATTACCCAAGCCGACAAACTGGCCCAAAAGGACCCAGCGCGCCCAGAATCCGACATCCCCGCGGATACCGACCCAATGTGGACAGCCCGCGAACTCGAAGCCTGGGACGACGTGAATACTTTGGCGGAAAATGTTGCGACTGACCGTCTGACAAACCGCGACGCAATAATTGAACTGGGAACGAAAACGGTAGAAACCGTCGCGCGCCGGATGCATCCATCAGCGAAAGATCCGTTATGGCGCTTCACCGTCCCCGAAGCTTTGGCGTTAGTGGAACGGGTCAGCGGCCAGCTTCGTGGCTTCTTTAACGACTCGATACCTTACGGCGATCGTCTCACCGTCGCCCAGGCACTCAGCATTTACAGGTGGCGATCAGCCATCACCATTGCCGAGCGGGCGTACGACATCTACCGCATCATACGGGGCGTCGTGAATCCGCTTTCCGCAATCGGTGGCGAAATGCGCGAGCAAGCACAGCGGCAGATGCTCGACAACGTCCGCATCGCGGCCTCAAAGAAGATTGCGCAAGTCTACGTCAAGGAAGTCGGCCGCGCCGCGATAGATCTTTACAGCGGCCGCATGAAGGTGACCGCGAGAGAACTCGAAACAACCGTAACCAACACCACGCGTGTTGATAGAGAAAGCATGCCAGCGCTTGCAGAACCGGTGCGCATTCTGATCGCAGGCCAAACGGGTGCTGGCAAATCGAGCTTGGTCAACGCCCTCTGTGGCGACGTGAGCGCCGCGATAGATGTGCTGCCCACACCTGCCGGCTATACGTTTCACGAGCTACGCCGCGACGACGCCCCCGCGGCACTTCTCGTGGATGGCCCCGGGGTCACTGAAGAGGGTGAAGCGTTGGCGCGCTTGATCGAGCGTGCAACAGCCTCCGACCTTGTGGTGTGGGTGATCTCAGCGGCCCGGGCCGACCGCGAAACCGACCGTAAAATTCTCAGCATGATTAGAGATAAGCTCCAAGCATTGACGGATCGCGCACCCCCGCCTGTCGTGTACGTATTAACGCACATCGATAAACTGCGACCTTTCAAGGAATGGAACCCGCCATACGATCTTGCCAAGCCCTCAAGCCCTAAGGCTGTAGCGATACGCGAAACTATGGGCGCAGTGGCTGAAGATCTCGGCGTTCTCCCGGAGGAGATCATCCCGGCCGTCCTAGCTCCCGAGCAGACCTACAATGTCGACGCGATTTGGGGGCGTATGTTGGACGTAATGCCCAACGCGGAGCGGTCGCGTCTTCTGCGCTGCCTAACCCAATCGGCCTCCGATCGCCCGCGTTGGCGCACGCTCTGGTCACAGGCAGTGAATGCTGGTCGAGTTCTCACGACAAAGCTGTCACGAAATTAGCCCACCGGACAACAATCCGATGGGCTATGCAGACAACTGATACGCCGATGTACGCCGTCCTTACTTGCGCATACCCCGAACACTTCGACCAGCGCTCAGCCCCAGCATGAAGGCGCTCAATCCAACCTGCAGCGGTCCAAAATAATCAACAGCCGCATGGGCCTCTTCATCGACGGCATTCATGGTGCCGTTTTCCTCGCCGTGTGCCTGTCTTTCAAGCCAGGTTAAGATCGACGGCGCGAAAAACGCCGCGACGCCGAAAACCGCGCAGATCAAAGCTAAGAGCACTGCACTCCACACAGGCCCGAGCCACGGCGAAAGATACAGGTATGCTGCCATCATGAGGAATACGAGCGCGAGCGTACACAAGACCGCACCGGTTGCGCCCCACACGACCTTCCGCTCAATATTATCGACGGTGCGTTTAGCAACACGTGTGCCGAGGTAGCCGACGAGGTTTGTCAACATGGATATCCGTTTCCCGACTATTTATCGACGGGCAATGAGCGCTAAGACAAAGCCAACTCCGGCCGCGATACCTGCGGCTGCAAGGGGATTCCGCCGGATTGCATCTTGCAGCTGATCAAGCTGCTCTTTGGCTTGATGCTGAGCTTGTTCGATTGCTTCGCCGGCTTTGGCTTGCAGACCTTGAAAGTCCCCGTTGCCTGAAAGCCGCGAACCACTCTCTGTGCTTGCTATGGGGTCACGATAAGTCGCCATTTCACTGATACCTTATGAAAGATGAAAAACGCAGCGGAAGTCCTTTGACATTCACGCTCAGCGAACGATCAACAAACCAACAAGAAAGCCCACACCTGCTGCGATCAAAGCCGCTTGGGTTGGCTTCTCGCGGATAGAGCGCTCCAGCTGACCAAGGCGCATCTGTGCACCTTCTTGCGCGTCCTCGATAACGCCGCCGAATTCCGAACCCGCGAGTTTCTTCACCGAGCTCGCAAGGTCTGCGATATCGGCGCGAATAGCTTCGTAGTTATCTTTAATCTCTCGCCGGGCTTCCTGCGCCTCAGGCTTTGCTTCAGCATTCGAAGCGGGATTGAATTGTGCGGACATGGGAAAGATCCTTTCTGCTCTGCCAGCGCCAAGATGAAACGTGACTTGAGAACGTTCGACAGCCTGGCGAGTTCCGCACTGACAAGAGCGGTCCACACAAACAACATGGTCTCTATTGGGGAACCTCTCGCACGCTCGCACGTTGTTCGGTTCACTATTTATAAGTCGTAGGTTCGCCTCGCCCTGATCTTCCGGAACTCCAAACAACTAAAGGGATCTCGATATGTCGAATCCGCAATCAACCGGTTCCTTTTCTGCACAGTCAGGATCGACGATGAATGTCTCGGACACCGCTACTAACGACCGCGGAACGGATCTCAATCTCAAAGAGATGCGTGAAGATCTGACCCAACTTGCCGGCGTCGTAGCCCAAGTTGCTGACCGCCGCATGGCGCGCGCACGTGCAAAAACTGAAGTCGCGATGCGCGAGCATCCCTGGACAACTGTATCCCTTGCCGCAATCGCCGGGTGCTTATTGGCATTGGCAATTACGCCAAGGCGTCGTCAACAGACATCCGCCTTCTCGAGATTGCCTGACTTTCAATTGCCTGACGTCAGTCGTTACATTCCCGTCTCGGCGATTCCGCAGTATAATTTCAAGCCGATTACTTCGCGTCTTGAACAGGTCGCCGATTCAATTTCGCGCATTGATACCGAAGCCGCCACGCCGGCGATTGAAAAAATTCGGGATTGGTTCAGTTCCGCAATGTCTCGGCTCCGCACCTGATTTTATCGAGGGGTAGATCGTCGCGGAACATCAGGTGACAAGTCAATAATACCGGAAAAAATTTTCATGGCGCAAAATACGGTGGGTAGTGCGCTTCCCTCAGCGGCGGAGCGCGCTGAAGCGCCGACTGGCCCAAATTATGACACCGCCCCTCAAGCTCCCGCTGAGGTGAGACGGTTCACACAAAGCTTCGTGCAATTCTCAACCATCGCCCTGTTCGTCATGGCTCTGGGCATCTGTCTGTATCTTGGACAGTACATTTTTGCCCCTGTCGCAGCTGGCGTTCTGGTTGGCTTCACGTTCGGACCGATATCGAGCTGGTTGGAACGGCGCGGCATCCGTCCGAGTATAGCGGCCGGCGGTATTGTCCTGAGCCTAGTGACATTGGTCGGGTTTTTGATTTTCGCACTCGCTGTCCCGCTGGAAAATTGGTCGAGCCGCCTGCCCGAAATCACTCACGCCATCGAACGTCAGTGGCTAAAGGTCAAAGAGCCAATCGACAAACTGAAACAGGTCGAGAAGCAAGTCTCGGATGCGGCGAAATCAGAGCAAGCCCAACCGATGGAAGTTACGGTCAAACCGCAGGGGATTATTACCGATCTTATATCCTCAGCGGCGGACATGGTTGCGAGATTGCTGATTTTCGTCGCAACATTCTATTTCTTTCTCGCGACGCGGACGAATTTGAAACGTAGCGGATTGCGCTTCCTTCCGACACGAAGGCTTCAATTTAGCGTTGCACGTATTGTGCGCGACACCGAAGCTTATTTGTCCCGCTACGTCGCAACGATCACAGCCATTAATTTTGGCCTGGGCGTTTGCGTCGGAATCGCCATGTACGCCATCGGCCTCCCGCAGCCCTACATGTGGGGAGCGCTGGCCATGGTTCTCAATTACGCGGTCTACGTCGGACCAGCCGTTATGGCGGTCATCCTACTCGGCGTCGGACTTCTCACATTCCCCGACTCGGTAATGGCCTTGGCGCCACCCATCGCGTACATCGCCCTCAACGGACTCGAGGGACAATTTGTAACCCCAGCCATTCTCGGCGGACGGCTGACGCTCAATCCGCTCGTCGTCTTCGTCTCTATTGCATTCTGGCTTTGGCTTTGGGGACCGATCGGCGCGTTCCTCGCCGTTCCAATTTTGATCATCGGTTCAATGACGCTCTATCATCTCGTACCGAACGTGAAACGACGCTCTCGCCCAGCACCAACGAAATGATCAAGCCAGACTGCTTCCCGGCTCGATCACTTAGAGGCAACACGCTCAGTACTTCCAGCCGACGGCACGATCCACCGAGTACTCCCCGCCGCCACGAATGACGATGGCAAGCGCCACCAACCCCCAAAGCAACGGATACTCGATGCCACCGTTGGTCCAGAAAAAGCCGTTGCTCCAATGAACTGCGATGACGGCATAGCTCATCAGCGCGACAACCGCGGCGGCTGAAAGCCGGGTCAAAAACCCAATCGCCAGAAACAGACCACCGACAAATTCGGTCAGTCCGGCGGCGCCTGCAAACAAAAGGCCGGGATGCAAGCCGAAGGTTTGTTCGAAATATTGCGCCGTACCAGAAAGGCCGCCGCCACCAAACCAGCCAAACAGCTTTTGTGCGCCGTGAGGCATTAGAATTAGACCCGTCGCGACACGCACGATCGTCCAACTCAATTCCGCGCTGGCCACGGATACACGGTCATCGGCGATAGCTCGACTGGTATGGATATTTGTATTCATCTTCGTAGCTCCTGAAGAAATTTCCTGAAAGAACCTCCGAGAACCGCCGCCCGCGCGCCGGTATCCACACCGGACTAAACCGACAAGGTCACAGGCTCACGACCGGCGATCTCGGTAGAGTAACCGCAATTAGATGGCCATATCGAACAACAAGATCTCAGCCTCATCGGAAGTTCCTGTCAGCTCGATCTTGCCCGGCTGCCCAATCGCAGCGCCATCTCCAGCTTTTAGGTCTTCTCCGTTGACCGACGCGGAACCGCGGGCGATATGAACCCACCCGATACGACCCCGCGCGATCTCATGCGTGATCCTTCCGCCCTTTCCAGGCAACGTCGCATAAAGATCGACGTCTCGATGAATGATCACAGAACCTTCACGGCCATCCCCCGAACCAACGAGTTTCAGAACACCGCGCTTGTCATCGTCGCTGAAGTTTTTCTGCTCATAGCTCGGTTCAAGTCCGCGAGACTCGGGAATGATCCAGATTTGCAGGAAATGGACCTGCTTATCTGCAGACGCGTTGAATTCACTATGGCGGATACCCGTACCGGCAGACATCCGTTGGACGTCGCCAGGACGTATCACGGATCCCGTGCCGAGGCTGTCGACGTGTTCCAAAGCACCATCCAGCACATAGGAAACGATTTCCATGTCGGCGTGCGGGTGTGTGGGAAACCCACCGCCGCCAGCGACCCGATCATCATTGATCACGCGCAATGGACCAAAACCCATGTGTTTGGGATCATGATAGTGACCGAACGAGAACGTGTGCCGGCTGTCGAGCCAGCCAAAGTTGGCACGCCCGCGCTCCTCAGCTCTTCGCAGTGTCAGCATGGCAAACCTCTTCATTTTGCATCCAGGCCATAGCGCCCAGCATCTGGAGAGATATTTGACATCCGTGACGCAGGGATACAATTGGGAGGATCAAACCCAAACTGCTTCCAAAACGGAACCAATAAATGGATAAGCTCGACGCCATGAATGCCTTCGCGAAGGTCGTTGCCACCGGCAGCTTCGCCGAGGCAGGCCGCGAACTGGGGCTGACACGATCGGCCGTCAGCAAAGCGGTGATGGAACTGGAAACGCTCCTCGCCGCTCGGCTTCTTGATCGCACCACGCGCCGAGTAAGCCCGACAGAGGCAGGCCTGGCCTACTATGAACGCTGCATTTCGATCCTGGCCGAGGTCGAAGAGACAGAAGCCCAAATCTCGCGTCTTCATGATGAACCGCGAGGCATCCTCAAGATCAATGCTCCAACATCGTTCGGAACGCTTTACCTGGCCGAAAGCATCGCCGAGTTCATGCAGCTCTATCCGGATTTATCCGTCGAGATGACGCTCAATGACCGCTTCATCGATCCCATCGCCGAGGGCGTCGACATAACGATCCGGATTGGAGAACTCACCGACTCAAGCTTGATTGCGCGACGACTTGCACCCGCACGTCTGGTACTCGCAGCCGCGCCGGCATATCTGGAGAAGCGCGGGATTCCAACGCATCCCTCAGAGCTATCCCGCCACGACTGCCTGACATACGGCTACGCCACAGCCATGCAGCGATGGCGTCTACGAGACGGCGAAAAACTTCTCACGGTCCCGGTAAACTCAAAAATGTGCTGCAACAATGGAGAGATCCTGGGCGTTGCGGCCATCGCCGGCCACGGTATCACCAGCCTGCCAACATTCATTATCGGCCCAGCGATCCGGGCAGGCGACCTGCAAGTCGTACTCGCAGATTATCCACCAGACGATTTGAGCATATCGGCACTCTATGCACCGAACCGATATCTCGCGGCGAAGACGCGCGTCTTCATCGATTTCCTGGTCAAACGCTTTGGTTCAAAACCACCCTGGGAAATTGACTGAGGAACAGTGCCCTAAGCACCGACATCACTTAGACCGTAAACTGTTCCCATTTCCACGTCTGTAGTGCGGGGCAACAAACGGCAGCTCAACAACCATAGCCGGCAAGAATTGCCCGCGAACTTCCGCAACGACCCCGGCACCCGGAACGGCAAACGAGGCATCCACGTAAGCCATAGAGATTGGCGCACCGCCAAGGCTTGGACCAAACCCGCCCGAAGTGACGTTTCCGACAGCCAGTTCGTCTTCCTCCTCAGCGACCAGGAGAGCGCCGGTGCGCAGAGGTGTCCGCCCGAGAGGTCTTAACCCGACGCGACGCCGCCCTGTACCATTCTCGAGCTGCTGTAAAATCACGTCGGAACCGGGAAATCCTGCAGGGCGAGTGCCACCCGGACGACGGCATTTCGCAATAGCCCAACTCAAGCCGGCCTCTACGGGTGTTGTCGTTTCATCGATGTCACAACCATACAGGCACAAGCCCGCTTCCAAACGAAGCGAGTTGCGCGCACCCAATCCAATCGGGGCAACGGCCTCGTGCTCGAGCAACGCCTCGGCAATCTCACGGGCTCTGTCGGCCGGAACGGAAATCTCGAAACCATCCTCACCGGTGTAGCCTGATCTGGAGACCACACAAGACGCACCAAGAATTTCGAACTCCGCGGCCTCCCTGAACCGCAGCTCGGCACAACGCGGTGCAACATCGGAAAGGGCGACCTCGGCTTCGGGCCCCTGCAATGCGATGAGCCCGCGGTCGAGAGGCTCAATCGAGCACTCATCTGAAATGTGCTGCTGCAGGTAGGCTTCGTCAGCACTCTTGCGGCCCGAATTTGTCACGAGCAGAAAATGGTCTCCACCATGAATGACGAGAAAGTCATCAAGGATCCGTCCGCGTGAGTTCGTGAAGAGACAATAGCGCATCTGGCCTACACTCAGGCCGGCAATGTCAGCCGGAACGAGCCGTTCCAGGGCTTCCGCGACATCTGCCATATGGCCAGATTTTGGGCGTATCCGGATCTGTCCCATATGCGAGATGTCGAACAATCCGGCCTGGGTGCGCGTGTGTAAATGTTCCTTCAACAGCCCATCACCAAAGTGCAACGGCATGTCGTATCCGGCGAACTCCGCCATATGACCGCCAAGCTCTACGTGCAGGTCATACAAAGGTGTAATTTTCAATTCCTCAGTTTCAACCGAGTCATCACTCATAGTTAGGCTCCCGGATACATTCGGCGCACGCCGACCCCTTAGGGATCTGCAAGCGGAGCCGAAGCCGCTCCCGTCCATACATGTTCGGACCGTTACTGCCTAATGCAGTATTCTATCATTCTTGACAGGGTCTCGGCCAAGCCGGCGCCCTCCCAGTGTTGGCTCTTCGGATCGTTTCTCGATTTCCGGTGGCATATTGAGACACACGGTTCTGCCACGGGCCAACTTACATTGCGGTGCAAGGATGGTGCGCCTGCCTGTCGCAGTCAACCCTACTAGAGCTCAAATTGCTTCAAACACGCGGCTCTTACGTCGTTCGTTCAAAAATTTTGATATCATTCGATAAACAAACAGCAACTCAACCCTGCCAAAGCATAATGACGGTATAGAGGATGGCCGAAAGGGTTGCCGCTGCGGGAACCGTTACGAGCCAAGCTGCGACAATGACCATGAAGTGCGAGCGGCGAACAAGCTTCCGGCGCTGCAACTTTTGGGAGTCAACCACGTAGTGGCGCGCCGTCTGTTTTTTCCCTTTGTTCTTCTTGAGCATGTACTCGCGGCGGCGGCGGCTGTGGGTCGTATAATATTCACGGAAAAACCCAACCCCGAAAACCGCACCGACCGCGATATGCGTGGAACTAACCGGCAAACCCAGCGCTGAAGCGAGAATAACGGTGATCGCCGCGGACAGCGCGACGCAATAGGCGCGCATCGGATTCATCTTCGTGATCTGCTGACCGACCATTCGTATGAGCCGGGGCCCATAGAGAAATAGGCCGATACTGATACCCAGCGCTCCTATGAGCATAATCCAAACAGGAACATCCACAGCCGCCCCGACAGAACCTTGCTCGACTGCATTGAGAATAGCTGCAAGGGGGCCGATCGCATTCGCAACATCGTTGGCACCGTGGGCGAACGACAACAATGCTGCCGAACAGATGAGCGGAACATGAAAGAGCTTTCGCAAGGACCTGTTACGGTTCTCCATCCCCTCCGATTGCCGGCGAATGAGAGGCCGCAGAACTGCCAATGACACGAAAAACGTCGCGACGGTGGTAAGTAAGAGCGTCGTTCCGTCGGGCTTCCAAATGTGATTGAGCCCCTTCATTATCAGATAGGCCGTAAACGACGCGGCCATGATCGCAATAAGGATCGGGACCCAGAAACGCGCCGCATCAATCTTGTCGTCACGATAAACGATGTACGTTTTAATGAAGGCTAGAAATATCGCGGCGATCACGCCGCCCAGCAAAGGCGATATAACCCAGCTTGCCGCAATTGCCCCCATCGTCGTCCAGTTCACTGCACCGAAGCCGACTGAGGCAATGCCCGCGCCCACGACTCCGCCAACAACCGCATGCGTCGTCGACACTGGCGCACCGATATAGGTCGCAAGGTGAATCCAAAGTGCTGATGACAACAATGCGGCCATCATAGCCCAGACAAACTGCTGCTCACTCGGCAGAACGCTGGGACTGATAATCCCTTTGGCAATGGTTTCGACGACGTCTCCACCCGCGATAAGCGCACCAGCGCACTCGAAGATCGCCGCAATAATAAGTGCGCCAAACAACGTCATCGCGCGTGAACCCACCGCGGGGCCAACATTGTTGGCGACATCATTCGCGCCGATATTGAGGGCCATATAGCCGCCGATAACCGCGGCAGCTATGATGACGACAGCGTTCGGTTCCGCACCGATGTAAATTGCAGCAACGCTTCCAGCAAACGCGAGAAACAGCAGCGCCAAGCCTGGAGCCATAAGCCCGAAGGAAATCGACCGGGTCGCTTCCTCAAGGTGTGCGATCTTTCGCAGATCTTTATCAAGAGAGGCTTTGCGCAAGACCGGCTGAGCCACATCGCCCGCCTCGTCGGTTGCAGGTGTTGCGCTCCCTCGAACCAGTCTGCCGTCGTTGGAAATTGTCATTGAACTTTATGGACCATCGTCAAGATCGCGGCGTCAACGCTCGGCTTCAAAGGAATTACGGTCGTGCGCCTCATACTTCCTCGTATGCGAACGCAGCAATCAAATTGGCTAAACCGCGTTCGCTGACACGGTTTGCAGCGTCATGCGGAACAAGCCAAGCAATTTGACGTTGCCGCCGCTCCGGCCAATCGAGAAGTTGACGATCGACATGCAGCGCGAAAACGCTAACTCGACACTTTGCATAAGCAAAAGCATGTAGTTTCTTACGATATTCGTACGATCCGAGGACTTTTTCGCTTATCGTCCCTGAGACGCCCGCTTCCTCGAAGGCCTCCCGTGACGCGACCGTCGAGTCCGGCATACCGACCTTCGACCAACCTTTCGGGATGATCCATCGTTTCGTTTCCCGAGTGGTCACAAGACAAATCAGTGGCTCGTTGTCGACAACGACGTAAGGCAAAGCTCCGTATTGTACGAGTTCGGTTTTCATAACGCCTTTTTCAGGTTCCGCCGTGGCGCAACCTCCCTCCCGTAGCCCCTAAGGACCTCGGACAACGCAAATCCTAATTGACACGGCGACTGATGCGACCGCCACCCGCTGTCCCGTGCCCTATTCCGCCCTCTATGTGCATCATCCTGCGCGGCAGGTCATCCCAGAACAGTCGATTTGTCCAATCTGACTAAAAGCCTTTTAACAAGTTATCTCAGTCAGAAAAGGCGAACGAAGCGCGAAAAAACCGACAAATCAGCCGTGCGCGCACGCACGAGGAAACAGCCAGCATCCCCCTTGCCAGCCACGAATCAGGTATGTTTTGCCGATCGGCCAAATCGGAGAGACGAGCCATGTCCGTGAAGACGACCCTGGTCCTACCCGGCAAAAAGTTGTCCGTTCCGCGGTTCTTCAAAAGACTTATCCAAATCGCTTCCGCCGTAGCATTAACGGCGTTGGTCGTATTGGCCGTCGTCGTAGGCAATGGTCTGTTGGTCGCTAAAGGCAAGACCTTCAAAGGATTCGACACTTGGCTGGCCTTTATCTACCGAACTGACATTCTGGCCACGATGATCCTCACGGCGGTTGTCACCGTGCTGTTTGTATATTGGCAACGCGATCACGAACGTCGCTGAGGCCCTAGCCCCTCACGCAACAATAAGTTTACCTACTCTCCCTGGACCTCATCCGTCTGCGCACGTATGTCATTGTTTGGCCCGTGAGACGACGCTTCACGGGCCAAACATTATGCGCTGGAACCGCGAAACTCAGCTTGGTTGAGCCCCGCCTCTATCGTAGGTTAGCCCAGCGTGCCGTTGCCGGCACCTTCCGAGCCAATCTTGCTTATAAGATCTAAACGGGTTTTTCCCTCAGCCATTGAACTCCTGTGAGGAGCCGTCTGAATGACGCCGAAGCCTATTCTCACCGTTCTCGCCATATGCCTTTCGGTGTGTTCGGTATGGCCAAAAGAAGCACGCAGCCAAACGCCTGGAGCCAATCAACCGCCACCAAGCGTTATCGTGGACGCGGTACACAACCAGGAAATCTCGCCACAACAGACGTTCACCGGACGTGTGCAGGCCATCGACAAAGTCACGATTAAGGCGCGAGTTTCAGGCTTCATAAAAAGTCGCGGCTTCGAAGAGGGGGCCGAAGTCAAAGCCGGACAAATCCTGTTCGAACTGGAACGTGAACCCTATGAAGCAGCTGTTGAGTTGGCCAAAGCCAATCTCGCCAGCGCTCAAGCCGGACAAGCGCTCGCCCAAGCCACATACGACCGCATTAAGCCTCTGACAGACAAGGGAACGACGTCTCAAGCTACGCTGGACGACGCCGACGCGAAGCTGTCGCAAGCCAAAGCCGCCGTCGAAGCCGAAAAAGCTAATCTAACGAAGGCACAACTCGATTTGAATTACACGGTCATCCGATCCCCTATGGACGGAAGAACAGGCCGCGCGACTTATGCAGTCGGTGAGTACGTCACGCCCAGCAGTAATCCCCTCGTGACCGTCGTCCGGCAGGACCCGATGTACGTCGCGTTTGCGGTGCCGCAGCGTGTATTGCTCCACGCCCGCCGTGAAGGCTTCAATTCAGATAACGTCATTGTCCGGCTAACGCTTCCGGACGGCTCAATTTACAAGCACGATGGTTCCATTAGCTTCGCCGAAGTGGAAGGCAATGCGGGCACGGACACGGTGACAATTCGCGCGTCCATTCCCAATCCAGAGCGCCTCCTCGTCGATCAGCAGCTCCTTGGCGTATCGGTTATTTCCAAAACAGCCGAAAAGAAGCTGGTGATGTCTCAATCAGCCGTCCTACTCGATCAGGAGGGGGCCTATGTTCTTGTCGTGAACAAAGATAACAAGGTTGAGATGCGACGCGTTGAGCTCGGAGACCAAGTCTCGCCGAACGTCATCATCAATAAAGGCCTGGAGGAGGGTGACCGCGTGATAGTCAGTGGACACCTGAAGGCACGGCCGGGCTCGCTCGTCGAGCCACATCTCGCAAAAGCAGACATCTCGGCTCAGAACTAAGGCGGCGCTCAGCGATGATTTTTGACGTCTTCATTCGTCGCCCACGTCTGGCGATGGTCATTTCCATCGTGATGACCCTCGCTGGGGTCATCGCTACACTTGTTATTCCTGTCGCGCAGTATCCAGACATTGCCCCACCAACGGTTCGTGTCAGCGCCAACTATGGCGGTGCAGACGCGGTGACGGTGGAGGAAAGCATCGCTCAGCCGCTCGAGAACGCCATCAACGGCGTCTCGGACATGCGCTATATGAAGTCGACCTCGTCCAATGATGGCTCTTACAGTCTGACGGTCGCTTTTACGCTCGGAACCAACCCCGACATCAACACGGTCAACGTTCAGAACCGTACGGGTCTCGCAACTTCGAAATTACCCGAAGAGGTCCGCCGTACAGGTTTGACGGTAGCCAAGGTTTCAACTGACCTTTTGCAGGTCTTTCTGTTCCACTCACCTGACGGCAGTAAAGATCAGCTCTTCCTCTCAAACTTCGTAAACATCTCCATTCTGGACGAGATCAAACGCGTGCCCGGCGTTGGCGATGCCTCCATCTTCGGTGCGCGCGACTACTCCATGCGTATCTGGATTGATCCCGAGCGTCTGGCTAACTTCGATCTCTCGGCGCAGGATGTCATCCAAGCGATCCAGTCGCAAAACGTGCAGGCCGCAGCGGGCCGCATTGGTGCCGCGCCATTGTCTTCTGACCAGCGCATGCAGCTTTCGATCGTCACACAAGGCCGCCTTGTGTCCGAAGACGAGTTCGCAAACATTATTGTCCGCGGCGGTGAAAACGGCGCCTTCGTCCGTGTGAAAGATGTGGCGGACGTCAAGCTCGAAGCCGCCTCGTTTGACTCCGAAGCCCGTTATCAAGGAAACCCCGCCGCCCCTGTCGGTGTGTATCTATCACCGGGTGCAAACGCCGTGTCGGTTGCACAGGCCGTTACCGACAAACTCGAATCCCTGAGACCGCGGTTCCCCGAGGGGGTCGAATTCGAGTATGTTTACAACACTGCTGAGTTTGTCGGCGCCATGATCGAGAAGGTAATCAGTACTCTTCTCGAAGCGTTCGCACTCGTGGCTATTGTCGTCTTTTTGTTCCTCGGCCGTTTCCGCCCAACAATCATTCCGCTCATTGCCGTTCCCGTAGCGATCATTTCGACGTTCGCGGTCCTGCTTGCCTTCGGCTATTCGGCCAATACCATTTCTCTCCTGGCTCTCGTTCTCGCCATTGGTATCGTCGTCGATGACGCCATCATCGTCGTCGAGAACGTCGAGCGCGTCATGCACGAGGAGCCGCACCTCACACCGGCCGAAGCCACAAGCAAGGCCATGTCGCAGATTGCTGGACCGGTCATCGCAATTACGCTGGTACTATTGTCGGTGTTCATTCCTGTGGCGTTCTTGCCCGGCTCATCAGGTGTCCTCTTCCGCCAGTTCGCCGTCACCATTTCGGCCGCGATGGTCATTTCGGCCATCAACGCTCTGACGTTGTCGCCGGCTCTGTGCGCCGTATTCCTGACACCCGGCGCTCCAAAAGGCATCATGGGCCGGATCACGCGCGGCATCGATCACATCGGGGATGGCTACGCAGCGCTAGTCTCTAAGGCAGTCAGAGTCGCGATGCTAAGCATCGTGGCGCTCGCGGCCGTAGCCGGTCTGACCTATTGGTTCTTCTCTCAAACGCCCTCTGGCTTCCTCCCCGACGAGGACCGCGGGTTCATCATGGCCATCGTTAATCTTCCTGCCGGTGCGTCGCTGAATAGAACTTCTGAGGCCGCCGCCAAAGCAGAAGCGATCGTTTCAAAAGATCCAGCCGTCGACGGCGTTACCACAATTCTTGGTCTCGACTTCCTCGGAGGCGGCGCCGCTTCCAACGCGGGCGTGATGTTCATTCGCTTGAAACCGTATGGCGAGCGCGAAGCACGGAACATGGGTTCTACAGCAGTTGTTCGACGGCTCTATGGACAGCTCTCGACGATTCCGGATGGCAATTTCATACCGCTCAACCCCCCATCAATCTCTGGTCTTGGTCAGGTAGGTGGCTTTGAATTCATGCTGGAGGCCCTCCAGGGACAAGAAGCCTCCGACATGGCGGGGGCTATGCGCGGGCTCATCGTGGCTGCAAACCAGCAACCTCAATTGACCTCGGTCTTCTCCACGTTCGACGCTGAAACACCGATTGTCCGGCTCGATATCGATCGCGATAAGACACGGGCGTTGAACATCAACCTCGCCAGTGTCTTCGCTGCACTCCAGTCAACACTCGGCGGCTATTACATCAACGACTTCAACCTTTATGGCCGCACCTGGACGGTACGCATTCAAGCCCAGCGCCAGTTCCGCGGCGCTATCGACGACATCTACGGCGTGTACGTCAAAAATGCCGCCGGAGAAATGACCCCTATGTCGGCCATTGCCACCGCGCGACTAGATGTCGGCCCCCGTACCCTCACGCGCTACAACAACTACCGTGCGATCTCGATTAACGGCCAGGCTGCCCCTGGAATTGGCACAGGTGAAGCCATCACGGTCATGGAGCAAGTCGCAAAGAGTACCCTGCCCCCAGGCTATTCGTTCGAATGGACGGGACAGGCGCTCGAGCAGATCCAATCCGCAGGCCAAACACCGATCGTGCTCGGACTCGCAATAGTCTTTGCTTTCCTCTTCCTCGTAGGCCTTTATGAGAGCTGGACGATCCCAATTCCCGTGGTCCTCTCGGTAACTGTCGCCATATTCGCCGCACTTCTTGGACTGTGGCTCGTCGGTCTGAGTTTCACGCTTTATGCCCAGATCGGCATCGTCGTGTTGATCGCTCTGGCTGCCAAAAACGCTATTCTGATCGTCGCGTTTTCCGTCGAAAGACGCGCCGAAGGTGAAAGTGTTCTCGAGTCTGCGATCAACGGTGCCCGCCTGCGTTTCCGGCCGGTTATGATGACGAGTATCGCGTTTATCATGGGTCTGATCCCACTCGTACTGGCGAGTGGGCCCGGCGCCGGTAGCATGTTTGCCGTTGGCGTCCCGGTCCTGGCCGGCATGCTTGGCGCGAGTATTCTCGGCATCTTCATCGTGCCACCGCTCTACGTGATCTTCCAGAAGATGAGAGAACGCTTCCACCGAGCGACCGGAAGAAAACAAACTTCAGAGACGACCTGATCTCACATCGGCACGCAAGCTGAGCTTGGCAGTTGGCGAGGATCGCCTCTCCAACCTCAGCTTGTCCGCTGCCAAATTCAGCCTTTTTTTCCTGCGACGATCTAAACTTCGTTGCAGCCGGCCCAGAAACAGCACTGCAAGCTCTGGCTTGACAACAGTCGCGGAAACCCCAAACTGATCGTTATGAAAACTTTGGCCAGCATTAGTGCGCCACGTGCGCTTCGGATTCTGCTCATCGCAGAATAGTAACCCCAGCTCGGCCAACGCGCACCCTCCGAGCCTGGGGCGCGTCTTTCCGATACGCAATTGCTCTTAGCGGAAAGTTCCGCATATCGGCCTCGGTGCGCAACCGCCTCAACCATTTCATTTGAACCGTAGGACAAGTCCACGGACAAATATCGCAAGGTGCGCCTAGCCATGACCGACACCATTCAATTTCCAAAAAAGCCCGGCATCATTGTCAGTGACGCAGATCAGCGCCGCTTGACGACACTCGCGACAACGGCACTCGATCGAGCGCCGGAAGTTGCCGAAGAACTCCTCAACGAAATGGAGCGTGCGGAAGTCGTTCCCGCTCAATCCGTTCCCCCGACAACGGTGCAGATGGGCTCAACCGTCCTCTACAAAGCCGACGACGGGCGCGAGCGCCGGGTCTCACTTGTCTTTCCAGGCCAGGCCGACATCGCGGAAGGAAAGATCTCGATTCTGACACCAATCGGTACGGCCCTCATTGGACTGTCCGAAGGGCAATCTATTTCATGGATGACGCGTGATGGTCATCGCCGATCCATGACCGTCGTCAAGGTTGAAGGAACCATCGACACACTTCCACCGACGGACGATACGGACCCCGGTCCTGCTGCCGCATAGAGAAGTCTGATGCCACGGAGACCGGCGCAACGCCGGTCAATCCTTTCTCGCTCCGGAAGTTGTTCTCACAATCGCTTCCCCCTGCTGCGCCTCAGTTCAATTTCAATTCAACTGCGTATCAATCTCCCAATTCTGCCTCGTCCCCCGGCAAGAGCCTCAATTTTTCTCAAACTTCCAGTAACCGTGCGCATTTTTCCCAGTAACACGGTGTTCTGACCTCTAGACAGAACCGCACGGTCACGTACGATAGTTCGGGCATTCCTCGCATCGATAACGTCGCTGGTCTGTCGTCCTAACGGGACTTCCGACTGTTGGTTTGCGACGATACGCTCGCCGAGATCGGATCGCTTTAATGAACAAGCCGGAGAGGAGATCGAGAACGCAATGCTGACGTCCATGTACGGAATAATCATAGTAGGATCTTCACTACTGATTATTTCGGCATTGACGAGCATCATCGCTTTCCGCTTCGGTGCCCCGCTTCTTCTCGTCTTCCTCTCCATCGGCCTGCTTGCTGGCGAAGACGGTATAGGGGGTATCCAATTTGACGATGCAGAATCCGTCTATTTCTTCGGCAGCATAGCCCTCGCCATCATCCTGTATGACAGCGGTTTCAACACCAAACTGCAGTCCTTGAGGCTCTCGGCAGGCCCATCCCTACTTTTGGCAACTGCAGGCGTGGTCATCACCGCCAGTATCGTCGGGCTCGCCGCACATTTTGTCTTCGGCTTCTCATTACTGGAAGGCATGTTGCTTGGCTCGATTATTGGATCGACGGACGCCGCCGCGGTCTTCTTCCTTCTTCGCGTCGGTGGCGTGACAATCCGCGACCGCGTGCGTTCGACTCTGGAAGTCGAATCGAGTTCGAACGACCCGATCGCTATCCTACTCACCACCGTATTTGTCGAACTTCTCGCACGTCCTGATACACCCTCAGGGCTGCTCGCCTTCGCAATAACCGCGTTCCAACAAGCCGGGTTGGGCTTGGCATTCGGCGTACTGGGGGGCTTCGTAATTATTCAGGTGGTCACCAGGCTAAACCTCGAAGCAGGCCTCTACCCCTTAATTACATTGGGATTGGCGGTGCTCTGCTTCGGTATAACCGGCATGGTCGGCGGCAGTGGCTTTGTTGCCGTTTTCGTCGCTGGTGTCATTGCAGGCAATGCCAAATTCAGCGGCATCATCTCGCTCCGTAAATTCCAGGACAGCCTGACTTGGGTTTTCCAGATCGCAATGTTCTTGTTACTGGGGCTGTTGGCTAGTCCCTCCCAGTTTCCAGACGCCATCGTGCAGGGCATTGTCGTCGCTGCGGTGCTGACCTTTATCGCCCGGCCAATCGCCGTCTGGTTATGTCTACTCCCCTTCAACTATCGGCCACAGGATACCGCGTTCATTTCCTGGGTCGGCCTGCGCGGCGCCGTATCGGTGTTGCTTGCCGTGCTACCAATCACAGGCGGCCTGCCAAGCAGCCAGCTGTATTTCAACATTACATTCATTGCGGTGCTGGTATCACTGCTTCTGCAGGGTTGGACCATACGTCCGGTCGCCCGCTGGCTGGGGCAGATCGTGCCACCGAAAACCGGTCCGCTGGAAAAGATAGAACTCGAGCTCCCCGGCGGCACATCCCATGAGCTTGTATCTTACCGTATCGTCCCCGACAGCCCCATCGCAACTGGCGCAAGGTTACCGCGATGGGCCCGGCCATCGCTCATTCTCCGCGATGGCGCTTCCCTACGATTGCATGATGCCGGACGGCTCCAGACCGGCGACCATATCTACATCTTCACGCCACCGCGTCTCGTCCCAATGCTCGACCGTCTCTTTGCCAGCGCCGCAACGAGCGTGGATGAAGATGATCCGACACTGTTCGGGCAATTCCAGCTGGACCCAACGCAGCCGTTGGAGCGGCTGGCAGACATGTATGGTGTGCGTTCAAAGGTTGGTTCAGAATTGACCATTGCCGAATACATGGAAGACCGTCTGTCAGGGCCACCCGAACCCGGCGACCGCGTGGATTTCGGGAGTATGGATTTGATTGTCCGCGACATCGACGGCTCGGGACGCATTAAAGCGGTTGGCCTCTATCTTGGGCCCGAATACGAGCCCGTCGACAATCAACCGTTCTTTATCCGGTGGCTTGAGGCCCTGCACTCATTCCGCTCGAAAAAATAGAACGCCGACAAAGCCCCATCGCCCCCATTCCGGCAGCGGCAGCCAGTTCGGATTTCGGGCCGCAGATCAGAATCGCACGGAGAGAACGGCGTTCACTCCGTGATCGTACGCGTCCGAGGCAAGCTGGCCGGAATAAGAAAAGTTCAAGCTGGAGTTTACAGCAAGATTGAAGTCGATACCCGCCTCGATAAGCGCTGTGTCATCGGCAATAGGAGCTCCGGCAATTAAGAAAGAACCGCTGCCGACGACACTGTGCGCGGCCAGTGGGACAGTGTCGCCGAAGGCGTGGCGCCAACCGAGCAGACCATGCGCAGCAGCCGTAACACTGCCGAACGTCATCATCGTGGAAGCTCTGAGACCGATGCCAATCGAATTACCTGGTGCCAGTGTACCGCACCGGGGGCGGGCCAAGGCACAAATAGGATAAACCAGCCTCCAAAACGGACTGGCTCCGACTTGCATGCACCAAAGAAATGGTGACCCCGACAGGATTCGAACCTGTGACCCTCAGATTAGGAATCTGATGCTCTATCCTGCTGAGCTACGGGGCCTGACCACGTCCTCGCCAAGATGACCAGATCTATGCGAGGTTCTCCAGCTCGATTAACCGTCTCACGCTGAGAACGTCAATAGAGCCAACAAACGTTAAACTAACATGCTTCGGTCTCGATCAAACAACCGTGGCTGCAAATGCTCGAAAAGTTCTCTAACTTCAGCGGTAATGGTTCCCGCTCTACCCACGCGCGTGGCCAAACCATCGCTCTGAACAAACGGAAATTAACTGCGCTGACACATTCGCGGTCATGTTCACCATCGTGTTAGAGAATTTTTTTCAGCTCGGTAATGTCAGGCCTGTAGAGTGGGCGTAGGGCTCGGTCACTCACCGCCCCTGCGGTTCCCCCAAATCTTAATCGGAAGGTGTTGAACGGTATGGCGACGATTACGCCAGTGATCCTATCGGGCGGTTCCGGCACGCGCCTATGGCCACGCTCGCGGTCCATGTACCCCAAGCAGTTCATCCGCTTCCTCAATGATCAAGAAACGAGTTTCCTCGGGGCAACCCTGCGCCGCCTTCCCGCGGAAGAAGGATTCGGCGCACCCATTCTCTCGTGCAACAACGACCATCGATTTCTGATCAAGGAAGAACTTGAATCTGCCGGGATAGAAGCCCAGGCCATCGTTCTCGAACCTGCTGCCCGCAATACGGCGCCAGCGATCGCCGCCGCGGCCCTTATCGCAATGAAGAATGATCCCGAGGCCATTCTCGCGGTCATGCCATCCGACCACATCATCGGCAATGAGACCGCTTTCCGTGAAAGTATATTGGCTGCGGCCAAGGTCGCCAAATCCGGTCGCCTCGTTCTTTTCGGAATTACGCCGTCCGAAGCGAATACGGGATACGGTTACATCCGCCGAGGCTCACCGTTCACGGAGTTCAACGGCGTGTTTCACGTCGACGCCTTCTTTGAAAAACCCGATAAAAAGACCGCAGAACAATACCTCGCTTCCGGCGACTACTTTTGGAACAGCGGCATCTTCGTTCTGCGGGCCGGGACGTTCATCAACGAACTCGCAAACCTCGAACCCGGCATTCTCAAAGCGGCAACCGCAGCTGTCCAGAATGCCGAAACCGATCTCGGCTTCCTCCGCCTTGAGGCAAAGGCATTCGCCTCGGCGCCCAGTATTTCGATCGACTATGCCGTCATGGAGAAAACCGATCGCGCCGCCATGCTGCCCATCGACGTCGGCTGGAACGACGTCGGCTCATGGTCGTCTCTGTGGGACGTCGCGCAACACGATGCCGACGACAACTACATCAATGGCAACGCCGTAACGGAAGGAACGCAAGGCTGCTTTATCCATTCCGACAAACCGATCGTGGCCACCCTCGGCGTTGAAAATCTCATCATCGTCGATACGCCGGACGCATTGCTCGTCGCTGATCGCACACGCGCTCAGGATGTATCGGGCATTGTCAAACGCTTGAAAGATGAAGGCCGCAAAGAGCACGAACAACACGTCCGCAACTACCGCCCTTGGGGTTTTTTCGAAACCCTGAGCTTAGCGCCACGGTTTCAGGTCAAGAAACTGCACGTCAAACCGGGCGGCAAGCTTTCCATGCAAATGCACCACCATCGCTCCGAACACTGGATCGTGGTGCAAGGCACAGCCAAGGTCGTTATCGGCGACAAGGAATCGCTGGTTCGGGAAAACGAGAGCGTCTACATCGTCGCCACGCAATGGCATCGCCTGGAGAATCCCGGAAAGGTCCCGCTGGAACTGATAGAAGTGCAGATGGGTAGCTATCTGGGCGAAGACGACATCATCCGTTCGGACGACATTTACAAGCGCTCTGCTGAGGAAACCAAATAGAGGGGGAAGCTCGTACCTCAGGGCACGAGCTTGTAACCGCCTGTTTCCGTCACGAGAAGCTCCGCATTGGACGGATCCGTCTCGATCTTCTGACGCAAACGATAGATATGCGTTTCGAGCGTATGCGTCGTAACGCCGGCATTGTAACCCCAAACTTCGTGCAGCAGCACATCACGGGTCACCACTTTCTCCCCGGCCCGATAGAGATACTTCAAAATCGAAGTTTCTTTTTCGGTTAGCCGGATCTTCGATCCCTTCGCGTCGAGCAGCAGCTTGGACGCAGGCTTGAAGGAATACGGCCCGATCGTAAACACCGCATCTTCGCTCTGCTCGTGCTGACGAAGCTGGGCGCGAATCCGCGCGAGAAGCACCGCGAATTTGAAGGGCTTCGTCACATAGTCGTTCGCACCCGCATCGAGACCAAGGATTTGATCCGCATCGGAATCATTTGCCGTCAGCATAACGATGGGGCTTTTAAAGCCGGTCTTGCGCAGTTGCTTAACCGCTTCGCGCCCATCCATATCCGGAAGACCAACGTCGAACAGCACAAGATCGTGGTGTTCGAACTTGGCAATTTCTATTCCGCGTGCCGCAGTCTCAGCGACACTAACCTCGAATTCATCGTGGAGTGACAGCTGATCTCTTAAGGAATCGCGAAGGTCATCATCGTCATCGACAATGAGGATCTTGCGGGCCGTGCTCATAATGAATGCTCCATATCAATGGATTGCTTCTATAAATTCTATCACCTGTCGTGCTGATACCATAGGGTTCAACCGCCGCATGCGTCCTGCGCCAATGCCGCAGGTTGTTGTCACTGTACGTAACCGGACAACCTGGGAAAACAATGGTTCGCCGTCGAATAGCTGGTTATCAGCCAACAGATCCAAGGCGCTGAAAATACCTGAAAGGATGGAACATCGAACCACATTTCCGTCAATTGACCGTGAACGTTAAGAATGCACATGCAGCAGTCGGCGTAGTTCAATTCGATAGTCGGCAATTTCCGTGTGCATTAGGCCGCAGCGGCCTCTCAAGCATAAAGATGGAAGGCGACGGTGCGACTCCGATAGGACGCTGGGCGCTACGCCGAGCCTATTATCGCGCCGATCGGATTCAACGCCCTATAACAGGCTTACCTTTGCAGGCAATTCGTCCAACCGACGGTTGGTGCGACGCTCCCTGTGACCCGAACTACAATCGCCCCGTATCCCACCCCTACAGGGCGAGCGCAGAACGTCTTTGGCGCCACGACCACCTGTACGACCTCATCATCGTCGTGGGCTACAATGACGTCCAACGAAGCCGTCGTCGAGGCAGCGCTATATTCATACACGTCGCGACACCGGACTTCGCGCCCACTGAGGGTTGCATCGCGCTCCGCCGGAACGACCTGATCCAACTCGTTGGCATGATGCGGCCGGGACAGGATCTTCACATCGGCCCTTATCACTGGCGCTAACTCCCAATCTTCGAAATGGCGATGTTGGGATGTTATAAAAAAATGACCCGGCATCGTCATGCCGGGTCAAGGCTAGAGCAGGATCGGGGAGGTCCCTGCCCATCAGTCTAGTGGAAGAGCACTTAGAGTCGTTGGCTGCCGACCCCAAACTCAGGGTACGCTTCCAGACCAATTTCCGCCTTGTCGAGCCCTTGCATCTCTTCCTCGAGCGATGCGCGGATGCCAATCGTGAATTTCAGGATTACCCAAATCACGAAGGACGCCAGGAAGACGAAGGCACCGATAGCAGCGACGCCGAGACCCTGGACGGCGAGGTTTGCTTCAGCGTTGGTCCAAGCGACGATCAGCGTACCCCAGATACCTGCGCAGAGGTGAACAGGGATCGCACCAACAACGTCATCGATGCGCAATTTGTCGAGCAGCGGGACCGTAAGAACGACAATCACACCGCCGACGGCGCCGATAACAACCGCCTGCCAGATAGCAGGAGCCAGTGGCTCAGCGGTGATGGACACCAAGCCAGCCAGGGCACCGTTCAGGCCCATGGTCAGATCGACTTTGCCGTAGATGATCTGCGTCATGAGAAGAGCAACCATGACACCCGCAGCCGCAGCCATGTTGGTGTTCACAAAGATGCGCGAAACGGCCGAAGCATTCTCAAGCGAACCAAGAGCAAGCTGAGAACCGCCGTTAAAGCCGAACCAGCCAAGCCACAGGATCAACGTACCAAGCGTCGCCAATGGCATGGAGGAACCAGGCATTGGGTTGACCTGACCGTCAGGTCCGTACTTGCCGTGCCGTGCGCCGAGCAGAAGAGCACCGGCCAGAGCGGCCCAGCCACCGGTAGAGTGAACAAGCGTCGAGCCTGCGAAGTCAGAAAAGCCCATGTCATCGAGCCAGCCTGCACCCCACTCCCAGGAACCCTGAATTGGGTAGATGAATCCCGTCAGGACCACGATGAAGATAAGAAACGGCCAAAGCTTGATGCGTTCTGCCAGCGTACCAGACACGATCGATGCCGTGGTGGCGCAGAACACCATCTGGAAGAACCAGTCGGATCCGGTGGCATAAGCGTTGGCGGTATCCGCGGCCGGATCAGGCAAGGAAACCGGCGCAATCGCACCAATGTAATTTGCAATGATCCATGACTCGCCAGGATACATCAGGTTGTAGCCGACGAGCCAAAACATGATACCGCCGATCGAGTACAGCGCGATGTTCTTGGTGCACTGCATAGCGACGTTCTTGGAACGGACAAGACCAGCTTCGAGCATTGCGAAACCAGCCGCCATGAACATCACGAGGAAACCGGCCATAAGGAAGAGCAGCGTGTTGAAGACGTAGTCAACGTTTGCCGCCGTAGCAGCAGTCTTAGGATCAGCGGCCGCAGCTGCGGCCTCTTGAGCCACACTTGGTTCGATCATCAGGCCCAGCAATCCGGCTCCGAGCAGTCCGGCTCCGAGCTTAGATTTAAAGAAGTTCATTCAGATTCCCTCCTGCTACTCAAAGCGCCGTCACATCGATCTCGCCGGTACGAACGCGAACGGTGTGATCGATGGGTGAAATGAAGATTTTGCCGTCGCCGATCTGACCGGTCTTGGCTGCGGTCTGCACAGCCTCAACCGCCTTCTCAACTTGGTCGGATGGGATAACGATTTCGATTTTGATTTTGGGAAGGAAACTCACAGCGTACTCAGCGCCGCGGTAGATCTCTGTATGACCCTTTTGTCGACCGTAACCCTTGACCTCGGTTACCGTCATTCCCTGAAGTCCAAGGTCGGTGAGCGCGGTACGCACCTCTTCCAGCTTGAACGGTTTTATTATCGCAGTCAGTAATTTCATGCTCGACCCCGTTTAACGGTTCTGAACCAGCAATATGAAATTGCGGTACGACGGTCGCACCCGCCGCGGACGACCGAAAGCCCAAGGGCCCTCAGCTACCGGATCGTTAAGACTCAAGAGCTGTGCCAGATTCGAAATTTCGATCTAAAGCGATGAAATCGTGTGATAATATTTGAGGCGCACCCCGGGTGATGACGGATTGGCCACCACCATTATGATTAAATTTTACGCAAATGACCTAGATTGCATAAAATTTATGCACCACTTGATCACCGGATCGAGAAATTAGTTGATCGCCGGCGCATCAGACCTTCCTGCGCACTCGATGCAACTAAGACGCCTTCACGCGTGAACACCTGCCCTCTGCAGAAACCGCGAGCACCTGAAGCATTCGGGCTATCCTGCACATAGAGAAGCCATTCGTCTGCGCGAAGCGGTCTATGAAACCAAAGCGCGTGATCCAGACTCGCTAACTGGACATCTGTATCAAACAAGGTTTTGCCATGCGCGATCAAAGCCGTATCGAGCAGGGTAAAATCAGATGCGTAAGCGAGCACCACCTGATGGGCCGCCGGATCTTCCGGCAGCGCCTCTGTCGACTTAATCCAAATCGACTGTTGCGGCGGCCGGGCGGTCTGATTGAGATAGCGGGAAATATCGACCGGACGCATGTCAAATGGCTGCGGCCGACTCCAATAATCTCGCATGGAATCAGGAATTTCGTTGATTCTGTCTGCGACTAACTCACTGGCGCTCAACAGCTTTTCGGGGCCAGGCACATCCGGCATTTCGGCGGCATGTTCAAAACCGTCCTCCGCCTTGTGGAAGGAAGCGCTCATTATGAAGATAACGGCGCCATGCTGTATGGCTTTGACTCTGCGTGTCGAGAAACTCCCACCTTCACGCAGCCGCTCGACATCATAGATGATGGGATGTTGCGGATCACCAGCCAGAAGAAAATAGCTATGTAATGAATGTACCTGCCGGGCAGGCTCAACTGTCCGAATAGCTGCGGTTAGCGCTTGCGCGAGCACTTGGCCGCCATAAACCCGTTGCCATCCCTCCCATAGACTCACGCCCCGGAAGAGATTGTCTTCAAGCCGCTCAAGATCGAGAATGGAAAGCAGCTCAGTCGTAATCGACCCTACGTCTTTGCTCATTGCGTCGGAATGGCTTACCCAAGGGGCAGAAGAGAGACAATATTCAGGTACCACAACCCTTTCGCACACGCCGGAACACGGGGCAAGCACGCCCTCACCAGAGACATCTAACACTGCGAACCTACGAGTCCCTATGACCCAACGCTACGACATCGTCATTTCCGGTGCCAACTACACCGCGCTGAGCCTTGCCTGCGCTCTCTCCCAAGCGCTGCGTGGGGACCTCTCTATCGCCATTCTCGATCGCAACCCGGGATCCGAAGATCCTGCGCGCCCCAACACGAGTCCACGCGCGTTTGCGTTGTCATCCGCTTCGAAACGCATGCTGGAGACACTCGGCATTTGGAGCAGCATCGCCGACAACGCACAGCCCGTCAGCGAAATTGAAATCACGGATTCAAGCCTCGAAGCCGGCATTCGCCCCGTCCTACTCACATATGACAACCACCTCGATGACGGTGAACCTGCCTCGTTCATTGTGCCCGACGCGTTAATCGCAGCATCGCTACGCCAAGCGACAAAGGAAGCCAGGAACGTCGACTGGATATCTGGAGCTGAAGCAGCGTCGTTCGATGAAATTCCGGGCGGCCTCACTGTGACGCTCGCAGATGGCCGCACCTTTAACTGCAGCCTCCTGGTGGCAGCGGACGGACGGCGCTCGAAGATCCGCGACTTGGCGGGCATTGGGCTGATCTCGTGGGATTATAAACAGTCCGGTATCTGCACGACCGTCGCCCATGAAGATCCGCACAATGGCCGCGCCGTCCAGCATTTCCTGCCGTCAGGGCCCTTCGCAGTTCTCCCATTACCCGGCAATCGCAGCTGCGTGACCTGGACTGAGGAACGCCAGGAAGCCGATCGCCTCATGGGCATGGACGACACGACTTTCTTGGATGAGCTTACCCGGCGTTTTGGTCACAAGCTCGGTGAACTCTCTTTAGTCGGAACCCGGGCTTCATGGCCGCTTTCGATGCATTTAGCCCGAGGTTTTATCGCACCTCGACTGGCGCTTGTCGGCGACACGGCGCGAGGTGTTCACCCGATTGCCGGACAAGGTTTAAATCTTGGACTTCGCGACGTGGCCGCTTTGGCTGAAACAATAACGGAAAGCGTCCGCGTAGGTCTCGACGCGGGTGACCAACAAGCGCTCGAGCGCTACGAACGCTGGCGTCGGTTTGATTCAACGCTCTCCACCGCAGCATTTGACGGCCTTAACCGCCTCTTCTCAAACGATACAACGCTGCTGCGATCTTTGCGTGAAGCCGGCCTCGGCCTCGTCGACCGTTTGCCTATTGCAAAAGCCGCCTTCGTCAAAGAAGCTGCCGGACTGACCGGCAATCCACCTCGTCTCTTACAGGGCCAACCCCTTTAAGGTCACACGGGGCCGGAAATACGCACCTATTCGTTTTCGTCCGAATCCTTCGCCTCATTGGCGATCTCGAACTCCAACGGCCACGCGACGATAACTTTTCCGGCCGAAATATCGACTTCGGGTACAAAAGCCTCGCTGAAAGGGACGAGCTCCGTCCGACGCACGCCATTCAGCCGAATCTCCAGAAGATCGCCGGCTCCATAGTTTTCGACACCGACGACCTCGCCAAACTGAGCACCGTCGCGGTCGAACGCCTTCAGTCCCGCGAGATCCTCATAATAAAACTCGCCTGGCTCAGCATCGGGTAATTGCCCGCGATCAACCCACAGCTCGGCGCCTTTGAGGGCATCGGCGGCCGTCCGATCGCTCACGCCTGTCACACGCGCGATAACTCCTTTCGGCGTCACCCGCTGCACCTTGAGGCGTAATGCACGACCACCGTCGCAATCTGTGAGTTCGCCATAGTCCCCGATGGCTTCCGGTAGCTCCGTAAAAGAGTGAACCAGCACGTCACCGCGAATTCCATGTGCTCCGCGTATTCGCCCGAGCAACACTCGGCCAGCACTTTTCGTCATATCTCAATCTGCATTCTGAACCTTGTTCTGCCCCGCACGCTAATTGGGCAGAGGCCCCAGGTACGTCAATTGCAATTCGACTTGTTCGCCCCTGACATCCACGATGGCATGTGAGGCTGGGGCCGCGCGATCAAACGCCCCGACAATATCGACCACGGCACCTCCTGGACCAGCACCGCCTCCCGTAAACAAAACTCCGTTGGGCGGCACCTGTAACCGAACGTGCATTTTATTCCGCTGCGTAGCCGCATCATATTCGTACGAGCCCGTAAATAATCCCCCTTGCCGGTCGGACCCTAGAATTTTCCCGTTCCTTAAAACAGCAAGCGCCGCGTCACTTTCCGCGATCTGGCAATCGTTTACCCGGCAGGTAAGGCTATAAATTCCTTCATCCAACATGCGCTTCCTCCCTTCCAGACGGGCAAACTCTTCCGCGAGGAGTTCCGGCGGCAATGCTAGTAGGACCCTAAGATACGCAGCCACCGGCCCTGGCAGCGAAACATCCCCCGTCGCCCACTGACTAACGGTGCGCGCGCTGACATCAATCAAACGAGCCAACTCGCTTTGGCGCAGACCAAGACGTTCCAGGATCGCCTTCAGGCCAGACTCAGACATACGACCACCGGCTATTCCGTATTTTACAAACCCACACGAATCCTGCAGTATGCTGCCTTTTTAGCATGCGAGGATTTTTAGATGGCTTGTTTCGTAGTGGCATACGACCTGAATACGATCGGTCAGAATTATGACTGTATCATTGATAAGCTTAAGCAGCTTCGCCACTGCCATACCCAACAGTCCGTTTGGTTTGTGGAATATGAAGGTTCAGAAGAAAATCTGGCGATATACCTAGCGGCTTGCCTCGACACGAACGACCGATTGTTTGTTAGCGAAGTTTCTGGGTCTTGGGCGGGCAAAGGCATGCAGGTATGCGGGAAGTGGCTCAACGATCGCGGATATTGAGACCGCCGCAAATTCCACCATCGGCAGGCCTTCGCGGAGCGTAGCCAAGGGGCCTTCCTTCTACGTGAACGAGAAGACCAAGCCCCCAAGCTGCCCAGTGAAGCACGTATAGCTTCATGCATTTTCTCCCAATAGAAAACCCGCCAAATAGGCGGGTTTTCTCTATTCCAATCGCAGACTCGACTCTTAAGAACAAATGAAGTACAAGGTCGTAGTTTGCTTTTCTTACGTACACGTACTTTCTAGTTTTTCGATCCAACCGCCCTAACGGCATTTTCGACGGCGTCCGGGTCATTGAGATCGACTTCGATGCACCACTGACACGGGGTGTTGGTGCCATCGCAATCGGGGGTTCCTCGACATACGACTACGGAGATTTCGTCCGTGTCGGCGATGGGCAGCATTTCCGGTGGGAGTGTCTCGTCTGTCATGTGCATCCGTATCCACATTTATGGAGGTGCCAATGGCACGAAATCAGTACTTCGTCGTTTTGCACGACGGCCAATGGAAGATCAGTTTTAATCAGAAGCATTTCGGACCGTTTAATACGCAGGCTGATGCGATCCGCGCCGCCGTCGATGCGGCGCACTCGGCAGGCCGAAATGGGAAAGATGCCCAAGTTCTAGTTCAGGGCAGGGACAATAGGTTCCGCACGGAGTGGACCTACGGAAACGACCCATATCCGCCCCCTGGATGAAGATCTCAGAAAAGCAAAAAGCCCACCTATTTGGCGGGCTTTTTCGTCTTAGCCTTCCGCTTTGCAACTGTTTGAGGCGGTGGTGCTTTGGCGATCTTCCTAATTGCTTTGTCAAACGCCTCAGCATCTTCAGCGCAACCAAGATCTCTGGCCGCCTGCTTGAATTTTTCGCTTTGAGCCATCTTCGACCTTATATCTAACGCTGCTTCCGCTAAAACATGAGCCATAGTTTTATAGCATACATTGATGAGTCTGGTGATGACGGTTTGTGCAAATTTCGCCAACCCGGTGGCAAAGGTGGTGCTTCCCATTGGCTATGCATCTGCGCCTGCATCGTTCGGGCGACACACAGGCTAGAAGCGGTCCGCTGGCGCGATGAGATAAGAGAGAAAACTAGGAAGAAGACGAAGGGTCGCGCCATTCATTTCGCCGATTTCAATCATTCCCAAAAACGTGCTGCTTGCCAGCTCATATATCGAAAACCTCTTAGATTTATTGCGGCGATATCCAATAAAACTACGATTGAACCCGGTACATTCAGTCAAAAGAATCAACTTTACTTTTACGTAACACGGTACGCGATCGAACGAATATCCTGGTTCTGTCGAGACAATCGGGCCTTAGTTCCGGAGGGCAACGGCCAAGTCAAAATCGTTTTCTCACGTCGCGGCGGACTGTCATACGACGATTTTAAGATGTATATGTCGCGCCTCAAGGATGACGAGAACAATAACCGCGTGCATTGGCCAGTAATTGATATAGCTAGTATTGATGCGCAAGATCATAGCCGCGATGCTGGCCTACAACTGGCAGATTGCGGAGCGGCGGCAATTGCCGCCGCCTTTGAACCTGACCTATACGGAAATGTGGAAGCCCAATATCTCCACACCATCCGTGAGATGATCTACTGCCGAAGCGGAAACTATTTGAGCTACGGTCTAAAACTGCTGCCGGGCGTAGATCGGATGGAGCTAACTGCTCAGCAGGGCGCGTCTCTCAAGCCCTTCAAATAGAATAGGCAGCCCCCCGGACCATGATTGCGATCTCTCGCCTGCATCCTTTCGGATGCTCTGGTTCAACCCGGTGCATGACTGCCCTTCGTAAAATACGTTGAGTCGATAAGAATCGTCAAGAGTCAAGAGAGAACATAAAGTGAACATATTCTACTTCTTAGTCAATTCTTCGGTACGTCAGACGCTTCCCTTTGATACCGTCTAGGGCTTTCTCCGCACGCTCTTCGTCCTCGATACCTACCGCGGAGCGGTTGTTGTAGCGGAAGTCAAACTCAGCAAGATATCGATGTAGATGCTTTTCAGAGCAGTGCTGATACACACCCTTCATGCCGCGTTTGAAGATCGAGAAGTAGCCTTCAACGGTGTTGGTGCAGATGTCACCGCGACGCCACTCGTTTTCGGAGTGGTTGACGCTGCCATGCTCTGCAAAGTGATCCTTGAGGCGAAGATAGTAGGGCGCCTGATCGGTTGCGATCTTGGTTTCGCGGTCAATGTTCTCTTTGACGATCGGCAGGATCACGTTGCGGTTGGTGCCTTCGACGTGGAAGCTGCGAGCCGAGCCGCCACGGTCCACAAGGGTTAGAACCGCCATCTTGTCCGCTTGGCCAGCCTTCTTGCGGTAGTTCTTCGCGGACTTCTTCTTGCCGATGTAGGTTTCGTCTACCTCTACGATCTTGCCGTTGCCGCCCATCGGTGGAGCCAGATCCCCGCTGCGCATAGCCTCGCGAATACGATGGCTCATGAACCATGCCGTGTTGTACTGGACCTCAAGAACGCGGTGCAGCTGGTGGCTGCTGATGCCCTTCTTAGAAGAGCAGAGCAAATGCACAGCCTGGAACCACTTGTGTAAAGGTGCGTGGCTGGACTCAAAGACCGTTCCAACGCGGGCAGTAAACTGTTTGCGGCAATGGCCGCACTTCTTCAAACCGTGACGAACGACCCCCTCAGGGTTCTTCTTGCTCGGCTTACTCCGGACACCCTCAAGCGCGTAGATGCGCTCCTTGCCGCCGCAGTGTGGGCAGACTGGGCCTTCTGGCCAAAGGATGCTTTCGAGCTTTGCAAATGCCGCGGCTTCATCATGGAAATGCGGCTGGCTCAAAATAGACATGACAAAAATCCCTCTCGAATCTGACTTAAACATAAGTCAGATCGTTGGGTTTGCCAACTACGCAATCGCGCGACCACCGATAGATTAAATATCAATTATAGAGAAAACCTCTAATAAGATTGTGGCTCCAGGCCCTCGCAATTCGGGTCATAGCGAGATCGTTTCGGTCGAATAACGAACACCGACAACGAACTGCACAATATATCGGCAAAAATAAAACGTATAAGGATAAATGGACCTAGCTTGGCGTGCTCGCTATGTGTCTTCCGTCCCCCGGGCGGGATCTGCTCAACAATCACGAACCGAAGTTGCATATAGATTTTCGCCAGAGTTTCAGAGGTCTATCAATTTCGGATGCTATTTGGTCACAATTGTAGATGCGTTAAATGCGTTTTTTCTATTTAACGATTTATTTTCCTTGGTCCGAATTAGATTTTACGTGACGATCCGATAAACCGAATCGAAACACTGCACTCAAAAAGGTCTATCTATGTCCACGACAAAGACCCGACGCGGTCGACCGAAGGGGACTGGTATCGACGATCGCGTGCCTCTAATCCAGATCGCCGCACTAATTGCTGCGGATCCTGAACTGAAACCGACAACTGCAATTCGCCGAATTGGGGTTACGGAGCCATCCGTAATTCGGCGTCTTCGCGATAAGTTTAAAGTGTTTCTGGCTCAACAGAACGCTGAGTTAAATATCGCGAATAGCCAAACGGCGGCCGCACCTGCAGTAGCGGAAAGAACCGACGCACGATTGGCACACGATAAGCCCACACAGAAACAGGATAGTGAAAAGCAGTCGCTTTCAGCGACCGGCTCTAAAAAAAAGCCAGCTCTCCGGAAATCCATTCGATTCACATCGAAAACAAAACCACAAATGGGATTGGAAATCAGAGCCTGACACAGAACGTAGATTTCTGGGTTCCGGTGAAATCTACATCCCCATTCAATGGGTTTGCTGGTTATCTTCAGATGCTATCAAAAACCTTGGCGGCCCAAGCCGCTGTCACAACTTTCATCCTGCATAGCCCGTATGCACGTGCCGCGTTGCGCTATCAGGCAGCATATATGGAAGCACTAGCGAATACTCTTGCACCCCTTGTTGAAGGACAGTCCCTACGGCAACGGAATGCGCTTATTTCCGGCTGAGCATTTAATTACGGACATACTCCCATGCTCATCCAAGTCAGACCGCCGCGATGCGTTTCAGTTCACAGGCGTACGACGGTCTTTGATGGTGGAGGCGAAAGCTAAGCCATCTGTAACCAGTATCGAATAATCATCGCCGTGATGATATTCGATCCTCAGTCCCTTCTCTCGAAACTTAGGCCGTCCCCCAAGGCGGCCTATTTTCTTTTATGGGTCAGAGCTTCCTGAGAGCCACCGTTTCAATCCGATGGTCTGCAGCCTTTCGCAAAATTAATCGCGCCCGCGGGCGCGTTGGCAAAATGTTCTCTTCCAGGTTTTTCAGGTTGATGTTTCGCCAGATCATAAGGGCCCGTTCTTTAGCCTCTTCCTGACTCAACTGCGCGTAACGGTGAAAATAAGCACCAGGATCGCGAAACGCGGTCGCACGAAGCCGCATAAAACGTTTCACATACCAATGCTGAATCACATCAACGTCAGCATCGAGATAAATCGAGAAGTCAAAGAAGTCCGAAACGAACGGAATTGCAGATCCGTTCTTAGGTAACACAGCGGGCTGCAGAACATTCAATCCTTCAACGATCAGGATATCCGGGCGATCGACGATGATGTTCTGCCCGGGCAAAATATCATAATGAAAATGCGAATAAACCGGCGCCTCCACATGGGCCACGCCAGACTTCACTTCAGCCAAAAAGTTAAGGAGCAGCGGCAGATCGAAGCTTTCTGGAAAACCCTTTCGGTCCATCAGACCTAGCCGCTCCAGCTCGGCATTGGTTTTCAGAAAGCCGTCCGTCGTGACAAGATCGACGCGCGGATGGTGAGGCCAGCGCGCAAGCAACGCCTTCAACACACGCGCCGTAGTGCTTTTGCCGATAGCAACAGAACCGCCGACCCCGATAATAAAGGGAACCCGTGAGGCCTGCCGGCCCAAGAACGTGGTCGTGACGGAATCCAGTTCCTGCTGGGCGGCGACATACAGATTCAGCAGGCGCGACAACGGAAGATAAATCTCTTCCACCTCGTCCATCGACAGTTCTTCGATAAGACCCGAAAGCTGCGTAACCTCATGCGGCGCCAAAGTCATCGGCGTATCCGCGCGCAGTCTTGCCCAATCATCCCTGGTAAAAGTCAGGTAAGGCGAAAACTGCACATCTGTATACGGCATCGGCTTGCTACTCGGAGACGTTTGGCGGCCTGAAATCAATTGCCTTTACGGCGCGCCTTTTCTTCGACGCCAGACATTCCCATACGGCCCTCAAGGACCGCCAAGACGTCCGCAATCGCCACCGATCGGCTCTCGAGGAGCACCAGGAGATGATAGATTACGTCTGCTGCTTCGGATCTTAGCGCGGCATCACTTTCGCCCAAGGCAGCGATCACGGTTTCGACCGCTTCCTCGCCGAATTTCTTAGCACAGCGCGGCGACCCCTCGTCCAGCAACTGCCGAGTATATGATTTATCCGCGCTTGCCGTCCGCCGTTGTCGAATCGTAGCGGCAAGCCGCAACAGAACATCGTCATTCATTGCCAATTCCGGTTTCACTCAGCTTGGACCAGCTGACAGAGCCACGTTTAAGCTGTCGACGCCGACTGCATCGAACAGCCGCCATCAGGCCCTTCTGAACCCTGTCGGCAGTTGCAACGAAGACGTTTAATCTTGTTATGGCGTGCTGCCAAGACCAGCTTTAGCCGTTCATACTCGCAAGTCGCATACGGATATACTCGAGTTGATCAAAATTTCCGTACTTGATCACAAGGTTACCGCTCTCACCGGACCCGCGCTTGATTTCCACCTTAAGACCTAATGAGTCCGTAAGTTCCTTCTCAAAAGCACGCGTATCCGGATCCTTTTCGCGGACCTTTCGCTGTGAAGACTGCTGTGCGTTGTCAGGAGTGCCCTGCACAAGCGCTTCGACTGCGCGGACGTTCAAATCATCCGCGATGATCCGCTCCGCAAGACGCTCCGCATCGTTCCGTCCGATGAGCGCACGGGCATGGCCAGCTGTAAGCTTTCCGAGTTGCACCAGCGCCTGTACGCTTTCCGGCAAACGAAGCAACCGCAAGGTATTTGCAACATGACTGCGGCTCTTGCCGATGATGTCTGAGAGTTGCTCCTGCGAGTAATTGTACCGCTCCGTCAGCTCCCGATAGCCCATCGCTTCTTCGATCGCATTGAGATCCGCGCGCTGTACGTTCTCAATAAGCGCGAGCTCCAGGACTTCTTTATCGCTCAGCTCCCGAATGATGACCGGCACACGATGCAGACCGGCCAGCTGTGACGCGCGCCAGCGGCGCTCGCCTGCCACGATCTCATAACGGCCCGGAGCCATAGGATCAGGACGCACCAGGATCGGCTGCACGAGACCCTTTGCCCGGATAGAGTTCGCAAGTTCGGCGAGCTCTTCTTCACGGAATTCACGCCGAGGATTGAGTTTCCCGGCCCGAATTTGGTCAAGGCCCAGCGTCCGTTGCTCACCCTCGGCAGGGGCCTTCAGCGGCGTCACCTCCGGCACAGGCGAAGGAGAAGACGCAGCGGCGGCCTCTCCGATCAGCGAAGCAAGGCCTCGGCCCAGTCTGCTTTTGTGCACGGGTGCGTTCATCGCCTTCAGTGTCCTCTCGGATCTAACAGTCAACGGCCCGCGTCATGCGGCCCGGTAGTGTCTCTCACGTTCGATGATTTCGCTTGCCAAGCGAATATACGCCTGACTGCCAGCGCAATCATAATCGTATAATATCAAAGGCTTGCCATGAGACGGTGCCTCAGCAACCCTAGTATTTCGCGGGATTAGCGTATCGTAGACTTTTGATCCGAAGAAGCCCCGCACGTTCTCCACGACCTCTTTCGACAGGGAGGTCCGGGCGTCGTGCATCGTCAGGACAACGCCCTGGATCTCCAACACCGGATTGAGTGTCGCTCGGATCTGATCAATGGTCGCTTTGAACTGAGAGATGCCTTCGAGAGCGAAGAATTCGCACTGAACGGGCACCAACACCGCATGAGCCGCTGCCATCGCGTTCAAAGTAAGAACGCTAAGAGAAGGCGGACAGTCGATAAGCACGTAAGAATAACGCTCATCTTCCGGCAGCGACGGGAAGCTTGCCAGCATCTGCGCTACAGCGTTCTTAAGCCGGAATGGCCGATCCGACTCTGAGATGAGCTCTGCCTCCAGCCCTACGAGATCGGCATTCGCCGGCACAATACGTAAACCGGGGATAGCCGTCGGCAGCGCAGCATCTGTGAGGCGCGCTTCACCAACGAGAACATTGTAAGATGTGTTGATCCTCGCCTGAACGTCGATACCTAACCCCGTCGAGGCATTCCCCTGCGAATCGAGATCGATAACGAGAACGCGTTCGCCGATTGCGGCAAGCGCTGTGGAAAGGTTGATCGCCGTGGTGGTCTTACCCACCCCACCTTTTTGGTTGGCGATAGCGAGAATCCGAGGACCCGTTCCTCCAGGGATAGCGCCAGTCACTGGATTTACCCTTTCGATTTGGCCTTCAAATGTTCGATCACAGCAATGCGCCCCTCTGGATCCGTGAGGCTTTGCTCCAGCCGAACGTCGAACTGCCAGTCCTTGCGAGCCGCCTCGATCTCTCGCTCCACGTCGCGGCCTTTCGGGAACAGCCCAATCGTGCCGTCGTTGAAAAAGCGGTACGCCAATCCGAGCAATCGCTCGAGTGGCGCCAACGCGCGAGCCGTAACGACTTCAACTGGCTCGAAATTAGCCTGAGTCGATGATAACTCGATTCGCCTGGGAACGATGTCCACAGCTACAGAGGTCCTCCGGGCGATTTCCCCAAGGAAAGCGGCCTTGCGGGCATCACTTTCTATGAGTCGCACAACAGAACCCGCCTCTGCTCCTCGTTTACCGTGGATCAGGATGGCAATAACCAACCCCGGGAAACCTGCACCCGACCCCAAATCAACCCACGACGTGACATTCTCAGGAGCCAGCTTCAGCAATTGCGCAGAATCCGCAAAATGGCGCTGCCAAACTGAATCCAGAGTACTCGGCGCGACGAGGTTGATCGTTTTTTGCCAATGTTGAAGCGTATTGGCGTATAAATCAAGTAACTCTAGTGTTTCACGTGAAATATCAAAGTATTCTATAAATTCTTCTGGACCAGAGATGTTTATTGAACTCATATCATTCGGCGTCATGCCGACTTCCGTGATGAATATTTTTTAAGATTAGCTGCTAACAACATCAAAGCAGCTGGAGTCATACCGTCTATCCGTCCTGCTTGAGCAAGATTCAGCGGCTTATACTTGATCAGTTTCTGTCGGGCTTCATTAGAGAGCCCTGGGACGGCGTCATAATCAAACCCGTCTGGAATACGAACCGCCTCATCCCGCCGGAGACTGGCAACATCCTCCTCCTGACGCTGCACATAGGTGTGATACTTGGCGTCCACAGCCAACTGTCCGGCAATCGCAGCATCCAAGCTGGCAATCTCGGACCAGATCGCACCTAACCGCGCGACGTCAATTCCCGGCATCGATAACAGCTCGAACGCTGAGCGCCGGCGGCCATCCTGATTGATTTCCAACCCATGATGCTTCGCTGCGCTGGGCGTCAACGACAGACGCTCCAAGAGCGCACGCCCATCAGAAAGGGCTTCCACCTTGTCTAGGAACACCGCCGCACGTGACGCGGAAACGCATCCTACAGCAACACCTAACGGAGTCAGACGCTGGTCAGCGTTATCAGCCCTGAGCTTTAAGCGGAATTCCGCACGTGACGTGAACATCCGATAGGGTTCGCTCACACCGCGTGTCACCAAATCATCAATCATCACACCCAGGTAGCCATCCGCCCGTGAGACAGTAATCCCATCGCCACCGCCAGCCCTTCGCGCAGCATTGATGCCCGCGATAAGTCCCTGCGCCCCAGCCTCTTCGTAGCCCGTGGTCCCGTTGATTTGCCCTGCCAGGAACAATCCCGGCAGCAGCTTCACTTCAAGGGTCGCCTGCAAACTACGAGGGTCAACGTAGTCATACTCAATCGCGTATCCCGGCCGTTTGATCTGGACCTTCTCCAATCCCGGCATGGTCTTCAGGAAGGCGTCCTGCACCTCAACCGGCAGAGACGTCGAAACTCCATTGGGATAAACCGTATCGTCGTCGAGACCCTCTGGCTCCAGAAACACCTGGTGGGTCGAGCGATCGGCAAACCGAACGACTTTGTCTTCGATGGACGGGCAATAACGCGGCCCGACACTCTTGATATCGCCGGAATACATCGGCGCGCGCGATAGGTTCGCCCGGATAATCTCATGTGTTTTGGCTGTGGTGTACGTAATCCCGCAGCGGATTTGCGGTGTGGTGATCTCATGTGTCAGGAACGAGAACGGTACGGGCGGATCATCCGCCGCCTGCATCTCGAGCCCGCTCCAATCGATCGAAGAGGACGCCAAACGCGCCGGCGTTCCTGTCTTTAGCCGCCCAAGTTGCAACCCAAGCCCGTAAAGGCGCTCCGAAAGCTTGAGTGCGGGCGCATCCCCGACGCGGCCTGCCGGAATCTTAGTAGCCCCCATGTGAATGAGCCCATTGAGGAACGTGCCCGTCGTCAACACCACTGCTCCGCAGCGCAGCGTCTCGCCCGTGCCCAACACGACACCAGCCACCGCGCCGTTCTCGACCAGCAGGTCCTCAACGCCACCTTCAACAACCGATAGGTTCTCTGTTTCGTCGATCGCAAACTGCATAGCCCGGCGATAAAGCGCCCGATCCGACTGGGTCCGCGGTCCCTGAACAGCGGGTCCTTTTGAGCGGTTGAGCAAGCGGAACTGAATACCGGAAGCATCCGCCACGCGACCCATCAAACCATCAAGCGCATCGATTTCCCGTACCAGATGACCCTTGCCGAGGCCACCAATCGCAGGATTGCAGGACATCTCGCCGATCGTCGCACGCTTATGGGTAACCAGGGCCGTCTTCGCGCCCATCCGTGCAGCCGCAGCCGCGGCTTCACAGCCGGCGTGGCCGCCGCCCACGACAATAACGTCGAAGTCTGCAACGCGTGTCATATTCAGTTTTAATCCAGCTGGTGTTGCGCCCGCAGTCTATAAGAACAGCGAGGCGGCACGTCAAAATTTTACGTATATTCGGGTCTGCCTAAGTATGGATTCACGTGAAACATTGGCCAATACATGACCCGATACAAGACTTACATGATTCACGTGAAACAGTTTGAGTGGCGCGCAAGACTAGACACTCAGAGCACTTAAGCCTGCCGAACGTTGACCCATTCACAATTCCGAAGCTCGACCGTATGGCTTGAAGGTCGAGAAGCAGAACGCTCTCACTGATAAATCCGTGAGAGCGTCAAGATCAGGGCCGGGTGTTCACGTCCAGTCGAACATGCGCAAGAGCCTCAGCCTCGACCCTGCGCACCCACCCGGCCTTACAGTCCCCATATGCGTGAGAGTCATTTGGATTGAGCGCTTGGCAACGCAACTTCTCCTGATTATACGCACGCGCAATTTCAGGATGCTCTAGAAGATAATCTCGAAAAGCTAGATGCCGCGGGATCTCCGCAGATCCCTGACCATAGCAATGGAGCTGCACAAGCCGTCGCCCGGTCACCAGGTCGGATTTGGTACAGTAACGCCGGCCGGGAAGACCGAGCTCCCCCACCATTCGTAGCCTAACGCTTCAATTTCTCGCTGGCGATCATCCAACTCTCTCAAGCTTGTCACGACCGGCATCAGATCAAGAACGTGTTTGGCATGAATCCCGGGGATAGCAGTCGAACCGATATGGTGGACGATCTGAACGCAGTGACCCGCAGCGGCCGTAAAGGTCTGAGACTCTCTATCCGCATCCCGCGCCCACCGAGGATCGTGGGATATCAACTCGACCTTGAACGGCGGTGGCATTGATTATCTTTCTTGGACGCAACCATCGAACAACCGACGGCTTCCAGCGACGAGTTTGAAGCAGCTATCCGTTTCTCTCACTCAGCTTGATCATCGGACTTAGCGCATGAAGAAGCACCCCATCTGTCTTCATAGACAAGACTATCGAGATCCATACGGTTCTGCCATCCGCGAACCTGGAGTTCCGGCTCGGAAAAGAGACCCTCAACTTTCCCGACGCACAGATAAGCCACGATACGGATGTTCTGCGGGATATTCAGAACCGCTTTGACCTCATCCTCTTTCAGGATGCTCACCCAGCCGACACCGATCCCCTCTGCACGCGCCGCCAACCATAGGTTCTGGACCGCACACACCGTACTGAACAGATCCATGTCTGACATATGCGTCGTGCCCAGTACGACAGGCCCGCCACGCTGCCGGTCGCACGTCACGCAGATGTTGAGCGGCGCGGTCCGGATGCCTTCGAGCTTCAACGACCGATAATGCTTCTGCCGCTCGGATGGAAACATGGCAGCGGCTTCTTCATTCGCCTCAGCAAAAATGTCGCCGATACGGTCCTTCACAGCCTTGTCGCGGATCACGAGGAAGTTCCACGGCTGCATAAAGCCAACGGAAGGGGCATGGTGGGCCGCAGTCAGAATGCGCTTGAGAACATCGTCCGGCACGACATCGGGCAGGAACTCCCCCCGCACATCACGACGCGTAAAGATCGCCCGATAGACGGCATCGCGCTCTTCCACGGTAAATGGTGAGGCAGATTGGAGTTCAAAGGGAGATTCAGTCTCGTCGTCCTTGGTGGACATCAACTCTCCTCGGCAATGCCGGTTGTTCTGTTAGTGCTCCCGCACCTTACCCCCATCCATCAGACACAGCGAGAGCAGGCTTCTGTTACTGCAAATACTAACGAGATCCGTTCGATACATCGCTGCGTGAACAATTCGGATGATTCACGTGAAACAAAACCTCGCACACGCAAGTAGTCTCGTCACTTACCGATACAAAATCGCGCAAAGACCGCGTCCAAGACATCCTCAACGTCAACACGACCAGTAATGCGCCCCAGCGCATTTGCAGCGAGGCGAAGTTCCTCTGCCCGGAGCTCGGCCAGGTCGTCCGCCTCATCCCGATTGAACATCTCCAAATGCCGTAAGCACGCTTCGAGATGCTGTCGGTGTCGGGCCTGCGTAACGACCGGCTCCTCTCTTGGCGCGATACGCACACGCGCAGCATCGGCAATTCTCTTAATAAGCTGATCAACGTTCCATCCCGTTTTGACCGAGATCGGGAGAGCCTCCTCTGTCCCAACCGTCCCGCCTGCACCCTCAAAGAGATCTGCCTTGTTCCAGACGATGATGGTGTCGGCCGCGCGCTGGGCCAAGATCGGTGGCCGCTCGCCGGCAGGCAAGCTTGCATCCTCGATCCAAACGATGAGATCGGCTTCTTCGGCCCGAAGCAGCGTTCTCCGGATCCCTTCGCGCTCAACGGCATGAGCGGTGTCACGAAGACCTGCTGTATCCGTGACAATGATGGGCAAGCCATCGAGATCAAGTCGGACTTCGATCACGTCACGGGTCGTTCCCGCTTCTTCGGACACAATAGCTGCATCGCGCCGTGCAAGACGGTTAAGCAGACTGGATTTCCCGACGTTTGGTGCACCGGCCAACACCACCCTAAATCCTTCTCGAAGGATCTCTCCGCGATGTCCATCATCAAGATGCTGAGCAAGGGCTGCATGCAATGTCTCGACGACGACGCCCGCCCGCACCATCGACGAGGAACTCACGTCTGCCTCATCTGAAAAGTCGATAGCAGCTTCGACGAGTGCCAAAGCCCCGATGAGATCGGCCCGCCACCCCTCGTAAAGCTCAGACAGTCCTCCGGCTGCTTGGCGGAGCGCCTGAACACGCTGCGCTTCCGTCTCAGCATCGATCAGGTCCGCGATGCCCTCTGCTTCGGTGAGGTCGATCTTTCCAGCCGCAAACGCCCGGCGCGCGAATTCTCCTGGATCAGCCAAACGGCAGCCATCGATTGTCCCGATCGCCGCAAGCATTGCCTGGACGACAGCACGGCCACCATGCACTTGAAGTTCCGCGACATCTTCACCGGTAAACGTCCCAGGCGCCGGCATCCATAAGACGAGGCCCTCATCGATCGCCTCATCGGCTCCCGGTCGAAAAAACTGTCGCAAGGCGGCGTACCGAGGCCGCGGAAGCCCTCCCGTAAGCACCTCCACAACATGACCCGCAAGTGCTCCGGATACCCGAATGACCGCGACACCGGCACGACCCGGTGCACTCGAAAGAGCGTAAATCGTTTGCCCTGAGGTTGCGTGAATGCTCATGAAGCTTGATTACTCAAAGAAACGTGCCTGACCACAACGCCATTTGCCAAAGAATTCCGAGGTCCCATCATGAGCCGCAACCGCCTGGCAGACGAAACCAGCCCATACCTCCTCCAGCACAAGGATAACCCTGTGCATTGGTGGGCGTGGGGACCTGAAGCGTTGGCGGAAGCCAAAGCAACGGGAAAACCAATCCTGCTCTCCGTCGGATATGCCGCATGTCACTGGTGCCATGTGATGGCCCACGAGAGCTTCGAAGATGACGAAACCGCTGCGGTCATGAACGAGCTGTTTGTGAATATCAAGCTCGACCGTGAGGAACGTCCCGACATCGACGCCATCTACATGTCCGCGCTCCATCATCTCGGCGAACAGGGCGGTTGGCCACTGACGATGTTCTTGGACACCAATGCACGGCCCTTCTTCGGCGGAACATACTTTCCAAAAACACGTGGCTACGGCCGACCTGCATTCGTAGACGTGCTGCACAACATCTCCCGCATCTATCACCAGGAACCGGAGAAGGTTACGCACAACGCCGACATCATAACCAACGCACTACGCGCGCCGCCAGCCCAAGGCCAGGCAATGATCGTTGGAGACCAGCTCATCAACGAACTGACATCTCGTCTTGTGGGAGCTGTTGATCCTTTGAACGGCGGTCTCACAGGTGCCCCCAAATTCCCGCAATGGAGCATCTTTTGGCTGCTCTGGCGTGGCGCAATCCGCTACGGCAACGAAACAGCCGCAAAGGCCGTCGAAAACACGCTCGTCCATATTTGCCAAGGCGGCATCTACGATCATCTCGGCGGCGGGTTCTCCCGCTACTCAGTAGACGAGCGCTGGCTCGCTCCGCATTTCGAGAAGATGCTCTACGACAATGCGTTGCTTGTAGACGAACTGACGGAGTGCTTCCGCGAAACGGGACGCCCGCTGTTTAAGCGGCGCATTGAAGAAACCATCACATGGCTCCAGCGCGAGATGATCGCGGAAGGTGGCGGTTTCGCTGCTTCTCTCGACGCCGATTCCGAAGGCGAGGAAGGCAAATTTTACGTCTGGTCTGCTGATGAGATTCAGTCCGTGCTCGGCCCCGAGGACGCCGCTGTCTTCTGCGCGACCTACGACGTTTCGTGCGACGGCAACTGGGAAGGCCACAACATCCTCAACCGTCTCAAGCGCCTCGACGATCTCAGCGACGACGAAGAGGCACGTCTTGCCGCCATGCGCGAGAAACTATTAGCGCATCGCGTCGGCCGCATCCGGCCAGGTTGGGACGACAAGGTACTTGCGGACTGGAACGGCTTAATGATCGCGGCACTCGCCCGCGCGGCGCAGGTATTCGCACGTCCCGATTGGCTCACGACCGCTGAAACAGCCTTCGAATTCATCTCGACGAAGATGGCTCCGGATGGCCGGCTGCGCCACTCTTATCGCGACGGAAAGCTTGGTGCGACGGCGACCGCAAGCGACTACGCCAACATGGTCTGGGGCGCTCTCCGTCTGTTCCAGGCCACCAATGCGCCGAAATACCTCGAGGCCGCACAAACCTGGACCGACACACTGCACCAGCACTACTGGCTGCCCGCTGAATCCCGATATGCGACCACAGCGGATGACACTGATGACGTTCTTGTACGCCTGTCCGGCGGCACCGACGACGCGATGCCGAACGCCAACGGCATTCAGGTCTCAAACCTTATGCACCTCAGCATGCTCACCGGTGATGATCGCTATCGTGAACAGGCCGCGATGATCCTTGAGAGCTTCTCCACCGACATGCATCAGAACTTGGTCGGACACACCGGCCTGCTGGCTGCCGCGCTGGATGTCATCAACCCGCAGCAGGTCGTAATCGCGGCAGAGACACCGGACGGGCCAATGGCGAAAGCCCTCCACAGCGTCTCCCTTCCTGGCGCCCTTGAGCACATCATCAACGATGTGGAACCAACATCCAGGTCACCATCAGTCATGGGCAAAGCCGCACGTGACAGACAGCCAACGGCCTACGCGTGCATCGGTCCTCAGTGCTCCGCACCCCTGACCGATCCGGAAGAATTTCTCGGGCTTCTGAAACAACAGCGCGCCGCCGTCGGATGACGGGGCGCGCTGGAGAGTATCGAAAGATGAAATTCTGTGGACACCGAGTCTAAACCAAGTCGTTTCACGTGAAACCGGAGTCCTTACAACTTGACTCCTGAGTCGCGTGAATCTTGGAAGACTTCAAGTGTTCATAGAATTGAAGAAGTCACCATTGGTCTTCGTCTGCTTGAGTTTATCGATAAGGAACTCGATCGCATCCATGGTACCCATGGGGTTGAGGATACGACGCAGGACGTAGACCTTTTTGAGCTGATCCTTCGCGATGAGGAGATCTTCCTTACGCGTACCGGAGCGAGCAACGTCGATCGCAGGGAAGACACGTTTGTCGGAAACCTTGCGGTCGAGAATGATTTCCGAGTTACCTGTGCCCTTGAATTCTTCGAAGATAACTTCGTCCATGCGCGAACCGGTATCGATCAGCGCTGTCGCAATAATCGTAAGCGATCCGCCCTCTTCGATATTACGGGCGGCACCGAAGAACCGCTTCGGACGTTGCAGCGCGTTAGAATCGACGCCGCCGGTCAGCACCTTGCCCGATGAAGGAACGACCGTGTTATAGGCGCGGCCCAGGCGGGTGATGGAGTCCAGAAGAATCACCACGTCCCGCTTATGCTCAACGAGACGTTTAGCCTTTTCAATAACCATTTCAGAGACTTGGACGTGCCGTGACGGCGGCTCATCGAAGGTCGAGGAAATAACCTCACCTTTCACAGAGCGCTGCATGTCCGTGACTTCTTCCGGACGCTCGTCGATCAACAAAACGATCAGATAGCATTCGGGATGATTGGTGGTGATCGAATGCGCGATGTTCTGCAGCAGAACCGTCTTACCGGTACGAGGCGGCGCTACAATAAGAGCGCGCTGGCCCTTACCGAGGGGCGAGACGATATCGATCACACGTGCCGAAAGATCCTTAATCGTCGGATCTTCGATTTCCATCTTCAACCAGGACGTTGGATAAAGAGGCGTCAGGTTATCGAAGTGGATCTTATGTTTGGTCGCTTCAGGCTCTTCAAAATTGATCTTCGCAACTTTCAGAAGAGCAAAGTAGCGCTCCCCTTCCTTCGGACTGCGGATCTGGCCTTCGACTGTATCGCCGGTTCGCAGCGCAAAGCGCCGGATCTGAGACGGAGATATATAGATGTCATCGGGACCAGGCAGATAGTTCGCGTCTGGTGAGCGGAGGAAGCCAAAGCCATCCGGAAGAACCTCCACAACCCCCGTCCCCATGATCTCGATGTCTTGGGCCGCAAGCTGCTTCAGCGTCGCGAACATCAGCTCCTGCTTGCGCATGGTGCTGGCGTTTTCAACGCCCATTTCTTCGGCGAAACTTAACAGTTCCGGTGGTGACTTGAGCTTCAGATCCTCAAGTTTCATTTGTTCCATTGGGGGAAAAGACTCCGAGACTAGCATCGGCATAACGGAGAGGTAGGAGAAGGAAATAAAGCCGAGCTATATTGGCAGGTGGGATGGGTCATTGGAGCGCGCAAACCACGTTCGCGCCGCGTGTTGATCGGGTCATGGAGAATAACGGGATCAACTCATACCCGGGCCTTGAAGGCCCTGAAAATATGGGATGCACGTTTTTATAACAGACTTGAACGGCCCCGCATAGGGCCAAACTGCATCTCCACTCTCAAAATGGCTTGACAATAACCATGATGACAATGCCGACCATCAACAGCGCCGGCACCTCATTCATGATCCGCCAGTGGCGGGCACTGCGCTCGTTACGATCTTCCGCAAACGCGCGTAAAGCCGATGACAAATAGCCGTGCACCCCTGAGAGAATAAAAACGAGCGCAAATTTGACGTGAAACCAAGGCGCCATATACCAGCCACCCTGCCACGCCAACCATAACCCCAGAATCCACGTAATAATCATCGCGGGATTAATGATCAGCGTTAGTAATCGGCGCTCCATAACCTTGAAGGTCTCGGATTGCTGTGTCCCGATCTCTGTTTCTGCATGATAAACAAAGAGACGCGGCAAATAGAGCATCCCGGCCATCCAGGAAATCACAGCCATCACGTGGACGGCCTTGACCCAATCGTAAGCTGCGTCACCAAGAAGAAGCATTGCTGCAGCCGTGGCCAGAACGGTTACGCCTAACGCAATCCCTGCTCGGATACCGGGATCCCCGTTCCCTTTTGACGCTGAATTGTCCGTCATCACGCAGCCTGTCGCACCAGTTCGACAAGACGCGCCACATGCTCCGGCGGCGTTTGCGGCACGATTCCATGCCCAAGGTTGAAGATGAACCGTTTACCCCGCATAACCGAGAGTGTCTCCGCAACGCGTGCCTCAAGCGCCGATCCGCCGGCTACCAGCAGCAACGGATCCAGATTGCCCTGTACGACCGCATTAGTTTCCGCTGCAAGTCGGGCCATATGCGCCAACGGCATCGACGTGTTGCAGCTAAGGCCGTTCACCTGGGTTTTCTCCACGAAGTTCGCGCTGGCCACATCAGCACCGCGCGGAAATCCGATGATCGGAACATCCGGGTGCAACTGACGAAGTTTGGCGACGATAGCCTGAGTCGGCACAACGACCCAACGCTGGAACTCGTCATCGGGAAGACTCCCCGCCCAACTGTCGAAAATCTGTAGAACATCTGCCCCGGATTTCACCTGGCCGGACAGATAAGTAACTGATGAATCAATGAGAATATTGATCAATTCACCGAATAACGCTGGCTGTTGATAGGCCAGTGACCGGGTCGCGGCTTGGTCAACCGAGCCTCGCCCTCCGACCATGTAGGTCGCCACCGTCCACGGCGCACCGCAAAAACCAATCAATGCCGTTTCGGAGGGCAAATCCTGACGCAACCTCTGAACGGTTTCCCAAACGATCGCGAACTTCCCAGCCGTTTTCGCAGGATCAAGCTTAGTCAGTCCAGCCGCATCTGTGATCGGATCAAGCCGCGGACCTTCGCCTTCAACAAACGAAACCTGCTGCCCGAGTGCATCGGGAACGACGAGAATGTCCGAAAACAAAATCGCTGCATCGAAACCATATCGGCGAATGGGCTGCAATGTCACTTCGCAAGCGAGCTTTGGCGAGTAACAAAGATCCAGAAAGCCTCCTGCTTGAGAACGCGTCGCCCGATATTCTGGCAAGTACCGTCCTGCCTGACGCATCAACCAGATGGGAGGGGGGGACACCGCCTCGCCAACGAACGGTTTCAAAAACCGTCGTAAACTGGCGCGAGCTGCCAGGGTTTGAACAGACATGCTTCTCCCTTCAGATTCTAAATCAATTTTTGAAGGTTTCTATTTTGACTCTTAGGAATGCGGATATCGGGGATATCCCAGGTTTCCCACAAGAAGCGCAAGATAGCTCGACCATGTACGATGTTGACCGCAACATCTGGTCACGTCACGTGCCAATGGGCACTAGAGGAAGAAACCTCATTGATTGTCAATTATTTAAGAATACTCATCCTTGACCGCCCACTAGGCAAAGCCTGTGAATAGGGTTGGGATATCCATGAAAGGCATGGGAGACGGTGGGTATTTCGGCGCGTTGTCGAAAAGTCGCTGAGCTCCACATCGATTGTGGGTATCGTCGTGGACAATACGCCGGTTATTCTGGAGTCCACGATAGGCCCGCCAGGACCGCTATTTCTGTTCAACGCTTTTCCACATATGGCAAACGTGACTCCGAGCTACTACCACCTGCATCTCGTATCAGATGCAACTGGTGAAACACTGACGACCATCGCTAAAGCTGCTGCGGTCCAGTACGCCCAGGTCCGGCCGATCGAGCACGTGCATCCGCTCGTTCGTACCCAGCGCCAGCTTCAGCGTACGTTGCAAGAGATCGAGCAGGCCCCGGGCATCGTGCTCTACACCGTGGTCAATCAGGACCTCGGGGTCATCCTTGAGGAACACTGCAAGAAGCTGAAACTACCCTGCTTGGCGGTATTGCAGCCCATCATGCAGGTCTTCGAATCCTACCTTGGCGCGCCGACAACTCCAACCGTTGCCGGTCAGCATGTGCTTGATGCCGATTATTTTCGGCGGATCGACGCCCTTAACTTCACGATGGCGCATGATGACGGCCAATTGCCCGCGGATATCAATCAGGCCGACGTCATTGTCCTTGGCATCTCACGGACCTCAAAAACACCGACGAGCATTTATCTGGCCCAACGTGGCTACAAGACTGCAAACGTGCCGATTGTGCCCTCGATTCCTCTGCCCGCGGTATTAAGTGAACCGCATACCGCTCTCGTCGTTTGCCTTGTCGCGCAAGCTGATAGGATCTCAGAGGTGAGACGGAACCGGGCAATGCTGCTAGCTGATCGTGACCTGGGCGACTATGTCGATCGCGATATGATCTTGGCTGAGATTGCGCATTCACGCCGAATTTGTGCCAAGCATGGCTGGCCCGTGATTGATGTCACCCGCCGCTCTATTGAAGAAACGGCCGCGACCATCATCAAGCTATTGCACGACCGCCGTACCGGCTGGGCAAAGAAGGAGACCGGCGATGCTTGAAACATCGCAACTCATACTCGCGTCCGGAAGTCGCGCGCGTTACTCGTTGCTCAAATCAGCAGGCGTAGCTTTCACGGTTATCCCGGCGGATATCGATGAAACGGCCGTCAGGGAAACCCTGACGAGCGACAATCCGGAAATCGACCCCGTCGACATCGCGGATGTCCTCGCGCGTGTCAAAGGCGAGGCTGTCTCCGCTGCCAACCCCGACAGCTTGGTTATCGCTGCAGACCAAGTCCTGGCCTTAGGACCGGAAATCTTCAGCAAGCCAGCCGATTTGGAGGACGCGCGCGAGTGTTTAAAGAAATTGCGTGGTCGAACACACCAGCTTCACTCGGCCGTCGTCCTTGCTGAGAATGGCGAAGTAACCTGGGCGCACGTCGAAACAGCGGATATGACGATGCGCAACTTCTCGACCACGTTTCTCTCGGAGTACCTCGTGAAGGCGGGAGAAGCTGTGTGCCACTCCGTCGGCGGTTATCAGCTCGAAGGCCAGGGCATCCAGTTATTCGAAAAGATTGATGGCGATTACTTCACCATCCTCGGGTTGCCACTTCTTCCGCTTCTTGCGGAGCTCCGTCAGCGTGACGTCCTGACGAGCTGAAACGGAACAACAAGACAGTTGGGGAGGGCAGCGATGATCGCGGCTGCAGACGTATGAAGCGAGCCTGTGTCATCGGTTGGCCAATAGAACACTCTCGGTCTCCGCTAATCCACGGTTACTGGCTAAATAAGTATGGCGTCTCGGGAGAGTACACGAAGGTCGCTGTTCACCCCGATGAGGCTGCAGCATTTCTGTCGGGACTGGCAGACAACGGTTTTGCCGGCTGCAACGTCACTGTTCCACTGAAAGAGATTGCCTACAAGGCAGCCGACCGGCGCCTGCCATCCGCTGATGCGGTCGGGGCCGCCAATACGGTCTGGCTGGAGAATGGGCAGGTGTGTGTTGAGAACACCGACACCTACGGCTTCATGACTCATCTCGCGCAGTCGGCGCCCGATTGGCAGAAGGGCTCTGGACCGGCAGTAATCCTCGGCGCCGGTGGTGCCGCGCGCGCCATCGTCCACGGCTTGCAGGAGGCGGGCGTTGACCACATCGTCGTCTTTAACCGCACAGCGGAACGGGCGAAGGCGCTAGCACGCGATTTCGGATCATCCGTCGAAGCCCGGGAATGGGATGCACGCGTTGATGCTCCTGCGTGGGCGCGCTTGATCGTCAACACGACCACAATCGGTATGAAGGGTGAGGGAGATCTGGGCCTCGATTTCAAGTCGGCCGCAAAGAGCTGCGTCGTCGCCGATATCGTCTACGTACCGTTGGAAACCGGACTTTTGAAAACTGCGCGCGAACACGGGCTGACGGCCGTTGATGGGTTGGGAATGCTCTTGCATCAAGCCGTGCCAGGGTTTGAGCGCTGGTTTGGCGTTCGCCCTGAAGTCACCGATGATTTGCGCGCCCGGATCATCGCGGATTTGGTAGGGCCCTGATGCTGATCATCGGACTGACAGGCTCTATCGGAATGGGAAAGTCCACAGCCGCCGAACGTTTTCGACACAACGGCGTCGCCGTGTTCGACGCGGATGCCGCTGTGCACGAACTCTATCGGGGTCCTGCTTCACCATCGATAGAAAGAGCTTTCCCTGGAACAACGGAAAACGGCGTTGTGGATCGTCAGAAACTCGCTGCCGCTTTGCTTGAGGCCCCAGAAAAGTTCCGCCAGCTCGAAGATATTGTCCACCCGATGGTTCGCGAGGTGGAACGACAATTTCTACGCGATCAGGTGCAGGCTGGTGCCGAACTTGCCGTCCTCGAGATTCCGCTCCTGATCGAAACCGGTGCTGACAACATGGTCGATGTTGTCGTTGTTGTAAGCGCGGAGCCCGACACACAACGAAAGCGCGTATTGGATCGGTCCGGTATGTCCATCGAAAAGCTGGAACAGATTTTAAGCCGTCAGGTGCCTGACGCGGAAAAACGAAAACGCGCCGATTTCGTTGTGGATACGAACGGTCCAATAGAGAGCGCTCAGTCGGCCGTCGATGCTATCGTCCAGAAGTTGCGTGAGGATAAGGGGCGAACCTACGCGCACCAGGCTTATCACCGCCATTGGTCGTGAAGGTTAGTCTGGTCTGTAATGGTCGGACTGCGGGGGACTTCAACCAATGCAACGCGAAATCGTTCTCGATACCGAAACGACGGGTCTCGACCACGCGCGTGGTGATCGCATAATCGAAATTGGCTGTATCGAACTTCTCAATCGCATACCTACAGGGCGCGAATTCCATTGCTTCATAAACCCTGAGCGGGACGTTCCAGCAGAAGCAGAGGCTGTGCACGGTCTATCGACGGCGTTCCTGGCCGACAAGCCCCTATTTGCTGCTGTTGCCGATGAGTTCATCGACTTCATTGGCAACGATGTGCTTGTCATCCACAACGCCACCTTCGACATCGGCTTCCTGAATATGGAGCTCGAGCGATTGGCGAAGCCGCGGATCAGCCACGACCGTGTAGTTGACACGTTGGCCCTGTCGCGTCGCAAACACCCAGGTGGCGTTCACAATCTTGACGCGCTCTGTAAGCGTTATGGCATCGACAACTCCAAGCGCACGAAACACGGCGCGCTTATGGACTCGCTCCTGCTGGCAGAGGTCTATGTCGAGTTACTTGGTGAACGGCAGGCTAATCTGCAACTTGGCCGCAGCAATGCCAATCGCGCGTCGGCTTCAGCCGCGAGCGGCGGAGCCGTTGTAGCCGCCAAGCGTCCAGCCCCTTTACCATCGCGGCTGACTGCCGACGACGTGGCGGCGCATCGCTCGTTCATAGAAAGCCTGGGAGAAACGGCGCTATGGCGCCGCTATCTCAATGGCCAGACCGAGACTTGAGGGGTCTGTCAGCCCCAGATCAAGCATGACCCTTCACAGCGCCGCCTTCTTCTTTGGCACCGGCTTCCTGCTTGCGCCGCATAAAGAGGCTTGCGAAATCGATCGGGTCGAGCAACAGCGGCGGAAAGCCACCTTCCCGCGTCAGATCAGCTACGGTTCGACGAAGGAACGGGAAGATCAGCGTCGGGCAATTGATAAGCAAGAATGGCTCGAGGGCCTCGTTCGGAATGTTCTTTAGGCGGAACAGCCCCGCGTAAACAATTTCCAACTGGTAGATGGTACCCATCTTGTTGGTGGCGAGTGCTTTGAAGTCGATGGCGCTCTCATAGAGCTCGTCGCTGACACGCTTGGCGTTGACGTTCACCTCAAGCTGCATATTCGGGCTCTCACCGGGCCCATCAATGAGCTTTTCAATATTTGGGTTCTCGAAGGAGAGATCCTTGATGTATTGGGCAGCGACTTGAATTTGGACGCCCGCAGTCCCCTTCTGTTCCGCAGGTGCAGCATCCTGGGACTTACCGTTTGTGGAATCCGTCATAATTGTCTCGATTCATTCACGATGAGATTGAAGTGCACCGTCGAGCGGCTGGCAGAGGTGGCTAACACAGGCTGCCCATATGCCGCAATCGCACAACACACCGCCTAATGCACGATCTTGTGTTAAGGCACAAACGCAGCGCTCTCACGTTTTAGATTTCGGGTCGGAATCGTTATCGTCGAGGCGCTTGAATTCGCCTTCTATGACAACGCCATCCCCCGAACGTGCGCGAGAGCTATCAGGCTCATCCGCTGTGTCCGGAGGCGGACGCTCGCCAAAAACCATGACGTGCAGATTGCCCGATTTCACCATCTTTCCAATTATCGCCCGCGCGATAAGCCGCCGCAAAAACGGTACAAGCAACACGAGGCCGATCGCATCTGCGACAAGACCAGGGCTGATCAGCAAGAAACTCGCGATGAGCAAAAAAGCCCCGTCGATAACCGGCTCGATGGGTGTGCGTCCTGCCGCAAGTGCGTCGTTGGCGCGCATGAGCACGCCGAGACTCTGTTGACGCAAAACAGCGAAGCCTAGAATAGCCGTACCGATCACGATCATAACGGTCGGCAAGACACCGATAAGCTGCCCAACCTTGATTAACACCGCGATCTCGATTAGCGGAATCGCAATGAAAATGAGCAAAAGAATGAAGCGTGAAGGTGAAAACATGTACCGCGGCCAACAGTTTTGGTCGATGTTGTTTGTGAGCCTTTACCGCAAACCAGATAATTCTGACGTCAATGCAGTTGGCTTCGCCATCTTTGTGCCCTAAGTTGACAGGGATACCAACCCAGATTGAACGGCGCGTTAAGCGGGTCGCCGGCTAGGTTGCGGCGAACGACTAGCCAGAGCGTTGGCGCAGCCCCACATATCCCTAGGTCACTTGATCCCAACCGCCGCCTGGAAAGCTAAAGACACATGTTTGGCGAGATTGATCCTATCACGCTTATTTCGCTGATTATCGCGGTCGTTGCGATTCTTAAGTTGCGCAGTGTTCTCGGACGTCGCACAGGCGATGAAGAAAACCGCATCGAGAGAATCCGCGCTGAGCATCGCGAAGCTGCCGCCGCTTCCGATAAAGTCGTAACACTACCGCGGCGTGAAGACGCTGAGACCTATCAGCCTGCTGAAGGCGATGGCCGAAACGCGGTCGCCGAGGTTGAGGCGAAGATCCGCAGCTCTTATCCCGATAGCGATCAGTCCCTGCAGCAAGGGCTGCTAGAGATTCTGAAGCAGGACTCCGATTTCGACCCACAGCAGTTCTTGCAGGGCGCTAAATCAGCTTACGAAATGATCGTAGTAGCGTTTGCTGAAGGCAATCGCCGCATGCTGAAGGATCTTCTCGATCCGGACGTATACGATGGTTTTGTCGCAGCTATTGCGGATCGCGAAAGCCGTGGTGAACAGGTCGACCAAAGCTTCGTTGGCATTGAGAAGGCCGATATCGTTGAGGCAGAAGTGCGTAATGGCGCGGCCAACATTACGGTACGGTTTGTGAGCCAGCTTATTTCTGCGACTCGTGATCGCGCCGGGGCGATCATCAGCGGTGATGATCGGCGCGTTAAGGACGTCACCGATATCTGGACGTTCAGTCGGGACATTTCTTCAGCACGTGCACGTGCGAACCCGAACTGGAAATTGGTCGCAACTCAGGCTTCAAATTAAAGCTTGTGACGCGGCATAATTTTCACGTGAATCAAGAGACGACCGCGATACGGATCGTAGAATGCGCTCTTCAGAACCCTTTCAAAAAAGGGTAATGGCAGATGGGTGCTCCGCGTATTTCGTTCGAACCTGAGACTTTTGCAGAACTTGAAGGCTGGGCAGGCGACGACCATGCTGCGGCCTTCGTTGCATTCTGTAAATCAGCCCCCCGCGTAATCGAACGCGCCACCGCCACTTCAACGAACAGCCGTCCGCAGCCTTCAGAAGCTTTGCTCAAAGCTTGCCGCCGGGCCTGTGAGCTAAGTCGGGTAAATCAGGGGAGCGTATCAGGGGATGTTGCGCGTCAATTCTTCGAAGAAAACTTCACACCCTACCGTCTGAGTTACGAAGGTGCGCCAGGAATCCTGACGGGCTACTATGAGCCTGAGCTCTCCGGCGCCCGTCGACGATCCGATAAATTTTTCGTTCCGGTCTACGCCCGTCCTGATGACCTTGTAAATCTCATTGATGAGGCAGAGCGCGGAGCCCGCGCCGGTGAACGAACTCACGCACGTCGGACTGCTGAAGGTCTCAAGCCCTACTTTACGCGCGCGGAAATCGATCAAGGCGCGTTGGAGGCGCAGGGTCTCGAGTTGCTGTATGTCGAAGATCCCATCGACCTGTTTTTCATGCAGGTGCAGGGATCCGGACTGATCCGATTCGAGGATGGCAGCACTGTCCGCCTTACCTATGCCGGTAAAAACGGTTTCGACTACACATCGATTGGCCGCTTTCTCATCGACAACGGCCTCTTCCCAAGTGAGGACATGACACTTCAGGCGTTGATTGATTGGTTGAAGGCCGATCGGATCCGCGCCCGGGATGTTATGTGGAAGAACGAATCTTATGTGTTCTTCAAGGAGCTGGGGCCAGTCTCGGAATCCGCCGCTCTCGGCGTTGACGATATTGCGCTTAGTCCGGGCCGCAGCATTGCAGTCGACACGGCGTTTCATGAGATCGGTACGCCGATTTTTGTCCGAGCACCTCGGCTAACACATGCGGACGACTCTTCAACCGGCTTTAACCGTCTCATGATCGCTCAGGACGTCGGCTCGGCCATCAAAGGTCCTGAACGCGGCGACCTGTTCTTCGGAACGGGATTGCAAGCAGGCCAACGGGCGGGTCAGACCAAGCACGAGGGCCGATTTATCGTACTGCTGCCCAACGGGCCGAGAGCCGCAAGGAGCACGTCTGAAACGAACGCGACACCTTGAATGACAAAGCGCCGGTTACGATCCGACAAGAACAAGCTTCTTTCTGAAGAGGATATAGCGCTTTGGCGTCACACGACCGAGCGTCTTGATCCCTTACGCAGCGGGAAGAAGTCGAGGGTGATCTTCGGGACGAGCGTCGAACTTCGCTCAAGCACGGCATCTGCTCAAGCGGAGAACAGCCCGGCAGATGTCAAGTTAGATCGCACGCAGATTAAAGCCCCTCACCCCAACAAATCACATCGTCCCTCGCCAACGCCCCCATCTAAAACCCCACACCTCGCTCAATTTGATCAGCGTGCCGCGCGTCGTATTCGCTCAGGGCGAACAGAGATCGAAGCACGCATTGATTTGCACGGTATGAGGCAGCACGAAGCCCACTCGGCTTTGCGCGCGTTCTTGCTCGGGTCGCATGCACGCGGTTTGCGCTGGGTACTCGTCATTACAGGTAAGGGGGGCAGTTCTGAACGTGATGATCGGGACATTACCCACTGGAATACGCCAGAACGCGGCGTGCTCAAAAGAAACGTGCCTCGATGGCTGTCTGAGCCCGACATGCGATCCCTGGTTGTCAGTTATACGACCGCGTCGCTTTCTCACGGAGGCGAAGGCGCACTGTACGTCCAGTTGCGCGCGAAAAGGCGATGAGTGGGTGTTTGGATTCAATCGCCTCTTACAAACTTGATGTGTGAGGAACGCTGCCCACATAGGACCAACGCATCAAAAGGAGAAGTTGCCCTATGAAGTGCCCGATCGATGACACCGAACTCAAAATGACAGAGCGCCAAGGCATCGAGGTGGACTACTGCCCAAAATGCCGGGGCGTGTGGCTGGACCGTGGAGAGCTCGACAAAATTATCGAACGTTCGGGCGAAGGGGAACAGCTTGTGAAGCAGGTCACGGAGCCACGGCACAGGGACGGCGATAGGTATCGCGAGGAACGCCGGGACGATCGGCACTATGACTCCGGTGACCGGCACTACGGCAAGAAGAAGAAGTCGTCCATATTAAGTGAGATTTTCGATTTCTAAGAGCGAATTTAAAAAGCCACGGAGCGGAATGAGCCGAACTCCGTGGCTTTTTGTAACCTGGGCCAACTCACTGTGGCCGGGCAATCGACTGCGACCTTAGCCCATCACGGACATTCAGAAGAAAGGCCCTGAAGCGCGTTCGAAATGCCCATAAGGGAATAGTTGTCGGCAGTCGCTGTTCCCTTCTCGGACGTCGCCTCAACTTTCATGATGGTGCCGCGCTTCATCGCGTCGATCAGTTTCAATTCTTGCGTCGGATCAGCGACAAACGCTTTGTCATCCTTTGCAAATAGATCGAACTTGGCACCACCGATATCGACCGTGACAGTGCTACCCTTCTTGATCGGATAACCGAGTCGGATACTGACTTCTGACTTCACACCGTCCTTGGGCCAGGCGGATATGTAAAAGAACACAGCGTCCCGCTTGGAATCGACCGGTGAGCTTTCCTTGGGTTGTGACGCGGCGAAACAAATTTTCTTCTGGGCCTCTTCGTGAGAGAATAGGCTCCAATCTCTAAAAGTCTTCACCAGATTGGCGGCGGACGCGGCACTAGTGGCGGCAACTAAAATCGCCACGGCAATGGCGGGCGAAACAGTCCATCTGCTGTCTGGTAAAAACATGAGTCTGATCAGCGTCCTCTGCATTTAATTCCCCACCCAACCCATATAGAAAAAATAGGCGGGTCTTGTCACCCTCGTACCGGATTGGAGCAGCGCCCTTGCAAATTTGCAACGCTCGCGCTGTCTGGCCCTCCCTCACTCAGCGGCCGATCTGCGAACCGCGCCAAACACCTAACGCGATCATACATCACAATCGCACCGGCCATTGCGACATTGACACAGAACCGCGTCGGGATCTTGACGACGTAGTCGCATCTTTCCAGGAGTTGGGGAGAGAGTGAACCCATTTCCGGGCCAAGAACGTAGGCAGCCTGCATTGGATGTCGAAAGCTGGGCAGGTCGATGGCGTCATCGAGCAATTCGACTCCGACAAGTTTGCAGCCCGAGGGCAATGCCATTTCATCGAGACTGCGCCAATTGTAGTGTGGCAGGTGCGCTTGGCCCTTCGAGGTGTCTGCGCGCGCCTCGAGAGCCTGATAGGTGGCGCCCACCGTAAAGGTGAAGCTCGCTCCAAATCCGTGCGCGGAACGCATCAAGTTGCCGAGATTGAGAGCTTTCGACATACGCTCAGCACCGATCGCGAAATAGCCGCGTGGCGTCGGCGGCCAGTTTGATGTCATGGTTTTCTCTTGCGATAAGAACGGGGTGGGCATCCAATCGCGCGTCGCCGATCTGACGGCGGAATGCATTGGCTGTCCGGGTTTCAACTAAGAGGTTTCACATGAGGGCACTGTTGTGCAAGTCCCTTGACGGTCCGGCAGCCCTGGAATTGGCTGACCTACCTGATCCAATCGCGGCCAAGGGGCAAGTTATCGTTGCGGTACGCGCAGCGGCCCTCAACTTTTTCGACACGCTCATCACGAGGGGAAAATATCAGCACAAACCTGATCTGCCGTTCTCACCGTCAGGGGAGATTGCGGGTGTGGTGGAGGCTGTAGGCGAGGGCGTCAGCGGATTGGTACCGGGAGATCGAGTGGCCGCATATCTCGGATGGGGCGGCGCGCGAGAGAAAATTTCCGTTGCAGCCGAACACCTTGTCCACATTCCAGACGGTGTGAATTTCCAGACGGCCTCTGGTGTCGCAATCACATATGGCACTGCGCTGCACGGGCTGCGAGACCGCGCTAAGGTGCGTTCCGGCGAAACGGTCGCTGTACTGGGAGCATCCGGTGGCGCCGGCCTAGCGGCCGTCGAAATTGCCAAACTTCTCGGAGCTCGGGTCATCGCGGTCGCATCGTCGCCCGAAAAACTCGAGATTTGCCGTCAACACGGCGCCGACGAGACGCTGTGCTACGCCGACACGGATTTGAAAACTGGCCTGCGCGAACTCACGAATGGCATCGGTGTCGATGTCGTTTACGACTGCGTTGGCGGCCCGTATGCAGAACCAGCGATCCGCGCCATGGCTTGGGAGGGCCGCTTTCTCGTCGTAGGTTTTGCCGCGGGCGAGATCCCTCGACTCCCACTCAATCTTTTGCTTCTGAAGGGATGCGCGGCGTTAGGTGTTTTTTGGGGTGAAGCAGTTAAGCGTGATGTTACACGCCATCGCGAAAATCTCAGCCAACTCCTGAGATGGGTGGCTGATGGAAATCTAGAACCTCGAATTGGCGCCGTTTTTCCCCTGGAACGTGGAGTTGAGGCCTTGCAGCTCATCGATCAGCGTAAAGCGGCAGGAAAGATTATACTTGAAATATAGTTCATCAAATAAGGTTTACCCTTAAGCAAGGTGAAGAGCCGTTGCGGCACTCGCCGCAAAAAATTGTTAGCTGCGATACGCAACCCATTGGCAACTCGATCGTTGCTTAACTCAAGGAAAGATCGCATGCGGGCTGCCGACGTGTTTCCGGTTGCGATCAGATTCAGGCCGTGATTCTATTTTCGCTCCAGCGTTGACGATGTTTAACCTCTTCCAGTTTTTGCAAAGCAATTTTCTCAAGGTGTCTTTTGTCACCCTGCTCGTCGGGACCTTATGGGTTACGTTTGCTGTTACCTATGCATTGTTCCGCGATACAACCAATCCCACCACAATGGCGGCCAAAGCATCGATCGTGACGGTTCAAGCCACAGCAACTAAGCCTTCTGAAAACTCGGCCGATGGTTACCAGTTCTGGTTTAGACAGCGCACATCGAAACCGTTCACGGTGCCCGTTGAACAGGCGTTTGCGCAGCCACCATCTCGCCAACCCGCCTCAAAATAAAAGACTCCGCCAGCGGATAGTTAGCGTTCCTCTCGGCCACCCCATCCTTCAGTTCACAAATTATTTGGGATCGCGCACGATGATACGCGGACGATCTCGTCCCTAGCCTAGGAGACGGGCATCCTTGGAGTGTTCGGGGTTGGGTATGCGTTGGACTTTGCGCGGCGCGGGTTGGGTTGCCGTTTGTACAGTAACCTTGGTTGGGCCGGACGCGCACGCCCAATCACTACTGCAAAACCTCTTTGGATTTGCCTCTGGTCCGCAAAAGCCAACCGTTTACCGTTCATCTCCTCGCAACAGCCACCCGACGTGGCAATCCGATTATGACATCCGGGAATCTCAGATTAGCCCAGCGCGGTACCGCACGATGTGCGTGCGCATGTGCGACGGGTACTACTTCCCCATAAGCTCGTCCACCATGCGGGGCGCCTTCCACCGTGACGCGGCGAAATGTAAATCGAGCTGCGGAGACGACTCCCGCCTCTTTTATATGCCGGCGAGTGACCCCGACCCAGAGCGCATGGTTGACCTAACCGGCCGCTCCTATGCCACTCTGCCAACCGCATATGTCTATCGTAAACGCCTTATTGATGGGTGTTCCTGCCGGCCTATGCCGTGGTCGTCGAGCGAGCGGTTACGTCATCTGCGCTATCGCTACGAGGCTGAGATGGCCAAGATACAAGAAACACGGCCACTAACTTTAGCGAAGGTTCAATTGGAGCCGTCGGAACCTAGCATCACGGAGAGCGAGAAGTCTGAAGAGACGATCACCGCGGACGCTGGCTCTGAAATGGAAGCTGAAGCGTCACCGCTTCAAAACACCCGCACCGCCGCAAACCCAATCGTCTCACGTGGCCAGCCAAAACACTCACGGCGCCGACCCTCAAACAGAGATCACAAGCGCAACCCGTCAAAGCCTGCGTCCAGCCAGTTCAACGGCTGGGGAAGTGGAACATCGGCTTATACGTGGCCCGGCGACGCACCTCGGAGCTATCGCTGAGCGCCTATTGCCTAGCCGGGCCCATAGGCCATCAACCCCTGGGCGTTGCCACCGCCAAATAGGGGAAAGGTCTCCTCGACAACATATGGACCACCCCCGACCTTTGGCTTCGAGGAAAACAGCGTGAAATGCGTCACGAGGAAGGGTTCCGAGCGATAGCCGCCGAAGTGTTCGAGATACCGAGCAACGACTTCGGGACGGGTGGACTTCAACCGCGCGATCGTAACGTGGGGTTTGAACTGACGACCTTCGGGCGGGAGACCGGCAGACCTCGCAGCGCGTTCATGAGCACGCGCGAGTTGTTCCAGTTCCGGACCAGCTTCGATGCCGGCCCAAATCGATCGCGGCTCTTTTCCACCGAACGTACCGAGCCCGGAAATGCGGGCATGAAAAGCGTTCACGTCGATGCCCGCAAGCATATCGGCGAACTCGCTCGCGGTCCGATTGTCGATGTCGCCGACGAACCGCAGCGTGATGTGCATGTCGTCGGTATCGATCCAGCGAGCGCCGGGAAGAGGTTGCTCCATATCGGCGAGATCGTCGCGAAGATCTTCAGGGAGTTCGATACCGGTAAAAAGACGAGGCATGGGTGTAACCCTCCGCTGTCATATGACAACTTTTATGTAGTGGTTTTTACCTGAACGGCCTCTGACTCCACCTCTTGAAAAAAATGGGAAACGCAGCGTCTCACCCAGACTTCGCTTCCGCAATCAGTTCTTCAACCTTTGGCAGCATGCGCCGGACGATTTCCGCCACACCTTTGCGATTGGGGTGCATTCCATCGTCAAGACTAAGCGTAGCGTCAGTCGCTACGCCTTCGAGGATGAAAGGATAGTAGAGTGCACCATACGTCTTCGCCAATTCTGAGAATATGGGGTCAAACGCATTCGAATACGCTTCGCCCCAGTTCTTTGGCGCGATCATGCCGGCAATCAGAACCTTGATGTCGCGTTCGCGAAGCTTCTCAAGGATCTGCTCAAGGTTCTTTCGCGTTAATTCGGGGTCTATGCCTCGGAGGGCATCGTTGGCCCCGAGTTCAAGGATAACGGCGTCGGTGTCCGTCGGGATTGCCCAGTCAAAACGTGCAAGCCCCGCGGCCGTCGTGTCACCTGAGACGCCGGCATTCTCCACAACGACCGAGTACCCACGTTTTTTCAAGGCAGCTTCAAGCTGAATAGGTAAAGCCGCGGACGGCTCAAGCATGTAACCTGCGGTCAGGCTGTCGCCGAAAGCCACAATCTTCAAAGGCTTGTCGCCTGCCCGGGCAAGTCCCACATCCAACGCCATGAACACCGTCAGTCCTATGGAGATAATCGCAAGCCAAGCTCTTATGGGAGCGACCCCGGACATCTCACCAAAGTGTGCGCGAAATCTCGACTTCATCACGATAGCGCCTCAACCCTCATCCATTGGCATTCAAACCAGCGTTACGACGTGGTTGGCTTGCTGACATCCACAGCATTGCCGCATTACCATCGGCCGGACTTTTCTGGAGGTTCCGTACACGTGCCTGCTCCCATTGTCTCATTGGACAACGTTCGTCTCAGTCTGACCAGTCGCGCCGGTGCTGTCGAAATCCTCCGCGGCATCACGCTGGATCTGACACCGGGCCAATCTGTGGCGATCCTGGGGCCGTCCGGATCTGGCAAGACATCGCTGCTGATGGTACTAGCCGGCCTCGAACGCGCGACCAGTGGTCGCGTCGTCGTGTCGGGGCAGGATCTTTCCAAACTCGACGAAGACGAGCGCGCGCGTCTGCGCGGCACTGAAATCGGCATCGTTTTCCAATCCTTCCACCTCGTTCCGACGATGACGGCGCTTGAGAATGTTGCACTCCCGCTCGAATTCCAGGGATCGCCTGATGCGGCCTCCCGTGCCCGCGAGTTATTGGGTGAAGTTGGACTTGGGTCTCGCCTGCAGCATTTTCCAGCCGAGTTGTCCGGTGGTGAGCAACAACGCGTCGCGTTGGCCCGCGCTTTATCCACCAAGCCCCGCTTGATTCTCGCTGACGAGCCGACCGGAAATCTGGATGGCGAAACCGGACGGCACATCATCGAGCTTCTCTTTGGACTGCACGGTCGTTCCGACGCCACCCTCATCCTGGTGACTCATGACGAACGATTGGCCGAACGCTGCCAGCGTACTCTCCGCATGACCGATGGCATCATTTCCGCGGATGATCTGAAGGACGCGGCCTGAGCATGGCCGGCTCAAGTGTTGCCTCTGCGGCGAAGGAAACAGCATGACGGCAGTCGAAGTGGCGCAATCCACCAATCGTGAACGGCGTTCGGTTCTTCCGCTGCCGCTGCGCTTGGCTGGCCGGCAGATGCGCGCTGGGTTCGATGGCTTCATTATCTTCATGCTGTGCGTCGCGCTGGGTGTCATGGTGATCACGGGCGTTGGAACGCTGGCGGACTCGCTCAATCTGGGTCTTGAGCGCCATGGCCGCACGATCTTGGGCGGCGACATCGCCATCTCCAGGATGCACACGCGTGCGAATGCCGAGGAACGTGCGATCCTTGATGGGGTGGGTAAGATCAGCGAAACCGCGACAATGCGGATCATGGCGAAATTGCCCGATGGCAGCGATCAGATGCTTGCGGAGCTCAAGAGCGTCGATGGAGCCTATCCGCTAGCGGGACGTCTTGAGCTTAGCGGAGGTGCATCTCTTCCAGATGTATTGCGCGACAATGGCGCCGCCGTGGAACCCATCCTGCTCGAACGACTTGGGCTGAAAGTCGGCGACAAGATTACGGTGGGCCAAGCGCAACTTGAGATTCGCGCTTTCATTGAGAAAGAGCCCGAAGGACTAGTCGATCGCCTCACGTACGGGCCGCGCGTCCTTGTGTCCATCGCGACATTGCAGAATACCGGCCTCATACAACCCGGTGCCCTGGTGCGATGGCGCTACGCCCTGGCGCTGGGCCCGGATCGTGAAACACCGAAAGACCTAATGGACGCGCACGAAGCACTCAAGGCAGGACTATCGAATGGCGGCTTTACGATAGGGGATCGACGTGATCCGTCGCCAGAGATCCGCAAGACATTGGATCGGCTGAGGCAATTCCTGACGCTCCTCGGCTTGGCCGCTTTAATTGTGGGCGGCGTCGGTATTGCCAATGCGGTCGCTCAATTTGTGGACCGCAGACGCCGCACCATCGCGACGATGCGGGCGATAGGTGCCACGAGCCGTCAAATCTTTGCGGCCTTTCTGGCGCAAATCCTGGCTATCGCCGCAATCGGCATCGCCATTGGGCTGGTTGCCGGCACCCTGATTCCCGCTGTGCTCCAGGCACAATACGGGCACTTGCTACCGTTACCCACGGAACTCACGGTCTCACCCATGAGCCTTGCGGCTGCTGCGGGCTATGGCTTGCTGGTCTCCCTTCTATTTTCAATCTGGCCGTTGGGTCGTGCCGAACAGATTTCTCCGGCTGTCCTGTTCCGCGATGAGGTGGGCAACACGGGTGGACTGCCGAGCCTCGCCATCATGATCGCGACGGGCGGACTGGCGCTGGCACTCGCCGTTATTGCGATCTTGAGCGCGGACACGTCCAAAATCGCAATTTATTTTTGCGCTGCGTTGGTTGTTGTTTTGTTGGTTTTTTATGCGCTCGGCTTAGCCGTAACATGGGCGGCAGGGAAAATTCCCCGATCAAAATTGCCGGAATTGGCAATTGCGATTGGGAATATCGGAAGTCCTGGCGGATTGACCCGATCGATTATTCTTTCTCTTGGAGCGGGACTTTCATTACTCGTAGCAGTGGCACTGACTGATGCCTCATTGGTCGAGGAATTGAACGGAAAGCTTCCTGAAAATGCACCCGACTATTTTGTGCTGGATATTCCCAAGACCGAAATCTCTACTTTTCGCGACAACATTCTAGCTAAAGTACCCAGCGCCAGGGTCAAGGAAGCACCGATGCTGCGCGGCCGGCTGATCAAACTCGGCGACCGTCCTGTAGAAAGCATCAAGGCGCCACCGGATGCGGAGTGGGTTTTGCGCGGTGATCGCGGCATCACCTATTCCACAGAAGTCCCGGACGGTTCGCGTGTAACGGCGGGTGAATGGTGGCCAGCTGATTATAGCGGAGAGCCGCTTGTCTCCTTTGAAGCCGACCTTGCGAAGCTCTTGAACTTGAGCATCGGCGATACAGTTACGGTCAACGTCTTGGGCCGCAACATCACAGCCCGTATTGCAAACCTGCGCGAACTGGATTGGGACAGTCTCTCAATCAATTTTGTGATGGTGTTTTCCCCAAACACGCTGGCTGGCGCGCCAAACAACATGCTTGCGACGATTGCGTTGCCCGACAATGTCGACATCAAGCAGGAAGCCGCGTTGGCCAAATCGGTAGCGCAGTCGTTCCCGACAACCACCGTCATCCGAGTTCGTGATGCCATCACGGCATTTAACGACGTCTTCGAAAAGATCATCACCGCGATCCGTATCGCGAGTGGTGTTACTCTATTGGCAGGCGCTCTCGTACTCGCAGGCTCTCTGGCTACAGCGCAACGTCGCCGCATTCTAGAGGCGGTGATTCTTAAGGCGTTGGGCGCCACGCGCCGTCGGATCCTGCTCGCTCATGCGATAGAGTATATGCTGCTCGGTCTATTGACAGCAGGATTTGCTATTGTGCTTGGCACGATGTCGGCGGAATTGGCACTCAGCCAAGTGATCGATGTGCCGTTTTTCTTCTCGTTCCAGGCAGTTTTGGAAGCTATTGGGCTCGCATTGGGCTTAATTCTGATTTTCGGCGGTCTGGGGACTTGGCAAGTCTTGCGGGCACGACCTGTGCCCTATTTAAGGTCTCAATAGCACTGAGGTCGTGAAATATACCTTGCCGATCCGTAATTCGATCACTAAGTCAAACTGCAAAAATACTCTTTCGGCTCCTTGAAACGGCGAGCGGAACACGACATATTCCAATCGCAAGCCGAAAAATAATACTCGCACCGGCCATAGGGAATTAACAGATGACCGAATACGAAAACAGGTATGCACAGGCAGCGACCGCTACGACGCGAACAGGCGCGGCCGTAGACGAAGGGCTGCGCTCTTACATGCTGGGTGTGTACAACTACATGGCGGCTGGCGTTGGCCTGACCGGCGTAGTTGCTTACCTGGTCTACACCCTAGCCGTTGTCACGGGGGCTGATGGCAAAGTCGCAGGCCTCACAGAGTTCGGTACGGCTCTTTATGCCTCGCCGTTGAAGTGGGTCGTAATGCTGGCGCCGCTGGCTTTTGTCTTCTTCCTTGGCTTTCGCATTCAAAAGATGAGCATCGGCGCCGCGCAGATGACGTTCTGGGCGTTCGCAGCCATTATGGGCGTGTCGCTCTCCTCGATCTTCCTGGTCTTCACCGGCCAGTCGATCACGCAGGTGTTCTTCGTCACAGCAGCAGCTTTTGCCAGCCTCAGCGCTTGGGGTTACATGACCAAGCGTGACTTGAGTGGTTGGGGCTCATTCCTGATCATGGGCGTTGTCGGCATCATCATTGCCGCGATCGTCAACTGGTTCCTGCAGTCGAGCGCCTTGGCTTTCGCCATCTCTGTTATCGGCGTTCTCGTCTTCGCAGGTCTGACGGCCTATGACACGCAGCGCATCAAGGACGAGTACCTCGCTATCCGTCACGACTCTACGATGGTCGCGAAGGCTGCCATCATGGGCGCGCTCAGCCTTTACCTGGACTTCATCAACATGTTCATGATGCTGCTCCAGCTCTTCGGCAATCGCGAATAAGCGGCATAAGCTACCAATTACACCGAAACAAAAGAAGGGCTCCGACATTAGTCGGGGCCCTTTCTGTGTTGTACCTCTCGAAACGTGTTCGAGAATCAGCTCAGCGCACGACGCGCATGCGGTTCGTTTCCAGAACATCGAGAACGCGTCGCAGATCGTGTCCGCGCTTCAAAATCACACCGGTGGCCGCGATAACGCTATACGCACCCTGCTTGCGTGCCAGCTTCGGAACCTTTTCGATGCGGAGGAGTGGCCACTCGCTAGCTTTGCGGAAGATAGAGAAGACCGCCTTCTCGCGATTCATGTCGATCGCATAGTCTCGCCACTCACCGGCAGCGACCTTACGGCCGTAAACCGCGAGTATTTCTCTCAATTCGTGTCGATTGAAACAGGTCGTCGGGGGAACCTTGTCGGGCCCGGCGGCGATGGCACCAGCGGCTGCATCGTTCGCACGCGGGCGGAGGATTGTTATCGGTTCTGAATCGCTCAAAACGCGCCTCCCTTGTCACAGAGTAGTCATGATCGCCGTATTACGAGCCTATTGCAAGTATTGAAGCAGCCTCTCAAAGGGACGTTCTGGCTAGCCGCATCTCGGAGGATTCGCACACGGAATGACCTTTTATTGGTCAGATTCACGTCGCGGACCGGCCAATCTGAGGCCGCAAATCAAGGGCACATTATCAACCGTTGCCTCTGGGTTCGATCCGCGGGATACGGCTTCGGAACTCTCAGCCCCCCAGCCCCCGGAGTTTACTCGCCGGATCGGACCTGATGGCAACGTCTCTCCTAGTTGCCCATTCCCAAAAAGAAAGGCCGGTTCCCCCAACCGGCCCTTTCTACTTTCTGGTCGCCCCTCCTTATTTTTCCGAAGTGGCCATCCGCGTGGCGCACTCCTATATGAGTATCCGGCAATCGGCTCTTGAGCGGAGCCGACGTAGTGATCCGACACAGGGAATTCGGCGAATGAGTTCAGCCACGAACGGCACGGGCAGCTTGGCTGCGTCCACAATCAACCGCGATCAGAACGACAATCCTCTTCTGAAAACCTGGACCACACCCTTCGGCCTGCCGCCATTCTCGGAAATCGAGCCACGCCATTTTGCTCCGGCATTTGAAGCGGCCATGCACGCGCACGCAGAAGACGTCCGGACGATTGCAGAAAATCCAGAGGCACCAACGTTTGCCAATACTATTGCTGCCATGGATCGCAGCTTCCTGCCGCTCGAACGCGTCGCCGACGTCTTTTTCAATCAGGTCAGTACTTGCGCCACGCCGGATCTGCAGGCGATCGAACGCGACATTGCCCCTGCGCTTGCGGCCCATAGCAGCACGATATTCCTGAACAGCAAGCTGTATGAGCGGATTAAGGCGCTCTATGACGCGAGGGCCGAACTCGATCTGACGCCCGAAGAAGCGCGTGTGCTAGATCGTTACAATACGTGGTTCATACGCGCGGGCGCAGCTCTCGGATCGAAAGAGCGAGAACGCGTTGCGCAAATCGATCGCCGCCTCGCTGAGCTCGCCACCCAGTTCAACCAAAATGTCCTCGCCGATGAGCAGTCTTGGCATCTGCCTCTGATGAGTGATGAAGATCTGGCTGGTCTGCCCCCCATGGCAAGAGCGAACGCGCGCCGTGCCGCAAAGGATTTGGGCCTCGCTGGAGACAATGCCCACGCCATTACCCTTGGCAGATCCAGCGTCGAAGGCTTCTTGACGTTTTCGGATCGCCGCGATTTGCGCGAAGCCGCATTTCGCGCGTGGATCGATCGTGGTGCCGGCGGTGGAGCGACGGACAATAGCGAGACGTTGGCGGAGATCGTTCGTCTGCGCACCGAAATAGCTCGGCTTAAGGGTTATCCAAGTTTCGCTGACTACGTGCTCGCCGATACCATGGCGAAATCGCCAGAAGCGGTGCGCGGTCTGCTGGACCGCGTGTGGCCTGCAGCCAAGAAGCGCGCGATGGAAGAGCGCGACGCACTCGCCGAACGCGCACGATCCGAAGGCGGTAATTTTGCCATTCAGCCATGGGACTGGCGCTACTATGCCGAGCGTGAACGCAAAGTCCGCTATGACTTGGATGAGGGCGAACTACGCGCATACCTCAAGCTCGACAACGTTATCGCCGCCGCCTTCGACACGGCTGGCCGTCTGTTTGGTTTGAAGTTCACAGAGCTGCCGGATGCTCCGCGTTTTCACCCCGACGTGCGCGTCTTCGAGGTCACCGATAAAGACGGTCTCCATGTTGCTATCTTCATGGCGGATTATTTTGCGCGATCGGGCAAGCGTTCGGGCGCCTGGATGACGGATCTACGGGCGAGCCACAAGTTGGACGGCGAGCCGGTTCGGCCGATCATTGTCAATGTAATGAATTTCTCGCGCGGCTCCGATGACGAACCAACGCTGATCTCCATGGACGATGCCCGCACGCTCTTCCATGAGTTTGGCCACGGCCTGCACGGGATGCTGTCTGACGTCACGTATCCATCGGTGGCAGGCACCAAAGTCGCGCGTGACTTTGTTGAACTGCCCTCGCAGCTCTATGAGCATTGGTTTGGCGAGCCTGAGGTTCTGGGCCGGTTCGCTTTGCACTATCAAACCGGCGAGCCCATGCCGCAGTCTCTGATCGACAAATTGAAAGCAGCACAGCAGTTCAATCAGGGCTTCGCGACAGTCGAATACACGGCCTGCGCATTGCTGGATCTCGAAATGCACGCGCTAGAGGAACAGGGCTTATTCCAGCCCGCCGAATTCGAGCGTGATGCATTGGACCGCATCGGTATGCCGGGCGAGATCGTCATGCGCCATCGCCTTCCGCACTTCACACACATCACCGGGGGCTATGCCGCAGGCTACTACAGCTACCTGTGGTCTGAGGTCATGGATGCGGACGCTTTCGCAGCGTTCAAGGAAACCGGCGACATCTACAACCCTGATGTTGCCGCCCGCCTGAAATCGGCGATCTACGCCGCAGGCAACTCCCAGGATCCGCATCAAGCCTACATCGATTTCCGGGGCCGCCCGCCTGAGATCGATGGTCTGCTTGAAAAGCGCGGTTTGGTGAACACCGAATCTGTCGGCTGATCTTATGAAGGCGGAGATCGTCAGGATCTTAAAGGGCAGGGCGCGCTGTTCATAGGCATCTCAGTGCAGCGCGCCTTCGCCATCCAGAACCCAAGTCTGTCGTTTGCCCAGGCCGCGTATCTGGGTGCTTCCTCGCGCACGTGTGAAGAACGATGAACCGAGCTGCTTGTTGGCTTCTTCGGACAAAAGGATTTGACCGGACGGAGCCATTTTTTCGAGCCGCGATGCGTGGTTCACAGTATCGCCCCAGATATCGTAGGCGAACTTATTGAAACCGATGACACCGGCCATCACGGGCCCCGCCGCAATACCGATGCGCAGTTTGATAGTCACGCCCGTCCGTTTGCTAGCGCGTTCTGCGGCGGTCTGCATGTCGAGGGCTAGGCGTGCGAGCCGTTGGCAGTGGTCTGCTGATGTCCGGGGTACGCCCGAGACCGCCATATAGCCATCACCCATCGTTTTTATTTTTTCGACGCCATGCAGCGTCGCGAGCTCATCAAATTCCCGGATCAACTGATTGAGGAGTTTAACCGTCCGTTCCCCACCAAGTCGCTTCGAGATACCGACAAACCCCGTGATATCAGCAAACAGTACAGACGCATTATCGTAAGTATCGATGATCGGCTGGCCGGGGGCTGCTTTAAGACGTTCAATAACGAAATCGGGCAGGATCTTTGCGAGGACGGCCTGGGTTTCGGCCAGCGCTTGTTCGACGCGCATGAGGCGCTCAGCGGATGAAGAGACGGGAGCTGTAAACGACATAACGGGCCTCACGTGCGCTAGGGACACTGATGTGTCGCGCCGTGCGCACAAAAGGTTCAAAGGAGATCGAAAATTTCCTCTTAGGGTTCCACCGGGATGCAGCCCAACACCTCTGGCTTGAGGATCAACCCTATACGGAGCGCTTGGCCTGAGCTGTTACAGCCGGAACACGCGATGATTATCGGATCTGGTTTGCCGAGCGGTTGCTCACGGACGGAACCCTACCAGCCGGACTATTTTTCAGGCCACTGAGCCGCCCCGAGGATAGGACCACCTGGGCCCTTTTGAACAAGCGCCACGCAGCGCTCTGTCTGTCGCCAAAGAACGGACTTGCGTGAAAGCCGAATTTCATCGGGCTCGCCATTCCACATGCCCACCGCCGACATTTCACGTACAACATTGAAATACGTCAGATTGCGTCCAGAATTCTCGCCTCGGCCGACCTCGACCTTGCCCTTCTTTTGAACGACAGCGAGCCATACCGTCGCGTCGCTCACCGGATTGCCATCTTTCGCGGACCCAATGCTTATGACTAGGGCATCGCCATCGCTCACCATTCGCACCGGGACGGTAAATGGCGACTGATCTTTAAGCTTGTTAAGCGCTCGGTCGATCTCATGCTGCTTTGATCCGACCACATGCATCCGGCCATTAACGACAACCTGAGGCGTATAAACGGCGCCGTCGCCTCGCGCGACCGCATAATCGCGTTGTCGCTGAGTGTTACGCGGATTTGAGAACGTGTCCTTCCAGCCAAGATAGTCCCAATAGTCGACAGGTAAGGTCAGTGCGATGACCTCCGGCCGGTCAACGTAGGTTTTGAGGAGTTTGTCTGCGGGCGGGCAGGACGAACAACCCTGGCTCGTGAACAACTCCACGACGCCGACAACCGCTGCCGTCTTTGGTTCAGCACGTACCGGACCGCCCAACGAGGCTGTCATCAGAACACTGAGACCGACATACGCGAACGATGTCTGTCGCGAACGCATCAAAATCAGAACCCCTCTCTAAACTTGCTCTAAGGATCTGAGGCCACTATTGGCAGTGCGCCCTTCAATGAAAAGTAACGAATGGGTGACGCTCACGGGTCAGTACAGATCGGAATACAAGCGGGTCGTTATAAATCCTTAGAGTTAAACAAATCGGCACCGCTTCTTATCGATGCGGTGCCGAAGATTCCTAAAGCTTAAGCAGCTTTGGCAAGATTGCGTAGTACGTAGTTAAGAATGCCGCCGTGCCGCACATATTCGAGTTCGTCGAGTGTATCGATGCGGCAAAGGATGGGTACGTCCTGCGTGCTACCGTCGCTTGCGGTCACGCGCGCATTCATTTCCTGGCGCGGTCTGACGTCCGTGAGGCCCTCAATGGTAACGGTTTCGTCACCCTTAAGACCGAGTGAGCGCCACGATTGCCCAGCAGCGAACGTAAACGGCAATACACCCATTCCGACGAGGTTGGAGCGGTGGATTCGTTCGTAAGACTGCGCGATGACCGCCCGAACACCGAGCAGCTTTGTGCCCTTGGCAGCCCAGTCACGGGACGAGCCGTTGCCGTATTCCACACCAGCCATGACCACCAAGGGTACCGACTCCTGCGCATAACGCATCGCCACGTCATAGATCGACATAACGTCGCCGGACGGATAGTGAACGCTGAAGCCGCCTTCGCGGACACCTCCTTCGGTAGCTTCCAACATGAAGTTCTTGATGCGGATGTTCGCAAACGTACCGCGCATCATCACTTCGTGGTTGCCGCGACGCGTACCGTACTGGTTAAAGTCGGCTGGCCGCACCTGGTACTCGAGAAGATAAGCGCCCGCCGGGCTGTCTTTCTTAATCGAGCCGGCTGGCGAAATATGGTCTGTGGTGATCTTGTCGCCGAACAAGCCGAGAATTCGCGCGCCTTTGATGTCCTGAACCGGTTCGGGTTGCGGCGTGATGCCTTGGAAGTAAGGGGGATTGCGCACGTAAGTGCTGTCCCCGTCCCAATCGTAGGTCGTACCGGTGCTGGTGGCGATGCCCTGCCAATGTTCATCGCCCTTGAAGACGTCGGCATATTTGCTCTCGAACATCTCACGCGTGACGTTCTTGCTGATGACGTCCTGGATTTCATGGCTCGTCGGCCAGATGTCTCGCAGATAAACGGGTTCACCGTCTGACCCAGTACCTAGCGGCTCCTCGGCGAGGTTCTTTTGAACGCTGCCGGCGAGAGCATAGGCCACGACCAGCGGTGGCGAGGCGAGGTAGTTCGCTTGGACGTCGGGGCTGACGCGACCTTCGAAGTTGCGGTTCCCGGACAAGACGGCCGCCGCGACGACCCCGTTCTCATTGATCGCGTTCGAAATGGGTGCAGCGAGCGGTCCGGAGTTACCGATGCACGTGGTGCACCCGAAGCCAACAAGGTTGAAGCCGAGTTTGTCGAGGTAGGGCTGGAGTCCAGACTTATCGAGATAAGCCGCAACGACTTGGCTTCCCGGTGCCAGCGAGGTTTTGACCCACGGAGCAACGCTCAGCCCTTTTTCAACGGCGTTGCGAGCCACGAGACCGGCTGCGATGAGAACGCTTGGGTTCGACGTATTGGTGCAGCTCGTGATAGCTGCGATCACCACGTCGCCGTGGCCGACAGTGTAATCCTCACCTGCAACGGTGACGCGACGGTCTAGCTCGCCTGGACGCTTGTATTCGCTTGCCAGAGCATCCGCGAAACCGTTCTTGACGTCGGAGAGCGCAATGCGGCCTTCGGGACGCTTCGGACCGGCAAGAGAAGGTACGATATCGCCGAGATCAAGAGACAGCGTGTCGGTGAAGACAGGATCTGCCGCATCACGTTCCCGGAACAGGCCTTGCTCCCTCGTGTAGGCCTCGACGAGCGCGATGCGCTCTTCAGTGCGTCCCGACATGCGAAGATAGTTGAGCGTCTCGCCATCGACAGGGAAGAATCCACAGGTGGCGCCATACTCCGGCGCCATGTTGGCGATCGTCGCGCGATCCGCCAGCGTCATGTTGTTGAGGCCCGGGCCATAGAACTCGACGAACTTGGAGACGACACCCTTCTTGCGCAGCATCTGCGTGACCGTGAGCACGAGGTCCGTGGCGGTTACGCCTTCCGGCAGTTTGCCGGTAAGCCTGAAACCGATCACTTCAGGCAGAAGCATCGATTGGGCCTGACCGAGCATGGCAGCTTCGGCTTCGATACCTCCTACACCCCAACCAAGCACGGCGAGGCCGTTGACCATGGTCGTATGGCTGTCCGTGCCAACGAGCGTATCAGGGTAAGCGACGATTTCGCCGTTGGGCAGTTCGCGGGTCCAAACAGTCTGCGCGAGGTATTCGAGGTTCACCTGGTGACAGATACCAGTGCCCGGCGGAACCACGCGGAAATTGTCGAACGCGCCCTGTCCCCACTTGAGGAAATTATAACGCTCGCCGTTACGGGCATATTCCAGTTCGACGTTTTGTTCGAATGCGAGAGCGGTGCCGTAAGAGTCGACGATCACTGAGTGGTCGATCACCAGGTCGACAGGGACGAGAGGATTGATCTTCTTTGGATCGCCACCCAGGGCGGTCATCCCATCACGCATCGCGGCCAGATCGACAACCGCGGGAACGCCAGTGAAGTCCTGCATGAGAACGCGCGCCGGGCGATACCCGATTTCCGCGCCTGCACTGCCCTTATCCTCAAGCCAAGCAGCGACCGCCTCGATATCTTTTTTCTTAACGGTCTGCCCGTCCTCGTGACGCAGCAGATTTTCAAGCAAAACCTTCATTGAAAATGGCAGACGCGAAATTCCCGTCAGCCCGTTCTTTTCTGCCTCAGTCAGGGAGAAATAGGTATAAGTCTTACCCCCGACGTTCAGGCTTTTTCGGCAATTGAAACTGTCGATGGATTGTTTAATCTCAGCGCTCAAGATCTATTTTCCCCTGCTATCGATTCCAGACTCCGACGTTGTGGGCACATACAGACCGCATCGCCACACATCATGGTGCATCCCGACGAGCCGCAAAAAAGCTGGCCGGATGATGGTTCGGACCTCTATATAAAGGTTCCTCCGGTCGGCAGCCAGCGGCTAGCGGGCCGTTAAGTGAGCTCTAGCGTCAGCATTTAGTCGACTCAATTCTCCGACGACGCCATACGTTCACCCTAGGTGCCGTCATCACAATCCAGCAAACCTCCACGAACCTTGTGCAGCTAACCGGCGAAAATCTCGTTCTTCAGCGCGGCCAGCGCACACTTTGTGAGCATCTGTCGTTCGCAGTAACGGCGGGAGAGGTCTTGCTGCTCACGGGCCCCAATGGTGCTGGAAAAACAACGCTACTTCGCGCGATTGCCGGATTTTTAGCCCCTGCGGCGGGAGCGATTGAACTCAAGGGCGGCGATACGGAGCAAACCGTAGGCGAACAGGCGCACTTTGTTGGGCACGCCAATGGCGTCAAATCCAACCTGACCGTGACGGAAAATCTAGAGTTCTGGGCTGCATTTCTGGCACCTAAATCCAATCGGATGAGCCATATCGAGCGTATTGATAAAGCTCTGGAAGATTTCAACCTTCTTTCGTTGGCGGATATTCCAGCCGGCTATCTCTCTGCCGGGCAGAAACGACGGCTGGGCCTCGCGCGCCTGGTTTTAGCCCACCGCCCGCTATGGTTACTCGATGAGCCAACGTCATCCCTCGACGATGCGTCTGCCACCAACCTTGCCAATGTCGTGAATGCGCATGTTGCCGCTGGTGGTTTGGCCATCGCCGCCACACACCTGCCGCTTGGCTTTGAGCCGGCTCGCGAACTGCGGCTTGGCCGGGTGGCAGCGTCATGAGGGCGGCCTGGACCCTGTTGAAGCGAGATTTGCAGTTGGCGGTCCGCGAAGGCGGTGCGATCGGGACGGCGTTGGGCTTCTACTTATTGGTGGTCGCCATGCTGCCCCTCGGACTGGGGCCGGATCTCAATCTGCTCTCACGCATCGCGCCAGGCATTTTGTGGATCGCCTTGTTGTTGGCCGCACTGCTGTCCCTGAGTCGAATTTTCGAAACTGATTTTGAGGATGGTTCGCTCGAACTCATGGCGCTGGGCGAACTGCCGCTCGAATTGGTCGCGGCAATCAAAGCCCTTGCCCACTGGCTGACGACTGGGATTCCGCTCGCCTTGCTCGCGCCGCTTCTCGGGATACTGCTCAATCTCGATATCGGGGCTTATGGCGTACTCGTATTGACCATGCTGGTCGGAACGCCCGCCATCAGCTTCTTGGGATCAATCGGTGCCGCGCTGACCTTGCGGGCCCGCCGCGGAGGTCTGTTGCTGGCGCTGCTTGTACTGCCGCTTTATGTGCCAACACTGATCTACGGCATCACGGCCATCTCTTCGGCGCTGGTCGCACCAGATGCGTTCGTACCGTCCCTGTTGATCCTAACGGCGCTATCACTGGGCTCCCTGGTGCTTGGACCGATTGCCGCGGCGGCGGCGTTGCGCATTCAGATGCAGTAGTGTCCGATTGTTTCATGTGAATCAGCAACTGGCTGTGCAATCTACACAGAGCCTGCTAACGAAAATCGTCGATCTGTCGACTGTTCCGGCACAATTTGCTCTTTAATCGTTGAGCCCTTAGATCTGAGCCCATGCAGACTCAATCGTTCACCCAACGTTTCGCAAATCCGACGCGGTTCATGGCTTTTTCGGGCGCGCTGATGCCGTGGCTGGCCGGGCTTTCGGTGTTGGTGATCGCGTACGCCCTTTATCGGGGTTTTACCGCGCCCCCGGACTACCAGCAGGGCAAAACGATCTACATTATGTACATCCACGTACCGGCAGCGTGGCTCGGCATGATGGGATATGCACTTATTGCCGCTTCAAGCTTCGGCCTACTCGTATTTCGGCATCCGTTGGCGGATGTGTCAGCGAAGACCGCTGCACCCATCGGTGCGGCTTTCACACTGTTGGCGCTCATCACGGGCTCTCTTTGGGGCAAACCCATGTGGGGCACCTATTGGGTATGGGACGCGCGACTGACCTCGGTGCTGATACTCTTCTTCCTTTATCTTGGCCTGATTGCCCTACGATCTTCGATTGAGGATGAACCGCTCGCTGCCAAGTTGACGGCTGTGCTTGCGTTGGTTGGCGTGATTATTCTCCCGTTCATCAAGATTTCAGTCGAAGGGCTCGATATTCCGAGCCTCGGCATCTCTATTCCGGCCTGGAACACGCTGCACCAGCCTTCCAGCGTATTCCGCTCCGATGGACCCAAAATTCACATCTCGCAGCTCGTACCCCTGCTGATTTCGGCAATCGGCTTCACGCTTCTCTTCTTCACGATGCACCTGAAAGCGATGCGTAATGAAATTCTGCGCCGTCGCGTCAAATCGCTCCGACTGGCTGAAGTCGATCGGGCACGCGCCAGCGAAACAACAGTCGCAGCGGAGTAGAAAATGGATTTTGGTCCGCACGCCACATTCATCATCGCCGCCTACGCGGCCGTAATCATTGTGCTCGGCGGCTTGATCTTCTGGCTGATCTTCGACGGTTTCCATCAGCGCCGATTGCTAAATGAACTGGAAGCACGCGGCGTTCGGCGGCGTTCGGCTCAGCGCGTATCCCGTGGAAGGCTCGATCATGAGTGAAGCCGGTACATCAACCAGGCCAAACCCCACACCCCGGCGCCGTTTCGGATGGCTTCTGGCGCCGGTCATTATCTTCGCGGGTTTGACGGTGATGTTTGCTTTAGCGCTGACTTCAGGGGATCCGTCCCGATTGCCCTCTGCTCTGATCGGCAAGCCAGTTCCACAAGCCTCATTTGAACCTCTTGAAGGCTTGAACAAGGACGGCAAGCCAGTTCCAGGCTTCTCCAGCAGCGATCTCGGCGGGGGCAAAGTGCGCATCGTCAACTTCTGGGCGTCGTGGTGTGTCCCCTGCGTAGCTGAGCACCCAAATCTTGTCGCTTTGGCAGCGCGCACGGGCGTGCCGCTTTATGGGGTCAACTACAAGGACCAAGCCGACGCAGCGCGCCGTTTTCTAGGCCGTTATGGCGATCCCTATACGGCAGTCGGTGTTGATCCACAGGGGCGCGGCGCGATTGAGTGGGGCGTTTATGGCATGCCCGAAACGTTCGTCATCGCGCCTGATGGAACCATTGCCTACAAGCACGTCGGCCCGATTACGGAGACGAGTTTGCAGAATGAGGTCATTCCCGCGATCGAGGCCGCACGCAAAACGGCACCGGGTAGCTGAAGAACTTCTTGCGCCCGTTTGGACCTTAGAGCTCGACGAACTCCACCGTGTCGTTGTCAAGAATTGATAACGTGCCGGTTGGAATGTCGAAGTGGGCGCCATGCAATGTCAGTTCGCCCCGATCTTCCAGTTCCTTGATGAACGGAAAGGTCCGCAGATTAGCGATGGACGTCCGGATACCCGCCTTTTCGAGCTGCGGCTGCAGTGCTGACCGGTCTGGCCCCTGATTGGCGGCTAGCACCCTGAGTTTCGCGTCGTCGAGCATGGACATCCAGTTGGAGATGAAGCGCGCTTCAGTTTCCAGGGCGGCTTTTTGATTAAGTGCCGCTTTGACGCCGCCACAGCCCGAGTGCCCCATGACGAGAAGGTGTTTCACCCGAATGTTGAGCACACCAAATTCAAGGGCAGCGCTGACGCCGTGGAAATGACCGCCTGTCTCATACGGCGGAACCAACGCGGCAACGTTGCGGACCACGAACATCTCACCGGGACCGGCTTTGAACAGCGTTTCGGGTGCAACGCGGCTGTCGCTGCACGAAACCACCATGACTTCCGGATTCTGACCATGTGCAGCCAAGTCCTCGTAGTGCTCACGGCCGGGTTCGAACTGCCCCGTCTTAAATTGTTGGAATCTCTCTGCAAGCGAGGTCGGAAAGCTCTTCATTTAGCAATTCCTGTGTGGTCTGTGGTGAATTTGGAAATTCCGGTTATCTGAAACCTGAACATCTGTCGAGAACAGTAAAAAATGATGCTAACTCGTGAAGCGACAGCGCTATCTGGCCCATCGGGCAAAGTGCCACAGGCGAAAAGTAGCCATTTTTGGGCCCGCGATTGGCATGCCAGCCCTCTCAACGTGAAATGAGGAGTCCCGTGCGACACGGAACGCAACTCGGCCTTGGATTATTCGCCGCAGGCTGCCTTTTCTGATGCGTCACCGATTGGACCAGGAATTGGTCGCGCGCGGACTGGCGCGGACCCGTGCTCAGGCACGCGATCTCATTTTGCGCGGGGAGGTTTTTGTGGCGGGACAGGCTGCTGCCAAACCCAGCCAACCTGTCGCCGCAGATACTGAAATCACGATAACGGGCGACAGTGCGCATTACGTATCTCGTGGAGCTCTCAAGCTGATCGCGGGCCTCGACGCGTTCGGTTTCGATCCGGCGGGATGTGTCGCGATCGATGTTGGCGCTTCGACCGGCGGTTTCACGCAGGTTCTGTTGGAACGCGGAGCGGCGAAGGTCTATGCAGTTGACGTCGGTCGCGACCAGCTTCACGAGGAACTTGGCGAAGATCCGCGCGTCACGAAACTCGAGTCGACGGACATACGCGATCTCACAGCCGATACGGTGCAGGAACCTGTCACTGCGCTCGTCGCGGATGTCAGCTTTATATCTTTGAAGAAAGCGTTGCCTGCCGTTCTGGATCTGACAGCGCCCGGTGCATGGCTCGTCGCGCTCGTAAAACCCCAGTTCGAGGTTGGGCGCGAAGCTGTAGGAAAAGGCGGCATTGTGCGCGATTCAGTTCAACGTCAGACAGCTGCCGACGACATAGCGGCCTGGATCGGAGCGCGACAGGGGTGGCGCTTGTCGGGGATCGTCGAGTCACCGATTTCCGGAGGCGATGGCAACAAGGAATTCCTGCTCGGGGCAACGCGGCATGGGTGATATCGAAGAACTGGAAATCGCGAAACTGGGTGCACAGGCCGACGGCGTCTCTGAGCGCGCGTCTGGCTCGGTGTTCGTCCCCTATGCCCTTCCCGGAGAACTCATCCGCGCCGAAATACAGGGCACACGTGCACGCCTCGTCGAGGTGTTGCGAGCCTCTCCCGACCGCGTGGTTCCCCCCTGCCGGCATTTCACGGCTTGTGGAGGTTGCGCCATCCAGCACCTCGCCTATGAGAAATACACCGCCTGGAAACGTGAGACCGTAGCAGGAGCATTCGCCGCGCGGGGCCTCGATCTGGAAGTTGCCGATCCGGTAGCAGTTGGACACGGAGCCCGCCGCCGCGCCGTTTTCTCGGCGAGTCGCGATGGACGCGAGGTTGCGCTGGGGTTCCACGCGGCAAACTCTCACGATGTGATCGATCTCACGGAATGCCTCGTGGTGGATCCGGGTATCGTCCAGGTGTTGCCGGAGCTAAAGGCGTTTCTCGCGCCGTTAGTGGCCAGTAAGGGCGAGGCGCGTGTCACGGTCATCGCGGCCTCTAACGGCTTCGATGTTTCTGTTGACGTCGATGGCCTTGGCACCGAACTCCCACCAGGCCAAAGAGCACGTCTGGCGGCAGGCGCGGCTGAACTGAAGCTTCTGCGCTTTAGCTTGAATGGCGATCCGGTTTATCAGTCTGCCGTACCGTTCGTCACAATGGGCGCAGCGCACGTTGTTCCACCGCCGGGTGTTTTCCTGCAGGCTTCTGCTGACGCCGAAGCTGCCATGGCGAGCCTGATCGTCGAAGCCCTTCCTAAGCGAGCGAAACGCGCGGTCGATCTTTTCAGCGGTATGGGCGCGTTTTCATTTGCGCTCGCTGCCCGGGTCAAAGTCCTTGCGGTCGACAGCGACAAGCGTGCCATCGAGGCGCTGGACGAGGCCCGCCGTCACGCCCAAGGCATTAAGCCCATCGAGACCAAGGTCCGTGATCTCATGCGTGAGCCGCTTTCACGCAAGGAGCTGGAAGGTTTCGACCTCGCCGTTTTCGATCCGCCGCGCGCCGGTGCCCAGGCGCAGGCCGAGATGCTTGCGAAGTCCAAGGTGCCCGCGGTTGTCGCAGTGTCGTGTAATCCGGCAACCTTGGCTCGTGATGCACGCATCCTCATAGATGGCGGATACCGCGCGACCCGCATCATTCCGGTCGATCAGTTTCTCTACTCTCCGCACGTTGAGGTCGTCGCGGTGTTCACGCGCTAGCGCGCTACGCTGAAACCGACAGCAATTTGTCGACGTAAGCCGGAACGACCTCCGTCGCCGGTCCATGGACATGTTCTGCGAACAAACTCGCGCCCTCGGACGGTTCGAGGTTGAGTTCGACCGTGTGCGCACCGATGTCACGCGCCGCCGCGACGAAACCTGCGGCGGGATAGACATTCCCGCTGGTGCCGATCGAAATGAACAAGTCGCAACTGGAAAGCGCTGCAGCGATCCGGTCCAAATCGTAAGGCATCTCACCGAACCAGACGACGTCGGGCCGCATGCCGCCCGGCGTCGCGCATGCGGAGCATGCAAGATCCGCCGACAAATCCTCGACCCACGGAGAACGCGCGTTACATAAGGCGCAAAGAGCCTGAGCCATTTGCCCGTGCATATGGATCAAGTTCCGGCTGCCGGCGGCTTCGTGCAAACCGTCGATATTCTGCGTGACGATCACGACGTCGCCCGGAAACGCGTCCTCAAGCTTCGCCAAGGCTCGGTGGGCAGCGTTGGGTTGGACGCCCATTCCGTCGCGGCGGCGCTGATTATAGAAGTCGTAGACAAGGCTCGGATTACGAGCGAACCCCTCCGGCGTTGCCACATCGCGATAGTCGTACCGGGCCCAGATGCCGTCCTTGTCGCGAAAGGTAGAAAGCCCGGACTCGGCTGAAAGTCCTGCACCTGTCAGAATTACGATCCGCTGATAAACTGTCATCCGCTTCTCAAGTTTGCCGTCCGCCAAAGTTCAAGCTTGGCATAACGGCAGGCCGTGCCCGTGGCAAACGGTTGGACACGGGCGCTAACACGGAGACCAAGAGATGGCCGATCCCATCGCTATGGCTTTGCAAACCGCCGGCAACAGCTTGCGGGTGTCTTGGTATAGCGGCATCAATTGGCTGATGAGCCGGCAGGCACGGAAGCTCTCACCCGCGCCGAAATTCACGCCGACCAAGCCCGTTCCCGATCGCAACGAACTGTTTGAAGATCTCCGCGGGTTGATGCGCCGGGACGCGGAGGCGGCGGGCGCTGGGCTCTACCCCCCCGAAATCACGGATGAACCCCGCATTTGGGATCACTTTCGGCGTCTGCGCGCCATGTATGCAGACCTGCCCGGCACCACCGAACGCCGGCAGGCCCGCGATGCATCCACGGCAAGCGCAGCGGCAAAAACTGCGGATCTACCGGACTACTTCACCCAGGACTTCCACTATCAGACGGGCGGCTATCTGACGGACGAGTCCGCGAAGCTCTATGATTTGCAGGTCGAGATCCTGTTTTATGGTGCCGCCGCCGCCATGCGCCGCGCGAGTCTCAGACCCATCGCGGAATTCATGTATGGCCGCGATCAGCGCCGTGTGTCGTGCCTCGATGTCGCGTGCGGAACGGGACGACTGCTTCGAGAAATCCGCCGCGCCTATCCCGCTATGGCATTGACCGGCCTCGATCTCAGCGGGCCCTATCTGGAAGAAGCCCGCCAGCATATGGGGCGGTTACGCCCGGCGACTCTGATCGAAACGAACGCGGAGCAAATCCCCTGCGCGGACGCCAGCCAGGACATCGTCACGTGCACATTTCTGTTCCACGAGTTGCCGCCGGAGGTTCGTCGCACCGTGACGTGTGAAATCGCGCGCGTTCTTAAGCCCGGGGGCCTTTTCGTGTTCCTCGACAGTCTGCAGATGGGAGACAAGCCCGGGTGGGACGGACTGCTGGAAGCCTTTCCCGTCCGCTTCCACGAGCCCTACTACCGCAGTTACGCGATCGAGGATCTGAACAAGCTGTTCACTGACGCAGGCCTCAAACCGGCCGCGCAGGAGCTCGCGTTTCTGGCAAAAGTCGTGACGTGCCGTAAGCAGGAATGAAATCAACACCACCACCCCCGCCCACCTGATTAGCCCCTCCGAAAGGCTTTACGCAAACGGCCATGGCTTAGCTTTCGCCGCCATATCGATCGCCGCGACGATGGCCAGTTCATCACGCCCGTTGCTTGCAGCGATGACGGTTTCCACGCCAGCGACAGCGCGCGAGAACGCGTCGCTTTCCGATGATCCATTGAGGATATGCCCGAGCAACAGCGCCGCGAACAGATCGCCTGTTCCATGCGGGACCACAGGGCGATAAGGGACGGCGCACGCGAACGCTGCTTCGGGGTCCGAGGTCACACAGCGGGTCCGCAGTTGATCGCCAGCAAGCTCTGCGGACGTGACGGCCAGCAAGCGGCAGTCTTTCGGAAGCGCTTTTTGCGGGTCGTCGAAACCCTCACCGAAAATGAACTTTGCCTCAAACCGGTTGGGCGTCACGTACGTGGCAAGCGGAACCAGTTCGGACGCAACGGCCTGTGCGGCCGGCACGCCGATATAGTGCCCCTCGGGCTCATCGCCGAAGACCGGATCGCAGAGATAAGCGACGTCGCCATGGCGGTCCCGAACGTGGCGAACGGTCTTCGCAGCGAGCGCGACGTGCTCGGGCGTCGGCAGAAAGCCGGTCAGAATGGCGTCGATATCAGCGAATTGGCCGTTTTGTTCCAACGCCTCCAGCATCGCCGTCAGATCTTCCAAAGCGACGGGCCGGCCTGCCCAATGCACATGCCCCAGATGATTGGAGAGCACAACGCTCGGAAGCGCGATCACCTCGTGCCCCAGGCGTTGGAGCGCCGGAACGACGGCCGCGAGGCCGACGTGGCCGGAAGCGACGTAGGAGGAAAAAGCGAGAACTTGAGCCATTGCGCGCTCACTATCCGGGATATTCGTTTCGTACGTTTTTACAACTTTGTCGGCCTAGTCAGAGGACGCAGACTGCCGCAGGTCGTCCTACTACGTATTGTCCATTTGCGTTTGGGCGTTGCTTGATTAATGTGCGGCGCAACAAAAATCGACACATACAAAACACTTCTGGAACGCTCGAAAGGCCCACGCATGGCTGTCCGTCCTCGCCGCAGTGTCCTCTATATGCCAGGCTCCAACGCTCGTGCCCTGGAAAAAGCCAAAACAATACCTGCCGACGCGCTGATCCTGGATCTGGAAGACGCCGTCGCGCCGGATGCCAAGCTCGAAGCCCGCGAAAAGGTTTGCGCGGCTGTGAAGGCCGGTGGCTATGGTAAGCGCGAAATCATTATTCGCGTCAACGCCTTGGAAACCCCATGGGGTGCTGACGATCTGTTTGCTGCCGCCGCTGCGGCCCCAGACGCCATTCTTGTCCCGAAAGTGGGCCGTCCCGGCGACATCATTTCCGCGGCGAAGGTTGTGACGGCAGCACATGCGCCGGACAAAACCAAGCTGTGGGCGATGATGGAAACGCCGATGTCGATCCTCAACGTACGGGAGATCGCGATGGCGGGTATCGAGCGCGAGCATCGCCTCACCTGTCTTGTCATGGGAACGAATGATCTCCTGAAAGAGTCGCACGCCCGTGACTACAAGGACCGCTTCGCTGTCGTGCCGTGGCTGTCGATGACCATCGTGGCAGCCCGCGCCTACGGGCTCGACGTGCTTGATGGCGTCTACAACGACTTCAGGGACGAGGTGGGACTTCGCGCCGAAGCAGAACATGGCCGCACGTTGGGTATGGATGGTAAGACACTAATCCACCCCAACCAGGTTGCCATTGCGAATGAGATTTTTTCGCCGAGCCCGAAGGATGTCGAGTGGTCGCGGCGGATCATTTCCGAGTTCGCATTGCCGGAGAACCAGAAGAAGGGTGTCATCACCATCGATGGCAAAATGGTCGAGCGGCTGCATATGGTCATGGCGGAGCGCACGGTTTCTATTGCCGAGGCGATTGAAGAGATGGCGGCAAACTGAGTTCTCGACTTCGGCATCTCCCGGCAATAACTGAAGACTCTGAAGGCGCATACGATGCGGAGACGAAAGCGCCCGTCGCGAAAAGAATGAAAGACAACGCATGAGCACGACGAAGACCAACCCGGGCAACTACTTCGAGGATTTTCATGTCGGTCAGATCATCCGGCATGCCACGCCGCGGACTTTGACTGTCGGTGACGCCGCACTCTACATGGGTCTTTACGGACCGAGGTTTGCGGTCCAGTCATCCGACGCTTTTGCCCGCACAATTGGTTATCCGTCGGCGCCTCTCGATGATCTGCTCGTGTTCCACACCGTGTTCGGCAAAACCGTTCCCGATATCTCGTTGAACGCGATTGCCAACCTCGGATATGCCGACTGTCGGTTCGAGAAGCCGGTCTATCCTGGCGCGACGTTGTCGACGGTGTCCGAAGTGATCGGGCTCAAAGAAAACTCAAACGGTAAGACCGGAACAGTTTACGTGCGCTCGACCGGCGCGGACGAGAAGGGTGAAACCGTGCTCAGCTACACGCGCTGGGTTATGGTCCGCAAAAAGGATGAGGCCTCACCTGCACCCGAAGCAGTCGTACCGGCACTACCCGAAATCGTCGCTCCGGAAGCCTTGGCTGCTGCGGTTCCCGCTATCGATGTCAGTCGTTTTGACACCAACCTTTCAGGTTCGCCCTTCCGCTGGGGTGACTATGAGGTCGGCGAAAAGATCGATCACGTCGACGGCATGACGGTCGAAGAAGCCGAACATCAGATCGCAACGCGCCTCTACCAAAACACCGCTAAAGTGCATTTCAATCAGCACACCGAAGGCCAGGGCCGTTTCGGACGCCGGCTGATCTACGGCGGCGTCGTAATCTCGTTAGCCCGTGCGCTGTCATTCAACGGGCTCAACAATGCATTCCATCTCGCGGCCATCAACGCGGGCCGTCATGTTGCGCCACTCTTCGCAGGCGACACGGTCTATGCGTGGTCGGAGGTTCTCGACAAAGCGGAACTTCCCGGACGATCCGACATAGGGGCGTTGCGCACTCGGCTTGTGGCAGTGAAGAATCGTGCGTGTGCCGACTTCCCGTTCAAAACAGCCGAAGGCGGTTATGAAGAGGGTGTGATTTTGGATTTGGACGTCTGGCTAGCCATTCCGAAATAAGCCTGGACTGGCATACCAAGGTCCATTGCGACAAGTGATGCAGCAAGGCGCTACGTTGATTGCCGCAGCGCAACAGTCGCGCTAAACGAATTTGTGTCGGACAAGCAAAAAGGCAGCGGGAGAGCTTTATGGCAGAAGCGAAAACCATACGTGGTAACGCGATAGAGCGTCCCCTATCGCCGCATTTGCAAATCTATCGACCGTTGATCAACATGGTGATGTCGATCCTGCATCGCATCACCGGTGCGGCGCTGTATTTCGGATCGCTGCTCCTTGCGTGGTGGCTCGTCTCCGCCGCAATCGGTCCGGACTATTTCAACTTCGTCAACGGGCTCTTCGATACGTGGCTCGGGCGGATCGTTCTGTTTGGCTACACATGGGCGCTCATGCATCACATGATGGGCGGCATTCGCCACTTCATCTGGGACACGGCAAGCTACCTGGATATTCCCTCCGTCAACTTCCTCTCCTGGGCCACCATCGTTTGTTCCGTCGTGCTAACGGCTGCGGTGTGGGCCGGCGTATTTTTACTCGGATAAGGGCGGATCTCTCGATGAACATGCGCACCCCGCTAAAGAACGCGCGCAGACTGGGCTCTGCTAAGGAAGGCGCCGATCACTTCTGGCTGCAGCGTGTGACCGCCGTGGCCAACCTCTTCCTGGCCGTGTTCCTGGTCGGCCTCATCATCCACCTCATTGGCGCCGACTACGCGACCGTGAAGGCAACACTGGCTTCACCTGTCGTGGCGCTCCTGTTGCTGCTGCTGATCCTCTCGGGCGTCGTTCACATGCGGATCGGTATGCAAGTCATCATCGAAGACTACGTTCATGGTGAGGGCGCCAAGGTCGTGGCGTTGATGCTCAATACCTTTTTTGCATTCACGATCGCTGCCGCGAGCGTCTGGGCAGTTCTGAAGTTGAGCTTTGGAGCATGACGCAATGGCGGGATCGGCAACAGGCTCAACGAAAGGCGATTCAATGACGGCACCAGCCCAGGGTGGCAAAGCATACCAAATCGTTGATCACACCTACGACGTCGTCGTCGTCGGCGCGGGTGGCGCGGGTCTTCGCGCGACACTGGGTTGCGCCGAGGCCGGCTTGAAAACGGCCTGTGTGACCAAGGTCTTTCCGACGCGCTCGCATACCGTAGCTGCCCAAGGCGGCGTTGCAGCCGCGCTCGGAAACATGGGACCGGATAATTGGCGCTGGCACATGTACGATACCGTAAAGGGATCGGATTGGCTTGGTGACCAGGATTCCATTGAATACCTCTGCCGGCATGCGCCGGATGCTGTCTATGAACTCGAGCACTACGGCGTGCCGTTCTCGCGCACCGAGTCCGGCAAGATTTATCAGCGGCCTTTTGGCGGTATGACGACGCAATACGGTGAGGGTCCGCCGGCCCAGCGCACCTGCGCTGCTGCCGACCGCACCGGCCACGCCATGCTTCACACGCTTTATGGTCAGAGCCTCCGGCACTCGGCGGAGTTCTTCATCGAATTTTTCGCCATCGACTTGATCATGGATCAAGAAGGGGCATGCCGCGGCGTCATCGCGATAAAGCTAGACGACGGCACGATCCATCGTTTCCGCGCGAAGAAAACAATCTTAGCGACTGGCGGTTATGGCCGCGCCTACTTCTCCTGTACCTCTGCGCACACGTGCACGGGTGACGGCAACGCTATGGTGTTGCGCGCTGGCCTGCCGCTGCAGGATATGGAGTTCGTGCAGTTCCACCCGACGGGGATATACGGAGCTGGCGTGCTGATCACCGAAGGCGCGCGCGGCGAGGGTGGTTACCTAACCAACTCGGAAGGCGAACGCTTCATGGAGCGTTATGCGCCATCCGCGAAGGATCTGGCGTCACGCGACGTCGTCTCGCGCTCGATGACCGTTGAAATCCGCGAAGGCCGCGGTGTCGGGGCGCATGGCGATCACATCTTCCTGCATCTCGACCATCTCGATCCGAAGATTTTGGCTGAGCGTCTGCCCGGCATTACCGAAAGCGCGAAGGTTTTCGCAGGGGTTGATCTGCGTCGTCAGCCGATCCCGGTAATTCCGACGGTGCACTACAACATGGGCGGCATCCCGACGAACTATCACGGTGAAGTCCTGACCCTGAAGGATGGCAATCCCGACTACATTGTCCCAGGTCTGATGGCCATCGGCGAGGCGGCTTGCGTCTCCGTCCATGGCGCAAATCGGCTTGGGTCGAACTCTCTCATCGATTTGGTCGTGTTCGGACGTGCCGCGGGGCTTCGCTGCGCTGATGTAGTCGAGCCGGGTGCCCATGCTGACCTGCCTGCGGACTCTGCGGATCTTGCACTCTCCCGTCTGGATCACTTCCGCTACGCCAAGGGCGACACGCCAACGGCTGATCTGCGCCTGAAGATGCAGAGGGTGATGCAGTCTAACTGCGCGGTGTTCCGCGACGGTCCGGTACTCGAAGAGGGCGTGCATCTGATCGACGAGATCTGGCAGCAGTCAGGCGATATCCGCGTCTCCGACAGATCTCTAGTCTGGAACTCGGACTTGGTTGAGACGATGGAGTACGACAACCTCATCAGCCAGGCGGCCGTCACCGTAACTGCCGCGGCCAACCGCAAAGAAAGCCGCGGTGCGCACGCGCGTGAGGACTATCCCAACCGCGATGACGCCAACTGGATGAAGCACACGTTGGCTTGGGCTGACCTCGACGCCCGTAAGGTCAAACTCGACTTCCGTCCGGTCCACACCTACACCATGACCAATGAAGTCTCGTATATCGAGCCGAAAGCGCGCGTCTACTGACGTCGCCGCGGGGCAAATGTACCGGCCGATCTCGTTCGGCCGGTATCCTCCAGTGTTTACAGAAACAAAACGGGACTGAGTACTGGCCCTGAATTGCTCACATCTGGAGTGAGGATGTGAGCAGTAGATAATTGAATTTGCAGAAAATTTTAATGGGAAATAACTTAAGATTTTAGCGGTTCTTCGCTAACTAACCTTCAATTGTGAATTGCATTACGTAGAACTTGAATTGCACCCGTATATCAGCTGGGTTAGACAGCAACGTTTCCGCGATTAGAGCAGGATATTTCCTCAAATTTGACGGCCCCCACCATGTTAATCATGGTACGAAGAGGTCGGATTATCTTTAATCTGAGCAACTGCACGAACGGGTCTGCTACGAATTTTTTTGGGGCACGCGTATGCTGGAAATTGAATATGACCCGTTGCTCGTGGGCGTATCGATCGCGGTTGCCATCTGGGGATCCTGGACATCGCTCGTTCTGACATTTGGGCTTCTCGACGAACGGAAGCCCATGAGCCAAATCATCGCTCAGTGTATAAACTGCGCCGCAGTCATGGGCGGCAGCATCTGGGCCATGCACTTCATAGCAATGCTCGCCGTTAAGTTTCCCACCGCGATCTCCTACAATATGACAGAGACGGTGGCCTCTCTTCTACTCGCGATCACAGTATGCGGTTTAGGGTTGTTCGTCGCGTCGCAGAACCCAAAGGGTCTTCCTGGCACGCTAACGGGGGCGCACTCATTGGTCTCGGGATCGCCGGCATGCACTATCTCGGCGTATCTGCCATACGCGGATGCGGGCTGACCTTTCATTTGTTGGGGACGCTTGGATCTGTAGCGATTGCGGTCCTTGCGGCTTGCGCGGCGCTCTGGTTTGCGATGGGCAAACGCGGGCTTGCTGAAACCATGATAGGTGGCGTCATAATGGGTATGGCGATTAGTGCCATGCACTTCATCGGAATGTACGCCACGACTTTCGTATCAACACCTACGTTTGTCGCCGTTGCACAGTCCCACTTGTCACACTCGATACTGGCCTATGCCATAGCGATGGCCGCTTTTGCCGTCTGCTCAGCGCAATTGCTGATGGCCACCGGATCGGTAAACAAGGCAGCGGGAACTTTCCGGCGAGGTTACTGACAGAGATCGCGTAAACAGCTGACTCAGTGATCTCAGATAGCCTCACCAATTCGTCAGAGCCGCCCGTGAGAAAACTGTGGAGTTGCCCTCTCCGTGCCTCAGGGACGAGACATCCCCTGATTATGTGTGCTGCTGGCAACGTGGCTCTTGCTTGACACAGAAGCTCTGTAGGAGCATCCGCGCGATAAACCGAGTCGGCACGGGAGCGTTACCGCTATGCTTGCACGCTTGTTGTCGGGAATTGTGCGCCCAGGGGGAGATACCGTGAAAAAGAAGCCTGCCGCCATCCCTCCGCGGCAGCCACCGCGCGTTCCAGTGTCGCCGTCCGACACGCGCAGCGCACCAGATCCCTTTTCCATTGTACTGCCTGCAATTGCAGCTTTGGGCGCCGTCTCGTCTATTGCGAGCATTAACTGGGCCGCACAGGACAAAACACCGGATCGCAGTAAGCCGAAACGCAAAGCCGGCACCGCACTGCGCGATCTGGAGACCTGTTGTCTGGGCCTGACTGAGATATTCCGGCGGTTTCAGAAGCACCCCAAGCTCTTCTGTGGTGAAGGCGCTTCACCGAATTCCCCGCTAAAGTTCGGAGTGCACAGTGCCCGTGTATCTCCTGACTCAGCGCGCGTGTTCCAACAAATCGTGAATGACGTGGCGTCGATGCTGGTTCTGGCATCTCAGAATGCCTTTGATGTGATGTCGGCTGTCGAAGACGGAGAAATCAACGCGCCGGAAGAGCTCTTTTTCGGGTTCGGCGAGTGCCAGCAAAAGCTCAACGAGCTTATCCAGTCGCGCGCTACGCTCAAAACAACCGTTGAAGTCGGGTTGGAAGTGTCGGAGCGCCTGACGTCGCTCGTACGCGACATGAAGACCTATCGCTTGGAATAAGCAGCAAGCGTCATGTTCTCGTCACGACACACCTTGCTCTTGACCATTAGTGGCGTTGACAGGGCTGCCTGGAAGCCGCATGTCATTGCTTATCCATTTTAGATGCAGTGCAACAGAAACTGACGGCTCAATGGTCCAGCTCACGCTCCCTCGCAATTCGACGGTAAAATCTGGCAAGGTTTGGAACTCACCCCAAAGCTCGGGGCGCTGGAAAGAGTTCCGCATTTATAGGTGGAGTCCGGATGACGGGGAAAATCCCCGCATCGACATCTACTGGCTTGACCAGGATCAGTGCGGGCCGATGGTTCTCGACGGGCTCATCAAGATCAAGAATGAGATTGATCAGACCTTGACGTTCCGCAGGTCGTGCCGCGAAGGCATCTGCGGCTCCTGCTCTATGAACATTGATGGCACCAACACGCTGGCCTGTCTCAAAGCGATCGACGATGTAAAGGGCGCGATCAAGATCTATCCATTGCCGCACATGCAAGTCATCAAGGACTTGGTGCCGGATATGACCCACTTCTATGCGCAGCATCGCTCGATTGAGCCCTGGTTGAAAACAGAAACCCCAACTCCGCCGACAGAGTGGAAGCAATCGCGGGACGATCGCGAGAAACTGGACGGTCTGTATGAGTGTATTCTGTGTGCGTGCTGCTCGGCGTCATGCCCAAGCTATTGGTGGAACTCGGATCGCTATCTCGGCCCAGCGATACTCCTGCAAGCCTACCGTTGGATCAACGATAGCCGCGATGAAGCAACCGGAGAGCGTTTGGACAATATCGAGGACCCATTCCGGCTCTACCGATGCCACACCATTTTGAACTGCACCCAGGCGTGCCCAAAAGGCTTGAATCCAGCCAAAGCCATCGCTGAACTGAAGAAATTGATGGTTGAGCGTCGCGTTTAGCGATGACGAGTGCGGCGTTTGGCTTTCGAATACAATTCGAAAGCCCGCTGTTTAGAAATTACCTATGATTCGAGGCTTAATAGGCCTCGTAGCCTACATATCACAGTGGGCCCGCATATCTCTTCTCGACACGTTTCGCAAAAAATTAGACCGGTGCAACCTTAGCGCTGCAACCGGCCTTCTAAGTCGTTCATTGGTATTCTTGGTGGGAAGTCGAACCGTTGACGCTCCGGTGCCCATCCGGAGCCAACGGAATATCGCTTCGTTAGGCTGCCTTCTTCGCAACCTTGCGAGCTGCAGGCTTCTTAGCAGCGGTCTTCTTAGCAGCCGGCTTGACGGCTGCCTTGCGAGCAGCGGGCTTACGAGCAGCCGGCTTCTTAGCAGCGGTCTTCTTGGCGGCGGGCTTCTTAGCGGCAGGCTTCTTCGCAGCAGCCTTCTTCGCCGGAGCCTTTGCCGTAACAGCTTTCTTGCGAGCCGGAGCTGCGGAGCGAGCCGAAGCAGACGCCGTGGTCTTCGTTGACTTGCGAGCCGTGCTCTTAGCAGCAGCCTTCTTCGCGGGAGCCTTCTTTGCTTTGCTCTTGGCCGGAGCCTTTATCTTTTCAGTCATCGTAGTCTCTCTTTCTCTGTTTCTCTAAGGTGTCCGCCCGAATCAATTTCGGACTAAAAAAATCATGTGCAAGTTCGAGGAATTTGTTGACATGCAAAATGAATTGTCGGGTGAAATAATCTCTCTTTCCCCTCAAAGTGTTGCGTGAAGGACTCAAATTTGATGGCTTTTAGATAGGTAACGCGTTTCGACGAGATCAAAAGTTAGGTGCACGAGACAACATCATGGAACGTCGAGACGTTTTTTGAATCGGTTTTTGACTCTCGTCAGATTTGAAAATCGCGTTGCGCAAGGATGATCAATGTGAGGAGCGATGCGTATCACTTCGCATTTGCAAATGAGGGTAATCGATACGGTGTGATGTGGAGGGAGAAGACTTTAGAAAAGCGGTCTCGAAAAATCTAATCACGGTCAAAAAGAAAATGGGGCGCCACCGACGCCCCATTTCTTTATCCTGATGCATAACGGCGAAGACAGTTCGTGCAACGTTAGTTTGAAACGGTTGCACGTGTCGACGGATAAACAACTATGCCGCCGCGAGCGTGCGTGCCTGTAAGTCCAACACGGCAAGGACGTAGCCCACCCGATCTTCCATGGCTTCCGCCCAGATCGAAAAGTAGTTGGGTTGCTCCGGAATGATCTCTCCAATCACTTCGCCGTACTCAAACCTAAGATCGGCTTCGAAGTGTCTTGCGATTGCCTGCATCTTCGAATTCTCAGAAAGACAGCTCAAGACAAGCTGGTGTACGCCGCGGTTTCTTGCAGCTCGGATGACACGACCCATCAATTCCGAACCGAGGCCCTTATTTTGAAAGGTAGGTTCGACGGATATCGCGGCTTCAGCCTGGGTACCCCAAGCATCCCCGAGTTTGCGTAGTTCGGCTGCTGCGCGGACTTCCCCGTCTACAATGTAGCCGTAGACGATCCCCCCCATATCGTTCATGCGGAGCGCGTAGTCTCCGATGAAACTGTCCGATACGCCGTGGGCGAAACGCATTCTCCGGCTACTCTTATCTAGCCGCAGTAGATGGTCGCGGAACTTTTCTACTTCCGTCGGCCACAGTTTTCTTATTGTTCCTCCCCAGAACCGGTCATCGCTCATGACATCACCTCAGTTCTGGTTGACCTATAATCGCCTGGTGCAGACGAGTGATTATCTGCAGTCCAATTGGCACGCTGTTTTGCGCACCTTGTATTGCACCCAACATTACGACAGGTGAAAGGCAGATGGGGGGCCGGTTGCCATATGTCGCCTCGCCAAAGGTATAGCGGGACTGTAAGTCACAGGCGGGATAATGCCTCATCTGGCGTCAAGGACGATTCTTTGGGCTTATTCGAATAGAAATAGGACGATTTTACTGCCTGTATTCTTTATATATGAGCGCTATACCCGAAATGAAGCATGCGGTATTGCACACGAACTGGGAAGGGAATGACAGCACTACCTAAGCATTCCGGTCCTGTTTTGCGCGCATACCTGCAACGCATTACGAACAATGAAATTGAAGCTGACCCGGCCCAGCAGGAAGCGGTCGTGCGGCTCGACGAACTGGCGCGCGCATTGAGCCTCTATCGTGCGCGCCGCCGTGGCGTTCTCTCCTGGCTGAACCTTGGGAGGTCGTCAGCCCCTCAAGTGCCAAAGGGGCTCTATATCCATGGCGGCGTCGGCCGTGGGAAGACGATGCTAATGGACCTATTCTTCGAGAATGTTGAGTTTGCGCCCAAGACGCGTCTTCACTTTCACGAATTTATGGCCGAGACCCATGAGCAGATCCAGGCCGCCCGCAAGGATGAGCCTGGAGACCCCATCCCGCTTGCTGCATCTCGTATTGCCGATAGGGCCGGCCTTTTGTGTTTCGATGAGCTTCACGTCACGGACATTACCGACGCGATGATCCTGGGCCGGCTGTTTCGCGTCCTCTTCGCGCGCAACGTTGTCGTCGTTGCAACGTCCAACGCAGCGCCAGCGAACTTATATAAAGACGGACTTAATCGCGCGCTTTTCCTACCTTTCATTGACTTGATCGAAGATCATATGTCGGTGCATGTCCTCGATGCGCAAAAAGACTTTCGGCTCGCTAAGCTTGCCGGTCGTCAGCTTTATTTCTCTCCGGCTGACGAAGTCGCGCGCGCCGAACTGGATGCTCTTTGGATGCGCCTGACCGGAGTAGCGAACCCGTCTTCTCAGGGTATCGAAGTCAAGGGGCGAACAATCGAGGTCCCCGCAGCAGCGATGGGCGTAGCTCGATTTAGTTTTGCCGACTTGTGCGCACGCCCACTCGGTGCACTTGACTATCTTCAGATCGCGCACGCTTTCCATACCTTAATAATAGAAGACATCCCCATTCTGACTCCAGACAAGCGCAATGAAGCGCGCCGCTTCATAAATCTGATTGACGCGCTTTATGACAACAAGGTGGGGTTGATTTCATCAGCGGCGGCCGAGCCTGATGCACTGTATCCGCATGGAGATGGCGCAGACCTATTTGAGCGAACGGTCTCCCGGCTCATGGAAATGCGTACCGAACAATACCTCGAAACGCGAAACCGGCGGGCTGAAAATGTCCGCGCGCTATAGAACTATGGCGCTGCAGGATCTGCCCACTAAATAATACGGCCCGGAACAAGAAGTTCCGGGCCGATCGAAGCAACGAGTATTTTGCCTTTTATTATCGGCTCGTTCCGGAGCTGGCACCCGGCTTCTGGGGCGGCTTCCATTCTGGTGCTGCAGCCAGCGCGTCGCTTGTCGCGGCCGCAGTGATCATCGGCTTATTGGGGTCGGTGTTGTCGATCTTCAACTCGGACAACTGAAGGGCGACGTTCTTTTCACCCAGTCCAAGGAAACCACCGACGCCCACGATGATGGATTCAACCTGACCATCCTTCGTCAGCAATACGTCATTCACGTTGCCGATAGATTCATTGGCACCATTACGGACCGACGAACCGATCAGCTTGCTGACACGAAGCTCGCCCTGACCGATTGTCGTGGCGCCTGCATCAGCGGTGGACTTGCTCATGGTCTCCGCGCTTGGGGACTGAGCTGAAGCGCCCGGCGCTTTGTCTTCCATGCCAGCAGCACCGTTGCTTGAACCCGGCATGGCGCTATCAGGAGTGGCCGGCTTGTTCTGCGTGTCGCCCATTGACGGCTTGGCCGGATCAGCGCCTGGAGCCGCGCTCTGCGCGAAAGCAGGGCCTGCAGCCATAAGTGCCAGTAGCGAGGCCGTGGTGATGAGCTTTTTCATAGCGATAAACCTCTTTTACATCCTTGGGAGCTGTTCAACCGCCTTACTGCGGCTGAGCGCTGCCTGCAAAGGCAACTGCTCCAAAGAACGGCCCATCCCGAAGTAGGGTTCCATGTCAATCTGACGCTACGATACGCAAGATGCTCCCAACGGAATATCCGCTGGGAGCATTTATAGTGACGTCAATTGATTGTTTCGCTGAGTTCCGTACGAACGTTAGCAATCGCGCGTTATGGTTTCCCACCGAGTCCAAAACTGGATCGACGTGACGACGGCTCGTCCGCTTTCTCGGTCCCGTCGGAATTGGTGTCGGCCAGTTCGGTAGGAGGTGTCAAAGTCTTCGCTTTGGCTTTAGCGAATTTCGGCCCCGCACCATAAATGAGAGCGGCTCCGGCCATGTCGCCGACGGCGAGATCGTGTTGCGTCTCATCATATTTATAGAACATCAGAGATCCGCGCTCGCTGGGATGATCAAGGCCGATCGCATGACCGAGTTCGTGCGCCAGCGTGTACCGTAGATCATAAGCAGCTAGGTCGCCATCGAACCCAACTTTCCACGGCATGTCAGGATTGAGGCAGATCAGTGAACGTTTTATTTGGCGCGTGCCGGGGGATACGCGGTCAGCCGCCAGTTCGACATTTGTGAAGGCGCGACCGATGCCTCTAACCTGAGCGCCGATCAAAATATTCGCCACTTGCGGCGTAGCCGCCTCAACAAAGCGAATGTTTGCCGCTTCTTCCCACATGCGCGTTGCTTTGGTGAATTCCTCGCGGAATTGCCTCATGGAAATACGCGAATGGTCGAGCGCCTTGCCCATAGGCTGCATAGCTCCGCAATTGCGGGCATCTTTGCTATGCACGATCTTATTGGCAAAGGCGTAGGTGACGACCGTTGTTTCGCTGGACTGAATTGGAGACCATCTTGCGAAATGCCCCTGAAGCTTGAGAAGTTTGTAGTTGTCTTCCTCGGCCAGCACGGCTGGCGCCAAGAAGATATGCGCGGCAATAAAGCTTGCCAGCGCGCAATAGATTCCCCGTATCAACGTGTCCCTCCTGCCCCTACTTGCCTTAAACCTCATGATCCCCTTGAGCCGCGCTTGACCGCCTTACCACGCAAGGCGCGCCGGCAAATTTATCTTGCAGTGCACATGCATCGCCTATCGAGGGAACCTTCGTCAACCCCCGGGCGTTACAAAGGGTTGTGCGCAACTCTGGCTACCGTTCGGGAATTCAGATTCTCCGAAGTGGGACTGTCGGTGTCCACATTATGGGTAGGAAACCGCCGGCCAACGCATCCATCAGATACTTTGGGCGATCTTCCGTCAGCAAACCTGAGCCGTTATTCAGGTCTGTGTTGGCGATGGCCATCTGTCGCACTTTGGATCCCAGCTTTAGTGCAGTCTCAAAGTGTGCTGAATTGGACGCGCTCACCGTCATTCATCCACAAGACCAAGATTTATTCCAAATTGAAGGAGATAACGCTCAATGGCGCGCACCAAAATCGCACTCATCGGCTCTGGCATGATCGGCGGTACGCTTGCGCACCTTGTCGGTTTGAAGGAGCTAGGCGACGTCGTGATGTTCGACATCGCCGAGGGACTTCCCAACGGCAAGGCGCTCGATATCGCGCAATCCGGAGCCGTGGAGGGTTTTGATTGCGCATTGAAGGGCACGAGTTCCTACGCTGATATCGAAGGCGCCGATGTTTGCATCGTGACCGCCGGTGTTCCGCGCAAGCCGGGTATGAGCCGCGACGATCTGCTGGGCATCAATCTCAAGGTGATGGAGCAGGTTGGCGCAGGCATCAAAAAATATGCACCGAACTCTCTGGTCATCGCGATCACCAATCCCCTCGATGCGATGGTCTGGGCGCTTCAGAAGGCGTCGGGTCTGCCACGTAACATGGTCATCGGAATGGCCGGCGTTTTGGATGCCTCCCGCTTCCGTCACTTTCTCGCGACTGAGCTGAACGTATCGGTTGAAGACGTGTCGGCCTTCGTTCTGGGCGGTCACGGCGACGACATGGTGCCGCTGATCCGCTACTCCACCGTTTCCGGTATTCCCCTCCCTGACCTTGTAAAGATGGGCTGGATCAAGCAGGAACGCCTCGATGAAATCGTGGACCGTACCCGTAAGGGCGGTGGTGAAATCGTTGCACTCTTGAAGACCGGCTCGGCTTTTTACGCTCCAGCCGCATCCGCCATCGAAATGGCTGACAGCTATCTCAAGGACAAGAAGCGGGTTCTGCCTTGCGCCGCATACTTGAACGGCGAATATGGAGTCAAAGGACTTTACGTTGGTGTTCCGGTGGTGATCGGCGCAGGTGGCGCCGAACGGATCGTTGAAATCGACCTGAACTCCGGCGAACGCGCGATGTTCATGAAGTCGGTCGAATCAGTGAAAGGCCTTGTCGATGCCTGTAACCAAATTGCACCGCAGCTCGGCGCCTAGATGATCGCAAACGGCGCACCCAAATGGTGCGCCGTTTTGGTTTTAGCCCCCCGTGGCAACGGAATGTGTCGCCTGCTGAGCGAATTTTGCTGCGATAGACAACCTAAGTTGATCGCGCCTTGCTCAGGAAGCGCACTGGTATATGGTATGCCAAGCTGATCCAAAAAACGGGCAGCCCCAAGGAATGGCAATGGAACTGGCCGTCGCATTTGAGGCGTCCAGCAAGCGGAAAAGCTCAACATGAACATTCATGAATATCAGGCCAAAGAACTATATCGCCAATACGGTGTTCCCACTCCGACAGGCTATCCTGCCTTTACAGTCGACGAAGCTGTTGCGGCCGCGCAGAAATTGCCCGGCCCGGTTTGGGTGGTAAAAGCCCAGATCCACGCTGGCGGCCGTGGCAAAGGTTCGTTCAAAGAGGCCGAAGCAGGCGACAAAGGCGGGGTTCGTCTCGCCAAGTCAATTGATGAGGTGAAGGAATTCGCCAATCAGATGCTCGGCAAGACGCTTGTTACCGTACAGACGGGCGCAGCCGGGCGCCAAGTCAATCGGCTATATATTGAAGACGGCTCCGCCATTGAGCGCGAACTTTATCTCTCCGCGTTGGTCGATCGTGCGACCTCGCGCGTCGCCTTCATCGTGAGCCAGGACGGCGGCATGGACATCGAGAAGGTGGCTCACGATACGCCTGAACGCATCACCACGCTGTCGATAGATCCGGCTTCGGGCTTCCAGCAATTCCACGGCCGTAAAGTCGCATTTGCGCTGGGCCTCAAAGGCGATCAGGTCAAGCAATGCGTTAAGATGGTCAATGCACTTTATAACATGGTCATCGAGAAGGATATGAGCCTGCTCGAAATCAATCCGCTGGTCGTGACCAAGGACGGCAGCTTGATCGCGCTCGATGGCAAGATGGATTTCGATTCCAATGCGCTCTTCCGGCATGCCGAAATTGTCGAAATGCGCGACCTGGCAGAAGAAGATCCGATGGAGCTCGAAGCCTCCAAGTACGATCTCTCTTATGTCAAACTCGATGGCAACATCGGCTGCATGGTCAACGGTGCAGGTCTCGCCATGGCCACGATGGATATCATCAAGCTGTACGGCGCCGAGCCAGCCAACTTCCTCGACGTTGGCGGTGGCGCGTCCAAAGAAAAGGTGCAAGCCGCGTTCAAGATCATTCTCAACGATCCGGCGGTGAAGGGCATTCTGGTCAACATTTTCGGCGGCATCATGCGGTGTGACATCATCGCTGAAGGCGTCGTCGCGGCCGCGCGCGAGATGGAAATCAAAGTTCCACTCGTTGTCCGTTTGGAAGGCACAAACGTTGATCTCGGCAAGAAGATCCTCAGCGAATCCGGGCTGAAGATCATTCCGGCTGACGATCTGGCCGATGCTGCCAAAAAGATTACGGACGAAGTGAAAGCCGTCGCGTGAGCCTCTCGCCACGCATCCAAGTTGAGATCAGATTTCTATAAAAGGCTCACCAATGGCCATTCTTATCGATAAGACAACCAAGGTAATCTGCCAGGGGCTCACCGGCGCGCAGGGCACCTTCCATACTAAGCAAGCGCGCGCCTACGGCACCCAGATCGTTGGTGGCGTCACGCCGGGCAAAGGCGGCACAAAGCACCCGGACGCCGAACTGGCAGACATCCCGCTTTATGACACCGTGATCGATGCCAAAAAGGCGACCGGCGCAACGGCCTCTGCCATCTATGTGCCGCCGCCGTTTGCGGCAGACGCCATCCTCGAAGCGATTGATGCCGAAATCCCGCTCATCGTGTGCATCACCGAGGGCATCCCGGTTATGGACATGGTCAAGGTGAAACGCGCCTTATCTGGCTCCGCGTCGCGCCTTGTTGGTCCGAACTGCCCCGGAGTTTTGACTCCGAATGCCTGCAAGATTGGCATCATGCCTGGCAACATCTTCAAGGCGGGTACGTGCGGGATCGTCTCCCGTTCAGGAACCCTGACCTACGAAGCGGTCAAGCAGACCACGGATGCCGGCATCGGCCAATCGACGGCTGTCGGCATCGGCGGCGACCCAGTGAAGGGGACCGAGTTCATCGACGTGCTCGACATGTTCCTCAACGACCCCGACACCCATTCGATCATTATGATCGGCGAAATCGGCGGTTCGGCTGAAGAAGAAGCGGCCGAGTTCATCAAGCAGGCAGCAGCGGCAGGCAAGCGCAAACCCATGGCTGGTTTCATTGCCGGTGCGTCGGCGCCTCCAGGCCGGCGCATGGGCCACGCCGGCGCGATCATCTCCGGCGGCAAAGGCAAGGCTGAAGACAAGATCGCAGCGATGACCGAAGCCGGCATTGCCATGGCCGATAGCCCAGCCTCGCTCGGTACTACACTTTCGGCGGTCTTAAACCGTTAGTCAAAACCTACTAAGTACAGTTAGACCTTCGCCGTCTTGCGTGGCGGCGGAGGTCTTTTAATGTCCGGACACGACGCCTAATATCAAGACATAGTGTCCCAAATTTTTTGGGCGCTATCTCGGAGGGTGAGGATGCGGGCGTGATTGCGTGTCCTCGATCTGGCGTAATGTCGGAGTATGCAACTGCGAGATCGCGCGCTCTGACGCGATCCGCGAACTGTGGGCCTAACAAACAGGCGGGCGGCTATGACGCGCGAGGCACTTAACCAGTCGTTTCTCTTGACTTCATTCTTGGATGGGGCCAACGCCGCGTATATTGAGGATTTGCAGGCGCAATATGCCGCCAATCCCGGCTCAGTGCCTGACGCTTGGCGGCACTTTTTTGAAAGCCTCCAGGAAGACAAGTCAGTCGTAGAATCCGATCCGGGCAACCCGCCGTGGGCGACGCCCCTCACCAAACTCGAGTCCAACGGCGATCTGGTTGCTGCACTGACCGGTGACTACGCCCAGGTTGAACGGACCCTTCACGGGAAAATCTCCGCCCACGCAAATCATATGGGCGTCGATCTATCACCGGTCGCCTCGCTGCGCGCGACCCAAGATTCCATTCGCGCTCTCATGCTCATTCGCGCGTATCGCGTGATGGGCCATTTGGCTGCCGAGTTGGACCCTCTGGACCTCGCCGACCGCAGAGTGCACGCCGAACTGAAGCCTGAAACCTATGGCTTCACGGAAGCCGACTATGACCGTCCGATTTTTATCGATCGCGTTCTTGGGCTTGAGACGGCGAGCATTCGCCAGATTCTCGATATTCTGCGCCGGACCTATTGCCGTCACATCGGCTACGAGTTCATGCACATCACTAATCCCCTGCAGAAGGCGTGGATTCAGCGGCGCATTGAGGGTGAACGCAAAGACATCAGATTCACCGTCGAAGGCAAGAAAGCGATCCTCAACAAGCTGATCGAAGCTGAGACCTTCGAAAAGTTCGCAGACGTCAAATACACCGGTACGAAGCGGTTCGGCCTTGACGGCGGCGAAGCAATGGTCCCAGCCCTTGAGCAGATCATCAAGCGCGGCGGCCAGTTGGGTGTTCGTGAAATCGTTATCGGCATGGCTCACCGCGGCCGCCTCAACGTTCTCGCCAATGTCATGGCGAAACCCCATCGTGCCATTTTCAATGAATTCAAAGGCGGGTCGTTCAAGCCGGACGACGTGGAAGGATCGGGCGACGTCAAATATCACCTCGGCGCCTCATCGGATCGCACCTTTGACGGCAACAACGTTCACCTCTCGCTGACGGCGAACCCCTCTCACTTGGAGATCGTTGATCCTGTAGTGCTGGGCAAGGTACGCGCGAAGCAGGATCAACACGGCTGTGCACCGAACGAACGCACGTCGATCATGCCCTTGCTGCTGCACGGTGATGCGGCGTTCGCAGGGCAGGGCGTCGTTGCCGAATGCTTTGGCCTCTCCGGTTTGAAGGGGCACCGTACCGGCGGCTCGGTTCACTTCATCATCAACAATCAGATCGGCTTCACGACCAACCCGCGGCACTCGCGGTCCTCGCCCTATTGCACGGACGTGGCCAAGATGGTTGAGGCGCCGATCTTCCACGTCAACGGTGATGATCCGGAAGCCGTCGTTCACGTCGCGAAAATCGCAACTGAGTTCCGGCAGAAATTCCAAAAGCCGGTCGTCATCGACATGGTCTGCTACCGGCGGTTCGGTCACAACGAAGCCGATGAGCCGATGTTCACGCAGCCGCGCATGTACCGCCGAATCAAGGCGCACACGCCGGTCGCGCGTCTGTACGCCGACAAACTGATCGAGGAAGGCGTCCTGGCGGATTCGGATGTTGACCAGATGTACGCGGGCTTCCGCTCGCATCTGGAGGAAGAATTCGCGGCTGCAGACGCCTATAAGCCAAACAAGGCGGATTGGCTCGACGGCCGGTGGTCATCCATCGGGTTCGCCGAGGACGAAGCTCGTCGCGGTGTGACGGGCGTAGACATCGACACGCTTCGTGATATCGGCCGGCGTATTACGACGATCCCCTCGGACTTCATCGTGCACAAAACCGTGCAGAGGTTGTTGGATCGCCGCCGCGAGATGATTGACTCAGGCGTCGGCATCGATTGGGCCATGGCCGAACACTTGGCTTTCGGCTCGCTGGTTCTTGAAGGTTTCCCGGTGCGTCTGTCCGGACAGGATTGCGAACGCGGCACCTTCTCCCAACGTCACTCCGTCCTTACCCATCAAGAAACAGAAAAGCGTTTCACGCCCCTACGGCACATCTCTGCCGACCAGGCGCGGTTCGAAGTTATTAACTCGATGCTTTCGGAAGAAGCCGTACTAGGTTTTGAATATGGGTTTTCGCTGGCTGAGCCCAACGCGCTTGTTTTGTGGGAAGCGCAGTTTGGCGACTTCGCCAACGGCGCGCAGGTGATCTTCGATCAGTTCCTGTCGTCAGGTGAACGCAAGTGGTTGCGCATGTCAGGCCTCGTCTGCCTGCTTCCGCACGGATACGAAGGTCAGGGCCCTGAGCACTCTTCGGCCAGACTCGAGCGATACCTACAACTCTCGGCGGAAGACAACTGGCAGGTGGCCAACTGCACCACGCCAGCGAACTACTTCCACATCCTGCGTCGCCAGTTGCACCGCAAGTTCCGCAAGCCGCTGATCCTGATGACGCCGAAATCGCTCCTCCGTCACAAGCGCGTGGAATCCCGCTTGGAGGAGATAGCGACCGGAACAACGTTCCACCGCGTTCTTTGGGACGATTGCGACCGCCAGATGCGAAACGCTTCGGGTCTCAAGCTTAAGCCGGACGACCAGATCCGCCGCGTCGTTCTCTGCTCGGGCAAGGTCTACTACGATCTTTACGAGAAGCGACAAGCCGCCGGACTTGAGGACGTCTATCTTCTGCGCGTCGAACAGCTTTATCCGTTCCCAGCACGCACGCTTATCCAGGAGCTCGGCCGCTTCACCAACGCCACCGAATACATCTGGTGCCAGGAAGAACCGAAGAACATGGGAGCATGGACCTGGATTGAACCGAACCTTGAATGGGTTCTCGATCATATCGGCGCGAACGCTTCTCGGGCCATCTATGCCGGGCGTCCCGCATCGGCGTCGACGGCCACCGGATTGGCAAAACGTCACCAGACAGAGCAACAGACGCTTGTCTCAGAGGCTTTGAACGCTTAAGCGCTCTCCTCATATTGCAGCAAGCCATTTTGGGGGGCGCCTGTCAGGCGCTTCTGCTAGGAAAAGCGAAAGGTCCGGCGAAGATGTCTATCGAGATTCGCGTGCCCTCATTGGGTGAGTCTGTTACCGAAGCCACGGTCGGCCAGTGGTTTAAGAAGCCGGGCGATCCGGTGAAGGTCGACGAGCCTCTTGTCGAACTGGAGACGGACAAGGTCACGGTAGAGGTGCCGGCCCCCTCGACCGGCGTTCTGGCGGACATCATTATCCAGCAGGGAGAGACTGTCGAAGTTGGAGCCTTGCTCGCGACTTTGGGACAAGGAACTGAGGCGAGCCCAGCCCCGGCCGCCAAGCCGTCAAAGTCCGCTGCAGCACCAGCCCCTGCCGAAAGCTCGAGTTCCTCCAAGGAGGACATGCCGCCATCTCCAGCAGCTCGAAAGGCGCTGGCAGAAGCAGGCCTGTCGAAAACAGACGTGGAAGGCTCTGGTCGTCGCGGCCAAGTGCTCAAACACGACGTCCCGGCTGTTTCTGCTCAGCGCGCGCAGCCAAGTTCATCAGCGACGGCATCTTATGTGCCTGTAGCCGCACCCGCTCCGTCGCAAGGTCTGCGCGTGCCATCCGCGCCCGTTGACGACCAGCGCGAGCAGCGCGTTAAGATGACCAGGTTGCGCCAGACGATCGCCCGTCGTTTGAAAGATGCACAGAACACCGCTGCGATGCTGACCACCTTCAACGACGTCGACATGTCGGCGGTCATGGAGATGCGCAGTCAGTACAAGGATCTTTTCGAGAAGCGTCACGGTGTCAAGCTGGGCTTCATGGGCTTCTTCGCGAAAGCTTGTATCCAGGCCTTGAAGGAGATTCCTTCGATCAACGCGGAGATCGATGGCCAAGATCTGGTCTACAAAGACTACTACCACATTGGTGTCGCCGTCGGGACGGACAGAGGGCTCGTCGTGCCCGTCGTCCGTGAGGCCGACAAAATGTCGATCGCCCAGATCGAAGGCAAGATTGCCGAATTTGGCCATAAGGCCCGTAATGGACAGCTCGGCATCGAAGAGATGCAGGGGGGCACCTTTACGATCACCAACGGCGGCGTCTTTGGTTCGTTGATGTCGACGCCGATTCTTAATGCGCCGCAGTCCGGTATTCTCGGTATGCACCGCGTCGAGCAGCGCCCCGTCGTTCTGAAAGATGGCTCTATCGTCGCGCGCCCCATGATGTATCTGGCGCTCTCCTACGACCACCGCATCGTCGATGGCAAGGAAGCCGTGACCTTCCTGGTTCGCGTCAAGGAATGCCTTGAAGACCCGCATCGCTTCGTTCTCGACCTGTAAGTCCGCGGAGCCCCGCACGTGATCGCAAGAGATTGAGACGAAGGAGCGAAACGAAATGGCAGGACCTTACGATCTGATCGTCATCGGCACTGGTCCGGGAGGCTATGTGTGTGCCATCCGGGCCGCCCAGCTTGGGCTCAAGGTGGCGGTCGTCGAAAAGCGCGCCACGCATGGCGGCACCTGCCTCAATGTTGGCTGCATTCCGTCAAAGGCATTGCTGCATGCCTCCGAACTCTATGAAGAGGCGGGCCACGGCTTCGCCGGTATGGGGATTGAGGTCAGCCCTAAATTGGATCTGGCAAAAATGCTGGCCTTCAAGGCTGACGGCATCAAGGGCAACGTTGATGGCGTTGCCTTCCTTCTGAAGAAGAACAAAATCGATTCCTACACAGGCACCGGACGTATTCTCGCACCTGGAAAGGTGAGCGTAACGCCGGAAAAGGGTGAAGTTGTCGAGTTGGAAACGAAGGCAATCGTAATCGCTACCGGTTCCGACGTCGCAAAGCTGCCTGGCGTAGAGATTGATGAAAAGCGCGTTGTTTCTTCCACTGGCGCGCTTGAACTGAGCAAGGTCCCGTCGACGATGATCATCGTTGGCGCCGGTGTGATCGGCCTCGAACTCGGCTCGGTCTGGCGTCGTCTGGGCGCTAAGGTCCACGTCGTTGAATTCCTTGATCGCATCCTGCCGGGAATGGACAATGAAGTAGCGAAGCAGTTCCAAAGGATCCTGTCCAAACAGGGCATCACCTTCCAGCTTGGCGCCAAGGTAACGTCCCTCAAGAAGGACAAGTCGGGCTGCAAAGTGCGCGTTGAGCCGGTTGCCGGTGGAGATGCAACGGAACTTGCAGCAGACGTTGTTCTCGTTGCAATCGGCCGGGTGCCATACACCGAGGGATTGGGGCTCGAAGAATTGGGCGTCGCACTCGACAATCGCCGCCGCATTATCGTCGACGATCACTTCGCAACCAATGTCGATGGCGTCTACGCTATCGGCGACGTGATCGCAGGGCCGATGCTGGCCCACAAAGCGGAAGACGAAGGCGTGGCGCTTGCCGAGCTGCTGGCGGGCCAGGCGGGTCACGTCAACTATGACGTCATTCCCAATGTGATCTATACGTACCCAGAGGTCGCTTCTGTCGGGAAAACCGAGGAAGAGCTGAAGGAAGCCGGTATCTCCTACAATGTCGGAAAATTCCCCTTCATGGCCAACGGCCGCGCGAAAGTGAACCGGACGACGGACGGCTTCATCAAAGTGCTAGCCGATGCGCACACGGACAGGATACTCGGCGTCCATATGGTTGGGCCGCACGTTGGCGAGCTTATCGCCGAAGCGGCTGTGATCATGGAATTTGGCGGCTCGTCAGAAGATCTGGCGCGCACGTGCCATGCACACCCCACGCTTACGGAAGCCGTCAAGGAGGCCGCCATGGCTGTCCAAAAACGCGCCATTCACATGTGAGCCAACGGCCAAACTTGCGCAAGACAGGATATGGTCTCACGCATAGTTCACAGTGTCTATCAGCGGATGCGCAAATAGAAATGGCATTTTGTTGCCTAAAGGCCTACAGCGCCTCGCGAAACACTTGACGGATATCGGGGCAACGCCATTTCGACCTTATTGGACGCCATTGGGCTAAGCGGGCTCCAACTCGGCCTGCTCGTCGCCGTAGCCATCGTTGCGGGCATCGTGCGTGGCTACTCCGGCTTCGGCTTTTCGGCCATCGTCATCGCTGGCGGGACCCTGGTGATCCCTCCAGCGACGCTGGTCCCTGCGCTCTTCATGCTCGAGATCGTCGCGAGCATTCACATGCTGCCTTCGGTCCGGAAAGATATCGACTATCCGAATTTCTGGCCCATGCTGGCGGGATGCGCCGTCGGCCTGCCCCTAGGTCAGTATCTGCTCGTCCATCTTGAGCCCGATACGGTCCGCTTCTATTTGGCTTGGAGCGTGCTGGTCTCAGCATTTCTGATTTGGCGTGGCGTCAGCTTCCATCGCAGCATGACATGGCCTCTTGCCGCATTCACCGGATTCGTGACGGGCTTTGGATCCGGCCTCGCCTCCATCGGGGGCTTGTTCGCAATGGTCATCTTTTTGGGGACGCGCTACCCGCCGGCCCAAGTGCGGGCCGTCTTCGTTGCGATGTTCTTTGCAATGTATGTTTATGGCGTTGGCTTGTCGTCGCTCAACGGCCTGATAAGCGCGACAACGTTCTGGATTGCGCTCATCCTGCTCATCCCCATGATTTCAGGCATTGTTCTGGGGCAGCGGCAATATCTGTCGACTACGCCGGAAGCGTTCCGTAGGTTTGCGTTGTTCCTCCTGATGGCGCTCGCGTCCATCGGCATTCTGCGCATCGTGTTTCTCTGAGGTGCGAGGCGCGCCTCACTCAACCGGGACAACGCGATAGCCAGCGTCACGCAGGAGCTTCACAAGCCCCTCTTCGCCGACGAGATGCAATCCGCCAACAGCGATAAACGCGCCGCCCTCTGCCAGGAGAGGCAATGCGCGCGTGCGCATCGTTCGGTTCCGATTGGTAATCAACGCTTCGCGGAAACCATCAAGATTGTCTGTCACTTCACCGGATTTGGCCGCCACGTACAGCTGCAGCGGAATCACCGCTCCTAGCTTTCTCTGGAGATAAAGGCGCAACACCGTTTCACGGAGATCATCGGCACGGCTTGCGTGAACCAGACTGGCGCGCAAGATCTGGACCTGCTCGTCCATCGGCACGGCCGCGGCGGCTTCGAGCTGCGACTGTAACGTCTCAAGTCCAACGACAGGGATCTTCTTTTCCTGCGCATAGGCGGAGACGACCATATCGAGGACGAGCTTGCCCCCTGCGACCCGTTCGCGCTCGCAAGGGCCAACCGCCAGTATCATGCTCACGACCCAGGGCTTGTACATGTGAGCCATCGCGGTCGGCAGCTTAGCTTCTTCCAGCTTTTTCTCGACCAGCGAGAAAGCTTCGGAAGAGATCACCTGGTCGAGGCGGTGGCCATTGTCGAAAAGCACCAAATCGGAAGCTGCCCCGATAGCCTGCATTGTCGCGACCGGTGAGATATCAGCGACTTCCAACGCGACCACACGAGATTTGCCAATGGCGCTCTTCACGGCATCGGAAAGCTCGGTGATCCGTTCGTCGGTTAGATGGATTGTGCCGAACAGGTAGGAATCCGGCTTTCCGTCGCGTTCAACACGCCACAACGCGGCACCATCATTCGCGGTAGCCTGCGCCTCAGTCATAATCTTCGTAAAGCTCGCAGGATCTTGCGCCTGTACGTCAGCCAAGATATCCCGCCCTGAACAGGTTCCAGCATCTTTGTCGTTAGCGAGAGCGGCGGAGGCATCGAATGCGGAGAGGTTGAACACGAGCCCTATGGCGGCGAGCGCTCCGGCAGCAGCACGCGTAAGAGCGCTGCGCGCGCGCAATAAAGCAAACAACCGGACAGCCGGCATGGCAATGGAACTCCCTAACTGGCAACGACAAGCAAAAATTGGTTTTCAGGTGGGCCCAAATGAGAACCAGCCCCCCTATGGCGTGGGTTTTAACGCAGATCAACCGCCAGAAGTTACCTATGCAACGAGATATCGCACCCGTACGACAGAATAAGCTGGACGGACAACGGAAGGGGGCCTGGGAAGACTAAGGGATTCAACGGAAAATCAGGCGCGAGGATGCGCGGCGTCATAAACTGCGAGCAGGCGGTCACGGTCGACTTCGGTATAAATTTGCGTCGTCGAAAGCGAGGCATGCCCGAGCAGTTCCTGGATTTGGCGGAGATCGGCGCCTGCAGATAGGAGGTGCGTCGCGAAGGAATGGCGCAAAGCATGCGGTGTCGCCGTGTCAGGTAAGCCCAAACTTTCCCGCAGACGTTTGACAGTAAGCTGGATGATGCGGGGCGAAAGCGGCCCACCCTTCGCGCCGACAAATAGGGCACTATCAGGCGGCAGTTTGTAAGGCACCAGTTCCAAATAGCGTTCGACAGCACTTTGAATAACTTCGAGGATCGGCACAAGCCGTTCCTTGCCGCCCTTCCCGACGATCCGCAAACTGTCTCGACCTTTGACCGGCGCGTCCTGTCGTGTCAGCGATAACGCTTCTCCTATGCGTAATCCGGCACCGTACAACAGTAACAATACAGCCGCGTCGCGCGCCAGAACCCAATCGACTTCAGCACCGGCTCCGAGGTCGACAACGGCACCTGCCTTTTCCACGGTCAGCGGTTTGGGCACGCCATGACCGACCTTGGGCATGGCTACTTGCAGAACGGCGCGATTCTTCGCGATCTCCCGTCCTTCCAGCCATTTGAAGAAAGTGCGCAACGCCGACATCGTCCGTGACAACGACCGCGAACCAAGACCTTGGCGCCGCCGCGCAGCCATGAAACCCCGCACGATTTGTGCGGTCAGCTGATTGATATCGACAAGCTCAGGTGATCGCCCTAGGCGGCCAGCCAAGTAGCGTTCGAATTGTTCGAGATCACGACGGTAAGCGGCAAGCGTATGCGCTGAAGCCCCGCGCTCATTGCTGAGGCTTTCGAGCCAGTCTTCGGCTAGCCGCGACAACTCATCGTCGCCAGACACAACCAAAAGCCCTCCGTCTGCGTTAGACTCCCTAGCGTAAAATCGCGCGGCTCACTGCGGACTCTGCCAGAACGATCAGATTCGCCCGCGTCTTTGAAGCCCCATATCGCGACGTTAACCAAGTCGGAGCAATGAAACCTGCCGCTACAAAGTTAAGATTGCCACCCCGCAAACTGAATTACGAAGGAAAAGGACGCCGCGTCGGCGTAGAGCTCGAATTTGCAGCCGTAGCCGCCGCTAAGGTTGCCACGCGTGTTTCAGGCCTCTACGGCGGCAAAGTCGAGCGTGACGACGCCCATCGCTATCGCATTGAGAATTCTAAGTTTGGTCGCTTCGTTGTCGAACTCGACAGCCAATACGCGCACCGCCAACCGGGAGATAGCGTCTATCAAGGAACCGGATTTGCCGCCATCGTGGACGGCTTCCGCGATTCCATGCGGACACTGTATGGGGATCTCAGTTCTCTTGTGGTTCCTTACGAGGTGGTTTGTCCGCCGGTCGCGTTCGACGAGCTAGTGGAACTTGAAAACCTCCTCAAGGCGCTGCGGGAGGAAGGCGCGCAGGGAACGAACGATAATCTGCTGCACGCGTTCGGCGCCCAGTTCAATCCGGAGATCGCGACCCGCGATCCGCACTGGATCCTAAGTGTGTTGAAGGCGGACATCCTGCTCTCCAACTGGCTGCGGAGCATTATGTCGATTGCATTTGCCCGCCGGCTCCTTTCGTTCGTCGATCCGTTTCCCGCGGCCTATGCCTACAAGGTGCTCGATCCCGATTATTGGCCTGACACTGCGAATCTCATCGACGACTACATTGACTATAATCCGACCCGGAACCGAGAGCTCGATTTGCTCCCGCTCTTCATGTGGCTTGACGAAAAGCGTGTACGTGCGCGGTTGGCCCCGGGTCTCGTCAGGCCGCGGCCCACGTTTCATTGCCGCCTTCCCAACGCCAACATCGGAGAACCGATGTGGAGCCTCACGCTGGAGTGGAACCGTTGGGTCGTCGTTGAAAGGCTCGCCGACAAGCCCGAGTTGTTGGCGGAAATGGGCCCAGCCTACATCGCCAACGCCCAGAGTTTCCTTCCGGGCGATTGGGCGATGATGTGCACCGAGTGGCTAGTCGTTTAAAGCGTGGGGCCGAGATCGGAGGGCTAAACGATCGTTTGTCCTGTCTTCGCCCAGTCCGCAAGAAACTGTTCCAATCCCTTGTCGGTCAGGGGATGTTTGACCAGAGCCTTGAGGGTGGCCGGTGGAACCGTAGCCACATCGGCGCCGATGAGCGCGGCTTCTTTCACGTGGTTCACCGTGCGGATGGACGCCGCCAGAATATCCGTCGAGAAGTTCTGGTAATTGTCATAGATCTGCCGGATCTCACGGATCAGCGCCATGCCATCGAGGCCAATGTCATCGAGCCGTCCAATGAACGGAGAGACGAATGTCGCCCCGGCCTTGGCTGCCAGTAGCGCCTGGTTGGCTGAAAAGCACAGAGTAACGTTGACGAGGGTACCTTCAGAGGTCAAAGCCCGACAGGCTTTGAGACCGTCCAGTGTCAGGGGAACCTTAATGGTAACGTTCTTGGCGATCTTTGCCAGTTCTCGGCCTTCTGCCAGCATCCCATCGTAATCCGTCGCGGCGACCTCGGCGGAAACGGGGCCTGGGACAATGGCGCAGATCTCGCGGATTGTTGTCTTGAAGTCGCCGCCCGCTTTGGCGATGAGCGACGGATTAGTCGTCACGCCATCAAGCAGGCCCGTCGCAGCGAGTTCTTTGATTTCATTGAGATCGGCAGTATCCACGAAGAATTTCATGATCTTCCCCCTGCCATCGGTTCGCCCAATGGCGAAGCCTAGGCTAGTTTGAGTTCTTGGATTTCTCTGTAGCTCAAATATGCGCTGAGCGCCAAAGTCGAGTCGCGCGCAAAGCTAACGATCGCGCTTAACCTGCCAGCGCTGCCGCTAAAGCCCCATGTTGGGCCTTACTGGCAAAAAATCGAGAGCTATAACGCTCAAGATCAACCCGGGTGAAGGCCGCCGCATTGACCAATCTTCTTGATCTACAGCCCGACGTGAAGGCGCGGCAAGGCGAATGCGTGCCTGTGCTGCTCCCGGTCGCATTGGATCAAACATACGACTACCTGGCGCCGCCCGAGGGCGTTCCGCCGCCGGGCAGTTTTGTCCTTGTGCCGTTCGGGCCGCAATCGCGCATCGGGATCGTCTGGGACGAACCACGTGGTACGCCGGCGAAACCGATTGATCCTGCGAAACTCAAGGCAGTGACGGGCACGCTCGATGCGCCGCCTTTGCCTGTTTTGTCTCTCCGATTCGCCGAATGGATCGCCGGATACACGCTGGCGCCGCTCGGCATGGTCGTCCGCATGATGATGAGCGCGCGGGAGGTCTTCGAACCGCAGAAACCGCGATTTGGCGTCACAATCGTCGAAGGGGCAGCGATGCCTCCGCGGATGACGCCTGCCCGCCAACGTGTACTCGACATCGCTTCAGACGGACTGATCCGGGCTAAATCCTCGTTGGCACAGGAAGCGGCGTGCACAACAGGTGTCGTCGATGGTCTGATCACTGCCGGCTGTCTTGTCGAGGCGGCAATTCCACAGAAGCGGTGTCCAATCCCAGAACCCCATCACCGCACCATTGAGTTGAGCGAAGATCAGGAACGCGCCGTCATGGCGCTACGCGCGGCCGTCGACGGTGGCACGTTCGCGGTGACCCTCCTCGATGGTGTCACGGGTTCGGGTAAGACAGAGGTTTATTACGAGGCGGTGGCGCGCGCGCTGGAACGTGGGCGCCAAGTGCTGATCATGCTTCCGGAAATCGCACTGACCAGCCAGTTCATGGGCCGTTTTCAGGATCGCTTCGGCTGCCCTCCGGTGGAATGGCACTCGGCGTTATCAGGCCCCGAGCGGGGCCGCATCTGGCGTGGGGTGGCGACGGGAGAAGCCCGTGTCGTCGTGGGCGCCCGATCGGCGTTGTTCCTGCCTTACACGGATCTTGGGCTCATTGTCGTCGACGAAGAGCACGACGGAGGCTTCAAACAGGACGATCGCGTTCACTACCAAGCCCGCGACATGGCGGTGGTGCGCGCCAGTCTTGGGCGCTTCTCCGTTGTGCTGGCATCTGCAACGCCTTCCATTGAGAGCCACGTCAACGCTCGGACGGGGCGGTATAATCACGTTGTGTTGCCAGGGCGATTTTCCGGTACTGAATTACCTGAGATCGAGGCGATCGATCTGCGCCGGGAACCCCCTGAAAAAGGCCGCTGGCTCGCTCCGCCGCTCGTTGAGGGCATAACTGAGACCTTGGCGCGGGGTCAGCAGTCTCTTTTGTTTCTAAATCGCCGCGGCTACGCCCCCCTGACGTTGTGCCAGAAATGCGGCCATCGCTTCGAATGCCCGCAGTGCACCGCGTGGCTGGTCGAGCATCGCTTTCGCAAGAAGCTGAACTGCCACCATTGCGGATTTTCTCTTCCGATACCGGAGAAATGCCCAAGCTGCGGAGAAGCCGACAAGCTCACGGCTTGCGGTCCGGGTGTGGAGCGCGTGGCCGAAGAAGTCGCAGAGCGCTTCCCGGAGGCCCGGATCGAATTACTTTCCTCCGATCTCATCCCAGGCTTAACCGAAATGCGCCGGGTTATCGAACGGATCGAGCGGCACGAGGCCGATATCATCATCGGTACGCAGCTCGTCGCGAAGGGCCACCATTTCCCAGACCTCAATCTTGTAGGGATTGTCGATGGCGATCTCGGCCTCGCACAAGGCGCTGATCCCCGCGCCGGCGAGCGCACCTTCCAGCTTCTCCATCAGGTGACTGGTCGCGCTGGGCGCGCCTTTGCGCGCGGGCGTGGCCTCATCCAAACTCATCTGCCTGACCATCCTGTGATGGCCGCGATTATCCATGGCGATCGTGAAGCCTTCCTTGAAAGGGAAATTGCGCAACGGCAGGCGGGACTTTTACCCCCCTACGGCCGATTGGCTGCGCTCATTGTCTCCAGCCGCGACAAGCAGGCAGCCGAAATGATTGCCCGAGACATTGCACATCGCGCTCCGCCGGCAGAGCAGATTCGCATTTTGGGCCCGACCGAAGCGCCGATCGCCATAATCAGAGGTCGGCACCGGTGGCGTTTGTTGGCGAAAGCCCGTCGCGACATCGACATTCAAAATTATCTGCGCGCTTGGTTGTCGCGGATGCCGCCGATCAAAGGAGACGTCCGCCTGAGCGTCGATATCGATCCTTACAGCTTCTTATGAGCGTCCGTGAGACGCACGCAGCGCGCTATGAAATGCGCATAAAACTCCGCAGAACCTTATGAAAACACTATTTAAATATAGCCTACGCCTGTTTTGTAGGACCGTATGATGGGATGTTTTTAAGGCGACAATGCTCTCCACGCGAGTGCGCCGCAGCTCGCCACAACGCACCCAAAACTCCCCAAGGTGGAAGCGGGTATGCACCAACGCAAAGCACAACTGCGTCATTCGTGACCGCATCTCCCCGTTGATGATGCGCGAACTGCGTGTTAGACAGCCCCTCGACGCCCGGACGGGGACGCCGGCTAATGTCGGCTGTGACCGTTGTTGTGGCCAAATAATCCCACCATAAGGGTAGCGAACCGGTATCCCGGGACTTCGCCGATCGCGCCTTAAACTCGTCCTCCCAGTGCGAACGAGAGCAATCGACGTGGCAACAGATCAGACTAATTCGGCCAGTATGCCCGGCCGTTACGCCAGTGCATTATTCGAACTGGCAAAAGAACAGGGTTCCGTAGAGCAGATCGAAGCCGATCTAAAGGCGTTCGAGTCTCTGCTCACCGAAAGTGAAGATCTGCGCCGCTTGGTAGCGAGCCCGGTCTTTGCCGCCGAAGATCAGAGTCGCGCTTTATCTGCGCTACTTGAAAAAGCGGGCATTTCGGGTCTGACAGAGAATTTCCTTCAGGTCATTACGCACAATCGACGGCTGTTCGCGGTGCCTCAGATGATTAAGATCTTCGCTGCGCTGGCTGCTGAGAGCCGCGGCGAGGTCACAGCTGAGGTGACGACAGCCCAGGCATTGACAGATGAACTGACGGCTGAGCTGAAGCAAACGCTCAAGAACGCGGTCGGCAAGGACGTTAAACTGGACGCCCGAGTTGAACCGGCGATTCTCGGCGGACTGATCGTAAAGATCGGCAGCAAAATGATAGACTCCTCACTGCGCACGAAGCTCACCGCAATGAAGGTGAGCCTCAAGGCAGTGAGCTAAAACACCAGAACAATCCGCACGCTGGACCGCAAGGGACGTTGTGCGACCCAAGTTATACAAAGAACTCTGCACCAGATTTGGTGCGCAACCGAAACGCTAAGACAAGAGGTCTATCGATGGAAATCCGGGCCGCAGAGATCTCCTCGATCCTGAAAGAGCAGATCAAGAACTTCGGCAAGGAGGCTGAGGTCTCCGAGATCGGCCAGGTTCTCTCCGTCGGCGACGGCATCGCCCGCGTCTACGGCCTCGATCAGGTTCAGGCAGGCGAAATGGTCGAGTTCCAGGACGGAACGAAGGGCATGGCGCTGAACCTCGAAGCCGACAACGTCGGTATCGTGATCTTCGGTGACGACCGTAGTATTAAAGAAGGCCAGACCGTTAAGCGCACGCAGGCGATCGTAGAGGTTCCTGTTGGTAAGGGTCTTCTCGGCCGCGTCGTTGACGCTCTGGGTAATCCGATCGACGGCAAAGGCCCGATCGTTGCGACCGAGCGTCGTCGTGTGGACGTCAAGGCGCCGGGTATTCTGCCGCGTAAGTCGGTGCATGAGCCGATGGCGACTGGCTTGAAGGCCGTCGACGCTCTGATCCCCGTCGGCCGTGGTCAGCGCGAGCTCATCATTGGTGACCGTCAGACTGGCAAGACCGCGATCATCCTTGACACCTTCCTGAACCAGAAGCCCCTCAACGAGGGCGATGACGAGTTCGCGAAGCTCTATTGCGTATACGTTGCTGTCGGACAGAAGCGTTCGACCGTTGCGCAGTTCGTCAAGATTCTCGAGGAGCGCGGCGCTCTCGAATACTCCATCGTCGTGGCCGCAACGGCTTCCGATCCGGCGCCGATGCAGTACCTCGCACCGTTCACCGGCTGCGCGATGGGCGAATATTTCCGCGATAACGCGATGCACGCTGTTATCGCGTACGACGACCTCTCCAAGCAGGCCGTTGCTTATCGCCAGATGTCCCTGCTGCTGCGTCGTCCTCCGGGACGTGAAGCTTATCCGGGTGACGTCTTCTATCTCCACTCGCGCCTGCTTGAGCGCGCCGCGAAGATGGGTGATGATCATGGTGCCGGGTCTCTCACTGCGCTCCCCGTGATCGAAACGCAGGCCAACGACGTGTCGGCCTACATTCCAACGAACGTGATCTCCATCACCGACGGCCAGATCTTCCTTGAAACGGACCTGTTCTATCAGGGCATCCGTCCCGCCGTGAACGTCGGCCTCTCCGTGTCACGCGTTGGTTCGGCGGCCCAGACCAAGGCCATGAAGCAGGTCGCCGGTAAGATTAAGGGTGAGCTGGCGCAGTACCGCGAAATGGCGGCCTTCGCTCAGTTCGGTTCCGACCTCGACGCCGCTACGCAAAAACTTCTTGCACGCGGCGCCCGCCTCACCGAGCTCCTCAAGCAGCCGCAGTTCTCGCCGTTGAAGATGGAAGAACAGGTCTGCGTGATTTTCGCGGGTACCCGCGGTTATCTGGACGGTTTGCCTGTAAACGCCATCGGCAAATATGAGCAGCAACTTCTGACGACGCTGCGCACCGATCATAAGAACATTCTTGAGACCATTCGGTCGGAGAAAGCTCTATCGGAGAGCACGGAGAAAGAGCTGATCGGCGTTCTCGACAGCTTCACGAAGAACTTCTCGGTCTAAAGCGAAGTCCAGCCGATGGGCCCCTTAGAAAGGGGCTCATCGAAAAGCAAAATCCCGGTTCGGTATGCCGGGAGCGGATACGGGAACAACGTCTGAAATGGCGAGCTTAAAAGACCTCAGAAATCGCATCAATTCGGTGAAGGCCACGCGCAAAATCACCAAAGCGATGCAGATGGTCGCTGCCGCAAAGCTGCGTCGTGCGCAGGAGGCGGCCGAAGCCGCACGGCCTTACGCTGTGCGTATGGACACGGTGCTGGCAAATCTTGCACGCGCTGTGACAGATACGAACAGCGCATCACCGTTGCTCGTAGGCACAGGCAAGAGCGACGTACATCTGCTCATTATGATGACGGCGAGTCGCGGTCTTTGCGGCGGTTTCAACACCAACATTGCTAAGCTCGTCCGCGTGCATGCACGTAAGCTTCTGAGTGAAGGCAAGCAGGTCAAAATCATTGCGGTAGGCCGCAAGGGCGCAGAAAACCTGCGCCGCGACTTCGGCCAGCACATCATTGAACGCATTGACATGAGCGGCATGAAGTTCGTCGGTTTCGAAAAGGCCGCCGAAATCGGTGACAAAGTCATGGCGATGTTTGAGGCCGGCGAGTTCGACGTTGCAACGATGTTCTTCTCTGAGTTCAAGTCGGTTATTTCACAACAGCCGACGGCTCTGCAGTTGATCCCCGCGCATATCCCCGAAACCGACGGATCCGAGAAATCTTCTTTGGGCGACGCGGTTTACGAGTACGAGCCAGAAGAAGACGCGATCCTGGATTATCTTCTGAAACGCAATATCTCGACGCAGATCTTCCGTGGACTTCTTGAGAACGCGGCTTCTGAGCAAGGCGCACGTATGTCGGCGATGGATAGCGCCACACGCAACGCTACAGAGATGATCGACGCTCTGACGATTACGTACAACCGCCAGCGTCAGGCACAGATCACCAAAGAACTGATCGAAATCATTTCGGGCGCCGAAGCGCTCTAATCGAACAAACGCACACGAGGAACGGTTCATGGCTGAAATTTCTGTTGGTCGCATCAGGCAGGTAACGGGCGCCGTCGTCGACGTGCAGTTCGACGGAGATCTCCCTGCAATTCTGAACGCGCTTGAGACCGACAACCAGGGTAACCGCCTGGTTCTCGAAGTCGCCCAGCACCTCGGCGAAAACACCGTGCGCACCATTGCTATGGACGCGACGGAAGGACTTGTTCGCGGTCAGCCCGTGAAGGATACGGGGCGCCCGATCGCAGTGCCCGTCGGCGACGCGACCCTAGGGCGCATTATGAATGTGATCGGTGAACCCGTGGACGAAGCCGGCGAGATTAAAGGCGACGAATTGCGCCCGATTCACGCGCAGGCGCCCTCCTACGTTGAACAGTCAACGGAATCGGAAATCTTGGTCACCGGCATCAAGGTCGTTGACCTGCTGGCGCCGTACTCCAAGGGCGGCAAGATCGGCCTGTTCGGCGGCGCCGGCGTTGGCAAGACCGTTCTCATCATGGAACTGATCAACAACGTCGCTAAGGCACACGGCGGTTACTCCGTGTTCGCCGGCGTTGGCGAGCGCACCCGTGAAGGTAACGACCTCTACCACGAAATGATCGAATCCAAGGTGAACGTCGACCCGAAGGAAAACAACGGCTCTGCCGCTGGGTCCAAGTGCGCTCTCGTTTACGGCCAGATGAATGAGCCGCCAGGTGCCCGCGCTCGCGTCGCTCTGTCTGGTCTGACGGTTGCCGAACACTTCCGCGACCAGGGACAGGACGTTCTCTTCTTCGTCGACAACATTTTCCGCTTCACGCAGGCCGGTTCGGAAGTGTCCGCTCTGCTCGGCCGTATTCCTTCAGCCGTGGGCTATCAGCCGACGCTGGCAACCGACATGGGCACTCTTCAGGAACGCATCACGACGACGCAGAAGGGCTCAATTACGTCGGTTCAGGCCATTTACGTCCCTGCGGACGACTTGACCGACCCTGCGCCGGCAACCTCGTTTGCCCACCTTGACGCGACGACGGTTCTTTCCCGTGCCATCGCTGAAAAGGGCATCTATCCGGCCGTGGACCCGCTGGACTCCACGTCGCGTATGCTTGATCCGCGCATTATCGGTGAGGAGCACTACGAGGTGGCGCGTCGCGTGCAGGAAATTCTGCAGCGCTACAAGTCCCTCCAGGACATCATTGCTATTCTCGGCATGGACGAGCTCTCCGAAGAGGACAAACTCACGGTGGCGCGTGCCCGTAAGATCGAGCGGTTCCTGTCGCAGCCATTCTTCGTCGCCGAAGTCTTCACCGGTTCGCCGGGCGTCCTCGTTGACTTGGCTGATACGATCAAGGCTTTCAAGGGTCTCTGCAACGGCGACTATGACCATCTGCCTGAACAGGCTTTCTACATGGTGGGAACGATCGAAGAAGCCATCGCCAAGGCTGAAAAACTCGCCGAAGCAGCTTAGAATATCGAATCGCAGGTCGCACAGGGCGACCAGGGCATTGCCCTTTTTTGCTGGAGGAAGCATCCGGAATGTCGATCGATACGAGTGAAGAAGGCAATGACGATTCGGGCTTTGGCTCCTGCTGCGAAGAACTTCAGGAAGTAATGAGCGGCGAAGATTTCGACCCGCTCATTACGCTGGCTGAAGATGGCATTCTCTATATGTCGGTTGGTTTGATCGACGGAGACAGCGACGACCCCGGTATGGTCGACCATCCGGTGTTCTTCTGCCCCTTCTGCGGTACGCAGCTGCAAACGGCCGAGGAAGTACAGGCTAAGAGCGACGAATTGGGTGACGAAGAGTAGAACTACACCCAGTCCTGTAACGCGATAACCGCCGAAACGTAGAGGGCGGATTAGGAAGCAGATCAATGGCAGCAACGTTCAAGTTTGAGCTGGTAAGCCCCGAGCGTGTCCTCATGTCGAGCGATGCCGAGCAGGTGGTCGTGCCGGGCGTTGAAGGACAATTTACGGTGCTGCCAGATCATGCCCCAGTCATTTCGACTCTGGCGCCGGGCGTGATCCAGGTCACAACGCCCGACGCCAAGAAGGGCATCTTCGTGCAATCAGGCTTCGCCGATGTTACCGGCGACAGCCTGACCATCCTTGCCGAGCGTGCGTTCATCGTCGACGAAGTCGATCCGCGCCAGATTCAGGAAGAACTCGACGCTGCACAGAAGGCGTTGGAAAGCGCTGATGATGACGAAGCCCGTAATCACATTGGGCGTGCCATCGAAGAGCTAAAAGCTCTGCACGCCGAGGCGTGAGCCGGCAAATACCTGATTAGTTCGCAATGATCGGGCCGAACTCGGAAAGAACGGCCCGGTAAACGTCGCGTTTGAATGGGACGATCAGATCAAGCAGCTCACTCGAGTTCGCCCAACGCCACGCGTCGAACTCGATCGCGCGCGGATCCTCGGGCGTTATATTGATTTGCGTGTCTAAGCCTGAAAATTGCATCAGAAACCACTTCTGTTTCTGGCCGCGATAGCCGCCCCCCCAGGCTCTCCCAATCCGATCCTCTGGCAGATCGTAGAAATGCCACTCCGTGGTTTCAGCGAGAATATTGATATTTGAGCCGGTGATGCCGGTCTCTTCCTGCAGTTCTCGAAGGGCGGCCTCAACAGGAGCTTCCCCGGCTTCAATGCCACCCTGTGGCATCTGCCACCAATAGCCGCTGCCCTCAGGCGTGTTCGCCTTTTTTGTGGTAGCGCGACGGCCGATCCACACTAGCTTTTGGGGATTGATGACCATGAGACCGACACATGGCCGGTAGGCGAGATTTTCGTGGGTGCCCATGGGCGGTGTGTGCCCTCTCTATCTGGATAACGACCGGTCGGACGTCTCGATTGTGACTATTTCTAAAATTCCAACGACCCCAAAAAAGTTCATGGGCGCCTGATCTATCAGACGCCCATGAACATGACCCCAAGGCGAGATCAAAGATGCATCACTTGCTACTGTCCGTCTGAGTCTCGGCTTTTTTCTGCTCAGCCTGTTCGGCCTTCGGCGGTGGTGCGGTCACTTTGCCACGCAGATAGTTGAGCGCGAACTGGAGCTGTGTGTCTTTCTCCGGTTCTTGCGGAACGTAGGCCGATGAACCTGAGATTTCTTCCTCTGTATCGCCGTTGCGTAGATGCCCTCTAAGGCTCGCTTCGCCACGCGGTTTGACCCCGAGTTTGCCTTTCAGGTCCTCCGGCAGCTCTTGTTCGATGATGATATCCGGATCGATACCCTTCGCCTGGATCGAGCGGTTACGTGGCGTGTAGTACCGCGCCGTCGTCAACCGGATCGCCCCATTGGCACCAAGCGGAATAATCGTCTGAACGGAGCCCTTGCCGAATGACCGTGTTCCGATAATGGTCGCGCGCTCGTGGTCCTGAAGAGCACCTGCCACGATCTCCGAAGCGGAAGCGGACCCGCCGTTGATCAGCACGATAATCTTCATGCCATCAGCCACGTCGCCGGGGCGGGCCTGGCTTCGCTGGGTTTCCTCGTTATTGCGGCCTTTCGTAATAACGATGGCGCCACGCTCAAGGAAGTCATCGGAAACGGCAATCGCCTGATCCAGAAGACCACCGGGATTGTTGCGAAGATCGATGATGTAGCCCTTGAGCTTCGAGCCGATTTTGCTCTTCATCTCTTCGATCGATTTGACCAGATTGACGTGCGTCTGTTCGTTGAAGGTGGTGACCTTCACATAGGCGATATCGCCTTCGATGCGCGGCTTCACAGCGTTGATGCGGATGACGTCGCGCACGATCTTGATCTCGATCGGCTCATCGACGCCTTTGCGGACCACTGTGAGCTTGATTGGCGTGTTCACTGGACCACGCATCTTTTCCACCGCTTCTTCAAGCGATAGCCCGACGATCTGCTCATCATCGAGATGCGTAATCAGGTCATTGGCCTGTACACCGGCTTTGGCGGCTGGTGTGTCGTCGATAGGGGCGACCACCTTGACGACCTGATTTTCCATCGTCACCTCGATCCCGAGGCCGCCAAACTCTCCGCGTGTCTGCACCTGCATATCACGGAAGTTCTTGCGCGAAAGATAGGCCGAGTGCGGGTCGAGTGCGCTCAGCATGCCGTTGATGGCAGATTCAATGAGCTTCGTGTCGTCGGGCTTTTCGACGTAGTCCGAACGAACTCGCTCCAAGACATCGCCAAACAGATCAAGCTGCTTGTAAAGCTCGGTATTTGGAGAAGTTGCGGAGTAAGTTCGAGATACGTTCAAGACGGTTGTTGCGCCGGCCAGCACCGTCATCAAAAGAAATGTCCAGAACGCGAAATCCGTCTTGCGCATCATCCTTGCACCTTTTCAGGATCCTTGACCCACCATGGGTCCGGATCAATCGGCCGTCCGTCCTTGCGAAATTCGACATATAGAACGGGTTTGGCGTCTTCCGAGCCGCGCTGTACCGAAGGCGGGGCGTCACCCATCGTTCCCACCGGCTCTGCCGCCAGGACAAATTGTCCTGGCTCTACATCAATCCGTGATAGACCAGCAAGTAACACATGATATCCGCCGCCGGCGTTGATTATCAAGAGTTGGCCATAGCTTCTGAACTCGCCAGCGTAAACAATCCAGCCATCACAAGGAGATGTGATCTGCGACGAAAAACGCGTCTGAAACACTAATCCCTTGGATGTTCCACCATATTCGGTCTGCTGGCCAAAAGAGAGAACATGCTTACCAGAGGTTGGGCGCGGGAGGCGGCCCTTGGCAAGGTGGAAGGGGATAGCCGGTTCGATCCGGCCAGCATCCACGCTGCCAAATCCGGCCGCCGATGGGGCCAAAACAGCGACTTTAACCCCGTCATTACTGGATGATGCGCTACTTTCGGGCTGATCTGGCGTGAGGGTCGTTACGCCTGAATTGCCCGTTTCAGCCAAGCGCTCGGCGGCTTCCGCCTTGGCGTTATGCGCAGTTATGCGGGAATTCGATTGGACGGCAGCTTGGTCCGCCCGTGCGATCAACGCTCTCAGATTATCGACATTCTTCGAAATTTCGTCTGTCGCTTGGCGGACCTTAGTTAGTTCGGCTTGTCGCTCCGTCAGGGACGACTTCTTTTCGACCATTAGCCCCGAAAGCCGCGTTCGCGCATCGTTAAGACGCGTCGTTTCGAGCTTAAGGTGTTCGCCTTCACTTCGCGTCTCAGCCATGACGCGCACGAGTTCGTCAAGCTTGTTCGTGAGCTCGAGGGCTTGGCTGCGAAGCCCCGGGAACGCAGATGCAAGCAGCATCGCGCTGCGCACCATGGCCAGCGCATCCTCGCGCTTGGTGATCATAACCGGCGGAGGGTTCCGCCCCATCCTCTGCAGGACAGCCAATAGTTTTGCAATCTTGTCCCGGCGTTGATTGAGCGAACCGCGAACCACACGTTCCTGTTCACCGAGCTCGTCCAAACGCGCCTCAATCTCGGTCATCCGAGCTTCGCTCTTCTTGATCAGATCGGCGGTTTCGAGGAGCCGGGCATTAATGCGTTCGCGCTCTTTGGCAATCGCAGCGACATCAGTCTCGAGGGCCTGCTGCCGCCCGAGCTTGTTTTGTAGCTCTTTGGTTTGAGCATCAAGTTTGGATTTCGCATCGTCACGCGACTGCGCTGCTGCGGGCAACACCGCAGGAATACAGCCAGCCAGAATGCAGAGCACAGGCACGGCAGCAAACTTGACGCGTAATCTTTGGCGCGGGACGCGCAAGCTGGGAGCCCTCTGTATATATCCGAACGGTCCCCAAAAGACCGTCGACGAAATCGGCCTGCTTCCTTAGGCACCGACAATGCGGCGATTGTGGCGCGAGGCGATTGCCAAACTCTTGCTGCGGAGTCAGTTTGTGCCCGACAGCTACAACATTGCGCGGCGCCCAGCTGGCAGGCCGCAGGAGAAAGAAGCGCACATTGGGTTGCCGAAACGCCAAAGGTGCTTAAGAACCGGGCGCGTAGAAAGCCGGCCCCGCCGCCCCTATCTTGTCCAATCAAGCGCGAACATCAACCACCGCGCCTGACTTACTGACCAGGAAATTCATTTATGCAACCGGTCCTCTATCACCTGATTACCGTGGCAACCTTTGCTGTTCTGGCTGTGTTGATCGCGGGCCTGTATACGCTTTTGCGTCAAAAGAGCCCGCGTCTGAGCCAGAATTTGATGCGTTGGCGCGTAATTTTGCAATTTATTGCACTGATGCTGGTTGCGGGATTTTTGTTCCTGGGACGTTGATCTCCGTGTATGTCGCTTGACCGCCGCGCTGACGCCAATACGTTAGCTTTCAAATTTTACGAGAGGGGTGGAAAGCGCGGTGCGTAGGCAATGGTAAAACTCAATAAGATCTATACGCGTACCGGGGACGCCGGAACGACGGGGCTTGGTACGGGTGACAGGGTCGCCAAAGACGATCCCCGCATCGCCGCTTACGGGACCGTCGACGAGACGAACGCGATTATCGGCCTTGTCAGGCAGCATTTAGAACCTGGATCTGACATCGACTCGATGCTGGTACGTATCCAGAATGACATGTTCGATCTCGGAGCGGACCTCTGCGTACCTGATCGCGGAAAGGATCTGAAATTCGAACCGCTACGCATCGTACCGGCTCAGGTCGAGCGTCTGGAACGCGAAATTGACCAGCTCAATGGTGAGCTGAGCCCGCTCAAATCCTTCATTTTGCCTGGCGGTTCGCCGGCATCGGCCTACTTGCACGTTGCGCGAACGGTCTGCAGGCGCGCCGAGCGTCTGATGGTGACCCTGGCGGCCTCTCCGGACGAACCCGTGAGTGACGCAGCTCTAAAGTATATCAATAGACTGTCGGACTTTCTTTTCGTGGCTGGTCGCTACGTGAACGATAAGGGGCGCGACGACATTTTGTGGGTTCCAGGTCTGAACCGCTGATTAGGCTCTGGAAGCCTTCGTAATTCCTGGGAAGGAGCAAGCCACGTGTTCGTGCCTATTTCCGATGATAACCCATTGAAGGCAATTCATTTTCAGGTCGTCACGGTTGGTTTGATCGCCATAAACGTCATTGTGTTCGCTTTATCGTCGGTGAACATTGATGCTTATGCCGTCGCGGAATTCGCGGTGGTGCCGAACGAGCTGTTCCTGGCCGGTACGTCCGCGCCGGCTCCAGATGGCGTCCGCGCGAGCAACCTGCCCGAAGCGCTAACCCTTATCACCTACATGTTCTTCCACGCCGATATATGGCATCTCATGGGGAACATGTTGTTTCTGTGGGTCTTCGGCGACAACGTCGAAGACGCGGTCGGTCATGTGAAGTTTTTGTTTTTCTATCTCGCTTGCGGCGTCGCCGCTGCGTTGGTCCACGCGGCCATGGTCTCAGGAACGGATGGCGCCGGCGTGCCGCTGATTGGCGCGAGTGGCGCGGTAGCCGGCGTGATCGCAGCCTATTTGATGCTCCATCCGCGCGTTCGCGTTTGGGTTCTGGCTTTCAAGGTTATTCCGCTGCAGATCTCGGCTGAGTTCGTGCTTGGCGCCTGGATCGTGACCCAAATCGTCATGGTGCTGATGCCCGCCGTCGGCCCGGTGGCGTGGTGGGCCCACATCGGGGGGCTCGTGAGCGGGGCGGTCCTCATCCTTTTTTTGCGACGCCGAGGGGTTCCGCTGTTTGATCGTCAGCTTGACGTTGCGCGGCAGTAATGTGCCAAGAGGACGACAGTCCGTGGGACACCATTTTAAGAGGGGTAGACCTTTGCGAATCGTGTCGATTGACTAGTTTCAGGGCAGCCTTTAGGTTGGCTTTCGCATGTGCGAAACGTGCCACTTTGTCAAGGACGCATGGGGGGCAGTGTCGTCGATAATATCGGCGTGAGTCATATGCATTGAGACCCACTGGTTACGGCTTACTCAAAGGCCGCCCTGTGAGTGGGCAAGAAGATTTGCAAAGGATAGCAATAAATTGGGGAGCAGTTCGGGCGCATGAAGATACTTGTGCCGGTCAAGCGCGTGGTCGATTACAACGTGCGGATCCGTGTTAAGTCGGATGGTTCCGGGGTGGAACTTGCCAACGTCAAGATGTCGATGAATCCTTTCGACGAGATCGCGGTTGAAGAGGCCGTGCGTCTCAAGGAACGCGGCTCGGCCAACGAGGTCATCGCTGTGTCCATCGGCCCTTCCAAGTCCCAGGATGTGCTACGCACGGCACTCGCCATCGGCGCCGACCGCGCGATTCTCATCGAAACCGACCAAGCTGTGGAGCCATTGGCTGTCGCCAAACTCCTGAAATCAGTCGTGGACGCCGAAAGCCCGGATCTGGTGATCATGGGCAAGCAGGCCATCGATGATGACTCCAATCAGACTGGACAGATGCTCGCAGCACTCTTGGATTGGGGACAGGCCACGTTCGCCTCCAAGGTCGAGCTGTCGGACGGCGCAGTCACCGTCACCCGCGAAGTTGATGGGGGGCTGGAAACCCTGCGTCTCAAGACGCCGGCAGTCATCACCACGGACTTGCGTCTCAATGAGCCCCGCTATCCTTCGCTGCCGAACATCATGAAGGCGAAGAAGAAACCGCTCGATACAAAAAAGCCGGAAGATTTCGGCGTAGATATCTCACCTCGCTTGGAAGTGCTGAAGACCGCTGAACCGGCGACACGCGCAGCTGGCGTCAAGGTTTCGAGCGTCTCTGAACTGGTTGAAAAACTTAAGAACGAAGCGGGGGTGCTGTAATGGCGGTTCTGGTTCTTGCCGATCATGACAATGCATCTCTGAATGCTGCGACCGCCAAGACGGTTACGGCTGCGAAGGCGCTGGGCAGTGATGTTCACGTGCTGGTCGCCGGCGAGGGGTGCGCAGCGGTTGCCGACCAGGCAGCGAAATTGGATGGCGTCAGCAAGGTGGTGGTTGCCGAAGCTCCGCATCTGAAGGCGCAACTCGCCGAGGAAATGGCGGCGCTCATCGTCCCCCTCATGTCGGGCTACAATGCGCTCCTGTCTTCCGCCTCGGCCGTAGGCAAAAATGTGTTGCCACGCGTGGCCGCTCGCCTTGACGTTATGCAGATTTCTGAAATTTCTGCGGTCCTTGCGCCGGATACGTTTGAGCGTCCGATTTACGCTGGCAATGCGATCCAGACCGTGAAGTCGTCTGACCCCAAGAAGGTCATCACCGTTCGCACATCGACGTTTGCCGCAGCCGGAGATGGTGGTTCGGCGGCCGTCGAAAAGATCGACGCGCCGGCTGCCGTAGGGCTTTCAACATTCGAGAGCGCGGAGCTAACGAAATCAGATCGTCCCGAGCTGGCCTCAGCACGCATCGTTATCTCCGGCGGGCGCGGCATGCAATCGGGCGACAATTTCAGCAAGCTGATTGAGCCGGTTGCTGATCAACTGGGGGCTGCTGTTGGTGCCAGCCGCGCTGCTGTCGACGCTGGTTTCGTGCCCAACGACATGCAGGTTGGTCAAACCGGCAAGGTCGTTGCGCCGGATCTTTACATTGCCGTCGGTATTTCGGGAGCAATTCAGCATCTGGCGGGTATGAAAGACTCGAAGATTATCGTCGCCATTAACAAAGACGAAGAGGCCCCGATCTTCCAGGTCGCAGATTACGGTCTCGTCGCAGATCTGTTCACAGCATTACCCGAGCTCGAATCCGAGCTCAAAAAAGTAGCTGGATGAGCGGGTTTGGCCACGGACTGTCTTGAGCCGAGGAACTAGTAAGCATGGACGCCGCTGTGACATCGAGAATGAAACCACAGGCCGTGACAACTGGAGAAAAACCCAAAGACTCTTTGATTAACAGAGTCGGGATCATCGGCGCCGGACAGATGGGCAATGGCATTGCCCACGTCTCGGCGCTGGCCGGTTACGGCGTTCTTATCAACGACATTAAACGCGACGCTTTTGATAACGCCCATGCGATTATTGGGCACAATCTGGATCGCCAAATCAGCAAAGGGCTAATTACTGAGGAAGATAAAGAGCAGGCGCTGAGCCGTATTGAGTTTGCGGAGAGCCTTTCGGATCTCTACGACTGCGAACTTGTCATCGAGGCGGCAACTGAGGATGAGAGCGTAAAGCGTAAGATTTTCGCCGCGCTTTGCCCCGCCATAAATCCCACGGCCATCATCGCCAGCAATACGTCCTCAATTTCGATAACGCGTCTTGCCGCAATCACGGACCGGCCGGAACGATTTATCGGCATGCACTTTATGAACCCGGTTCCGTTGATGGAGCTGGTCGAACTGATCCGGGGTATCGCAACCGAGGATGACACGTTCGATACGTCCCGCAAGTTCGTTCATTCGCTTGGCAAGACGATCGCGGTTTCTGAAGATTTCCCGGCCTTCATTGTCAACCGTATCCTCCTGCCGATGATCAACGAGGCCATCTACACGCTCTACGAAGGTGTCGGTACTGTTGACTCGATCGATACGGCGATGCGGCTCGGCGCTAATCATCCGATGGGTCCATTGGAACTGGCTGACTTCATCGGTCTTGATACCTGTCTGTCGGTTATGCAGGTGCTCTATGAAGGTCTTGCGGACTCGAAATATCGCCCCTGTCCGCTGCTCGTGAAATACGTCGAAGCTGGTTGGGTGGGCCGCAAGGCCAAGCGAGGCTTCTACGACTACCGCGGTGAAACACCGGTTCCGACGCGATAGAGCGTCGCTGAATTTCGCAAATATCTATATTCTGCATTGGGCTTTCAACGCCTGAAGCACGCGCTTCAGGCGTACGTGTCTCGTGCAAAATAATCCAGGCGCAAAAACATACACTGGATATTGAGGGAGAAGACGACAATGGCTGACGCGGGCAAGGTTGCGGTTGTAACGGGCGCTGGTACGGGTATCGGGCGCGCCGTCGCCCTCACGCTTCATAACGCGGGCTATCGTGTTGCAGTCGCCGGACGCCGAAAGGATCCTCTTGAAGAAACGTTGGCCATGGCGAAGGCAACCGAAGACACGATGCTCATCGCCCCCACGGATGTAGCCGATCCGCTTGATGTTCGGGCTCTCTTCAAGAGTGTGAATCAATCCTTTGGCAGGTTGGACGTACTCTTCAACAACGCAGGCGTTGGCGCGCCCGCCGTGCCAATGGAAGAACTTACGGTCGAGCAATGGCGGAAAGTCGTCGATATCAATTTGTCCGGCGTCTTTTACTGCTGCCAGGAAGCGATCCAGCTGATGAAGTCACAGGATCCGAAGGGCGGCCGCATCATCAACAATGGCTCGATTTCAGCGCATACGCCTCGGCCGTTTACCGCACCTTATACGGCAACCAAACACGCCATTAGCGGTCTCACCAAATCGATTGCTCTGGACGGTCGCGAGCACAACATCGCGTGTTCGCAGATCGATATCGGAAATGCTGCGACAGAGATGACGGAAGCGTTTGCCAAAGGCGTACTTCAAGCTGATGGCCAAAAACGCCCTGAAGCCCGAATGGACGTCCAGCATGTTGCCGACGCCGTCCTGTTCATGGCGAATCTGCCGCTCGACGCCAACGTCCTCTCTATGACGATTAAGGCAACGACGATGCCTTACGAAGGCCGCGGCTGAGCACCACCCGAAGCACACACCCAACGAGCGCACTCGTTTCCGGAGCTATGCGTTGTCCAATGCGTGGCAATGGGGGCAGCGCAGCTTTTGGCCGGTGGGCGGTTCCGGATGCATGATCGTCATCGGCGGATGGATCGCATGGAAGATGTCGCATTCAACCGTGAAAGCATCTTTGGGGACGTTGAATGTGCGGAACTTGAATGCGCCGTCGGTCCCGATGCAATCGTAGAGACCCTGCCGTAAATTCGTATCGGATCGGCCAACGCGGTCGATATAGAATTTTCCGTCCTGGCCCTTATTGCCGATGACAAACACACCACAGGACGACTCCGCCACGAACCTGTCGATGGTTTCATGATCAAGCTGATAGGGACCCACTAACCCTTCCGTAGGCATTGGCTTCGGGCCTTCTGTCGTTAGGCAAAGTCACGTTGAGGAATAGCTTCACCTATACTTGCTTGCGCGAGGCTTGCGGCCAAGAAGGCGCGTTTCCGCAGCGGCCGACAGCACCGGAAAAGCAGCAAAGTCTGCCGGTGCTGTCGTCGATGCGAATCAGTTGACGCGAACCACCTCGACGAGGTTGTCGGAGAATGTCGGGGCGTTTCCGAGCCCACAGTGCTCATCGGAAGAGATTGAGTTCACGGATCCGTCGGACCGGTTCAGCGAGCGCCAATAACCCAACGTCGCGACGACGACGCCTGAGCGCACGTCATCGGTCACGCGAGCATATCCTTCGAAATCGCCGCGCTTGTTGAACACGCGAACAGGATCGCCTTCGCGGATCTGCCGTGCGGCGGCATCCAAAGGGCTGATCATGACGAACTGCTCACCCTGCCCTTTGATCTTGTGTTCTTCGTTCGCGTAGCAGGAATTGAGGAACCCGTGGCTCTTCGGTGAGATGATGTTGAGGGGATAAAGCTTCGCGAGATCGGGCGCTGTGTCCGCACTCTCGCGTGGTGGGACAAAACCTGGCAAAGGATCGACATCCTCCCCGCTTTGCCTGCCCGTGTACATGTGCCGGAACGGCGGCGCGACGAAGTTTTTTGCGCCCTCGACGAGAAATTGAACCTTGCCAGACTCCGTGGGGAAATTGCCTTCGGCATGTGGCAAGCGATCGTCCGGTGTTCCGACCGCGAGATGGAAGTAGCCATGCTCGCGGAAGTAATCCATGCCCTTGCCGGCCATCGCTGGTGATGACCAATCGATGAAATGTTCGATCTGCTCGGCATCCGACATCAGCAGACGATCATCGCCATCGAACCCCATGGTCCTGGCTAAACGACGGAACAACTCCGAATTGGAAATGGCTTCGCCGCGCGGTTCGATCGCTTTCTGATTGAGGGTGAAATAGAAGTGCCCCCACGAAAACATCATGTCATCGTGTTCGCCCGCCATGGTCGCAGGGAGAATAATGTCGGCATACTTTGCGGTGTCGGTGACGAAATGTTCGGAGACCACCGTGAACAGATCTTCCCGTTGAAGACCTTGCACGATCTTGTTCGTCTCAGGAGCTTGGCTCACAGGATTGGTGTTGTAGCAGAAGAAGCTCATGATCGGCGTGTCGAGATCCATCTCGCCGGTCAGTGCGCGCCCCAGCCGTAGATTGTTGATGACCTGGGTGTCGGGCTTGATCCAGTCCGGGCGGCATACGCGATCCCAATGAATTGGGAACTCCCAAAGCGGCATTTGTAACAGGCCGCCTCCGAGATGCCGCCATGAACCGGCCAGCGCCGGAATAGCACATACGGCGCGGATGGTTTGGCCCCCGCCGTGATGACGTTCCAGAGCGACCCCCATGCGAATGACGGAAGGCTGCGCCGTTGCGAATTCCCGCGCGAATGTTGAGATGTCGGCTGCGCTGACACCGGTAATCCGCTCGACATACTCCGGCGTGAAATCACGCGCACGATCCTTCAGCTCGGGAAAGCCGACGGTATACTTGTCCACCCAGTCTTGATCGACGAGGTCTTGTTCAATCATCGCGTTGATGATGCCCATGGCCAATGCGCCGTCTGTGCCTGGCTTGGGACAGATATGCCAATCGGCGGCCTTGGCGGTTCGCGAACGATAGGCGTCGATCACGACAACCTTCGCACCCTTCTTCTGTGCTTCTAAAACGAAGGGCCAGTGATGCAGATTGGTGGAGATCGAATTGCACGCCCAGATGACGATGTACTTGGCGTGCACAAAGCTTTCTGGATCTACGCCGCCCGTGGGCCCGACGGTGAGCAGCCAAGCCGTGGATGATCCCGAGGCGCAAAACGTCTTCTCGCAAACGCTGCTACCCAGCCGATTGAAGAACGCATCGCCTGATGTAAGTCCCTGGACGAGCCCTTCGTTGCCGAGATAGCTGTACGGCAGGATTGCCTGAGATCCGTACTTGGCAATGATATCGTCCCAGCGAGATTTAATTTCACTGAGCGCTTCGTCCCATGAGATCTGCTCATAAGCGCCACTGCCCTTTGGTCCTGTACGGCGCAAGGGATGAAGCACGCGATCGGGATTGTAGTGGTGGTCGTGATAGTCCTTAAGCTTGACGCAGAGGCCGCCGCGCGTCATCGGGTGGCTCTTGTTGCCGCGGACATCGACGAGACGGTCATTCACGACCTCGTAGATCATCGCGCAGGTATCGGGACAATCGTGGGGGCAACCGCCGAAAAAGACCTTACCCTTGGGCAGTTCATTCATCGTACGACCTCCGTGAGGATCATGAATTTTAATTCACGGTGGACAGTACACGAGCGACATTTCCGCGCAAGAGACGAAGAAATTATCGGGTCAGGAATCGAAAGGGAACGGAAACGGCCAGTTCCCGATTCACGACGCCCTTTGGAAACGGCGGGAACGGCGCAGCTTTATCGAGGGCTGCAAGGGCCGCTTTGTCGAGCTGCTCGGAGCCAGAGCTTTTTGTAATTTCGCGCGACAGCAATTGCCCTGTCGGAGAGACTGTAAAGCGTACGATCACCGTGCCGCGCCGATTTGTACGCGGATTGACCTTGTGCGCACTGATGTGTCTTTGAAGCTTACCGAGGTAAGCAGTGCGAGCGCTCGCATCCCCACCTTCTTGTGCCTGCGCGGCGGCCTTTAGCTCCTTGACCGATATCTCTTCGACACTTGCCGCGGCCGCGATTTGTTGAGGCTTGATTTCTTTAATGGGCTCTGGCCGCACCTCTTCGGTCACGACCGATTCCTCAACCTGTTCGGCCTTCGCGGTGATGACGTCGGTCAGCTCAGGAACGTCTTTGACTTCGGGCTGATCTGGTGGCGGTTCTTCCGGCTTCAGTTCTTCGATGGTCTCGGGAACCGCTTGCGATGCAACCGCAGTTTGCCCCTCGATCGCTTCGACGTTCTGAGCGTCCATTCCGGTTTGGGCAACCCCTTCCAAGGCAAGCCCCTGCTCGATCTTTAAAAGATCGGCGCCGACACCTTCTTCAAAAGCAGATTGATCTCCGCCGGCCCAGGTAAGGAACGGCAATGCTAGGGCGGCATGCAGCGCCAACGAAATTGCCCACGTTGCAAGTCTCAATCCGCCCATACATCAATCTCAATTCTGCGTAGCGGCATCGTTCCCGGGTGCACTCGCCGGTGCATCCAGCACGCGGCTACCGGTCGATGGCGATGGCTGAGACAGCAATGAAACGCGTTGGTAGCCGCTTTCTCCGACGCGGCCGAGCAACTGCATCACATCCCCATAGGCGCGCGATTTGTCCGCCCGAACGTAAACGACAGTGTCGCCTTCCTGCGCGCGGAGCTGTTCGAGCTGGCTCACAAGTCGTTCCGGTGCGACGGGATCCTCTCGGATATAGAGCGCTCCCTCCGCGTCCAGGGTGACGATCATTGGAGTTTTGGGCTGGCTCAAGCGAGCCGCCGAGGTGTTTGGCAGCTCAACCGGAACACCGGCAACCATCAGTGGCGCAGCAACCATGAAGATGATCAGCAACACGAGCATAACGTCGACCATCGGCGTTATGTTGATCTCGGCGAGGGGCCGATAGGCAGCCTCATCATCGTCGTTAGAAATCGGGTTGATTGAAGCTCCCATTAGGCAGCCTCCTCCCGCGCTCCGGGTCTCTGTCCACGCCGTGCCATTTTCTTGGCGAGAACCGCGATCGAAATGCTTAGTTTTTCCGACGCGCCTCCAAGCCCCACCGCGAACTGGTTATAGGCCATGACGGCGGGAATAGCGGCAGCGAGACCGAGCGCCGTTGCAAATAGCGCCTCCGCAATGCCAGGTGCCACCACAGCAAGGCTGGTGTCCTTTTGCTGGGCGATAGCGGTGAAGCTGTTCATGATGCCCCATACCGTGCCGAACAGACCGATGAAGGGTGCAGCCGAGCCGATCGTAGCGAGGAACGGCAAACCGCCTTCGATGCGCTTCAATTCACTTCTCATCGCGGTTCGCATCGCGCGCTCAAGGCGTGCGCGACGGTCGTTCTGGCTCTCATCCGGCGCAGCACCCTCAGTTGCTTCCGCATAAGCGGCAGCATGGATCGCCCGTGCGATCCGGCTACGCTCATGTCCGGTGAAGCCTTCGCCCTTCGCAGCGGCTTCGAGCTCCCGGCGTGCGCGGCGCACAGACGACATGCGGATGATTTTCTCGAAAATGATTGCCCAGCAAGCGATGGAGGCCAGGACGAGACCGGCCATGACCGACTGAACGACGATATCCGCGTTCAGGACCAAACCGATTATTGAGAGATCGTGAGCAGCCGCGGAAGTTTCACCCACCTGCTTTATCCTCTTTGACGCGTTACTTGGAGAGTTTGGCTTTAGCGAGCGAGGACACCGACATGCGCGATAGGCAGTTGTCGACGCTTTCCGTCGTGTTGCGGCATTCCACGACGTCGTTGACGAGGAAGCTGCCAATGTCGTTGCATGCAACTTTGCTGAGTTCGAACAGCTTTACGATCCGCTTTTCTTTGCGCAGTGGCGCAAGGTCGACAAAGAACCTCTGGTCGACAATTCCGTCCGTGCGGAACAACACGAGATCGAGTTTCAAGGTCTTGAACTCGGTATCCGATTTGTTGTTGACCACAACGTAGATACGGCAGCCGGTGTCAATCGTTTCGAGCTTGTTGAGCTCAACTTCAATTTGACCGTTTTCCGTAGAGGGCGCGGCCTTCGCAGGCTCTTGTTGGTCCTGTGCCATCGTTGAAAGTGGTGCGAAGGCCGTCAGGCACGCGGCCAGTGCGCTCAAGAACGCAAGACGCCAAGATCCCGAATCCGCGACGTTGCGCAGGAATGAACGAACGTCACATTGAAACTGCTTGTGGCTCACTCTGATCCTCCCTTCGTGGGCTCGCTTGGGCGCGGGCGCCGGTGAACATAGATTTTTGCAAGTAATTCGAACCGACTGACCGGAACGAGCGCAACTAATCGATAGCCCGAGTGTTCTGTAGAGCGCAACATAGATGCCGCCTATTTCAGAGCACATCAATAACCGTAAACATCCTTTGCGGGTGCCGTGTCCCATCCTCATGCCTATGAAGTTGGGCATAGTTGGAGCAATTAACCGAGCGCTGAATTGCGTCAGCGAACAACCGCTTGTCGGCTTAAGAGCCCGATTCTGCAAACCAATTGATCCCGACGGAGGGGACGAGAAGCTACGAGCTCAACGAAGCTTAACATCTCCAGAGCAGTCGTAACGCACATCGAATATATGAAGCAATTCAACTTGATCGCCGCTGCGCGGGTTGGGAAATATTCCCAACCATATATGGGAAATATTCCCTAATGATCGCTGCTGCTGATGCAATCCGAGACATGGACCCTCGGCAAGATGCGCGTTGATAAGGGCAATCCGACTCGCGCGGCTCCATGCCAAAACCAAAAAAGGCCGCTTAAGAGCGGCCCTTTACGGGAAGCGGCATTGACACCCTGGCCACGAAGCCCGGCAGCATACGCACCTCAACGTTGGCACCCGATACGCAATACCTAACTCATGGTGCTGAGGCAGTTTACGCCAATAATCGTTGCGGTTTTGCGAAAAAGGCCAAAAAAATTGCCTGAAAAGCCCGTTTGTTAAGTGAATCACTTGGAATCCGGTTTGTCCGTTGGGCTTTCGACGTCTCTTTCTCCGGGCCACAAAAGCCAACTCATGACCGGTGCAATGACAGGATAAGGAAACACCCCGATCACTGCCGCGAGCGCCCGGTTGAGTAGCCCTGGCACGATAAGCCGATGCCCCATGCTGTAACCGCGATAGATACTGGCTGCTACGGCGTCAGCCGACATCGACATGGGCAGCCGCCGGTAGAGCGCGTTCTCAGCTCCCATGTCGGCATGAAAATCCGTATCGACCGGGCCGGGGGCTACAGCCGTGATGCGGACACCGGTCCCGGCTTCCTCTTGCGCCAGCGATTGGCTGAGCGAAATGACGAACGCTTTGCTGGCGTAGTACATCGCCTGATAAGGACCCGGAACGAACCCTGCAAAAGACGCGACGTTGATAATGCCACCCCGCCCGCGAGGTGACATGCTACCCACCGCATGATGCGTCAGGCGCGTTAGGGTTGAAATGTTCAATGCAATGAGGCGTTCGATATCCGCCGTCTCTTGCTCTGCGAACCGGCCCGACAAGCCCATGCCAGCGCAGTTGACGAGAATGTCGAGGTATAGGTCTGCCGCTAAGAGCGCTTTATCGATCTGAGCGCCTGAATCCTCAACGGTGATATCGAGTGGTATCGCAAGGGGCCGTTGGCCGGTTGCTGCTGCGATTTCGTCGACAGCCAACGACAGAGCTTCAGCGCCCCGTGCCACAATGGCCACGGGCTTGCCGGTTTTCGCAAACCGCTTTGCCAGAGCGAGGCCTATACCTTTCGACCCGCCGGTAATGACGACGGCCGGGGTGAGGCCGCGCACCGCCGCGACAGCCTCAAGGGAAACACGCGCACGATGCGCCAGTCTGACATCAACAATCCCAGGTAATCTCATTCAAATTGCCTAGCTGTTGTGGCTAACGGACGTCAGGTCCGCACCCGCGTCTGGTGTTATCGAGGAGTGCTTCACGAACCTGACAAGCGGCATCGGGTATAGGTGTCGTTGTTGAGATAGACAGGGGTTGGACATCCGCTCGTGAGCACGTGCTCGCTGATCATGGACTCAGGACCTGAAATTTTTATGAGCTGAACACATGCAATTACTTCTGCAACCATTTGCTCCTCGATATCTCGCGCTCACTTTAACGCTCTTCTTGTCCGTCCTGTTCGCCATTCTTGCGTATTTCGCAGCGGATTGGCGTGCAATTTTGATTGTACCTCTGGCGGGCTTTGCGGCTCTTTCGCTCATCGGACTGCGTGATATCACCCAGACGCGCCACGCGATTTTGCGAAACTATCCTCTTCTCGCGCACCTGCGCTTCATTTTCGAAGAGATACGGCCGGAGATGCGCCAGTACTTCTTCGAGGGTGAGAAAGACGGCCGACCCTTCAGCCGCGATCAGCGCGCCATCGTCTACCAGCGCGCCAAGAGCGCGCTCGACAAACGCCCCTTCGGAACCCAGTACAACGTGTACGAGGACAGTTACGAATGGCTGACGCATTCGATGGTGCCCAAGGACGTTAGCGCGGAATCGTTGCGCGTGCTCGTTGGCGGCCCTGATTGCGCTCAACCTTACTCGGCGTCTGTGCTGAACATCTCGGGCATGAGCTTTGGCGCTCTCAGCCCCAATGCCATCCGCGCTCTGAACCGAGGTGCGGAACTCGGAAATTTCGCGCACACCACCGGCGAGGGCTCCGTCAGCAGATACCATTGTGAGAATAAGGGCGATCTCGTTTGGCAGATCGGCTCAGGATACTTCGGATGCCGGGACGAACACGGTAATTTTTGCCCCGAGCGTTTCGCCGATACAGCCGCTCTTGATCAGATCAAAATGATTGAAGTGAAGCTAAGCCAAGGCGCGAAGCCAGGCCACGGCGGCGTTCTCCCGGCAGCGAAAGTCAGCGAAGAGATTTCCGAAGCTCGCGGAATCCCGATGGGGTTTGATTGCATTTCGCCAGCGTACCACAGTGCCTTTTCAACGCCGATCGAACTGATGCTTTTCCTAGCTGAGCTTCGCCGCCTCTCAGGTGGAAAGCCCGTCGGGATAAAACTATGCTTGGGTCATCCCTGGGAGTTTCTGGCGCTCGTAAAAGCAATGTTGGAAACCGGTGCGCCGCCCGACTTCATTGTTATCGACGGAAAGGAAGGGGGTACCGGGGCCGCACCATTGGAGTTCGTCGATCACATCGGCATGCCGCTGCGCGATGGATTGTCTTTTGCGCATAACGCGCTTGTCGGTGTCGGATTCCGCCAGCGTGTGAAACTGGGGGCCAGCGGTAAAATCATCAGTGGCTTCGATATGGCGCGGGCGATGTCGCTTGGTGCCGACTGGTGCAATTCCGCGCGCGGATTCATGTTTGCCGTCGGCTGTATCCAGGCTCAGGCGTGCCATACCGATAAGTGTCCGGTCGGAGTGACGAGCCAGGATCCTGCACGTTGGCGCGCGGTTGTCGTTCCGGACAAAGCGGAACGCGTACGCAGATTCCAGGACGCAACTGTGAAGGCTTTGGCAGAGCTGGTTGGTGCAGCCGGGTTGACGCACTCGCAGCAGCTCTCTGCCCATCATTTCTATCGGCGCGTCTCACAGCGGGAATACATCACCTTTTCCCAGCTGTACCCGACCTTAAAGAACGGCGAGCTATTGGACGGAACAGACGATCCAAGATTCCGCGAGGCCTGGAACATGTCGCGACCCGATCGGTTTGACCAGCATCCCGCGGGATAGTTGGCAAGCTATTCAGCGTAAGTATGGAACTGATCAGCGAGCCACGTCATCTGCGCGCTCAGACGCGGAATGGTCTTCGTCGCAAGCGTGGCTCTGGCCTTGAGGGCAAGGTCCTGAGGGATTCGTCCCAACTCACGGCGCCGCGCAATCAGGGTGATCGTCCTCTGGAACTTGGGGCCGGGCAGTGACGCGGCCTGCACTGAAGCCGCAAGGCCCGACTCAGCCAGACATAAAGGCGTCGTGATCGCAAACCCTGCGTCCGCGCCGACACGCGCGGAAACGCCATACGGAGCGTCGAATTCGATATGGCGCGCCGGATGAATTCCGAGGCGCCGCAGATGCCGTTCTATTTCAATGCCGGTTTTCGAGCGTCCGCTGTAGCGAATGAGCGGACGCGTTTGCGCGAGTTCAACGAGGCCAGCGAGAGTGTTCGGGATAGGATCCCCTCGTGGCATCAGGAGAATGTAGGGCTCGGTAAACAAAGGCCAGCGCTCAAGACCATCGACCTCCTCCATATCATCGACGCCGCAGAAAATATCGAGGTGGCGTGTCAGAAGGGCGATGCTGTGATCGGCTGTGAGCCCTGAAAGGATTGAGACATCATCGGCCCGGCTGCTCAGCGTATCCGCAATAACGCCAGTGAGTTCCCGCGATATCGAATCGACCAGCCCGATCCTCAGCCGCGGCAATCGCTTTTTCACCGCTTCGTTTAACAGCGGGGCGATCTCGCGGGCATCAGTCAGGAGCATAACTGCGCGGTCGCGCAGCACGGAACCGGCAGAGGTGAGCGCCAGGGGGCGGACGCTGCGATCGAATAATTTCAGCCCCATACGCTCTTCAAGATCGCCGACAGCCAAAGAAACCGCAGGCTGTGTGAGCGATAGCGCGCGCGCTGCCGCCGCCATCGTGCCTGTTTCACAGACAGCCAGGAAAATTTCGAGTGAACGCAAGTCAAACGGTAGCGTGCCAAGTCTTGGAGCCATGCGCATACTATAAGTAACGCTTATATCGCGCGCAAATGCTTGCGGGGATATGAAGTTCAAGAAAGCTCCACACAACCGCGCAGTCATAAAGAGACGTCCGATGACGACGAACGATCGCTATTCGATTTTTTCGATCCTACGACAGGCCTGGCGCGGAAACACCGGTTGGAAGCCCGTTTGGCGCGACGTTGCCCCCAAGCCTGCATACGATGTCGTAATTGTCGGCGGTGGCGGACATGGTCTCGCAACGGCGTACTATCTGGCGAGCCAGTACGGCAGACGCCGCATTGCCGTCGTCGAAAAGGGCTGGATTGGCTCTGGGAACGTCGGCCGTAATACGACGATCATCCGCTCGAACTATTTGCTGCCCGGTAACGTCCCCTTCTACGAACTCTCCATGAAGCTCTGGGAAGGGCTCGAGCAGGATATCAACTACAACGCGATGGTGAGCCAGCGCGGTGTGCTCAACCTTTATCATTCTGATGCACAACGCGATGCGTATGCGCGGCGGGGCAACGCTATGCGGCTGCATGGTGTGGACGCCGAACTGCTGGACGCCGCTAAAGTACGTCGGCTCGTGCCCTTCTTGGATTTTGAGAACGCGCGTTTCCCGATACGCGGAGGGCTTCTGCAGCGCCGAGGTGGAACTGTCCGCCACGACGCCGTGGCATGGGGCTATGCACGTGCCGCCGATCGATTAGGTGTCGACATCATTCAGAACTGCGAAGTCATCGGTATTCGCGTGGACGGCGGCCGGGCGATGGGGCTCGACACCAGCCGCGGCTATATCGGCGCGCGCCAAATCGGTGTTTCCGTTGCGGGAAGCTCTTCGCGTGTCGCAGCGATGGCAGGTTTACGTCTGCCAATCGAAAGTCATGTGCTGCAGGCGTTTGTTAGCGAGGCGGTCAAGCCGTTCGTAGGTGGCGTCGTAACGTTCGGCGCTGGGCACTTCTATATCAGCCAATCTGACAAGGGTGGCCTCGTCTTCGGGGGCGATATCGATGGCTACAATAGCTACGCCCAACGCGGAAATCTCCCTGTCATGGAGGACGTGTGTGAAGGAGGCATGGCATTGATGCCCAGGCTCGGTCGCGTACGCATGCTCCGGCAATGGGGCGGTCTGGTGGACATGTCGATGGATGGCAGTCCGATCATCGACCGTACGCCTGTTGAGGGGCTCTATCTCAATGCCGGCTGGTGCTATGGCGGGTTCAAAGCAACCCCTGCTGCCGGTTTATGTTTTGCCCACCTCCTGTCGTGTGACGAACCCCATGACGTTGCGCGCGGCTATCGGCTCGATCGCTTTGCCACTGGTCATGCCATCGATGAGAAGGGCATGGGCCCCTATCCAAATCTTCACTAGGCGAAATTCACGAGGAAGGCGCAGCCATGCGGATCAATTGCCCCTGCTGCGGGGAGCGTAGCCTTGATGAGTTTGTTTACTACGGTGACGCTGACCTTCGCCGGCCTGACCCGCAGGACGAGGAGGCTGCCGCGAAGTTCATCGCCTACGTTTACGAGCGCACGAACCCGAGCGGTTTCCACCGCGAACTCTGGTATCACAGCCTGGGGTGCCGCACGTGGATTGTCGCTGAGCGCGATACCCGAACCCACGAGATATATGCAACGTGCCGCGCGGTTGACGGCGGTGCGCCCGAGGGGGCAGCCGCTGATGGGGAGCGGTCCTGATGTCGGAGCGTGGTGCAAGCAAGGAGGCGTCGCAATCGTTTCGCGTCCCGGGCATGGGATCGATCGATACCACGCGTACAATTACCTTCACATTCGACGGGCGCATCTACGAAGGCCATCCTGGCGATACGCTAGCCTCGGCATTGCTTGCGAACGGTGTTCGGCTTGTTGGCCGCTCGTTCAAGTATCATCGCCCGCGGGGAATTCTGTCAGCCGGTTCGGAGGAGCCGAACGCACTGGTTGAGCTACGGACTGGCAACCGACGCGAACCCAACACCAAGGCAACGACGGTGGAGCTGTACGATGGCCTGGAGGCATCGAGCCAGAACCGTTGGCCGTCGCTCGCTTTCGACGTCTTGTCCATCAACCAGCTCGCCGGTTCGGTCCTGTCCGCTGGGTTCTATTACAAGACCTTTATGTGGCCGGCCGCGTTTTGGGAGAAACTATATGAGCCGGTGATCCGGCGTGCTGCAGGCTTGGGCCGCGCCGCGAGCGAGGCTGACCCTGACAGCTACGACAAGGTCACGGCGCATTGCGATGTGCTCGTGATCGGCGGTGGCCCTGCTGGACTGGCCGCAGCTTTGTCTGCGGCGAGCGCGGGGGCGCGCGTCATCATCGCAGACGAAAACCCCGAACTCGGCGGTCGCTGCCTGGCCGAAAAACGCACCATCGACGAGATGCCGTCAGCGGTGTGGGCGAAACACGCCCAAGAGAAGCTGCGTTCGACCAACGAAGTCCGGGTGCTGACCCGCACCACTGTCTTCGGCGTTTACGATGGCCGAACCTATGGTGCGCTGGAGCGCGTCAGCGATCATCTTCCGGTCCCGCCGCAACACCAACCTCGGCAACGTTTGTGGCGGATCATTGCCAAGCGTGTCGTCCTCGCATCCGGCGCTACTGAGCGGCCAATGGTGTTCGGCGAAAACGACCGACCCGGCGTCATGTTGGCAGGAGCCGTGCGCACCTACATCAACCGGTTTGGTGTCGTTCCAGGGCGCCGTGCGGCTGTTTTTGCCAACAACGATGACGCGATCACAACGATTGCGGACATTCAGCGCGCAGGTGCGGAGGTCGTCGCCTATGTCGACTCGCGCAAAGAGCTGTCTCCCGCCGTTCTGGCGGTACTCTCCGAAGCCGGCGTTGACGCGATACTCGGTGGACATGTTGAGACCACCACCGGCACGCGCCACATCACCGGCGCAACGGTGAGAACGGCCGACGGCGAAATTCGCAACCTGCCTTGCGATCTGATCGCCATGTCAGGGGGGTGGAATCCCAATCTCCAACTGGCAACACATCTCAACGCGCGTCCGCATTGGAACGAAACGATAGCCGCGTTCGTACCGAGCGCGTTGCCGCCGGGAATGGCCGTCGCAGGCGCGGCGAACGGATTGCTCACCTTGGCCGAAGCGCTCGCTTCTGGCGCGCAACTCGGAATCGAAGCGGCCCATGAAGCCGGACGTCCCGCCGTTGAAGCACGATCCTATTCCACGACACCCGAAGCCTCGAGCATTGCACCGCTATGGCGCGTGCCTGAAACGAAGGGCAAAGCCTTCGTTGATTTTCAGCATGACGTCACAACAGACGATGTCGTGTTGGCGCATCGGGAAGGCTTCGCGGCGGTCGAACACCTCAAGCGATACACCACCCTCGGCATGGGGACGGACCAGGGTAAGACGTCCAACGTAAACGCTCTGGCAATCATGGCGGCATTGACTGAGAGCACCATACCGGCGGTCGGCACGACGACGGCGCGTCCACCCTATACGCCTGTCGCAATAGGAGCTTTGGGCGGCGCGCATCGAGGTCGGGATTTTAAGCCGGAGCGTCTGCCGCCGTCCTACCAATGGGCGCGCGAACAAGGTGCTGTCTTCACGCAGGCTGGCCTATGGCTGCGCCCCCAGTACTTTCCGAGACCCGGAGAAAGAGACTGGCAGGAAACGGTCTTTCGTGAAGTGGACACCACGCGAAACGCCGTTGGCATCTGTGATGTCTCGACGCTCGGCAAAATCGATGTCCAGGGACGCGACGCCATAAAGTTTTTGGAGAGCGTCTACATCAATAGCTGGGGCTCGCTCGCTGTGGGCCGAGCGCGCTACGGCGTCATGCTGCGCGAAGACGGTATGGTTCTGGATGATGGCACCACCGCGCGGTTGGGCGAGCATCACTTCCTTATGACCACGACAACAGGCAACGCGGCCAAGGTTCTTCAGCATCTTGAGTTCTGCCGTCAGTGCCTGTGGCCGGACTTGGATGTTCAGCTAGCACCCGTTACTGACCAGTGGGCCCAGTTCTCTATGGCGGGCCCAAAGTCTCGTGACCTGCTGCGTAAGATTGTCGATTCCGAATTCGATATTTCCGATGCCGCGTTCCCTTACATGGCTGCGGGCGAGGTGGCCATTTGCGGAGGCCTCAAGGCGCGTTTGTTTAGACTCTCGTTTTCCGGCGAGCGCGCTTACGAGATCGCAGTGCCAAGCCGATACGGCGATGCCCTCATCCGTCGGCTCATGACGGCCACCGAAGAGTTCGACGGAACCGCCTATGGCACCGAAGCCATGGGCGTCATGCGCATTGAGAAAGGCCATCTCGGCGCGGCAGAAATGAACGGCACGACCACAGCATACGATCTAGGTCTGGGGCGCATGATGTCGGACCGTAAGGATTTTATTGGCCGCACGCTGGGCAGCCGGAGTGGTCTTATGGATCCTGATCGCCCCAGGCTTGTCGGGTTGCGCCCCATCAATCCCAAACACAAAATTTCTGCTGGTGCACATCTTCTGCCGCAGAAGGCGCACCGAACGGCTGCAAACGATGAAGGCCACGTCACCTCAGCCGCGTTTTCCCCCATACTGGGGCACACAATCGCACTCGGCCTGTTGAAGAGGGGCCCTGAACGAGTGGGAGAGATTGTCGGCGTTTGTGATCCCGTGCGTGGGCGTGACATCCTGGCCAAGGTCGTCTCCCCGGAGTTTTTCGATCCCAGTGGAGAGAAGCTGCGTGGTTGATCAATTGATAACTTTGCCCGCGTTCCCCGCGCCGTCTATCGAGCGTGCGGATCAGGTTAGGATCGTCGCGCGTGAGAACGTGCAGATCGTTGGGATAACGGCTCGGGAAAGAGAAACGGAATCGCTCGTTTTGGCGTTTCGCGCGGTCTACGGCCTGGATCTGCCGATGAAGCCGGCTCGCGTCGAAAAAGATGGCTTAGCTGTCGTGTGGGCCGGTCGGCACCAATGGTTGTTGATGTCCGACGTCGCGGCTGTTCCTGATCTGGAACAAATCATGCGGGCCGACTTTGGTGGCTATGCTGCCGTCGTCGACCACAGCGATGCTCGCGCTATAGTTGCGGTGTCTGGACGTCGCGCACGCGACCTTCTGGCCAAGGGTGTCTCTATCGATCTGCATCCGCGCGTGTTTACGACTGGTGACGCCGCCGCGACGGCGATTTCACATGTCGGTATGCACATTTGGCAAACGGATGAGAAGCCGACCTTTGAACTGGCGGTCCCCCGCACCTATGCAGATAGCCTGTGGCGCTGGATGGAGCGTGCAAGCGCTGAGTATCAAAATAGTGATAGTTTATTGTAGGCTCAAAAAACCGCAAAGCTGCGGTAAGTCTTGCGAAATACTGAGCGTTGCCCTAACCAGACGTACTGGAATTGTTCTCCATCGGGCTGGATTTAATGGCGAAAGTAAAGGGAACGGTAAAAACAGACGACACGACACTTGAGAGTGCGACGAACACGCCGCTCGAGGTCGATGGCCTTAAAACGGCGTCAGGCGCGCCGACGCAATCTGTGCGGACCCTCGAAAAGTCGATCGGGAGCCAGGTACGCCGAAATCGCAAAATCTCTGACTTGACGGTTGCCGAACTTTCGAGCGCTGCCGGCATCTCAACAGGGATGCTCTCGAAGATCGAGAATGGCCAGATTTCGCCGTCCCTTTCCTCGCTGCAGTCGATTGCAAACGCCCTGAACATGCCGTTGTCGTCATTATTTTCCTCGCACGACGAACAGCGCGAGTGCTCATTTGTCCAGGCAGGCAAAGGCGTCGCGATTCAGCGTCGAGGCACAAAGATCGGCCATCACTACGAACTTCTCGGCAGATCCCCAGCGGGCGACACGGTCGTAGAGCCCTACTTTATACGGCTTAGCGCGGGCGCCGAACCCTATACGGGGTTTGAGCATGAAGGCGTGGAATTCATCTACATGTTGACTGGTGAAGTGATCTACGCACACGCGGATCGCACCTATCACCTGAAACCCGGCGATTCCATCTTGTTTGACTCTGGTGCCCTCCATGGTCCGCAAGATTTGCTGGCTCCAGACATCACCTATCTATCCATCATCATCTACAGTCGACGCTGATGGATGTTTCCCCTAAAGAACAAAAAGTTCTCAGGGATTGACTGTAAGTGCAATCCCATATACTGTGTATGCGCATAATTTCAAAGGTACGCGCATGTGTGGAATTGTTGGTCTCTTTCTGAAGGCACCAAGGCTAGAGCCTGAGTTCGGCGCGCTACTCGCCAATATGCTTGAGACAATGACGGATCGTGGACCGGATTCTGCGGGGTTCGCTGTCTACGGTTCGCCGCAGGCGCACGCTATCAAGCTGACACTCCGCGCGCCCGTCGGAACAGATTTCATAGCTATCGCGCCCTCCTTGAAGGACGAGGGGCTAGAAGTCCGCGAAATGATCCCCCGTGATACCCATGCAGTCCTGACGGTTTCCAAAAACGAGCAAAGCAAAGTGGTGGAGGTGCTCGCGCGTGTAGCGCCTGAAGTAAAGGTCGTCGGTACAGGGCATCGCATGGAGATTTACAAAGAAGTCGGATTGCCGGCGGACGTCGCACGGCGTTTTTCGCTTAAGGAAATGAAAGGAACGCATGGCATTGGCCATACGCGCATGGCAACCGAAAGTGCAGTGACGACCGCAGGAGCACATCCCTTCACGACAGGCGTCGATCAATGCCTCGTCCATAACGGTTCGTTGTCCAACCATTGCGGACTACGAAGACAATTGGGCCTCAAAGGTATTTCGTTCGCGACGCAAAATGATACCGAAGTCGCCGCGGCTTACATTTCAAACCGCCTCAGCGAAGGTGACACATTGGGACAGGCTCTCGAGGCCGGCCTCGGCGACCTGGATGGGTTCTACACCTTTGTCGTCGGCACCGAGAGCGGCTTTGGTGTTCTGCGTGATCCTATCGCTTGCAAGCCCGCCGTCATGGCGGAGACTGACGATTACGTCGCGTTCGGTTCGGAATACCGGGTGCTCGTTGATTTGCCCGATATCGAGAAGGCCCACGTCTGGGAACCTAAGCCCGCGCACGCCTATTTCTGGCAAAGAGGGAACTAGGCAAGGCGACGCAACCGCCAGACGGAGAAGCCTGTTATGCAATCATCACTGGCCGTTGCGCCCAACCGAGCGGAATCGACCTTGGACAGCGAGCGTGTTTTCGATCTGAGAACATCAACCGTAAGAGAGCTGAATCAGAAGCTGCATTCTCTAAACGAGGATACCAATGAGAAGTTCTGGAGAGTTGAGAATCCGCGCGGGCGCCATGCCATAGCTGTCGGCCTCGATCTACCGATCTCCGTCACGATAAACGGCCACGTCGGCTACTATTGCGCGGGGATGAACAAGCGCGCTGACGTAACAGTGGAAGGCAATGCGGGTGTCGGCGTCGCCGAAAATATCGTCTCTGGCCGTGTTCATGTCCGTGGTGACGTGAGCCAGTCCGCCGGAGCCACCGGCATAGGTGGAAACCTCATTATTGACGGCAACGCATCGGCGCGATGCGGAATTTCAATGAAAGGCGTCAATATCCTCGTTAAGGGTTCTGTTGGGCACATGTCGGCTTTCATGGCACAGGCCGGAACGTTGACGGTGCTTGGCGATGCCGGCGAAGCGTTGGGGGACTCCATCTACGAAGCGCGTTTGTATGTGCGCGGCAGTGTTGCGAGCCTCGGCGCCGATTGCATCGAGAAAGAAATGCGCGACGAGCACAAGGCGCAGTTGTTCAAAGAGCTCGAAAGCGCTGGGATCGCCGGGGAAGTGGATGTCTCATCGTTCCGGCGATACGGATCGGCGCGCCAACTCTATCATTTCCATATCGACAATATTTCCAGTTATTGAGGGCCGGGTCGTGAACGAACATTTCAGGATCCCACGCACGGTTCCGCGAAAGTCGGCGACGTTCGACGACGCTTCTATCGCTGAAATTCGCAGAGCGGCGGCCACCGGCATCTACGATATTCGCGGTGCTGGCGCGAAACGCAGGGTCCCGAATTTTGATGATCTGCTCTTTCTCGGCGCGTCCATCAGTCGATATCCATTGGAAGGCTATCGTGAGAAGTGTGGGACCGAGGTTGTGCTCGGAACCCGCTTTGCAAAGAAGCCTATCGAACTCAAGATTCCCGTCACGATCGCCGGCATGAGCTTCGGCTCTTTATCTGGGCCGGCGAAAGAGGCGCTGGGACGCGGCGCCTCTGCGGTCGGCACATCTACGACCACGGGCGACGGCGGCATGACCCCCGAAGAGCGCGGTCACTCCGACATACTCGTCTATCAATATTTGCCGTCTCGCTACGGCATGAATCCGGACGACTTACGTAAAGCCGACGCTATAGAAGTCGTGATTGGCCAAGGCGCGAAGCCCGGCGGCGGTGGTATGCTCTTGGGACAGAAGATATCGCCGCGCGTAGCGCAGATGCGGACACTCCCCGAAGGAATTGATCAGCGCTCAGCTTGCCGTCATCCGGATTGGACAGGTCCAGATGATCTTGAGATCAAGATCGAAGAATTGCGTGAGATCACGGATTGGCAGAAACCAATCTACGTAAAGGTCGGCGCCTCACGACCGTATTATGACACCGCGCTGGCTGTAAAGTCTGGAGCCGATGTCGTTGTTGTCGATGGCATGCAGGGAGGCACTGCAGCGACGCAGGAAGTTTTTATCGAACACGTTGGAATCCCTACCCTGGCCGCTATCCGTCAATCCGTGCGCGCACTCCAGGAACTCGGGCAGCATCGCAAGGTGCAGTTGATCGTATCAGGTGGCATCAGATCCGGTGCGGACGTTGCGAAAGCGCTCGCACTCGGTGCCGATGCCGTCGCGATCGGAACGGCAGCGCTCATCGCCATCGGCGATAACGATCCAGCGCTTGAGGCCGAATACCAAAAGCTAGGGACAACTGCCGGTGCTTACGACGATTGGCATGAGGGACGCGATCCCGCAGGGATTACAACCCAAGAGCCCGAGCTGATGCAGCGTCTCGATCCGGTTAGGGCTGGACAACAGCTCGCGAACTACCTTTCCGTCCTGACGATGGAAACGCAGATCATTGCCCGCGCGTGTGGCAAGAGTCACATCCATAATCTTGAACCTGAGGACCTTGTTGCTCTTACTGTGGAATCGGCCGCAATGGCTGGCGTACCCCTTGCGGGCACGGACTGGATTCCCGGCGTCGAGGGGCGGTGAAGATGTCGACGTGAATTTAGCTCGGAGGAGAGTTAGATGCTGCATTCATTGACGGGTAAATCGCCGCCTGCGTCCGACGCGATGGCTCTTTCTAAAAAAGCCGAGATGCTGGGCATCGAGTATTTTCTAGTTTCTTTCACTGATCTTTTTGGAGCGCAACGCGCGAAGCTCGTCCCTGCTGCTGCCATCGATGAAATGGCAAAAAACGGTGCGGGCTTTGCAGGTTTCGCTACATGGCTTGATATGAGCCCTGCTGATGCTGACTTGTTCGCGGTGCCAGATCCATCGACGCTCGTACAGCTGCCCTGGAAACCACAGGTTGGCTGGTTAGCCGCCAACCTCAAGATGAACGAAAAGTCCGTCGAACAGGCTCCACGCAACATCCTCTGCAGGCTGCTTAAAGAAGCTCAAGACGCAGGCTACCGGATAAAGACGGGCGTTGAATGCGAGTTCTTTGTCGTCAATCCAGACGGCGACACGATCGCAGACGGCGGCGATATTCAGGACAAACCTTGTTACGATCAAATGGCGCTCATGCGTCGCTACGAGGTCGTGACGGAAATCTGCAATGCGATGTTGTCCCTTGGCTGGCAGCCGTATCAGAACGATCATGAAGATGCCAATGGCCAGTTTGAAATGAACTGGCAGTTCGATGACGCGCTCAAGACTGCAGACCGTCATGTGTTCTTCAAGTACATGGTCAAATCGATCGCTGAAAAGTACGGGCTACGCGCGACGTTCATGCCCAAGCCCTTTGCGAATTTGACGGGCAGCGGCTGCCACACACACGTCTCGCTGTGGCGAGACGGCAAAAATCTCTTTTCTGACTCGTCAGATGAGCTCGGCCTGTCGCGCCTCGGCTATCATTTCATCGGCGGTGTGATCCATCATGCCGACGCGATCTGTGCGATCACCAATCCCACGGTGAACTCATATAAGCGGATCAATGCGCCGCGCACGACATCCGGCGCAACTTGGGCGCCCAATTCGGTCACCTATACCGGCAACAACCGCACGCACATGATCCGCATTCCGGAGCCCGGACGGTTTGAGCTGCGTCTCGCCGATGGAGCTGCCAATCCTTACCTGTTGCAGGCTGCCGTGCTGGCCGCCGGACTGGATGGCATCAAGCACGAGCGCGACCCCGGCACGCGTTGTGATTTCAATATGTATACGGATGGTCATCTCGTGGGGGATGTTAAGCGGCTGCCGCTCAATCTGCTTGATGCCCTGCGTGCGTTGGAGTCCTCAGAACTCGTCGCAAACACCCTCGGCCCGGAATTTGTGACCGCTTATACAAAATTGCGCGCCGCCGAGTGGAACGCATACACCAGCCAATTAACCGACTGGGAGCGTCGGAACACGCTGGATTGTTGAGGGCACAAATCGCCGTTTCGCAAAATTAATTTGACTATTCCAAGGCATTAAACTCGTCCTGACGAAATCGTTAGACGTAACCTTTTAGCCGCAAATTCAGTCTGCAGACTCCGAGTAACATATTGTTACTCATGAGTTTAATGAGGCGCAAAGCCCTGAGGTTCGGGGCTTTTTCTGAAAGTGCCAAAAGTTTAGCGCGCATCTTCTCCCGCACGGTCACAAAGCTGCCAACGTCAGGGTCGAATTGAGTCGAACTACGCACCATTGTGGCGATCGGCTGGAAAGTCATATTCGATCGGGATCTGAAATAATGCGGGCTCTGAAAACAGGCGGTCTTTGTCTGCTCGTCACCGCTGCGCTTGCCGTCGCTGCGACAGCCGCGCGCGCCAGCGAGCTGTTGGTGATGCCCTATCGGTGTTCAGTGATCGGCGGCGAGGTGGTTCTCAGACCCTCCGCAGACGAGGGCCATCGTATTCTCTCTCGTCGTGAGCAACGCAACTTCACCGCCTGCTCCCCGGCTGACTCCTCGCAATGCCGCAGATGGCAGATCCATCGTTTTGACGTCGATTGTGGCGGTGACCGCGTACCGTGGACCGAGGTCGTCGCAGCAGCCGATCGCGAAAGAAACGCGTGGGTGGAAAACGGCACACTGAAGATCCGCATGCCGAGTTGGTGGAGTATGTCGCCGGACGACCCATGCGCGTGGCGCCCCGAAGATGGCCGCCCGTTTGGTGGTCGTGGTCCGTTCTGCGCTCGCAAACGCGCTCAGTTGCCGCCAGCCATCGTGAGCATGCCCTATGGTTTCGCGCCGAAGTTCGGGCTCGATGCCATCTTTGTCGCCGATGATCGCGGTCCCGCCATGGCGGGACGGGAACCGCAGGTGGGCGGCTACGAGGCTCGTCGCGCTGAAAGAGACCTGCCACCGGTTCTTGCCGAAGGCCCGCGCAGTGCTGCGCGTCCCACAAGGTCAAGGCCGGACGACATTCCTTTCAAGGTCGCACCGCCAGCGGAAGGTTTGAGCCTGGAGCCGTCTGAGCCTTCGGATAGCGCACGCACCACAACGCAGAGCGAACCTCAGATCACGTGGGCCGAACCGCCGCCCCTGCCGCCACGTCTTGACGCCTCCGAACGGCGCGCGAGAGCGCAAAATACAAACGGCCAAGAGCCGGAGCGAATTGATCTGGCTGAGGCCCCGCCGGTGCTGGTCGCCCCTCCTTCACCAGCCAAGCCCGCCGGGACGGCGAACGCGCCGACCATCATAAACCGGCCGGCATCGAGTTCCGAACCCTCCGCACTGAAGGCGACGAAATCAGCGGCTACTGAGACGCAGGCCCCGGGTATGCAACCCGCGGCTCCGGCAACTGGACAATCGACCGATGGCAACGCGACTGCGAAATCCGAAAGTCCAACCGCGACCGCCTCGAAGCCAGAACCCGTTCTGCCGGAAACGACCACCACCGCGACACCTCAAACCTCTACGCGCGCGCCTCTGGATCCTGTAGAGACAACGCCGGAAGCCGCACCCGCTGGACTGCTCGCCCGCGTCTTTCAGGGTGAGCCTGGCGCGTTGGCTGTTGTTGTTATCTCGGTAGGGCTACTGGCAATCCTTATGGTTGGACTCACGATGTCTCGCCGGAGCGGTAGTACTAGGCCGGAGGAAATGTCCCACGATTTATCTTCGGTGTCGTTGGAAAAGGGCGTAGCGCCCGAACCGGGCTTGGGAACACCGGAACCGACGTTGAGTGCCCCTCCGCGGCAACCTCCGGTCCCGCCAGCGCCTGGAATGCCGGGCGTGAGCGCGCCAGCGCGAAGTGAGCCGACGTTGGCTGAGCCGTCAGCGTTGACCGCTCCGATCCCCGAACAGCGATCAGCACGCCGTCCCGCTTCGGCACCGCGCCGCGCGACACAGGCCGCAGCTCCGGCCTGGGGGAACGCGATCCCGCAGTCGCACGCCGACGCGCTTCGTGTCTTAGGCATGGGGGTACGAGGCGACTCGAGCCCGGCCTCGATCAAGAAAATCGTCGATGGTCTGCGTATGAGCTGGCACCCTGACCATGCCGAGAATGAGGCAGATCGCAAGGAGCGCGAACTGCGCCTCAAGCAGATCAATGCCGCCTGGGAGATCATCTCTGGCCGCCGCCCTGCCGCCCCCGATACCCAGGACCTGCGCCGTCCCGAGACGCTGCAGCTTTGAGATCGCGGCGTGTTGGTCGCGATCAGATGGCCAAAACCGCGGGCCCGCGAACTTCCTCTTAAGCCGCGCTTCCCAAGGGTGGCGGGCGCGACCTCCCTCGGAGGCGCGAGAGAAGAGCATATACAAATCGTGATCGGAATGAAAGATCCTCAGCTCAAATCCTAAGTTGGAAACTTAGCAGATGCCGCCTACGACCGCGGAAAGACCCTGGGAACCAAAGGCAGATAAAAATGCTTGTACTCGGGTGTGCCTATGGCAAATGACGCTCATGTTCGCTAGCTGAAGCAACCTCTATCCGCCATTTGTCGGTCTCAATGAGAGTGAGACCCCGGCTTAGCTACGATGTCCGAGGTGATGTGTGAGGAACCAGTGGTTCAGGAGAGACGTTGCGCGTTTTCAAGGCCGAACAGCCCAATGGCGTCTCTCATACAATCGTTTGATTGGAGTAGAACCGAACTTGGGCCGATGGAATCCTGGCCGACGGCACTAAAAATTGCCGTCGGAATGATGATTCATTCGGACTTTCCCAAATGCATCGCTTGGGGATCTCAGCTCACGACAATTTATAACGACGCCTTCAAGCCCATCCTTGGCGACAAGCCGGAAGCTCTCGGGAGATCTTTTCGCGAAGTTTGGGCCGAGGTCTGGGAAAATATCCAACCGATTTGCGATAAAGCCTTTCAGGGCGAGTCGACGTTTATCGAGGATTTTCCACTCGTAATCGATCGTTTTGGTTATCCCGAGCAGTGTTACTTTACGTTTTGTTATAGCCCGATCCTGGATGAGGCCGGCCAAGTCGTCGGCATGCTTGACACTGTCATCGAGACGACAGGCAAGGTTGAAGCAGAGCGACTTGCCGATGTTCGCAATTCTGAGCTGGCGCACCGTATCCGAAATTCGCTCGCGATGGTCTCTGCGATTGCCGGGCAAACTCTTCGCAACAGCGACTCGCTCGAAACTGCGGCACGATCACTCTCTAACCGGCTGCAGGCGCTGGCCAAGACGCATAGTCTTTTAACGTCAACAACGAACCCATCTGCGACCGTCAGTGACATCATCTGGACCGCGCTGGAACCCCACGTTCCAGATCGAGAGCGCTTCGAAGTATCTGGCCCTCTCGTCAAACTTCCCGAACGGCAGGCACTTTCGATGGCCCTCGCTGTAAATGAGCTCGCGACGAATGCCGTAAAGCATGGGGCGCTATCGACAGACAGCGGCAGGGTTCTGATTTCTTGGGCCCTAGAGCAAGATGTGGCCGAAGGACGGATGTTTCATTTCCACTGGGCGGAAGCCGACGGACCTCCTTGTCGTGCACCTTCCCGCAAGAGTTTCGGCACGGTCCTTCTGGAAACTGTCGTGCCAGCGGACTTTCAGGGCCAAGCGCGCCTCGACTATGGGGCTGAGTGCTTCCAGTATACTCTGATCTCAAACTTGGATCGCTTTGACGATGTGATCTCTGCCAGACCGTAGCCCCAGCGCGCAGCAGCTTTAAAGCTTGCGACGGCTCTCCAAGTCATCGATTTTTGGAAATTAAATGGTGCCGCTTGGGTGACTTGAACACCCGACCCCATCATTACGAATGATGTGCTCTACCAGCTGAGCTAAAGCGGCTTACCATGTATCAGCGTGGCGCTCGACATAGCGCCATTGCGTCCGGTTTGCAAGTTCCGAAACGACCTTTTGTACCGGCATCTGAGAACGATCGGCCTTGTCCATCAAGCGCATAGCCCGTGGCCAAAGTGACAGACGCGGCTGAAAGCGTTGCTTTGCCGCGCCTGACGGCGACCAAGACGCGCCGCTCAATTGAGACGGCGCGCCGTGGCCTCCTTCTCTGGAGGCGGACCGGGATCGTCCGGCGCACGCGGCGAAACGAAGATGTTGGGCTCCGCCTGGGCCCCCGACGCCGAATTGCCAGCCGTCGGTTGCCGAGCCGTTGTCACTTTCACCGAGGCTTCTTCGCTGTGGACCGCCGCTGACATCTTTGCGTCGCGCGGCTTGACGTCAGCTGTCTTGGAGGGATCGGTCGCGGGCGGAGTGGCGGACGACGACGTACTGGCGGCTCCGGAGGAGCTCTGAGAGCCAGCGGGCGCGACAGCAGTCTTGCCGGTGCGCGCGTCGCCGTCATCTTCGATCACGTCAGCATCCGCGACCGGGCTCGTCTTAGCGGGAGCAACTGGCGCAGGTGTGGTTGGCACCGGTACAGCGGCAGCTGGCTGAACGGGGGTAGCCCCCAGCGCGACCAGCTCTTCGAGCTTTTGCGCAAGAAGTTCTTCGCTCGCTTTGTCGACCGTCTCGACGGGCACCCGCCACTGGAAGGCGTCAAGCGCGCCGGTCACCGGCGACACGGGCGCCCAGTTGTCGGACACAACGCCGTCGGCCGTCCAGGCCGGATCACGTTGCGCGTTCACCGCCCGGGCCAGCCATTCGCGTACGCGGCCCTTATCGCCGTGCTGCTCGCCTTCGATCTTCGCCATGAGAGTGCAGACGCGTTGCGTCAGCCGGTTCTCAAGCAGCGGCTCGAGGGCCTGACGGGCCGAGTCGTAATCTTTGGCCTCGATCGCAGCGACCGCGACGGCAATCGGACTTTCCAGAGAATAAGGATTGAGCGCGGCCAGCTTCTTCACACGGTCAAGCCGGTCGCGCGGACTGTCGCCGAGCCGCGCGTAGGCGTAGGCGGTCGCGAGATCAGGATGGGGCGCTTTCTGCCAGGTCGTTTGGATAACCTTGGTGGCACGGGGTGTGTTGCCGCGTGATGCTAGGAGCCGACCCGCGATAGCCGCGGCGGGCACAAGATTGGGGGCTAGGCTATGCGCTTCCAACGCCCACGCCAAAGCGCGTTCTGGATCGCCGTCTTCGGCCTTCTGCGCCTGCGCTGTGAGCAGAACGGCACGGCGTCGGTTGGCGCTGGCCTTCTCGATTTGTCCGTTTTTGCGCGCAATCGCCAGCGTTTCAAGCGCGCCCGCCCAGTCCGCATCCTTGCACTGCAGATCGAAGAGAGCATCGACCGGCCAGCTCAGCGCGGCGTTGAGATGCACGGCGCGTTCCGCGAACTGCTTGGCGGCTTCCGTCTCGCCTTCCCGTTCGGCCTCCAAAAAGAGACCACGAAGTCCGAGCTGCTCGGTGTCTGGCGAACCGAGCATCGCTTCGTAGATGCGGCGCGCTGTGGCGCGGTCGCCGGAAAGCTGCGCCGCCTGCGCCCGCAGGAGATGCGTGAGCGGTTCGCTCGGAAGCGACTTGCGCGCCTGGATCGCATAGCGCGTGGCCATGGCACGGTCGCCCGCACCGATAGCGATCATGCCGCTCGACAGCGCATCAAGCCCGCGCTTTTGACGCCGGCGATTGAGGAAACTGCCCAGCGCTGCCGGGCTTCCCCAGAGATTGCGGAGCAATGACCAAGCGAACAACACGAGGCCGATGAGGAGTGCAAGCAGCACTACGGCGCGAAACACGCTCGTCTCGATCAAGTAGCCTTGCCAGTTGATGACGAGATTGCCTGGCCGGTCAGCGAGCCAGGCAAGACCTGTCGCAATGACCACCACAACGCCCAGAAACAAAAACAAACGCACCATGAGCGAAACGACCTCTAGTTGGCGTTAGCGTCAGAGGGCGCGGAAGCCCCACTGATCGAAGCCTTGAGCTGGCCTTCAATGACGCCGAGCGCCTGATCGACGGCGTGTCGGGCCTCGACGGTCTTGATCCATTCAGCGGCGCGGTCATGCGCGGGATAGGGCAACTTGGCAGCTTCCTTCAACACTTCCCCAAGCCGACCGGCCGAGAGCGCCGTGCTGATGCGGCCCACAATCGCTTCGACGCTTTGATCGCTGGGGTCATGATTGACCTTACGGACGCGCACGACGGAGCGGGCCCCGGCAATGAGCTGATCAAGGACCGAACCGTCTTCGGGAACGGCGGCGGCGTCGATGATATCGTTTGCGACCGGCCGGAACGTATCCTCGAGTTCTTTGAGCGTCGGAACACCAGCCGTCTCGTAGGGTTCAAGGGCTTTCAGGTCGAGAACCCCTGTCGAAGCCTTGCGGACTTCCGCCAGCTCGCCAGCATAACCTTCACCACGGTCAACGGCCCGTTTCAGGTTGGCAAGCTCGAGCGATAGTACAATCCGCTGCGCATTCGCCTGGCGATCCTTCTCAGCTGAAACCACACCGGAGACTTTGTCGGAAAGGTTTGAGATCTGAGCTTCAACAGGTTTGATTGCCGAGGAAACGTCCTCGGCCGTCGTCAGCTTGGAAAGCTTCTGATTGACGTCGCCGGTAAATGCATCGAGCTGACTGCGGATAGCGCCCGTCTCTTCCTGGACAACCCGCAGCGTATCGGTGATACGGGTGTTATCGGCTTTCAACGCTTCAAGACGCTGGCCCAGTCGTGCGGCTTCGGTGGTAACCGTTGCGACCTGCCTATCCAGTCGTTGCGTTCCAGACCGGGCCGACTCGCTGACTTCAGCAATGCCCGCGACACGTTTGTCGACGTCCTGGCCTACGCTTTCCCGGAGAGCCGCGATCTGATTGCCGAGGCTCGTCTCGAGATCTGAAAGGCGGCCCGAGAGTGCAGCGAGCTGTGGCAGCCCATTGGTGTTGCCGTCTCCTGCCGACGACACGAGCGTATCAAGCTGCTGCTCAAGTTTTGTGAGCCGCGCTTCTGGAACGGTGCCTTCCGGAGCAGCCTGCAGTTTCGCATCGAGCGCTTCGGCCTTCTGCGCCAATCCACTCTGCGTTTCCTGCAGAGCACTGACGGACTTCTTCAAATCTTCCAGAGCATCGATCCGGCTGTCCGTCGCGGCGAGGCGTGACGTAACGTCTTCGCTCTTCGTTGCCTTCTCAAGAGCGGCCAAGCGACGCTCAATTTCGGCAGTTGTCTCGGACGTTTTGTGCGCCGCGCTCGGCAGCCCGAGCTTATCCGCGATTGGCGGAATCTGCGGCCCGAGCATGTCAGCACCAAGAAGAGCCAAAAAGCCGCCGACGATACCGGCTGTCAGATGCGAAAGAAATCCGCCGCCAGACCGGGGCCGTTCTGTGCGCGTCTCGTTCGGCTTGCTCTCTTTAGCGTCCGGCTTCTTTGCGTCGGAAGGCGGTACGCTCTTGCCGCTGCTGGCGGTCTCAGTGGGCTTCGCGCCGCCGGACGATGCGCCTGCGCTTGAAGACGCCGTCGCACTGGCAGTTGTCTTGTCTGGCGATGGCTTCTCCGAAGAGGCCTTGGCGTCCGCAGGCTTCGCACCTTCGGCCGATGTTTGGCTCTTGCTGCCGCCGACCTCAGTCGCCTTCAGATCAATAGTCGCGACAGGCTTCTTACCGCCAGCCGTTTCACCAGGCCGGATGGGATCCTTGCCTGGTTCATCTTTCTTCGTAGTCATGGAACGAACGAACCTCCAACGCATCGACCGCCCGCGTCGAATGCCGGCCCGGGACGCTCCCCGCCGACAACCGCATATTTTCTTCGTCCGCGAGTTTAAGGGGCTTTGCTTGTTACTGCTGGAATTGTGCCGCTATCCGGTTAACGAGTGCAAGCACTTCTTGGTTATTCGGCTTTGCCGCGACGTGCGTGCATGACCAACCTTCATCCACCAGGAACTTGCAGGTCGCCTCCGAAATACAGGCATAAGACAGCGAGCGTGCTTCCACCTCCAACCCGGTCGATTTGATCAATCTCACGAAAGTGTTCGCCGTTTGCGGCGACAACAATGTGACGAGATCGACTTGTCCTTGCCGAATTGCCTCTTCGGCTTCGGCTGTGAACCCTGTAGCGGGCTCAGACCGGTAACATCGTATGGTTTCCGCCCGGTAACCGAGTTCGGAAAAAGCCTGAGCAAAATTAAACGCGAGTTTATTGCCGGCCAAATGCACGATCCGTCCGTCCGCTGGAAGACCGTGATCCTTGAGAAGTTCGGCCAGTTCGGCGCCTGTTCCGGGACCCTCGATAATATGCCGAAATCCCAGTTCACGGGCCATCGCGAACGTCCGCGGTCCGACGACGAACGTCTTCACACTGGTGAGGTGCTCCAGCTGAGGATTGCCGGCAAGCGCTCTTAGTGCGTTTTGGCTCGTGATGACGAGCGCCGCGATGTCATCGGCGCGAATATCTGGAATTGGCTCGGATAGGATAGTGACAAGAGGTGAAATGACGACAGAGTGCCCTGCCGCCGTCAGAGCCCGCCGCATGTCTTCACAATCTGCCTCAGGCCGCGTCACGAGAATACGCATTGCGTGTCACGTCGCCGATGCTGGGGACGAACTGAGAAATCCAGGCCCCGCGCGATCAAGCAGTTCCCGCGCCGCGTCCTCGCCGAGCCGAATAGCGCTTGCGGGCGACCCGGATTTGACCGTCGAGAACTCCCGAGCCCCATCCGGCGACAGGATTTGTCCGCGTAAGCGCAAAACATCCCCGTCGAATTCAGCGAGACCCGCGATAGGTGTGCGGCACGATCCGTCCAGGATCCTTAGAAACGCGCGTTCGGCGGTCACACAAAGAGCCGTCCGCTCATCATTGAGAACGCCCGTAAGCGCATTGTTGTCTTCGTCGCCAGCCCGGATTTCGATGCCGATGGCAGCCTGCGCCACGGCAGGGAGCATAACGTCCGTCTCAATCGATGCCGTGATCTGATCTGTCAGGCCCAACCGCCTTAAACCGGCGCAGGCAAGAAACGTCGCGTCGGCGACACCATCGGCGAGCTTCTTCAGGCGTGTTTGCACGTTGCCACGAAAGCCGATGACCTCAAGATCCGGCCGCCGAAGCTTGACCTGAGCTTGTCGCCGTAACGACGAGGTTCCGATACGCCCGCCGGCGGGCACGGCGTCCAGAGACGGGTAGGCCAAACTGATAAATGCGTCGCGAACATCCTCGCGCGGAAGCATGGCCGAAATCGTCAAGCCGGCTGGGAGAGTGGTGGCCATGTCCTTCATGGAGTGCACGGCAAGATCGATCTCCTCACCGAGAAGAGCTTCTTCGATCTCCTTGGTAAACAACCCCTTGCCGCCGACATCAGCCAGTGAGCCGACGACCTGATCGCCCGAAGTTTTAATGACGACGATTGCGAATTGGTCTTCCGCCAGACCATGAGCGGCCATCAAGCGAGCCCGTACCTCATGCGCTTGCGCCAAAGCAAGCGGCGACCCGCGGGTCCCGATTTTGATTGTCTTTTGTTGCAAGTGCGCGCTCCCCAGTGATAGGCGGAGGTGGAAGACGAAATGGCGCGACAGTATTGGCGCGCTAAGCACGCCAACGCAAATATGTGCATGGGCCAAGCCTCGATAATGCATGAATTAGTCAGGAAAAAAACGCATGTCGCCCAGTGAGATGGCACATGAGACAATAATACTCGGGATCGAAACGAGCTGTGATGAGACAGCGGCGGCTGTCGTTGCGCGCGATTCCGCGGGTCGCGGTCGCATCTTATCGAGCATTGTCCGTTCGCAGTGGGATAGTCATCGCCCGTTCGGGGGCGTGGTTCCAGAAATCGCGGCGCGGGCCCATGCGGAATGTTTGGATGAGTTGATCCGCGATGCTATGGCGGAAGCAGGTATCGGCTTTGAGCGCATCGATGCCGTGTCCGCTGCTGCGGGCCCAGGGCTTATCGGGGGCCTCATAGTCGGTGTCGTCACGGCAAAAACGATTGCTTTGGTTCGAGGCATCCCGCTCGTTACTGTCAATCACCTCGAAGCCCATGCGCTCACTGTCGGTCTGACGGATGGATTGGACCCGCCCTATCTTCTCTTGCTCGTCTCTGGTGGGCATACGCAGTTGCTGCTGGTTCATGGTGTCGACCACTACACGCGTCTCGGCACAACCATCGACGACGCGCTGGGTGAGGCGTTCGACAAGACGGCGAAACTCTTGGGCCTACCTCAGCCGGGCGGCCCCTCCGTGGAAAAGGCGGCGAAGCAAGGAGACGCATCACGTTTCGTCATGCCGCGCCCTATGCTCGGGCGCGAGGAAGCGCATTTTTCCTTCGCGGGCCTCAAAACAGCGGTGCGCCAGCGCGCACTTCAACATGCTCCATTGAGCGACAACGACGTCAACGACCTTTGCGCCGGATTTGAAGCAGCGGTATTGGCAAGCGTCGCGGACCGTTGCGGTCGCGCCTTCGATCTGGCGGCTGAGATGCTAGGCGAACCGGTCGCGGACTTTGTCGTGGCCGGGGGCGTGGCTGCAAACCAGGCCTTGCGTCAGACACTCCGGGATCTGGCCGAAAGTCGCGGCAGCCGTTTTCATGTTCCTCCCGTAGAACTTTGCGGCGACAATGCCGCGATGATCGCATGGGCAGGCGCGGAGCGTTTGGCCCGCGGACTAGCCTCTCCGCTAGATGCCAAGGTACATCCGCGCTGGCCGCTGGATGCGACGGCACCGCGTGCGATTGGGGCCGGCGTCAAGGCGTGATTGCCGTGCCGCGGCATGATAGACCTGCTCGGTCACAGTTTTGGTGGAGATCCGAATGCGATCACGCCGTACTTTTAAGGAGAGCTTATGCAAGTCTCGAGCGTGGGCATCGTCGGAGGCGGCGCCTGGGGAACGGCGCTGGCGCAAACCCTGGCTTTAGCAGGACGCAACGTCGTCCTATGGGCCTATGAACCCGACACCATTCGCGAGATCAACGAGCACCATCTGAATCGGAACTATCTTCCCGGCGTAAGTTTGGAGCCCGGGATCCGCGCGACGGGCAAGATGGCCGATATCGCCGCCCAGGACGTCGTGCTGCTCGTACCGCCCGCACAAAATCTCCGTGCCGTTGCGAGCGAACTCAGCCCGCATTTTTCTGCAGGCCGCCCGGCTGTGATCTGTGCCAAGGGTATTGAGCGCAGCAGTGGCAAGTTGATGGGCGACGTTTTGGCCGAAGCTCTGCCCGGTGCGTTGCCTGCAATCCTTTCCGGTCCAAGCTTCGCCGCAGATGTCGCGCGGGGACTGCCCGCGGCGGTGACCCTGGCCTGTGCGGACGAGGAGATCGGCCGCTCCCTCGCCGAAGGCTTGGGCTATCGCAACCTGCGCATCTATTGGTCGTCCGATGTCATTGGTGTGCAGCTCGGCGGGGCCATCAAAAATGTTCTGGCCATTGCAGCCGGCATCGTCGATGGCAAACAGCTTGGCGCCAGCGCGCATGCCGCGCTGATCGCGCGTGGTTTCGCTGAGTTGCGCCGCCTGGGCGAAGCGATGAGTGCTCGGTCCGAAACACTCATGGGCTTGTCGGGGCTTGGCGACCTGATCCTCACCTGCGGAAGTCCAAAGTCACGCAACATGTCCTTGGGACGGGCGCTGGGCGAAGGCCAAAATCTTGAGGCCATCCTCGGTCAACGTCGCGCCGTCACCGAAGGCATCTACACCGCCGAGGCCGTCGGTCGGTTGGCAAGCAAATTCGATGTGCAAATGCCGATCTGCCAAGCCGTACTCGATATTGTATCGGGCGAGATAACAATCGATGCTGCAATCGAATCATTGCTGACCCGCCCGATGAAATCAGAGATTTAGGACCGAAGGGGTAGTTCCGGCGGGAGGCTGCAAGAATTTGAGGAGCACGAGCACATGAAGAAAGCGGCGGGCAGCAAGTCGACGACCTCCAAGGCAGCCGCTAAACCTGCCCCTAAGAAAAAAGCTCCAGCGAAGCCGGCCGCGGGGAAAACGAGCACAGAGGGTATCGACCGTTGGCTGTTTAAATCGGAACCGGACGTCTTCTCCTGGGAAATGCTCAAAAAGTGCGGTCGCAAAGGCGAACCTTGGGATGGGGTCCGTAACTTTCTTGCGCGCAACAACATGCGGGCAATGAAGAAAGGCGATCTCGGCTTCTTCTATCACTCAAATGAAGGCAAAGAGATCGTCGGCATCGTGGAGGTCATCAAGGAAGCGCATCCTGACCCCAAAGACGATACCGGCAAATGGCAGTGCGTGACGGTGGCGGCTGTCGCCGACCTGCCCAAACCTGTAACGCTTGCAGACGCGAAAGCGAACGATAAGCTGTCCAAAATGAGCCTCGTCACTTCAATGCGACTGTCAGTGCAACCTGTCACCACCGCGGAATGGAACGAGGTCTTACGTATGGGCGGCTTGGACCCAAAAGCGCTCAGCAAGAAATGAAACCATTTTTTGCCGACGAGCGCTTTTCCTCCGGCACATGAGACCCAAATGGCTGCGGCCGAATCATCACGCTCTGCTGCCTTCATCCGGAAAAATACAGTACCACTGAGCCCTCCGCTGGTTCCGGAAATTAGACTGCATCTGGCAGAAGAATCCCTCCCCATTTGGCTAAAGACCGAAGAGGAACTGCAGCAACATAATATTGATCCGCCCTACTGGGCATTCGCTTGGGCGGGGGGACAGGCACTCGCGCGCTACGTGTTGGATAACCCTACGCTTGTCCGCGGAAAGCGGGTTCTGGATTTAGGATCAGGCTCCGGGCTTGTGGCGATTGCAGCGTGCCGCGCCGGAGCGGCCTCCGCACTGGCTGCTGATGTCGATCAGCTTGCCTCGGTAGCTGCCGAGGTCAACGCCGCGCTGAACAGCGTCACGCTGACGACGACGGCAAACGATATGCTCGTAACAGGGGCTGGGAAATTCGACGTGGTTCTGGTGGGAGATCTGTTCTACGAGGCCCAGCTCGCGAAAAAGGTTCTGACATTTATTGAGGCCAACGTTTCGGCAGGCGTCATTGTACTCGTTGGAGATCCACGCCGTAGCTATTTTCCTTTGGACCGGTTCGAGAAGCTGACCGAATATACAGTCCCCGTCACCCGCCAGCTGGAAGACGCAGAGATCAAGCGAACCGCCATCTGGCGCTACAAGCCAGGCTAACGACGGGCATATTTTCTAATATTCACGCGTGTACGCATCAAAGGTAAGGCTGAGAATGGCATTCGCAGGCATGAACTACATGGCGATCGTTGTCGCCGCGGTTTTCGGCTTTCTGTTCGGAGCTATTTGGTACGGAGCATTCGGCAAAGCTTGGCTCTCTGCACTAGGTAAAACAAAGGAACAACTGGCTGCGAGCGGAAGTCAAAAGATCGTTCCTTTCATAGTTTCATTCTTTTGTTTGCTGGTCATGGCGTTTGTACTTGCCGGCACGATTGGTCATCTTGGCCCAGGTCAGGTCACACCCAGAAATGGCGCCATATCCGGAGCCTTCGTCTGGGCAGGCTTCATTCTGACCACGACACTGACGAACAACGCATTTGAACGCGCGAAGCCGTCACTGACACTGATCAATGCGGGTCATTGGCTCGGTGTTTTATTGATCCAGGGCCTTATCATCGGCTGGATGGGCGTCTGAACGATCCAGCCGATCCGTTAAGGACGTGCCTTTCTAAGACCAACGGTGAGGCTTGTGGCCGTACGACCTGCGGCACATAATGCAGGCCAACAAAATTCGATACCGGGAGGAACTTCGATGTCTGAAAACGTGTACCCCGTATCCCCAGAATGGGCTGCGCGAGCATGGCTCGACGAAGCGAAATACAAGGAAATGTACAAGCGTTCCATTGATGATCCCAATGGATTCTGGGGCGAAATGGGTCAGCGTCTGGACTGGATCAAGCCTTATACCAAGGTGAAGAATACGTCTTACGATCCCCACGACGTACGCATCCGCTGGTATGAGGATGGCAGTCTCAACGTCTGCTACAATTGCGTAGATCGGCACTTGCCGACACGCGCGGATCAGAACGCCATCATCTGGGAAGGCGATGATCCAACCGAAGACGAGCAGATCACCTACCGCCAGCTGCATGAGCGCGTCTGCAAATTCGCCAACGTCCTCAAAGCCAACGGCGTCAAGAAAGGTGACCGGGTCACCATCTATCTGCCGATGATCCCCGAAGCGGCCTACGCCATGCTGGCGTGCGCGCGCATTGGTGCGATCCACTCCGTAGTGTTCGGCGGCTTTTCGCCCGATAGCTTGATGAACCGGATCGCCGATGCGGATTCGAAGTTTGTTATTACGTCGGATGAAGGTGTCCGCGGCGGTCGCACCATCCCTCTGAAGAAGAACACAGACGATGCAATTACCGCCGGAAACCTGAGCGACATGAAGGTCCTCGTCGTTCGCCGCACAGGTGGTGCCGTCGATATGGTGCCGGGACGCGATCTCTGGCTGCACGAAGAGCTGGTGAAGGTTTCCGCTGACTGCCCGATTGAAGAAATGAATGCGGAAGATCCGCTGTTCATTCTCTACACGTCAGGCTCCACCGGTCAGCCCAAGGGTGTCGTGCACACCTCCGGCGGCTATCTGCTGTTTGCAGGACTGACCCATCAATACATCTTCGATTATCACGACGGCGATATCTACTGGTGTACGGCAGATGTCGGCTGGGTCACCGGCCACAGCTACATCATCTATGGACCGCTTTCCAACGGCGCGACGACCTTGATGTTCGAGGGCGTGCCGAACTATCCGACAGCGTCTCGCTTCTGGCACGTCGTCGATAAGTGGCAGGTCAATATCTTCTACACTGCGCCGACCGCCATCCGCGCTCTGATGGGAGCAGGCGATGATTTCGTCAATCGTACCGATCGCTCTTCGCTGAGGCTGCTCGGTTCCGTGGGAGAGCCCATCAACCCGGAAGCCTGGATCTGGTATTATCGCGTTGTCGGCAACAGCCGTTGCCCGATCGTAGATACGTGGTGGCAGACGGAAACGGGTGGCATCCTCATTTCGCCGCTACCGGGTGCCATGGCCTTGAAGCCTGGCTCAGCAACGCTTCCGTTTTTCGGTGTCCAGCCGGCGCTCGTCGATGAACACGGCAATGAACTCGAAGGCGCGGTCAACGGCAATCTGATCATCAAGGATAGCTGGCCCGGCCAGATGCGCACCGTGTTCCGCGATCATGATCGCTTCGTTCAGACCTATTTCTCCACGTACAAGGGGAACTACTTCACGGGCGATGGCGCACGTCGCGACGAAGACGGCTATTGGTGGATCACGGGACGCGTCGATGACGTGTTGAACGTATCCGGTCACCGCATGGGAACGGCCGAAGTGGAAAGCGCTCTGGTCGCGCATCCGAAGGTGTCGGAAGCAGCCGTTGTCGGCTATCCGCACGCGATCAAGGGGCAAGGCATCTATTGCTATGTCACGCTGAATGCCGGCGAAGCAGTCACCGATGAGCTGAAAGCGGAACTGGTCAAGCACGTTCGGGCCGAGATCGGTCCCATTGCTTCTCCGGACCTCATTCAATTCTCCGGCGGTTTGCCGAAGACGCGTTCCGGCAAGATCATGCGTCGCATCCTGCGGAAGATTGCCGAGGATGATTTCTCCAATCTGGGAGACACGTCGACCTTGGCTGATCCGCTGGTCGTTGAGGACCTTATTGGCAACCGCCAGAATCGTAAGGTGACGGGCTAAACGATCCATCGTTGACCGATGTATGGATCAAACTCCCGGGGCTTGCCCCGGGAGCCGGACTCGTCTCTTCGGCCTCACGTTAGCTTCCGGCGACTAGGTGCCAGACTGCCCGCGAGGATCGGCGAAATCAGTTCGTCAGACGTAGATTGTTCAACTGTGTCGCAATGCGCGTGAACGCGGTGCGTAACGCCTCATCGTCTGAAGCATCGAAATACCGGTCGGGACTGCCCGCACAATCGAGCAGCATCTGCTTGGTGCTGTTTGAACTGACTTGAAAAGCAACCGTGTAAACCAGGATCGAGTCAGAGCGCATCTTGCCACAGGTTTCAACCGTCCATGCGGCGCTCTCTCTTGCTTCAGGCGAATAGTCGCCGTAGTTCCTGCCGCCGATCGTATTGAATAGACCATCAGTCATGAGGACCATCGCCTTGACGGTTTTGCGATCGCCATAGGCAACGGGTACGCTATCGCCCCCGAATACGCTGCCCCAGTTCGGTGAGAGTAAGAAATACCCCCACATGGCACCGAGGTGTCCGGCAGTAGATCCCCCAGTGTTATAACGAGCAACTTCACGCTTCAGGGCGGCCTTGTCACTGGTAAGCGCGATGACCTCGCCATCCGGGCATGTTGGGTTTCTAACGATGCCCGTGTCACCTTTGACCTTGAGATAATTGTTGGGACCTGGAGACTGATCACCTCTTGGATTCGAGCCCTCACGCTCGAAGGTACAAGTTTGCTTCTTCTGTCCCGTTACCGCTTTTGCATAGTCACCGGCATCAACACCTGATGAGTAAGGAGCAAGCGCCACGCGTATCTTGTTGTCGGAGGTCTCGCTTCCGACGTCGGGAAGCATAATGTCAATTAGGGCGTTCGTCGCCGACTTCAGCGCGCGGATCTTGGAGCCGCCCATCGAGCCGGTGAGGTCGAGCGCCATCGACAGTTCGATGTCGCGATCATCGAAACGGCTGGAAGCCGTTGCGGGCACAGTCACGTTGGTAAAGCCGGCAATTTTGGTGAGCGTCATAGGAACGTTCGCGTCGGCCGTTACGTGCACTTCGCCAGTTGCGCGGACAATCCGAACGAAGGGACGCCCTACCGTTCCGAAGCCCGAACCCTCGCCTAGGTTCGTATCGAAATAGCGCTCCGCAATCTCTTGGACATCGGTATCCGACAAGCGGCCGTCAAGCAACGCACGGCCTGCGGCAAGGGCGGCAGCATCTACGGCTTGCGCCAGCCGGGTTTTGGTATGCACGACACGCCCATAGTCGACGGCCATCCCGACAGAAAACAGAACACCCAATAGCAGCAGACCGAACAAGACAGCGACGCCGCCGTTCTGGTCGGTTAGGAAAGCTCTGGGGAAACGGGAACGACCGAGCATGCATTTCTCCCTGGACGGCACGCAAACTCTGATCCGGGATATGCAGGGGACGCTGCTGACGCCCCAAAGCCGGTCCAGACTCCCCCCACGCGTAACAATATTCGGTGTAGATCACGTTAAGGAGGGACAGCCCAGCGGCAAGTCGGAAAATTTCACCTCGCCGAATGGTAAAAATTATAGAAATCAGATGAGTTATCGTTCGTTACGATAGAGGATTTCGGCCAGTGTTAAGGACGGCTAAAAGTCGGAAATGATCCCGCCCTTTTCCCAATCTCCATAGCGAACGGGGTCTGGCCCATCGCGGCCGCCCAACTCACGCGCACCCGGTTTAGCCTCGGCTTCCGCTGCGCGCCTCCGTTCTTCTGCTTCGCGCAAAGCCCGCTGGGCAGCGGGGGAGAGGTCTCGTTTCTCCAGCGCAGCATTTTCATCTGTACGAGCCGGACTTTCATCTAATCCTGCCCGGTCAGATCCATCGTTCACGGATTTTCTCCTTATCGTTTGCCATTCAGGCTAGTCGAGGTCGAAAGACTAACCCATATAGAGCCCAGCATCTATGCCGGTAGCGTAATATACGACCGGCGCTATTGACCGTTGTGGAGTGATCTGAATGCCGATGAACTACGTCAAGACAGCCATGCTTCTGGCGTTCCTGACTGCAATATTCGTCATGATGGGCTACCTGATCGGAGGCAGCACCGGCATGGTCATCGCGTTTATTGTGGCCCTGGTCATGAACGGATTCAGTTTCTGGAACTCCGACAAAATGGTGCTTCGGATGTATCAGGCTCAGGAGGTCTCCGAGGCCAATGCTCCGGAATACTACCGCTTGGTGCAAGGTTTGGCGGCTAATGCCGATTTGCCCATGCCGAAAGTCTATATTCTTCCGTCTCCGCAGCCCAACGCGTTTGCCACGGGGCGCGATCCGCATCACTCAGCGGTCGCTGCTTCTACCGGGCTGCTCGATATCAGTTCACGTGAAGAGCTGGCGGGCGTCATTGCACACGAACTCGCGCACATCAAAAACCGAGATACGTTGACCATGACGATTGCCGCCACCATCGGCGGCGCCATCTCCATGCTGGCTCAGTACCTTCAGTTTAGCGCCATGTTCGGCGGTGGCAGCGATGAAAACAGATCCAGCCCACTCGGTTGGATCGGCGTGCTCGGTGCGGCACTTTTGGCGCCCTTTGCAGCGATGCTTGTTCAAATGGCGATCAGCCGTTCACGCGAGTATCAAGCCGACCGGATGGGCGCCATGATCTGTGGCAATCCTCTGTGGTTGGCGTCCGCGCTGGGTAAGATCGAGCGCTATGCACGTGGTACGGTCAACGAAGAGGCCGAACATGCTCCAGCGACCGCGCATATGTTCATCATCAACCCGCTCAACGGTCGTGGCGTCGACAATTGGTTCTCCACCCATCCAGCGACTGGCAATCGCATCGCCGCGCTTGAAGCCTTGGCACGCGAGATGAACATCACGCAGTCGTCTTCGGCCCCCGCCTATACGGAAGAACCGGCGCGACAGCCGGGAGGGCCATGGTCACGCACTGCGCGCGACACCGATGGCGGCCGCGGACCTTGGGGCTGAACCGGGTGAACCAAAAGCAATCGAAAGCAAATCCCCGGCGCGGTAAGCGGCGGCCGGCGACGTCGGGCCCCGTCGCAAAAGCGGATCAGCGGATAGGCGTGCCAAAATCCACCGGGAAGAATACACCTCCCGGCCTTGTAGCAAGAGAGTTGGCTGTCGATCTGGTCGTCGCCGTCCTCACTCAGAACCGCGCTTTTGACGAGGCTCTGACCGCGGCCTTTGCCGCACCGCGTTACGCAGATCTGGAAGCGCGCGATCGCGGCTTAGCACGGCAGATCGCGGCGACGACGCTACGCTATGCGCGTCCCTTGCAAGCAAGGCTTGATAGCCGTTTGGACAAGCCGTTATCGGCGCGATACGCCCGGATTGGAGCGATACTTTTGACGGCTGCTGCGCAGTTATGCCGGCTGGCGATCCCACCACACGCGGTTATCAGTCTTGCGGTTGATCAGACGCGCTACGCGCGCGCGGGCAGCCACCTGGACAAGCTCGTGAACGCGGTGCTGAGAGGGTTGGTTCGCGACGGTGTATCCGTCTCTTCTGATCGTGAGACCATACGTGAGACCCTTCCAGGTTGGATGTGGCTCCGATGGGTCAAAAACTACGGTGAAGCGACGGCCCAAGACATCGCAGAAGCCTCCTTACAGGAGGCTGCGCTCGATCTAAGCGTGAAGTCCGCTCCACCGCAGTGGGCGGAGCGGCTAAACGGTGCAGCGTTGGCCACAGACACGGTGCGCCTTGTTCCTGGCGGACGCATTGAAGATTTGGAAGGCTTTGCTTCGGGTGACTGGTGGGTACAGGATGCTGCGGCTGCGTTACCGGCTCGTTTAGCAAGCTTGACCGTCGGACCTGCCGCCGAAGTTGCCGATCTCTGTGCGGCGCCCGGCGGTAAGACGGCGCTGCTCGCTGCCACAGGGGCCCGCGTCACCGCCGTTGAGATTTCGGCCGATCGGCTCCAACGCCTCGCAGCAAACCTGGACCGGCTCGGGCTCTCCGCAGAACTCGTTGAGGCAGATATCGCGACGTGGAACCCCGCACGTCAGTTCGACGCCGTTTTGCTCGATGCACCCTGTACGGCAACCGGCACAATTCGCCGCCATCCCGACATCATTCATTTGAAACGGGAATCCGATGTCGCACGTCTCGCGACAATTCAGGCAAGCTTGCTGGAAAATGCCGTGAACCTCGTTCGGCCTGGAGGCTGCCTTGTCTATTGCACGTGCTCGCTCGAGCCCGAAGAGGGCGAACAGCAGATGTCTGCTTTTCTCGCATCCCACCCGGAATTTGAGGTAATGCCGATTGAACCCGGACTGGCTGGGATCGAAGCAAGCTGGATCACTCCTGAAGGGTATCTACGAACGCTTCCGTCCTTCACGCCAACGATCGTTGCAGAAGGAGACGGCGTCTCCGTTCCAAAGGGCATGGATGGCTTCTTTGCGGCCCGCTTGCGTCGGCTCTGACGGAAAACTTCAGCGGAAGTGGCTTTAGGGCTGCGGGCAAAAACCGCACATCCATTTGTGCACATCGTAGCGCCCGCCATGGAAGTGCTGCGATCTGATATAATGTAGCGGGAGCCAGATTTGCATTCATGCCAATCTGGAGCGTGGGAGTTTCGGGGAACGACATGGCGCGATTAAGCCTGTCCGAGCAATATCGCGTGTCTAAGCTGGCAGCGGGACGTGCCCGGCGCCGTATGCTGGCGCGCGCCCTCTATTCTCCCGCTCTGCGCTGGCGTTATGGCTCCAACGTCGCGGATCAGTTGCTCATTGTTCCGCAGGATCTCCATACCGCCGATCCGAGCTTTTTTCATGAAATTCAGGTTGGCCAGTTCGGCCTAGCGGGGTCTTTGGCAACACTCGATGGCCGCTCGCCGTTCGACCTGAAAGCGCAGAATCTCGCATGGAATAGGGAACTGCATGGTTTCGGCTGGCTACGCCATCTCGATGCCGCCGAGGAGCCGGAAGCACGGGATGTCGCGCGTAAACTCGCCGTCGATTGGGCGACGCGCCATCATCATTCATCCGGAGTGGCTTGGGAGCCGGCAGTCATCGCGCGCCGTATGATTTCCTGGATTACGCATGCCAGCCTCTTGCTGGAAGACGCTGACCCAAAAACCTTCGATATTGTGGCCGAGAGCCTCGGTTATCAATTAGTCCGTCTCTCTGCGACATGGCGCATGGCGCCAGTAGGTTCGCCGAGATTGCTGACGTTGATCGCCATTGTCTTGGCTGACCTGTCGATAGCAGGACACGAACGCCAACTGCGTGATGCGGAAGCCAAACTCGCTGGGGAGCTTTCACGTCAGATCTTGGAAGACGGTGGCCACGTCAGCCGTAATCCGGCCCTGCTTATTGATTTGATGCTCGATCTGTTGCCGCTCAGTCAGTGCTTCGTCGCGCGGGGCCGCAAACCGCCAGCCGAGGTGACGAGCGCCATCCACCGAATGCTCACGATGCTTCGGTACATGCGCATGGGGGATGGTTGTTTGGCGCGCTTCAATGGTGTGAGTGTTCCAGCCCCGGCCCACCTCGCAACAGTTCTCGCTTATGATGATCTGGGCGGCCAAGCTCAGACTATGAGCGCGGGACCATCGAGGTACGCGCGAATATCGCGAGAAGCCGCGATCCTCGTCGCGGACGTCGGCGGTCCACCGCCGCTCGAATATGCGGGAATAGCACACGCAGGGAGCCTGTCTTTCGAATTGAGCGTGGGCCGCCAGATGGTTCTGGCCAACGGCGGTGCACCAGGCTCCGCGGACGGAGAATGGCTGCATCGTGCCCGTGCCACGGTCAGTCACAACACGCTATGTCTCGGCGAGAAATCTTCATCGAAGATGGTGCGCCATCCGTTCTTGGAAGAATTGGCGGGTGCGCCACCGATCCGCTATCCCGACAACGTCACACATTCGCTAAGCGATGCGACAGGCCTTGATGCCAGCATTTCCGCCAGCCATGATGGGTATGTCCGTCGTTTTGGCCTCATTCATCATCGCCAACTAACGCTTTCGGCCGATGGCCGCTGCCTGAGCGGCATTGACCGTATATCGGGGCCGAAAAAAGTCGTGCGGCTCAATCGCGATATACCCTTCTCAATCCATTTCCACCTGCACCCGGAAATCGTCGTAGCCCAGTCGGCCAACAAGACGGGAACGGTCGCGATTGAATTGCCAGACCGATCGATCTGGCGCTTCTCGGCGTATGGTGGAGATGTCAGCGTCGAAGAAAGCGTGCACTTTGCGGATTCGGCCGGCCCGACAAGCTCCCTGCAGATCGTCGTTCGTGGGTCAACGAACGGGGGCAGCGAAGTCGAATGGCAACTCGTAGCGGACGACAAGGTCAATGCACCGCAGAGCCCGCCACCGCTCCCGGCTGTCACGACAAGCAATGAGAGTGAGTCGAAACGCTGATTTCGCTTCCGGCCGGTATCGTGCTAACGGCGTGAGCCAAACGGGCCCGCATTGCGTCGGCCCCGGCCACGAAGATCAAAAACAAGAGGCAGATAATGACCGACAGCATCCGGCGGATTACGCGCGCTCTCATTTCGGTTTCCGATAAGAGCGGGCTTGTGCCGTTTGCGGAAGCGCTTGCGGCCGCGGGCGTCGAGATCGTTTCGACGGGTGGCACAGCCGCGGCGCTGGCCGCCGCTGGATTGCCGGTTCGCGATGTCGCCGAGCTGACCGGGTTTCCCGAAATGATGGATGGTCGGGTCAAGACCCTGCATCCCGCTGTGCATGGCGGCCTGTTGGCCATAAGGGACAGCGCTGAACATCAAAACTCAGCCAAGCAGCATGGGATCGAGCCCATCGATCTCCTCGTGGTGTCCCTCTACCCGTTCGAGGCAACCATCGCTTCTGGAGCGGATTTCGATACGTCCATAGAGAATATCGATATTGGCGGGCCGGCAATGATCCGCGCCGCAGCTAAGAATTTCGATGGCGTCGCCGTGGTCGTCGATCCTGATGATTATGAACGTGTGCTCGCAGAGATGCGCGCCAACGCGAGTGGCACGACTATTGAGCTGCGCCGGAGGCTTGCCGCGAAGGCTTATGCCCGCACCGCAGCCTACGATGCCGCGATAAGCCGGTGGTTTGCTGAGGTGGTTAAGGAGGATGTTCCGACCTGGCGCAGTTTCGGCGGCCGCCTGGCTCAGCCGCTGCGCTATGGCGAGAACCCACACCAGACCGCAGCCTTTTATCACATGGCCCCTTCGCGCGCCGGCGTCGCGACGGCGCATCAGCATCAGGGCAAGGAACTGTCCTATAACAATCTCAACGACACAGACGCAGCCTTCGAGTTGGTCGCGGAATTCGACCCGTCGAAAACGGCTGCCGTGGCGATCATAAAGCACGCCAACCCTTGCGGCGTTGCCACCGGCGCGACGTTGAAGGACGCCTATGAGAAGGCATTGCGTTGCGATCCGGTCAGTGCGTTTGGCGGCATCATTGCTTTGAATCGCGAGATTGATGCCGAAGCGGCCGAAGCCATGACGCAGATCTTTACGGAAGTCGTTATTGCCCCCGGAGCCAGCGACGCTGCCCGTGAAATTTTTGCGGCCAAGAAGAACCTGCGTCTTCTCACAACCAATATGCTTCCTGATCCGCGTGCCCCGGGCTTGCTGGTCCGGTCGCTGGCCGGCGGATTGCTCGTGCAATCGCGGGACGACGCCGTCGTGGAGGATTTCGACCTCAAGGTGGTGACGAAACGTCAGCCCACCGAAGCTGAGTTCGCCGACATGCGCTTTGCATTCAAAGTGGCGAAGCACGTCAAATCAAATGCCATCGTTTACGCCCGTCAGGGCGCAACCGTCGGCATCGGTGCCGGCCAGATGAGCCGCGTGGATTCGACGCGTATTGCGGCTTGGAAGGCTGGTGAAGCCGCTAAAACCGCTGAAATCGCAGAGCCTCTGACACGCGGTTCGGTCGTTGCCTCCGATGCATTTTTCCCCTTCGCGGACGGCTTGATTGCCGCCGCAGATGCTGGGGCGACCGCCGTTATCCAACCCGGCGGATCGATGCGGGATGAGGAAGTGATCGCAGCCGCTGACGCGCGTAATCTGGCAATGGTATTTACGGGGATCCGGCACTTCCGCCACTAGCTTACCAAGGCGCGATCGGCGCATGTTGAACAGATGTCGAGGCGCGAACAAGAAGGCCCAACCGTTCGCCTGCGTCCCGCCACGCAGGCTGATTGGCCGTTGATCCAGTCGTGGCTCAAGATGCCTCAAGTCGCGGAGTGGTGGGGGAGCCAGTCCGCGGCTCAGGCTGAAATCCGCCTCGTGTTTGAAACACCGTCAGCACTTGCACGTATCATCGAAATCGACGGCCAGCCCATCGGCTATACGCACGCCATTGACGCGACGTTTTGGGGGGAGACGCTTCCGGACGGGCTGCCACCCGGCGCTTGGGATGTGGAAGTGTTCGTGGCGGCACCCGAACATCGAGGGCGCGGCATAGGTGGCACTGCGCTCGACCTGCTCGCCGATGAAGTTTTCTCGACGACGCTGTCGGTCGCGCTGTGTGTGTTTGTCTCTGTGCGAAATGAACATGCGGTCCGCGCTTATGAAAGCGCTGGCTTTGCCTGGGTGCAGGTCTGGAATGATCCGATCTTTGGGGCGTCCTGGTTGATGGTTCGCCACCGGCCGCAACGAACGTCGGCCCACTAAAACAAAACGGCGACCGCTCTTGCGGTCGCCGCAATGTCTTCATCCCAACCATCAGGATGGGATAAACTGAAAACCTTAGATAACGTCGATTTCAGCCGGCAGATAGCTGGTGACTTCAAGACCAACTTCCTGCTCGCGAACCTGCGGCTTGTTCCAGATCTTCATTATAAATTCCTCCAATGTTTCGGGAGTGCCGTAGCAAATCCCGAACAGACATATAGTTCAACACATCCGCCGCAACCAATCGTATTTTAGCTCGCGTATTATAAGGCAGGCTAATCGGCGTAACGTTATTCCATAAGATATGTTATGTTATTTCGTTCGGTTTAGTTGGCTTTTTTTGCAGCCTTTCTCGTGTCTCGGATTGCCGGCCTTAAAACCGCGTGAGGGCGGTTAACCGTATGTCAGCATGTCCCGGTAACGATAGCGGCCGCGAACCGACAAAATTGGCCAATTGTTGGGCTTTCGAAGGCTTATCTCCCCGAGACCGCCATATTCCCCAAGCAAACCCAAAGAGGGAGCGATTTGCGAATTTGGCGCTGCGTCTGGCCTTCGCGCCGGGCGGCCTGTAGATCATATGCGGGGCGTGAGTTCATTTTCGAAAATTGCCGGGCAAGCGGCCGGGTACGGAAATACGCAAAGGGGCGATCTGGGTAATGCGTAATACGATTGCGGTGATGAACACCAAGGGTGGGGTCGGTAAATCAACGATCGTTGCCGCACTAGCCGAAACGCTATCGTCAGAGCACGGCAAGAATGTTCTCGTAATCGACAGTGATGCTCAAGCGTCTGTCTCCAGCATGCTGATGACGGTGACCGATCTGTTCGGCTTGCAGCGTGATGGACTTACAATTGTCGATTATCTGGTCGCGACGGTCCTGCGCGAAAATCAAATCGAATGGGCGGACTTTGTTGTCCGTAATGTTTCTGACGTCGACGATGCCCGATCCGTCTATTTGATACCGAGCGACATGCAACTCACGCTATTTGAGCGCGAGGTCTCCAAGGAGTCCCTGCATGCCAGCTTGCGCAACACAATCGCTGATGTGCTTCGTAAGGTCCGGCCCGTTTTCGACATTATCCTGATCGACTGCCCGCCCGGTCTCTCGGTCTTGACCGAAAGCTGGCTGCGCGAAGCTGATTTCCACCTCTCTCCCACGAAAGCCGATTATGTGTCGGTGTGCGGTCTCGAAGTTTTCCGCCGGTTTAAGTCGCTCAATCCGGAAATGGGATTTGCTGAAAATCTTGGTGTCCTCGTTAACATGCGCGATCTCGCGTCGCCTGTGGACACGGAATATGTGAACTGGCTCCGGTCAAATCCGGAAAATCGTTGTTTCGAATCGTCAATTCCGCGCGTGAACGCGCTTCAGGATGCGGCTCGTTTCCAGCCGCAGCAGCGCTCCTATGGAGCCAAATATCCAGGGCAGGTCGGCCAAGCAATCAAAACGCTGTCCCGGGAGGTTCTAGTGCGCCTCGAAGCGGCCAACCGGCCCTTGGCAGCCCCGCCGCCACCCCCGCCGTCGCCCGAGCCCGTCCGTAGCGAGGCGACGTCCGAAGCTGAAGCGCACCCCGCGGGTTGATGGGGTAACTCAGTCGCGAAGCCGAACCTCCCGCAATGGATTGCCACTATCGATATACAGCTGTCCTCGCGACGTGAGCGCGTCGGCTACGCGGCGCAAGGCACGACGTTCCAATTCGGGATGCCGGCCATCTAAGGCTCCGACGCGAATGGCAACCGCTATGTCGTAGGGCGCCTCATGAGCGTGCAATTCGAAATCTTCAATCGCGGCTTGACGCAATGTGAGGCGGCCGCTTGAGAGTTCCGCTTGTGAAGCCGACTTGGCTTGCTCGATCGCCTTTGCGGACCGGTCTATAGCGAGAACGTGTCCATCCCCGATACGCATAGCAATCGCGCGGGCCAACGCCCCGGGGCCGCAGCCGATTTCCAGCACGCGAAGGCCCTCACGCAGCGGCAAAGCGTTCAGAACTGCTGCAAGGCACGCTGATAGATCCGTTCGCCATCCAACTTTCCGGCAAAGAAACCCAATAATCGGGGTGCCCCCGAATGCGCACAATAAATCATGGAGAGGCAAGGCGCGATCGTCGCGCGCAGCCACTGCCGCATAGAGGCAATATATATATTTGAATCTAATGAGAGAAATTGGAGCGGATGACGCGATTCGAACGCGCGACCCTCACCTTGGCAAGGTGATGCTCTACCCCTGAGCTACATCCGCAATCCTGGGCCACGCACCGAGTGATCGGTGCGAGCCCCGTCTTATGACGCAAGTGCCGAACGATTGCAATAGTGTCTGCGCGCGTCCATATCGATAGGCGGATAACGTGGGCCTTCGTCCCGTTTTTACGCCCTTAGACACACGCTTGGAACGGAAACCCTGCCCCACCATGACTATTGACGCTGCGAGCCCGCCCGCCACCCGCCAAGAGTTATTCAATCGGTTGGCTGAACTCGATATTCGCGTCCAGACGATCGAACACCCAGCCGTCTTCACCGTTGCTGAAAGTGAGGCGTTGGAGCGCGACATCGCTGGTGGCCATACTAAGAATTTGTTTCTTAAAGACGCCAAGGGACGATTGTTCTTGATAATTGCCCATGCGCAAACTGGTATTGACCTCAAGTCGTTGCATAAGCGTCTGGGTGCGGCCCGCTTCAGTTTTGGCAAGGCCGACCTCATGAAGACTGTTCTGGGCGTGTCCCCGGGCTCGGTTACGGCATTTGCTTTGATTAATGATCCAACGGGGCGCGTCAGCGTTGTAATCGATCAGGCGCTCATGGAATTCGATACGATCAATTGTCATCCGTTGGAGAACACAGCGACAACAAGCATTGCGCGAGAGGACCTTTTGCGGTTCATTCGCGCATGCGGACATACGCCAAGCGTCACGGATCTGACGTCTACTGTTGAGTAGACTGAATTTTACACGGGATTTCCGTTCATCCCGTCGCTTCCGGGGATGAATGAATATTGGCCGATCTGGGTGATCGGTCCAAAGGAGAACACAACAATGCTATTCGGTTCGGGCAAAGACGCGGCAGGCGATCCTACGAACGCGGCCGATGTCGTGATGGACACCACGACCGCCCAATTCGGCAAGGACGTTATCGAAGCCTCGCAGCACGTGCCTGTGATTGTCGATTTCTGGGCTCCGTGGTGCGGACCTTGTAAGCAGCTTGCACCGGTGCTGGAAAAGGTCGTGCGCAGCTACGGCGGCAAGGTGCGCCTGGTAAAAGTCAATACGGATGAGAACGCGGCCCTTGCCGGACAGCTGCGCATCCAGTCCCTGCCAACCGTTTATGCATTCCGCGATGGCCGCCCCCTTGATGGTTTCATGGGTGTGCAGCCGGAAAGCACGGTGCGCGCATTCGTTGACCGCCTGCTTACAGACGAAGCCGAAGACGATGTTGCCGCTGTTTTGGAAGCTGCGCAGCAGGCCTTCGATGCAGGGGATCTGCAAGGGGCGGCCGGAATCTATGCTGAAATTCTTCGTGCGGATCAACATAATGCGCCCGCGCTTGCAGGTCTCTCTCAATGCTATTTGAAAAGCGGTGACAGCACCCGCGCGGAACAGACCATTGAACTTGTGCCGCCTGATCAACGCGAAGACCCTGCCGTGCAATCCGTTCTTGCAGCATTAGCGCTGGTCAAGAAGGCGGGAAGCTCCGGCCCGCCCGCAGAGCTGGAAGCCCGCGTCGCCAGCGACCCCACGGATCATGAGGCGCGATTCGACCTAGCTGTCGCCTTGGCCGCTTCGGGCGACAAGACGGCTGCAGTCGATCATTTACTTGAAATCATCGCACGCAACCGCGGCTGGAACGAAGACGCGGCCCGCAAGCAGCTCGTTGAGTTTTTCGAGGCTTGGGGCCCTAAAGACCCTGCGACAATGGCGGGTCGGCGTCGTTTGTCTTCACTGTTGTTCTCATAATTGGCCTGCCGCGAAGCGTGCGTCGCATCGCCAATCACAAGGATACCGCCCTTGGCAATGACCGACCTGTATCGACGGCCTGCAGATCTGCCGCCGCAGATTCCGGTTTTCCCGCTGCGTGGAGCTATTCTGCTGCCCCGCGCAACGCTCCCATTGAATGTCTTTGAACCGCGCTATCTCGCCATGGTCGAAGCCGCCATGAGTGGAAACCGCGTTATCGGGATCATTCAACCGGATGGCGGCGTGCAGGAAGAGGAGAGCCCTTCCGACAAAAGCTGCGATCTGCGTGCGGTTGGCTGCGTAGGCCGGATAACCACGTACCAAGAGCTTGACGATGGCCGCTACGTCATCACGTTGACCGGTGTGGCGCGCTTCGATGTGGAAAACGAAGTGCATTCGGATACGCCGTACCGGATCATGCAGGTCAACTACAACCGATACGCTGATGACTTCCAGGCTGGCCTTGGAGAAGAGGAGGTTGATCGCGAAAACCTTCTCCGCGTTCTTCGTAGTTATTTGGATGCCAACAGCCTTAAAGCTGATTGGAGTGCTATCTTGCGCGCGTCCAACGAAGTGTTGATCAATGCTCTATCCGTCATGAGCCCCTATGGCCCAGAGGAGAAGCAAGCACTTCTTGAGGCCGCCGATTTGAAGTCGCGCGCTGATGTGCTGGTTGCCTTAGCGGAAATGGAGCTCGCTTCTGGCGGCGCAGACGGTGGTACCCTACAGTAAGTTAAGTGTCCTTGAGGACTGAGCCCGCCATGACAGACGTGAAAGGCGAGAGCAATCGGCAGGATAAACCGGCTTCGGAGGCAGAAATCCCCGATCCGAAGCTGCTAGAGCTTCTCGTGTGTCCGCTAACCAAAAAGCCCCTCGTTTATGACCCGAAGCGTCACGAGCTGGTGAGTAAGGCCGCAAAACTGGCTTTTCCCATTAAGAGCGGAATTCCACTGATGACGCTCGAAGCAGCGCGTCATCTGGATGACGAGTGACCCTCAAGGGCCCCAAAAGCTCTTGGTTTGAATTCCGCTGACCGCAGGGATGCGGGAACAAAGTGCCCGGAATTAAACCGTTAACCATAGTGCTTCAGATTTTATTGAACACGATATGATTGTCTGTCCGCAGCGTGTGTGTGTTGCGTAAGGCATGAGTCGTGAAGCGGTGGGGACTGGAGGAACTTCGGAATTGGGTTGAGCTGAATGTGCTCGATCCGCTGGCGCGCAGGCAAACACCTGGCGGGCAGACGAGGCGCAAGCCAACCGAGATTGTCCAATTCCTTAGCCGGTACGACCGATATGTTAATGTTCTCGGCCTTGCGCTTATGCTTGCTGGCGCCGTGCTCGCACCCGCCGTTTTTACAGATTATCAAATTCTGATCATGTTGGGCGCAAGCCTGATCGCTCTGATGCTTTTGCTTCGTGGGCGAGCAGAACCCGCCGTGGATCGCAGCGCCCAGGCCGAACATCCTCTGGATGATCCGCTGAACAACATCGAGCGCATGTACGATCTGCGCTGGGAACTGTCGGAAAATCACGCGCGCTATCGGGATCTCCTTGATGCCCAGGACGATATCATCCTGCGTCGGGATGCCGAGGAGCGCTTGACCTTCGCCAACAAATCCTTCTTTCGGCTTTTCGGACTCGAGCCCAGAGATGCATTCGGTAAGGTCTTTACGCCAACGGTATTGGAAACCGATTCCGCCACCTCGACTGACGGTCGCACTCCGCACCTGATGCAATGTCTCGCAACCCTCGAAGGCCCACGCTGGATCGCGTGGGAACGCCACGAACTTCCCCCTGACGAGTCGGGTGTGCGCGAAGTTCAGTTGGTGGGGCGCGACGTAACCGAGGAGCGCAAGACGGCCGAGGAGCTCTACGAGGCACGCGACCAGGCAGAGGCTGCCAACCGGGCAAAATCACGCTTCCTCGCAGCCATGAGCCATGAAATCCGAACGCCGATGAACGGTATACTCGGCATGGCAAACCTCCTCTCGGACACGGAACAAACACCTGAGCAGCGCACTTACACGGCCGCAATCAGTCGGTCTGCGCGCACGCTTATGGCGCTGATCGATGAGATCCTCGACTTTTCGAAGATCGAAGCCGGCAAGCTGGTGATCGACAAGAGTCCCTTCAATCTTGCTGATTGCGTTCAGAGCAGCGTCGAGCTGATGGCGCCGCGAGCATTCGAAAAGAATATCGAACTCGCCTGGACCATGGACCCGGACCTGGCAGGTGATGTCATTGGCGATGAGATCCGCATTCGGCAGATTCTGCTCAATCTGATTTCGAATGCCGTCAAATTCACCGACACGGGCGGCGTGATCATTTCGGTTGTGAAGCGAGGCCCTGAGCCGTCCGCGCCACCGTCGGAGGCAACGCCCAGTTTTAGCTTCAGCATAGAAGTTCGCGATACCGGCATTGGCCTGTCGCCGCGAGACCTTGCGGCTTTGTTCCAGGAATTCGAGCAGGCTGATGCCGCGCGTCAGCGCGGAAGCGGCGGAACAGGTCTTGGATTGGCAATTTCAAAGCGCCTCGCAAGAGCGATGGGCGGTGATATCCGCGTGGAAACGGCACCGGGCTACGGAACGAGCTTTATCGTGGACCTGTCCCTTCCGGTTTCCACGATGAAAACGCAGCGCACGTGGGCTTCCGCTAAATCTGTCACGAGTTACGAGGGGAAAGTGCTCCTCGCTTTCGATAAAAGGTTGGAGCGCGGCGCGCTCGCCAATCTCCTGCGCTATTACAGTGTCTCAGTTTTGGAGAGCGATTTCGACGAAGCATGCGACGCGATCAGATCTGCCCAGTCGGCGAATGCACCATTTACGCGCGTTGTCGTTGACGCGAACCGCGTACCCGAGCATGCAGCAAAAATCCTTACTACAGCGCGCGAATGTGCTGCCGACGCGAAAGGGCTCGTCCTTATCGATGCCATGAGCCGTTCAGATTTTGCGAACTATCGCAACGTCGGTTTCGATGCGTATCTGATCCGGCCTGTGCGCCCGGAAGCGGTCCTTCGGCAACTTGTGACGCCGGGGGCCGGATGGGATCAGAATTTGTCGGTTCTCGAGCAAACGCACGATCATCCAAATTCGGACCAATCCCGTGAACGTGAGAAGGGGAAAGCGGCCGTCGATAGCCCACCGTTTGTGCTTCTCGCAGAAGACAACGAAATCAATCAACTTGTCGCCACGCGCGTACTTGAGAAGGCCGGATTTGAGGTTGCGAGCGTATCCGATGGCGCGAAGGCAGTTGAATATATCGCCGACGCGCTGGCCGCGAATACTGCGGTCCCCGATGTTATCTTGATGGATCTCTTTATGCCCGGCATGGACGGCGATGAAGCGACCAGCCGCATCCACGCCCTGTTTTCGGGGGCAGCGGGCAACACGAATTTACGCAGCCCTCCCATAATTGCGTTGACGGCTCACGCCTTCACGGAAGATCGCCGGAGATGTCTGGAGGCTGGTTTCGACGACTATTTGGCCAAGCCATTTGAGCCCGATGCATTGATCGGTACGCTTCAGCGTGTGCTTGACGACTGGCATGAAGCCGGACGGAACGAATCGGTTCGGCTCGCCGGCAAATAGGGCAAGCACCCCACATCTTCGGGCGGTTGACAGCCGCTACCTCATCCCCACAATTTTAGTTACAACGGTGCATTCTGGCCGTAAAAGCGGCGAGAGGGGTGGAATATCGTTGTATGGAATGAACGGCGTAAGGCGAGCTAAGTCGCTCTAGGCCTACAGAGTTTTCGGTGCACAAGTAGCGTGTTCGCAAGACACGACAGACTACCGAATCTAGCCGTTTCCAGCGTATGATTAAGAACAGGGTGGTCCGATGGCCTGGGGCGATGGCCGTCGAACGAGAATGACGATACCGGTCCGTCTTAAGCGACCGGCCCGGGATGATCCGGGTGAGGGGAGACAGTCGCTCTATGATGGAGACGAAAAAGGCTCCGATACGCAGGGCATTTGACGCAGGCCGATCCGCCGCGTTCCTTATGCCTCGTCGTCAGATTCCGCGCATTTATGGCCGCGTCGGCTCTCTTGAGGTGCGCCTTGCACAATCGCGCGCGGATCTGCGCCGCGCCCAAAACCTACGCTATCGTGTGTTCTACGAAGAGATGTCAGCCGTCCCAAGTCTGCTGAGCCAGATGCGCCGTCGCGATGAGGATGACTATGATGCCATCTGCGATCACTTGCTTGTGGTGGATGTCGATGCCAAACCCGCGGGCGGGCATGGTTGGACGTCAGGCCGCCGTCCCGAAGTCGTCGGCACATATCGCGTTCTTCGACAGGAGCAGGCGGAGCGCGCGCAAGGGTTCTATACGCAGAGCGAATACGACATTGCACCACTGGTCGAGGCGCGGCGTTCGAACTACAAGTTCATGGAACTTGGTCGGTCCTGCGTTCTCAAGCCTTATCGCAACAAGCGCACAGTTGAGCTGCTCTGGCACGGTCTCTGGACCTACGTGCGCGAGCACAAGGTCGACGTAATGATTGGCTGCGCGAGCTTCGCCGGTACGGATCCGGATGCGCATGCGATGGCCCTGAGCTTCCTTCATCATCATGCTCTCGCGTCGCCCGAATGGCGGTGTCGTGCCCACGATCATCTGCACGTGCCTATGGACCGTATCCCAATTGAGAATATCGATGCCAAAGCTGCGCTGAAGGCGCTCCCGCCTTTGATCAAGGGCTACCTCCGCTTAGGCGCGACCGTTGGCGACGGTGCGGTCATAGACCATCAGTTTGGCACGACTGACGTGCTTATCGTCTTGCCCGTCGAGAATATCGATCCGCGTTATTTTGAGCACTTCGGTGCGCCGGAAGAAGTCCGCAGTCGCATTGCCGTCGACGCATAAGGGAGCCATCAAGGTAATTGTTCATGACGTCTGATCTCGCCGCCGCCCGCGCGCGCGCATTCGAAATTATCAAGAAGAAGTCGTTCGTCCGGGGCGAGATCACGTTGGCGTCGGGTGCCAAAAGCGACCACTACTTCAACATGAAGCCGACGATGCTCGATCCCGAAGGCGCGAAGGCACTGTCCGAGTTAATTTTGGATCGCCTGAAAGATGTTGAGGTGGACTATATCGGCGGGCTTGAAATGGGCGCAGTGCCGTTGATCGGCCCCTTGGCATTGGTAAGTGGTCTTCAGGGGCGACCTATTCCGGGGTTTTTCGTGCGCAAGGCTGTGAAGGGACATGGCACGCGTCAACGCATCGAAGGCGTAAGCGACCTCAGCGGTAAGCGCGTCGTTGTGGTCGAGGACGTAACGACAACGGGCGGCTCTGCGATGTCAGCGATCGAAGCGCTGCGCGAGGTTGGAGCCGAGATTTCCTTAGTGATCTCGATCCTGGATCGCCAGTCAGGCGCGACGGAGCTTTATCGCGACGCAACCATCCCCTTCGCATCACTTTTCACGTCCGCCGAGTTCTTGAAAGAAGCGTCATCTTCTTAAGTCGTCGACCCGGCGAAGCTGTCTCAACCGCTTGTGGCAGCTCCTTCAGCAGTTTGCGCGAACAGATCGCTCGACAGGTAACGCTCAGCACTTGAAGGTGCGAAGGTCACGATCGTCTTTCCCGACATGGATGAGCGTCCAGCGACGGTGAGTGCTGCCGCCAGATTGGCGCCCGTCGAAATCCCACCCGGAATACCCTCGATCCGCGCAAGCATACGGGCGGCTTCAAAGGCCATGTCGTCCGGTACGGTAATGACTTCATCGATCAGCGAGCGATCGAGAATAGAAGGGATAAAGCCAGCGCCAATGCCCTGAATTTTGTGCGGCCCCTTTTCCCCTTTGGACAAGATGGGGCTAGCCGACGGCTCGACCGCAATTACCTTCAGGTCCGGCTTGCGCGCTTTGAGGACGCGGCCGCAGCCCGTCAGAGTGCCTCCGGTCCCAACTCCGATCACCAGCGCATCGACGTTGCCACCTGTATCCGACCAGATTTCTTCTGCCGTTGTTTTGGCGTGGATCGCCGGGTTGGCCGGATTGTCGAACTGAGCGGGAATAACAGCGCCAGGGATGGCACTGGCTAATTCGTTGGCCTTCTCGATCGCCGCAGCCATGCCCCCGCTCGCGGGCGTCAGCACAAGTTCGGCGCCGAGATGGGCAAGGATCTTGCGTCGCTCCAGCGACATCGATTCCGGCATGATCAGAATGATGCGATATCCACGCGCGGCTGCAATGAATGCCAGCGCAATACCCGTGTTGCCAGAGGTCGGCTCGATGAGCACGCTCCGCCCTGGGGTGATGCGCCCGTCAGCCTCCAACGCGTCGATCATCGCCAGGCCAATGCGATCCTTGACCGAAGACAGCGGATTGAAAAATTCCAGCTTCATGAGCACGTCGGCGACCGAGCGCGCCGCCGCTATAACTTTGCCAAGCCGAACCAGAGGCGTATGGCCGATCGTCTCGGATATGTTCCCATAGACGCGGCCCCGTCCCCAACTCTGGCTGGCCGTAGCCGCAATCGTATCCGGAGAGTCTGTCATGGTTTGTGTCCTCTGATCAGCCGTTGGCGCTTTGATAGGGCCACCACATCCAAGAAGCGAGCCTCGCGCGGCCGGAACAATATTGTAATTGCTAAAGGGCTTTGATTTCATTCAGCCCTTATTGACGGTGGCCTTCTTCGTTTTCGACTTAGATCGCGAAGCTTTGGCAGCTTTAGGGGGAGATTTGCGCGTAGCAGCCTTTTTGGCCTTGGGTGCCGCAGGCTTCTCAGCTTTGGGTGGTTCTGCTCTGGCGCTTTCCCGTCCAGTAGAGCCGAAGCCGCCGCTTCCACGTTCCGTCTCCGTAAGCTCGGCGACTTCAACGAGTTCGACACGCGTCACCGGCGCGATAACCAGTTGCGCGATCCGTTCGCCGCGCCGGATTTCAAAGGGAACACCACTGAGGTTGGCCAGAAGAACGCTGACTTCGCCGCGATAGTCCGCATCGATTGTACCGGGACTGTTGAGAACGGTAACGCCGTGCCTCAGCGCAAGCCCGGACCGCGGTCGCACTTGGGCTTCGAACCCGATGGGGAGCTCAAGTACGAGTCCAGTTGGAATGAGTGCCCGTGCGCCCGGGGTGAGGGTTAAGGGATGATCCCACTCCAGCGCAGCGATGAGGTCGAGCCCTGCTGCAGCCTCAGATTGATAGGCCGGCAAAGGTAGGTCCTTGCCATGCGCCAAACGCAGGACGCTAACCTTTGCGCCGTCGGCCCCTAGACTGGTTCTTGTGGTCATACGACTTATCGCTTTCTACGCGCTACACCCTGCGGGCCTTGTCATGCAAAAGGGCGCTGATGCGCGCAATCAAGGTCTCGGCAACTTCGCGTTTTGACATTTCGGGCCAGCTGTCGACACCGGTTTCGGTGATGAGATGTACGCGGTTGCGATCCCCACCCATAACGCCGGTGTGCGTAGAAACGTCGTTGGCGACAGTCCAGTCCGCACCCTTGTTGCGCCGCTTCCTCGTTGCGAAGGCAATGACGTTTTCCGTTTCGGCAGCAAAGCCGACAATGAGGTTTGGCCGACCGGTCTTCATATGGGCAATGGTTTTTAGAATATCGGGGTTTTCGACAAGTTCGAGCTGCGGCTTCTCGCCATCGCCCGTCTTCTTGATCTTTTCATCAGCTGGGGACGCTGCGCGCCAGTCGGCGACAGCGGCGCAAAATATTGCGACGTCGGCCGGCAGGGCAGCACGTACGGCATTGAGCATTTCCTCAGCCGTTTGCACCTGGACCGTCGTCGCGCCAGCAGGGGCTCCCAAGGTGACAGGACCGGAAACGAGCGTTACACGAGCGCCAGCTGCAATCGCAGCCGCAGCAATTGCATGCCCTTGCTTGCCCGACGAACGATTGGCGATGTAGCGCACTGGATCGATGGGTTCGTGCGTCGGTCCACTCGTGATGAGCACATGCCGGCCCGCAAGGCTGCCGCTTGACGAAGGATGGAGCCGCGCTTCGATTGCAGCCAATAACTCGGCAGGTTCGACGAGGCGCCCTGGCCCGGCCTCTCCCGACTCTGCCATTTCGCCCACCGCCGGACCGATGAATGAGATCCCGTCCGCTTCAAGTTGGCGAACATTGCGTTGCGTCGCCGGATTGAGCCACATCTTTGGGTTCATCGCTGGAGCCATCAGAATCTGCTTGTCGCTGGCAAGGAGTACAGCGCTTGCAAGATCGTCGGCGTGCCCGTTTGCCGCTTTAGCGATCAGATCGGCCGTCGCTGGCGCCACGACGATAAGGTCGCAAAGTCTGGATAGCCGGATGTGGCCAATCTCACGTTCATCATCGAGATCGAATAAATCAGTGAAGACCCGATCATTCGACAATGCGGAAACGCTGAGAGGAGTTACGAATTGTTGGGCTGCGCGTGTCATGACAACCCGAACGTCTACGCCGCGCTCTCGTAGGCGGCGAATGAGGTCTAGACACTTGTAGGCGGCGATCCCGCCACCCATGATGAGAACGATGCGCTTGGCTTCCACTGGTTTTCACATCTCCTGCGCCGTGCGAAGGTGGCGAACCTAGCATAGCTGCCCTAGCGTCACAGTTAACTGTGCTCTGCCTCAATTGCGCTGCGATAATGCGGTTAATCCGGCAGGAATCAGGCGACGGAAACCGGAACCGGGAACGCCACCTAGCGCATTTCACCAAAATTGTCTTTGGAGGTCGGTTTGCGGCACATCTTCAGAGTACTGGGTCTCACAATGGTGATCGCTACCGTTACGGTCGGGGTATCGTTCGCATCGACGGAAGATCATTCGGTCGATTGCTTCGGGCAGGACAACGAACGCAGGATCTCGGGCTGCACCGAACTCCTTCAGACCCCCCTACCGCCCGGCGAACGCAGCCAGGCTTTGGCGATGCGCGCTTTGGCCTACTCACTCAAAGGGCTCTATGATCTGGCTATTCCAGACTACGATGCAGCGATCGAAATTTCTCCGGATTTCGCCATCGCGCTGAACAACCGGGCCTGGGCGTATTTCAAGTCCGGCAAGCCCGTTGAAGGGGCAGCCGACGTTGAGCGAGCTCTGGCGTTGACGCCGCAAAGTCCCCACGCACTTGATACGCGCGCGCACATTCGTCAAGCCAGCGGCGACATTGAGGGCGCACTGCGCGACTATACCCAGGCTATGCGTTATGGCGGCAACCGCATCGTCCGGCTCTATCAATGCGGACTTCAAGCGGCCGGTCTGTACGACGGGTTTCTGGACGGTATTTTCTCGGACAAGCTGCGTGGCGCGCTTGAGACCTGCGTCCGGAACACGGGTTGTGATCCGCTGCCTGCCGATGAAGAATGCCGGAAGCTGACGTCCTAAACAAAATCAGCGCCCGTTTCCGGACGCTGATCTTAATGCTCATGATCGTTATTCAAGTCAGGGGAGTTGCCAGAGTTTAGCTGGCACACTCGATGTCGCGGCGATCCTCTTTGAGGCGATCAAGCGTCGTGCTGCGCGCCTGAGTTGCGTTCTCACGAGGTTGCGCAGCCTGCACGATCCGCAGAAGCTCGCTAAGCGCCTCGTCGACGCTCTTGCCGGTCGTATCAATCACTGCATCTGCGCGGGCATAGAGAGGCTCACGCTCGGCCAGCGCTGCCTCTAAAACGGCCTTAGCGTGGCGTCCGGAACCGTTGATAGGCAGAGCTGCGCTTCCGCGTGCACGCGCAAACAATTCGTTGGACGATGCCGTGATCCAGATGACGAAGCAGCCTGAGAACATGAGGTCCATGGTCTCGGGCTCAAGCACGATGCCACCGCCCGTTTTGATAACGGCGCGGGGAACCGTTTCGACCACGGTCGCAAGGCAGTTGCGTTCAAGGCGCCGATAGACGGCCTCGCCGTGCACGGCAAGGACGTCGGCGACTTCCATGCCGCTAGCGCGCTCGATTTCCCGGTCAAGGGCGATGCACGGTACGCCGATGGCCTTGGCCAGGGCGTGTCCGAGCGTGGTTTTTCCGGCTCCGCGAAGGCCGACCAATGCGATCCGACCGAGCGGCGTGCCGTTGGTGTTCCAACGGCGAACCGGCTTCTGCGGTGACGCGTCGCTTGGGCTCAGTTGCTCTAGCTGATCGAAGCCGAGGCTGGTGTCGACGGCTTGATCATCCTGCTCGCTGGCAAGATCTTCGATCCGCGCTCCGAGCGCGCTGGCAATATTCCGTAGAACGAGCAGAGAGGCGTTGCCTGTGCCGCGTTCAAGCTCGGCGAGATAGCGTTCGGAAACGCCGGAAGCCTGCGAAAGAGCTTTTCGGGCCATGCCGAGCTGTGCACGTAAATTTCGCACCCGTTCTCCAACAAGCCTCAGGTACGCCTCGTTTTCGCGGGCGTCACCACGCCGAGGTTCGGACGGTTGCAGGTTATTCTCTTGCTTGCGCATATCCTCCGACCTTTCCAAGTCATGTCCGCAAGAACATTCGCGATCGGCTACATGGCCCTTCGGAAACGCCGTCCGAGCGCCCTCTTGTGCATATCGCACCTTTGGTAGCTGGGTCTTGGCGTGTCAGCCGGATGGAAGGCTGACGACCGGCCGTGCGCGTGCGGTGCGTCATCATTGCAGGTTGCACTGCAATATTTTTTCTGCGCCGCAGCGAGATGTCAAGCGTTGCGTTCTTACTTGTAGGTAATCCTAACCCCTCGAAGGCCGGTAAAGGCTACCGGCCGCGGCAAAGATATAGCGTTAATTCAATCGGTTGTAAGGTACCCCCGGCGTACCATTGTGTCGCGGGGGACGGGCCGACCGTACACCATATTGAGTACTAAAAAAGTATACTTAATGCCTTTAAACCGCTTTTTGCGTGAGTCCGGTACACTTCGCTCAATCGTGGGAGTTCACAGATTTTATGCGCAAGAATAATGTTAGGGCCAAGCTGCAAGCCGGCGATCCGGTCATTAACGCTTGGTGCTCGCTCCCGTGTGCCTATGCTGCGGAGATCATGGCCCACCAAGGCTACGACAGCGTAACGATCGATCTGCAACACGGAGCAATGGGCTTTGAGGCGGCATTCGCCATGCTGCAAGCCATCTCGACAACCGTCGCCGTTCCTTTTGCACGCGTTCCCTCGCACGAGAGCGGCCTGATGATGAAGCTCCTGGACGCTGGCGCTTATGGGCTCATTTGCCCATTGGTAAATACGCGCGCCGACGCTGAGGCGTTTGTCGCCGCGTGCCGGTATCCGCCTATTGGGCAGCGCTCCTATGGCCCGAACCGAGCGACACTTTATGCTCAGGCGGGAGCGAGCGCTGCCTACGCAGCCGCAGCGGATCGGGAGATCGTGTTGCTAGCTCAGATCGAGACCCGGGAAGCTATTGAGAACTTGCCCGATATATTGAGCGTACCGGGGCTCGATGGCGTCTATGTCGGACCTGGCGATTTGTCGCTTTCGTTCGGTTCGCCGCCGTCCATGGCGCCGAAAGATCCCGAGGTCCTCGCCGCGATGGCGCGCGTTGTAACTCAAGCTAAAGCCGCCGGCCTGTTTACCGCCTGCCACACCGATGGTGTTGAGACGGCGTTATGCCGTTTCGAGGATGGCTTCGGCATGTGCACCCTGCCGAACGACGTCAGATTGCTCATTGACGGAGCACGAGGCCAAGTCATGGCCCTAAGGGCACAGATCCCAGCGAAGTGACGGGCCTTAGCCCAATTCAGGGTACAATCTTAGATCAGCCTCTCGCCGACTCCGTTTTTTTTTACGAAGCGTCGTTGTCTGCTCAAGAGATCCGCATCTATAGGGGATTTAATACTATATCAATTTTATCAAAAATTTGAATTGATCCCGAGACTGAGTATCTTGTTAATTAAGCCAAGCCAAAGCCCATAATTTCAAAGAATAAACCGCAATCGAGAAAAGATGTTTTCAGGAATCAGCTACAAAAATTCGAGGGAACTGCTGTGAAGAAGAGAGCAGATCCCCGGCAGGACCTAAATTTGTTTATAGTCTTTGACGCAGTTATGGATGAAGGATCTCTCTCTAAAGCTGGAAAGCGTTTAGGGCTAACCCAACCTGCAGTAAGTCATGCCTTGCGGCGTTTGCGCGTAATGACGGGTGGCGAACGTCTGTTCGAGCGTACAGGGCGCGGCGTCAGGCCAACAGCGCGCGCACACGCGATTGCAAACAATGTACGTCCAGCTCTAGACGCGCTCCGCTCGACTTTGCGCCACACAGGCGTGCCGTTTGATCCGAAAACAAGCCGGCAAACTTTTTTGCTCGATTTCCCGTTCGGGATCGACGCAATCCTTGTTCCCGAATTGTCGGCAAGGGTGCGCGACTGTCCCAATATTGAATTTCGAATTGCTGGCGGCCGGGCCCGGGATATGCTTCGCGATCTTCGGTACGGCGAAACATGGCTCGCGCTTGATTATGAACCCATGAACGCGCCGGACTTTCATTCCGAGTTATTATATGAGGATCCGCTTGTTCTGATTTCACGGCGCAATCATCCGCTTTTGAACAAGCCATTGGACCTTGGGGATGTGAAAGCGCTGCCTCACGTAGTCGTTGGCCGTACTGAAGAGGAAGGGAAAGCAGCGACGTCTCTCCATCTCGAAAAGCACGGTGTCTTGCGGCGCATAATGTTTTCTGTGCCCACGATCGCAACGTTGCCCTTCGTCGTCGAGAACCAACACTACGTGGCCACGACAACTCAAAAGGTCGCGCGCTATTTCTCTCGTCTCTGTGAGATCGACATCCACCCTCTGCCGGCAGTTGTTCCCCCGCTGCCGACCTACATGGTCTGGCATCGCTGCTTTGACAGCCACGAGGGGCACGGCTGGCTGCGCAACATGCTGAACGATATCTGCACGGCCTTGTAACAATCAGTCTAGCCGAAGACATGTAACTGCCTTTGCCATAGACCGGCCCACAATTGTTTGCCATGTCCCTCATCTAGCTTGGCAAGCGTCGGCTCCAAGCCGTTCGAGGTCGGGGGACATTTACATGGCCGTGACATCACGCGAGAACGCACCACGATCAAAGCGCACCCTGTGGGTACCACTTTTGATCTGGAGCATTTTCGCATTCGCGTTGCATTTCGCTGCCCCGCTTCTGAATGGCGTGCGTATCCTCGGCTTTCCTCTTGCCTATTATTTGGCAGCGCAGGGGGCCCTCATCATTTTTGCGATGCTTGGGTTCTGGGTAGCTCTACCTTGGCGCGGCGCGCCACGCGCAAACATTGCCCCCCTCTTCGTTGGTATGAGTACCGCAGGGTTGTGGATGTCGGGCGCGGCACCGGTTGCGCTCATCGGAGCGCTCTATGCCTACGGCTACGATGGGCTCGCTTTTGCGCTTGGCCTTACGGGAGGCTTCGTGCTCGTCGGCTGTGTGGTTGCGCCAGCGTTCGCCCGCGCGCAATCTGCATCGCTAGAGGATTTTCTGGCGAAACGTACCGGCGGCATTGCTGCGCCTTACGCTGCCACCGCCATGCTTCTGGTTTGTCTGACTCTATTGGTCAGTGCGGAGTTTGAGGTTGTACGCCGGCTTGTGTCCCCGCTCTTCGCGAACACGCGCTTTACGGACGCAAGCGGCGCGCTCGGAGAAGCTTGGGTTTTGGTGCTACCCGTCATCATGGCAACAATCATCGCTGTTATCCAAACGAGAGTTACGCTCTCGCTCCAGGCAGTGAGTTATGTCGCGATCCTCTGTCTCGTCGGCGGAGCCGCCGCCCTGATGTCCCTGGTGGCGTTCGACATCGCCATACCTCAGTTGGCGTACGGACACGGGTTGCAAGACCTGGCAGTATTGGAACGCAGTCTAATTCTCGATGGCTTATCCGACCCCGCCGTTGTCCAGCCCTTCGCGAAATCAAACAACAGCTTTTCGGCAGAGAACTTTGCTGCGCTTTCAATATCTTTGATGCTCGGCGCTGCCGTCGCACCCCATCTCTTGACTCGGATAAGCTCATCCGGGCCAGACCCGATTGCACGTCAAGCGAGCGCGTGGAGTCTGTTCTTTGTTGTTCTGCTGGTCATCACGCTGCCAGCGATCGCAACGCTCACCAAGCTGGATATCTACTCGAGTATCGCGCGCGGCATGACAATGAGCTCCGTTCCAAACTGGCTGGAGCAATCTGCGTATTCGACAACTCCTCCCCTCTGCGCGCATGAGTGTGCAGAGCCGGGAGGGCGTCTTCATGTTCAGGATGTCACGATAGATCCCGAAGCGATTTTACCTTCCGTGGCGGCAATCTCCCGCCTGCCCGAGGCGTTAAGCTGGCTGCTGATTGGTGCGCTTGCCGTTGCGGCTTTGCTCTGTGCCGGCAGCATGATTGCGGTGATGGCCGGCGCCTTGCGCTTTGTCCTGTCTGCCCCAGAGACCGAAGGAGGAGAACAGCCCAATCGGAAGTCCGCTCTTGTGAGAGCGGCTCTTACCGTACCTCTTGCGGTCATCGCCGGCGTTGTAGCGGGACAGCTTCAGGCTGACCTGATAACGCGCATCGCATGGGCGCTTTCGCTGGCCGCATCGGGTCTGTTCCCAATGATACTTCTGGCGGCTATATCGCCGCGCGCAAATTCGATTGCGTTGGCGGTCGGTGGTCTCACCGGGTTTGCCGTGGCTCTTTATTACATCGTCGGCACGCAGAATTTTCCGGTCCAATTCCTTGGTCTCTGGCACGAAGTCTCGAACATGCCCCCCTGGCGTTTGGAAGCCTTTGAGGAAGTTCGTCAAAACTGCCGGGACGCGGTGCCAGGCGCGTGCGCCGAAGCTCAAACAATGGCACGAGAGTTGGCCAACTGGTGGGGCATCGATACACGCGCTGTCGGCATCATCGGAGCCCCGATTGGTTTTGTTGTCGCCTGCCTCGTATCCCTGCCCACTCAGCTTCTCCGCCGCGCAACCGTCTGACGATTCCCAGATCTCAGTTTACTCAGGCTTCCGCACCGGCTTTGGCATCGGCTTGGGGCGCATGGCAGCTTCTCGTTCTTCTACCCATGTGGCGAAGCTCGCATCAATCTGTGTTCCGTTCTCGTCCCACCACGCCGCGTCAAAAGGCACTGCGCGCGCCATATTTTCAGGGCGCGTCGGGAGGTAAGGCGTAAGATCAAGCCCAATACTGGCATGTTGCTTCACGAGTGCGGTCGCTGAAACGCGCGCTGGTCCGTAGGCAATCTCCTCCGCGACAGCCGCCAACTGCTTTGGGGCCGTAGCGAACCCAACGAACTCTTTCGCGATGTCTTGTGAAGACCCGTCGGCTGGAATGGCCCAGAAGCTCATAGTGTAAACCTGACCGTCCCAAATAATTCTGATTGGCGCGCCGTAGGCTGCTGCATAAAAGGCCTGCCCGTTGAATGTCTGCGCAAAGACCGCCGAACCGTTCATCAGGTCTTCTTCCGTTTGTTTCGCTGTCTCCTTCCACACGAGATCCTTGCCAAGGCTATCGAGCTTGGCAAATGCACGCTCTAGACCTTCATCGGTCGATAGGTGCTGATAAATAACTTCCGGCGCAACGCCATCGGCGATAAGGGCCATTTCCAAAAGATAGCGCGGCGATTTAATAAGTACCCGCCGACCGGGAAAACGGGTTGTGTCGAACACGTCCTGCAGAACATTCGGTGTACCGGCTTTCAAAGCGTTCTCATTGACCGCGAAGACAGCGGACCAGACCATTGAGGCTGGCCCACAGTCGTGCACACCATCCGCTATAAAGTCTTGTTGCGCCGTGTCGGCTGTATCCGGAGCGGGGGTAAGCAAAGAGGCGTCGACTTTGGCGAGTTCACCGGATTGGCACGCAGCATCGAGGGCTGCCGCGTTGAGTTCGACAACGTCACCTCTGAGCGCTTTGCCGTCTCCATCCGTCAGGACCTCGATGGCGACGTCGTGAGAACGTCCGAAGGGTACGGCAACGGCCTTCTTCTGGGCTTGCCCATAGGCGCCGCCCCACGTGCTCACCGTGAACCTCTTCTCTGGCGCTTCGGCCACCACGGCAGGATCAGCCTTTTGCTGGGAAGATGTCGACGACCCTACGTCCTTCGTGGGCGCGGGAGCCTCTACGTCCGCTGACGGTGTAGCGGCTGTGTCATTCTCGGGTTGAACATCAGAACGCGCCCCTGTCTTCGCTGCGTTCTGGCCATCGCTTGGCGTAGCCTGCTGCGCTGTTTCGTTGCTGGACGGGCTTTGTGCAAAGGTTGGCAGAACGCCAGCGGCAAATAACATCGCGACGGCAATGGAAAAACGAAATCGAAACATTTACGGGGTTCCTCAACGACTACGAATGAGTATCGGCGGGCAAAAATACTCTACGGCAATCGATCCCGAGCGTCGACGTCGCAGGTTCGAAATTCCGTTAAGTGAGGGATTTTAGTCTGAGTTTAGCCCCGGCCCGGCGTGTCTGCAGGTCGTCCGTCTGGATCCCGTCGGCCGGCCTGTCGGCTCGGCGCACGGGTCACTGAGATTCCCGGCGCGTGCCAATCTCCCCGAAACTGGATGAGATCCCCCATGGGCGTTTCATCATTGGAAGTCGGTGCTTCGGCGCCAATCCAAATATTGGCGTCCAGGTTTTGAGCTGCAACGTCTATTGTGCCGCTTCCGAATACAAGTTGTGATCCCGATTTTGCAGAGAACGTCTCGACAAGGGCTAAACCATCCGTGAACGCCAACCGCATGTCGAACTCGCTCAAGTTCGTCAGGCCGGTCGTCGTGCCCCAACCAACTGGAGCGGCGACGCCGGTACTGTGCTCTGCGACCATCTTGGCGAGGTCGAGCGTAAGTGCAGCACCATCAAGAACACGAACCTCGATCCGACCGGACAGCGTGCTCATGATATCCGAGTACCGGTCGCCTGTGGCCTTGACATTGATGATGGCATCGCCGCGCCCGGTAACGACCGCCCCGCCAAACAAGGCCGTCGCGAGATTGCCGACCTCAAAACCTTCCAGGCGCCCGCGGACCCCCAATTTGGGGTCCGGCTCCGTCGCATCGAGGCTGATTTGTACCGTGCCTTGGCCGCCACCCTCGAACTCCAGTTCGGCAAGGTCGGCCAGCATCTTGCCATCGCGTAGTGAGACTGCAGTGGCGCTGCGTCCGAGAACGAGCGAGCCAATTTGAACGCGTTCAGCCGACAAGCGCAGATCAGCATCAACGTCTCGCAGCAGCGGCATTGTGATGGCTTCTCCGCTGAGCCCGAGCCGCGCTGGCAGCCAGTTCGACGACTTGCGCATCGTCGCTTCGATCAAACTTTCGTCACGCACATCATCTTGAACAAGCAGACCGGTGAGATTTAGTTCGTCAAACGCGAGGGTGCCATCGACTTGTGGACGCGGCGATTGGTAATTGACTGACATCGCGCCGGTTGCACGGTTTCCGTCAAACTTAAAGACCGCGTCTTGGAAAACCAAAATGCCGGCAGACCAATCGATCAGGCCCGTTGCGGAAAATGCTTCAATTGCGGATCGGGCTGGCCAACCGATATTAAGCCATCGAGCGGCCTTGCCGAGATCAGAGAACTTCAGCTCTGAGTTTGGAGCGATCAATCGGGCTCGGTTCCCAACGCTCAGGTGGCCTCGCAATGTGGTATCGATGAGATCGCCGGTTATCTTCGCTTGTATCGGTAGCCGTCGTTCCAGACGAGCGTGATTGCCGATATTCAGCGAGGTCCTGAAGGAAAGCTTTTCGCCGCGCAGCCAGAATGTACCGGTGACAGCAAGCGTGTCCCTGCTGGCAAGCTTGACCAGCGCTTCGACGCCGCGAAGCTCTTGCACGGTTTCCCGATCAGAATGAAGAACGATCGTACAATCGCTAAGCGCCAACGAACTGAACTGCATGCTGGCTAGGGCCGCTGCAAGTGGTGCGAAAAGCGAAGCTGGTGCGGCGTCTGCTGCCTCGGGGCCAACACCTGCGAGATTGACGGCGATACGTCCGTCGCTGAGCGTCAGCTGCGCATCGCCACTCATAATGATTTTGTCAGCTGAACCGGCGCCCTGAGCAGCCCTTTGGCTCCGTTCGCTAAGCGCGATCGTTCCACTCTCTACGACAACGTATGGGCCGCCAAACAGAGCGACGGGTGCCGTCACCCTATAGTGGTGCTGGTCCGCGGCCATGACCGTGGATGTGTTGAGCACGACTTCAGAGCGATCATGCGAGACGAAATACGGCATCGCCATTGCAAGCAGCGCTAAGCCGAGTACGCCGAAAACTGCGAGGAGATGACGCCGTATTTGCATCAATCGTTTCATAATGACGCCGCCAAGGGAGATGCTAATCCGAGCCACGCGAACATGCGCAAGAGCCTGCCTCCCCAATACCCTTCAGCAGCGACGCTGCTAAACGAACGTCGGCTCTCCTTGTAAGGGAGGGACCGGTATCGCACAAGCGCTGAGACAAAGGCAGTGGGCCGCGGCAGGCTAAAAATTCTGAGCCAAACCGTTGCAGCCAGACTACAGAAATCGCAGCAAAATGCGAGCGTGGTCCGCAGCTTACTCGATAACGACTGTGGGTAAAGCGTTGCTGAATTACCTCCGTAAACGGATGCATTATTGCGCGTTTACATGAGCTTCAGGCGGTAACCGACCTTCCTACCGGAGAATATTGCTCAGGTTCCGGGACGACCACCGGCAACAGCACGGTGCAGGAGAAGGACCGGCACCAGGCCAACGATGACGATTGCAACCGCCGATAGAGAGGCTTCTTCGAATTGCTCCAGTGCCGCGAAGCTATAGACGTGTGTCGCGAGCGTGTCGAAGTTGAATGGTCGCAGCAGGAGTGTCGCCGGCAACTCCTTCATGGCATCTACGAAGACGAGAAGCGCTGCCGTGCCGAGCGCCGGCGTCAACATCGGCAGGTGTACGCGCATGAGCGCTGACATCGGGCTTGAGCCCAGAGCGCGCGCGGCCGCATCCAGATTGGGCGATATGCGTTCAAGCCCCGCCTCGATCGTGCCGAGGCTGACGGCCAGAAACCGGATCGTGTAGGCAAGAACCAAAGCGAAGATCGATCCTGAAAGCAGCAATCCCGTCGAAACCCCAAGGCTCGAGCGCATGAATGCGTCAACCCAATTATCGAAGGCCGCAAGCGGGATAAGCAACCCTAGCGCAAGAACAGTTCCTGGTACCGCGTAGCCGAGTCCAGCCGCCCGTACGGCAGGCCGTACGATGTTGTTGTTGGCGACGCGACGGGCATAGCCAAGGGTAAGCGCGAGTGCTGAAGCGACGATAGCCGAAAGCGCCGCCAGCATAAGACTGTTGGCCGTCGCGCCAAGGAACCCGGCCGCGAGCCCTTCTCCGAGGAAGACAACGGCGTTACGAGCCAGCAGAAGAAACGGCACAGCGAACCCAAGAACGAAGGGAAGGCTGCAGACCGCAGCGGCCAGATAACCGCGGACTCCTTCAATGTCCTGGAACGATATGGAGCGATAGCGTCCGGTTGTGTGGTGTACTTGCGCGCCGCCGCGCGCGAACCGTTCGAGAAGAAAGAGCGCAAAGATGAATAGCAACATGATGCTGGCAAGCTGCGCGGCACCGCCGAGATTGGAGCGTTGCAGCCACGTTGAATAGATGCTCGCCGTCAGCGTCTGAACACCCAGATACTGCACCGCTCCGATGTCATTCAGCACTTCCATAAGAACGAGGGCCGAGCCGGCCGCGATCGCGGGGCGCGCCAAGGGTAGGGCGACGGCCCAGAATGTCCCCATGGGCGACCGTCCCAAGGTCCGTGCCACTTCCAACGCGCAAACGGACTGCTGCACGAAGCTCGCGCGTGCGGTCAGGTAGACGTAGGGGTAAAGAACGGCCGACATCACGAAGATCGCGCCGCCCAACGATCGGATATCGGGAAACCAGTAGTCCCGCGCCGAAGTAAATCCGAACACCGTGCGAAAGGCCGTTTGCACCGGTCCCGCAAAGTCAAGCAGTTCGACGTAAGCGTAAGCGATGATGTACGTCGGTACGGCCAAAGGAATGACCAGCAGACGGTCGAGCAACGCGCGGCCAGGAAAGCGATACATGGTGACGAGCCACGCCGTCCCTGTACCAACGGTCAAGGTCAGAAATCCAGTGCCCACCATCAATAAAATCGTGTCTCGCAGTGAGACGGGTAGAACGCTGCTGACCAGGTGTGGCCAGATGTTTTCATGTGGAGACACCGCGAGGACGAAGATCGTCGCGATGGGCATGAGCATGATGGCGAGGATGGTCGCGACAGTCGCCGTCCATAGCGGGGATGCGCGCCGTCGCGCGCGCCAGCGACGAACGTGTTGCCCAAGTCCGGCAAGAGATCGCATCGCGTCCTGCAGCGAAGGACGCGTCCGTGTAAGCCAACTCATTGCTGCTGCAATCCCACCCAGTTCTCTGCAACACCGTTGAACGTGGCGAGAACAGTTTCGGGCATTGTGTCGGGTGGCATCACGGTAGGCTCCTAACAAAGGTCCCGCTGCCTTAGCGCATCTCGGTCGTTCTCGCCAGTTCTGCCCTAAGGCGCTCTGCTGGCGGCCCAATGAGTGGCAGGATTGAAGGTGATCGTCGCGCGCGTACCTTGCCCAGGCTGGCTGGCCAGCGAAAATTCCGCACCGTTTGCTTGGCTGAGGGCCTTGACGAGACGCAAGCCGATGCCAGAGCCGCCGCTGCCATCGGTTGGCGGATGAGACCTCACGCCGTCCAGTGCGCGCAGCAACTGGTCCTCGTCCATGCCACCGCCGTTGTCGATGATAGCGATAACCGTACGTCCGGAGGGATCGGGGTGGGCTTCAATTAAAACTTCGCCACCGCGCGGCGTGAACTTCAATGCGTTCGTCAGGAGATTGACGAGAATCTGTCGCACGCTGGTGGGATCAGCAACGAGCGTTGGCAGGCCCGGACCTACCGAAACCTGAAGCTTGAGACCGGCTTGTTCAGCAAGCGGCTGCAGGGCAGAGGCGGTCGCGCGAACCAGGGCCTCCGTATCGATTTCGACGGGCTCCAATTCGTCGCTTGCCTGCTCGAGAATGCGCCGCGCCAGAAGCCGGTCGATCAACTTCAGCATTTGCGCCGCGTTCTCGTGGATATCTCCCACGTAGCCGCGATAGCGCTCGTTCGCTAAAGGCCCCAGTCGCTCGTCGCGCATGATCTCAGCGGCAGCAACTATGGCGCTGATTGGTGTTTTCAGTTCGTGAGCAAGTTCGTGAACGGTGGAGCTGCACAACGACTTCGCCTCTTCACGCGCCACAACGTCACAGCGGCTGTCGGCCGGCCGGTCTTTCTGCTCCAACTGGTAACCGTTGTTCGTCATCGCCAATCTGGCTGACTAGCCCCAAGTCCGCGTGCACGAAGTCCTTGACGGTCCTTGTCAGGTGCCATCAAACCGCTGCGGTGCCCTCCCCCGAGATACACCTGCCCCATCCTACCGATGTATGACACACTTGGAAGCCCGGATACGCATTTCGCGGCAAATTCCCACTGTTTTGGCCGCACCCCCCTTGGCCTCTCTGTGCAGAGCGGCTATTTTCACTTGACGCGAGCACCCTCCGCGATGTTTTTGGGGGTTCTTTTTTGCGAGCGATGCCGTGAAAGACATCGCTACAGCGTGTGCCGCCTTAGCTCAGTTGGTTAGAGCGCTAGATTGTGGATCTAGAGGTCACTTGTTCGAATCAAGTAGGCGGTACCATTTTTCCGAATGACAACTTGAACAGCCCACCATCCGGGGGATCTTGGAGATGGCCGACGCCGTAGTCTGGCTGCGCCAGGCCTTGGAGCTGGCGCGTGAAAACGCTGTGAAGGGCGGCCGCCCCTTTGGTGCGGTTGTCGTCAAGGATGGCAAGGTCATAGCGACCGGCGTCAATGAGATCCTCAAGACGAATGATCCGACAAGCCACGCTGAACTCAACGCCATAAGGCAAGCGAGCACCGTACTAGGGACGCCCCGCCTGAATGGATGTGCCATCTATGCCAGTGGGCAGCCCTGCCCCATGTGCCTGGCGGCCATACACATGTCGGGGATCACGAGTGTCACCTACGCCTATTCCAACGCGGAAGGTGAACCCTTTGGGCTTTCGTCGGCGGCGGTTTATGACCAGTTGGCAAGGCCACTTTCCGAGCAATCGATCTCAGCACGCCATTTGCCCCTGCGGTTCGAAGACGGCGAAGAGCTTTATGCTCTGTGGAAGCGGTCAACCATCTAATCGCCTGACTGCCCAACGAAAAAGCCCCGGCGCAGGCGCCGGGGCTTTCGAATCACATCTTGCACCAATCAGTGGCGATCATGCCGGTGGTCGCGCCGGTCATCCCGACGATCGTCCCGTCTGTTATCCCTCCGATCGCGTCGATCGTCACGGCGATCCTGTCTGTACTCTTGTCTTGCATTGCGGCGATGACGTCGAGCCTCCTGGCGTATCTCGCGGGACGGGCGTTTCCAGCCGTGATGTGGTGGCGGGCGCAGCCCCGAAGGAGCGCGGTAGTTCTTGCGCCACCACCCCGCATTGCGTCTGCCGGAAGGCGGCCGATGCCAGTCGCGGCGTGGGCGGACATGGTGGGCATACCAGCGCGCGCGCTCGCTATACCAGGGACGACCGACATAGTAGCGATCCCAGTAGCTTCGCGCGGCAAAGGTGACGAACGGGACGTGGTAAGCGGCAGGTCCAACGTCGAGAAGCGACACGTAGCCACCGGGGCCATCGAAGGCGAGATATTCGCTGAACACCCACCCCCGATCGCCGTCCCAGAGGACTTCGCACCAGGATTCATCATCCAGACACCCCATGATTTCAACGTCATCCCCCTCGGGGATCACGTCGATGGCGGGAAAGTCGATGTCAGGACCAGTCCTGAGGTTCACGTTAGCCGTAGAAAAGCCCGGTGCCGCCTGGGCTGCGGCGGAAGCAAGCACCATCAGAGCGGCGGCGGCGCCGATCAGCTTCAGTATTCTCATTTTTATTCCCTCGATGGGTCGGGTGAAACGAGCCGTTTTTCCCGCAGATTGGGAAAAAACGAAACCACGCAATCGTGACGCTATCACGACGCAGAGGGTGTCCTGGCCGTGAAGCCGAGGTCGGCTGCGTGCGGACAACCGCGCGACAAAATAAGAACGTAAGACGTGAGGAGTTCCGTCGTTTTATCCCGCTTGAGCCGATGCGACAAAGCGTGTCACGATTTGCCGCGAATAACCTAGCCCAATGAGAGACGCAAATGGCCAAGTCACCTGTCTTTTCCGTTTTCACCGTTTGTGCGCTCATCGTCGCGTGGTCGTGCGACACGGCCTGGGCTTTCGAAAGCTACAAGGTCGCTGGTGTCGCTAAGGGCGACAGCCTCACGGTTCGCGAAGAGCCTTTTGATGGCGGCAAGCCGTCGGAGTGGAAAGAGGTCGGACGTATCCCGGCTGATGCAACTGATGTGCTTGGAACAGGCCGCTCGAAGCGCGTCGAGGACCAGCGCTGGTTGGAGGTGTCCTTCGGAACGACAGGTGGTTGGGTGAACGCCAAGTTCCTGGAAGGCGCTGATGGATTTCCCGATCTCAAGGGCGAAACGTTTCGCTGTTCGGGAACGGAGCCGTTCTGGGGCGTTACGCTGGGCCCTAACGGAGGCGAATATTCCACGCCAGAGTCGCGGACCAAGCTCACCACGGACCGCGTTCAACCCGCCGTGGGGCGCCCATTCCCCTTGCTCTACCGGCTAACCGACGCCAACGGACGAAAGGTCAGAGCTACGGTCTCCCATCAGAATTGGTGCTCCGACGGGATGTCGGATTACGACTACACTTTCCAGGTTCTGCTCTCGGACGACGACAACCTCCACGAAGGCTGCTGCGTTATCGAGAGGTAGGCCCCTCTACCCCGTCAAATCCGCCTCGGCTTCCTGGCTGACTTTCACGATCGTATTCCGAAGCCAGACATGACCGGGATCGCTGTCGTAGGACGCATGCCACAGCAGCGAGGTTGTCAGCACCGGGAGCTCAATCGGCGGCGGGCTGAGCGTCAGCCCCAGCTCTTTCGCGAAATAGCGCGCCAGCCGCGCGTGCATGGTCGTGATGACAGGAGAGCTGGCAACGAGCATCGGCACGGCGACGAAGCGCGGCGTCACCACGGCGATCTTCCGTGAAAGCCCGAGCTTTTCCAGAACATCGTCGACAACACCGCGTTCGCCCCTGCGCAGGCTCGTCAGGATATGCGGCAGCCGCACATAGTCTTCGAGCGAGATCGGCAGCTTGAGATCGACTTTGCCCGCATTGAACATGCACAAGTAGGAATCCGTCGAGAGGACGCGCCGCTTGTGATGGACTTGCCCCTCCGGGAAGGTGCCGATGCCGATCCCGAGGTCGATGTGGTCCGCGTCCAGCTCATCCAGGATACGCCGCTCGTCTGTCGAGTAGAAACGGAAGCGGATGCCGGGTGCTTCTGCGCAGACGTGCGCGAGCAGTTTCGGGCCGACGAGCACCTCCACACTGTCTGGAAGCCCGACGCGAAAGACCCGCTCGGCAGTACGCGGGTCGAAGTCTTCCGGCCGATTGACGAGAGATTCGATATTGGCGAGCACGATCCGCACCGGATCGACCAACGCAAGCGCGCGGGGCGTCGGTTGCATGCCGTCCGCACTCCGCGTCAACAGCTCATCGTCGAACAGCTTTCGTAGGCGCGCGAGATTGTGACTCATGGCCGATTGACCAAGCCCCACCCGCGCTGCCGCCTTGGTGACGCTCCGCTCCGCCATCAGGGCATCGAAGGCGACCAGCAAATTGAGGTCGATACGACTTAAATTGATGTGATCGATGGCCAATATCAATCCAATCTGTTTGATTAATTCAGCCCCTCATACCATTCTCTGGTCCAGACGGAAAGGCGCCAATGCCCTTCCAACAGAACAAGTGCCAACCCAAACCAACCAGGAGAATGGAAGATGAAAAAGTTCACCCTTGCGTTCGCCGCATTCGTCGTTGCTGCAACCTCTGCATTGGCCGCTCAAGCGGATGTCCTCACGCCTGCGTTCGGTCGCACGATCGATCTCGCCGGTGTCAACGGGGTCGCCTACTACACGGTCAAGAAGGAAGGTTTCCACGTCGTTGCGACGTTGGCCAATCCCGAGAGCCAGTCGGTTCGTTTCGAGGCTGTGCTGGCGCCAGGTCAGTCGGTGATCGTGTCTTCGCCGAATGCCTACGGTGAGGCCCCGACCAAGGTGGAGATCAGCCGCCAGAACGACGACGTCCACGTCGAGCGCCTGCCGGTCACGAACTAAGTGCGGAAAGCACCACCAGACAGAGACGCTAAGCCTGAAAGCCCGGGGACGCGACGAACAGTCCCCGGCCTGTTTGGACCGGTTCGGCTCAGTTAAGCGGCCATCTCCGCAAATGACTCGGACCGTTTGCAACGCGCGCCAGAGTGCTTCCGGAAAAGTGGGCACCGGTTTTCCGGTAAGAAGCACGACAATGAGCCCCGCGCCGCAAACGCGCGAAGATGGCCCGCCGATGCCTTCGTTCCCCTTGGGCATCGGTTGCGGAGTGGGGGCGCCTCCCTCCCCACTCCGCCTACTTCCTTTAGCCATCTTGATCAGGTGCTGCCCCACGCACGCCGCAAGCCGCTAAGCGTGGCGGTTATCGCGACGCCGCGACCCAAACTTCCCCGCCGCACGCTCCCGCCGCATTACCGCATCCACTCACACCGCGCATCAGCACCCCATTCAAACCAACGGCCCTTGACGGATGTTATAACATCCGCAATAAGCTTAGGTAGTGCGCCAGCGATGTCGTGCGCGTCCACTTCGAACTCGCGTTGAAAAGAATGAGGGCTGCCTTGGATCAGAAGCTTATGACCTATCTCGACGAAGACGCCGCCACGCCGGATAAGCGCTTGCCCGTCACGGTGCTGTCGGGATTTCTCGGCGCCGGCAAAACGACCCTGCTCAATCATGTGTTGAACAATCGCGAGGGCCTGAAGGTCGCCGTCATCGTCAATGATATGAGCGAGGTCAACATCGACGCGGAACTTGTCTCCAAAGGCGGCGCGAACCTCTCCCGCACGGACGAGACACTCGTCGAGATGTCGAACGGCTGCATTTGCTGCACGTTGCGAGAAGACCTTCTGAGCGAAGTGCGCCGCCTCGCCGATGAAGGGCGTTTCGAGTATCTGCTGATCGAATCCACGGGGATCGCCGAGCCGCTTCCTGTCGCAACGACGTTCGAATTCCGCGACGAAGACGGCGCGAGCTTAGCTGATATCGCCCGGCTGGACACGATGGTGACTGTCGTCGATGCGGCGAACCTGCTGAAGGATTACGCGTCGCAAGACTTTCTCGCCGACCGGGGTGAAACGGCAGGCGAGGACGACGAGCGCCCGCTCGTGAGTCTACTGGTTGAACAGATCGAGTTCGCCGACGTCGTGGTCTTGAACAAAACCGATATCGCTGAGCCGCATCAGATCGAGGCCGCGCGTTCGATCGTGCGGGCGCTCAATGCCGATGCCCGTCTGATCGAAACGAGCCAAGGCCAGGTCGCGTTGGGCGATATCCTCGATACAGGCCTCTTTTCGTTTGAAGCAGCGCACCACCACCCGACCTGGTTCCGGGAGTTGAATGGCTTCCGCGATCATCAGCCCGAAACGGAAGAGTACGGCATATCGAGCTTCGTCTACCGGGCACGAGGTCCCTTCGACCCGGCAAAGCTGCACGCGTTCATGAACAAATCCTGGCCCGGCGTCGTGCGCGCCAAGGGCTTCTTCTGGCTCGCCACGCGCCCCGCTTGGGTCGGCGAGCTATCCCAGGCAGGCGCCCTCGTGCGCCACGAGGCGGTCGGATACTGGTGGGCGGCCGTACCCAAGGAGCGTTGGCCAGCAGACGACGAGCTTGTGGCACGGATCAACAAGGGATGGCACCGCCTCTGGGGAGACCGCCGACAGGAGCTGGTGTTCATTGGCACCCGCGAGATGGACAAGGATGCGCTGACGGCGGAACTCAACGCATGTCTGCTGCCGCTTCCCCGGGAAGGCACCGTCGACACAAATCGCTGGCGCGACCTCGAAGACCCGTTTCCGGTATGGCGCCGCGACGCCGCCTAGAGTGCTTCCGGAAAAGTGGGAACCGGTTTTCGGTGAGAAGTGCCACCACAAAAGAATTTCGGGCTTTCCGCGATTCAACGAAAAGCGGAAAGTCTCTGGGGACGGTCTGTCGGCACTCAGAGCCAGCCAAACCCATAGCCCGCGAGATACAACCCCAGAACAACGGACACGAGGCCGCCGATGGCATAGCCCGTTGGGTTTCTTAGGGCGCGCAGAAATTTCGCGAACATTGCGTCTGGCAGGAACAGGTACGTCGTCGCTTCGATAACGGCGAGCCACCCGCAAACCGTGATGAGGATGGCGGGCGGCGACGACCAGTCATTGTGCGAGACGACAAGAAACAGGCCGGCCAGAAGCTCGACCATCGACAACACGAGCCGCGTCAGGCGCTGTTCGATGAAGGTATCGATCACCGAAATGAAATAGTGCCTGCGCACAACGACGGCGGCGCCGACGATGATCATGAATATGCCGAGGACCTTGGCGAGAAGAACGGTAAGCATAGCAACTTATAACTGGGTATTGGCCCCGTCCGCGTCAAATTCGAAGGGCTGTTCATCGCATCATTTCTCCACTCGCCCACCATAACCCAGATGCGATATGAACGAGCCACGCCGACCCAGCGGCCCAGACCGGAACACACGGGGGACGGCGGCAGAAGGCTGCAGGGAGAGTGGGAAAAATGCGTGGGTTCGGGAAAGCGTTTTTTGCAACGGCGTTAGTCTACGGTGTGCTCGGAATTTTGCTGGGCCTTCACATGGCCATGTCCAAAAACCACGGCCAGTTACCAACACATGCTCATATTCTCGTCATTGGATGGGTGAGCTTCGCGATTTTTGGTTTGTTTTATTGCGCTCACGGCCACGCAGTTCCAAAGCTTCTGGCGACACTGCACTTCTGGCTGGCCGAAATCTCATTCGCAGCCCTCGTCGTCGGCCTCTGGCTTCTTTACGAAGGGTACGGGCAATACGAGCCCATCGCAGCCGTCTCCTCCCTCGGCTACGCCGCCTCGTTCCTGATTTTCGTCATCGCCGCGATCTGCGGGATGCGAGCGTCCCCAGCCAGTACCGCTTAACCGCAGCGCCTACCCCGCAATCTTCCCGCCGCCCTTCTTCGTGATCGCCACGATGGAGGGGCGCGGCGGCAGGTTGGGATCGAAGTCGGGCCAGCGCGTCGCCGGATCGTCGAAGGTGGACGCGCGTCCGAACGCCTTCCAGCTTTCACCGTCTTCGCCGGGGTGCTGAACCGCGACGAAAAAGGTCTCGACGTCGGGCGTCGCTTCCGGACCGCATAGCTCGGCGCCGACGGGGCAGCGGAAGAACAATTTCGACGTGCCGCGCAACGCGCCCTCGGTCTCAACCGCATAAAGACCGTCGGTCCGGCCGGTGCTGTCCTCGGCCTGGCCGTCCGTACCAACCCACAGGCGCCCCTTGGCATCCACGCATACGGTGTCCGGCATACCGAGCCAGCCGTCGCGCGTGGTCGCCGGATTGAAGGTGGCGCCAATCTCAGCAATCGCGGGATCCCCACACTTGATGAGGATCTCCCATTTGAACGTCGTGGACGTGTGGTCATCGCCGTCCGGGTGCATTTCGATGATATGCCCGAAGGCGTTCTTCGCACGCGGGTTCGCCGGGTTGACGTCTTCGGGCTTGCGGCGCGTGTTGTTCGTCAACATCACGTAGACCTTGTGGGTCTGCGGGGTGACGTCCGTACCTTCCGGGCGATCCATCTTCGTCGCGCCCAACAGGTCCGCCGCACGCCGCGTTTCGATCAGAACGTCGGCCTGGGAGGCAAAGCCGTTGGCGTCCGTCAGCGGCCCTTCGCCATAAATGAGCGGCAGCCACTCACCCGTACCATCGGCGTCATAGCGCGCGACGTAGAGTGTGCCCGCGTCGAGCAGATCCTTATTCGCCGCGCGGTCGTCGCTGTTGACGGCACCCTGCGTGATAAACTTGTAAACGTAGTCAAAGCGCTGGTCATCACCCTGATAGATTGCGAGGCGGCCATCCTTGTTGACGACGCTGGCGGCACCCTCATGCTTGAAGCGTCCGATGGCCGTGCGCTTCTTCGGCACCGAATTGGGATCAAGCGGATCAATCTCGACGACCCAGCCGAAGCGGTTCGGCTCGTTGGGCTCTTTGCTCACGTCGAAACGGTCGTAGTACTGGCCCCAGTTATACCAGCGACCCGCAACGCCATAGCGTTTGGCATTCCGGGCTTCCGGGTGATCGTCCGAGTAGTCGCCCCAGAAGTAGCCGTTGAAATTCTCTTCGCACGTCAGCCATGTGCCCCACGGCGTAACGCCGCCCGCACAGTTGTTCAGCATGCCGCGAACCTTGCGGCCTTCCGCGTCGTAGGATGTCTTCATCCGGTCCGAACCGGCTGCGGGACCACTGATGGTCATCTCGGTTTCCGGGGTGATACGCCGCGCGTATTTTGAATCCGGCACGACCGACCATGTGCCGTTCTCTTTGCGGATTTCGAGGACCGAGCCGCCATGCGCCATCATTTCGATGTCGACCAGCTCTTTCGTCATCTGGCCGAACGCCGCGTCCTTATCCTGCTTGGGCAGGCCCGGAAACATCAGCTCTTCGTTGGTGAACTCATGGTTCACGACGAGGAGGCCGTGCGTCGAAGGGTTCTCAGCGTCGGGCAGCGGAATGTAGCCGAGGTAGTCGTTATTGTAGCCGAACTGCTTTGCCTGAGCGTCGGCGGATTGTTTCTGCGGATCGAAATCCGGTGCACCGGAAAGCACGGGGTCGCCCCAGCGGATCAGGATCTGCGCGTCGTAGCCGTTAGCGACGTGATGCTTGTCGTCGACACCGGCGGTGACTTCCGGGAAGTCGAACACTGGTGCTGCGCCTTCCGCGCGTGCTGCCGAGGCCGCCGCGAGAGCCAATGGCGAAACCGTAGCCGTGATCGCGGTGACGGCGAGCGCCCCGCGCATGATGTCGCGACGGCTGTAGCGCTGGGCGATCACGTCACCCAGCGTCGGGTTCGCGCTTTCGTTGCGTCCGACGTTCTCTGCTTCTTCGTAAGCCTGTGAACGCGTCATCGCAGGATCAATCTCGCCCATGGTCTCGCCCGTCCTCAACACTGATGGCATGAGCGCATTTCTAGAAAGCTTCTATGACAGTGCGACAACAGCCGCTCTACGCCGGAGACAAAGCCTGGGGAAGTTTCCTAACATACAAGCAAGGCGGACTTTGAAAGCAAGAAACAGGTTGCCGTTTCTGAGGGCTGGCGCACCAGTTCCTTGAAATGAACCAACAGGGCAGCAGGTATGAAAACGCGGTACAAGTTGGTGCAATCCGTCTTCTGGGTGACGTTGATCTTGGAGGCGTTCCTGTTCGGTCCGGCCTGCGCATTGGACCTTGGTCTTGCATCAGGCTCTTATGACGTGACCGTGCGTCTTGAGTTGCCGCATCTGGATACCGGCGCCGCGACCAAGGTCACGCGGTTGTGCGTTGAGGCAGCGGGCGAGAACCTCACTCTTGGCCTGGGCGTCTTGAGCGATAATAATCCGCTGGCCAAATGTCCGCACACGAAAATAAATTCAAGCGACAGTGGCGCCTTACGGTTCGACATCGTCTGTCCGGGCACAAACAGAGGACAAGCTTCTGCAACGTTTGACCTTCGCGGAGACCGGTTCGAGGGGCGTATCACCATGAAGATGGGCGGCAAGAACATGACAATGACCGAGGTTCAGAGCGGCCATCGCGTTGGTCCGTGCCCTGCCGCTGCTCAGGAACTTTCAAAATAACTGACCGTTGAGCCTGCGGCGAACACGGGCAGCGCGACCACATCTATGGAGTATTTCGCATGATCAAGGCTTGGGCTGTAAGCGCGCCGAAGGAGAAGCTCGTACCCTACGAATACGATCCAGGCGAACTCGGGCCCGAAGAAGTCGAAATCGCCGTCGAGCACTGTGGCATCTGCCATTCCGATCTGTCGATGATGCACAATGAGTGGGGCATCTCCAGTTATCCCGTCGTGCCGGGCCATGAAGTCATCGGCAAAATCACGAATATGGGCCCACTCGCGAAAGGCCTGTCCGTAGGGCAACGCGTCGGTGTCGGCTGGATGGCGGGAAGTTGCATGCATTGCAATCCCTGTATCGGCGGAGATCAAAATCTCTGCCCAACCGGTGAAGGCACGATTGTCGGCCGTCATGGAGGCTTCGCGGATCGCGTCCGCGTACAATGGCCTTGGGCGATCCCGTTGCCGGCCGGGCTCGATCCGGCCGAGGCAGGTCCGCTCATGTGCGGCGGCGTCACCGTCTACACGCCGTTTGAGCAATTCGAGATCATGTCTCGCGATCGCGTCGGTGTCGTCGGCATCGGCGGCCTGGGGCATCTTGCCGTGAAGTTCGCGAATGCATGGGGATGCGAAGTCACCGCCTTCACCTCAACGGACTCGAAGGCGGATGAAGCGCGCGCATTCGGCGCCCATAACGTCGTCAATTCTCGCGATGATGCGGCTCTGGCGTCCGTCGCCAATTCGCTCGACCTGCTCATCGTGACGGTGAACGTACCGCTCAACTGGCGGGCGATGATCAACACGTTGGGCCCCAAGGGTCGCCTGCACGTCGTCGGCGCAGTCCTGAAGCCGATCCCGGTTATCGCGATGGAACTCATTATGCAGCAACGCAGCGTGTCGGGCTCGCCAAACGGGTCTCCAATCACGATGCGCAACATGGTCGATTTCGCCGCCCGCCATAACGTCCTGCCAAAGACGGAACACTTCCCGATCGCGAAGGTCAACGAGGCCATGGCGCACCTCGAAGCCGGCAAAGCGCGCTATCGGATTGTGCTGGATATGTGAGGCCCCATCAGTCGATGCCCGTCTGGGAAACCGCGGTCTGCGCGATGAGGGTGGAGTCACAAAGCTGCCACAATGTTCCCCATTTGTTCGCAATGGTTTCCTGGTGGCAATCGCTCGGCCAATATTTTTAGCAGCAATAATCTGAGAGACTAACCAATGTATTACGGACAGCCGCTCTTTACAGGAGAATATATCAGTGATCATTTTGATTATAAAAAACGCGAATTACTCAATCAGGCTCAGCACTTAATTGAAGATAATAACTCAGAGATGACCGAAGACCAGCTTGCAAACAAGATAATTTCTCACGCAAGCATGAAGCCGCTAGCTATTGATTTCGATGACGTAGATAAAGCAATAACTCCGGCAAAAATTTTTGTAAGAGATTATGAGAGATCAGTTGAGATAGATGGCGTGCAAGTAGTTTTTACTTATCCATTTAAAGGAGATAGTTGCCTATTTCGCATTCAGCCCACGACTAAATCATCGCCACTACATGGGATTGTTTCGAATGGCTCAGTGTCGATAGGCGTAAAATGTCACAATGACATTGAAGAAATTAGGCGGGAAATGAAGGCTCAGAATGGTTTATTGAGGAAGTATGTGGAATGGCAACGCGCAGATATCGAGAGATATAATGAGTCTTTGAGAAATTATGTTTCGGACGTTGTTCGCGAGAAGCAAAAATACGTTGACGGTATCAAGCGATTAAAAGACCAATTGTGATTTGTTATGCGCAAAGGCTTGAACTCGGGCTGAAATTATTCAGCGCGAAGAAATTTCGCTAGTCCACAAGTCCGATACTATGGCGTAATATACAACGCTACCCGACACGGGGCATGCTGCGCGCGGAATCGAACGCCGCGCCAGCGCATTCATTCCAATCGGATCTGCCTCTCGAAAGAAGCTCTCCATGGCCGTGACTGATGACGCCTCGCCGCGCGAGGACGGTTGGCTTGCGCGGACTGCGCTGAAATTTACCGCATGGGCCGAACGCTGGTTTCCAGATGCCTTTGTGTTTGTCGGTCTCGCCGTTGCCATCGTTGCGCTTGCCGCTTTGCTCAATGGGGCGCCCCCACTCGTCGTCGCGAAGTCGTTCGGGGACGGGTTCTGGAGCCTCGTTCTCTTCACGATGCAGTTGGCCGTGATGATGATCGGCGGCTACGTGCTCGCCGTCGCGCCGCCGGTGGAACGCGGTATCGAATGGCTCGCCAGCATCCCGAGGACAGGACGCGGGGCGGTGGTGTTTATCGGCGCCGTCGCGATGCTGGTCTCCATGCTGAATTGGGCGATGAGTTTGATCTTCGGCGCATTGCTGGCGCGTGCCTGCGCGCGGCGAACAGACATTCATATGGATTACAGGGCTGCCGGCGCGGCAGCATACCTCGGCGTTGGCGCCACCTGGGCATTCGGTATCGGTTCGGCCGCTGCACAGTTTCAAGCAAATCCCACAGGTCTGCCGGCCTCGATCCTGAACGTCACGGGCATCATCCCGCTGACGCAAACGATCTTCCTCTGGCAGTCGCTCCTCACCGGTGCACTCTTCTTCATTATGTCGATTGCGATTGCCTGGTGGTCGGTGCCCTCCAGAGGGTCGACGCTGAGGGCGCAAGATATGGGCGTTGATGTCTCGCTCGACGCGCGCGATCTGGACCCGCCGTCGCGCCCCGGTGAGTGGTTGGAGTATTCGCCGATCCTGACGATAGCGCTCGTTGCACTGGGCGGGATGTGGCTCGTTCAGGAATTCGCGACGCGCGGCCTCATCGGCGGGATTTCGAACCTCAATACCTATAACTTCATTTTCATCATGATGGGCCTGCTGCTGCACTGGCGTCCGCGCAGCTTTTTAGCAGCCGTTCAAAAGTCGGTGCCGTCAGTCGGTGGCGTCCTCGTTCAGTTTCCTTTCTATGGTGGCATTGCCGCCATTCTGACGAACGCGACGAATGCGGCAGGTGTCAGCGTAACCGATCAGATGGCGCATGCATTCGCCAGTCTGGCGACACAGTCGACGTACACCATCGTCATGGGACTTTATTCCATCATTCTTGGCCTCTTCATTCCGGCAGGCGGAGCGAGATGGATCTTAGCTGCCTCCCACGTCATGCAGGCTGCGAACGATTTGAAGGTGCACCTCGGCTGGGCGGTTCAGGCCTTTAATGCGGTCACCATGTCAAATCTGATAAACCCATTCTTCATGCTGCCGCTGCTCGGCGTTCTCCGGCTGAAACCGCGCGATATCGTGGGCTACACATTTCTGCAGTTTCTCTGGCACGTCCCCATCGGGCTCTTCCTATTTTGGCTGTTCGCTCACACGCTGACATACATGCCGCCCGTAATGCCGTAGAGGCGCTTCTGGATTTGAAAGCAAGGATCGGGGTGCGTGGTCGTTGGCGCGGGACTAAGTTTCACGCAAGAGTGCAACTGAACCGATGGACTTTCAGGCTGTTTCTATGCCCCGGACCCGTACTAGGAATGATGCCGCACGCGCGGCCCAAGACGCCCAACGCTGGGCATCCGTGGTCGCGAAGGACAAGACAGCGGATGGCCAGTTCTATACCGCCGTGGCGACGACCGGCATTTATTGTCGGCCGTCGTGCGCCGCCCGCCGCCCCAAACGTGAGAACGTCACGTTCTACGATACGTGCGCTGAGGCAGAAGCCGCGGGATACCGGCCGTGCAAGCGTTGCAAGCCGAATGAGTTGGTGCCGGGCGCACAACACGCGGCGAAGGTTGCCGAAGCCTGTCGTTTGATCATGGAAGCTGAAGTCGTGCCAAAGCTGGATGACCTGGCGCATGCGGTCGGGCTAAGCCCCTTTCATTTTCATCGGCTGTTCAAGTCCATCGTCGGCGTTACGCCCAAGGCCTACGCCACGGCAACGCGTCAGCAGCGGGTCCGTGAGAAGTTGGGAAGGAGCACGAGCGTGACGGAAGCGATTTACGATGCAGGCTACAACTCTAATGGTCGTTTCTATGCAACGGCGACAGACATCCTGGGCATGACCCCAACGGACTACCGGGGCGGTGGAGCGAACGCCGAGATTAAATTTGCAGTGGCCCAATGCTCTCTCGGGGCGATCCTCGTTGCTGCGAGTGGCAAAGGAGTATGCGCGATCTTCCTAGGTGATGATCCTAACGAACTCGTACGCGAGGTGCAGGATCGCTTTCCGAACGCAAGCCTGATCGGAGGGGACAGAGAGTTTGAAAAGCTCGTCGCACACGTCGTCGGCTTCGTCGAGACGCCTCATGCCGAATGGGATTTGCCGCTGGATGTTCGCGGAACTGCTTTTCAGCATCGTGTCTGGCAAGCATTGCGCGCGATACCACCCGGTGAAACGGTCAGCTATGCGGAACTCGCCCGGCGCATGGGAGAGCCCAAAGCCGTACGCGCGGTCGCAGGCGCGTGCGCAGCTAACCACGTCGCGGTGGCGATACCCTGTCACCGCGTTGTGCGGACGGATGGGAACCTATCGGGATACCGATGGGGTGTAGAACGCAAACGTACCCTCATCGAACGAGAAAAGATTAAGTAGCGTGTTCGCGCATGAATTGGCGACTTAGGCGCACACGCTACTCAAAATCCGATCGATCACCAGCGAGGCCCCGTGTCAGGCGGATCCTCACGGGCGTCGAGGCACCGAGCGCCATCCCAATAATGGTATTCGCCGCAGCTCGCAGGCCGCGCGGCTACCCAGCCATAAACGCGGGTTGGACCCGGGCCGGGAACCTCGACGACGGCAGCTGGCGGGGGAGGTGGAACTTCGACGATTTCGTAAGGGGGAGGATAATCGTCGTACGCGTCATAAACGATGGCATCTTGCGCACTCGCTGCGCTTGCGGTGAGCGCCAGACCGAATGCTGCCGCTGCGATGGGACTGAATAGTGTATTTCGCATCTACGCCTCCTACTGGTGCGGATGCGATTAACGTGCCCGGCTAATGTTTTGTTCCGTAAGCCCCTTTTATTATTCCGAGGGCTGCATGGGAAAAGAATGTAATATGAGAAAATAATCCCAACGTTTTTTTTAATCAGGTCTTCGGGCGATGATATGCGTCGTCAGCGCACGAATGTAAGTTGCCTGTTGTTGTACGCCATAGCACCGAAAGAATCTGACGTGTTTGTACGGAGGCCGCACAAGAAGCGCGCAGCCTCCAGAAAAAAATTAATCCGCGACCCCTGGATTCGGGGGATCGACGCGAGCGTCTAGGCAGCGAGAGCCATTCCAATACTGGTATTCTCCACAACCAGGAGCAGGGCCTCTCGAAACCCAGCCGTAAACACGTGTTCCTGGCAAAGGAGCTGGGTACTCGACGTACCCAGAATAGCCCGTGCCCGCCGGGGGCACATTGGCGACGTCGCCTTGTCCAGTTGTCGGTGGATCTCGTGGTGTATCCCTGCCGTAATCGTAAATCGTATCGCTGTCGTAGTAAGTATCGTTGATAATAACGCCTTGTGCTTTTGCGCTTGAAATTGCCGCCATGAGTGCGATGACCGCCACGGCCGCAGACTTAAATCCAAAACGTATCATGTACGCCTCCATTGGATTGCGACCCCCTCACGGAACGCGGTTTGGCGGGTTATGTTCCTTCTTGTTTGTCAATTTATTTCATGGAATTACGTGGCGAAGTGAACATCAGCGCACGCACTACTATTTCGCGGAACTCGGCCATTCGAAGTGAATTAATTGAAGCGAGAGGGGCCCGCATAAAAAATATGCGAAGCCCTTTTTAATTCCGATCAAATGGAAACGAATCCAAGGAGATGTTTCATGAAACCAGTACATATAGCGTTGTCAGCCGTGCTGATGCTTGGTGGCATGAGTGCTGCCTATGCGCAGGAAGGGCCAGCACAGAACAAGGAGCGGCCAGCGCAAGAGCAAAGAAGCCAAGCACAAGAACGCGGTGCGGAGCGTGGCAATGCCCCGGAGAGGGCTGAACGAGGACAGTCAGAGACTAAAGGTCGCCGTGCCGCCGACGAGAGTTCATCGCGCAAGGACCGCGAAGATTCGAAGCAAGCGAAGCAGCGTCAATCGAAAGACGAGGATTCGGCGGATAACCGCAGAAACGATGATCGAGCGTCCAAGAAGAGCGCATCGGACAACGACAAGTCTCGTGAAAAAACGCGATCAAGCTCCAAGGAAGACAACGACAAGTCGGAACGAAAATCAGCGGATCGTTCGGACGAAAAGGCTGATCGCGACGATAGCAAACGCGCGTCGAAGAAAAATGATGACAGTGAGCGTCGCGCCCAGAAACAAGACGACGATAAAGCCGACAAGGGTGAGAAACGCGCTGACACCAAGTCTGACCGCGGCGAAAAAAAGGCTGCAAACGTTGAGCTTCAGGGTGAGAAGAAAGACCGCGTGCGCACGGCCTTCCGCGACCGCTCTGATGTAAAGGAGCATACTGACGTCGACATCGATATCTCGATCGGCCGACAGATGCCGCGCGACTGGCACTACTATCCGGTCCCCACAGCGGTTGTTGCCATCGTTCCTGAGTACCGGGGCTACGAGTACGTCTACGTGGACGATCGCTATGTCATCGTAGAGCCGGATACCTATGACGTTGTGGCTGTCATCGACTCGTCTGGCAACCGCACCTATGCAAGCGGTGGTGGTTCGGGTCGCTGTTCGCAAGACATTACTCTGAGTGCCGATGACCGAGCCTATCTGCTGAGGTCGGTGCAAATGCGTAATGAGGTGAATGTGGGAGGCGTATCTATCGGTTGGGACGTTCCGTCCTCCGTTGAGCTGAGAACGTTTCCCGATCCGGTCCTTAAGCGCGTGTCGCGATTAGGGTCCTGCCGCTATTTCATCGTCGATGACCAGATTGCAATTGTAGATCCGAATGAGCATCAGGTTGTCGTGTTGATTCAGGACTAACAGATATATGATGCCGAGGAGCGAGCCGGCGGCAGTCGGCTCGCTTTTTTCTCTCAGTCGAGAACGAAATTGAGCTGAGACAGGCGGGATCGATTGCGAAACCACGATAATCGTCGTGGCGATCCGACGAACTTAATTCCCAGATGTGCGTCTTCGCGCCGAACGACTGCGCAGCGAACGCTGAAATCATCCGCCTCAATCATGAGGCCGAACCTATCGGGTACACTTGAGGGATTGCCAAGTTTTAAGCGAGCGCCATTGTCTGAAATATCGACGACAAAGCATGCCGTCTGTACACCGTCTTCAGTAACGATGGTGGCACGTTTGAGCGTCGAGCGCCTACCGAACCTTCGGCGCTCTGCGGATCGGCCAGCATCCCGTCCGTCTGAGTTCCCCAAGTTGGCGCCCTTTGCTTCGTTCCTGAGCAGTCCTGATAGCTCGTATATTAATGATAAAAAAAGAACGTAACGCATGACATAAGTAGCGAGGATCCCATGATAATCCTTATCTTATGCCGTGGGCGCACCACCTCGTCAGGCATTTATGTACGCTGACGAGGAATAGGCTACCCCCAACCGCGAAGAGATACGGACAGAGCCTCTGAAAATCAGAACTATGGTAAGAGAAGTATGAACTTTCCGTTGAGCGTGTCGCATCAGGAAAGGTTCAATCTCTACCTATAACCTAATACACTGGTTAAGGCCGCAGCCCTCCGAGTGCCCCAGTATTGCCTGGAGGGAGATAGCAAGTTCGATCGTCTTCAACCAGGAAACTTGGCAGCGGGTAAGTCCAACGGCCAATGTTGAAGCGCAGGGAGCGGCGAAGTGACGATGGAAAAGCGGTTCAATGAAGAAGGCGAGCTGTCGACAAAGGAACGGCGTGTATGAATGAAGTGGCCCCACTAGCCGGTCCGAATGTCACCGCTGGTGGCGAAAACCCGATATGCGTGCTGATTGCCGACAAAAATCCCGTCGTTCGTGCCGGCCTTCGTGATTACATCGCCAAGGATGGTCGCTTCCAAGTGACGGAGATTGTCAGCGGCGGTAATGCTTTTCTTGCCAGCTGCGAAACGAAACCAGCCACGATCGGCGTCATTGGCTGGGGACTTCCCGACATGTCTGGAGCTGATGTGCTTCGGGCCGTGCGGCGCCGTAAACTGCCGATCCGTTGTGTGGTGTATACGGGCGACAGCAATCCGTCAGTGCTGCGTCAAGCTGTAATGCTTGGCGCTTGGGGGTTCATATCAAAGTCTGAAGACCCCTCGGTTTTGCTAGATACGCTAGCCAGTGTTGCTCGAGGACGTTTGAGCCTGCCCTATGTCGATATCGGCGCTCTGTCTGATGATCCACTTGAGGGGCTCACCACGCGCGAGCATGAACTTCTGCGTGCCCTGGCGAACGGGCTAACGAATGAACAGATCGCAAGTCGCATTGGCATCTCGCAGAACACCGTCAAATATCACCTCAAGAACCTGTACGATAAGCTGGGCGTCAAGAACCGTGCGATGGCGGTGGCCCTATCGTTGTCGAATCCGGAGCGCTGACCCACCCGTTCGAGTAGGTGGAAAACCACCCATATGGGTCAAAAAAAGCGTCGCCAACCGGCGGTGCTTTTTTGCCCGCCCGGGTGTTGCAGCCGTACAAGCGAACGCCGATAGTGACTGCGCCGACTAATAACCGTTAGGGAAACGCGACCTCGTATCTTCGGCAGGTGCGAGTAGAGTCGCGATATAAATGATAAGCAGACCTGCCCTTCTTGGCACTCCGCGAAAATCAACAAAACCCTGACAACGTACGGAAACCAGCTGGGAGGAAACGGCTGATGCTTATCCAACCGCACCTGTTCATTTCTGATCGGGTTTGGCTCGCGATGGACATCCGCCGGGAGGACATGCCTTCACATCTCAGCACTTTGGAAAAAAACATATCTGGCGGCGCGCGGTGCGCCGTGGAAATGACTTTGCGCGCTCGCGGCGTTAAGATTGAGCCTGGCTCGGGAACAGGTGCCGCGGCAGATCACTTCCGCGAAATCGCAGTGAAATCGGCTGCAAGCCGCGATCAGGTTAGCCTAATGCTGGCAAGCTGACCCAAAAGCCAATAGCCCAGCCTGATTAGGCCGGGCAGAATAACAAGCGTTGTTGCAAACGGCGCGGCCCTTGCCCCGGGATAGAAACCCCAGGGCAGGGACGGTGAAGTCGTGCCTAAAACGTGAGGAAACCAAACACCTATGAGTCATACGCTATACAATCTGCGCAAAGCCCGCCTGCACCGTAGTGAATTGGCCGTGCCTGGCTCCAACCCTTCAATGATCGAAAAGGCCGCGCAAAGCGAAGCCGACTACATCTTCTTGGACCTTGAAGACGCCGTCGCTCCGCCAGAAAAGACCAAAGCGCGCGCCAACGTCATCCAGGCTCTTAACGACATCGACTGGCGCGGCGCCGGAAAGACCGTTTCCGTCCGCATCAATGGCCTTGATACGCACTACATGTATCGCGACGTCGTCGAAGTGGTTGAGCAAGCCGGCGAAAAGGTCGACACGCTGTTGGTTCCAAAGGTCGGCGTACCCGCAGACCTTTATATGGTCGACGCGATGGTCTCGCAGATCGAGCAAGGCAAAGGTTTCAAGAACCGTATTGGTCTTGAGGCATTGATTGAAACCTCGCTCGGCATGGCCAACGTTGAAGCCATCGCACAATATCCCAACCGCATGGAGGCATTACACTTCGGCGTTGCCGACTATGCCGCCAGCCTGCGCTCGCGCACGGTTGTGATCGGTGGTCTCAACCCAGACTATCCTGGTGACCAGTGGCACGCCTCGCTGACCCGTATGCTGGTTGCATGCCGCGCCTATGGTCTGCGTGCAATCGACGGTCCGTTCGGCGGCATTGACGATCCGGAAGGCTACAAGGACTCGGCACGTCGTGCTGCTGCCCTGGGCTACGAAGGCAAGTGGGCAATCCACCCATCTCAGATCACGCTCGCCAATGAGATCTTCTCGCCAACCGAGAAGGAAGTCGAAAAGGCGGAACGCACTGTCGTGGCTCTGAAAGAAGCCGAAGAGCAAGGCAAGGGCGCCGCTTCACTCGACGGCAAGATGATCGACGCTGCGTCAGAACGCATGGCACGAAACATCCTCGTGACCCGCGATGCCATTAAGGCCGCTGCCGACGCCCGTAAATCCTGATCTTTTGCGATGGGGCGTACCGGGCACTCCCGGGCGCCCCGAAAGGGAGGAATACATGGACATACACGAATATCAGGCCAAAGAACTTCTGGCGAAGTTTGGCGTTCCCATCGCGCGCGGTGGGTTGGCTTATTCGCCTGAGCAGGCAACCTACCGCGCTAACGAAATCGGTGGCTCGGTTTGGGTCGTTAAGGCTCAGATCCATTCCGGTGCCCGTGGCAAGGCCGGCGGCATCAAAATCTGCCGGACGGACGACGAAATTTGGGAAGCCGCCGATTCCCTGCTCGGCAAGCGATTGGTAACGAACCAGACCGGCCCCCAAGGCAAGCTTGTCTCGCGCCTCTATATTGAAGAAGGCACGAACATCGCCAAAGAATACTATTTGAGTTTTATCATGGATCGCGGCCAGGAGCGCATCGTTGTCGTCGCTTCTTCGTCCGGCGGCATGGACATTGAAGAGATTAGCGAAAAGCAGCCTGACTCTATTCTGCGCGTCGTTGTCGACCCTGCCGTCGGCATGCAGGGCTTTCAGGCACGCGAGCTGACCTTTGGCCTCGGTATCGAGCCCGATCTCGTAAATAAATTCGAACGCACGATTCTCGGCTGCTACCGCGCCTTCCGTGATCTCGACGCGACCCTTCTTGAGATTAACCCCCTCGTTGTGACGGGTGAACGCTCTCTCATCGCTCTAGATGCGAAGATGTCGTTTGACGCAAACGCTCTGTTCCGCCGCCCACAGATCTCCGAGCTGCGCGACAAGAGCCAGGAAGATCCACGAGAAACTTACGCATCCGACCGCGGCCTGTCTTACGTCGGCCTCGACGGTGATATCGGTTGTGTCGTGAACGGCGCGGGGCTCGCCATGGCAACGCTCGACATGATCAAGCTTGCCGGCGGTGAACCTGCCAACTTCCTCGACATCGGCGGTGGCGCCAGTCCCGAGCGCGTCCAGAAATCGTTCCGCGCGGTTCTGAAGGACTCGAACGTCAAGGCGCTGCTCGTCAACGTGTTCGCAGGCATCAATCGCTGCGACTGGGTTGCGAAGGGTGTAGTCGATGCCATCACTGAGCTCGATATCAAGTTGCCCGTCGTCGTTCGCCTAGCTGGAACGAACGTCGAAGAGGGTCGCAAGATCATTTCTGAAAGCGGGCTTTCCGTGATCAATGCCGACAGCCTGCGCGACGCTGCCGAAAAGGCCGTGGCTGCCGCACGGCAGTCTTCCGCAGCAGCGTGAGACGAGGAGATAGAACATGGCAATCTTCATCAACGAGAATACGCCGATCCTCATCCAGGGCTTCACCGGACGCATCGGCACCTTCCACGCACAGGAAATGATCGACTACGGCACCAATGTTGTGGGTGGTGTGACCCCAGGTAAGGGTGGAACAACCCACCTCGGCCGTCCGGTCTTCAACACCGTCAAAGGTGCAGTCGAAGAAACTGGTGCCGAAGCTTCGATCGTCTTCGTGCCACCGCCCTTTGCGGCTGACGCCATCATGGAAGCTGCTGATGCAGGCATCAAATACTGCACCTGCATCACAGACGGCATTCCGGCCCAGGACATGATCCGCGTGAAGCGCTACATGCGCCGCTACAAAAAAGAAAACCGTATGCGTCTGACAGGCCCTAACTGCGCTGGCACCATCTCGCCGGGCCGTGCGATGCTGGGCATTATGCCGGGCCACATCTACATGCAGGGCCGCGTAGGCATTATCGGTCGCTCCGGTACGTTGGGTTACGAAGCGGCCTCGCAGCTGAAGGCGTTGGATATCGGCGTCTCGACCGCAGTCGGGATCGGTGGTGATCCAATCAACGGCTCGTCGTTTAAGGACATTCTGGAAGAGTTCGAGAAGGACCCGGAAACGGACGCCGTCCTGATGATCGGTGAAATCGGCGGTCCGCAGGAAGCGGAAGCCGGCGCATTTGCCCGCGATCACATGAAGAAGCCTGTGATTGCGTATATTGCAGGTCTTTCGGCACCAAAAGGCCGGACGATGGGCCACGCTGGCGCGATCGTGACCTCTTACGGTGAAGCCGCCGAGGAGAAGGTGGCAATCTTGAAAGAATGTGGTGTAACCATCGCGCAAACTCCAGGCGATATGGGCACGACAGTTGCTGAAGTCCTTTCCCGCATTAAGAAGGTGGCTTAAGCCTCGAAAAAGGTCCCCGATGGGTCTAGGAGAAGGCAATCGGAACGGGAGGATAAATATGCTACAGGGCTCTAGGAATTCGGCGGAGCAACCGATCAATGAATTCGTGTTGCGCGATCGCCTACGCGCACTCCGCGCAGAAATTCCTGATGCCCCGTGGCTAAACCCAATCGTTGCGGTTGCCTTCGACCTGTCTCGCCAATTGGAAAGCGGAGAGATCAGCTTCGAACATCTGCGAGCACTGGCCGGTCGCTTAATGGACCGGGCATGCGTTAATCGGGCTGCTCAATTGCGCGAGCGGATCGGTTTTGTAGACTCTGCATCGACGCAGCGTGATTTCACGGAACTTGTCGAGAAAAGCATCGTCAACGGACCAGACGGTCCGGATCTGGAAGCCTTTCGCACCCATTGGTCACGCGCCCGTTCTGGGATCGTGCTAACGGCTCACCCCACCTTCGGTGTTTCAGAAGCGCTTTCCGAGCGCATGGTCGATTTGGCCGTCTCCGATAACAAGGTTCCAGATGTTTCGATCGGGCTACCGCATCGTCCTGATGATACGATTGATCTAGCGTACGAGCATCGCCTTGATCAGTTGGCCATTCGTAATTTGCGTGACTCTCTCGAAGGCCTTCTCAACGATTTTGTGCGCGTCGCGCAAACCAAATTCGGTGACGACGCCTACGCTATGCGGCCACAGTTGGCGACGATCGCCTCATGGGTCGGCTATGACCTCGACGGCCGCACGGACATTTCCTGGCTCAACTCGTTCAAGCTCAAGCTTGACGAGAAATTGGACGCACTCAACGATATCCGCGAACGTTTTCTGACGCTGCGTCACCGGTTGGATGAGTCACCAGAAGTCCAGCGCCTTGAACGCCAGATGACTGGCAAGCTTGATCTCGCCATAGCTGCTGTCATCGATCAGAAAAAAGCGATGGATGAGGTCGGTCCAGGCGGTAAGAACCTCGCCAAGGCGGCCAACCAGATCACGGTGGATGCCGGCTACAACCTGACGTCAGTCGAGCCGCTCACCGAACTTCTCGACCAACTGATCCGTGTCGTGGAGCCGGCCCAGCACAAACGCGCGCTGGCCGCGCTGCGTGGCCTCATTGAAACGACCGGCCTTGGCATGTCGCACATCCATGTGCGCATCAATGCCGCGCAGCTCACAAACGCCTTGCGCGCCTACGTCCATGAGCCGTGGACACGCGACCTTACTGAACGTCAGGCTCTTTCGCGGCTCGCTGAAATGATCGCGTCCGCCAAGGAAGAGACGGTCAACTTCGGCACGCTGGAACTGGAAACAGCCACGGCGATCCGGCAATTTGCGCTAATCGCTCAAATCAAGAAGTACGTCGACAAAGAAACGCCGATCCGCTTCCTGATTGCCGAATGTGAAAGCCCCGCCACGGTTCTCATCGCGGTATTTTTTGCCAAGCTCTTTGGCGTTTCAGACATCGTAGACATCTCGCCGTTGTTCGAGACCCCGTCTGGCCTTGAGCGTGGTCCCCGCTTGATGGCTCGCCTTCTCGACGAGCCGGGCTACCGCGAATACATCAAACTCCGCGGACGTATGGCCATTCAAACCGGTTTCTCGGACGCAGGGCGCTTCATAGGTCAGGTCGCTGCGACGCTAGCGATCGAGCGATTGCATCACTCTCTCGCCGAGTTAATGCAGGCAGCCGACCTCGAAGACGTCGAACTGCTCATCTTCTCCACGCATGGCGAGTCGATGGGCCGTGGGGCGCATCCCGGTGATCTGCACCGCCGTCTGCGGTACGTGTTGCCTCATGAGGCACGACGCCGTTTCGCCAAACGCGGTGTTTCTCTCAAACATGAAACCAGCTTCCAAGGCGGTGACGGCTTCATGTTCTTCGCGAACCGGGAGCTCACACGCAAGGCCGTCGCAACAATCATCTCAGACGCTTTCGAGGTCGAAAGCCAACCCGATCCGTTCTATGCCGACGAGAACCAGTCTCTGGATTTCTTCTTGAGGCTGCGCGCTTATCAGCAGGATTTGTTTGCACATCCAGGCTATCGCGCGTTGTTAGGCGCCTTTGGCCCCAACCTGCTTTTCAAGACCGGCTCTCGTGCCGTTAAGCGGCAAAGCGATGTCGGCACGCCGGTCGATCGTGGCGACCCTTCGCGAATGCGCGCGATCCCAAACAACGCGATTCTTCAGCAATTCGGATACTTGGCGAACGTCGTTGCCGGCCTCGGTGCCGCAACCGATCTCGATCGCGACCGTTTCATCGCGCTTGCCAAGCGTTCGCCGCGGCTGACGACGCTGTTCGAAATGGTGGCGCGGGGTAAGCAATTATCGAGTCTCAATGCCATGGGCGCGAATGCTTACATATTTGATGCGGGCTTCTGGGCGTCGCGGGCGTCTTGGGGACGCGAGCAGCATTTGGACACAGCCTTCCGTGTGCTCTCGACGACGTTGCTGTCGGACCCGCGCGCATCCGAGATTAATCGCCTGATCCATCACATGCGAATCGATGCGATCGATCTGCACGCTATCCTTGAAGAGCTGGGCCTGGAGGCGGGTAAGGTACCCGACGACCGGCGCCTCGAACTGGATCTGCTGCAGGCCGTGCGTTTGGCGATCATTATGCGCATCTTCATCCTGGCGGCGCAGTTGCCGCGCTTTGCTGCGCGTAACGAGATGTCTCATGAGCGGATCGTCAATATGGCGTTGGCGCTTGATATTCCCGAAGTGTTGGACTTCATGCGCCAGGCATTTCCCTATGCAGCTGCCGAAGCTGCTAATGGAGCCGACTATGCGGAAAGGGCGACGTATCGCCCACACGGCGTCGATGACTACGCACGACTGGAAAAAGAAATTCTAGCGCCAATGGAAGAGGCGTACGAGGTCGTGCGGGAAATCGGCACCGGCATCTCCCACCACTTCGGTGCGTTCGGCTAAGCTCGAGAGGGCTTGTGCCTGCGTTGTGTCGCGCAGATCTAGCGCGACACGCGCCGCACGAGACGAAAAACGCGTCGGGCGCGTTGCGCCTCCTCCGGCCGTAGACAAACACAACAACAGCAGAAACGACGGCGGCGCGCGAGTTCCATGGCTTGCCGAAAGGGCCGGGTCGGAGGGGCGGGTGTCTCGGACATGCTCATCGCGATAGGTCCATCAGTTGCGAGGCCTGTACTGCAAAAACTTCGCCCTCGCTGGCTTCCGTGTTGAGCCAATCTAACGCCAGATCAGGGTAGATCGTTTCAAAGGTGTCGCGACCGGTCCCGATCTCGACGATCATAAGACCATCCGGCTCGAGATGGTCGGCGGCATTCTCCATGATCCGGCGTACGGTGTTGAGACCGTCAGTGCCTCCGGCATGCGCCAGCACAGGCTCAGATTGATATTCCGGTGGAAAGTCAGCGACGGCGCCATCGGTAACATAGGGCGGATTCGCGATGATCAGGTCATAGCGCTGCCCCTCCAGGGCACTGAAGACATCGGACTCAACAAGGCGAACACGGTCGGCCAAGCCATAGTCCGTGACGTTCCTGGCAGCCACAGCCAAAGCGTCAGCAGAGATATCAACCGCGTCTACGTAAGCGTCTTCAAATTCCAACGCTGCGACGATCGCTAAACAGCCCGAGCCTGTGCATAGATCCAGAACGCTCCGGACTTCTCCGAGCTGCGGCACGGATGCCTCAAGCCCATTGATCAAAAGTTCTCCGATATAGGATCGGGGGACAATAACGCGTTCATCGATAGTAAATCGGTAAGGACCGAGCCATGCTTCGCCGGTGAGATATGCGGCAGGCTTTCGCGTTGTGATGCGTTGTTCAAACAGGTCCGCGATCGTTTCGCGCTCGCGCATCGTCAAACGCGTATCGAGCCAGGGTTCCAGCTGATCTATCGGCAGCGACAGAGCATGCAGGATCAGATAAGCAGCCTCATCCAGCGCATTGGATGTGCCGTGACCGAAGACGACACCAGAGCGAGTAAACTCGCTTACGCCGTAACGTAACCAGTCCCGAACGGTAAAGAGGGTTTTGCTGGCATCGAGAACGGAATCTTTTGTCATCTAGGGATCAAGCTATGAGAGGGGCCGGCACAATTGCGCTAACGCGATCAATGCGTGCGTCGGCCACGCCCGTCAAGGCGCACCGGCCGCTATGGCCGTTCGTTCCCCCGAACTAGCGCCGCGCCCAAACCTCCACGACGGCCGCGCCCTTGCCGCGTGCAGCCTGGTCGATGAACCGTGATCGGTAACGCGCCTGGATCTCCTTGATACGTCGAGGAGCATGACGCAAGTCGACTGGACCGAACGCGCCCCCGGCATCGATGCGTGTGCGCACCGGAATGATGTCCTCGTCACCGTTGCCGTAAACAACACGGAGCTGATTGAGGGTGATGGCCCTGTCACGCACCACGACACGAATCTCTTTGAAACCGCTGACATGTTCGCCAACGGGAATGATATCGGTATCGAAGCCAACAAAGCCAGCCGATTGTGCTCCGAGCAAAATCCATCCGTCGTTGAATTTACCACCCTCGCCCGTCTCGCTAAGCCACCCTTCGGCGTGCTCGCCCATGACCTCAATCCGGGCATGGCCCTCGAAGCCAGGCTTCTTTCGGTAGCTGAGCTCAAGGTGATCTATAAAACGTGCGCCGTCGATATCGACCCAGTCGGTTGTGCGGCCTTCCGGGATATGCAGGTCGATTTTGTGCGTGTTCTCGGTTCCGTCCGCATACACAATCTTGAAGCTGTTGAGATAGACATCTTCGTCACGCACCTGAATGCGAACGCGTCCGAATTTTCCCATCTCTTTGGCGACTTTTATCTTGTCATGATCGCCATGGAACGTGACGTACTTGGAGGCGACCAGAAGCCCACCTGTTGCCTGCGGAAGAACTTGCGTCGTGCTGGTGGGCAGCGGTGGCGCCTCGTCTGACTTTACGTATTGCTCTCCTGCCGGACGTTGAGCCCGGCGCCCTCGCCAGCTTTGCAACCCGTGAATCTGGACCCTTGGTTCCGTACCTTGAACGACCGCGTAGCTGAGCCTGACGGAATTGATGAAACGGCCGCGCCGGAAAAAATCCAGCACCTTCGTGCTTTCTCCGTTGCGCAACTCGAACGCTTGATCGGCCGCGTAGAACGAGCCATCCGAATAGTTCAGCTTCAATTCGTTGAACTTCACCGTCCCCCCGACGACACGCATGCGAAAGGCCATGAAGGAGCCCGACAATGCACGCAGGTCGATGAGCGTGCTGGATTGTGAAGTATCGAGCGGGACTTCGCTAACTTGCGTCCAACGGTCTCCACGCGCGGCCCAAGCTTGCGGATTGAGCGAAAGCGCAACGAGGCAAAAGGCAAAGACATAAAAACAAATGCGTGCGAGCATTACATTAAGGCCCATGGTTTTCTTGATCTTGAAAAAGCTCTGGAGGAAACATCGTAAGGTGAAGCTTAGCGTGGATGTGTTTCGTTGCAATGCTGCGAACCAATCACATTGAGCCCTATGGGCGGCGGCGAACAGTGAGCTGACGAATTATGAGCGCAATAGGGCACCAGAAAGACTATGCCACGCCGGATCAGCGAGCCGATGCTATTGAGGCGTTGAAACAGCGCTTTGGGCCCCATGTTGAGACCGGCACAGGAATTCGGCGTCAGCACGCCAATACACTGACGTGGATCGCCAGCGAGCCGCCCGACGCCGTCGTTTTCGCAACGAGTACAGAAGATGTGCGCGATGCGGTGGTGCTCGCAGGACGACACCACGTGCCGATCATTCCTTTCGGTGCGGGAACCTCGCTCGAGGGGCATGTCAACGCCCCGGCTGGAGGCATATCTTTGGATCTATCGCGGATGGACCGAATTCTGAGTGTCTATGACCAAGACCTTGATTGTGTCGTTGAGGCCGGTGTCACCCGCGGACAGCTCAACCGGCATTTGCGCGATACGGGACTTTTCTTCCCGGTGGATCCAGGCACAGAAGAAGCAACCCTTGGCGGCATGGCCGCGACACGCGCCTCCGGCACCTGCGCCGTTCGCTATGGAACGATGCGCGAGAATGTTCTGAATCTGACCGCGGTGATGGCCGACGGCAGCATCATCAAAACAGCGCAGCGCGCGCGAAAATCGTCTGCCGGATATGACCTCACGCATCTGCTCGTGGGGTCGGAGGGCACACTCGGTGTCATTACGGAGCTCACACTCCGCCTGTACGGGCAGCCTGAATCCATACGGGCGGCGGTTGCCCCCTTCGCGACGCTCGACGGAGCCTGCAACGCGACCATGGAAGCCATTCAACTCGGGCTCGGTCTTGCTCGGATTGAGTTGCTCGATGCTTTGCAGATCAGGGCCATCAACTTGCACGCGAAGCTCGAGTTGGCCGAGACGCCAACGTTGTTTCTAGAGTTTCACGGGACGGAGGCGGCAACGCGCGAACAGGTCGCTGTGTTCGAAGACCTAGCGCGTTCGCATGGAGCCACATCCTTTGAAGTCGCCTCCAGCGAAGAAGATCGTCGACGTCTCTGGAAAGCCCGGCATGAAGCCTTGTGGGCCTGTAGGGAGGCATGGCCAGGACGCGTTTCATTCGTGACCGACGTCTGCGTTCCAATCTCGCGCTTGGCGGAATGTGTGGCAGAGACGGAAGCTGACATTGCAGAGAACGGCCTTACGGCTCCGATTGTGGGACATGTCGGTGATGGGAACTTCCATGTGCTGGTGATGTTCGATGCAGACAATTCGTCTGAGTTGAAGGCCGCGAAGTCTTTCGCGAACCGGCTTGCCCATCGTGCGATCGCAATGGGGGGCACCTGCACGGGCGAACATGGAGTGGGCCAAGGCAAAATGGACGTGTTGGAAGCCGAGCACGGTGCCGCGATCGCAACCATGCGGACCCTGAAGCAGGCGCTCGACCCCTTAGGTATCCTTAATCCCGGCAAGATTGTACGGCTCTAGTAACCTGCAGATCCACAAACGTTCGTTGCTTCCAGCGTTTACGGATCATATTCAAGGAGCCATGATGATTCAGATCTTCAATATCGCAGCAGCGTTCTTCGAACTGCAGTAAGCGCCGAGCCCGTTGCGCAATCGGGCTTCGACCCGGGCGTTTCACGTCCGGATGCTACTTTGCGCCCGGCCTCCAGATCGAAATACGCGACGGAGTGACGGGCTGATATTGAAAGATCCATAATGCCATTGAATAAGCACACGCCCGCTCTGAGCGGCGCGCAAATCCAACAGTTTATTGAAGATGGGTTCGTCAGGCTGGATGGTGCCTTCCCGCGCGATTTGGCCAACGAGGCCCGGTCCATACTGTGGAAGGATACGGGGTGCGATCCAGACGATCCGTCCACATGGACAAAACCGGTAATCCGGCTCAACCACTATACTCAGGAGCCTTTCGTAAAGGCAGCGAACACGGCCACGTTGCACAAAGCGTTTGATGCCTTGGTAGGCCAGGAGCGATGGTTGCAGCCTGCCGCAATGGGTACATTTCCGGTGCGGTGTGCGTCGACGGAAGATCCTGGGGACGCGGGTTGGCACATCGACGTCAGTTTCGGGACTGAAAATCCAGACTTCATGTCCTGGCGTGCGAACATCACGTCGCGAGGACGGGTTCTCTTGATGCTGTTCCTGTTCTCAGATGTGGGGGATGCGGACGCTCCCACGCGTATCAGGATCGGATCGCATAAACAGATCGCTCGTACGTTGGCGCCCGCAGGTGAAGCGGGTCTCACCTTGGGTGAACTCGTCGTGAGCGGCATCCCAGAGACAGAGGGGCTACCCGAAGCGACTGCAACGGGAGCGGCTGGGACAGTCTATCTTTGCCATCCCTTCCTCGTACATTCGGCCCAGCCGCATCGAGGAACGCGACCGCGCTTTCTGGCGCAGCCACCGCTTCTGCCAAGGCGACCTCTGAGTTTGCAACGCTCGGAGTCGAGCTATGCGCCCGTTGAGACAGCGATCCGCAATGCGCTGGGAACAATTGGATAGAGAGATGATATGGCCCGGCTGCACTCACGCTGCCGGGCGTTTTCCCTCCCCATCAGCTATCCAGGGATTTCCAGCCGTCGCTGATAGCTTCGTCCTCGCTACAAAACCACCGATCGCCGCGACCGTCGCGAACGCTGTATTTATCGTAGCTGCGAGACCACGGCAGGATATAGACCTTGCCGCCCGACAGCACGCGACCCTTTATCGGACACCCATCGGGAGCTGCGCGACTTGCTGCTTCCCAGCGTTCATCGCGATAATCCTGCGGGCTCTTCGAAGAGCCGCTCCAAAGTCCGGCTTTTGCAGACTGGGCTTCCGCTTGCTGGCTTCCATAAGTTGGAAAGAGGGTCCCCGTCGCGAAGATATGACCGCTGCGCACCATTTCGGCGGCCAAGTCCGTATCCCCGTTGCGGCACGTTGAAACTTTGCGACCGGAGCTATCCGTGTAGTGCACGTCGCACGAGATGGTGGCGCGTCCGGTCAGCCTGCGCAGTGCATCAAGCGCTGATTGTCCGCAATTCCAGCTTCTGGAATCTTCGCGATCGCAAGTCTGCGTTAGCTCCGGCGCTTCGACATCCGCCAACCGGACCACATGTCCCTCGATCCTCATGGAGTCACCCGTGAGCGATACCGCATAGCCAGAGACAACCTCCGGGGGCGAGCTGAAATCGGGAAGGATGTCGGCGACGCCAACCGGCGAGCGCAGTGACACCCAGCCCATCAACAACGACGCAATTAGCCCGACAATCGCGATGGCCGCAGCACCCAGGGCCCACGTGGCGGGTTGTCCGGGAAGCGTAGACCACTTGGGCGCAGGGAGCCATGAAGGCCACTCGATTTTCCCGGTGCTGATAAGTGGAAAGGCGGCGAGCCCGAGGAGCATGATCCCGATGAGCGCGGCGATAAGCGTTGTCGCGTCAAAACCATGCAGAGGAATCCGCGCTACCGCGCCAAGTACGGCCGCACCTCCAGCGATGGCCAGCGGCATGGCGGTTTGCGGCGTGGAAATCGTTCGCAAGGAGGGGCCGAGCTTTGCTGCGCCGCGAGCGAGAACAGGAGCGGCCTTGGCACCACTGCTGCGTGCGGCGTGGCCAAGGTAGCGGCCTCCTTTGATAGCGGCGCGACCGGCGCGCTGTCCGGCTGCGACACTCGCCCGCCCTGCAGCCTGCGCCGCTGATTTTCCCATAGGAACCAGCGTAGCCGCAGCTCGGCGAAAGTTGCCGCGTGCCCAATGCGCTGCGAAAATGCTGAAGTGGCCGGCCCGGCGTCCGGCCTGTCCAAGCCCGCGCTGAGCCGCAGCCGCGCCGTGACGACCGGCTGCAGCACCGCGCCGTCCCGCTTCAGCCAAACCGTCAATGGCGGCCTTCCCGGCCTCCTCGATGCGCTCACGTCGCTTTTTTCGACGTACCAGAATCGTCGTGCGCACGTATTCGCGCCATTCGAAACCGTCGCGACGTTTGCGCCAGCCGAACATGTTCAAAGTGCCCCCGCATGCTTGATCGGGACGATCTACCGATGAAGTGTGTAGACGATCCACGAGTCGTTCAATTTGCGTTGAAAAAATGGCGCTGCTTTGTCAATTATTTTGCAGTAATATCAAAGGTGTGCATTGTTTGGGCTCGGGAAGCCGGGCCGTGGACGGATATCTATTTGCTTGAGGGCTGTCCCAGCAGCCGCAATTTGCGATTTGCCCGCGTCGCGGCGATGTGGTTTTCCTCTGTCCAGCGGCACACGGTGATTTGGGGCGGGTGGAGCCGCAGTCACGACGAAAAACCAGAAAGGCGAAACGGATGGCACGGCGATATTGGGCTCTTGCGCTTTTGGGCTTCCTCCTGGGCGCGCTTCCCACAGGTTCAGTCTTAGCCAAGGACATAGGCCCAGCCAATCCGGCCTGCGACTCTTTCGCTAAAGCGTCGCCCGAATGGCGCGCCTGCGCAGCCCGAATTGCGGCCACCGACGGTGAACTGTTCTACGCCGGGTATTGGCTGGCACGGAACGGGCGCTACGAAGAAGCCCTGACGTACCTCAATGAGGCGGAGCCGCGGACCACACGCGTTCTCACCTATATCGGCTTTGCGACTCGCAAGCTCGGAAACGTCGACAAGGCACTCGGCTACTATGCTGAAGCGCTGGCGATGAATCCCGACAATACCGTAGCCCGCGCGTATCTTGGCGAGGCGCATCTGCAACTCGGGGAGCTTCTCAAAGCCGAAACAGAGCTGAAAGAAATTGCCGTTCGCTGTGGCACATCCTGTGTCGAGTACGGTGAACTCGCCACGCATATTGCGGATTTCAAGAAAGGCAGCCACCTGCCGGGATAATCCTGCCGGTATGATTTTCCGCAGTGGCAGGCGCGGCTGCGCTAATTCTGAACCGTCGGGGGTGGATCGCGTTCTTTCAGGTCCTATCTTGAGGAGAGGCCAGAATGAACGGAGGACCCCATGAGAGCAATGGACGTTCAGGAACGCGCCCGCCAGATGCGTGAGGCGCTGGGAGATAAGGCAATCGCCGAGGCAGCGCAGAAGGCTGCTGAACTTGAGCGCGGCGGCAAAGAAGATGATGCCGCCGAGTGGCGCCAAATCGAAAAAGCGCTGCTGCAAATGCGTGGGCCGCACGCAAGCTGACAAAAAAGTCTCGGACTGACTGGATCTCTTCGCTTTAAGGGCAGGGTTCGGTCGCGTTAGGTGGCGTGCGGCTTTAGAGCCGCCGCCATATAGTTGACGTCTGTATCCGCCGCCGTTGACCAGCGATCCTCCAACGGATTGTAGACGACCCCTTCAAAGCGGACATCGGTCAAATCCGCGTTTTCAAGCGCGGATTGCAGCTCATCAGGTGTTACGAACCGATCCCAGCGGTGCGTGCCGCGATCAACCCATCCAAGGACGTACTCGGCGGCAACGATAGCCAGCGCAAACGACTTCAAAGTCCGATTTAATGTGGATGCGATCATAAGCCCGCCCGGCTTCAATGCTGTGGCACAGAGGCTGATGAATGCGGCTGGGTCCGGCACATGCTCGACCACTTCCAGGCACATCACGGCATCAAACCGTTCTTCGCTCGACGCGATTTGTTCAATGCGCGCTGCGCGATAATCAATATCCAGCCCGTTGATGTTGGCGTGGACCTCTGCGGCGCTGATGCTCTCTTCCGCGGGATCAATGCCTGTTACCTGCGCACCAAGCCTAGCGAGCGGTTCACAAATAAGACCACCGCCGCAACCCACATCCAAAATCTTCAGTCCATCTAGGATGCGAACGCCGCCCGAGTCGCGCTGATAGTGCCGGGCGAGTGCGTTGCGAATAAAGCTGAGCCGCGCGGGACCAATCTTGTGCAAAGGCCGGAAGGGACCATTCGGATCCCACCAGGTTTCGGCAATCTCGGCAAACCGTTGAACTTCGCGTGGATCGACGTTGCCGTCGGAATGGCCCTGCGTCGATACTGTCATGGAAAACGGAGCCTTGTTTCGTGTGGATGCTGAATGGTCTGCGATAATACAGGCATTCGTCGCGCGCGCTCAGACCATAGTCAAGGTGCCTGATCCTGTTGCTCTGTGTTCACCAAGCCGCTATGACATGCCCCAATCCGTCGGGACGGCAATGAATTTGTAACGCGGTGCTGGATAAAACCGGTGAGCCGTAGAAGCGGTCTTTTGCCGCGCGAGAGTGTTCTCGTGTTCTCCCAGGTCTTTAACCGGCTATTTACTCTAGATGCCACGCGGGATTCGCCATGGCTTTGGTTGTTATGAAGTTTGGCGGTACGTCCGTCGCCAACATCGAACGTATCCGGAATGTGGCGCAGCACGTCAAACGCGAAGTCGATGCTGGCAACCAGGTTGCGGTCGTCGTTTCGGCGATGGCGGGAGCTACAAACCAGCTTGTTGGATTTGTCCGCGAGGTCTCGCCGTTGCATGACGCGCGGGAATACGATGCCATCGTCGCGTCGGGCGAACAGGTAACCGCAGGCTTGTTGGCAATCGCACTACAGACGATTGGTATCCGGGCGCGGTCCTGGCAGGGCTGGCAAATTCCGTTGGAAACCGACACGGCCCACGGCGCCGCACGCATCACTAAGGTTGATGCAGGCCGTTTGGTTGAGCGCGTCGCAGGCGGTGAGGTCGCGGTTGTCACTGGATTTCAGGGAATCGAGCCGACGCACGGACGCATCGCGACGTTGGGACGCGGCGGGTCCGACACGAGCGCGGTCGCTGTTGCCGTCGCACTGAATGCCGATGTCTGTGATATCTACACCGACGTAGACGGAGTATATACGACCGATCCGCGAATTGTGCCTGAGGCCCGTCGCCTGTCGCGGATTTCATATGAAGAAATGCTGGAAATGGCCTCTCTCGGTTCCAAGGTCCTGCAAACGCGGTCCGTGGAGCTGGCTATGGTTTATGGCATCAAGCTGAGGGTGCTTTCCAGCTTTGCTGCACCGGACTCGATTAAACCGGTCAGCATTGGAAATCTACAGGACTTGGGTACGACCGTTTGCAGCGAGGAAGAGATTATGGAAGGCCAGGTCGTTAGTGGAATCGCCTACGCCAAGGATGAGGCGAAAGTCACGATCCTCAAGGTCCAGGACAAACCGGGTATCGCCGCGCGAATCTTCGGGCCACTCGCGGAGGCTGGCATAAACGTCGACATGATCGTCCAGAATGTCACGCCAGACGGTGCACACACCGACATGACGTTTACCGTCGGGGCCAACGAGTTGCCGCGCGCCTTGCAGGTTCTGGAAAAGGTTAAGCAAGACCTTGGCTATCTCGACGTGCGTAGTTCTGCCGATGTGGTAAAGGTGTCCATCATTGGTATCGGCATGCGGAGCCATGCGGGCGTTGCTGCAAAAATGTTTCAAATCCTCTCGGATAAAGGCATCAACATTCTCGCAATCTCAACATCTGAGATTAAGGTCAGCGTGCTGATAAACTCCGACTATGCTGAACTTGCTGTGCGTACCCTTCATGAGGGATTTGGTCTGGACGCAACCTGAAGCGAGCGGTGTTGCGGCGCAAACGAGCGCCAAACAACGCGTACCTTTCGCGGCCTTATTTGACCTCTAGGAAGCAGGCCACGGCGGCGCAATTGCCAGTGCAATAAGGCAAGTCGGTTGCGTCCCTCTGGCGTGGCTGTAATTTCTACCTACGGTCGGGCAAAGATTTCCTTCTGAGCGGGTCGGACTAGCTATAGTTCGGAACTTTGAAGCGGCGGTGGGCCTGTTGAAATGAGACGAGGCGGTGACGAACCCCGCATATCGGCGTCCGAGCCAGCACTGCGTGTCATCATGCGGCGCTTGCGCGAGATTCTGGCCGAGCCTGGCGATGGTCAATCACGCCTGGACAAGATCGTGCGCCAGATTGCCGGCGTCATGGTTGCCGAGGTCTGCTCTATCTATCTCAAACGCCGCGACCATTCTCTAGAGCTATTTGCTACGGAAGGTCTCCACCGGGAAGCAGTGCACAATACGCGACTGAATCGCGGCGAAGGCCTCGTTGGGCGCTGCGCCGAACTCGCGGTGCCCATCAACGAGCCCGACGCGCAATCCCATCCGGCGTTCTCTTATCGTCCTGAGACGGGCGAAGAAGCTTATCACTCACTGCTTGCGGTGCCGATCCAGCGTTCCGGACAAGTCATTGGGGTTCTGGTCGTACAGAACCACACGGCAAAGCATTACTCCGAGGACGACACCGAGGTGCTCCAGGCCACGGCGATGGTGATCGCCGAGCTTTTGGTTTCCGGCGCCGTCTCGGGAACCGAGGCCGACATTGAGATCTCAAAATCTCTCTCAGCAGTCATCAAAGGCGAGGTTATCTCCGACGGCATCGCACTTGGACATGCCGTGCTCCACGAACCGAGGGTCGTCGTCAGCACCTTGATGGCCGACGATCCGGCCGTGGAGCTTGGGCGTCTCGAGGCGGCGTTGGCGGCCTTGCACACCTCTCTCGACGAGATGTTTGAGCACGACCGGCTACTGGCAGATGGCGAACACCGCGACGTTCTCGAAGCGTATCGGATGTTTGCAAAGGATCGTGGCTGGCAACGTCGGCTGGGTGAGGCTGTTAAGGGAGGGCTGACCGCCGAAGCTGCTGTCGAGCGCGTTCAAAACAGCACGCGCGCTCAGATGTTGCGCCATGCCGATCCTTACTGGCGTGAACGTGTCCGCGATCTGGATGATTTGTCTGATCGGCTGCTGCGGATTTTAACGGGCCACACGGGCGAGGATCGGCCAGTCGAATTACCACCCGACGCAATTCTCATTGCGCGCACGATGGGGCCGGCCGAATTGCTGGACTACGACCGGACTCGGTTGCGTGGCCTGATTGTTGAGGATGGCAGTCGGCAAAGTCACGTCGCGATCGTCGCCAAGGCACTCGGAATTGCAGCGATCGGCCAAGCGCGTCGCATCGTGGAGCATGTCGCGAACGGGGACGCGGTTATCGTTGACGGGGAAACCGGCGAAGTCCACGTCAGGCCGTCCGCCGACCTCGTTAAATCATACTCCGACAAGGTTCGCTTTCGCGCAAAGCGGCAGGAGCGTTACCACAAGCTGCGAGACGTTCCTGCAGTCACAGTCGATGGCATCCCTATTCGACTTTCTATGAATGCCGGCCTAATTGCTGATATGCCTCATCTTGAGGAATCGGGCGCCGAAGGCGTGGGGCTGTTCCGCACCGAAATTCAATTCATGCTGTCTGAGAAAATGCCGCGCCTCATGCAGCAGGCCGAGGCTTATCGCGCGGTGCTCGCCGAAGCCGCCGGTAAGCCGGTCGTGTTCCGAACACTCGATATCGGCGGCGATAAGATGCTCCCTTATTTAAGCGCGTTGCCCGAAGAGAACCCCGCGATGGGTTGGCGCGCTACGCGCATGGTTCTGGATCGTCCAGCGCTCTTCCGGGCGCAGGTTCGCGCGCTTCTGCGTGCGGCGAATGGTCGACGCCTAGACATGATGGTTCCGATGTTGAGCATGTCATCGGAGATGGATGAGCTGCGCAGCCTGCTCGACAAGGAGCTCGTGCATGCCAAACGTCACGGTTACCCGTTGCCGAGTACGTTGAACGTTGGCGCAATGCTTGAGGTGCCGAGTCTTCTGTACGAATTGGACGCACTGCTGCCGAAGGTGGATTTCATCTCGGTGGGATCCAACGACTTATTGCAGTTCCTGTTTGCGGCCGATCGCACCAACGCCCAGGTGGCGAGCCGCTATGATCCGTTGTCCATCGCACCGATGCGTGCGCTTAAACACCTCATCACGAAGGCTAGTGAGCAATCTGTCCCACTAACCGTTTGCGGTGAAATGGCTGGAAGTCCTCTGAGTGCGATGGCCTTGATCGGTCTCGGGTGCCGTTCGCTGTCAATGGCGGCTTCCTCAATCGGTCCGATTAAAGCGATGGTCTTGTCGCTGAATGCGGGTCAGTTGGCGGAACGGCTGGATATCCTTCTGGGAAAAACGGACATTGATTTGCATGCAAATCTGCTGAATTTTGCTGAACGCCACGGTGTCGAGTTGTGATGCAACAACTCTGAATAAGGCGCACTCGGCCATATGGCCGTCCAGAATTCATCGCAACAAGGAAGCGCAACCGTTCCACGAGCTCTGATGCCCGGCCGCTCCGGGCTAAAGGCGTGTGAAGGACGATTAGGGGATTTCGGCCTCCCGGAGGCCGCAACAGTTCGACGAGTAAAGGGTTTTCCACCTCCAGTGGCCGCGAAATGGAACGATGGCAGTTTTGGGATTGGTCCAGGGCCCTCCACCGCGATCGTTGAGGCGGCTCAGCTCTTTGCTGGGTTGCGAAAGGTGCTTAACCTATCGCTGGACGCAGCCGCAGACTTGCTCGCTACGGAACCGAACGTTATCGCTGCGCTCGAAACAGGCCAGATCGACGCGCTTCCACCCTGGCCCGAAACGCAACGGCTCGTCAGCGCCTACACCGGGCTCGCCGGGTGCGATCCCGGGCCGGTTCTCTCAATTTTACGGGCCGAACTCGATAGGCGACATAACGACAGCTCAAGAGCTACCGGAGCCACTGTTTCCGAGTTCTCGGACAGGGCTGCGCCCCCCACGTTTTTGACACGCCAACCTGGGCCGTCCCCCAATGCCCCTGAAGATCCGGTTGAGATACAACAGGCCGGTCCCCGTTGGCGAAAAGGTAGGGGCGGGCGTCCTGTTCCTGTCGGGAGCGCTTTAGTAGACCAAGCGGAAAATGCACGCCCACGCCTCAAGTACAGGTTAAGTACAGCAGGGATAGGTGCAGGTCTCGTAAGAGGTGTGTCGACAGTTGTTCTTAATCGCGGCGTATATATCGGGATTTTGAGCGTGGGACTGGTTGCGGCAATTGTTTTTGCATTATGTCAGCCTACCGTTGTCAGCATCTTGTCTTCGAGATTGCCCGATCCCATGTCTCGAGGACTAAGGTCTGTGCATGATTATTTGCTTATTCGCTTTGCGCCGGAGCGCGAAGGTTTACGCTGGATCGAGGTCGATGATCCCCGGGCAAGACGCACCGACAAATTGCACAATGTCCGTCAAACCGATTAGATGCGCGCCTTCGAACCTCTAGAGACGGAATGCCTCCGCTAATGGACCGCGTGGACGAAAGCGCGCCCCTAACCCTTTCGACGGATTGAAAGACGGACGATGAACGCCATCCCCGAGGAAAAACTCGATCGATTGATAGAGCGCTGGGAAAATGTGCAGGCCGAACTGAATTCCGGCGTAGGACAGGCGACGTTTGCCAAGCTGTCTAAGGAGTTCTCAGACCTCGACCCGCTCATTGCAGCGATTCGCAAATTGCGCGCGGCTGAGCAGGAGCAGCGTGATTTACAGGAACTTGCGCAGGACGCCTCTGCTGATCGCGAGATGAAGGCAATGGCCGCGGAAGAGCTTGATGCTTTGCGCCCTCGCATTGCGACCCTGGAGCATGAACTCAAAATTTTACTCCTGCCCAAGGATGAAGCCGATGAGCGCAGTGCGATTCTTGAAGTGCGCGCCGGTACTGGCGGGGATGAAGCGGCTCTTTTCGCAGCAGACCTATTCCGCATGTACACCCGATATGCCGAATTGAAGGGCTGGCGCACGGAGATTATCTCGCTCTCCGAGAACGACCTCGGCGGTTATAAAGAAGTCATCGCCTCCGTCACCGGCCAGGGTGTGTTTGCCAGATTGAAGTTTGAATCCGGCGTCCACCGCGTGCAGCGGGTTCCTGAGACAGAGGCCAGCGGTCGTATTCATACGTCCGCAGCGACGGTCGCAGTACTCCCCGAGGCGGAAGACGTCGACATCGATATCCACCCTGACGATATTCGAATCGACACGATGCGCGCCGGTGGGGCCGGCGGTCAGCACGTAAATAAAACCGAGAGCGCCGTGCGCATGGTGCATATTCCGACCGGTATCACAGTGGTCTCTGCGGAAAAATCCCAACATCAGAACCGGAGATTGGCAATGCAGGTGCTCCGGTCCCGTGTCTATGAGCAGCAAAGGATGCGCGCAGCCGACGAACGTTCTGAAGCGCGGCGGTCTCAAGTCGGTAGCGGTGACCGCTCGCAGCGCATTCGCACATACAATTTTCCGCAAGGCCGGGTCACGGACCACCGGATCAATCTAACCTTGCACAAGCTGGATCAGATCATCGAGGGCAATGGTCTCGACGAGTTGTTTGACGCTCTCATCACGGATCATCAGGCTCAGCAATTGGCAGACATGGAAAATCGCGCCGATGCCTGAAGCTTCAATGCGTAGCGGTCATAAATTCGCGGCTGAGGACAGCTTAGTCGACGCGGTCGTGCGCAGTGCTGCCATGCTCGCGGGCTTCGATGAGCCGCGCCGTGAAGCACGAAGACTGGTTGCGGCCGCCGCGGAAATGGACGCCGCGCAGCTCATTGCTGCCCCAGATTCAAAGCTGGGCGCCCCGGCGGCCCTCCGTCTCGATGAAATTTTGGTCCGGCGTCTCGCCCATGAGCCTTTGTCCCGAATTCTCGGTAGTAGAGAGTTCTTCGGTCGCGAATTTGCATTGTCGTCTGAAACGCTCGACCCACGTCCGGATACGGAAGTACTGATCGAAGCCGCAAAGGAATTGGCGCACGAAGAGGGTTGGTATGACCGACCGTTTCACCTGATCGATGTTGGAACCGGGACCGGCATTCTCGCGATCACAATGCTCGCAGAGTTTTCCAACGCGACAGCGTTGGCGACTGATATCAGCGCCCAGGCGCTGGCTACCGCGCAGTCAAACGCAGAGCGCCTTGGGGTTGCCGACCGTATTCGTTTCCTCGAAGCGCGGAGTCTAAAGGGTGTCGAGGGTTCCTTCGACCTTCTGATGTCGAATCCCCCCTACATCGTATCGGCTGACATCGGCACTCTGGACGCGGAAGTCCGCCTTTACGATCCTCTAGCCGCCCTTGACGGAGGCCCCGACGGCCTCCAAGTATATCGTGAAATCGTTGCTGACCTCAGCCATTCCGTGCCCCAAGGGTGGGCCCTTTTCGAGGTCGGAGCGGACCAAGCCTCGGACGTTGCTGGATTGTTGAAAGGCCAGGAGGTTCGGGAGTTACGGATGTGGAAGGACCTCGGAAACCACACCCGGTGTGTTGCGGGTCGGACACAATTCTAACGGCCCAGCGAAAAAAGCTTGGATTTATCCAGCTTACGCGATACTCTCATGTTAGGCGAAACTTGTGACACGCGCAGGCCCGGATCAGATAGCATAGATAGATCTGTAGGGACGCACAGTGCACGCTGCGAAGTGATTGGCGAGGACGCGCATAGCGTTTTCAGCTTTTGAGGCCCATCAAGATTGGTGGCTTCGTCGCTCGCGGTACGCTTTTCCGACAGGTTGGATGATTACCAAGAGCAAGACGGGATAAGGGTTGTTTGAGCGCGCAGCTGCCCCATGGGAGTGCGCCGCGCTGTTGGCTTTGGCTCAGACTCGAGCGATCACGGCTTCCGCGCAACAATTGCGCAGAAGAGCGAGGGTGGGCGTGCTGTTTCACGCACCAGACCCGCTTCACGGCTTTGGTTTTAGATGCCAGTAGGGACTGGATTAGCACCGAACAAAATTCGGACAGGCCGCGACTGATGGCTTTGTCCAAAGAATATGGTCATTGCGGCTGCAGTGATGCCGGTTACCGAGCCGGGCGGGCACCGACTTTGATTGGGATCTGCAATAATCTTTTTGGAACGTTAAGTTAATATAGAGAACGGGAGCCCATGAGGCAGGGACAACAGCAAAACCGTCGTGGTCGCGGCCGCAATCGTAAAGGCCAAAGCCCTCTCACGCGCAGCTTTGAAAGCAACGGGCCGGATGTGAAGATCCGAGGCACCCCTGCGCATATCGCTGAAAAGTATATGGCGCTTGCCCGCGACTCGATGTCATCCGGCGATCCGGTTCTTGCCGAAAATTATCTGCAACACGCCGAACACTACAATCGCATCATCATGGCGTTCCGTGAGCAGCAGTCTCCAAACGCGAACGACGTCGTGAATGGAAATAATCGGTTCCGCTCCCCCGTTCCGGACCAATATGACAACGATGACGTGGGCGACGAAGACGGCGAAGACAATCCCGTTGAGGCTAATCAGCAGGCAGTCGTCCAGCCGAATGATCCTCAGCCGGCGATAGCAGGCGTAACGCGCAATGAGCGCCCTGAGCGTGCGGAACGGTCTGAACGGACCGGAGAGCAACGCCCGCAGCGCGACCGGCGCAATGGCTCCAACGGTCCACGGCAGCGATCCGATCGGTCCGATCGGGAACCACGCCGTCGGGAACGTCAGCGGTTTGGTGAGTCCGGCGATCAGCCTGACTTCCTGCGTCGGCCCGTTCGCCGCACGCGCCGGGAAGATACGGCTGATGACGCAGAGACGACAGCCGCAGCTCCGCCGGCAGAGACCGTTGCTGCGGTCGAGGAAAGCCAGGAATAAATCAACAAATTGGTTCGTAAGGTGTGTGCGACGATAGGTGGAGCTGATCCCTTTGTGTCGCCCGAGATTCCTTAGCCGATTGTGACAGGATCCCCGAGCGTGACCACGCCACCATCTCGAACGGTGGCGTAGATCCCGAAATTGGCGTGTCCCCATGTTCGTTGCAGAACGGCTGGGATCGATGTATCGCGCCGACCGTTTTCTGGATCGACGTTCGTCGCGGCACACCGGTCCGTCGGCGCAAATGGGATAAGCAAGGCCGAGCCGATACGAATTTCCTTGCCGACGAGGTCGAGTTCCTGCCACGGCGCTAATCCGTCTATGACGACGTTGGGCCGAAAGCGCAGCGGCGAAAGCTCTCGCCCCATCACCCTTTCCAGCTCCGCCAGCGTTGCAAGATTGATGACGTGCACGCATTTTTCGGCAACGTCAGAGAAGCTATGACCTTCGGCTGAGATGATCTTGGGTGGCCCAATCAGAGAAGCCTTGAGATAGGCCGCGAAGAATTGCTCAAGCAACTGGCGCCCCAGCGGGGTTGCCAGCGCTCCACGTGCAACCTGACGCCCATCGCGAAGCAAGGTCAGCGTCTGACTGTCTTCCTCGAACACCGATTGTAGCGTTGCCAGGCGCTCGTCGCGCATCAGCATCAGAAACGAGGTCTTCGGCAACCATTTGGGATCCTCCGGATCAAAGCGTCCGCGGCCGTTCTCAATGGCCCAAGCTCGATCAAAAGGCAGGGTATGTCCCGGTTCAAGCTGAACGCGCTCTAGCGCAGCCGCGGACAGTCCTTTGACTGGGTAGCGGTAAAGCGCGGTGACGCGGCCTGCTTGTCTCTCATCCATCCGTAAACTCCTCGCCAGCTAGGACTGGCCTGTGCAACCCGTAAAATGCCGCGTAATTACCGTAGTTAATGACCCTTTTTCTCGTCCGGGTTGAACCTATATCTGCTGAGGGACGTACCTATGCCTCGCTGAGGATAGGCGTCACGAACCTGTAAACCCATTCTACGACGACGTGCTGACCGCGCTTCCCAGATAAGGCGATGAGTTACGTGCTGAGGAGGGAATAACCTATGAATTTCGATCGATATACAGATCGGGCTAAAGGATTCGTCCAGGCTGCCCAAAGTCTCGCATTGCGCGAAGGCCACCAGCAGTTCTCGCCCGAACATGTCCTCAAGGTGCTGCTCGACGATCCCGAGGGGCTCGCGGCAGGATTGATTGCACGGGCTGGCGGCGACCAAGCCGGAGCGTTGCGTGCGGTTGAAGAGGCTCTGTCGCGCAGACCCAAGGTTTCGGGTGGCGGTTCGGGGCAGCTTTATATGGCCTCTGAGCTTGCGCGCGTTTTCGATACCGCTGAAAAGATCGCCGAAAAGGCGGGAGACAAGTACGTCACTGCCGAGCGTCTGCTTTTGGCGCTTGCCACGGAGCAGTCCGAAGCGTCCAAAATCCTGTCAAACGCAGGGGTCACGGCGCAGACCCTGAATCAGGCGATCAACGAACTCCGCAAAGGCCGGACAGCCGATACGGCATCAGCCGAGGAAGGCTATGATGCGTTGAAGCGTTATGCACGTGACCTCACGGAAGTTGCTGCGTCGGGTAAGCTTGACCCGGTTATCGGTCGCGATGAGGAGATCCGCCGCACCATCCAGGTGTTGTCGCGGCGTACCAAGAACAACCCCGTTCTGATCGGGGAGCCCGGCGTTGGCAAGACCGCCATCGCTGAAGGATTGGCGTTGCGTATCGTAAAGGGCGATGTCCCCGACAGCCTGCGCGATAAAAAGCTTTTGGCCCTGGACATGGGCGCACTCATCGCCGGTGCGAAATACCGCGGGGAGTTCGAGGAGCGCTTAAAGGCCGTCCTTCAGGAAGTCACGGCGGAGAGCGGACGTATCATCCTGTTCATCGATGAGCTGCATACCATCGTCGGAGCAGGCAAAGCAGATGGCGCAATGGATGCGTCGAACCTGCTGAAGCCGGCCCTGGCGCGTGGTGAGCTGCACTGCGTCGGTGCTACGACACTCGATGAATATCGCAAACACATCGAGAAGGATGCGGCGCTGGCCCGTCGCTTCCAGCCGATCTTCATTAGCGAACCGACAGTCGTCGATACGATCTCGATTCTTCGTGGTCTCAAGGAGAAGTACGAGCTGCATCACGGCGTGCGCATCACGGACAATGCCTTGGTCGCGGCGGCGACGCTGTCGAATCGTTACATCACGGATCGATTCCTGCCGGATAAGGCGATCGACCTCGTCGACGAGGCCGCGTCCCGGCTCAAGATGGAGATCGATTCCAAACCCGAAGAGCTTGACCGCATCGACCGCGATCTCATGCAGATGAAGATCGAGCGTGAGGCTCTGCGCAAAGAAACCGATCAAGCCTCCAAGGACCGCCTGGAAAAACTCGATTCTCTGATTGCCGAATTGGAGGAAGAGAGCCGCGTGCTGACGCAGCGGTGGGAAGCGGAGCGTGAGAAGCTGGGATCTGAACAGAAGATCAAGGAACAGCTCGATCAGGCACGCACCGAACTGGAGCAGGCGCAACGTCGCGGCGACCTCGCCCGCGCGGGTGAACTTCAATATGGCGTCATTCCGCAGCTCACCAAACAGCTTGAGAAAGCGGAAGGCCAGGATGGACGCGATAACGTGATGGTCGAGGAGGCGGTTACAGCCGACCAAATCGCCGGCGTCGTATCGCGTTGGACGGGCATTCCCGTTGACAAGATGCTCGAAGGCGAACGCGAGAAGCTGCTCAGTATGGAAGACGCTTTGGGGCAGCGGGTGATCGGTCAGCGCGAAGCGGTGGCCGCAGTGTCGACGGCGGTCCGGCGTGCGCGTGCGGGGCTTCAGGATCCGAACCGGCCAATTGGCTCGTTCATGTTCCTTGGTCCCACGGGTGTCGGTAAAACCGAGCTGACGAAAGCCCTGGCGACCTTCCTGTTCGACGACGAGCATGCGCTGCTGCGCATCGACATGTCCGAGTACATGGAGAAGCACTCCGTCGCGCGGCTGATCGGTGCCCCTCCGGGCTACGTCGGCTATGAAGAAGGCGGTGCGCTAACCGAAGCGGTACGTCGCCGGCCGTATCAGGTCATTCTCTTCGATGAAATCGAGAAGGCACATCCGGACGTCTTCAACGTGCTTCTGCAGGTTTTGGACGACGGTCGCCTGACCGATGGGCAGGGCCGCACGGTCGACTTCAAGAACACACTGATTATCCTGACGTCGAACATCGGTGCGGAGTATCTCGTGAATCAGAAGGAAGGCGAGGATACTGACGCCGTGCGCGATTTGGTGATGGCGGAGGTTCGGGCGAAGTTCCGGCCAGAGTTCCTGAACCGGCTCGATGACATCATCCTGTTCCATCGCCTGCGTCGCGAGGAAATGGGGGCCATCGTCGATATCCAGGTTGAGCGTTTGCAGAAACTACTGGCCGATCGCAAGATCACCATCGACCTGGATGACGGCGCGCGCACGTGGCTCGCCAATCGCGGTTACGATCCCGCCTATGGTGCGCGGCCTTTGAAGCGTGTGATTCAAAAGCACGTTCAAGATCCGCTCGCCGAGCAGATCCTGGCCGGTGGCGTGAAGGATGGGGATACCGTTCGTGTTTCGGTACGTGACGGTAATCTCACCATCAATGATTGGCCGGTCAATTTCGCCGCTTAAAGTCAATCGCAAATACTGCAAATCAAAACCGCCGAGGTTCCAAATCTCGGCGGTTTTTGAGTTTCGCGCTGCATTCCGAACATTATGCAACGAATAGAGGGCGCGCTTATTTCAAAATTTCGAACGGTCGAATTTTCGTTTGAGAGGGACATTCCAAAATTGCGTTGAGACGGGCGTCTCAAGGAGATGAGAAGTCGAACACTACCTGCTCGACGTCATCACGGGGGCACGGCGGATGAGTTCATCAATGCGTGCGCGTTCACGTTGGAACTCGGCCAGTTCGCGGCCGGTCAACTGACGTTCCTGCGGCACCTGGATCGACATCGGGTCGACGCGACGCTTGTTGACGAGAACCTCAAAGTGCAAGTGCGGTCCCGACGAGAGACCCGTGGTTCCGATGTACCCGATCACCTGTCCCTGGCGGACTTGCACGCCCTCCTTCACCCCGCGCGCGAACTTCTGCATGTGCGCATACGACGTGTGATAACCGTTCGCGTGCCGGATGCGGACGTAGTTGCCGTATTGGCCGTTGCGCGCGGCAAACTCAATGGTGCCGCGGCCGGCGGCCAGGATTGGCGTGCCCGGTGGCGAGGCCCAGTCCACGCCGCTGTGCATACGCTGGCGGTTGAGCAGAGGATGGTGGCGCATGCCGAAACCGGAGGTCAGGCGCACGTCCGAGCCGCGCACAGGTCTACGCATGAGGAACTTTTTCGAGTTGTTCCCTTGATCGTCGTAATAATCGATTTCGCCATCACTGGTGCGAAAACGATAGAAACGCGAGACCTCCCCGCCGCTCGTGATTTGCGTAAATAGCAATTCACCCGGCGGCCCGTCGGTGACGTTTTCGTCGGGAAAATCGAAAAAGAACTCGACCGAGTCGCCCGCCCTCACGCGTTGTCCGAAGTCGACCTCATAGGCGTGAATACGCATGATTTCTGAGAGCGTTTCAGGAAGGACATGCTGCAATAAACCGGCGTGATAAACGCTGCCATAAAGACTCGACGCGCGGCTGCTCTTACTGCCGCTTTTGTCATCGTCACTCGTCACGATACGCAAATTAACGCCGCCCGCCGTCGGTTCCTTCGAGGCAACAAATTCACCCGTAGCGTTACGCTGAACACTCACCAGATGCTCGTGCCCTTCGGTAAAGAGGCTGAAGCTTGTTGGTTCGACTTCGCCCGGCGTCGTTAGAGACGGCAGGAGCGTGATATGGATTTCCTGGCCTTCCGAGAGAGCATTCCCGGAAAATACTGGTCGAGCAGCT